>CANPVZ010000005.1 GCA_947581855.1 uncultured Phocaeicola sp.
TAACTCCATATATCTATAAATTTGAAGGCAAAGATAAGAATTTATAATTTCAACCCTCAGATTTATTCATTGATCCCTTTTAGCTATATAACATAGTAAGTCTGTATTGTATAAAAGAACTTCTTATTCCTAACTAACTATCCTAAATGTATTATGAAAGCTTTAATTTTGATATTGAATAATTCCACCGCAGTATTGTTGCCCTCCTTTCAAAGAAATTAATAATATTCCAATAGTGCATTTGAATGGGATTTAACTACTCTTCCAAAGGTATGGAATACTGATTTATCCACTTTATTATACCACCTTGCAAGGTTTAGTCAAAGATTAACGTAAGGCTTTAAAGTATTTCTCTTTTACGATAAATCATTGCTAATCCATATAAGAAAAATTTTCTTTTAATTCTTCTTTAAAACTATCGTTTATGTTCAAGTTGTGTCTAATATTGTTTTATAAAGAAACGAAATGTAATTGGCAGAAACAAAATATAAACAATTAATATTTAATTAAATAATAAGAGTAGGAATACCTTATAATATAGTAAATTATTTAATGTGTCTGTCTTGTTTCTCCTTGAATATTTCCTTTCGCACATCTGTGCAAGTAATCTCTCACAATTGTGAAAGATGTCTTTCATATATTGTAGAAGAGAACTCTCACAACTGTGAGAAAGAAAGTTTTTCAGGGAAAGCGAGATAATTTTCTATGCATGTAGCATAAATTGATCATTATCTTTTTTATTGATGCTTGAACACTTCCTTATACCAATAAGTATTTGGTAATTAGTAGCATATGAGCTATATATTTGCGCAAATTTTAGTTTCTTTTTGTTTAGATGGTCAAAATTCGTATCGGTCTGCCTACACTATAATAGAAAGTTTTTTATTGAAGATGAAAAGTGTTTTTGAATAATAAACTTGATATGGGTATTTTTCATAGTTTATATATCAAATCTAATAGAAAATCAGTGGGTTTTATAAGGATAGACGGTATTGTTTTTGAATTGTTCTGATTTATTAAAGTAATTAATTAGTAAAGCCATACTATTGTGTAATAGTACGGCTTTGCTAATTGTTATTTAATAAGATCTAAAGCTTTAAAGCATTTAATAAGTTTCTCTATAGCTCTGTCTATTTGTTCTTTTGAGTGTGTCGCCATCAAGGCAAAGCGTACTAGTGTGTCTTGGGGAGCGCATGCTGGTGGTACTACCGGATTAATGAAAACTCCTTCTTCAAAAGCTAATTTTGTTACTTCAAAAGTTTTGTCTGCATCACGTATATAAAGAGGTATAATCGGGCTTTCCGTATCTCCTATTTCGAAACCGTTGTCGCGGAAACATTTTAGTGCATAATTTGTAATGTCCCAAAGATGTTTTTGGCGTTCCGGTTCATTTTGGATAATATGAAGAGCCTCCATGGCAGCAGCTGTTGCAGCTGGAGTGTTACTAGCTTGGAAAATATAAGAACGAGCGTTATGGCGTAACCAATTAATTGTATCCTTATCGGAAGCGATGAAACCACCAATAGAAGCTAACGACTTAGAAAAGGTTCCCATAATTAAATCTATTTGGTCGGATAATTGGAAATGGTCGCATACTCCGCGTCCTTGTTTTCCAAAAACTCCTAATCCATGCGCTTCGTCTACCATGATGCTTGCGTTGTATTTTTCTTTTAAGCGAACGATTTCAGGAAGTTTGGCCAAATCACCTTCCATAGAAAATACGCCATCTACTATAATTAGTTTGATAGCATCCGGGGTACATGCTTGCAACAACTTTTCCAACTCTTCCATATCGTTGTGTTTGTATTTTAACTGAGTGGAAAATGAAAGCCGGCGTCCGTCGACAATAGAAGCATGATCTCGATCATCACAGATAATATAATCGTTACGGCCGGTAAGACAAGGGATTACTCCTTCATTTACGGTAAATCCCGTAGAGAAGACTAACGCATCCTCTTTTCCTATAAATTCTGCTAATTCATGTTCTAATTGTAAATGTAGGTCAAGTGTTCCGTTCAGTAATCGAGAACCGGCGCAACCAGTACCGTATTTACGGGTTGCCGCGATTGCAGCTTCTATGATTCGTTTATCATAGGTTAATCCCATGTAAGAATTTGAACCGAACATCAGGACTTTTTTGCCGTCCATGATTACTTCTGTGTCTTGTGCGCTGTCAATTTCACGAAAATAAGGGTAAACACCTCTCTCCATGTACATTTGAGGCAGTCTGAATTTGCTAAACTTTTCTTGTAATAATCCCATATTATTAAATGTATAAGCTTAAAGCTTATCTAATTGATTTACTGTTTATTGAGATGTTATAAATATCAATTATAAGCAATACTTTGAAAACAGGGGGCAAAGATAATAAAATATGTAATTGAATATGTAGTTTTCCTTAAAAAAATTCTTGCTATATAAATCTATTGGGTTTAGAAAGTGTTATTTAGAAGATTCGTATTATTTTTGCCAAACTAAGTTGATGACGATTATATGGATGAGAAAAAAAGAATTGTTTTTATAGCTAACCCTATTTCCGGTACACAGAATAAGAAACAGATTCTGCAATGTATTGATGAGAGGATTGATAAATCAAAGTATGATTGTGAGATTATACTTACCGAATATGCCGGTCATGCTGTAGAGCTTGCAGCCAAAGCTGCTGAAGAGAGAGCTTCTGTAGTTGTTGCCGTAGGGGGTGACGGAACGATTAATGAGGTTGCGCGTTCTTTAAGGCACTCCCCTACTGCATTGGGAATTATCCCTTGTGGTTCTGGCAATGGATTGGCTCGACATTTGCAGATACCATTGGAAGTTAAAGGAGCCATGGATGTGGTTAATGAAGGTGCTGTGGAATGTGTGGATTACGGGAAAATTAATGGTATTCCTTTTTTCTGTACCTGTGGAGTAGGTTTTGATGCTTTTGTAAGTTTGAAGTTTGCTTCATCAGGACGGCGTGGTTTGCTTACTTATTTGGAAAATACATTGCATGAAAGTTTGAAATATGAACCGGAAACTTATGAGATTGAAACAGGCGATGGTACATTAAAATATAAGGCTTTTTTGATTGCATGTGCTAATGCTTCCCAATATGGTAACAATGCTTATATTGCTCCACAGGCTTCTTTAAACGATGGACTGATGGATGTTTCCGTGTTAGAACCGTTTACGGTTTTGGATGTCCCTTCTTTGGCTTATCAATTATTTAATAAGACAATAGATCAAAATAGTCGGATTAAAACTTTTAAATGTAAGGAAATTCGTATTCATCGGGCAAAAGAAGGAGTCATTCATTATGATGGAGATCCTGTGATGGCCGGGAAAGATATTGAAGTGGAGATTGTTCCCAAAGGGATTAATATGTTAGTAAATAAGGCTAAGCAATCTTCATTACCTGCTTCATTAATACAAATATTTTCTGATTATTTTAGTGAGGTGAATGCTTTGAAAGGAGATTTTAAAGATCGTAATCGTCAGTTGTTTGTTTTGAATCGTGAGCTTTTACGTAAATTGACTAAAAAATGATGTGGTAGTTTTTATTTGTTGTTGAGGGATGCATATAATTAATGCATTAGGCTAATCAATCCATTACTGATTAATGGGCTTTTTGTATTTTCAAATATTCCTCCAAATTTTGAGTTTGGTAACCCTAAGCGAAAACAATCTAAACAAAGGAACTAAGATACGGAATATTTCCCAAAAAGAACCATTAAGGGGGCAAAATTCTATAGCAAAAATTGCTTTTTAAATGTAGACGGTCGACAAGAAAAAGGTAGGTGAAATCAAGTAAAAGCACTCATTTGAACATGTCTTTTTTTAGTTTTTATGATATTTACTGAATACCCTTTGTTTGTGAGTAACTGGAAAGTGCTTATATTGACATTATATAGTGTCGGATAATAGTTGGTAAGTTATTCACATTTTTAAATAAAAATCATGCGTAAGGCTTTTATATTCTTTACTGTATACTAAAGGTGAAAGCTCGAGGATGAGTGTCTTTTCTTCTACTCTCTCTGATGGCGTGAAACGAAATGCAAGCATGCAGCGTTTAGAAGATGCTGTAGGGGTGGTTTGGACCCAAGTTTTTCGCGAAGGATATAATTTATTCTCTATAGCTAACCCCAGTATATTGTGGACTTCACTAGATGGGATAATAATGGAAAACTCTCCTTCGGGATGCAAAAGTTTTGCTGTATATTGCATAAGTTCCCGGAAGGAAAGTTTGGTATCATGTCGGGCAGTATTTCTCTCATTATTGTGGCATTCTAGCGAATTCGTAAAATAAGGCGGATTAGAAATTATGGCATTAAAGCGAGTTTCTATTTTGAATTCTTTTAAATCTGCATTTATTATTTTTATGCGTTCCTTCCATGGGCTTCTGTCGACATTTTCCTGTGCTTGTGTGGCAGCTTCTTTATTGATTTCTATTCCGGTAATTATTGCTTGGCTTCGTTGAGCAGCCATTAAAGCAATTAGACCGGATCCGGTTCCGATGTCTAATATTTGTTGTGCGTTATTGATATTAGCCCATGCTCCGATAAGTACGCCATCGGTACCAACTTTCATGGCGCAACGATCATGATAAATAGTAAATTTTTTGAATGAGAAATATGGTTTTGACATAATGTACTTTTCTTTAAAAGAAGAACAAAAATAAAGAAAATACTTCAGTAGCTGATTATTTTAAGATTATTTTTAGTATATATTATTGATATTTCAAGGCTTATGGTTTCTTTTTTTAATAAAGTATGTGTAATTTTGCAATCACTTTGCGCCTATTTGAATAGGGCGCTTTAAACGTATAGAATTTAGATGATGAAAAGAAGAAGATTTAGCGAATTCGAAGACACTCAAGAGAGTGAACCGCGTGCATTCTCGTTAATCGCAGATTTTGAAGGAAACGAAGAACATTTGTTTGAACAAGAGATTGATAAGTGCCTGCCTATTTTGCCTTTACGAAATATGGTGTTATTTCCGGGAATAGTTCTCCCTGTGTCTGTAGGGCGTAAATCGTCTCTGAAGTTGTTAAATGATGCCATTAAGCATAATAAACTGATTGGTACGGTATGCCAGCTTCAACCAGAAACGGAAAACCCGGAGACTGATGATTTATACACTGTTGGAACCGTAGCCAAGATTGTACGTATTTTTGAAATGCCAGATCAGAGTACGACAGTTATATTACAAGGAATGCAACGTTTTAGTCTTCTTGAGGTACATGAACAACCCAGCCTTCACTATTTGATGGGAACAATTACTTCCATCGAAGAAGGATTACCTGAGAAGGATGATAAAGAATTTGAAGTGTTGGTTGATACTTGTAAAGATTTGGCTATAAAGTATGTGCAAACTGATAATATGCAGTCTGATTCAGGGTTTGCTATTCGGAATATAACGAATAAAATGTTTTTGGTTAACTTTATATGTGCAAACTTCCCTTTAAAAACGGATGAGAAAATAGAACTTTTGAAAGAAAGTTCGTTACGTAACCGGGCTTATCGGTTGGTTAGTTTGTTGCGTCGTGAAATACAGTTAGCAGAGCTAAAAGCTAATATACAGATGCGCACACGCGAGGAAATAGATCAGCAACAGCGTGAGTATTTTCTTCAGCAACAGATGAAGAATATTCAGGATGAATTGGGGGGGAGTGCTCAAGACCAGGAACTTGATGAAATGACAGAACAGGCGGCTCGGAAGAAATGGAGTATGGATGTGCGTAAGATTTTTGACCGTGAAATGGCGAAATTGGAACGCACCAATCCTCAGTCACCAGATTATAATGTGCAACTCAACTATTTGCAGACTATGCTGAATTTGCCTTGGAGTGAATACACGGAAGATAATTTGAATCTGGTTAACGCAGAAAAGGTATTGAATAAAGATCATTACGGACTGGAGAAAGTTAAAGAACGCATATTGGAGCATCTTGCTGTCTTGAAGTTAAGAGGTGATTTGAAATCTCCGATTCTTTGTTTATATGGTCCTCCGGGAGTCGGTAAAACTTCTTTGGGCAAATCTATTGCTGCAGCGTTGAAGCGAAAGTATGTTCGTATGTCATTAGGTGGTTTGCATGACGAAGCTGAGATTCGTGGACACCGTAAAACGTATATTGGGGCTATGCCGGGACGTATTATTAAAGGACTGATGAAAGCCGGCTCATCCAATCCGGTATTTATTTTGGATGAGATAGATAAAGTAACCCAAGTAACTCATAATGGAGATCCTTCGTCTGCTTTGTTGGAGGTATTAGATCCGGAACAGAATAATGCTTTCCATGATAATTTTTTGGATGTGGATTATGATTTGTCGAAAGTAATGTTTATTGCTACGGCAAATAATCTGAACTCGATTCCAGCTCCTCTACTCGATCGTATGGAACTGATTGAAGTTAGCGGTTATATTACGGAAGAAAAAATAGAGATTGCCCGTAAACATTTAATTCCGAAAATCATGGAGTCGATGGGTATTGATAGAACAATGATAAAAATTCCGAAAAATACGATTGAAGCAATTGTCGAATCATATACTCGTGAATCTGGAGTACGTGAATTGGAGAAGAAAATTGGGAAAGTGTTTCGTAAGTTAGCCCGTTTTTATGCAACCAACGGTAATTATCCCATGCATGAGGTGAAACCGACTGATTTAAAAGATTTGTTAGGAGTTCCTGAATATACCCGGGATAAGTATCAGGGAAATGAGTATGCAGGAGTTGTGACTGGACTTGCTTGGACTGCTGTCGGTGGTGAGATATTGTTTGTAGAAACTAGTTTAAGTAAAGGCAAAGGCGGAAAGCTTACTTTAACCGGTAACTTGGGAGATGTGATGAAGGAGTCGGCCATGTTAGCTCTCGAATTTATTAAAGCACATGCTTCTTTATTAGATTTGAATCCGGATGTATTTGAAAATTGGAACATTCATATCCATGTGCCAGAAGGAGCGATTCCGAAAGATGGTCCTTCTGCAGGTATCACGATGGCTACGTCGTTAGCTTCGGCTTTAACACAGCGTAAAGTGAAAGCCCATTTAGCTATGACCGGAGAAATTACTTTGCGTGGTAAGGTACTTCCTGTAGGAGGAATAAAAGAGAAAATCTTAGCGGCAAAGCGGGCTGGTATCAAAGAAATAATAATGAGTGAAGAGAATCAGAAAGACGTTAACGAGATTCCGTCACTTTATCTGAAAGGACTTACTTTCCATTATGTAAGTAATGTGAAAGAGGTATTTGCCATAGCTTTAACGAATGAAAAAGTAGAGGATGCCATAGATTTAACAGTAAGTTGATATGACATTTGAACTACAATATACTGATTCTAAATCAAATGCTAGGGCTGGTTTGATTAATACAGACCATGGGAAGATAAAAACACCTATCTTTATGCCCGTTGGTACTTTAGGTACGGTAAAAGGAGTACATTTGCATGAATTGAAAGAAGATATCAAGGCCCAGATTATATTAGGTAATACATATCATTTGTATTTACGTCCGGGCCTGGATATTTTGGAGAAGGCGGGTGGCTTGCATAAGTTTAACGGTTTTGAACGTCCAATGCTTACTGATAGCGGCGGATTTCAAGTATTCTCTTTGGCGAAAATTCGTAAATTGCGTGAAGAAGGTGCTGAATTCCGTTCGCATATCGATGGCTCCAAGCATATCTTCACTCCCGAAAAAGTAATGGATATTGAGCGTACTATTGGTGCGGATATCATGATGGCTTTTGATGAATGTCCTCCTGGTACCTCGGATTATGAGTATGCAAAAAAATCATTAGGATTGACTCATCGTTGGTTGGATCGCTGTATAAGACGTTTTAACGAGACGGAGCCTAAATATGGTTATCATCAGTCATTATTCCCTATTGTGCAAGGATGCGTTTATTCTGATTTACGCAAACAATCGGCAGAGTTTGTCGCTTCAAAAGAGTGTGACGGAAATGCTATTGGTGGCTTGGCTGTAGGAGAACCTACTGAACAAATGTATGAAATGATAGAGGTTGTTAACGAAATATTGCCTAAAGATAAGCCTCGCTATTTGATGGGAGTTGGTACTCCGGTCAATATATTGGAAGGTATTGAGCGTGGAGTAGATATGTTCGATTGTGTAATGCCTACTCGTAACGGGCGTAACGGAATGCTCTTTACCAAAAATGGTATTATGAATATGCGCAATAAGAAATGGGAGGACGACTATTCTCCTATAGAGGCGGACGGAGCGTCTTATGTAGATACGATGTATTCCCGAGCATATTTGCGGCATCTTTTCCATGCGCAAGAGCTCCTTGCCATGCAGATTGCCTCTATTCACAATCTAGCCTTTTATCTTTGGCTGGTCAGGGAGGCACGCAAACACATTATTGCTGGTGATTTCTCTACATGGAAATCCATGATGGTGAAACGAGTTTCGACAAGACTATAATCGGATAAAATGAAAAAGAGATTAACTGAAATATTGAAGGAGAAATTAATAAAACGGCTCGACCGTTACATTATAGTCAAATTTCTTGGTACATACTTTTTTGCTATCGCATTGATTATTTCTATAGCGGTGGTCTTTGATATAAATGAAAATCTGGATAAATTCATGAATAATAATGCACCGATTAGTGCTATTATATTTGATTATTATTTGAATTTTATCCCCTATTTTTCGAATTTGTTTAGTCCGTTGTTTGTATTCATTGCTGTTATTTTCTTTACTTCTAAGTTAGCAGAGAATTCAGAGATTATTGCCATGTTCTCTACGGGGATGAGTTTCAAACGATTGATGCGTCCTTACATGATTTCCGCAGCTTTTATTGCGATTCTTACTTATATATTGGGTGCGTATGTGATACCGAAAGGCAGTGAAACACGTTTGGACTTTGAAAATCGATACAAGAAAAAGAAAAAGGCTGAATATGTAAGTAATGTACAAATGGAAGTCGCCGAAGGAGTGATTGCTTATATTGATCGGTATGAGAATTATAATAAGACTGGTTATCGTTTCTCATTGGATAAATTCGAAAATAAGAAGATGGTATCTCATTTAACAGCTCGTAGTATTGTATATGACTCTTTGGCGGAAAATAAATATCAGTGGAAAATACGGGATTATATGATTCGTGAATTGAAGGGAAAACGTGAGGTTATTACAAAAGGAACGCAGATGGATACGATTATAGCCATGCAGCCTCAAGATTTTCTTATTTCAAAGGGACAGCAGGAAACTATGACAAGTCCAGAATTGAAAGCTTATGTAAACCGACAAAAGCAACGAGGTTTTGCCAATACAAAAGAGTTTGAGATTGAATATCATAAACGAATAGCTATGTCGTTCGCTTCTTTTATTCTGACTACTATTGGATTGGCTTTGTCTTCTCGTAAAGTGAAAGGCGGCATGGGATTACATTTGGGAATAGGTTTGGCACTTAGTTTCTCTTATATATTGTTTCAAACCGTTTCGGCCACATTCGCCGTTAATGCAAATATGCCTCCGATGATAGCTGTATGGATTCCGAATATTTTATATGCATTTATAGCAGTATATCTATATAGAAAAGCACCGAAATGATATTGTTTAACTCATTTCATGCGATTGGTTAATGCTCAACATGTCTTTTTAACATGCGGGTACGGGGCTTTTAGTTTCATTTGGGGAATAATAGCGTTTTATTTGGATTTTTCCGTTTTGGTCACCAAACACAAAATATAGAGGAATTCTTGAAGATACAGAGATAATAACTGGTTATTAATAAATTAGTTGTATTAATTTATTTATTCTATGAATATCCCTGAAGAGTTTAAATGAATCAATTGTAGATAAAAGCAAAAAAACAGGAGAAAAGCTTTTGAGTCTTTCTCCAGTTTTGCTATTTTTTGTTGTATTATTTTTTTGTAAGAGGAAAGCTTTCTCCAATTAATAGATATATTGAGAAAGCTGGTTTGCTGTAATGTTTTTGGCGATAATAACGCCCTTTTCATTTAGCAAGAAGTTTTTGAAGCCTTTGTTTAAACGGTATTTCTTGTAAATTCCGGAAGCTTCGCCAGAGGTCTCCACAAAACAATTAGGAGTGTCAATCTCATCCTTTTTAATACTTTCATTAAATATGGATATGTATTCATCAAATGAGACAGAAACCATTTTTACAGAATGACTGGTTTTCTTCAGTGCATTGTTTAATAATGCATTTTGTACTCTTGAGGGTGCGTCATAGCTAGCCCAAAAACTAAGAAGAACATAGTTCCCTTTTAGTTCGTTCAGTTCTTTTGATAATTTTCCGTCGAAACTTCTTATGAAAAAATTCGGAGCGGAATTTCCTACGTTAAGCCCTATGGTGGCTACGTCTTTTTCTACAAATGATGTCAAAGAACAAAATAATAATACAACAAAAATCCACTTTACATACTTCATGTAATTCGGTTTTGGTTCATACTATCCGAGACGGCCTTGTGGCAGTGATTTCTCCTCGGAACATTATTTATCGCTTATTATTAGACTTATGGCCTGATAATGAAAGCTTTTAACTTTAGAAATCTGTGGCAAAGGTACATACTTTTCTCTTTACTAACCAAATAAAATCATCTAAATTTATGTTCTTTAGCATAAAATTACCCATTTCATTGAAGAATATATAAAAAAGAAGTCCTTTTTTACTACCTTTGTAAACGATATAAATTATGTGTTTTTATATGAATGAGGAAAATACAGAACTAATATTAATTCGTATAACAGGTATCGATCGTCCGGGATTGACAGCTTCTATAACAGATATTTTATCTCGGTATGACGTGACAATTTTAGATATAGGCCAGGCGGATATCCATAATACTTTATCTTTAGGAATTCTTTTTAAAACGGATGAAAGTAAATCAGGGTTAGTGATGAAAGACCTTCTTTTTAAAGCTTCTGATTTAGGTATAAATATTCGTTTTTATCCTATTTCGGTGGCTGAGTATGAAACATGGGTTAGCATGCAGGGTAAAAATCGATATATTCTGACATTGTTGGGCCGTAAGTTAACTGCACGCCAAATATCTGCAGTTACGAGTATATTAGCAGATCAAGGGTTGAATATTGATGCGATAAAACGGTTAACGGGACGAATTCCGTTGAAAGAAGAAAAAGCAAATATTCGTGCTTGTATTGAATTTTCTGTCAGAGGTACCCCTAAAGACCGTGCTAAAATGCAGGAGGATTTGATGAAGCTTTCGCGTGAGTTAGAGATGGATTTTTCATTTCAATTGGATGATATGTTCCGTAGGATGCGTCGTCTGATTTGTTTTGATATGGATTCTACGCTTATTAAGACCGAAGTGATTGATGAATTGGCAGAACGTGCCGGAGTGGGTGCCCAGGTAAGAGTTATCACCGAACAAGCCATGCGAGGTGAAATAGACTTTATTGAAAGTTTTACACGAAGGGTTGCGTTGTTGAAAGGTTTGGATGAATCTGTGATGAGAGAGATTGCTGAGAATTTACCTATTACTGAGGGTGTGGAACGATTAATGTTTGTGTTAAAACGTTATGGTTATAAGATTGCTATTTTATCTGGAGGATTTACTTATTTTGGTAACTATTTGAAAGAAAAGTTCGGTATTGATTATGTATATGCAAATGAATTGGAAATAGTAGATGGTAAATTGACAGGCCGATATTTGGGAGAAGTTGTTGATGGAAAACGAAAAGCAGAATTATTACGTTTGATAGCTCAAGTGGAAAAGGTGGATATAAAGCAAACTATAGCTGTAGGGGATGGAGCAAATGATCTTCCGATGCTGACATTGGCTGGTTTAGGCATAGCTTTTCATGCTAAACCGAAAGTAGTTGAAAACGCTAAACAAGCAATCAATACGATAGGCTTGGATGGTGTGCTCTATTTTTTAGGTTTCAAAGATTCATATCTAGAAGAACGCGGTAGATTATAGGTTAAGATAAAAAATAAAATAAGATAAAATGAAGTTTGCAGAGTTAGATTTGGAGAAGAGTGTGTTGGACGCATTGGATGCAATGAATTTTCAGGAATGCACGCCTGTGCAGGAACATACCATACCCATTATATTAGAAGGAAAGGATTTGATTGGAGTGGCTCAGACAGGAACTGGTAAGACAGCCGCATATCTTCTTCCCATACTTAATCAGTTAAGTACAGGTAAATATTTGGAGAATGCGATAAATTGTGTGGTGATGTCCCCTACCCGTGAATTAGCTCAACAGATCGATCAACAGATGGAAGGCTTTTCTTATTTTATGCCGGTTTCGAGTGTTGCCATATATGGAGGTAATGATGGAATCCGTTACGAACAGGAAAAAAAAGGATTGGCTTTGGGGGCCGATGTTGTAATTGCTACACCGGGACGTTTGATAAGTCATATCAATTTGGGTAATGTTGACCTTTCTCATGTTTCTTTTTTTATTTTGGATGAGGCGGACCGAATGTTGGATATGGGATTCTATGATGATATTATGCAGATTGTGAAATTTTTGCCTAAAGAGCGTCAGACGATTATGTTTTCTGCTACAATGCCTGCTAAGATTCAGCAATTAGCTAAAACCATTCTTTGTGATCCGGTGGAAGTGAAATTAGCTGTATCTAAACCTGCTGAAAAAATTATCCAGACAGCTTATGTTTGTTATGAACAACAAAAGTTGGGAATTATCCAAGCGCTGTTTAAAGAAAACTCTCCAGAACGTGTGATTATTTTTGCGTCTTCTAAAATGAAAGTGAAAGAAGTGACGAAAGCTTTGCAACGTTTAAAGTTGAATGTTGGTGAAATGCATTCTGATTTGGATCAAAAGCAACGAGACCATATCATGCACGAATTTAAAAATGGGCGTATTAATTTACTGGTAGCGACTGATATAGTGGCTCGTGGCATTGATATTGATGATATTCGTTTAGTCATAAACTATGATGTTCCTCATGATAGTGAAGATTATGTGCATCGTATCGGCCGTACGGCACGGGCAAATCATGATGGATGTGCGATTACCTTTGTTAGTGAAAAAGAACAATACAAGTTTAAACAAATAGAGAGCTTCTTGAAAAAAGATATTTATAAAATTCCTGTACCGGAGGATTTGGGTGAAGCACCGACTTACCAACCAAAATCTGAAAGAACAGGAGGACGTAAATCGGGAAAAAAATATTCTTTTAAGGGTAAACGGAATTTTTCAAAGAAAGCTTCCCGTCATGAGAAATCGTGATATCAATGTTGTAACAACTTGCCTCTTCGGGAATACATAAAGTAGCTTGATATATAAATCCGGCTACATCAATTTTTGCGAAATCCATATTTGATAAGATTGCTTGTTTAAGGAAATCTGCAGGAATCAATTCTTCGAAATCTTTTTTGGTGAAATCTTTTGCATATAAGCATTTTCGTCCTTCGTAAATGCAAATATGAATAATATTATCATAATAGATGTTTTCGACACTCATTCCGGTTTCTGTGTAAGTTGTTTTTGTAACCTTCATTTTTGACGGATTAATGTATACATAGCCTCTATATCTTTTTCCACCGTACATTATTACTGAATCTTTTTTGATAACTTGATCATACGCTGGAAGGTCTTGACTGCTATTGTTATTGAAAGCTAAAGAGTCTAATTCATTTTCAGATTTATGCAATTTTATTACTTCGTCTGATAAGGAATGAAACCAGAACTCATTTTCACTTTGTTTGTCTATTCTGTAAAATGTCGAATCGTTCGTTCCATATATAATGAGAGTGTCATTAATCACTTTGAAATATAAAGGGACGTATGATACATTGAGATGATAAATTGTATCACCTTTTATTCGAAACTGTACGCTTTCACTTTCATCATCCAACCAAATTCCTTGCAATAATTTTTTTGCGATGCTATCTTCTGTACGAGTTATGTTTATTATTTTTTGTTGGTGGCAGGCTGTCAACAATAATATAGCTAGGCTGAGTGATAAGAATATGAGTTTCATGATGACTTGTTTATTCAAATAATTCGGTATTTCTAGAATATGTCGCAGTTTTATATTTGTCCGACATAATTATCAGTTCTTTTTATTAACCATGGTATATTTAGAGTCGGATCATTCAATAAAATAGAAGATTCTGATTGCAGAGTATAAGAATTATCCATTAGTATGAGAAAGCTAAGTGTAAAGTCTTCTGGAATAAAAAAATGTCTCCTATTTTCTTTTTCTTCGTTGAGTTTTACTGCGACATGCTGCTTAAATGTGGAAAATAAATGATGTAGATTTATGGCAATATCCAACACCCTACGCTGACCTTGAATACTTCGTACAAGTTTTGCTTGGCTGTATTTTTGTTTTTGATAATGTAAACCTTTCAAAGATTTGGATTCGTTATTTTGTATAAATTGCACGGATCTGATATGTTTTTTCTTGAAAACTTCAAAAAAATAACCTCTGGCATCCTTGAATACTTTTAGTCCTATAATCCAGACTTTTTTTATTTTTGTAGGAATATAGTTCATTGTTTTTTTCTGTTTTACGCCTGCAAAGGTAACAATAAAATTTCTGCAAACTTCTAATTTGTTTATAAATTCTTTTGGAAAGATAGATAAAGATTCTGATTAAAAGATTATATTTGCATCATGATTATCGAATTAGCCAAACATATTGAAAATCTCCTGTTGGAGAACGATTGTGTGATTATTCCGGGTTTCGGAGGTTTTATTGTTCAGTATATACCGGCCCGCAGGATAAAAGAGGAAAATATTTTTTTGCCTCCTTGTAGAACTGTTGGGTTTAATCCGCAATTAAATTTGAATGATGGTCTTCTGATTCAATCCTACATGCAGGTTTATGACATGAATTATCCCGAAGCTTGCAGATTAGTAGATGATGTGGTGCTGAAACTCCGAGAACAACTTTCAGAAAAAGGAGAAGTAGAAATATATGGTGTGGGCAAGCTTATTTTAAATATAGAAAATACTATTGACTTTTGCCCTAATGAAGATGGTGTCTTCACTCCTTCTCTGTATGGGTTCAGCTCTTTTGAGATGTTTGAGTTGTCAAAAGAAATGCCGGCTTTGATTAAATATCCTGTAGAGGAAGCTATGGGTAATAATCAGAAATACAATACATTAATAATCCGTATAAATAGAACGTGGTTGAAGAATACCGTTGCTATTGCTGCTGCTATTTTATTCTTTTTCTTTCTTTCCACTCCTGTAGATAATACGTATGTGGATCCTGAGAACTATGCGTCATTGGGCGATGCTGGATTATTTAGTCATATTCGTTCTCAATCGGTTGCAACATCTTTGATAAAGGTTGCAGATTCGAAGAGGATACAAGAGGCTGTATTAGCATTTAAAGATCAAACTCTAAAGAAAAAGTCAGTTATAAAAGAACCGGAAAAGAAGGAGCCAATGAGTATGTCTGAAAAGAATATGATAAAGATTCCAATCTCTTCGGGTGAAGTCTTTTCAGAAAAAGAAGAAAAAACGGATAAAATATGTTCAAATGTTATAGAGAAACCTGTAATAAAGAAGAAAAAACTTATCGAGACTAATATTTCAAATAACGCTTCTAGGGAGAAATTAATTAAACAAGTGCGTTATCATATTATTGTTGCAAGCGTAACTAATGTGACTGATGCTGAGAAGTCGATTCAATTTTTTGCAGATAGAGGATATCCAGGCGGAACCATGATAAAAGGTGACGGACGGGTCCGCATAGCTATATCTTCCTTTACAGATCGGAAATCTGCAGATGCTGAATGGGTACGTTTGCGTGAAACCGAATTATTCCAAAATGCGTGGATTTTAACTTCACGCGATAAATAACTTTCGTAATAAAAAAAGTAGTATGAAGCGAGTCCTTTGTCCTAAGTGTGATCATTACATGACATTTGATGAAACAAAATATGTAGAGGGACAATCATTAGTATTTGTTTGTGAGCATTGTAAAAAACAGTTTTCTATTCGTATTGGTAAGTCAAAATTGCGTGCGACACAAAAAGAAGAAAATCCGGAAGAATTAGTTAAACAAAATACATTAGGCTGTTTAATTGTTGTTGAAAATGTATTTGGTTTTAAACAAATACTCTCCTTACACGAAGGAGATAATGTGATAGGACGTCGTTGTAAAGGTACGGATATTGACGCCCCTATTGAAACATCGGATATGAGTATGGATCGAAGACATTGTATTATTAATGTAAAACGAGATAAACAAGGTAAGATCATTTATACTCTTCGGGATAATCCAAGTGTAACCGGAACTTTTTTAATGAATGAGATATTGGGTGATAGGGATCGGGTTTGTATTGAAGATGGTGCTGTTATTACAATTGGTGCAACCTCTTTAATATTGCGTGCTACAGAGAAGTAGAATAGTGTTTGTATAATAATTTTAGGAGATACACAAATATGGGATTTAGAGTGCTGGTATTGGATTTAGACGGGACATTAACCAATAGCAAAAAAGAAGTAACTTCTCGTACTGTTGAAGCTTTACTTAGGGTTCAGAAGCGAGGAGTGAAAATTGTATTAGCATCTGGACGACCTACTTATGGTGTAGCTCCTATGGCCGATAAACTTTGTTTGGGAGAATACGGAGGTTATATTTTATCCTATAATGGTGGAGAAATAATAAACTGGCAAACTAAGGAGATTATATATGAAAATATACTAGACCCGGTTTTAATTCCTTATTTGTATTGGTGCGCAAAGAAGAATGATTTTGCTATAGTTACTTATCATAAGGAATTTGTTATAACGGAGCTACCCAATGATAAATATGTTTTGAAAGAGGCTCTACTGAATGTTATGAAGATTAAACCTGTGGAGCATTTTCTTTCAGCTATCACTTTTCCTATCACTAAATGTATGATTGTTGGGGAGCCTAATCGGTTAATTGTTTTGGAGAAAGAAATGTTTGATCAGTTGAAGGGACGCATGGGCGTTTATCGTTCGGAACCCTATTTCTTAGAATTAGTTCCTAAAGGAATAGATAAGGCGGCTTCCCTTGAAGTGTTGTTACGTGAAATAGGTTCATCTGCTGATGAAATGATTGCTTGTGGAGATGGATTTAATGATATTTCAATGATTAAGTTAGCCGGTATGGGCGTTGCAATGGCTAATGCCCAACCGGAAGTACGGGAAAGTGCCGACTTTATAACTGCTTCAAATGACGAAGACGGTATTGCTCAAGTGGTAGAAAAATTTCTTTTATAAATTTTCTTCCTTTTCTTTTATAAACAGTTTCTTGAATGAAGCTGGATATGGTATTTCAAATTTCAGAAGCTCTTTCGTAACCGGATGATAGAAATGGAGTTTAAAGGCGTGTAGTCCTAAACGTCCGATAGGGTCATCACCGTTTCCATATTTTATATCTCCTACTACTGGATGTTGTAAATCTTGCATGTGAACCCGAATTTGGTTTTTTCTTCCGGTTTCCAATTGCAATTCTACTAAAGAATATCCATTTTGCTTTTTGATTGTTTTATAATGAGTAATGGCTTTGTCTCCTCCGTTATTACTCATACTAGAATAAGTAATAAAAACCTTATTATCTCTGAGCCAAGAAGTTACAGTGCCGGTATCTTTTTCTATTTCTCCCGATAGTACGGCAACATAACGGCGATCGGTTACAATTTGTTCCCAGTTATCTTGAAGTGTCCTTTTAGTTTTTTCATCTTTAGCAAAAACCATTAATCCTGAAGTATCTTTATCCAAGCGATGAACAATAAATATACGGTGTTGACGTGCTGAGCGTTGTACATATTCTGTCAGAATAGAATAGGCAGTACGTTCTTTTTGACGTTCAGTAGCAATAGAAAGTAAGCCTTCCCGTTTGTCTATAACAATGATATAGGCATCTTCATATATAATTTTCAGTAATGAACTGCGAAATTCCTTTTGCCCTTTGTCGTTACTAATTTGTACTTTCATGCCTGGTTGTAGCATAAAATTATATTGAGTGGTAATCTTCTGATCAACGAATACAGTTCGATGTGTCAATAATGTTTTTACTTTTGTCCGACTTATTCCTGCCATTTTTTCCATTAAAAAGGGCATAAGTTCAGAAGGCTTCTTCACAATAAAAGTCGTATATTTAGGTGCGGACCGCGGAACCCGCGGAGTTTTTTTATTTGTTCTGTTCATAATTTAAAATCTTTTTTCAAGTAATACTACATTTTCTACGTGATGTGTATGGGGAAACATATCCACCGGTTGTACAGCTCTTACCTTATATTTCCCATCTAAAAGTTGTAAATCTCGTGCTTGCGTAGCAGGATTGCAACTGACATAAACAATACGTTTAGGTTCTGCAAATAAAATACTATTAATCACGTCATTATGCATACCTGCACGGGGCGGATCCGTAATGATTACATCCGGATGACCATGCTCATTTATAAATTCTTGGGTAAGAATATCTTTCATATCTCCGGCATAGAATAAAGTATTATTAATGTGATTGATAGCCGAATTGATTTTTGCATCTTCAATAGCTTCCGGAACATATTCAATACCGATAACTTTCTTAGCTTGGCGAGATACAAAGTTTGCAATGGTTCCTGTTCCTGTGTAAAGGTCATAGACCAGTTCGTTGCCAGTTAGTTTGGCAAAGGTACGGGCAACCTTATATAAGTTATAAGCTTGTTCACTGTTTGTTTGGTAAAAAGACTTCGCTCCTATTTTAAAACGCAGCCCTTCCATTTCTTCGAAAATATGATCATTACCTTTAAATATATGTACTTCCAAATCAGTAATGGTGTCGTTGCATTTGTTATTTATAACATACAACAAAGAGGTAATTTGTGGAAATTTGTTATCAATATATTGTAGAAGCTTTTTAAGTAACAACATTTCCTCTTCTTCTGTTATTTTGCATTGTAAAAGAACCATTAACTGGTTGGTAGTAGACGTACGTATCATTAAATTTCGAAGCATTCCCTCCTGTGTACGCAAATTGAAAAATGAATAATTGTGAGCATATGCATAGTCGCGTATGGCATTGCGTATTTGATTTGATATATCATCTTGCAGCCAGCATTTCTCAATAGCCAGCACTTTGTCAAAAGCATTAGGTATATGGAAACCGACCGCATTCATTTGTTCATATATCACGTTCTCTTTTATCTCTTCTTCAGTGAGCCAACGCTTGTTCGAAAACGTAAATTCAAGTTTGTTGCGATAGAATTGCGTTTTAGCAGAACCAAGAATCGGAGAAATTTCGGGCAACTCTATTTTTCCAATACGGATTAAATTGTCAACTACTTGTTGTTGTTTATATTGAATCTGTTCTTCATAAGGTAGGCATTGCCATTTGCATCCGCCACATACCCCATAATGTTGGCAAAAGGGGACAGCCCTTTTAGGGGAGTATTCGTGAAACTTCACAGCCACCGCTTCTGCATAATGGTTCTTTTTACGTTTTACTTGTAAATCCACTACATCCCCTGGAACCACATATGGTACAAATACTACTAAATCATTTACTCTTGCCAAAGCTTTTCCTTCGGCAGCAACATCTGTAATAGTAACCTTCTCTAATATTGGAAGTTCTTTTTTCTTTCTCGACATTCTTAGTCAATCTAATAAATTATTTCGCAAAGATAGAAATTTTCAGTGAAAACCTCATTATAAAAAGAAATATATCGGATTTGCTATGTATAAGTAGCATTTTTTTGACAGAATGTTTTTGATATTTATAAAATATGTATAGTTTTGCGATAGAAAAATTTCAAGTTGATACTTAAATATAATATTATGAGCGAAAAAAGAGTTTACACTTTCGGTAATGGACAGGCGGAAGGAAGAGCGGATATGCGTAATTTGCTTGGAGGGAAAGGCGCAAATTTAGCAGAGATGAATCTAATAGGTGTACCGGTTCCTCCTGGGTTTACTATCACCACAGACGTATGCAATGAATATTATGCGGTAGGCAAAGACAAAGTAGTAGAATTGCTAAGATTGGAAGTGGAGAATGCGGTAAAGCATATTGAAACTTTGATGAAATCTAAATTTGGTGATGTAGAGAATCCACTTTTAGTATCGGTTCGTTCTGGTGCGCGGGCATCCATGCCGGGTATGATGGATACTATTTTAAATTTAGGTTTAAATGATGAAGTGGTGGAAGGTCTGACCCGTAAAACTGGTAATGCCCGTTTTGCGTGGGATTCATATCGTCGTTTTGTACAAATGTATGGCGATGTAGTATTAGGCATGAAACCTACTAACAAGGAAGATATCGATCCGTTTGAAGCTATTATTGAAGAAGTGAAAGCGACCAAGGGAGTGAAATTGGATAATGAGTTGGAAGTAGATGATTTAAAACAACTGGTTACAAAATTTAAAGCGGCGGTGAAAGCCCAAACAGGTAAGGATTTCCCGACTAATTCTTATGATCAACTTTGGGGAGCTATATGCGCTGTGTTTGATTCATGGATGAATGAGCGCGCTATTCTTTATCGTAAAATGGAAGGTATTCCGGCTGAATGGGGAACGGCAGTTTCCGTACAAGCAATGGTTTTTGGTAATATGGGTGAGACTTCGGCTACGGGAGTGTGTTTTTCGCGTGATGCGGCAACTGGAGAAGACATCTTTAATGGAGAGTATTTAATTAATGCGCAAGGTGAAGATGTTGTAGCCGGAATTCGCACTCCTCAGCAAATTACCATGGAAGGCTCGAAGCGTTGGGCTGCATTAGCTGGAGTCGATGAAGCTACCCGGATAGCAAAATATCCTTCAATGGAAGAAGCAATGCCCAAAATTTTTAAGGAATTAGATGCTATTCAAACAAAACTAGAGAATCATTATCGCGATATGCAAGATATGGAATTTACTGTGCAAGAAGGCAAATTATGGTTCTTACAGACTCGTAACGGAAAACGTACAGGGGCTGCAATGGTGAAAATAGCTATGGATTTGTTACGTCAGGGCATGATTGATGAAAAAACAGCCCTTCTTCGTGTAGAACCTAATAAATTGGATGAACTTTTACATCCTGTATTTGATAAAGAGGCATTGCAGAGAGCTAAAATTATTGCAAAGGGTCTTCCAGCCTCTCCTGGTGCTGCTTGCGGACGTATTGTATTTTTTGCGGATGATGCTGCTAAATGGGCTGAAGATGGGCATAAAGTAATAATGGTCCGTATCGAAACTTCTCCTGAAGATTTGGCTGGAATGCAGGTTGCCGAAGGTATTCTTACAGCTCGTGGCGGTATGACTTCTCATGCAGCAGTGGTTGCTCGTGGTATGGGTAAGTGCTGTGTATCCGGTGCCGGAACATTGAATATCAATTATAAAGATCGTACGGTAGAAGTGGATGGCATAACTTTAAAAGAAGGTGATTTCATTTCTTTGAACGGTACGACCGGACAAGTTTTCCAGGGACAGGTAAATACGATAGCTGCCGAAGTCTCAGGTGATTTCGCTGAATTAATGAAGCTTTGTGATAAATATACTCGTTTGAAAGTACGTACAAATGCGGATACACCTCATGATGCACAAGTGGCTCGTAATTTTGGAGCTGTAGGTATTGGTCTTTGCCGTACGGAGCACATGTTTTTTGAAGGTGAAAAAATTAAAGCGATGCGTGAAATGATTCTTTCTGAAACTGCTGACGGACGTCGTAAAGCTTTGGAAAAGATACTCCCTTATCAGAAAGCAGATTTTCAAGGTATTTTTAAGGCTATGGCGGGATTCCCTGTAACGGTACGTTTGCTTGATCCTCCATTGCATGAATTTGTTCCCCATGATGAAAAAGGACAACGTGAAATGGCGGAAGCAATGAATGTAAGTTTGAGTTATATTCAGAAACGTGTTGAAGCCTTGAAAGAACAAAATCCTATGTTAGGTCATCGTGGATGTCGTTTGGGAAATACTTATCCGGAAATTACTCAAATGCAAACTCGTGCTATTTTAGGGGCAGCTTTAGATTTAAAGAAAGAAGGTATAGAGACTTTCCCTGAAATCATGGTGCCGTTAACTGGTATATTATATGAATTTGAAGCTCAAGAAAAGATTATTCGTGCTGAAGCTGCTAAATTATTTGCCGAAGCAGGTGATAGTATTGAATATAAAGTAGGTACAATGATTGAAATTCCGCGTGCAGCTCTTACGGCCAATCGTATTGCCTCGAAGGCAGAGTTCTTTTCATTCGGTACAAATGATTTAACTCAGATGACATTTGGATATTCACGTGACGATATTGCTTCTTTCTTACCCATTTATCTGGAAAAGAAGATATTAAAAGTCGATCCATTCCAAGTTCTCGATCAAAATGGTGTAGGACAGTTAATCCAAATGGCTGTTCAAAAAGGTCGGTCTGTTCGTCCGGATTTGAAGTGTGGTATTTGTGGCGAACATGGAGGCGAACCATCTTCTGTAAAATTCTGTCATAGAGTAGGCTTAAATTACGTATCTTGTTCTCCGTTCCGAGTTCCGATAGCTCGTTTAGCAGCGGCCCAGGCAGCAGTTGAAGAAGCATAAAGAAATAACTTTATTAGGCTGTAATTCCCTGTGTTTACCAGGCGTTACAGCCTAATCTATTTTCAGAAAGTGGTATATTAAATCTCCCCATTTCACAGACACAGTAGCTTCATGGGGAGAAGAATATAGAGAGTGTTAAAAGAAGATTTCATTTAGAAATACACATTGAATTGTAAATAGAACAATTCATGGTCGGCATTTGCATCTTGCTCTATCTCTATTTTGTTTTCCCTCGCCAGCCAACCTATTGCGGCATTCAATTCACGATCGGGAAGTTTAGAGGCCTCTTTCAACTCCCGGTAACTCCATTTCCTCTGATCGTTCAACAGACGCCATATAGCACCTGCGTTTAAACCGATTTCATTTTTGTCCATAACTTCTGTCTATTTAGTTTGTTACGCTATACAATAATAAATTCCATCCTTACTCCATTCTTGCCGGATACGGTTGTGTCGCAACAAATGAATAAGTGCCATGCAGAGACTAGTATTTTTCAGTCCGCATAAGGATTGCAACTCGGAAAACTTGCAATTAGGATGAAGGCGGATCATCTGAATAACCTGTTCACTGTCTTGTTTGATTTCTTCTTCATTGGGTAACATGACATTTCGTTTTATTGATTATGATATAAATTATCTGCCTGTAGCTTGCAAATATTCCCGTTTCTTAACTTCGTACTGCGCATAGGACTCCACATATTTATCTCGGCTCTGCTGGAAGAGCATCTGTGCCTCAAGCAGGTCGCTCATGGTACAGGTTCCGGCACGGTAATAGTCTGTTTGCAAGCGTAAGTTTTCCGATGCCTGATTAATGGACTCGATGGCTATCTCCACTTGCTTGTAGGCGTCGGTCAGGCTGTTCCATGTGTTTTTCATGCGAATAAGGAGAAGCTGACTTTGGTCTGTAAATTGATTCTCGGCATTGCGTACTGAAAGTTTCTGTTTCTTCATATTGTGCGAACCACTCCACCAGTCGGACAACGGTACGCTGACCGTTGCAAAACCTATCCAGAAGGGATGGGCCTTATCCATCAGGTTATCGTACATGTAGCCACCGCCGATGGCAACGCTCGGCAGATTCTTGCCGACGGATATCTTGTATTGCAGGTTTGCCGCTTTCACATTCTGTCGCAAAAGATTGTATTCATTGGTTAACGGAAGCGAAGATTCCGGTTGTGCATATAGTCTTTGTGGATGTTTGGGCAGGGAATCCGTCAGGTTGACGGTAATTTTCACACTTTCCTTCGGGTGACCGATGTACTGTGCCAGCAGGTTACGGGAAACAGCAAGAGCGTTCTCTACCGAGATACGGTTACTGCGTGTCTCATTTTTACGGAGATTAACTTGTAGCAAGTCGTTACGGTTGGTCACTCCGGCATTGACGAAGGCATCCACATCCTTGCGTATGCTTTCCAACTGTTCTTCCACAATGGAGAGAGTTTGCAGCTTTTCCTCTAACATGACAATTTGCCAAAAATATTGCTCGGTGGTGAGCCGTACTTCATTCTCCGATTGGCGGAGTTGCAGACGAGTAGCCTCCACATTCACTTTTGACAATTTGTTGGCGTTCACAATCTGCCCGCCTGTAAAGAGGGGCATGGTGGCAGTGACACCACCCACAATACCGTTTTTCAGCATTGACATGCTCTGCCCCGGTTCCATTTCCATCTCTACAAGCCCCTTGTTGGCCATGAAGCCGCCACCTGATGCGCTGAGCGTGGGAAAGTATTTGGTAAATGCCTCCTGTTGTCCGTGACGTGCGGCAGAAAGGTCGTTACTTGCATTCTTGACACGGGCGTTGTTTGCGAGTGCTTCGCGGACACAATCATCCAGCGTATATACCTGCTGGGCAGCAGCAGGCAAAATACCTGTACCACTAAGCAAGAAAAGTAATATATATAGGTTGTTGATGAATTTCATATCATTCGTTCTATAAATAATGGTTTATTGTTTCTCTAAATTCTCTACCAGCAAACGTTGTTTGGACGTACCTCTGAATATTAGCAGGTAAGCGCAAGGAAGCACGGTAAGCAGAAATACCATAGTAATAAGTGTCCCATAGCAAATTACCGTACCCATCGGCATCCACAGTCCGCTCTTGCCCAGAATCATCGGTATTACTCCCATGGAGGCGGCAGCCGAAGTCAGGAAGATGGGACGCATACGCCGACGAGCGGAATGATAAATGGCATCGGAGGTTGTCATGTGTTCCGTAGCCCGCAGTTCCTCAGCATAGTCTATCATGATGATACCATTACGAACGATGATACCCATCAGACTGACAATACCCATCACACAGGTTACGCTGAAGTTTACACCCTGTATCAGTATACCCACTGCTGTACCGAAGATACAAAGTGTCATGCTGGAAAATATCAGCGTGGCAATGTTCACTTTGTGGAAGTGGAATACCAAGATAAAGAAGATAATGACTGCAGCGATGGCCAGTGCCGCCATGACCGGAGGCATCTTTTCTTCATTATCTTCCCAGTCGCCACCGTAAGTCAGTGCTACGCCCGGCGAAAGCGGAAAATCAGCCAGCTTCTGCTGCACAAGCTTGATAGCAGCCATGGCATTCCCTCCCCGCTGGATATCGGCCTGCACACTAAAAGTGTAAATCCCGTTGCGACGTACAAGCTGTCCGTCTTTCCACGCCGGAACCACATCAGCTACCTGCCGGAGGGGAACGCTGGAGAGTCCACCCATCACTGGAATCAGTTCGTCCTTCAGGTCGGAGAGTAAGGCACTGTCTGCTTTCTCGCTTTTCAATACCACTGGAATGCTGTAATCGCCCTCCCAAACATTGGCCAGAGAAATGCCGGAACCATAGCGCATGGCCAGCGTAGACTCCACGCCAAGATTACTGATGCCCAAACGAGTTGCCTCGTCCTCACGCAACACCACATCTGAGGCGGCAAGCGGTTCGTTCAGATCTGTCTGCACGGACACCAGCTCGGGTATTGTTTGCAAAAGAGCCTTGATACGTTCGGCATCATATTTCAATGCTTCCGGTTCTTCGCCGCTGAGACGCACCTCGACTGGATAAACCGATTCACTGTAGCTTAACTGTTTGAAGCGAATGCGGGCATTCGGGAAATAGTCGTTATATTTTGGAGCATATTCATTGAGTAGTTGCACCGTCTCTTCCACACCGGTGGTGTTGACAATAAACTGGGCAAAGTTCGTTCCCGCTATTTGCGGGGCATAACTGTTCTGGAAACGGGGTGAGGCACAACCTTTAAAGGAAGCCACACTGACCACCCGTTTGTCTTGGCGGAGGATATGCTCCAAGCTGTCTGCCACCTCCGCCGTACGCTTCACATCCGTTCCTGTTGGAAGGAAGATTTCCACAGCAAACTGGTTACGGTCGGCGTAAGGCATCAGTTGCTGGGGTAATTTGCTCATCAAGTAGATACCGACTACTACAGATGCCACACCGATACCTACCGTCACTTTGGGATGAGCAAAGCAGCGGTCAAGTAGCCAGTTATAGTAACGTTGCAATAGGTCGAGAAACGAGAAAGGCTTCTTTCCATCCTTCCTTACTTTCAACTGCATAGGCTTACGGATGAAGAAAAACTGCATGAAGGGTACCAATAGTGTGGCTACCATGAGCGACACACCCAAAATGATAGTTGTGGCCCACGGGAAACTTTGCAGGAAATCCTTGATCATGCCCGTTGTGGTCATCAGGAATGGGAAGAAGGTGATACTGATGGCCAATGTGGCGGAGAAAATGGACTTGAAGAAGTGTAGCGTGCTTTCGATGGAGGCATGCCAGCGCGAAGTCCCTTCACCCAACTTCTCCAAATAGCTATCGATGATGACGATGGAATTGTCCACAATCATACCGAGGGTGACGATGAGAGCGGCGAGCGTCACCGTATTCAATTCAATGCCAAGCGCATGAAACAGTCCTAAGGAGATAAAGATGGAGATAGGAATGGTTGAAGCTGCCACCAACGCCACACGTATGGGCAACAACAACATCACTACTATGATAACCGCGACAACGGCTATCATCAACTCGTGCAGGAAGTTTTCCACGCTATCGTCTACCACCTTACTCTGGTCGGTGATGCGGAATATGCTTACGTCTTCGGGCAGTTCCCGTTGAAAAGCGGACATTTCCTGGTTGATAGCCTCGCCCATCTGCACGATATTCTGTCCCTTCTTCATCTCAACGGAGAGGAGAAGACACTTACGGCCGTTATTAGTGATATAGCTGTCGGTTTCGGGGTATTCCTTCACCACACGGGCGATATCTTTCAGGCGGACAACATTACCCGACTGGTCGGTATAGACAATTTGCTGTTGAACGTCATAGAGTGTGTTCATCGAATGGGCTATGTAGACCGGTTGCACGTATTCACCCGTCTTGACGCGTCCTCCTGTGGTAATAAAACCTTTCTGCATTAGCGAGAGGGCAAGCGTTTGTTCGTTCAGACCATACTTTGAGAGGCGGTTATTGTCCACATAGATAGAGATTTGCTCTTTCTGCATACCGCTCACACTCATACGTCCAACGCTGGGAATGCGGCGTAGGCGGTCCTGAAGGAGGTCTATATAATCATCCAGTTCACGGTAAGTCTTGTCTTCGCTTTCCATGGTGATGAGCAGGGCGGAGGTATCGCCGAAGTCGTCCATCACTTGCAGAGCGAGTACATTGGAAGGCAGCTGTGCCTTGAAATCGTTCACGCCATGTTTGAACTTACTCCAGAACTCATCTTTGTTGTTCAGCTCGTCGTTCAGTTCCACCTGTATATAAACGATTCCATCGCGACTCTTCGAGAACGTTTTGGCTTTTTTTACTTCTTTATAAGTGAAGATATATTCTTCCAACGGTTTGGTTACCTGTTCTAGCATTTCTTGTGCTGTGTTGCCCGGAGCGACAGCTACCACGATACCCTGTCGTACAGTGAAGTCGGGAAACTCATTCTTGCGCATCTCCGGCAAGCTATACATACCGAAGCCCACGAGGCAACACACCACCAAGATGATGATTTGGCGGTAGTGCATTGCCCATTCCACTGCGTTGCGTTTCTTTTTTATTCTGTCCATTGTTGTAATTTCCTTATATTATAATATAGTCAGTGCGGTTCCTTCGCAGATTTTCTGTTGACCTTCCACAATTACTCGTGCTCCGCTTTGGAGTCCGGAGAGTACCGTCACGCCATTAGCGGTGAACTCGCCGCAGCCGATAATCTGTTTGCTTGCTTTTCCGTCTTTATCCACCCATACAAAATAATTGTTCTTTTCGTCCAGTTGTACGATGTTTGCCGGAATGATACAGCGGGCGGGAGCTTCGGCAGTGTTGGCACCAGTTTCTAAAGTAACCTCGGTTACCATGCCCGGCATTAACCCGTCACCAGCGTCTTCCACACGTATCTTTACGTCATACGAGCGTGAGAGCGGGTTGGCAACGATACCTTTTTCCACCACTATGCCTGTGAACCGCTTGTCTCCAAGGGCTGGGACGCTGATTTCCGCTTTCTGCCGGAGGGCTACGGCAGCAATCTCCGTTTCAGGGACGGCAATCTTCACTTTCAACAGCCTCGCTGTTACTAGTTTGCCTACTGCCAGTCCCGGCATGACGTTCTGGCCGACTTCCACGGACTTCTCGGATATTACGCCACTGAAAGGGGCATAAAGGTTACAATCCTTCAGGCTCTTACCGGCTATCTCTTCCATAGAGCGTGCCTGGCGCAGCTTGCTTTGCACCTCAACCCATTGTATTTCGGGCAGACTGCCTCGGTCGTGTAACTCCTTCATACGGCGGTAGCTATCCTCTGCCTGTTCCAGTGAGGCTTTGGCGGCATTGTAGCTGCTCTGCATGGATGCGGGGTCGAGTGTGGCGAGCAACTGTCCTTTAGCAACATGTTGCCCCAAATGAAAATGCACTTTTTCCACTGTACCGGTGACGGAAAAGCTGAGCGTGGTGCCGTTCTCCTCCTCCACTGTACCAGAAAAATATCCACTTGATATACTTTTATCCGTTAAGACCTGCATCACCTTAACTTTGACGGATCGGTCGCCCGTCGTTTTGTTTCTGTTGCTTTGACATCCGGCTAAAATAATGACCAAAAACAGTGCTGTTGTTAGATAATTCTTTTTCATTTTGTGATTTCTATTTTCTGATTTTGATGCAAAAGAACTCCGTTTTATCTGGATAACGGTTATTTTTATAACCACAAAAGTGTTCTGTTTGGGAAAGTGATACATTAATAGGACATTTGGAATATTTTCTTGTACTTATGGATAACAACTCTTTTACAGATATTCTGCTTTTTTGCAATCGAAAAAATATGAAAACAAGAATGTCATGAATTATGGAAAATGCAAAAAAGGCAAATCTTGATGATGCCGAAATTCAAAACATTGCCACATATAATAACGGCAAACTAGCTTTTCTTGATAACCTGAGGGATATCGATACTACAAAAACCATCCAGACAGGAATTTATATGATCGTTCTTGTCCTGGAAGGGAAGGCTTCCGTAAATATCAACGGGACGCTTTATGTGGGTTATAAAAATGATATATTGATTTGCCCGCCCAACAACATCTTGGAGAACTTTTTGTTAAGCATTGATTTTAAAAGTTATTGTATTGGAATGTCACCTGAATATGTACAAAAGATAGTGCCGATGGCAGAGAACACGTGGGATGTCAAGATACTTTTCGAAAAGAATCCTATATGTACTTTGCATCCTGAGGAAGTGACAGTTTTTTGTCAGTATTACAACCTGTTGTGTTCCAAAATTCACCTTCCTTCTACTGTTCAGGAAAAAGTCATTGATACGTTGATGCTTGCTTTTATTTATGATATGCAGAATATTCTAAACCGGGTAATACATACGATCCCACGTCCTTTCACTTCAGGAGAGTTTCTCTTTAAAAGGTTCATAGAGCTACTGAAAGCGTCCTATCCTAAAACTAGGAACGTATCTTATTATGCCGAACGTCTGCACGTTACTCCAAAGTACCTTTCTACTGTCTGCAAGGAAACCGGTGAACAGACGGCATCTCATCTGATAGACCAGTATGTACTGAAAGATATCGAATATCTAATGAAGCATTCTTCGAAAACCATTAAGGAAATAGCCAATGACCTGAATTTCCCGAATATCTCCTTTTTCGGGAAATACGTGAAAAAACACTTTGGAATGGCGCCCAAAACACTTAGGGAGAAGTTCAGGCAAGAGTATAATTATCAACAAGATAACAGAAAAGGATAATTTCCCCTATTAAATAACAATATATGAAATTTGTTGGCTTACATTTCTTATGTAAATCATTGAATACTAAATTTATATTAATGTAGCTCAAACGGCAGTTGAAGAAGCTTAATTGCTAAATCTAAATCAGAGTTAGTTTATAATTAAATAGATGAAAGGGATTTATTTGAAAGAGTAAATCCCTTTCATCTAATGTAATAGGTTTGTTTACGAATGACTTTTGGCCTTCTGTTTATGAAGAATGAAATCAGTTTTTGGCATTTCGTTCTCAGGGGTGCCAGAAACTTTTGCTTGTTTTGTACTGTATCTTGCCATTTATGTAAGAAAGTTGCTCAAAAAGGAGGCTCTTAAGATATTCATTTGTATATTTGCTGCATAAATATTATTTTTTTTTGAGAGATATGAACACGACTTTAAAAGAACTATGCAGACCTGCAACGAAACTTAATTGGTGGGTTTCATGGGGGAATATATTGTTAGGTTGCACTATTTTGGCTGGCGGATTCGTTTTCTTTATTAACCCTTATAATATAGTGCCTGGTGGTGTGTACGGTGCTAGTATTGTACTTCATAATTTATTTCCTTCCATACAGGTAGGTACATTTGGCTATATGTTCGATGTTCCGTTACTTATTCTTTCAGTTGTATTATTAGGAGCTAAATTAGGAGCGCGTACAATTGTAGCAGCTTTAATTACTCCGCTTATTATGAATGTGATATCTAAATTGGTTTATCCTACTCAGGAAGCACTACAACGATTAGACCCTACTTTGCTCTTGGGGGGATGTATGGATATGACTAATCATTTAATGTTGACTTGCATTATCGGAGCTACAATAATTGGTCTCGGTAGTGGTATTGTGGTACGTAATCAGGCTACTACAGGCGGCAGTGATATAATAGGTATGATTTTGCAAAAGTATTTCCATATTCGTTTTTCAAATGCCATTCTATTAGTAGATGCCACGGTAGTATGTTTTGGATTAATAGTAATTGGTTTTGGTGTAGGAAGCGCTGAGGATGTTACTCAGACGTCCTGGTTACTATCTTTCTATTCGCTTATTTCCATTTTTATTATTTCGAGGGTGATTGCTTATGTGATAAATGGTGCTAAGGACGATAAGTTACTGTTTGTCATCAGCGACAAAGAAATGGTTGAATTGCATCGTTTTATATTAAAAGATTTAGATCGTACGGCTACTTGCATCAAAAGTTGTGGACTATATACAGGAGCAGAAAAAGAAATGCTCTTTTTGGTAGTAAGCCATAAAGAGGTAACGGGAGTGAAGTTAAAGATTAAAGAAGTAGACCCTCGGGCTTTTGTCGTTGTAACTGATGCGTATGATACATTTGGTGAAGGATGGAAGCAACTTCCTTCAGTGGGAGAATTACAACCGGAATAAATTAAATCTTCAGTTCTATAAAAATTCGTTAAGGTTTATAGTAAATCTGTAGAGAAATATCCTAAAGCGGGTGATGCGAAGGAAATTACTTACAACTTAATTTAATGAGGAGTTTTTTAGACTAATGAAGTCGGAGTTACTTTATATCAATAAATAGAAGAATATAGACGAGTTCAAAACATCACTTGTAGAATATTTCAATAGGCATGACTAGATGACCAATAAAACTGAAGTTAAAAAGAAGGAGTTCAGTATCACACAGAGTTCAGTGTAAATAATCTTAAATGATTTTATAGTAGATAGATTGCAGACTTATTAACCCAAATTACTTGTGAATGTTTGTGTCATATGTCATATTTCCTCAAAAGTGCAGTAGAAGTACGAAAGTTCCGCAGTAGAAATTTGTGCAAACCTCAGCAGAACTACGATATGTACTTTAGTAGAAGTTCGCGCCTTGTTCTGCTGAGATTTTAGAGAAATCATTAAGATCGCTTTTTTCGAACACGGTAAGTTATAGAGAGATTTATCGTAAAGATTGCAAGCGCAATATGGTGGCGGGCTTAATGGTAGTAATTATAGTGATAGGGTACCCCCAATAGAATCAATGCTAAATGTTTCATATATCCTGAAACATTTAGCATTGATTCTATTTGAGGGTTGGGAAAGTGGTCTATTTTAAATTTTCACTCGAACATAATGTTAACTCTGCAACGATATGTTTTTTAGTTTATCTATTCTTGCCTAATGGTTATAATGTTGAAGGATAGTTTTTTAAGAAAGTCCTTCAATTACCCCATTTACTACGTCGATATGTAAAGCCTGAGGTTCTTTGGGTAGTCCTGGCATACGCATTATTTCTCCGGCAATGATAACTAGCATTTCAGCTCCGCGATTGATGACAATATCTTGTACATGAAATTCGAAATTATCCACAGCGCCGTATATTTTAGGATCCGTAGAGAACGAATATTGAGTTTTGGCAATGCAGATAGGGAATTGCCGAATGCTCGAACTTTCAATAAGCTTCAGCTTCTTTCGGGCAGTAGCACTGTAAGTAATTATGCTTGCTCCGTAAAGCCCGCTGGCAATCTTGGAAATTTTCTTTTCTACTAAGTCATCATCATTGTAGGCATAAGTAAGAGTTCGGGAAGGATTTTCTGCAATAGTTTTCACTACCAGTTCGGCTAATTCGACAGCCCCCTCTCCTCCTTCGGCAAAGGCATTATTCAAAGCGAAACCGATGCCTAGATTCTTTTCGCAATGTTCCCTGACGCATTGAATTTCCTCATCTGTATCGTTTGCAAATTTATTGAATGCTACCACAACCGTTTGTCCGAAACTCTTCAGATTGCGTACATGTTTGTTCAAGTTCTCCAGTCCTTGGCGCAATCCTTCTAAATTTGGTTCTTTAATTTTATCTAATGAAACGCCCCCGTGCATCTTTAATCCTTGCGCCGTGGCCACAATTACTGTCAACTTAGGTTGCAAACCAGATTTACGACATTTAATATCATAAAACTTTTCAGCTCCTAAGTCAGCACCAAAGCCAGCTTCCGTTATCGCATATTCGCTGAATGTCATTGCCAATTTGGTAGCTAAGATTGAATTGCACCCATGGGCAATGTTGGCAAACGGACCTCCATGTACGATAGCCGCCGTATGCTCTGTCGTTTGTACCAAGTTCGGATGGAGTGCGTCGCGAAGTAAAACAGTGATAGCGCCGGCAACGCCTAAATCTTTTACTGTAAAAGGTTTGTTGTCAAGTGTGATACCCAACAAAATATTTTCAATACGTCGGCGAAGATCGGTTTCGTCCTTAGCCAAACAGAGTATAGCCATAATTTCGGATGCCGGAGTAATATCAAAGCCTGATTCTTGAGTAATTCCATTGGTTTTAGGACCCAGTCCCGTAACGATATATCGTAAAGAGCGGTCATTCACATCTAAAACACGTTTCCACAACACCTCTTTTAATCCGAAACCATTGTCATGGTTTTGATAAAGATAGTTATCTAATAAAGCGGAGATCATATTATGTGCGGAAGTGATAGCATGGAAGTCACCTGTAAAATGAAGATTGATCTTCTCCATAGGAAGCACTTGGGCATAGCCGCCTCCTGCAGCACCTCCCTTCATGCCGAAACACGGGCCAAGTGAAGGTTCGCGCAAAGCCACGATAGCTCGTTTTCCTATTTTGTTTAGTCCTAATGCCAAACCAATGGAAACAGTTGTCTTCCCGATACCGGCTTTGGTTGGGGTGATAGCTGTCACTAATATTAAATTACTTTGTTTTACTTTCTCTTCATCAATAGCAGCGGTGGATACTTTAGCAATATATCGTCCGTAATTTTCGATTAACTCTACGGGAATATGGTTCTCTCGCGCAATTTCCTTGATTTTTTTCAGCTCAATGCTGCGGGCTATTTCTATGTCTGTTTTCATAAGGCTTAGTATTTGGTTGCGAAAATACTTAAATCTATTGAAAGTTTTTCTTTTTAAATATGATTTTGTTGTATTGCGGTGTATTTATTCCAATATTCTTTGGTTTAGGATAGAATATATTACAGATTGTCATCGATATATCCTTCATAACTATTTCTATTAGACAAAATGTTAGCAAAATGTAGGGGATATACAAAAAACTTTCTATATATTTGAAGCAAAATTTAAGTTGAAGCCTTATTTTACTATGAAATATATAAAATTGCCTGAAAATAAAGTCAGACGTCTCTCTTTTTATTTAGCCATGGAAGAGTTTGTTGCCCGTTATATTAAAGAGACGGAATGTTTCTTTATGTGGCAGGTAAATCCTACAGTTATTTTCGGACGTAACCAATTAATAGAGAATGAGGTGAATTTGAACTATTGTCAGGCAAACCATATAGAAATGTATCGCAGGAAAAGCGGTGGCGGATGTGTATATGCTGATATGAGTAATATTATGTTTTCTTATATTACTAAAGACCTCAATGTTCGTTTTACTTTTGATAAATACTTGCGTATGATAGCTCATGTCTTACGTAAATTGGGAGTAGAAGCAGTTCCTTCTGGGCGTAATGATATTTATATTCATGGTAAGAAGGTATCAGGGAATGCTTTTTATCATCTTCCGGGAAAAAGTATTGTGCACGGTACAATGTTATTTAATACGGATATGGAAAACCTGGTACGTTCTATTACTCCATCTAATGAAAAGTTAGTGAGTAAAGGAGTGAAATCCGTACGTCAGCATGTAACCAACCTGTCGGAATATCTTTCCATTAGTATAGAGGAGTTCAAAGATTTCATTCAGCAACAGATGTGTGATAGTGAAATTGTGTTGACCCCTGAGCAGGTACACAAAATAAAAGAGATTGAAACTGAGTATATGAGTGATGAATTTATTTATGGTAATAATCCTCGTTATACTTTAATTAAAAGACAACGAACCAAAGCAGCCGGAGAGATTGAAATACGAATTGAACTAAAAAACGGTAGGATTAAAAATTTGAATATGATGGGAGATTATTTCCCGGTAGGTGATTTGGATAAAGCTTTGATAGCCCGTTTGCAAAATGTTCCTTATGAAGAAACTGCAGTGCGGGCAGCACTGGAAGAAGTACAGATGGAAGACATTATATTACAACTTACAGTGGATGAATTTATACAAGCTATGTTTAAAGAAGATTTGAATACTAAATTATAATGCTATGGAAGAATTGATAAAGACATGCTTATACAACAAGCATATAGCTCTAGGAGCTAAGATGAGTCCTTTTGGTGGCTTTGATATGCCGATAGAGTATACTTCAATTATTGAAGAACATAATGCAGTGCGCCATGCTGCGGGTATTTTCGATGTTTCACATATGGGTGAAGTATCCATAAAGGGTACGGAGGCAGAAAAGTACGTGAATCATATTTTTACTAATAATGTATGTGAAATAGAATCCGGACAAATATTATACGGCATGATGCTTTACCCGAGTGGTGGAGTTGTTGATGATCTGTTGGTATATAAGAAGTCGTCCACAGAATATTTTTTAGTAATCAATGCTTCTAATATTGCAAAGGATTATGCTTGGATGGTGGAAAACAGCAAGGGATTCGATGTTGTGTTGGAAAACCAATCAGAATTGTATGGTGAAGTGGCAATACAAGGTCCTAAAGCGGAAGAATTGATAGAGAAATATCTGAATATTAAAATTTCGGATATAGGTTTTTATACTTTTAAGGAACTTGCTTATAAAGGGCAAACTATACTTATAAGCCGTACAGGGTATACTGGTGAAGATGGCTTTGAAATATATGCCACTCCCGAAATCATAAATGAAGTGTGGGATATATTAGTGGGTTCGAAAGAGGTGGCACCCTGCGGATTGGGCAGTCGGGATACATTGCGTTTTGAAGTGGCGCTTCCTCTGTACGGACATGAATTAAGCGAAGATATAACTCCTATAGAAGCCGGGCTGAGTATGTTCGTAAAATTGAACAAGTCTGAATTTATAGGCAAGGAAGTGATGCAACGCCAGAAAGAACAAGGGGTGATGCAGAAAATTGTGGGTATTGAATTGCATGACAAGGCCATTCCTCGTAGTGGATATGATGTGGAAGTAGAAGGTGTAAAAATTGGTTATGTAACTACCGGTTATAATTCTATTTCTACGGGGAAGAGTGTCTGCATGGCTTTAATAGATAGTCAATATGCTACATTAGGTGCGGAAGTGGATATTCGTATCCGAAAGAAAATCTTTAAAGGAACAGTATGTAAAAAACGTTTTTATCAGAAGAATTATAAAAAGTAATTAATTTAAATATAGATAATTATGAGTACAATTGTAGAAGGATTACGCTATGCGGAATCACATGAATGGGTAAAAGTAGAAAGTGAATATGCTTATGTAGGTATTACGGATTATGCACAGAATGCGTTAGGTAATATTGTATATGTCGATATGCCTGAAGTGGATGATGAAGTGTTTAAAGACGAGGAATTCGGAGCGGTAGAGAGCGTAAAAGCTGCCAGTGATTTGATTTCTCCGGTATCAGGCGTAGTGGTTGAGATAAACGAGAAGTTGGAAGAGGCTCCGGAGTTGTTAAACCAAGATGCTTTCGGTAACTGGATTATGAAAGTGAAGTTGACTGATATTTCTGAGTTAGACAGCTTGCTGGATGCTAAAACTTACGAGGCTATGTGTGAATAGTATTTCGGTAAAGCAAACAAAAACTTCTTTGTATGGAGAAGACTTAAAGACCTTAAAATATACTCTTATGAATTACAAATATTTTCCTCATACGGAGGCAGATATCGAACAGATGTTACAACGAATCGGAGTGGCTTCTCTTGATGAGCTTTATGCTGAGATTCCGGAGAGTGTCATTTGGAAAAAAGAATATAATTTACCTTCTTGCATGTCGGAGTTGGAGGTAAGAAACTATTTTGATGAATTAGGGAAGAAGAACTGTCCGTTAACAGTTTTTGCGGGTGCAGGAGCTTATGATCATTATGCCCCTTCTGTAATAAGTCAACTTATATCCCGTTCGGAGTTCCTTACTGCATACACTCCCTATCAGCCGGAAATATCACAAGGAACTTTGCAGTACATCTTCGAATTTCAAAGTATGATATCCGAACTGACCGGATTGGAATGCACCAACGCGTCTATGTACGATGGACCTACAGCTACGGCAGAGGCTATGTTTATGGCTGTGGCATCAGTAAAGAAGAGAAATAAAGTCCTGATTTCAGAGACTGTGAATCCGAATGTCATGCGGGTGGTAAAAACGTATGCCCAATATCATGGTGTAGCGTTGGAAACCATATTGGAGAAAGAAGGATGTACGGATAAAGCTGATATGGAGTGCAAACTTATGGCTGGAGATGTAGCGGGAGTGATTGCCGCATCGCCTAATAAATACGGTATCATTGAAGATTTTACCGGTTTTGCCGAAACTATCCATGCGCAAAAAGCTTTATTTATCTTGAACGCCGACCCTTCCACGTTGGCTGTATTGAAGACACCCGGCGAATGGGGAGCTGATATCGCTTGCGGTGACGGACAGACTTTGGGTATGCCGCTGAACTTTGGCGGTCCGTATGTGGGATACCTCTCTTGTAAGAAAGAGTTGGTGCGTAAACTTCCGGGACGTATTGTAGGTGCTACCAAGGATGTGGATGGTAAACGGGCCTTTGTACTTACCTTGCAGGCGCGCGAACAGCATATCCGCAGAGAAAAAGCCAACAGTAATATTTGCTCTAATCAATCGTTGATGGCCCTGTATGTCACCATTTACATGTCGTTGATGGGTAAGCAAGGCTTGCGTGAGGTGAATGAACTATCGTACAGCGGTGCCCATTACCTGTATGATCAGTTGTTAGCTACGGGTAAGTTTACTCCGGCATTCGACAAACCCTTCTTAAAAGAGTTTGCCCTACGTACTTCCTTATGTCCGAAGACTTTGCAGGAGAAATGGAAAGAAAATGGATTCTTTGCCGGCATAGAGATAGCGGACGGTGTGTTGCTGTTCAGTGTTACGGAGAAACGGACAAAAGAAGAGATTGATAGGTTAGTTGCTTTAATAAAGGAGGTGTAGACTATGAAATACTATGATAAACTGATATTTGAACTCTCGAAAGAGGGACGCCGTGGGTATACGCTTCCTGAAAACCGTTTGCAGCAATATTCTACAGACACATTGCCAGCGTCATTGAAAAGAGAGGCGGAGCTGATGTTACCGGAAGTGAGCGAATTTGATGTCGTCCGTCATTATACAAATGTATCGAATAAGAATTTCGGTGTAGATACGGGATTCTATCCGTTGGGAAGCTGCACCATGAAGTATAATCCGAAACTGAATGAAGAGATGGCGGCATTGCCGGCATTTACCTCATTGCATCCTTTGCAACCGGAAGAAACCGTGCAAGGGGCATTGGAGCTCTATTATAATCTGTCTCATGCGTTGGCGGAGATTTCCGGTTTGGCGGAATTCACATTGAACCCTTTTGCCGGAGCACATGGAGAGTTGACCGGTTTGATGGTGATGCGGCAGTATCATATTCAGCGAGGTGATTTGAAACGGACTAAGGTAATCGTACCGAACAGTGCTCATGGAACCAATCCTGCCAGCGCGGCGGTCTGCGGACTGGAGATTGTGGAAGTGAAATCAAAAGAGAACGGACGCATTGATGTGGCAGACTTGAAGCCATTGTTGAATGATACGATTGCTGGCATTATGATGACAAATCCTAATACGCTTGGACTTTTTGAAACCGAAGTCCTTGAGATTGCCGAATTGATACATGCCTGCGGCGGTTTGCTTTATTATGATGGAGCTAATTTGAATCCGTTGTTGGGAAAATGTCGTCCGGGCGACATGGGCTTCGATATTATGCATATAAATCTTCATAAAACGTTTTCTACACCTCACGGAGGAGGTGGACCGGGCTCCGGTCCTGTCGGCGTGGCTTCGGCTTTGGTGGATTACTTGCCGAATCCTCATGTAAAGAAGCGTGCCGACGGCACATTCTATGTAGAGAACGGTGACAAGGCTTTAGGAAGCGTTTCCGGTTTCTTGGGTAATTTCAGCGTGATGGTGCGCGCCTATACGTACATCCTCTCTTTGGGAAAGGAAAACATAAAGATGGTAGGACCGTTGGCGACTCTGAATGCCAATTATATCAAAGAATCGTTGAAAGAGGACTATTATTTGCCGATAGAGGATATCTGTAAACATGAGTTCGTGTTCGATGGGCTGGTAGACAAATCGACCGGAGTGACTACGTTGGACATAGCCAAACGCTTGCTCGATTACGGCTATCATGCGCCTACAATCTATTTCCCGTTGTTGTTCCATCAGTCTATCATGATTGAACCCACGGAAACGGAATCTATCGAAACGTTGGATGAGTTTATTCATATCATGAAAGTGGTGGCACAGGAGGCGAAGGACGATCCGGAATCGGTGAGAACGGCTCCTCATACAACGCCTGTACGCAGGTTGGATGAGACGACGGCAGCCAAACACCCTATTTTGTCTTATAGAGACTTACTTAAAGAGGTATAACCTATGCACACAAACATAATCATTATAGGTGCAGGCCCGGGGGGATACGAAACGGCTGTTCAGGCGGCAAAGCAGGGACTTTCTGTCACGATATTCGAAGAGAGAAAGCCGGGCGGGACCTGTTTGAACGAAGGGTGTATCCCTACGAAATCCTTCTGCAAGAATGCGGAAGTGATGGAACAGCTCAAGGAGGCGGAGGTGTACGGAGTTGAACACCTCTCCTACTCCTTTGATTTTGCCAAAGTGGTAGAGCGTAAAAATCAGGTGGTGGAGACGCTCGGTATGGGCATTGAATCCTTGATGAAGCATAAACTGATTACCTACGTCAACGCCAAAGCGCAGTTGAAAGATACGCATACAGTGACCGCCAACGGAGAAGACTATTCCGCCGATTATCTACTGATTGCCACCGGTTCGGTAACGAAAATGCTGCCGGTACCGGGAATGGATCTTCCCGGAGTGCTGACTTCCAAAGAGATGTTGGACATCGACCATGTGCCCGCACGGTTGTGCGTGATTGGAGCAGGAGTCATTGGTTTGGAGTTCGCCTCTATTTTCCATCGCTTGGGCAGTCAGGTTACGATGGTGGAATATGCCAAGGAGATTCTTCCCAATTTCGATACGGATATAGCCAAGCGTCTGAAACAGACCTTAATCAAGAAAGGTATCGGAATCGTCAACCAAGCGAAGGTAAACGCTGTGACAAAGCAAGGCGAAGCGTTGGTGGTAACCTATGAATATAAAGGAGAACAGAAAACGTGCGAAGCCGATACGGTGTTGGTAGCTGTGGGACGTGCCCCGAATGTGCAGGCACTAAACCTCTCGGAAGTGGGTATCGACTATTCTCCGAAAGGAATTGGGGTGGATGAGAACATGCGGACAAATCTTCCTCATGTATATGCCATTGGCGATGTGAACGGGCAATGTATGTTGGCCCATGCGGCTACGTTCCAAGGCTTCCGCGCCTTGAACCGGATTCAGGGTAAAGCAGATACTATCCGCCTCGATTTGATTCCGGCTGCGGTATTCACTTCTCCCGAAGCAGCTATGGTGGGTCTGACTGAAGAGCAGTGCAAGGAAAAAGGCATGAAGGTGACTGCCAAGAAGTCATTCTTCCGGGCCAATGGAAAAGCGTTGGCCATGAACGAGCCGGACGGATTCTGTAAGATACTCATTTCTTCGGAGGACGGTCGGGTTGTAGGTTGTCACCTGTTCGGCGCTCATGCAGCCGATTTGATTCAGGAAGTGAGTGCGCTGATGAATAAAGGAATTACCTTAGAGGAGTTTAAACAAATCATTCACGGACATCCTACTCTTGGTGAAGTAGTGCAGAACGCACTGCATAGTTAAGGATGGAACGTGAAGTGCATCGGCAAAGAAAACATATCAGCATAAAGCGTGGCGAATCGACCGCAACACTCTTCGCCACGCTTTTGCGATTACATTCCGGACTTTCCTGTTTATCTTTCTCGGATACATTGCTGTATTCCATGCAAATGGCTTATCACTAAATAAAATCCTGCCTATAATCAGCGATACCGGTTCGAAGTAACAATTAAAAGATTATTTAAAAGATGGTCTATTTCGAACAGATACGAAGTAACAAAGGTGCTTCTTTTCTCGTTTTCTATTCTCGTTTCCTTGGGTGCAAGCGGCCAGTCCGAAAAGTCGGTTTCTAAACTTGTCATCGGTCGTATGCAAGATTGTCTTTGTCGCATGAAACACATCGAATATTTATTCCTCCTTTGTCTGATAGACATACATAAAGAAAAAGAAGTAAAGCGCTGCACGTTTTTCGGGGTTCATTCGTTTCTTTTCTGTTTCGTCCGCCGTGCAGCTAATAGGATGTCTCTCTTTTTGTTTGGTTTTTCTGTTCCGGATGCTAGAGATGCGCAAGATACTCGTGAATGTTTTAAAAAATATCTTTCACCTTCACATATATTCTATATATAATTATATATCAATATATTATGTATAAATAGTTGTGAAGGATTTATTCTATTATCTGTATATAACTTGAAAAAATAGTCGCTATTTAATACTATTTAGCATTTTAAATCTCTTAAATAGACCCGACTTAAAGGCTTTCTCAGGGATAACCCTTGGCTGTATCATTTAAATAGTGTATATTTGTTGATAAACAAAGTAATTACGTGAACTATGGAAAACAAGAAAATCCCCGCCGGATTAAGTGGAAATCTTACCGTATGCTTCCTGGAAGGATGTCCGTGGGCAGCCAAGTGTGTCAGGCATTTGGCATACGAGCAATTCGGAAACGACCGCCACTATGGCAGTGCCGTGCATCCCTCCTCGCTTCGTGAAGACGGCTGCGACATGTTCAGCGAAGCCAGGTTGAAACGATTTGCCAAGGGAGCCACCCATCTCTACGATGAGGTGCGGATGAAGCACTACGCTTCTATCAGGCACCAGGTCATCCGCATTTTGCACGGACGCGACACCTATTATCGCTGTCTTAATGGTAAACGTTTGATAACGGAGTCGGAACAGCAACAGGTTCGCAACCTTTTCGTATCGTACGGATACCCTGTCTCCAACCTGTTTGATGAGTATGTAGAGCAATATGGGTAGAGCGAACATACGCTTGCAACAACTGTTGCAATAGGCATGCAACGGTAGTTGCACATGTTATCATACTCCTGTCGCAATGGTCTTTCCATTGTTGTTGCATATATTGTCTCCTAGAGCTTGCAGACATTGTCGGGGTGTCATTGTCGCTGTTGTTTTGTTGTTGTCGCGCTTGCTGTTTCGCTGTATTCGTGGCTGTTATTTTAGCTCTTGCGGCTGTTGCTTTGTTGCCGTGTCGGCGGTTGCCTCATGGTTGTCGCAATCGTTGTTTGAGGGTTGCCGTGGCTACGGCTCCGTTGTATTTCCACACGGCAAGCCCTTCTTCCCTGTTCGCTTCGGTTGTCCTGAAGCCGTTAGACAGAGCATGGCACAGGGCCACGCTTTCACAGATATCCGGGGAAAGGAAGTATTTCTGTTTTGATAAACCTGTTTCATGTAATCATAAAAAAGTACGTATACCTTATGAACTATAATCCCAAAATCACCTTGGTAAGAGTTGACGCCAAACAAGCGACTAACAAAGTATCGGAATCTCCCCTTCATAAACTCCTCGAGAAAATCAGGAAGAACGTGGATAACCCCGATTTGCACACGTTGAGGACGAATGTGAGGTTCAATCGCCCCTACATTCCCCGCGGTTACGAACGCCTGCATCGAATCTACCCGACGGTCCGGCTGAAGAAAACGGAGGACGGACAGCTCTATCCATCCGATTACAGCGACTTGTTATTGTTGTCGGCCGGCCCCATTTTCGAAGAAGAAAAGTTGGAGAAGGTAAAGCAACAGACCAAAGTGCTCCCTTCTACCCTTGCGGCCTTTGTGGGTGCCGGCGGGAGAAGCGTGAAGATACTGGTGCGGATTACGTTGCCCGATTCACAACGGCGCCACAACGAGGTGGAAATGGAGCATTTCTTCCGGAAAGCCTACGAAATGGCTTCATCGCTCTACACCTCTCTTTTGCAGGTAGCGGTAGTGCCTGCGGGCATTCACGACGGCTCTTCGCCGGTGATGGCCAGTTGTCGTCTGACTGCCGATGAGGCGCCGCTGCTGGTGGAGCAAGTCGTACCCCTGAGGATAGACGGCAGCGAGCCGATAGCAGTCACCGCTATACCACCCTCCTACACTGCCTCCGATTCTCCGGCTGGGTATAGCAATAAAGTGAGAGCGCTTGTCGATTTTCTGAATCAACGGTACGATTTCCGATACAATTCGATACGCGGTACCACAGAATATCTTGATAAGCGGAAAGCCTATTGGGGATGGCGGATGACCGACTTGAGATTTATCAACGCCCTTTCGCTCGATGCACGTGAGGCCGGTATAGAGGCCACTCCCAAAGAGGTGATGACCTATCTCAACTCGTCGCGTATCCCCACGGTCGATCCGGTCGACCGTTACATTGTGGAGGTAATGGGTCAATGGGACGGGCACGATTACATCGGCGACTTAGCCGACTGTGTACGGACGGATTTACCCCAATGGAAAGCGTGGTTCCGGCTATGGTTTATCGGTATGGTCGCGCAGTGGATGGGATACAACCGTCGGTATGGCAACAGCATCGCGCCTTTGCTGGTCTCTCCCCAAGGGTGGCATAAATCGACCTTTTGCAGCCAACTGCTCCCTCCGGAGCTCAGGTGGGGCTATATCGACAGTCTGAAGATGGACAACCAACGCCTTGTGATGCAGTCGATGTGCGAATTCCTGTTGATAAATATCGATGAGTTCAACAGTATTTCTAAAAAGACTCAGGAAGGATTCCTGAAGAATACCATGCAACTTGCGACCATCTCATTGAAACGTCCCTATGCGCGTGGCATTGTGCAAGAGAGGCGTATGGCGTCGTTCATCGCCACCTCCAACCTTACCGATATCCTCTCCGACCCTTCCGGCTCGCGCCGTTTCTTTGTAGTCGACATCACCGAGCCTATCCGCATGGAGAGTCCCATCCCTTACACACAGCTCTATGCACAGGCGGTGGCAGCCGTGCGGAACAACGAACGCCGATGGTTCGACGACAAGGACCTCGAGGCCGTGATGTCGCATAACCGCCGCTACGCCTTGCTCAGCAGCGCCGACATGTATTTCCACAACTATTTCGAGGCTGCCTTGCCGGACGATCCCGATGCTATGTGGATGACTGCTACCGACATTTACGACTATATCCGTCATCGGGCAGGTGCAACCGCTGTTACCGAAAGCCTTGCGGCATTCAGCCGTTACCTCTCTAATGTGCCCGGCATGGAGAAGACGCATACCAGAAGCGGCAACGTATACAGGGTGAAGTATACCGGAAAGCGTTGATGAATAAGACTTTTCTGGATTTGTTGAGAATAAATCACTTTCTTGTTCATCCATAAAGTCTTATTGGGGATTTATTCTATCTTTGCAAATGACATTGGGTTATTGTACCTGAACAACGATAAGAGAACTATGCGAATATACAATAAATCTTAAGTGCGGAATAATTTGTTGTAGTTGAGAATATGTCAATATGGAGCAGACTCATAGGAATAAGGAATGCTGAGGGCACAAATAATGCCATCAGTGATGAAACTGCATCTGTATCGTGTGATGTTTCACATTATGCCATAGTAGATGTTGAAGTTGGGTTGAAAGATCGAAAAATCCATGATATTGGAGCTGTTCGCTATGATGGTGCAATCTATCATAAAGCTTCGAAAGATGAACTGTTTGAATTTCTTGGTGACACGGATTATATTTGTGGCCACAATATCATTCACCATGATGCTAAATATCTGTTTACTGATAAAACATGTCGTTGGATTTTAGTCGATACACTTTATGTTTCGCCTTTATTGTTTCCAGAACGACCTTACCATAGGCTTGTGAAAGATGACAAGCTGATAAGTGATCAGATGAACAATCCTGTAAATGATTGCGAGAAAGCAAAAAACTTGCTATTGGATGAAATAGCGCATTGGAATTCGTTACCGGATGAAAAGCGCAGACTATTTGCATCGTTGCTAAAGGACAAGAAAGAGTTTGAGGGATTTCTCAGCATGGTGAATGCGGAACATGTCAATGAGGGGGTACCTGAACTAATAAAACATCTTTATGTAGGAAAAATTTGCCAACATGCCGATCTTGACATGCTTATCGGGCAATATCCATGTGGATTGGCATACGCATTGGCTCTCATCGACACTACAGACTGCCGCTCCATTACTCCCGGATGGGTACTTCATAATTATCCCGAAGTGGAATTCATCGTGAAACTCTTGCGTCACAATGGTTGTAATGAAGGCTGTGTCTATTGCAATACCCAGCTAAATGTGCTCCATAACTTAAAAGCATTCTTCGGATATGAACAATTCCGCACTTACGAAGGTGAACCGCTCCAAGAGAAAGCAGCTCAGGCTGCAGTAAAAGGTCGGTCGCTACTGGCAATATTTCCTACCGGTGGCGGAAAATCACTTACTTTCCAGTTGCCGGCACTCATGGCTGGCCGTTCTGTACATGGGCTTACTGTTGTTATTTCACCGTTGCAGTCGCTAATGAAAGACCAAGTGGATAACCTTGCCAGCAAAGGTATTACGGATGCTGTAACCATTAATGGTTTGTTAGACCCTATCACAAGGGCACTATCGATACAAAGAGTTCAAGAGGGAGAAGCATCACTTTTGTATATATCTCCCGAAATGCTTCGATCAAAAACTATCGAAAGAATTTTGATGGCACGCCATGTTGTGAGATTTGTGATAGACGAAGCGCACTGCTTTTCTTCATGGGGACAGGATTTCAGGGTTGACTATCTCTATATAGGCAAATTCATTCGGGAATACCAGCAAAAGAAAAGATGTAAATCCCCGATACCTGTGTCCTGCTTTACGGCTACGGCAAAACAGAAAGTAGTACAAGATATCTGCGACTATTTCAAGCAAACATTGAATTTAGACTTAGCGATGTTTGCATCAACAGCTTCGAGAAAAAATCTGCGCTATTCCGTCATACATGCCGAAAGTGACGATGATAAATATTTAAAACTGAGAGAACTTGTGGCCGAGTCCGATTGTCCGACAATTGTTTATGTATCACGCACCAAACGGACAAAGGAACTAGCTGCCAGATTGACCCGCGATGGTTACAAGGCATTGCCTTTTAATGGGAAGATGGAATCTGATGAAAAGATTGCCAACCAAGATGCATTTATGAATGACCAAGTACGCATCATCGTAGCCACGTCAGCTTTTGGCATGGGGGTAGACAAAAAAGATGTCGGTGTTGTGGTTCATTACGACATATCTGAATCGCTTGAGAATTATGTTCAGGAGTCAGGCAGGGCCGGTCGTGATCCCAGTCTTAGCGCACGTTGTTATGTGCTTTATAGTGACAACGATTTAGATAAGCATTTTATACTATTGAATCAAACAAAATTAAGTATTAGTGAAATACAACAAGTTTGGAAGGCTGTAAAAAGCTTTACTAAGCAACGTGTGGAAATTAGCTGTTCTGCATTGGAAATTGCGCGACAAGCAGGATGGGATGATTCGGTATTCGATATTGAAACTCGTGTACGGACGGCTTTAGCAGCTTTGGAGCAAAGTGGATATCTGATAAGAGGAAACAATGTACCTCATGTATATGCTACTGGTATTACGGTAAAGAATGTGGATGAAGCAAGAAAGCGTATATCCGCGTCACTGCTTTTTGGCAGTGACGAAATAGAGAAGGCTGTCCGAATCATCAAATCATTGATATCCCAAAAGCACCTTGCCAAAGCCCAAGGTGCAGAAGCGGAATCACGAATTGATTATCTGGCAGATATATTGGGGATAAGCAAAAGAGAAATTATATCTGTTGTGGAACGGATGAGACAGGATGGTATTTTGGCAGACAGTAAAGATATATCTGCCTATTTGTTGGATGCAGGTGACTCGGAACGAAAGTCACGATTACTCCTTGAACGTTTTGCCAAACTTGAACAATACCTTCTCTATCATATTCCTGACGAATCTTTGCGTATATCATGCAAGCAACTGAATGATAATGCGGTGAACGATGGAATCAATACATCTACAGAAAAGGATATTCGGACACTGCTCTACTTCCTCACTGTTAAAGGATATACTCGTAAGAGAGAGGATGCAGTTCACAATATGGAAATAAGTCGGCAAGCAGATATGGAATTAACTATCAAGCGATTTGAGAAGCGGTTGGAAATAAGTCGTTTCGCAGTGGAATGGCTATACAAGTTGATCTCGGATAAAGACAAGGAAAACTTGCAAAACAAAGCTGTTCAATTTTCCGTAGTAGAACTTCTGAATCAAATAAAGTCAAGACCTCAGTCCCTTTTTGGCGTACTTGATGATATTCAGTTGGAAGACGTGGAGGAAGCGCTCCTATATCTGTCGAAAATCGGTGCATTGAAACTTGATGGTGGCTTTTTGGTTTTATATAACGCCATGAATATCCAAAGAATAAAAGACAATAAATCGAGGTATAAGCAGGATGATTACCGGATGCTTAATGAATTCTATAAGCAAAGGATCCAGCAAGTTCATATTGTGGGTGAATATGCTAATTTAATGGTAAAGGATTATAACGCAGCCTTGCAGTATGTTCATGACTATTTCCAAATGGATTACAAAAAGTTCATTATAAAATATTTCAAAGGGGAAAGGGTAAACGAGATACAACGTAACTTGACACCACAGAAATACAAGCAGTTGTTCGGGCAGTTGTCAAAACGTCAGATGGAGATTATTTCCGATAAGGATTCGCGGTGTATTGTGGTTGCAGCAGGTCCCGGCAGCGGAAAAACGCGAGTGCTGGTTCATAAACTCGCATCACTTCTGTTACTTGAAGACGTAAAACACGAGCAACTCCTGATGCTGACGTTTTCAAGGGCAGCCGCTACGGAATTCAAGCAGAGACTCATGGAATTGATTGGCAACGCTGCCCATTTTGTTGAAATAAAGACATTCCACTCCTATTGTTTCGACCTTCTGGGGCGGATAGGAAATCTTGAAGAAGCCAAGAACGTTGTCGCAAGAGCAGCCGAGATGATAAATTATGGAGAAGTAGAACCAAATAAAATCGGCAAGACGGTACTGGTCATAGATGAAGCCCAGGATATGGGTGTTGAAGAACATGCACTGATAAAGGCTCTGATGGCTAACAACGAGGAAATGCGTGTGATAGCAGTGGGAGACGATGACCAAAACATTTATGAATTCCGTGGATCTGATTCGGAATATATGTACCGGCTGGCACAAGAAAGCGGAAGCAAGTTTGTCGAAATGACTGAGAACTATCGCAGTGCACATCATCCGGTGAAATTTGCTAACGAATTCTTGAAGCTCATTAACAAGAGGATGAAAAGTATGCCAATTATCTCCATGAGGGAAGAAAATGGATGGGTTGAAGTGACACGCCATCAATCAAAATATATGTATCAGCCCCTCATCGAGAAATTGCTTCAACATAGAGACAAAGGCACTTCGTGTGTACTTACCCAAACGAACGAAGAAGCTGTTATCCTGATGGCTCTTTTGCGGAAACATGGTGTAAACAGCAAATTGATACAGTCGATGGACGGTTTGCGCTTTTGGAACATGGCCGAAATAAGGTATTTCTTGCGGTATATGGACAAACGGATAAAAACGCCGTTAATTACAGAAGAATTATGGGAAGAAGCAAAACATGCAACCTTTTCCGCTTATGATAGGAGTATAAGTCTGGCATATGTGAAGCGTTGTGTAGAGCAGTTTGAGCAAACCAATAAGACAAAATATTTCAATGACTTCAAAGAATTTGTATTTGAGTCATCAGTGGAAGATTTCTGTGATGTTTTAGGAACAGATGTTGTGGTATCCACTATTCATAAAGCCAAAGGCAGAGAGTTTGATGATGTGTATATGCTCATATCCGATAATTATTCAAAAGATGTCCATCTGATGCGCCGGTATTATGTAGGAATGACCCGTGCGAAGAACCGCCTGTTTGTGCATACGAATGGCGATTGCTTCAATCGTTTAAGTGTAGACTGGTATTTTATCGACCAACAGCAGTATGACATGCCCGAAGAAATTGTACTACAGCTTTCTCACAAAGATGTCTATTTGGGATTCTTCAAAGAACGAAAACAAGAAGTGTTGGCATTAAGAGGTGGAGATTCTCTGACTTACAATAATTCTGTTTTGTACGACATCAGGACTAATAAGCCTGTAGCGAAATTGTCGCAAAAGATGCAGGCTACATTGTTAGAGTGGCAAGGAAGAGGTTACAATGTGAAATCTGCATCTGTTCGATTTGTTGTGGCATGGAAGTCCAAGGATGCACCGAAAGACGATCCGGAAACAGCTGTACTGTTGGCAGATCTAGTACTTTCTAACTAATCAAGAAAAGTATTGCTGATTCCATTAATCGATAATCAACGCTTTAGATTTATTTAGGTTAGATAGATAATTCTGTAGAATTTAACAATTAATACGAGTCCGTGAACTTTTATTTCCTTACATTTGCTTTATAGTATAATTTTAATACGCCATAACATGAAAGCAAATCCAGTATTTAGTTTGTATATCCCCACCAAACTGCTGTTTGGATGCGGGGAGATAAAGAAATTGTCCAGCGAACAGTTGCCTGGTAGAAAGGCCTTGGTTGTCATTTCCTCCGGAACTTCCATGCGGAAGTACGGATACCTGGAGAAGGTGCTTGCACAGCTGAGGCTGAATAATGTGGAAACAGTGGTTTACGATAAAGTCCTTCCCAATCCTATCAAGGAACATGTGATGGAAGCGGCGGCCATCTGTCGGGAGCAACAATGCGACTTTGTGGTAGGACTGGGTGGAGGAAGCTCCATCGACTCGGCCAAGAGCATTGCCATCATGGCTTGTAACGAGGGCGATTACTGGGATTACGTATCGGGAGGTAGTGGTAAGGGACGCCCCGTGACCAAGGCTCTTCCCATTATTGCCATCCCTACCACAGCGGGCACGGGTACGGAGATGGATCCGTGGACGGTGATTACTCATGAAACGGCTCAGGAAAAGATTGGCTTCGGTTGTCAACTGACGTTCCCTACCTTATCTATTGTAGACCCCGAACTGATGGTCTCTATCCCTCCGCACCTTACCGCTTATCAAGGATTCGATGCTTTCTTTCATGCGGCCGAAGGATTCATTGCCAACTGTGCCACACCTGTCAGCGACCTCTATGCATTGGAAGCCATCCGATTGATTTACAAATATCTTCCGGTAGCAGTAGCTGATGGAAAGAATTTGAAAGCGCGTGCTAAGGTGGCTTTGGCCAGTACGTTGGCGGGTATGGTAGAATCTACTTCCAGTTGCACTTCCGAACATTCTTTAGAGCATGCCATGAGTGCTTACTATCCGCAATTGCCACATGGAGCGGGACTTATCTCCATTTCAGAAGCCTATTTCGAAACGTTCCGCCTCGAATGTACAAAGCGTTATATGAAGATGGCCGAAGTGATGTTGCAGAAGAAAAGCAACCGTGCGTCCGACTTTATCGACGCATTGGTGTCTTTGCAGAAGAAGTGCGGTGTGCGTGACATCAAGCTGAGCGAATTTGGTGTTCAGCCCGAAGATTTTCCCAAGTTCCTGCAAAATGCACGGGAAACTATGGGTGGCTTGTTCACATTAGACCCGCGTCCGGTGACCGATGAAGAGATATTGAATATCTTTGAACAATCGTATCGGTAAGGCTCTATTCTTCTATATTAAGTTTGTAACGAATAACAATAAAAAAAGAAGGTGTTCCTTCCGGACAACTCTTTTTTAACACCGAAAAAGGTGTTATTGGTACATTTCTTTCAACATCAACACGTTAATTGGTTTTAAGGGTGAAGGGATTTACTTCTCTCCACCCTCAAAAAGCAAGATACGCCAATTCTTATGTAGACTTCCGTATAGGTCTACAACAGAGTATCTGAGCCATTAAAACCAATTAACGTGTTATGGTTACAACAATCACATTCAAAAGTCACAAAGCCCCCAGGACCTTAAGTTGGTCAGGTTTGAAATGCCCGAAAGAGGGTTGATGGAGAAACAGTAAAACTGCCAGTCCCAATAAGAGAAGAAAGCCCGACAGGTAAGGAGCTATCCAAAAAGTCTGAAAGTTTAGATTAAAACGTCTAATTTAGAACTGACAGGGCTCAAGTATAGAAAAAGTGCCACTTTATACCTAATTTTCATAGGATAAAGTGGCACTTTTTATCTATTTAGTTAGAATCTATAGCTTTAGCTCATTCATTTTTGACTTTTTGGACAGCACATTTTCATAAAGTATAGTATAATCTTTGGAATTATCTCATTGACAAATCAATTGCATTGAGTGTGCGTCTCAGCCGCTCCAATCCTTCCATCAGCCGCTGGCGCGGACAAGCGATATTGATGCGGATAAAACCTTCGCCTGCTTCACCATACATATTACCTGGATTTACCCAAAGTTTTTCCTTTTCCAGTAAGGTATTTACAATCTCTTCCGAGGTACGGCCGAGTACCGAACAATCCACCCATACCAGGTAAGTGCCTTCCAACAGCGTTACCGGATAGTGCGGGAGATGCTCGCTGAAATAGGCTTTCAGGTAATCATAATTCACCGCGAGATAAGCTTTCAGCTCTTCCAGCCATTCTTCCCCCTCATTGTATGCCGCCATCAATGCTTCCACCCCAAACGGGTTTACGTCGCACACCTCGTTGATGTTAATCGCTTTATCTATCTTCCTGCGCACATCGGCATCGGCCGCGATGATATTGGCGATTTGCAGGCCCGCTATGTTGAACGCCTTTGTGGGTGAGATGCAGGTAACCGAGTGCATCCGGAATTCTTCCGAAAGAGAGGCAAAAGGCGTATAGGGATGCCCCTCGAACGTCAGTTCGCAATGAATTTCATCGGCTACCACCCACACATCGTTTCGCAAGCAAATCTCACCGAGTTGGGTCAGTTCCTGCCGTGTCCACACCCTCCCAGCCGGATTGTGAGGATTGCAAAGCAACAGCAACTTCACTTTCGGGTCGGCAACTTGTCGTTCCAATTCTTCAAAATCAATGCGGTAGGTTTCGTAGCGGTAGACTAACGGACACTCCACGACCTCACAGCCATTATTACGGATGGATGAAAAGAAGCAGTTATATACGGGCGTTTGTACCAGCACTCGGTCGCCCGGCACGGTCAATGCTTTAATAATGGCCGAGAGGGCGGGCACAACGCCCGAGGTGTAAATGATGCTGTCTTGGTCGATTTTCCAGTTGTGCCGCCGGGTAAACCAATTCACCGTCGCTTCGTAATATGCGGGAGGTACTTTCGTGTATCCGAAAATACCGTGCTCCACCCGTTTGCGCAAGGCCTCCACTACGCAGGGTACCGTACGGAAATCCATATCGGCTACCCACATCGGGAGGATGTCGTCTGCCGTTGCGCTGTCCCATTTATAAGAGTTGGTGCCGCGGCGCGAAATGAGTTCGTCAAAGTTGTACTTCATGGTATTCAGGCGGAAAAACAGGTTCGTTCATCCCAAAGTTTCAACTCACAGTTACCCGGTGCTTTGATGTTCTCGTCGAGGATAATCTCGCCATAGCTTTCAGCGGTGATGCAGCCGGTACGCGGGTTCTTTATACCACCTATGGCCCCTTTGATAGTCGCCTGTACGGAACTGTACTCGAAGGCCCGGTCGCAGTCCGCACCGAAAGTACAGTTTTCCAGCACCAGATCATGAGCATAGCAGAGTGGCTGTTCGCCGGTGATGTGGCAGTTCACCAGACGTAGGTTGTGCGAGTGCCAGCCGAGATATTCACCGTTGAGTTCGGAGTCGTAGATTGTTACATTTTCCACCTCCCAGAAAGCGTCTTTCGTGGTGATTTTCGCATGATGTAGCTCCACGTTCTTCACGTACTGGAAGACATATTTACTGTCGCTCTCCAGTCCGTCGATATAAATATCCTCGCTGAACATAAAAGGATAGGTACCACCATGCAGTTTCAGATTCTTTAGGTTCAGATGTTTGCAGCGCCAGAACACCTCGTCGGCATCATTCATCTCCACATTTTCGATCTCGATGTCGGTCATTTCACGGAACATTTTTGGGGCGTCGATACGGGTGTTGGTCATTTTCAAGTGATCGCAATACCACAGGGCGGAACGGCCTCCGACATCGAAAAAGCAGCGGTCAATGGTAAACCCGTGCACATGCCAGAAAGGATAATTGCCTTCGAAACGGCAGTTGGTGGCAACGATATTGCTGCACTCTTTGATAGCCGATTCGCCGGCCAGAATGGTTACGTTTTCCAATTGTAAGTCGTGTGACGCAAATAGCGGGCGTTCACCTCCGAATTTCTTGTCTTTAATGATTTCCATAATTCTATTGATTATTTTGTTATTTGTTTTATAATTCCAATCCCATTTTACGGGCATTTTCAAGATGCACCGGATCAATTTGCCGGGCCGTTTTTCGCATCCCGTGCAACCTCCGGCACAATATATCCCTACCTCTTTCCAGCCCAATGCCTCATTCAGCAACCGGAAATACCTTCATTACCGAATGCCCCGCCTCCGCCAGCCGGTCCATATTGCCAAGCCTCGTACCGGCGCTCATCACGACAAGCACATTTCTCTTATTTCCCTGATGCACGCTTTCAATGGCCGGAGGAAACGAGCGCTCCGCCGATTCTTCGTCCTCCTGCAAGCGATGGATAATCGCGCCTCCTAAAAGCAAACTTCCTGTAGTGAGTAACGCACCCTTTAAAAAATTTCTTTTTTCCATCTCTTTTACAAACTGAATATCACGCTTACGCTTCCCTGGCCGAGAGCGGCAGCAAGTCTCGAAGGATTGTCAATGCGTCCTATCCGCGTATAGCTATAGGAGGTGCGGAAAGTCTCATAGAACAGCACCAGGCAGTCTGAACCATACAGCATCAGGTCGCCCGCCTGGATGGTTCCCGGATTGGAAGCGGCTGCGGGCAGGCTTTCCGGCAAGTAGAAATATTTTTCGTTTCCGTTCAGCTCTGACATATTCAGCGTCAGGGGTAAGCGGGATTTAAAAGCTGTGGCAGTCGCGTTGTCGGCGAAGGTAGCAGTAAACGAAGCTGTCCCCACCGTTATTGTAAGTTGATTGCTCATAGGTGTATCATTGTTATTATTATTGCCCGGCTCATCCTGTCCGGGAGTGTCAGGGGTATCATCACTACCGGGGGTATCGGGATTGTTATTTCCATCCGGTTCGCCGGGAGATTCGGGGGTTGCTGGTTGCTCGGTTTCCGGAACAGGCACCGGGTCATCATCTCCACAAGCTGCGAAAGCTATGGAAAGTGTCAGCATTAGACAGAGGAAGATAAAATATCGTTTCATGGTTTCTTTTGGTTTTGTTCAATCAGTTCAAATTTTACGTCTTTCAGTGTACCGGATAACTCCAGGGCATCCAATCCGTTCTCTATCCGTCCGACCGGAATCAAAGACCCCGATGAAGTACCTTTCCGGTAGAAAATAGCTATATTCCCCCAGGGGGCGAAGAGTGCTATGTCGCCTGCCCTGGGATTCATTCCTGAAGGAGAACCTTGTGTCGTCAGCCGGGGCGAAGGTGTGAATACTTTCTCCGAACCGTCATAGTCCGTTAAATCGATGGTCAGCGGAAGACGGGAGGCGAAGTCTCTTGCCGTCGGATTATCGTACAACGTAGCCGTCAGTGTGCGGTCGCCAATCGTAATCTTCAACTGCCGGGTAGTATCAATCGCCGGTTCGGCAGCTTTCACCTCCTCCTTTCCACAGGATGCCAGACATAACAGCACACCCAGCATCCGTCCTGTCCACATACATTTCATAGCAAACCGATGTTAAAGTTTCAAATCGTTTTGGAAGAAGCTCTCCAGTTTGTCGAAAGGAATCAGACCTATTCGGTCATAAAGGTCCACATGACCGGCTCCGGGCACAATGTAAAGCTCTTTAGGCTCGGCAGCACGGCGATAGGCATCCTCGCTGAACTCCCGGGAATGGGCATCCTCGCCGGTGATGAAGAGCAAAGGCCGTGGCGAAATACTTTCGATATCGTTGAAAGGATAGAAGTTCATAAACTTCACATTACTCGTCAGCGTCGGATGCGTCGTAGTGAGTGGATCGACTCCCTCCGGGGTTACCTCGCCACGTGGAGTGCGGTAGAATTCATAAAACTCCCGTTCTATGGGGTTTGATTGTTCGTTGATTTCGTGAGGAGTACCGCTTGTATATCGGGTTTCGCCGCCCTCAAACTCCACGTAACGCTGCTGGGCGGCTTCTGCCTGGATCTGCTTCCGCTGTTCAAGGGATAGCACCCGCTTCAGCCCGTTGCGGCTGGCAGTGCCCATGTCATACATGCTTATCGTAGCAATGGCTTTCAGCCGCGGGTCGATTTTGGCCGCACTGATAGCGAAACTACCGCTACCACAGATACCGATAGCACCGATACGCTCCCGATTCACAAATGGACGGGTGCCGAGATAATCCACTGCGGCGCTGAATGCTTCCGAATACAAGTCGGGCGATACCGCATTGCGGGGTTGACCTTCGCTGCCTCCCCAAAAAGGCAGGTCTATGGCAAGCGTAACAAACCCGCGCTCCGCCATCTTCGTGGCATAGAGGTTGGCACTCTGTTCTTTGACCGCACCCATCGGATGACCCACTACGATGGCGGCATACTGTTCGCCTTCTTTCCTCGACTTAGGCAAAAACAGATTGCCTGCCACTTTCATCTTATACTGATTGTCGAATGCTACTTTTTCGACGCGGACCGCATCACTCTTATAAAAATTATCTGCGTCTGTTTGGGCCTGAGCAATCTTCGTACTGAACATTACACCGGCGGCCACTGCTAAAATTAAAATCTTTCTCATATTCTTTCACTTTTAAATCAATATCAGTTTGTACAACACAAAAGTACAGCATCTTATATATTCCTTATGTAGATGGATTACGGACATTATGACCCTAATTACAGAAATTAAATCACTTTTATCCATTTGCCCCTTTTGAGGCGGAAGAGGAAAATGGCCCCGCGGAAACAAAGTTCAATACACATGGCCACCCATACGCCCTGCAATCCCATCGACGGGGCCAGTACGGCTGCAAGGGTGAGACGCACTGCCCATATACTGAAAAGATTCATCACGCTGGGAATTAGTGTGTCACCGGCACCCACAAACACACCATAAGCCACGATAGAAGCGGCAAACATTGGTTCCGCGAAGGCTTCTGTGCGCAGAGCCATTACGCCCAGCGCCTGCACCTCGACGACCGGCGTCATTAATCCCATCATCAACGGAGCAGCTACGTACATCACGGCTCCCATCATCCCCATGACAGCCATGCCCAATGTGACAGTGATCCGTGCAAACCGGAGGGTCAGTTCACGTCGTCCAGCCCCAAGGCTTTGACCTACCAGAGTGGTGGCTGCATCGGCAATGCCGTATCCAGGCATGTAACAAAGACTCTCGGCAGTAATGGCGAACGAATTGGCGGCGATGGCAAAGGTACCGAGCGGTGCCACAATAACCGTGGTGAGAATCTGTGCACCACATAATATAATGTGTTCGCATCCCATTGGCAGACCGATACGGACGGCTTTCCGCAGGCAATTGGCCCGGGGAAGAAAACTCCCGCACTCCCCGCTCAGCCGTAGTTCGGATGAACGTGTCCAAAGAAACCACATCATCCATACGGCAATGACTACCTCTGCCAAGGCGGTACCCAATGCAGCCCCCGTCACACCCAACCCTGCTCCGGGAATAGTCAGCCCGACACCAAAAAGAGTTACTTCCCGCGACGGGAAAATAAGCAACAGATTGAACACTACATCCAGCCCGCACATCAAAGCGTTGAGCACACTCGGAACCACCATATTACCACTGCATCGCAGCATACCACCCGCCAGAAAATTAAGTTGAAGGGCCGGCAGAGATAAACAGAATATCAGAAAATAACGTGAAGCATCCGGACGAATAACATCCCCTCCGCCCAACCATCCCGGCAATGCACCGCTGATAGCGCTCCCAATGCTGAGCAGTAAGAAACTGAAAAGCAATGTCGCCACGATGGATTGTCGCAACACCATCCGGGCTTCCCGGTTCTCTCTCGCACCGATGCGGTGAGCCACCTGTACCGAAAAACCGGTGGCGGCAGCCGTACACAATCCCCAGAACAACCAAGTTGATGTGGATACCAGTCCGATGGAAGCGGAAGCCTCCGCTCCGAGCCGTCCCACCATCGAAGCGTCGATATATTGCATGATAATGGAGGAGATTTGTGCCATGACGGCAGGTGCACTCAACTGTACTGTCAGACGCAATTGCTGTCTGAGACTCATCGGTTGTCCGCTTCGGATGAGCGACAACAGGCTGTCTTTTTTCTTCTCCGCTATCATGCTCTTTCTACTCATCCAATTCTATCCGGACGTCAAATTCTCCCCAGTTAGCTAGGCAAATGCCGAACAAAGCCAGTCCCCGCAAAGCGTCGAGGAGGATATAACGCTCTCCGTTACGGATGGGGGCAGTCGCAGAAATATGTTTTGTCTCTTTCATTAGGCTACTATTTGAGGATGAAATTGCTGTCCGGCTCGTAATGCACGGATTCTCAATACGGCGAACACCAGACTTGCCACTAGGAACACCAGTGCTCCGTTTATCAGCGTCAGGGCTAGAATAGAGTACCACATGACGTTCTTCTTCAATGCGCCAAGTTGTGTACCATAAGAGAGCTTCTCACGAACAGGCATGGAGGGCGCGAAAAGCAGTGTGGCAATAAATACCAGTGAAGAACAGTGTTCCATATTCATTTTAATCCTTTTAATTTTCTGAGGCAAAGGTCCGAAGAATGGAGGAAAACCTTGGTAGACAAATTACAGACATCATAACCTCGATTACAGATATTACAAAATCAATCTTCATTTTATAATAAAGAAGAAGACACGATTGATATTACAAATGAATGGTTAACAAATCCCCCCCCTATCTTTTATAGGACATATATGATATTATCTTTTTAAATTACAAACCTATTTATTCAAGCACCAAACAGTGCCTTACAGATAAGGAAAAAATATCATTATTCTTTCATAATACACAAGAATCCAAGAACTTAAAAATAGGTTTTGACAGTTGTTCCGTATCTGGTATATGTGAACATATGAATCTTGGTATTGCTCTTTTCGATAAGCTATTCGGTAGGAATAAGCAAAAGAAAACTATCCGACTTTTTAGACAGCCTTTTAAAGTTTAATGAAAAGAATATGCTCTAAAACATGCATTAAATATTCCGTTTTTCTCACCCGTTTTGTATTTCCATGTGTCTATTAAATAGACCTTAAAGAATAATATGGTGAAGCGTAGGGACTGCTATGTAAAAGATAGAAGTCTGAACATTGTCGTAGTAATGTTCTTGAGCATGGTACTGGCATCAGCCTTGATGTCTGAAGCTGGTTTGTTAAGTCGATTTTGCGGAATTGCCTGTTGTATGGTTTCACTTTTTATTCTACTTTACTTTTTTTCATCACATCTTTATTCTATTTCCGTTCGGGTAACCGATTTGTGCTTTTTCCTCTTATGGGCATATATCGGTTTACGGACAAAAGGGCAAGACTTTTATTCCTATACTACCGCCCAATGGATATCTTGTCTGCTGATTTACCTGTGTTGCAGGAATGTGTCTTATAACTATGTGGATAATTCGGAAGTGCCCCCGTCTTTTATGTCAGACTTTGAGAAATACTATTGCGGCACTTGTGACACCTGGTATGATTGGGATGAGATATGCGACCATGAGAAAGTGATTGAGGGTGAAGTTACAAATGGCTATAACCAATATCCATTTGATGATTCAAGGACTCCCTTACAGAATTTTTCCAATCTCCGGAACTTAACTAAAGATTGTTGACTATGAAAACATTATTATTATTTATCGGCGTAATAGGTTTCAGTGTTCATGTATCGGCACAATCCCCCTATTACAATCAGACCAAAACATTCCATGAAAAGGGATACAGTTATCAATGCGATTACGATGGACAGTTTGCCAAACTTTATAATTTGGCGGACAATCAATTTATTTATGAAGACCAGAAGAACCGCTATACCGGAAAATATCTAACATCCGAAGAAGAGTGGGAGTTGGAATTTGAATCTGAAACTTGGACTCATCCCAAATGTTATGAAATTGTTAACAATGCTTTTTCCACAGTACAAAAAGCATCTATAAATGGAGTATCTATGTTTGTGAGCTTGTATATCAATTCGGATACGGGAAAGGTTATCGGAGTGGAGTTTGAATTTGACCGGGATTCTCCTTACATGCATATTCCCCTTTCGGTTTTTCGCCAAATAGAATTAGAGTTAAAGAGGCAAATTTGGTTTACGTTAACCGATGCGGGACGTAGGCTAAATTACATCTATCTGAATTGGGAGCAATATCCTGGTGAAGTTTCCAAGTATCAGAAATAGGTTATTAAGTAGAGGCTGTCAATGTGAAGTGACCCTAAAAGGTTTTTGTCTGACTTTTAGGGTTCACTTCAAAGTTTATTTATAGATTCTTTCTCGTTTATAGTTTCTGTAGAATATCTTCCGTAATCTGTTGTTTAGTCAGACGGTTGTTGCGGAGCAACTCTTCTATATCGAAGCGGTCGACAAATTCTTTCCGGGCTCCGTAGTTGAGCACTTTCATGTCCGAAGGCCCATAATAACGGGCAATCTTTTCCCCGAAGCCTCCATCCAGAACTCCGTCTTCCAAAGTGACTACCAATGAATGGTTCTCTTTTAGTTCCTCTAACAATTCATTGTCAAGCCCCGTAATGTAGCGCGGATTGATAAGTGTAGCCTCTATCCCACTCTTTGTTTTAAACAGGTCGGCTACCTCTTCTCCTAATTGGAAGAAAGAACCCAAAGCCAGAATGGCTACCTTCTCTCCTTTTCGGACCACTTGATAATGATTCAACAGGCTGTAATCAGAGTCGGTCACTTCTCCTTTGGTTATGACACCGTTGGCCGGAACCCGAATGGCTACCGGATGTTCGTTTTGCCGTAGACTCCATTCAAGCATAGCCATATATTCCTCTTTACAAGTAGGTGCCAGATAGACCATATTGGGAATGTTGCTCACTACTGGGATATCGAAAAAGCAGAGGTGTGTGACGTCATTCATAGATGACAGGGAACCCCAGAACACGAGTAGTACGGCTGGATTGTTGTTGATGCATAAATCCTGTGAAAGCTGATCGTAAGCGCGTTGGATAAAGGTACTGTAAACACCGTATACAGGCTTTCCTCCTGCTGCGGCTATACCGGAAGCTAGTGCCACGGCGTGCTCTTCGGCTATGCCAACATCCACAAATTGTTTTCCAGCTTCGGCCCGTTTCTCCGGAGTAAACCCCATAACGGTAGGTGTTCCCGAAGTGATACCCACTATGCGAGGATCCTCTTTCATTTTTTTCAGCAGATAGTCAGCTGTCAGTGTGGCATAATCTTCTTCTTCGCTGAAATCGGTCCATGTTTGGCCCGTTTCCACATTGAACGGTATGCAGTAATGGAATCCTTCTTTGTTTTGTTCGGCAAAGCGATATCCCTTGCCCTTTACCGTATTGATATGAACCACTACCGGATGGTTGCTGTCTTTAACCGCAGCGAAAGCCTCAATCAATTGTTCCACATTGTTACCGTCTTTTACATATCGGTAGTCGAGTCCCATTGCTTTAAAGAAGTTGCATCCGCATTGGCCTTCGCTTTCGCGCAGAACCTGTAAATTACGGTATAATCCGCCGTGATTTTCGGCAATGGACATTTGGTTATCGTTGACCACAATAATCAGGTTACTGTTCAGTTCGGCAGCATAGTCCAGTCCTTCAAATGCTTCACCTCCGCTAAGTGAGCCGTCCCCAATGACGGCGATGATATTTTCTTTGCCTCCTTTCAGATCACGGCCTTTTGCCAGTCCACCGGCCAGACTGACGGAGGTAGACGTATGTCCGATGACAAAAAAGTCATGCTCACTCTCTTGTGGTTCCGAATAACCGGATACCTCATCATATTGTTCCGGATTCAGGAAAGCCTCTTTTCTTCCGGTAAGTATTTTATGAACGTAGCTTTGGTGTGATACATCGTAGACTATTTTATCCTGTGGGGAATTAAATACGTAATGAAGAGCGATGGTCGCTTCTACCATACCGAAGTTCGGACCGAAATGGCCTCCGTGTTCACTGAGTTTTTTTAAAAGAACTTGACGGATTTCTTCACTTAATACATGGAGTTCCTTCATAGACAGTTTCTTTATGTCAGAAGGTGAATGGATCGTTTCTATATACATTTGTGATGAAATTAGTTTGATATAATGTTATACAATCTTTTTTGTTCTGTGCGCAAAGGTAGATTACTTTAGATGATACCAAACTAAACGGATTACGGATTTTAGTACCCGAATTACAGGATTTCAGAACTATAGCCATTGTTTGTGCTATTTATTGCTTGAAACTTTTTCGTTCCAAAAAAAGTAATTAGAGCTTTATAATGCCTGAAAAAGGTTTCTAAAGTTTGCAAAGGGTTGTCCAAAAAGCCAGAAAGTTTATATTAAATCTTTCAATTTAGAATTGATACGGCTCGAGTATAGAAAAAAGCGCCACTTCACACCTAATTCTCATAAGTTAAAGTGACGCTCTTTATTTAATTAGTTACAGTCTGTAATCTCACTGTAATCTCAGCTAATTCAATTTTTACTTTTTAGATAGTCCGTTGGGAATGCATTGAAACTAATTTCGATTTGTGTAATAAAGCCGATGTTTTTATTCGAAAAATTCATCCAGTCCATCTGCTTCATTACTTCCGGTAATATCATTGCAAGGGTCAAAATCTTCAGGGAAAATGAATTTCTCATCCTGGGAGTATCCAAGATTTTTATCAGCATATACTTTATTCATATAAATAGCCCATACCGGTAGAGCCATAGAGGCGCCTTGTCCGTATAGCATTGTATCGAAATGGATATCCCGATCTTCACCTCCAACCCATACGCCGGATACTAATGAAGGAGTAAAGCCCATGAACCAACCGTCGGAATTATTATTCGTCGTTCCGGTCTTTCCACCCATATCCGCTTTGATGCCGTAACGGAAACGGACTCGTCCGCCTGTACCTTCATTGATAACAGCCCGCAGCATATCCAGCATTTTATATGAACTCTCTTCACTGATCACTTCTTCCATTAATGGAGAAAACTCAGATATGATATTTCCTTCGTTATCTTCTATACGAGTTACAAATAAAGGAGCCGTGCGAATACCTCTATTAGCAAAAGCAGTGTAAGCACTAACCATCTCTCCTACTGATATCTCACAAGGTCCAAGACATAAAGACGGCGTAGGTTGTATATCTTTGTTCAATATTCCAAAATTATGTAGCAACCGTACCAATGCATAAGGATTGAGTTTACTCATTAAGTAAGCCGATATCCAATTGTTTGAATTGGCTAATCCCCATTTTAAAGTTACCATTTCTCCATATCGTTTGTTGGATGTGTTTCGCGGGGTCCATGTCTTTCCATCCTCGGTAATGATAGTCTGTTCAACATTACGAGTCTCATCACAGGGAGAAAAGCCATTCTCCATAGCTAAAGCATACAAATAAGGCTTGATGGTAGAACCTACTTGGCGGCGTCCAATCATAGCCATATCGTATTGGAAGTTTGCATAGTTAGGTCCTCCTACATAGGCTTTTACATATCCGGTACGCGGGTCCATAGACATAAAACCTGTACGTAAGAAATGTTTGTAATAGCGTATTGAATCCATCGGAGTCATAATGGTATCAATACTTCCGTTGTATGAGAATACTGTCATTTCACATTTAGTGTTGAAAGCTTTTTCAATCTCTTTTTCAGAGTATCCTCCTTCTTTCATGATTTGGTAACGTTGGCTCTGTTTCATAGCCCGTTTTAGAATCTTTTGTACTTCTTCCGGAGATAGTTGATTTGTATACGGAGCTGTTTTACGTCCTTTCTTTTCTTTAAAGAAACTTGGTTGCAAGTAGTCTACCACATGCTCTTTTACAGCTTCTTCTGCATATTTCTGCATGCGTGAGTCTATGGTTGTATAGATTTTGAGTCCATCGATATAAACGTTGTACGGGTCGCCGTTTTTCTTGAAGTTCTTATTACACCATCCATAAAGCGGATTCTTTTCCCATGCAATGGAATCTTCATAAAATTTTTGCATTTGCCAACCCCGATAATCGCTTTTATATGGTTTTTTGGCGGTCATTACGGTTCTTAAATATTCACGGAAATAGGTCGCTAATCCTTCTTTATGATCTACTTTTCGATATTTTAAAGTAAGGGGTAACGCTTTTAGAGAATCTGATTCGGCTTGAGTCAGATGACCGGCTTTTCTCATTTGGTCAAGTACGACATTGCGGCGTTCGCGGGAACGTTCGTTAAAACGTACCGGATTATAATAAGATGGATTTTTACACATGCCTACTAATGTTGCAGCTTCTTCTATGTTTAAATTCTTCGGCTCTTTTGAAAAATAAGTGTTAGATGCTGTTTTAATACCTACGGCATTGTTTAAAAAATCAAAGTAATTTAGATACATGGTCAGAATCTCTTCTTTGGTATAAAAGCGTTCCAATTTAACGGCAATTACCCATTCAATGGGTTTTTGTAACACGCGTTGTAGGGTGTTGCTGGCTACATCGGAATAGAGTTGCTTGGCTAATTGCTGAGTGATAGTACTGCCACCTCCAGCACTTGTTTGCATAAATAATCCTCTTTTTATAACGGCACGAACAATGGCCCGTGCATCAATACCCGAATGTTCTTTAAAACGGATATCTTCGGTGTCAATCAGTGCATTAATGAGATTTGGCGATAATTCGTCATATCCTACAAATATACGGTTCTCCTTACTATATGACCATGTTCCTAACATCTTGCCATCAGCCGAGATGATTTCGGAAGCAAATTTATCAATTGGATTTTCCAGTTCTTCAACAGGGGGCATATAGCCAATCCAACCTTTTGCAATAGCAGTAAATATAAGGATTGTTGCACAAGTGAGGAACAAAAGTCCGCACCACATAATTTTTATGATCTTTTTTCCCATAGTCGAATTCGTGAGCTTGTGTAATATCGATTGCAAAAGTACAACAATTCTTCTAAATCAGGTATGTTTCTAACAAACTTCAACGAATTATATGGCAAAATAAGTGATTAAATATATGCTTTTAATAAAAAATAATATCTAATTTTACACTCCGTAGACAAAAGCTATATCAAATACCTTATTATATGGAAAATAGAAGTCTTGTAACTATCGCGGAACATTCTAAGGAGAAAATTCTTTATTTGTTAGAGATGGCTAAGCAATTTGAGAAGAATCCTAATCGTAAGATTTTAGACGGAAAAGTTGTTGCCACTCTTTTTTTTGAACCTTCAACTCGTACTCGTCTCAGTTTTGAAACCGCTGTAAACCGCCTTGGCGGACGGATTATCGGTTTTTCGGATGCGGCAACTACTAGTTCGTCTAAAGGCGAATCTTTAAAGGATACCATTATGATGGTAAGCAATTATGCAGATTTAATAGTGATGCGTCATTATCTTGAAGGAGCTGCACGATATGCCAGTGAAGTGGCTCCTGTTCCTATTATTAATGCCGGAGATGGAGCGAACCAGCACCCTTCTCAAACAATGTTAGATCTGTATACCATTTACCAGACACAGGGTACACTTGAGAATCTGAATATTTTTTTAGTAGGTGATTTAAAATATGGACGTACCGTTCATTCTTTATTAATGGCGATGCGTCATTTTAATCCGACTTTTCATTTCATTGCTCCGGAAGAACTGAAGATGCCGGAAGAATATAAGATATACTGTCGTCAGCATGGTATTAAATATATAGAGCATACGGATTTCACAGAAGAAACTATTGGCGATGCGGATATTTTATACATGACTCGTGTGCAGCGTGAACGTTTTACAGATTTAATGGAATATGAGCGAGTAAAAGATGTCTATATTCTTCGTAATAAAATGTTAGAGCACACTCGTCCGAATCTTCGTATTCTGCATCCGTTGCCTCGGGTAAATGAAATAGCTTATGATGTAGACAGCAATGAAAAAGCTTATTATTTCCAGCAGGCTCGTAACGGATTGTTTGCTCGTCAAGCTATCATTTGTGATGTGTTAGGAATTACGTTGGATGAAATCAAGGAATAGGAAATTTACAATTATGGAAAAGACAAATAAGCAAGCATTGCAAGTGGCCGCATTAAGAAACGGCACGGTAATAGATCATATACCTTCTGAGAAACTCTTTACGGTAGTGTCTTTGCTGAAACTACAGGAGATGGATTCTAATATTACTATAGGCTTTAATCTGGAAAGTAAGAAATTGGGAAAGAAAGGCATTATTAAAGTAGCTGATAAGTTTTTCAGTGACGAAGAAATAAGCCGTCTTTCAGTAGTAGCTCCTCATGTAAAGCTTAATATCATTCGAGATTATGAAGTGGTGGAGAAGAAAGAAGTACACATGCCTGATGAACTTCGAGGAATTGTAAAGTGTGCTAATCCCAAATGTATTACCAATAATGAACCTATGACTACTCTTTTTCATGTGGTTGATAAAGAACAAGGAATACTTAAATGTCATTATTGCGAGAAAGAACAAAATAAAGAAAATATAAAACTTCTATAAACTTTAAGCGAATGAAGCAAGATTGGAAGCCGGGGACTATGATTTATCCTCTCCCCGCTTTGCTGGTGAGTTGCGGCAGTTGCGAATGTGAGTATAATTTGATAACGGTAGCATGGGCTGGTACCATTTGTACCAATCCTCCAATGTGTTATATTTCTGTTCGCCCTGAACGTCATTCTTATTCAATTATCAAAAAGAATATGGAGTTTGTTTTAAACCTCACTACCGAAGATATGGCGTTTGCTACAGATTGGTGTGGAGTACGTTCCGGACGGGATTATAATAAATTTGAAGAAATGCATCTTACACCCGGAAAGGCTTCTTTTGTCAATGCTCCTATTGTAGAGGAATCTCCTCTTTCTATTGAATGCAGGGTAAAAGAAATCATATCTTTAGGTTCGCATGATATGTTTATTGCCGACGTTTTAAATGTAAAAGCGGATGAACAATATTTAGATAAAGAAAGCGGACGATGGAATTTGGCAGACAGTCATCCTTTAGTGTATCTTCATGGAGGATATTTCGGTTTGGGAAAAAAGATAGGTAAGTTCGGTTGGTCGGTAGAGAAAAAACGCTAACTTTGCCGCTACTACAAATTTTAAAGATTTATAAAACACACAGATAAAAAGATATGAAAAGAGACGATTTGATTTTCGACATTATTGAAAAAGAGCATCAACGTCAGTTGAAAGGTATTGAATTGATAGCATCCGAGAATTTTGTAAGCGAGCAAGTAATGCAAGCAATGGGTTCATGTTTAACAAATAAGTATGCTGAAGGATATCCGGGGAAACGTTATTATGGCGGTTGCGAGGTTGTAGACCAAAGTGAACAAATTGCTATAGATCGGTTGAAACAGATTTTTGGTGCCGAGTGGGCCAATGTACAGCCTCACTCCGGAGCACAAGCCAATGCCGCTGTCTTCTTGGCTGTATTAAATCCGGGAGATAAATTTATGGGATTGAATCTGGCTCATGGTGGACATCTTTCTCATGGCTCTTTGGTAAACACATCTGGCATCCTATATACTCCATGTGAGTATAATTTAAATAAGGAAACCGGTCGTGTAGATTACGACCAAATGGAGGAAATCGCTCTTCGTGAACGTCCGAAATTGATTATCGGTGGTGGCTCGGCTTATTCTCGTGAATGGGATTATAAGCGTATGCGTGAAATTGCGGATAAGGTTGGTGCTATTTTAATGATTGATATGGCTCATCCTGCCGGATTAATTGCAGCCGGATTACTTGATAATCCTGTGAAATATGCACATATTGTAACTTCTACTACTCATAAGACTTTACGTGGCCCTCGCGGGGGTGTGATTATGATGGGTAAAGATTTTGATAATCCTTGGGGAAAGAAAACACCAAAAGGTGAAATTAAGAAAATGTCACAGTTATTGGATTCTGCTGTATTTCCGGGAATTCAGGGTGGTCCGTTGGAGCATGTCATTGCTGCCAAAGCAGTGGCTTTCGGTGAATGTCTGCAACCAGAATATAAGGAATATCAAAAGCAAGTTCAGAAGAATGCGAAAGTATTAGCACAAGCTTTGATTGATAGGGGCTTTACAATAGTATCAGGTGGCACCGATAATCATTCCATGCTGGTTGATTTGCGTAGTAAATATCCGGATTTGACGGGAAAAGTAGCTGAAAAAGCATTAGTATCGGCTGATATTACGGTAAATAAAAACATGGTCCCTTTCGATAGCCGTTCGGCATTCCAGACTTCGGGCATTCGTTTAGGAACTCCAGCTATTACCACTCGTGGAGCAAAAGAAGATTTAATGATTGAAATCGCAGAAATGATAGAAACAGTTCTTTCTAATGTAGATAATGAACAAGTAATTGCATCTGTCCGTGAACGGGTTAATAAAACCATGGCTGCTTATCCGATATTTGCCTATTAAGATAGAAGGAAAAAGCGAGAAATAGAGAAGTTTAAGGAAGTAAAAGTAGTAAGGTATTTGAAAGAATATCTTTTACTTTACTTCTTTTTATCTCTTAGCGAAATAATATTTCTTTTATTACTCTATTTAAATACTTTAATATACCAAATACTATATGAGCAAGAGAAACATGAAAGAATGGGTTAGTGAGCTAATTCAGAATAAACAAGTGGCTGCATTGCCAATTATGACTCACCCGGGTATTGAAATAATAGGAAAAACTGTTCGGGATGCTGTAACAGACGGACAGGTACATTATGAGGCAATTAAAGCTTTATATGACAAATATCCATCTGAGGGAGCATGTGTCATTATGGATTTGACAGTGGAAGCAGAAGCTTTTGGTGCTGAAATTGTGTTTCCCGAGAATGAAGTGCCGAGTGTGGTGGGACGTCTTCTTCAAGATGAATCTGCTATCGATGCCTTACAAGTTCCGGGGATGGATAAAGGACGTGTACCTGAATATCTAAAAGCTAATAGATTAGCGGCTGAAGCGATTCAAGATAAACCGGTATTTGCAGGATGCATAGGTCCGTATTCATTAGCCGGTCGCTTATACGATATGTCGGAAATCATGATGTTGATTTATATAAATCCAGAAGCTGCCAATACTTTATTGAGGAAATGCACAGACTTTATTACTAACTATTGCTTAGCATTGAAAGAAACAGGTGTCGATGGTGTAGTGATGGCTGAGCCTGCTGCGGGATTGCTTTCTGACGAAGATTGTCAGACCTATTCTTCTGTATTTGTAAAAGAGATAGTTGATAAAGTTCAGGATGAAAATTTTGCAGTGATTCTCCATAATTGCGGTAATACCGGTCATTGTACAAAAGCAATGGTCTATACAGGTGCTTCCGGATATCATTTTGGCAATAAGATTAATATGGTGGAAGCTTTAAAAGAAGTTCCTGCCGATACATTAGCAATGGGTAATCTTGATCCGGTAAGTGTTTTTAAGATGGGGACTCCGGAATCAATACGTAGGGATACATTGGAATTGCTTGAGGCAACAAAAGAATATCCTAATTTTGTACTTTCCAGCGGTTGTGATGTTCCTCCTCATACAGATTTAAAGAATATCGATGCCTTTTATGAGGCTTTAAAGGATTTTAATGATGGAAAAGTATAACCTTTCATTCGAAGAATTACATATCTCTTTACCTGAAGTTTATGAGGCAATGGGATATGGACATGCAGAACCGGATGAGGCGGTGAAGAATGAAGTTAATAAACTTATATCACGGGTAGCTTCGGTTACCCGTCCTCTTTTTTCTTTCTTCCTGTCGGAAGGAGAAGTTCTGGTTGAAAAGAATGAATTGGAGGTATCTGGTACGATTTTTCAAATAGGCAAAATTATTACCCGACAATTACGCGGTTCCCAAGCTTATGCCTTTTTTGTGGCGACTGCCGGTAAAGAGTTTGAACTGTTGCAACATACTTTGGAAGAAGAAGGTGATATAGTGGCTATTTATATGGCGGATTCTTTGGGAAGCATCATAGCAGAAAAAGCGGCGGACTGTATGGAGGTCGTATTGCAGAAAGAAATAGATGCCCGTGGTTGGAAACATACCAATCGTTTTAGCCCGGGATATTGCGGGTGGCATGTATCGGAGCAACAGAAATTGTTTCCTCTCTTCCCTACTCCATATCCATGTAATATTCATTTAACAGATTCGAGCTTGATGCTTCCTATCAAATCTGTAAGTGGAGTGATAGGTCTAGGAGAGAATGTTCGTAAGGTAGAATATACATGTGGATTATGTACATATGAGAAATGCTATCGACGAAAACAAAAGAAAGATGTCGTATTGGCGTAAACTCCGCATGTTCTGCTTTTTGATTGGATAAATCTTTATAAGGACTCTTTTAGTAACTTAAAGATATATTTTTTTTCTTTTTGTGATTCAAATCTTTCCTGCTATCTTTGCGAACCGATCAAACAAAATAACTTTTGAACTACAAATAATGAATAAAATTGTCGCAAAAGAACATTTCTCAGAGAAAGTTTTTAAATTAGAAATTGAGGCTCCTTTGATTGCAAAAGCACGCAAAGCGGGGCATTTTGTCATTGTCCGTGTTGGTGAAAAGGGAGAGCGTATGCCACTTACCATTGCGGGCGCCGATACGGTGAAAGGAACGATTACGTTAGTTGTTCAGGAAGTAGGATTATCTTCTACACGTTTGTGTAATCTTCAAGTGGGAGATTATATTACAGATGTGGTGGGGCCTTTGGGACAAGCTACGCATATAGAAAATTATGGTACGGTAGTTTGTGCCGGCGGTGGCGTTGGTGTGGCGCCGATGCTTCCTATTATACAAGCGTTAAAAGCGGCAGGCAACCGAGTAATTTCCGTATTAGCTGGTCGTACGAAAGAACTTATTATTTTGGAAGAGGAAGTGCGTAAAAGTTCTGATGAAGTCATCATCATGACTGATGACGGTTCCTACGGAAACAAAGGATTGGTAACCGAAGGTGTTGAAAGCATAATCAAACGGGAAAAGGTAGATAAATGCTTTGCCATTGGTCCGGCCATTATGATGAAATTTGTTTGTTTGCTGACAAAGAAATACAATATTCCTACGGATGTTTCGTTGAATACCATTATGGTTGACGGCACAGGCATGTGTGGCGCTTGTCGTATTACAGTAGGAGGAAAAACAAAGTTTGTATGTGTGGACGGCCCGGAATTTGACGGACATCAAGTTGATTTTGATGAGATGTTGAAACGGATGGGAGCTTTCAAGCCAATAGAGCGGGAAGAAATGCATAAACTTGAACATACAGGAACTGAAGAAGACCCCAATAGCCGTAATGCTGCATGGCGTGAAGAATTACGCAAAAGTATGAAACCTAAGGAACGGACAAGTATAGAACGGGTAAGGATGAACGAACTCGACCCTGTATATCGTTCCCACAATCGGAAAGAAGAGGTAAATCAGGGTTTGACTGAGGAGCAAGCTTTGACTGAAGCTAAGCGTTGTCTCGATTGTGCGAATCCTTCTTGTATGACAGGTTGTCCGGTAAGTATAAATATTCCGGCATTTATAAAGAATATAGAGCGTGGAGAGTTTTTGGAGGCGGCAAAAGTCTTGAAGCAAACCAGTGCATTGCCGGCCGTTTGCGGTCGTGTGTGTCCGCAGGAAAAACAATGTGAATCGCATTGTATTCATCTGAAGATGGGAAAACCGGCTGTAGCTATTGGATATTTGGAACGTTTTGCGGCCGATTACGAGCGTGAAAGCGGACAAATCTCCATTCCCCATTTGGCAGAGAAGAATGGAATGAAGGTGGCCGTGATTGGTTCCGGACCTGCCGGTCTTTCTTTTGCCGGAGATATGGCAAAGTTAGGTTATGAGGTTACTGTATTCGAAGCGCTTCATGAAATTGGCGGTGTATTGAAATATGGTATTCCTGAATTTCGTCTACCAAATAAGATAGTAGATGTGGAAATCGAGAATCTGGGTAAAATGGGTGTAAACTTTGTCAAGGATTGCATTGTCGGCAAAACGATAAGTGTAAAGCAATTGGAGGAGGAAGGCTATAAAGGCATATTTGTTGCTTCGGGTGCCGGTTTGCCAAACTTTATGAATATTCCGGGTGAGAATTCCATCAATATTATGTCTAGTAACGAATATCTGACTCGTGTGAATTTAATGGATGCTGCAAGCGAAGACTCTGATACTCCTGTGACCTTTGGCAAACGGGTTGCAGTGATTGGAGGTGGTAATACCGCCATGGATTCCGTTAGAACGGCAGTCCGTCTGGGTGCAGAACGTGCTATGATTATTTATCGTCGTTCCGAGGAAGAAATGCCGGCTCGTCTTGAAGAAGTGAAGCATGCAAAAGAAGAAGGAGTTGAATTCCTTACTCTCCATAACCCAATCGAATATATTGCCGATGAACAAGGCCGGGTGAAACAAGTGGTTTTACAGAAAATGGAACTTGGCGAACCGGATGCTTCGGGGCGTCGTAGTCCGGTGCCTGTGCCCGGAGCTACTGAAACCATCGATATTGATATGGCGATTGTAAGTGTCGGCGTATCTCCAAATCCGATTGTTCCCAAATCAATAGATGGGTTGGAATTGGGACGTAAAGGCACTATTGCTGTAAACGAAAATATGCAATCGTCCATACCTACCATTTATGCGGGAGGTGACATTGTCCGTGGCGGAGCAACGGTAATTTTGGCGATGGGTGACGGACGTCATGCAGCGGCAGCCATGCATCAGCAGTTGATTCAAAATAATTAAGTTCACTCATAATAATAAAAAACATATCATAAGGAACGGGAGAAATACCCCGGATCTTTTGATATGTTTTTTTTGTACAGGTTTCTCGTTTTATTGCCTTTTCTTTTTTCTGGATGCTGAAGAAACAGCTGTCGGAGCATATCGGGATGTCTTATGAATCCTACACGATAGTGAAGTATTTGGTATAGGTATATCTCCTTTATTCTCCCTTCCATGTGGCAATCTGAGCCTTTTCATCGTTAGTTAACAGTATTATTTGTTTATCGTACACATTTGCCATATGAGATATATCTATGTTAGGGATATATTTGCATAATAAATTCCCATTCCAATCGAATTTCCATATCTCTTTCTTTTTCTTTTCCTTATTTCTTTTTATGTTGACATCCATTAATATATAAATACAAGAATCCAATATGGCAAGATCTTTGGCCCCCGAAATAAAGGAAGGTGATAAACTGACTCTGCTGGATATTCCTTTGTCAGTGTATTCATATTCATAAGGCGATAATAGAATTTCTTTTTTTAATATAAAATTTCCTTTTTCGTCGTGGTCGTATATACTTAGTGTATGAGAATCCACCATGGCCAAACCCTGATCTTTGGAGTAGGCGTATCCACGTATTTGATGAAACATTCTTTTCACATCTATGGATAAATCATGTTCTTTATGCCAGAACATCGGATAGTTGCCAAATTTTGAAATGATTTCCCCCTTTGCATTTAATACCATAAAGCGGTAGTCTTGGAACATTCCTGAGCATACATACATGGAATCCGTTAAAGGAAATAGTAAACTGACTTCTTGAGGCACTCTTATGTTCTTATGCAATTCAACAGAATCTGTTCTGAAACTTGTTTTGTATAAAGTCTGTTGCGGTCGTGAGAAGAGACATAGGGAATCTTCTTGGATAAACAAATACAATGGTGAAAGTAATTCGTTGGGTCCATTTCCTTTTACGCCTATTTTTGTAAGCAGTTTTTTGTTCCTTAATGAATAACAATGTACCAACGAATCTCCGTAAAAGTCATTGATATACAATAGAGAATCATAGGTCAGTATTTGGAGGGGCATCCCTATCATATCATCTGATAAAGATTCGCTATTTAAGAATATTGATTTGGTGGGAATATTCTTTTCCTTCTGTGAACACCCGAAAAGAAATAATAAAAATAGAATATATATATATTTCATGATTGTTTGTTTTTTAGGATTCCATGCCAGTGCAAAATCTGACATGGAATCCTTTGAATTACAATTTGTTATTCTTCATAAAAAAGATGCACAGTATTCCCAACAATAATCCTTGCACATTCTGTTGAACCACCTGGACACTCTTTCGCATTACTATCCTCATTTCTTGCAATTGCTTCTATATTTTCTAATGCAATATTAGATAAAGTAAAAGATTGTTTTTGTGAATTATATGCAACAACTACTGCTACAGCAATTACTGTAACTACTCCAATATATTTGTATACTTTTTTCATATTTATAATTTTTTAATGATTAATGTTATTGTACATATTGATTTTTCGTCTTTAAATATCCTAACAAGGATAAAAACATTTTTTATTTATAAGGTTCGCTGTTCTTCTTTCCACAACAAAACATTTATTGTTTCCATAAAATAAATTACCCTTGCATTGGTCTAACCCTCCTTTCTTTTAGATAGGAATTTTGGGAGTAAAGCTACATCAAAAAAGCCCTTCTAAAACTTGTTGATAAGGACCTTTACTCCTTTTTTTCCTTTAGTTTATATTCTTGTTCATTATCTCGCACAGCCTTTTATATGTAACTGAACCGGACTATTCCCGGTATTACAGTAGAGACTGATAGTTTTATTAATTTGTTCAGCATGTTCGGCGGTATAGGTTACTTTCAGCGAAGGAGCCTTTTCCGGTCTGACAGATTGTTGTGTTTATTCCCATATTTGTTGCCTCTGCTTATAAAGAAATATACGTTCCTCTTTTCCTTTCGTACGATTCCTCAATAAGAAAATGGCGTTGGACGGAGCATTTTCATAAACTAAAGAAAAGTTATGAGCCTTTTTTCGTCCTAACGAAATCCATTTCATATCGTAATAAAACAATTCGTATTCGTTACCGGGGAGGATATAGTTGTTATCATTTTTGGCATAGAGAATAAAATGTGTCAACTGCTGTGCTTTACCCAAATCCAGTCCTATACTGTATCCTTCTTCTATGCTTCCAAGCGGAGTGAACGTATCACCATCGAAGCAACTTTCAGGGTGAGTGGCCTTTTCACTGAAACAAGTTCCGCTTAAGTGTTGTGAGCCGTTCCAACATTCCAGTTCTGTAATGGGAACCTTGCAATTTTCGGGAACAGCAATGCGGAAATAACGATAAGTTTTTGGCTGTTTTAGAGTTATCTTCGTATGGAATCCGGGAGTGGCGGCCAGCGTGTCCAATAGTTCTTTTTTCCTAAAATCTTTTTGGAAACTGCCCTCTATCCTACTGCCTATGAATCGGGTCCACGTATTCAGGAAGTTCCCAGCTAACGGATATTTCCGTGTCAGAATGAGTTTCTGTCTGTTCATCGTGTCTGGTATAAAGTCTTTTTTCTGTCCGTTCATCCATAAAAATGGTTGCCCGATAGGTTTCATGCTCCCCTCTTTATACACCACAGGTAGATAAACAACCGAATCTCCCATATTCTCGAATAATGCCTCTCTCCTCCTCATTTTAGCGTAAGCTACGGGTTCCCAGTCCTTACCTGTAGCGAAACAGCAGAGATAGGCGTAAGCTGTTTCGGCATGGGAATGAATAGAAATGGTACCTGTCATCTTGTATGCTCCCGAAACATCCATCCGGAAAGGATTTACGAATTTGGGAACAAGCGTCCACTCCCAGTCCAGCTTCTCCGGCAACTCTTGCAGGGCATACATGGTTCGCTGGATCTTGGCATATCTCTTCTTGAACTTTTCATCCGCAGGATAGTCTTTTTTTGCTTGTTTGTTTACTTTGAATGAAGATGCGTCCAGGGGATTATGTTGCCGAGCGATACTGTCGTTTCCATAAACGGTAAATGTCCCTTCATTTGTCACCATGGCTACCCACGAATGACCGGTTTGGCTGTAATTAGCCCAACGGTTCACATTGTCTATTGCTGCCGGAATACCCACTGCCCTCAATACACTTCCCAGCAGAACGCAACGTTGTATGCAGGTAGCACGTCTTTGGCGTTTCAAATCCAACACATTGATGATGTGCGTTACATCGGAGCTGCTGCTTCCCACTTGTTTCCATACTTTAGCTTGAATGATGGCAAACGCCCGTTTCATCTCTTTTTCTCCGGCAATAAGCGGATAATATTCTTTGTATAAGCTGTCTCTCCATCCGATAGACGGCAACATCTCATTTTGGAAACGATATGGCAGGATATAGTGGCAGAAAGTTTCAAAATCCACTTCGCTTTTCCAAGCTGAAGCTTGCCATGTAGCGAATGCTTTTTCGATGTTGTCTATCAGGAAATCTGTCGATAACGTCTTTGCGTCATATCGACTATCTGTATTTTTACTTCCCCTTTCCGAAGCTTCTTTCCAAAGCCTGTTGATGACCGGCATGTTCAATACCACCGTATCTGTGTAATGATGTATCTTGTTCTGGAATAGTTCTAACGCTTCACTCTGTACGGAATAATGCCCGTTCATATTGGCAATAAGAAAACGGGCCGCCTCCAATTTAAGATTATTCGTCTGCTCCTTCTCATAGTGGTGTAGTACAGCTTCCAATGCAATGGAATTATTTTCCGCTTCTTGTAACGTAGCCTCTATTTTCATCTCTTGTAAATTGTTACAAGAAGTGAAAGCGATGGTTGTAAGGATGGCAAGCAGAATTGAGATAGACTTCATGTTTTAGTGTTTGGAAGTATTAATTTCTTAAAATATTTATCACTCTCTTTATTTGAAATGGCTAGAAGTATTCTACACTTTATTTTAAATTGAACTCAAAAATAATAGGATTTACTTCTTTATCTATGTTTGTTTAATATCGAAAGCGGCAATACAAAACTCAGGATTAACCCCTATCACATATACCCAATTGCTTTGGTAGTCTGCTGCTATACGGAAGATCGGTATGTTTACATCTATGATTTTTACTACGTCCAAATTCTTATCATACACGAATATGTGATGCGGCGCATTGGAAAAAGGTCTACCGCTTTGTTTTCCTTTCTCTTTTCCTGATGCTGAAGGAGATGTTTCTTTATCCCGTTCGATACTTACGATGTAATCTTTAGTTATTGCAACAGCTGTTGGAGCATATCGAGGTGTCTTACGGATAATCATTCTTCCTTGTGTAATCGTATAATCAATCTCCGAGAATTCTTTTTCTTTCTCCAAGACAAATTCTCTATCATTCCATTTATAGAGTGCCATATAAGATAATTGTCCGATACTATGAAGCAATTTACCTGTATAGGGATTATATGCTACAGTTCCTTGCAATATCGAATAGCGGTTCGTAATGTTTTCCAAATTCTTTAACGGATAATTACCGAATGGGCATAACGTATCAGAAGAGGCAAGTATGAATGGCTGTATAGAATCAGGTGTAACATATATATCCTGACCATTGGAAAGAGAAAATAACGCTAGCCCCTGAAAGCGTTTGTCTAAAGGTATGACTTTCTTTCTAATTATACTGTCTTGAGCCAAACTGTCCAAAGCTATTTGTATCTTTTTTGCTCCATTCACGTCAAATACAGTCAGTTTTCTATTTGGAGCCCAGCAAATATTCGGCGTTACGGCTTCTTCTGGACTCCCTCCCATCATAGATAAAACCTTTATTTCCGATCCGTTATCCTTGTTTAATACATGCACTTCTCCAAGTCGGGCATCCATCCAAACTAATTCATGCTCATATATCAATAAATTGCCCGGCATGGAAGTAATTAAAGTATCCGAGATAATTTGCAATTGTGCCGTAGTGCGTTCTATTTCCTTTTTATCGTTCTTCTGAGCTTGTTCGCAGGATAACAAGAGAAGTAGAAGGGATACATATTGGAATATATTTGTTTTCATTTATTTTTTTAGTTAAATATGCTTCTTTTGATTAAATATGCAAATGTACCTAATATGATATACTTGCATATAATTCATTATTCCAATTAATCTCCTTTACAGAGGGAACAATAGCATTCAGATTCAGATTCATAAATATATTTTTTCCCATCTTTGTGACATTCTTTATAGCATATAGTAGCATAACAAGCAGAACTGCCTGATTCACCATTTGCCAAAGCTTCGATATTTTCTACTGTAATATTTGATATAATAGAAGCCTTATTGTTCTTTAAATTGTATGTAAAATCTCCGGTAATCGCTACTACTACTATTGCAATGTATTTATATATTTTCTTCATATTCTTGATGTTTTAATAATTTATTTATTATACATATTGATAAGTATTTTCGTTTATAATCTTTAGATATTCCGATAGGGATGAATCACTTTTTTCGTTGAATTTGCTGATCTTTTTTTCACAGCAAAACATCCACTGTTTTCATAAATTAGATTACTTTTGCATCCGCTTACCCTCCTTTCTTTATAAATAGGAACTTTACTCCTTTTTTGCTTTAGTTTACATTCTTGTTTATTATCTTGCACGGCCTTTTACATGTAACTGAACCGGGCTGTTTTCGGTATTACAGTAAAGGCTGATAGTTTTATTGATTTGTTCAGCATGTTCGGTGGCATAGGTTACTTTCAGTGAAAGAGTCTTCCCAGGCCTGACAGGCTCTTTATCATATTTCACCTTAATGCAACCGCATGAAGTGGTTACATCGTGTATTACAAGCAGATTCTCTCCTATATTCTTTAGTTCAAAGGTAGCGGTTTGAGACTCCTCCCAAGGAAACTCTCCCAGATTGGCTTTCATTTTATCTATCGATATGGTAGTATTTACTAAAGATGCTTTGTCATTTTGCTTCTTTCCGGTGAGGATGGATAGATATAACTCTTTTACTTTGGGATTATGAATGGGATTGCCCATAGCTACTACCTTGTTTTGTGCATCCAATAAGAATGTTTGGAAAGTGTAGTCTAACGGAAACCGATTCAGCCTGTTAAACTCATCTTTCAAATCTATACAAACCGGATAATCAAAAGCATCTCTTTTTAAAATGTAACGTAATTCTTTTAAATCTTTAGGATGAAAATAGAAAAGATACGGTGTGGGTTGTTCCGTTAATGAATCCGTTATGCGTATCAGCTCTTTCCATTCAAAAAGTTTTAGTTTACAGCTCATACAACCTATAGAATCTACATATGTTACTATACGATATTTGCCCTTTTCATTGAAGATATTGATTGTATCTTTGCCGAATCGGGTAAAGACGGAATGAGCAGGAAAGTGTATTTCTTTTTCGTTCCATTCGGTTACTAAACGTGCAATTTTTTCTTCTGTAGATTCTTTGCAAGCAGAAAGAGTTATGGCTAATACAATATATATATAAATAATTTTCATCTTTTATACCTTAAGCTTTTCACAATATAAATACTTTATTATGGCAGAAAAATATATACTTTATTGGCTCTTGTGTCATTTGGACAATCAATGCTACCTTCTCCAATACACACATAATTGGAAGATCCCTCATTGGAAGCTAAAGCTTCAACGTTTTTAGTCACCCAATAGGATAAAATAAATAATTGTCTTTTGTGATTTTGTGGTCTTATATATATCATTAAAATAATGATAAAAGTTACCATTAAACAGAATCTCTTCTTCATAATATATTTTCATTATTATAGTATTTTGCAAAAGTATAGGTGTTTTTCTGTAAAAAAGAAAAGCGAACGTTGCAAAAACGTTGCATTTGCTAATTTATATTAACATAAGTTCGAAATAAGACAAAATAAAGCCAGTTGTCGGGCTTTGATAAGGTGTATATCAATGGTGGGCTTTTTCTCTGCAGAATCTTGTCAGTCACTCATCTGCGAGTTTTTTATGTTATTTTTTACTTTTATGATTAGCTGTATATCCTTAACAAAGAGGTTTTCAAATAATGCTTCGTCCGATATAACCTTTGTCATCGTGCAGCTTCCCTTTTATATTTTTCAGGAACTTGCCTTGTCTTAACGGTTGCTGCTCATCCCACGTTCTCAGATGTAAACATAAGATTCAGGATTTGGCTCTTGTCATTAATAATCAGATGTAACTTGAATCCGAAGAATTAACCCATGGAGCATTTTCCACGTTTGGCAAGTCTTTCGAAAGTCTGATGGAAACACACTTGGGAAACAGAAATTTTGGTGTTTGTAAAACATATTCCTTATAATAATGCTTGAAACATTTGAAATAGCCCGAATGGAATAGAATGAGGATAACCATAATCTCGGTATCACTCCAAGTATATATTTTTCCTGTCCGGATGCAAATTCTTTGCAAAAATCATCCACCATACATAAATCTCTGTAACTTTAAATTTTGAGAACATAGTGATAACCGTTTAAATAGTATAATTGGATACTATAAATTAATACTTTTATTGCTATATTCAATAAATCATACCTTATTTCGAACTCACGTTATATTAATATTCTTAGTCTTTTTGGTCTTCGTTTTTCTCTACAATAAGTTCGTAAGTTCCTTTTGTACATTTAATGCGCATATTTGTATTTCTAAGTTCTTTTCTTAGACGACAGACAACAGAACGCAAAGCTTCAGAAGTTACGAATTCCGTACCCCACACTTGTTTCTTCATTTCTTCGGTAGGCAAACTATATCCATCCGCACAAAAAAGAGCCTCCAGTACACGTCCTTCAATTGCAGTCAATTGTGAAACAGCCGAAGTTTCTGTATTCCAGATTCTTCTATTCAATGCATCATATACATAATTACCCCAATTATATTTTCTTGATTCCATGTTCTCCATCATATCGTTCTTCTTTTTATAATTCTTGATTGGAAATTCATGCATAGACTTTATACTTAAAATAGGAATGACAAGTAATATACCAAACAGAATCCAGCTACGGTGTGGAGTAAGCATTATAGAAATAATAGGAACCGAAACATATGCAACAAACTCATGCTCGTTGTTAACACCCACATTATAGGAAACGAGGCTGTTATTACGAGTCAATAACGAATGATTTCCTGAACAAGCCTTTATTTTCTGTTCCTTTCTATATATCAAAGCAGTCTTCGCTTTTAAACCATGTTTTTCTATGTTTTTATTCCATTCTTTTAGAAGAGAGCTTAAGGCAAAGGGACAAGTTTCAAGAGAATAGGAATGTATGGACCGTTCATGAAGAGATGTCGTTATATTCCATTTATCGTTTATTGGATTTATGGTATGGGTCTCTGTGCCTTCTTTACTATAAATTTGAACAATATTTCCTTTATGTCGGACATCTATTTTCATATGTATGGGGCCTACGGTCTCATTCAACTTTCTACTTTGCTCTTGCATTTTATCTAACAAGGATGTTTTGAATATTGCCATCACATCTTGTTCTATTTGCTTTTTCTCCGAAAAGCATTCCATTACATAGGCACATACTGGCAGAATCAGGAGAAGGAAATAAAGTCCGACAAATATTCTATGAGAGTTTGTGGAATTCATTATCTTTTGTTTGGGTGAGAACCTAATTGTAACATAGCTTATGATGTTAACCAATTGTCTTTTTACAGATTGAGATTTTAAGGAGGAAACAATTAATCCATTTTTGTCATCATGTAATGTTTTCATATTTTTTTGTATTAGAACGGATCAAATTTAAGTATTTAAATACAGAAAAGATTATTAAAAATGATTCTTATTGTTTTCATTGTTGATTCGTATTTTAATGAATTGGATCACAAATTTACACATAAATTTCAATATTTATGTTAGTTTAATAGAGAAAACATGCCAAATTAGTAAATGATGGATGTAGTAGATATATTTAATATATTACGAAGTTCAGTAAAAATATATTTTTGGATGATATCTTTTTAAAGTTAACTCTATTCGATGAGATATTTGTTACGTTCCCTAATATATTAAACTATTGTTTCATATATTCGGACAAAGATCTTTGACTATGCTTTCAGATATTGTCTAATAGTCTATAACGAATTTTTGATTGGAAATAATGGACAAAGAAATAAGTGTGGGTCTTTCTATCTCTTATCCGCTAAAGGTGACTCTCGAACTTAGTCTTACAGTACGAATAAAAAGAAACAACCCACACTTTTTCGGATATATAATTTTACTATATATCAAAGCTATGGGCATTCTCTTTTTTCTTCTTGTACTGCAAAAGTGAGTGTTCGAGGTTCCCTTTAACAAGAATAAAAAGCTAATGCTTTTTCGATAAATGTTGTGACGCAATATCCTTACGTTACGGCTGCAAAGATAATTACAAAAAGGAAATATCGCTTAATATTGGAGAATAAAATTACATATATAAACGTTTTTACGTGAATTTTTTTGTTGGAAGATACCTAGACTCGACATTGAATATACTTTGGAGGTATTGGAACAGACTATAGCCTATGCCCAAGTATTTTTGCAAAAACACCTAAAAAGTGGTGGTAGTAGCTATTTCCGTATATTAAAAAAACTACTACCACCACATACCTTAAACCCCTTATAAGCAGATATTTCAGAAAGAAAGTGATAGTAGTGACAGTAGAAAATGAAAACTCGAAGAATCAGATTAGTTGAAAAGAATGTCTCACCAGAAAACTCTATTGCTCGGTAATAAAAGGAGACCGCCTTTTTTCACAATGGGGCGGTCTCCGAAAAGATATTAACGAGATGATTCGATATTTGCTATCTTTAATATCCGTTGAAGAAAATGTAAAGTCCAATCATTACCAATATCAGTAGTCCCCATAAAATGAGTACGGAAATAGCCGGTTTGGCAATACTTCCATAGCTTAAAGTATTACCTTGCGGTTTCTTATCCATCAAACTGATGATAATCATGCCAAGGCTGATTGCGATAAACAAATCGAATGACAGAAGCATGAAGTGAGGCCAGGCATCATATTGCTCGGCAGGGAATACCCATAAATAAAGTATACCTACTCCAATACTGAATATGGTTCCGGCTGTAAGTGCAAAGTTGGCTGCACGCATGGTCGTACGTTTCCAGAACACACCGAATAAGAATACAGCAGCCATAGGAGGAGCGATAAATCCCAAGACGGATTGGAAGACGTTGAAAAGGTTCAGTCCTTTAATACTATCAATTGCTACGGTAATGATAACTGAGATTAGCGCTCCTACTACTGTTACAATTTGTCCAATGCGGATAATTTCTTTTGTACTGGCTTCCGGTCTGTATTTCTTTACATAGATGTCCATGGTGAAGACTGTACTTAAAGCGTTCAATGCGGAACCAATCGTGCTGACTAATGCCGCGGTTAATACCGCCAATACCAAACCTACCATTCCGATAGGGAATAAGTTGGTTACCATAGTCATGTATGCTTCATCCGGATTTTGTAATGTAGGGAATAAAGCCAGACAAATGATGCCGGGAAGAATGTATAAAGGGACATCTAGAATTTTTAGCCATCCGGTGAAGTTTGCTCCAAGTTGTCCTTGTTTCAGACTTTTTGCAGCGAGTACCGGTTGTACCATAGATTGATCGGTGCACCAAAACCATACTCCCATTATGGGATAACCCAGTATGATAGGTAACCAAGGAAAATCCACATCATTGTTGGGCCGGAACAGATTCCAATAATCGGCCGGCACAGCAGCTACTAAGCCATCCACTCCACCTACCTTGTATAATCCGACAATTGTTAAAGTGGCGGAGACAAATATTAATAACAACATTTGGAATACGTTGGTATAAGCTACAGCCTTCAGTCCACCCGCCATTGTGAAGAATGCGGATATAATTAATAAGATAAGTGCAGACTGCCACATGGGAATATCGAATACCTGACGAATCAGGATTCCACCGGCAAATAAAGTAAGTGCCAGCCATGAAATTAAGATGGTAACAATGGTGTACCAAGCCAAAATGTTACGGGTGGATTGTCCGAAGCGGCGACCCATAAATTCCGGTAATGTGGTTACTTTTGCGCCTAAATAGCGAGGTGCGAACACAAAGGCCAGTAAACAGATAAATACAAAAGCATACCAGGCATAATTACCTGATACGATACCTGTAGTAAAACCTGCGCTGGCTGAGGCTATTAACATGGAAGGTCCCACATTGGTTCCCCACATGGAGAAACCAATATGATGCCATCCGAGTGAATTTTCCGCTAAGAACAGGCTACTGCCTTTTTTTCGTTTTAAACTGGCCCATATTCCTATTCCTAATAATATGAGGAAGTAAGAGATTAATATGGTCCAGTCTAACGACTCGAGTGAAATATTTTGCATGGGTATTAGATTTAAGGTTTTACATTATTGCGCGCCGATCAGTTGCTTGGCTACCGCTACTGCCGAATTAGCGTTATCGCTGTATCCGTCTGCTCCGATTTCGGTTGCGAATCCTTGGCTGACAGGTGCGCCGCCTACCATTATTTTTACTTTGTCGCGGATACCTGCAGCTTCTACCGCTTTGATTACCTCAGGCATATAAGTCATGGTAGTGGTTAATAAAGCACTCATGCAGAGAATATCTGCGTTGTTTGCCTTCACTGCTTCCACAAACTTTTCGCAAGGTACGTCAATACCGATATTAATAACCTCGAAACCACAGCCTTCGAGCATGGATGCTACCAGATTTTTACCAATGTCGTGCAAGTCTCCCTTTACCGTACCGATGACTACCTTTCCTAAAGTAGCGGAGGCGTTTCCTTTTAATAGAGGTTTTAACAGTTCGAGAGCACCTTTCATGGCACGTCCTGCCATAAGTAATTGCGGAACAAATGCTTTCCCATCTTGGAAACGCTGTCCCACTTCTCCCATGGCTTTTACCATGTAGTCATTGATAATCACTTGAGGTTCTACTCCTTCGGCAATCGCTTCTTTGGTTACTTCTACTGCGGGTTCTAATTTTCCCGCAACAATTGCGTCATATAATTTACTTAACTCTGCCATAGTTGTTAAAATTAAAATGAATATTATTTATATTTTTCTATTATTTTTAATGCTTGTTCCACTTCCTTTTCATTGTGGAAGTCCATAGACAAAAGTAATCCGTCCGTTCCGATGTTATCCAATAACGGTTGTAATTCTTCCAGAGTTACCCAATTTGCCTGAATTGATTTTCCGCCGGCAAGAATACGTTTATATAAATCGTACCATTTCGGATCGCCACCTTGAGGCTCTCCTACTCCGGGAGTCCATTGGATGGCGTTTAGTTCATTAATTTCTAATAAGGCATCCAGATGTCTTATTGCTCCTACTCCGTCCAAATGATACAGTGTATAATCCAGTTTCTGACATTGTTGACGAATATAAGGTTGTACAAAGCGACGATAATCTTCTTCGCTGATCATGATAGATATATCGCTTTGCAACTTGCTTACCCTGCCCGGGCCCCAGATAGAGAAGTAACAGAAAGCCATGCCGTCGTCTTCGCGGATGATATCGTACAATTCATCATATACTTTGAAATAGATATCATTTACTTGTTGCAATTGTTTGTCAAGCAGCTCTGGATTCATTACCGTATCCATCAGCACGGTGTCAGTACCCCGCAGAGCGGCTAAAATATCCAGTCCTTCCATTAAATCGGGCATACCTACATAGTAGTTACCGTTGGCACGCTTTTTACAGGCTGTCAGCAAATCTTTATGAAGCTTCCATGCAGCATTTTCCGGATCGAATAGAATGTCTTCTTTCGGATTGGGATCCGGATGAATCCAAATGGTGTCTTCTCCTCCTTCGAATACGCCTCCCAAAATGGCGGCCAAAGAACCGGGTCCGAGTTGTGTATTGGCTACGGGAGGTATATCGGCCATAAGGGAGCTGTGGGCAACATAATAATCGAGTTGTTCCGCTCTCCATTCCGGGTCGAACCACCGTTGGTTTAAGTCTTTAGCCGGTGCCGGTGCGGTAACATCGGCATGTGGTGCGACTCCTTCTTGGAAATGTTCCCACATGGTGAGTACGATTCCTTTATGGTTCCACCAATCGAGATATCTCTTTTGGCTTTCTTCCCAATTTGTTTTCCAAGTTTTCATAATGTATGATTAAATTATTATTTGTTTTATTTCCATATTCCTTTAAAGTTGGTATCGATATGCAAGATTTCACTTTGGCTTAAATCCATTTCATCGGTGCATTCCACTTCCTTATTATATACGGATATAGAGGCATTTTCCCTTACATAAACAGGCATTTCCTCAAGAGGAATTTCCAGATTCCTCAACCATTGTCCTCCTTCATAACGTTCGCCGGTGAAGAAGTTTACCCATTTTCCTTCAGGTAAATATACGTCACGGCGGTTTTCGCTATTCATCACCGGAGCAACAAGGAAGTCATCTCCAAAGTAATATTCGTCATCAATATGCCAGCAAAATTTGTCTTCCGGATGATGGAAAATGAGAGCGCGTAATACAGGATAACCTGTTTCCGTAGCTTTCTTGCTTTGTTCTATAATATAAGGTATAAGTTTGTAACGAAGCTTCCACCATTTTTTCACCATTGGAGCAATAGCCGGATAGTGCCAGGGTTCCCGCTTGCTTGTGCCGTGATAACGGATATGTGATGAAAATACGCCGAATTGAGTCCATCGCATATATACATCATCGGCTACAACCGAGTTCATGAAATTAGGCAGGGTGTGGAATCCCGGAACATCATGGCTCCAGAATGCGAATCCGGATAATCCGAAATGAAGTCCGCCTTTAAGCGAACCGGCCATACCGTCCCATGAGCTACATGAGTCGCCTCCCCAATGCAATGGATAACGCTGGCAACCGGCCCAAGCGGCACGTGCCCATACAATGCCGTCGCCCGTGACATCTTTAGTTATTTCATAAGCGGCTTTTTGGTAAAGTAACGCGTACAAGTTGTTCAGCAGTTCCGGTTTCATGCCTTTGTATTTGGCATCCATGTGTATGTTTTCTCCAAAATCGGTCTTGATACATGTAACTCCCATATCAAGCAATTTCTTTAATAATCCTTTATACCATTCGGTTGCTTTGGGATAAGTGAAATCTATAGTACCGGCATAATCGAGAGCAGAGAAATTAGAGCCTTCCGATTCCTGTTTTTTGGTTAATGGTGCAATATAATCGTTTTCGCGTGCTTCATCTATTTGTTCCGCATCTTCTGCTACATAAGGTAGTTGCCATAAAGATACTCGGTAACCTTTATTCTTTAGTCCCTGGATGAAACCTTTCGGATCGGGAAATCGTTCTTCATTGAATTTCCATTCGCAGAGCCAGTCTGTTTTAAACCATCCAGTATCCAAATGAATTACATCGCACGGATAATGCTCGATGCGCATGCGATCGCATATTTCATTTACTTCGTCCGCACTAAAATAGGTCATGCGGCTCATCCATGTACCGAAACTCCAAAGTGGGGGCATGGAAGGATATCCTGTGAGGTCGCGATAGCCACGGAGAATTTCTTCTACGGAATCACCTGCAATGATAAATACATCCAGCATAGCTTGGTCGCTGAGAAATTCTACAGAACGTGTAGAACAATCTGCTAATGACAGTTTGCTATGAGCGCATGTATGGTAGAATGTGCCGTACATGCGGCTTGACAGGTAGAAGGGAATATTCTTGTAAGTTCGCCGGTTGTTTACTCCTTGTCCGTCTTGATTCTTTAAAAAGAATGTATGTCCGCTTAAATCCATTTTAGCAAAACGCTCTCCGGTTCCGGCAAAACACTCGTCGGCTTTACATTCGAAAGAGATTGTTGCACGTTCTTTCTTTCCGTCTTTCAGACAGTAGGCTAAAGGGAGCGCATCATAACGAGGAGGTGAGAAATGGTCGTAAGCCGACAGACGAATTTCTTTTTGCCCGTCGGGGTATAATGTGATGTCCAATGTTTCCTGTGGGTCGGGAAGTAATTCGCTCCAGCGGTCAAGTTGCGGTTCTTTTACATTGATAACAGCTCGGCGAACTCCATCTTCTGTGGAAATAAGCCATTCTCCATCATTCCATTTTACCTGTAAAGGAACTTTCTTTACCGCATCTCCAAATTGCAGCATTTCTGATTTGTCTGTGATTCCCTCTTCACCGAATCCGGCAAACAAACGGATGATTTTGTTATTATATTGTCTGATTAACAAAGTGGATTCTTCACGGGGAACACTTATATCGGCAGCCATATCGTTGGCTAACAATTGTTTTTGGAATGGGACGGTTACAAGGATGTCACCGTCCTTTTCGCAAACGTGGGTTGGTTTACAAGCTTTCCATAACGATTCGTTTTTCGATAAGTTTAAATCAAAATCGAGGAAATCAAATAGATGATAATTAGTTGGTTTCATATATTAATATTAGGGTTTGTACTATTTAATTCTTCCTGCTTTCAGTTTGATAGATTCGCTGACGCTAGGTCCGTTATTTTTCCATACATTCTTAGGACCCGGGCGATTCGAGTCAAAACGAACTTCCGGACACCAATTATTCTCTACTGTATATCCGTCGGTTGCTTCATCGAAATAAATATAGAAAGCACGGTCGTTTGTGGCGTATGGTGCATCAATCAGTGCTTCTATACGATTGTTTGCCATAATGGAATTGGGTTGGTTGGAGAGTGTGTAAAGTCCTCCCGCATCATAAAGTCGGCGGGCGAAATGATGAACATAATTTGCTTCGATACGATTATTCTTCATGCCGCTTTCGAGTAAAGTCCATCCCCATCCTACACAAATCCCAGAATAATTTACATTACATACTTCATTGTGAATAATGGTAATATTCTTTACATATCCCGCACCGATGCCCACACATCCCCAATCTTCATTTGTGACTTCGCTAATCAGATTATTTTTTATTAAGATATCCGAACATAATTCTTGTTCATTGACTGGTTTGAAAGGAACGTGCGTTTCAAAGCCTCCATCCGGAAAGGCTCCGATTTGTATCGCTGTTCCGCCAATATCCGTGAATAAGCAATTTTCTATTTTGGAGTTTGTTACAGCCCATTCATAATCTACTCCCGTAGCTCCCATGTGTTGGAATGTACATCCATCGAAGTTGATATGGTTTCCTCCTTTGACGCGGATCGCAGTTTCAGGACGGGCGATCCAAGCTTGATTCTCTAATTCCGCTTTTTCAGGTAATCCGGGAATCGGTAGTTTGTAAGCATCCAATAATCGGAAACCGCCCTGTAATGTGACATGTCCTTCATAAGACGGACGATTCCAGGATGTATGTTCGAAGTTGATGTTTTTAAATTGCAGATGATGAACCGGACGTTCCAAGGAACCATCGATGCAGACAAGTTCTTCTAAAGTCGGAGCAATAGCTTCTATATTGCTTATCTCCTCTCCTGGCCGTGGGTAATAATAGATTTTGCCGGATGGATATTCTTGAAACCACTCCCCTGGCTCATCTACCAGTTCGAGCGCATTGACCAGGCAAAAAGAAGAGTTACCTTTTGATTCTCCGATGACCGGTTGCGGCCACGGATGAGCAAATTCTAACTGGCTTTCTGGATTATGGAAGCTAACCACTGTTTTCTCTCCTTGTATATCCAGTTTCTTCACCCGAAGAATAGCGATGGCCCAGCGTTGATGTACAATCATTTCTAATTGTTTGGCATGTTCCAATCCTTTTATCTGAGGAGTTGGTATGGTAATGGTTTCCTTTTCCTTGTTAAAGTCAATCATCCGTTCCATAACACCATCTGGAAATTGAGAGGCTCGTTGCGCCTTTTTTCCATTAATCCACAATTGGCGGAACTCCAAATGCCGGTTTCCTAGAATAGGTGCATCTGCTACCCATAAATTGTTTGCTGCTTTAGTCCATCCTTTTATTGATATTCCTCCGCTGATAACAGCTTCAACTCCTTCTGCTGCTTGTATGATAGTTGGTGAGTTTTCCGTTCCACTGTCTTCCGGTCGGAAAAATAGAGTTTTTTCTTGTGGGTATACTCCTTGCTGTAACATAATGCGGATACCTCCGTTCATTCTGGGATCGTGAAGGCGACGCCATTCACGTGCTTGTTTTACAGCTTGTTGTATTGTCCTTAAAGGAGCATCTTTACTTCCTTCTTGTTGGTCGTTTCCTTGTGGTGATACCCAAATATCGCCAGCTATTAAAGAAGTGCTGCTGAATAAGGCAAGTAGAATACTAAGAATTTTTTTCATGTTAACGAGTGTTTTTTATGGTAGCATTGTTAGTGTTGCAAATATATAAAAGAACTTGCGAAAGAGCCATAAAACTCGGAAGATATCTTTAAAATTCTTACTTTTGTAAGTCAATTTATAGAAAAATTTAGAAAAGGTATGAATGTAAAAAAGCTTATTTGTGTTTTAATATGTCTGATAGTAATGTATTTATATATCCCGACAGTGGCGCAGACGGTGCAACCAGACAGTGTTGGGTATATTGTTAAAGTAGGTCAGTTTGCTCCAGATTTCACTATGACTCTTGCGAATGGAAATAAAGTAAAGCTTTCTGATTTACGTGGAAAAGTAGTAATGTTACAGTTTACTGCAAGTTGGTGCGGTGTTTGTAGGAAGGAGATGCCGTTTATTGAGAAAGATATTTGGCTAAAGAACCGGACAAATCCGGATTTCGCTTTGTTTGGTATCGACCGTGACGAACCATTGGAAATTGTACAGAAGTTTGCTCGGCAGACAGGGATAACTTACCCTCTTGCTTTAGATCCGAATGCGGATATTTTTGCGTTGTACGCAGACAGAAATGCAGGCATTACTCGTAATGTGCTGATTAATCGTGAAGGAAAGATTGTAATGCTTACCCGTTTATATAATGAAAGGGAGTTTTCTACTTTAGTAAAGAAAATTAACGAGCTTTTGGCTGAAGAAAAGTGAATCGCATGAAAAAAGTGATACTTATTACAGGGGGACAACGCTCCGGCAAAAGTTCGTTTGCGGAACAAAAGGCGTTATCCATTTCTGCTAATCCGGTTTATATGGCGACTGCACGCGTTTGGGATGATGAATTTCGTCTGCGGGTAGAACGGCATCAAAAGAATCGTGGGCCGCAATGGACCAATATAGAAGAGGAAAAAGAATTAAGTAAACATTCCCTAGAGGGGCGTGTAGTTGTTATTGATTGCGTGACTTTGTGGTGTACTAATTTCTTTTTTGACTTGAATTCGAATGTACAAGCATCTTTGGCGGCCATAAAATCGGAAATCGATAAATTAGTGGCTCAAGAGGCCACTTTTCTTTTTGTTACTAATGAACTAGGCATGGGCGGAGTTTCGGAAAATCAACTTCAACGTTGCTTTACTGATTTACAAGGTTGGGTAAATCAATATATAGCTTCTTGTGCCGATGAAGTTTATTTGATGGTGAGCGGAATCCCATTGAAAGTAAAATGATGTTACGCCTTTAAGTCTTTTTTGCGTGTACTTGGAAAAGCTTTATCTTTCCTCTAGAAAAATTTATTTTTTATATCCTGCGCTGGTGTAGAATCTCGTAGGTTTTATATACATTTGTCATGCGAAAAAGAGTTTCGAGACAAAGTTTTTATAAATAGATGTTTAATGTTCTTTTTATACGGAGAAGAACACAATGTAGTTTACGTATGAAACAGTTTACTATCGAAAAACCGGATGAGGTTATCAGACCTCTTTTAATAGATAAAATAAATAACCTTACCAAACCTAAAGGAGCGTTGGGCACTCTGGAAGAATTAGCTTTGCAAATAGGTTGGATTCAACAAACTCTCTCTCCAGCTTTAAATAATCCACAGAATATACTTTTTGCCGCTGATCACGGTATTGTAGAAGAGGGAGTCAGCAAATCACCAAAAGAGATTACTTGGCAGCAACTTAGCCATTTTTTGCATGGGGGTGCAGGGGTGACATTTCTCTGCAGGCAGCATGGTTTTAAACTGAAATTAGTGGATGCTGGAGTAGATTACGATTTACCTTACGAAAAAGGTATTATTAATATGAAGATACGTAAAAGTACTCGTAATTATTTGTACGAAGCAGCTATGACAGAGAAAGAAATGGAGCTTTGTATCGAACGGGGGGCGCAAGTTGTACGTGATAGTTATAAAGAGGGATGTAATATAGTAAGTTTTGGCGAAATGGGTATTGCCAACACTTCCTCTTCTTCTCTGTGGATGCATGCTTTTACCGGCATTCCTTTGGCACAATGTGTCGGAGCCGGAAGCGGATTGGATGATGAAGGTATCCGTCATAAATATAATGTGTTGAAACAAAGTTACGATAATTATAAAGGCAATTTCTCTCCTGAAGATATAATTCGTTATTTTGGTGGTTATGAAATGGTGATGGCTATCGGAGGTATGTTGCAAGCAGCAGAGTTGCATATGGTGATTCTGGTGGACGGATTTATTATGACTAATTGTATATTGGCTGCATCTAAACTATATCCTGATGTGCTGCATTATGCAGTTTATGGACATCAGGGAGATGAGACTGGCCATAAGTTGGTGTTGGAAACATTACATGCCAAGCCATTGCTTAATTTGGGTCTTCGCTTGGGTGAAGGTACGGGAGCTATATGTGCTTATCCTATTGTAGATTCTGCTGTGAGAATGATAAATGAAATGGATAGTTTTACTAATGCTTCGGTAACTAAATATTTTTGACGAATGAATACTTTATTGGCTGCGTGTATGTTTTTTACCCGTTTACCTTTTTGGAAAATCAAAGAAGTGCCGTCGGAATGTTTTAAGTCGGTAGTAAACTATTGGGCTTATGTCGGATGGTTGACGGGGGGTGTGATGGCATTGATTCTGTGGCTGAGTTCGTTCGTATTGCCTTTCCCTGTAGCTGTGATATTGGCATTATGTAGCCGTTTACTTATTACGGGAGCTTTGCATGAAGATGGATTAGCCGATTTTATGGATGGTTTTGGCGGAGGGACAGATCGAACTCGCATTCTCGCTATCATGAAAGATTCCCATATAGGCAGTTATGGAGTAATAGGACTGATTATCTATTTTTTGTTTCTTTATACAATGCTTTGTCAATTACCTTTGTATGTGGCTTGCATTGTGTTATTGGCAGGTGACTGTTGGTCGAAGTTTGTGGCGTCGAATCTTATAAATTTTCTTCCTTATGCACGTAAAGAGGAAGATAGTAAGGCGAAGATGGTGTATAAACGAATGAGTGTGAGGAATTTTTTTGTGGCTGCTATGGGAGGCGGGCTGTGGGTTTTGATTTTATTACCGGGGTGGTATTGTTTGGCATGCTTCTTACCAGTGCTTGTTTTCGGAGGACTTGTTTGGTTAATGTGGAAGAAAATTCAAGGTTATACGGGTGATTGTTGTGGCGCTACATTTTTACTTTGTGAATTATCTTTTTATTTTGGGATTAATATACTTTATCGATTATGAAAGTAACATTAATACGTCATACGTCTGTAGCTGTGGCTTCGGGAACTTGCTATGGTCAAACGGATGTACCGTTACGAGATACTTTTGAACAAGAAGCTTTTAATACTCTGCAAGCTCTTGCCGGAATGCATTTTGACAAAGTTTATACCAGTCCTTTGAGTCGTTGTGTGCGGTTAGCGACTTATTGCGGATATCCGGATGCAGAACGTGATAAACGCTTGATGGAAATTAATTTCGGCGAATGGGAAATGCAGCGTTTTGAAGAAATAAAAGATCCGCGTATTCAGTTGTGGTATCAAGATTATTATCATGTGGCAGCCACAGGAGGAGAATCTTTCGCTATGCAATATCAGCGTGTTGCTGCTTTTTTAGATGAACTTCGGAAAGAAAATTATACTCATGTAGCTTTATTTGTTCATGGAGGGGTCATAGTCTGTGCACAAATCTATGCAAGGATTTTGAAACCTGAAGAGGCTTTTGAGCAACTTACCCCTTATGGAGGAGTTGTAGAGATAGAGATTTGACATCGAAAGTTGTTGTTTCGTTTTATAAATAATGTTGGATGCTAAAAATCATATCTTTTTATGGAAAAGTGGAAGCAGTATGGTACTAAAATTTAGTATGCTAAAATAAGGATTTAACATGAAAATATAAATGATACTATATGAAGATATAAGTCATTTGTATAATCAAAACGAATCCTATCATCAGAAATTCTGCTCTTTGATTGATGCGGATTGCTTTTTGCATATCGTGTGTAGTCAGTAAGCGTTCATTATTTCCAATGAAAGGCTTCCATACTGTTTCACCAAAGTAATTATGTGGTCCGCCGAAACGGCAATTAAGAATCCCCGCTAATGCTGCTTCCGGGTAACCGGAGTTAGGGCTTGCATGTTCCTTTCCATATCGTTTTACAAAACTTGTCAGTTTCCATTTTCCGCTGGCAAATAGCATTAACAGTGCGGTAAGACGAGCCGGAATGTAGTTGGCTATATCATCTATACGAGCGGCAAAATATCCAAAGTCTTTGTATCGTTCATTGCGGTAACCAATCATGGAATCAAGTGTGTTTATCATTTTATAGGCAAGCATTCCTTCTATACCCAGTAGCATATACCAAAAAAGCGGAGCAATTACTCCGTCACTCAGATTTTCAGCAAGTGTTTCTAAAGCTGCCGTACGGACTTCTTGGACAGAAAGACCTGAAGTTTCCCGTCCTACAATACGGGCAACCTGACGGCGGCCTTCTTCTAAAGAGTGGTCAGCTGCTTTGAATACCCAACGAACCTCACGGGATAAAGTGGTTCCGGCCAAACAATAAAAAATGCCTGCAACAGAGGCTATGAAGACAGCCCATTCACCTGCTACTACATCTAGGACTTTTAGAACGAAGACGCAAAAAATAAAAGTTCCGATAATAAGTGATAAGGAAAGAATGGCGCCGTTTCTTTTTCGATATATTCCGCAGTTGAAATGTTTTTCTCCCCACGAAATCAATTTACCGAATCCTACTACAGGATGCGGAAGCCATGTCGGGTCTCCCAGACATTTATCGAGTATCCAGGCTATAACAAGCGATAGTATCAGATATAAGTTATCCATTGTTCTAGAGCTTCTACAAGTTGATCGTTTTCTTCAGGAGTTTGAGTTGCTATACGAAAGAAACGTTCATCGAGTCCTTCGAAGTTAGAAGCATCGCGAATAAGTATTCCATGCTCATTTGCTAGATAATCTTTTAATGCGGATGCTTTGCCGTATCGTAGGCGTATCAGCATAAAGTGTGTATCACTATGCCATATTTCTACAACTCCTGTATTAAGTAATGCTTTTTCTAATCGCTCTTTCTCTTTAAGGTACAGAGGAATATCAATAGTCGGTTTTAATTGTTCTTCAATAGCGTGGAAACCTGCTTCAATGGCTAAACTGTTTACTGACCAAGGCATTCTTTGTAATCGGATATCTTTAAGAAGTTCACTACTGGCTGTCATATATCCTAAACGGAGACCGGGAATAGCATAATGTTTTGTAAGAGAATGAATAAGAATCACATTCGGAAATCGAACTCCCTCTTTTGGTGTAAATACCCGTTGTAAAGTAAACATTTCATAAGATTGGTCGATAATAAATATTTTCTGAGGATTGGTTTTAATTAATTCTATCAAAACTTCCTTATTTCTCGCTTCGCCTGTTGGATTATTAGGATTACAGATCCATATTAGCTGTGTTTCTGGTGGCAGAGAATCGATAGTATAAAACGGCAAAATATGGTGTTGGTGTAAGCGGCAAGCATCGGCATATTCGCTAAAAGTAGGCATCCAAATGGCTGATTTCTTTCCCTTATAAGTTTGTGCTGTCAAGTAAATAGCTTCGGTTGCGCCATTGGTAACGCATACGTTTTCAGCTGAGATATGTAATATGTCGGCAAAAGCTTTCTCTAATGTAATAGGCTCTGGCTCAGGATAACTGCATATCTTCTGCATACATCTATTCAGCTTTTTAAACAGTATACTATGATCTAAATGATTGTATACGTTAGAACTGAAATTGCTGAGAATTGTGCGATTATAATGATATAAATCGTCTCCGTGTCCGTTAATCATTTTTTTGTAATATTTCATAGAGCAAGGGCAGATTAATATATTTTTTTACATGTTCTGCCAGCTTGTCATACTGTTCTTCTTTAAATGTATGATAATTAAATGTTTTCTTTTTAATTTTTTCGGTATATGGAGCTAATAGATGGTCTATAACTACTTCATTGTCGAGAATTCCATGGATGTAAGTTCCCATACAATGATCATTCATATAATATCCGTCTGTTTCTCCATTTACAGTCCTGTTAAGTGGTTGATTCGTTACATTAGCAACAGGTCGGGTGTCCCCCATATGGATTTCGTATCCGGTACAAAGAGTATTATCATTACGGAAATAAAATTGAGTTTGTCGCGTTATTTTCTCCTTTTTCATCGTTGTAGTGATGGGCAGTAACCCTAATCCCGGTAAACGCGAAATATTTCCCTCTACTCCTTCTGGGTCACAGATTTCTTGTCCCATTAACTGATAACCTCCACAGATTCCTAGAACGGCAGTTCCTTCACGATGAGCTTTTAAGATAGCTTGTGCCGCACCGTTACGGCGAAGTTCGTATAAATCACTTAATGTACTTTTTGTACCGGGAATGATAATAATATCGGCTTTTGCCAGCTCTTCCGTATTATTGGTATAATAAAGGTGCACTCTTTCATCCCGTTCCAATACGTTGAAGTCGGTAAAATTGGACAAATGTCGAAGTAACACTACAGCTATATTGATTTTACCTTGTTTTGCTTGCAGAGTTTTATTTTGTAATTCAACAGAATCTTCTTCTTCAATATAGATATCTTTGTAATAAGGTATTACTCCTAAAACAGGAATACCGCAAAGTTCCTCCAACATTTTTGTCCCAGATTCGAATAATCGTAAATCACCTCTAAATTTATTGATTAATATACCTTTTATTAATTTACGATCTTCAGGAGTTTGTAACATAATGGAACCATAAACGCTTGCAAATACTCCCCCTCTGTCAATATCTGCTACAAGAAACACATCAGCATTGGCATAGCGTGCCATGGGAAGGTTAACTAAGTCTGTTTCTTTTAGATTTATTTCAGATATGCTTCCGGCTCCTTCCATTACAATTGGATTGTATTTAGTTGCTAATCTGTCGAATGCTGCATTTACTTGTTGACGTAATTCTTCCTTTCCTTCTTTATGGAAATAATCGTAAGCGTTACGGTTTCCAATAGGTTTTCCGTTTAATACAACTTGAGAGGTATGGTCGGAATTGGGTTTTAATAATAAAGGGTTCATGTCTGTATGGCAAGGTATGCCAGCAGCTTCGGCTTGCACTGCTTGTGCACGTCCTATTTCCAAGCCATCCGGTGTGGCATAAGAATTCAAGGCCATATTCTGTGCCTTAAATGGGGCCGGAGAGTAACCATCTTGCTTGAAGATACGGCAAAACGCCGTGGCAAGAATACTTTTACCTACATCACTTCCTGTACCAGCGAGCATTAATGGGTGTAAAATCCCTTTTTTCATGTATTAGTTTCTTGGATACAAAAAGGGAGATTACTAGGTAATCTCCTTCTTTGTTGTAATTGAACTACTTTTTAATAAAGTGATTCCGAAGCGATTCGAACGCTTGACCCACGCCTTAGAAGGGCGTTGCTCTATCCAGCTGAGCTACGGAACCATCCTTAAATTGCGCTGCAAAGGTAAGCTTTTTATTTGATAATACAAATATTTTATTTCTTTTTTATAAGTCACTTTATGATTTTAGATTTGAAGGAAAATTGATTTTTAACCGGAAAGAATAATAGCGAATTAAAATGAATAAGAAAATAGTTATTAAAGAAACAGAAGAAATAGTTCATGTAAAGAACAAAAATGAGTGAAATAGTGTTATATAGTTTACATATTTCTAAATGATCTAATGCCATGAGAAGTTTATTATTTATAATCGGTGTAATCTTTATATTTATGAATTGTTCTCAAAATAAAGTTCCTATTAGTGAACTGGGTATGGCTATACAAGATATTTATGGGAAACATATTGTTCCTCAAAAAGGAGCAGATGGAGTAACCTATAAGTATATGTTAAGGTATGATGATAATGTATGGGATTTGATTAATGATGCGGTATCTCTAAAAGAAAAATTTAATTTCATTTTAGATGATACTACGACCGATATACAAATAAATATCCCTGATAAGGGAACATCTCCATATTTAAGGAATATATATAAATGGAGAAGTCCTATAGCAGATATAAAAATTGAAGCAATACGTTCTATTGATGAATTCTCGGAGAATGAAATGATTATTGTTATAAAAGATAAGAATCCGTATAAATAGTTTTTGTATTTATTGGACTGTTTTTTCTGTATTTGAATTATTCTCTTTTTCTTGAGGACGGAATGTATTCCATGGAATACCATATAATTGATCTGCTTTTATGCCGACTTCCAACAATCCGCTTATTATATAATCCCTAGCGGAAGCATTTTGGAATGGATAAAGTTCGAAGTATGGTAATACGGACACAAAATGTTCAAGGATTTCAGCTTGAATGGATTCATAACTAGGCCATACTTTATTAGCTGAAAAACACCATATCTGCAGAGGAAGTCCATTGGCTGTAGGGGCTAATGTGCGTACCATGACTAATAAATTTTGATTAATTGAAGGATGTCGTTTCAGATAGATATTCATGTAGGCCCTTAAAAGTCCGGCATTCGTTTCAATAGTTCCGTTTACTATTCCTGCCGGGTTTTCCGTATTTACTACTTTACCTTCCTCGGCTTGTTTTTGTTTTATAGAGATGTAATTTGCCAAATCTGGATCAAATTGTTTCATACGTTCCAAAAAGTCTGGGGTACAAGGCTTTATGTAATCCAATTTTAAATCATATTGTCGCATGATTCGGCGTCCTCCTGATTCGCTCATACCTCTCCAATTGATAAATTCTTGGGTGACTAAAGTATAAGGTGGAATAGTAACAATTGTATTATCAAAGTTCTGTACTTTCACAACTGTCAGAGAAATGTCGATAACAATTCCGTTTACGCTACTTCCATCTATTTCAATCCAGTCGCCAATATGAATCATGTCATTCTTGGCTAACAAGACACCTGCAACAAATCCAAGAATTGTATCTTTGAATATTAACAATAGTACGGCTGCGAAAGCTCCTAACCCAGTTATCAAATTAAAAGGTGATTTATTAATTAAGATTGAGATAACAATGATTGCGATAATGCAGGAAAACAGGACTTGCAAAATTTGTATGAATCCTTTTATCGGTCTATCGTGCAATTCTCCTTTTGTCATCAATGCATCTCCGACAGAAGATAATATGGTATTGATAGAAATAGCTAACATTACGAAGAAGTAGATCCAAGTTATTTTTTCTAGTATACTGAGAACCAAAATATTATGTGTAAAAGCAAATGGAAGCAGTGCCGCTATAATAAGTGGTGGAATAACATACGATAATCTTTTTAATGCGTTATATTCTATTAAGTTGCTCACTACAGTAAGTTGTTTATATTGGAGTATCCTACGAGAAAAACGCAGTATGGCGGAATGGACAATTCTTTCGGCTATAATGGCTATAGTCAAAATGAGTATTAAGTAAATGGCTATGTCTAATTGGTCTAATACTTTTGGAGGGATACCTAAATGTGAGAGTATGTACTTGATACCTTGTAATAAGTCTTCTGCAAATTTATTTGTATTCATATAAGAGAATTTTTTTATAGAACCTTTATCTCGGTTCTTTTGTTCAATGAAAAGTGAAATAGCTCTTGTAGGGGTTACAAGAGCTATTCTACTTTTTCGGGCGAACGCTTTCGCTCGTAGAAGTACTGACTTTCACAAGCTAATACTAACTATTAATCTTAAATCTATTACTATGAAAAACACAAATATATAACAAAACGAATTCTTATATTGTTTATTATCAAATGATTAAAAAATATTAAATATATATTTTTTATTGGCTGATAATTTACAATAATGACCGTTTGTAATTCATTTGTAATTCAGGTAGCTCTGTAAATAAAGATATATAAGGGGTATATAATAGAGAAGGGTGTGTAAGATGTTTAAAGCATTCTTTCCTATTCCTAGACATACATCAATTTGTGAATATTGTAAGAAACCTAGAAATTGGGCTGTTATAAACAAATATATAAAATAGGTGATTAAACGGGAGGGTAAATACTCCATTCCCACAATGATGTCTCGGCTGTTATGGAACTGACCGGAGGCTATGCCAAATACAAATCCTGTTATACCAAATGCCATAGAGATGAGTGGGATGATACCTTCTATAAAAGGCGAACGATCGAGGGTTCCGGTAATGCCTAGTAGTATCGCAAGGGGTGAAAACGTAGCAATTCCGATAAGCAGTATATATAATAGTCCTGATAAGAGTGCTAGTAAAAGAGCTCTTTTTTGTTTCCTTGATAGAGACTTGTGCAGACTTAAACGCCGGATATGTTGATGTAGAGCACAAAATAAACCGGAAGCTTCTGCCATACCCAGACCTATCAGTAAAATAAAAATAGAAATGAAGGGAGACTGATAAAGATTTTCATCTACATGGCGTAACGCCCAACGGATTCCTTCTGGGCTAAACAAACTTTGTACAGGCCATTCATATATATTCCCTATCCAAGAAATAAAAGCTACGATCAGGGTGGCAAAAAACAGAATTGTAATCAGATATGATATGTATAATTTATTCTTCATCCGGTTCAAGGTTATCTATAGTTAATACACCTAATTCAAAAGCTCGTACTACTAAACGGGTAGCATTTACTCCTCCCCTTTCGTCTATAGTAAAGAAACGATTAATCAGGTCGTTTTGTCTTTTTTCCAGTGATTTCACTCCAAAAGGAATACCTTTTAGATTAGTAATCATTTCTTTAGTATATCCAAGTGCTAAATGACGCAAAAGACGTTCGTCGTATTCATCGATATCATACTGAATGACTGCTTCTTGTCGTTTTTGTTCATTTAGTACCGATTGTTTAAAGCGTGTTACAATCTTTTCCAGAATAGGCTGGTTGAACACAAATTTTTTTCCGTCCATTACACTTTGGACATCATTCTTGGTTAATAATTCACCAGTTTTTAAGATTATTCCATCAGCGCCTGCATCCAATACATCTACCCATAGTTTCTCATTAAGAATTTCTCCGGTAAAGATGAGTATATGTATATTTTTATATTTTTTGTGGAGAACCTTGCAAATGTCAACTCCTATGGTGGTCGAACCGCCAAGTCCTAAATCCAGTAATACTAAATCGGGAATTTGTTTTTCTAACAATAACCAGAATTCTTTTTCTGTCATAGCAGTACCGATCACCTCTGCGTTGGGAATTTCATTTCGGAATATCTCTTCGGTGCCTTTTAATTCCAGTTTGGCATCTTCTACTATAATTACTTTGAATTTCTTTTCCATTGTATATTAATCTTAAATTTATAATGTTTTTTGTGGAATGGTAAACCAAATGTTTAATCCGCCTCTCCCAGCCGGTTCCGCGTTTATCCGACATCCCCGGAAACCTGTATATTCATCGTGGTCACGAATGATTTGTTTGCAGATTAAGTATTCCGTCCCTTGTAAATCTCCATTGTAATTTAGTTTCATTCGTTTTATATCAGGATAAAATAATTGGTTTAGTTCTTCCTGGGTGTAATGTCCTCTGGAGTCGGTGAAATCAAAACGGACAAATTTGTTTTCGGCTCTGGCAGAAAGAGTAAGAGTTCCTGATTCCTGTAGGTTGAAAGCTGCTCCGATAAGATTCTCTAATAAATATTTTAGTAGAGTATTGTCTCCTGTCACTTGCAAATTGCAAGGATGAGTTTGTAAATATAGTATATGTCCGTTCTTTTTACTTAATTTATTTAAATACTTTTGTGCATAATCTATCAAATCCTGTACTTTTACCTGATTTCTCCGGAAAGTAATGTCCTCAAGTTGCCTGGCAGCACACGAACTAAGTAAAGTAAATATATCCTTGTAGTAGCTAATCAGTTCTTCTATATTAGCAATCAGTTTTTTTTCTTTTTCTTGTGATACGCTTTGAAGTAGTATTTCTATTATATGCCTTATTTTGCTTGGGTAATATAAAGTTTCATGTTTGATAGTTGAAAGGCAATTATCTAATACCTGATTTTGTACATGTAATTGATTTTCTTCATGTTTTGCCCGAAGCTTGTCATCTAGCGCTAGTTCAATATCTCTGTACTTATTACCCCTACGAACTACAACATTCATGATAACGATGCTGATATACTGGGTGATTAATTCCGCAAGTAATATTTCGTTTTCCTGATGACCGGTATGAGTTCTAACCAATGCTAATGCTCCTAAATATTGCTTTTCATCTTTGAGTTCTGAGCACAATGGGAAACATTGTATATTGCTTTGTTCAGAGTATGTAATTTTTTGTTTTTCATAACATTTCTTCATTTTATTATAAAGTTCTTCTTCGTTTACAAGGGTGGGATAAGATGCATAGTGTAAACTTTGTGTATCTTCGTTATATACAGCCATCCCCAAAGCCTGAATATCCAGCAAGTCATTGATTCCGTCGAATATATCATGTAATATTTGTTGAGGAATCAATGAAATATCGGTAGTTTCCTGTATGGGGCACATGGAAGAAGCAATAATTTCTTTGTTTATCTCTAGAACTTGTTCGAGGTTAAAGCGATATAGTATACGACGTCGAAAATAAAGCAGGTAGTATCCCACAACTAATATGATGGTAAGGAATAAACAAAGGATAATACTTATCGTTTTATTATTAGATGAATGTTGCATTTCTTTACAATAGTCCTCTAATGAATTGTCTTCTCCAAGCAGTTTATACAGATGTGTATAGGCAGCATTGTTATAACGATAATTTTCCCAGTTACGTAATGCCAATGACGCTATGGCTGCTTCATTTCGTATATCTAATATTACATGATAGTCCGTATCGAATAGTTGTTGCCACCATGTAATTTCTGCAGCTTGTCCATTTCCATATTGTGCCATAAAAACTGCCGGATACTTTTCATGTTTCGTATAATGTTTGTTCAGATATACAATAGCAGAATCAATATATTGAATAGTTTGTTCATAATGTCCGTACACATTGCTATAATACGCTGAATCGGCGAAACTGGAAGCTTTTTCCAATATATCGTCATAATAAGATAATTCATGTGCAGGGAGTTGACAAAAAGGTAACACTAGTATAATAAGGCTCAACATTTTTCGTACGCCTTTTGGCAATCGGAAATAAAAACGGCTCCCTTTCCCTTTTTCACTGTCGATATTGAATAGGCAGACGTGGAAAAGCGCATTAATCTTTTTGTATTTTTCAATGATACCTTTACAATTTATCAGTCCGAATCCGCTTCCTTTATTTTTATTTAAAATTTCCCTGTTTTGTTCGTCATCAATACCGATTAAACTTGAATCGTACACTTTCTCATCAAGAATTCGTTTTCGATCTTCTTCCGAAATCCCTATTCCCGTATCTTGTACCGAGATTTCTACATAGTGTTCTGTTTCTTGCGCATACACTTTTATAGAACCGTTTTGGGGTGTATATTTTCGGGCATTTTCAGCTAAAGTGTTAATCATAAATAGGGTTAATGCTTTGTCTGCTTTCACAATGGCTTGAGTCGGTTCTATGGTGAAATGTTGTTGTTTAGCTTCAAATGTTTTTCGTCCTTTGTTTACTATTTCGAAAAGATCGTTTAAAGGAAAGTTTTCTATGTTCAGACTTAATGTACCTTGTTTCATTTTTATCCATAAAGCAAGGATATCATTATATTCGTTGATTTTAGCAATTAATTCACCTATATATTGGTATTTTCCTTGTTTGATTTGCGGTCGTTCTGGATAATTGAACGTTTTTAATTTATGCACTTCGTTGATAATGCGGTCTAAATATGGAGTAATACCCATAACAATGGCAAAACAGGCTTTTTTCGCTATGTTTTGTCTTTTGTTATCTGCTATATGTTGTTCATAAATATAACGTTCTTTTTCTATTTCTTTTCGTTCTTCCCCAAGGAATACCAAGGTTTCTCCGTTCTCAATAGTCCATGCTACATACGGAGAAAGTACCTTAAGAATAGCCTGTTTATCTTTGTTAAGCTTGCTGGGAGTTTGCAGGAGAAGTTGTTTTTGTTTTATATCAATATTGATTTCACAAGGGCCGAATAAGTGTTGCATATCCTCACTGATAGCTTGTTTTATTCGTTCTGCAATATCCTCTATATCTGTTGCATCTGTAGGGATGGAAACTGTAATTTTACGGCATATTTCTAATATTTGTTTTAAGTTTTCTATTTGTTCGGCATTTTTTTTCTTCCATTTCTGGTTAAGGTTCCAGAATAGAATTGTAGTAAGGACGAGAGTGATAATGATACCAGCCAGCCATGTGTTTAATTGTTTCGATTCTTTTTCCAATAACTCATAACGGTTTTCCAATTCTTTATCTTGGCGAGTTATATCCAAAATATCCAAGTAGATGTTGCGGTTATAATCTGATTCCGTTTTCATTCCCAATCCGGAATAAGCAAGGCACAATTGTTCCCGCAAGCGAGCTATCCATTCCGGAACCGTTTGAATCCGTTCGTTGGTAAGCCATTGTTTTTCTAAAGAAATAGTGTCATTCGGACGGAAAGTACATAATTTGTGGGTAGAGTCTTTACATTCATAATATTTTCCGTGATGGGCATTTACATAATCAAGTGCACGCTGTAAAGTGTCTATTGCCGCTTGATATTCTTTGCGTTGAATCAGGCATGAGGCGATGGTTCGGTATGCTCCGGCTATTTGGTATATATCTCCGTATTCTTTGAATTTGTTCAAAGCTTTTTGGGCCATGGTAAGTGTAAATACAGAATCCGGTAAACTATCTGGGTTGATAAGTTTTAAAGCTCCCGCTCGATGCTCGTGAAGAGATTCCATTGCTTGTTTGTTGATTAAAAGTTCGGCGAAAGCTTGTAAACAGTTTGCTTCAAAATAAAGATATCCTTTTTCATTGCTTAGTACGATACAACTGCCTAAATAATCAAACTCTCGGACAGCAATTTCTTTGGTATTTGCTCCTTCGCACAGTCCGCCAGAGCCTTTCATATAATAGTAATATAGGAGTTGTGCTGTGTCTTTTGCAATCTCGGTAGTCGGATCTATTTTGTTTATCTCTTCCAGGGCCTGTTCTTCTTGTTGGAGATAATAATAATAAATGCTTGAAACAATATGGAACTCTGAAATAGCGTAAGTCAACCGTTCAAGTTCGTGTTTATTGAATGCTGATTGTTCTTCCTTTATGCGTTTGATGCGTTGAAGAACACTGTTCCTATGATCGTAAAACTCTTTATTCGCCGAAGTTCGTTGGCATATTTTCATCATGCCTATATCTGCAATCAGCCTTTCCAATTCATTGTTACTTTCTTCGTATACTTTGGTTAGATACGTGCGTGATTGCTCGAAGTCCATTTGCATGAAGGCATGAAAAGCCAAATTATTCAGAGCTTCGGCGCGTCCGTTTGCATATCCGTTTCCCATCGAATATGCTTTTGCTGCATAAATATGACAAGAATCTAAATTCTTGTAACGGTAAACGTATGAACGAGAGTTAAGAGAGTCAACCTCTCTAATTTGAGAGGATGAAGAATATCCGCATGAAAATAGGAACGACATTATCCATAATGTCGGTATGATATATACGAGTGAATAAAGTCCTTTTTCCATGGGGTGCTTGTTATATTAATTGTTCCATTCTACTAGTAAAGAACGAAGTTGAGTAGCACTGTCTCCTGTTGAGCCAGTGTGCTGTATGGCTATTCCGCCGAAAGAATTCGGGGAGACGATCGTTTCCAAATTGACTACTGGCATTACATTTGTCTTTGCTTTCCTTTTTTGCTTTGTATCGGTTTCAACATGAGCCGTCAACTTATTTCCTTTCATGGATAAGGAAATAGTACAAGTCGATAGATAACAAGAAGCGGACACCGGTTCGCTGATGGCTGTTGTTTTTCCATTTTCATATTTTACTAGAAAGAAATCTACAGCACTATCGTTTTTTATTGTCCGGATGATGCGCAATGCATAACCGCTTAGTGTACGGGTGTCGAACTTGATACAGACATCCATATATTGTCCAGTGGCGCTTCCGAAACCTTGTCCGGCGGTTTTGGCTGGGTCTACCTTTAAAGTCAGTTGCATATCGCCGAATTGTTCTCTTACCGGAGTATAAAGAAGGCGCGCACCTTTTCTTCCTTGTAGTAAGCCATTATGAAACGAGGCCCCATTCGTTCCTTTTCCATAGAACCAGCTTCTGGATTGGATTATTGGCCAGTCATATTCATCTGTATCGCTTGGCTTATAAGTATCTACAGTCCAGAAACCGGGCAAGATATGGGGCTGTGGTGCGGTGGAGAAGTTACGGAAATCAGTATATAGTTGATTAGTTGGGACTACATCTTCCGTACGGATAGCTTGTCGGGAAATTATTTTACGAGGTGTACCTGCTTGGCAGCGCAAATGTTTCGGTGCAACTGTTGCCATCAGGTAATAACCTATGTCGCCATCGGACAACCGATAAGTTTCTTCCGGAATGTTTAATCTAGAGACGGCTACTTCCACTGCATTATTTCCTTGTGCGTCGGTGCAGCGATACCATGTAATGAGCGATTCGTCTTTACGACCTTGCAAATCCAGCTGGTAAGATACTTTTATTATTCCTTTTTGAGGCATTTCAAGTTTTGGCAATGAAATGAATGTGGGAGTCGGCAGCATTTTAGGTTTTACGGTAAGAACGGATGCTGATTCTAATCCATCTTCCGAAACAGCCTTTATCACAATTTCTTTGGTTTCATCATCCGTGTTACAGCCTATAATGCGGCAAGTTCCCTTTTCGGAAGGGATAAGTCGTACATTCTTTGCCTGTTCGGGGACTACACTCCAATGTACTCTTGCTATAGGTGAGGGATAATCACCAAATCGTGAAAACGTAGCGGTTAATATAGTATCGGTTACACCACTTTCTATTTCTGCCTTAATCGGGGTAACAGTAAGAAGTGTTGGGATATCGGTATAACTTGTTGTATGTTCTTTTCCGGCTCTGATAACCGATGCTTTGATACACATAGGATCCCAGTCGTCATCCCCTTTTAGAAGGTTGTAAGTATTGTATAATTCTTTTCCGTTTAATGGAACAATATAAGCTTGTAATGCTTTTTTTCCTTTTAAGTCTACTGTTAACCAATTTTCTGAAGGATGTATCCGGTATGGCGTTCCGTTAAGTAAGACTTTATATTGGTAATTGCGCTGATTCTCTGTAGGGTTTTGCGTCCATCCTAGGAAAAGAGAATTATTATCGGTATGAAAGCGGCTGTCTATTACGGTAACTGGACGTCCTACTTTGGTAAAGTATTGTTTTCCCTGAGTGTTTATGTTGAAATCGCAGCCGTAGAATACCGCTCCAGTTTTAGAAGTAGAATAAAAAGGTTTAGAGCTAAAAAAGGTGAAGCCACAATTTACGTATACACCGGTTCCGCATAAAGCATCGTCAGTACATTCGAAATAACAATGGTCAAACAGCGTACGTCTTCCCCCGTTAAAGGGACATAGATTGAGCCGGCTTATGAATCGACAATTACGTAAAACATATTTGTCTCCCTTGCAGAGTACCAATTGTGCCTGTACGACGGCATCCATACGTTTTTTTCGGTTTAATGTCGGATTACGCGGGTATTCGAGGTCTACATTACAAAAGTTACCGAATGTTATGTTCTCTGCGCTTATCTCATTTCCTTCAATATGAAGCATTGTGAAATTTCCTATGGCTCCTTGTGTTTGCCCGCGGTTACATGCTAATACAACATCATGGGGATCATCTGCCAATCCATAGAACCTTAATCCGTTACATTTTATTTCCAGACCATAAGGTGTTCCCCCGTGTACCGGTTTTCGAATTTCCAGATCATCTGGATTATCAATCCAATATACATTGGGAGCAATGTAAAGTGTCATGGGGGTGGACTCTGTACCGTCACTCAGATGTTTAACGGCTTCGTTTACGGATGTAAAAACAAAAGGATATTTTTCTATATCCGCACTTTTCAGATTTCCGTCGATATAAAAGTTCTTTTCGTTCAGTTGGATTGCTTTTCCTTTGTATCGAATCGTTTTCCCTTGAAATTGAGGCGTGTTTTGCGAGGCCGTTGTCAGGCAGCATACTAATAAACTGATTAGAACATGAATTCTTTTCATGGTGGAATAGGATTTTTACTTAAACAACAAAAGTATAAAAAAAATGTAAGAAGTCTCTTTAATAGTCATAAATAATGGTGAAAAAGCCTGTCGGATTCCTCTTTTATTCATTCTTTTCTTCACTCTTCGCCCCTTTCAGCTAACTAATAATGTTATGTAGAATAACTCGGTTATCTACAATTCCCCAAAGAAACAGGCTAAAGGGAAGATAGGAACAATTAAGAAACGTTACCTTATAATAAAGAACCATTTGCATAAGAATATTTATGGTGGAAAATGTAATGGGGGAACAATTATTATGATGTCGGGTAATCAGGAAGAAGACGTATTGTATTAAATAGAAATAAGTAGAGTATCGGAACACGGTATAAGGAAAAGATATAAATTCTTGGGTAGGCTGTTTTTGTAGAAGTCAAAATAAAGGAAATGTTTTCAAACAATTATATGTTAAATTTTTGACATTTACTTTAATGTTATCATTATATATAAGTTTCTACCTAACAAATAAAAGTCCAGACGAAATCACTTCGGCTGGACCTTATAATAAACTTGGCAGAGTTTATTTGAAAAATCAACTTTCTATACGAGGATATTATCTATAAAGATATACTTCACTCCCCTTTAGAGATCATATTTTTTATCCATAAATATACAGTAGATAATCAATTCTTAGCAGAATCTCTTTCCTCGAAAGATTCTTAATTATCATGCATGGCAGGTCTTCTGACTTTGTTTTCGTAAAAGCGCCTTCCCGAAACCATGTTTCAGTGGCAAGAGTATTTGCTTTTACAAGTTTTATAAACTTACAGCAGCGGGACTGTTCAGGATTTTCACCTGATTCCCTTTTAATCGTTTCTTCGGATATAGGAAGAATACGAACCTATGCGCTACAAAAATAGATGTATTTTTTAGAATAGCAAAAAGTTCTCGATATTTATTTTGGATTTTTTCTTTTTGCTTCACGGCTTAGTCTTAATCTTTTCTTTAAAGGAAAAAAGGTTTCTATATTCAACCGGCATATAAATCGGAATTTATATGTAAGTTTGTATCCGATTAATAAAAGAACTTATGTTAAAAACAGGATTAATACATACAAGTACGGTTACGGTATCTAAAGAAAATCTGGCCGTAACAATGGGTTCGGGAGATATGGAAGTGTTTGCTACACCGGCATTGGTTGCCTTAATGGAGAATGCCGCCATGTGTTGTGTGGCGTTGGAATTACCGGAAGGAAGTTCTACGGTAGGTGGTATGATTCAAACTTCTCACTTAAAGCCTTCGGCTTTGGGAGCGCAGATTGAGGCTACGGCAGTCCTTATCCATATAGAGGGACGGAAGCTGACTTTTAAGGTAGAAGCAAAAGAAAATGGAGAATTAATAGGTGAAGGTACTCATCTTCGTTTTATTGTTGACAAAGCAAAATTCCTATCAAAGCTATAATGCAAGGGTTCCCCGCGAATCACTTCGCAAGGAACCCTTGCAATTTATTGTACTAATAATTATAAATTGTGGTTGCGTAATTTATTTATGACTAACTAACTTATTCTAACTATATCACATTGCAAAGATAAGGTAGTTAGTCTGTGTGCGCAATCCCTATAAAAGGGTATATTAGATTTCATTTTCTACTTATATATAGGTATGAGGCTACAGCTTTATTTCATTTAGTTCCACTAACTTATTGACAATAGCATAAATAGTGAGTCCAGCGGGAGAATGTATTTGCAATTTACGAGCTATATTTCTTCGGTGTGTAATTACAGTATGGATGGAAATATGCAGTTGGTCTGCTATTTCTTTATTCATTAATCCTTTAACAACACATACAATAATTTCTTTTTCGCGTACACTAAGAGCTTCTTGTTCGTTTTCAGCTTCCGTTTCATCCAAATGTTGTAATTTCTTTATTTTTTCACAGATGTCTTCTCTGCCATCAAATAAAGAAATACTTTCATCATAATCTTTTAAAAGATTATGGTCGGTAATGTTGCAAACTAAAGCCATTGTTTTAATGGATGAAGTTGCCGGATGACTGTGAAAAGCCTCTATATTGAACCAGCCCCCGAAGGAAGGATTTACAACTAGAATGTCGGGTATATTCGCTTGAAGGCAGTTTTGTAATCCCTCCAATGTAGTAACTTCCAAAGGCTGGATGGCAAGATCCGGAAGATGTTTCAATACGGATACCAACCCACTCCGAACAATAATAGAAGTTTCTGCTACTGCTATTCGGATTATTTCATCTTTCATAGGACTTCCCTCTCCTTTTCCAAATGCCGTACAGCTGGAACAAATAATAAGTCTTCTACTTTACAATGGGAAGACAAATCTTTTTCGCAATTAAAGATATCAAAAAGTACGGCATTTAATAAATGATTGTTTCCTTTTTCGGGATAATATTTGATGATGATGTTTTTTAGTTCTGTAAGTTTGCTGTCTATCTGGTTATGTTTTTTGGCAAATATATTGATTGTATATCCGTTTGTATCTTCTTTATTGATGAGAGCCTTTACATAGGTAAAAACATTTAGGTCTTCGTATTCCATGTGTTTGCGAACTTCTCCTACATACTCATCGTAGAATTTAAGAATAAGGAAAGCTATTTCGTTTTGTGCGGAGCAATCTATGGCTTCTATCAATTTACGTCGGATAGACGGAAGCTGAAAGTCGAGAAAATAGCTATGTGCCTGTTGTAAATAGTTCATTAATGAAGGTATTGATATACTATCAATATTGTCACCAATCTTATCGTTTTCCTCTTGTATGAAATTAGCCACTGCTAAAAATGTACAAGTATCTACTTCATGTTCTTCACATATATCTTTAACACTTTTATCTCCAAATCCTAATGACAATCCAAAACGGCTCATCACTAATAATAAATTGTAATTGTTGCTGATGAGGTCACTCATTTTATCTACTGGTCTGTATTTGTCTCCTATGCTCATATCATCTTATATAAATTTTAGCAAAGAAAGATATTTTTGTTTTGAATGTCAATCATCATTTGTAGGTATTTTTATTTTTTCTATACTCATTTATAATTATTTTGCTACATACTATTCAACTTGTCGATATCTTTTGCTGTTCTTGGAATAAAAGAACGATAATGAAAAGATTGATTTTAGTGCGTCATGGTGAAAGCCTTTGGAATAAGGAAAACCGTTTTACAGGTTGGGAAGATCCTTTGTTGAGTGAGAAAGGGGAAGCGGAAGCGTTATGTGCCGGAAAGATGATACTTCAGGCAGGGCTGACATTTGATATTGCTTATACTTCCATGCTGACTCGTGCTATTCAAACATTGCATTTATTAGAAATAAATGCACGGCTTCCCTGGGTTCCCGAACTCCACCATTGGCGGTTGAACGAGCGTCATTATGGTGCATTACAAGGATTAAACAAAGCGGAAACTACTGAGACGTTTGGGGCTGAACAAGTACTGCAATGGAGAAGAAGTTATGCCATAGTACCACCATTGCTCGAACCTTCTGATTTGCGTAATCCATCTTTTGATCGAAGGTATGTAAATGTAGATAAAGAAGCACTTCCTTTGGGAGAATCGTTAGAAATGACGATTCATCGTGTTCTCCCTTTTTGGCAAGATTATATTGCATCTTCCCTTCTACAAAATAAAACTGTGATAGTTGTAGCACATGGTAATAGTCTTCGTGCTCTAGTGAAATATTTGAAAAAACTAGATGATGAAGAGATCGTAAAGCTTGAAATACCAACTGGCATTCCACAACTTTTCGAATTGGACAATTCTTTGAATACAATACGGAGTTACTATTTGGAATGATCGTTTTCTATTCTTTTTAACGTAGATATATACAGATTGATATTCATCTAAAAAGGTTATGAGTGGTGTGAGGTTCAATAAGTAAGCAATTTGTTTTTCACTTGTTGGTTACTGCATATATATATGGACTAAGTATTGATTCACATAGACTTTGATGGGTATCTATAAGAATGTCTACAAATTTCATCTGAATTAAAAAATCATGTATATCTGTAGATAATTCGCATGGAATAAGTTATATCAATATCTGAGGCTCTTTCTCCTTAGAATAGCAAGTTGATAAAAGTTTGGAAAACGGAGTTTCGTAGATACGAATATGCTGAGGGCAAACTTTAACGCATGCGCAGCATCTGATGCAAAGTGTTGGGTCAGTTACTTGCTCCTCTCCTAGAGCGATAGCTTGTGTAGGACAACTTTTGGCACATGCTCCGCAGTGGGTACAAGCTGATACATTTAGAATGGATGGAGCTTTTTGTATCGTTTTTTTTGCATGCCGTAATTGTATTACTTTAGCTACAAAACGCAGTGTAGACCAAATCGGTTGTTTGGGACGTTTGATTTGAGTTATATCTATCTCGTGTATTCTTTCACTCATAATCATTTTATCGAAGACTTTTTTTCCGAAGATTTCTGCTATTCGAAGATCTTTTTTATTGGGGCGATCTTTAGAAATCGGATATTTTGCATTGCTATATGAATGTTCGCCGATAAATGTTGCCGCAGCTATTACAATAAATCCCTGTTGGCGGACTAATACAGCAAGTTCTTTCAAAGCATCTTCATAATCTCGGTTACCATATACAGCAATAACGATAGCTGGATTCTGTTTTCCTTTAACTGTTTTGATGCGTTCCGTTGCTATAGATGGAATATGTCCTCCATATACAGGCACAGCAAAAACAGCTAATGTTCCGGATGCTAAATAAATAGGAGAAATTGGTGGAATTGTCAGGTTATGTTGGATGGTCTTTGTTATACCGGTTCCTTTAGCAACTGCATTCGCTACTTTTTTAGAAGTATGTGTGGGAGAAAAAAAGATAGAGCAAACTTCTGTTATTGTTTTCATGATCAATATGGATTTAAAAATGAATGATATTGGTTGCCATAAATTGTGTTACAAAGGTAACTAAAACAAAATGATTCAAGACTCATTCTGATTAAATAATTTCTTTCTTGGAAGAAATGTTGGAATTAATAGTTTTTTTGCAGACAATTTAAAATAATGGAAAGATATAAGAAGGGATGATTCGATTTTATGGAAGAATGGAAATCGGCAGGGAGAAGCTTGTTGGAATAATATCAGTAACAAAAAAAGAGAAAGAAAAAATGTTTTTCAATAGAAATTAAAAGTTGAAAATCATATAGATTAAAACTCTTTTTAAGATAAATTTCTTTGTTCTTGCTTTATATTGTGATAGTTTAGGTCAAAAAAGGGTATTAGTATGTTTTAACTTACAAATTATAAATAAGGCTGTCTCATTTTTTTGTACCTTGAGACAGCCTCTTTTAAAAAGTTTTTGCGATTACTTACGAGCTTCAGCAATATAGCCTAAAGCCTCTTTGCATTTATCGCTAACATAATTCCAATCTTCAGCGGCAACTTTATCTTTTGGGAAAAGTTTTGAACCCATACCAACACAGAAGACTCCAGCCTTAATCCAAGCAGTCAAGTTTTCTTTTGTCGGTTCCACTCCACCGGTAACCATCAGTTTAGACCATGGCATCGGGGCCATTAAACCTTTAATTAAATTCGGACCATAAACATCGCCGGGGAATACTTTGCAAAGGTCGCAACCAACTTCTTGTGCAAAACCTATTTCAGATACAGAACCACATCCCGGAGTGTAAGGGATTAAACGGCGGTTACATACTTTTGCAATTTCCGGATTATATAACGGACCTACAATAAAATTAGCACCTAATTGAATATACATAGCAGCTGTAGCAGGGTCAACAACTGACCCGATACCCAAAGCTAACTCCGGGCATTCTTTTGCTGCAAATTTTACAATTTCTGCAAACACTTCTTGGGCAAAATCACCACGGTTAGTAAATTCGAAAGCACGAACTCCACCATCATAGCAAGCTTTTACTACTTTTTTAGCAATTTCAACATCCTTATGATAAAACACAGGAACCATACCGGTTGAACCAATTTTGTTCAATACGGCTACTTTATCAAATCTTGCCATTTATATTTCTCCTTTCTTTTAAATATGTTCTTTATATTAACGTTGAACACGACCGCTGGCATTTCCACCTGCAAGACTTTCAACTTCTTCTACAGAAACCAAGTTAAAGTCACCGTTAATAGTATGTTTCAATGCAGAAGCTGCCACCGCAAATTCAAGAGCTTCTCCTTGGTTTGGTTTCGTCAGTAAACCGTGGATAATACCCCCAGAAAATGAGTCTCCACCACCAACGCGGTCAATAATTGGGTTAATGTCGTAGCGTTTGGAAGTATAAAATTCCTTTCCGTTGTAAATCATTGCTTTCCAACCGTTGTGTGTTGCAGAGAAAGATTCACGTAAAGTGGAGATTACATATTTGAAACCAAAAGTTTTAGCCATTTGTTCAAAAATGCCTTTGTAACCTTCAGCATCTGTATTTCCACCTTCCACATCAGCATCCGGTTTGAATCCGAGGCAAAGTTCAGCATCTTCTTCGTTACCTATACATACATCGACATACTGCATTAATGGACGCATAATAGATTGAGCTTTTTCTTTCGTCCAAAGTTTTTTGCGGAAATTCAAATCTACTGATACGGTTACACCGTTACGTTTCGCAGCTTCGCAAGCTAATTTAGTCAATTCGGCAGCTTTGTCGGAAATAGCCGGAGTAATACCTGACCAGTGGAACCAGTCGGCACCTTTCATAATAGCATCGAAATCAAAGTCACAAGGATCTGCTTCTGCAATAGCTGAGTGAGCACGGTCGTAGATTACTTTACTGGGGCGCATGGAAGCTCCGGTTTCCAAATAATAAATACCTACTCTATCACCACCACGTGCGATGTAATCGGTTTTTACACCGTATTTTCTCAGAGCGTTAACAGCAGACTGACCGATTTCATGCTTCGGCAACTTTGTAACGAAGTAAGCTTCGTGTCCGTAGTTTGCACAGCTGACAGCAACGTTGGCTTCACCGCCACCATATACTACATCGAATACGTCTGATTGAACAAAACGTTTTTGGCCGGGTGTTGATAATCTCAACATGATTTCGCCTAATGTTACGACTTTTCCCATAATTGTGTGTTTTTTAATTAGTGAATCTTTATATATAATGTTTTAAGTTCTCAATACGAGAAGTATACATTGTAGCGCAAAAGTAGATATTTTATATGAATATGCAATGTTTTTCGTTGAAAAAATATACTTCCCGTGCTCGGACACGAGAAACCTTTTAAATTTTTTGCCTGATTGCATGGGCTGTATAAAATAAATACTTATATTCGTAGCCAAATATAAAGAAGTTACTAAAAACAGTACATAGATTAGGAAAATAAAATGGAAAAAAAGTATTTAAAAATTAATCCGGCAGATAATGTAGCAGTAGCTATTTCTGATTTAGGAGCGGGCGAAGTGATTACTATAGACGGCGTTAGTATCACTATAAACCAAGATGTTCCTGCGGGGCATAAAGTGGCATTGAAAGATTTTGCCGAAGGAGAGAATGTGGTAAAGTATGGTTATCCTATCGGGCATGTAAAAGTCTCTGTAAAACAGGGTGATTGGATAAATGAGAATCAGATAAAGACCAATTTGGCTGGTTTGTTAGATTACACTTATAATCCAGTGAATGTTTCATTGGATATACCTAGCAAAGACTTGACTTTTAAAGGATATCGTCGGAAAAATGGTGATGTCGGTGTGCGTAATGAGATATGGATTATACCGACAGTAGGTTGTGTAAACGGCATTGCGAACCAGTTAGCGGAGAAACTTCGTGAAGAAACTGGATCAAAGGGAGTGGATGCAATTGTCGCTTTCCCTCATAATTATGGATGTTCCCAATTGGGAGACGACCATGAAAATACAAAGAAGATTCTGCGTGATATGGTGTTGCATCCCAATGCAGGAGCCGTATTTGTAGTAAGTTTGGGATGTGAAAATAATCAACCTGACATTTTTAAAGAATTTGTGGGTGAAGTAGATCCTGAACGTGTGCAATATATGACTACCCAGAAAGTGGAAGATGAAATAGAGGAAGGTATGAAGATTCTGCGTAAATTATATGCTGTAGCCAGCAAAGACATACGTGAGGATGTACCTTTGTCTGAATTGAGAGTGGGTTTAAAGTGCGGTGGCTCGGATGGATTCTCGGGAATTACTGCTAATCCGTTGCTCGGAATGTTTTCTGATTTCTTGATTGCTCAGGGCGGAACGTCTGTTTTGACGGAAGTGCCTGAAATGTTTGGAGCGGAAACAATATTGATGAATCGTTGTAAAAACGAAACTTTGTTTGCCGAAACAGTTCATTTGATTAATGATTTCAAATCATATTTTCTTTCTCATGGCGAGCCGGTCGGTGAAAATCCATCTCCCGGAAACAAAGCTGGTGGTATTTCTACTTTGGAAGAGAAAGCTCTGGGTTGTACCCAAAAGTGTGGTAAGAGTTATGTGATGGGTGTGATGGCTTACGGAGAACGTCTAAAAGTAAAAGGTCTGAACCTACTCTCTGCTCCAGGTAACGATTTGGTAGCTTCTACAGCTTTAGCTTCTTGTGGTTGTCACATGGTATTGTTTACTACAGGACGCGGAACTCCGTTTGGAACCTATGTACCAACTATGAAGATTTCTACTAACTCTAATTTAGCAAAGAATAAACCAACATGGATTGATTTTAATGCTGGAGTGATTGTGGAGAATGAACCGATGGAGAAAACTTGCGAACGTTTTATTAATTATGTAATAAAGGTTGCAAGTGGGGAATTGGTAAATAATGAAAAGAAGGGATATCGAGAGATTGCAATCTTTAAGAATGGTGTAACTCTTTAAAAAGTACTAATCCTCAATAGGATAATTGGGAAAACTCTTTACCTTTGCACTTTATTTTAAATAAAATGTGCAAGTTTATGGGTAAAGATATGAATATAGAAATGCAGAGAAAGCCGAGTTTGTGGGCGTTAAGTCCGTTATTTGTCTTTCTCTGTCTTTATTTGGTAACCTCTCTTATTGTCAATGATTTTTATAAAGTCCCTATTACCGTAGCTTTTTTGGTTTCATCAGTTTATTCCATGCTGATTACTAAAGGTTTGAGTTTGGAAGAACGCATTACCTGTTATTCTTTGGGAGCTTCCAATAAAAATATCATGCTCATGATATGGATTTTCATCCTTGCAGGTGCTTTTGCTCAATCGGCTAAAACAATGGGGGCTATTGATGCTACGGTAAATCTTACACTTCATATTCTTCCCGATAATCTTTTGTTGGCTGGCATCTTCATTGCCGCTTGTTTTATTTCCTTATCTGTGGGCACCTCAGTTGGTACGATTGTTGCCTTGACTCCTGTAGCGGTGGGGATTGCCGAAAAAACAGGTGTAGATCTTCCATTTATGGTGGCTATAGTTGTGGGCGGTGCATTCTTTGGGGATAACCTCTCTTTTATATCAGATACTACTATTGCTTCCACCAAATCAATGGGTTGCAGAATGCGGGATAAGTTCAAGGTTAATAGTCGGATCGTTGTTCCGGCAGCTTTACTAATATTGGTATTGTATATAGTGCAAGGTGCTCAGGTGCATGAGCCTGCAACATTGCAGAGTGTTGAATGGGTGAAGGTAATTCCTTATTTAATAGTATTGGTAACAGCAATACTAGGATTGAATGTAATGTTTGTTTTGATGTTAGGTATTATTGCAACCGGAATTATCGGGCTATTGGTCGAGGGATTTACTTTTTTTGATTGGTTTGGAGCAATGGGTACCGGAATTATAGGTATGGGAGAGTTAATTATCATTACTTTACTAGCAGGTGGAATGTTGGAGTTGATTCGTTACAATGGAGGTATTGAGTATATAATAAACAAGCTGACGCAACATGTAAGAGGTAAGAGAGGAGCCGAACTAAGTATAGCCGCGTTGGTAAGTATAGCCAATCTCTGTACAGCAAACAATACAATTGCTATTATAACGGTCGGCCCTATCGCACATGATATTGCCGACCGATATAAGTTAGATAAGCGGAAAAGCGCTTGTATACTTGATATGTTTTCTTGTCTCATTCAAGGAATTATTCCGTATGGTGCTCAAATGCTTATTGCAGCAGGGTTAGCCTCTATTTCGCCATTAAGTATTATTGCTTATTTATATTATCCTATGGCAATGGGACTGTTTGCCTTGTTAAGTATTTTGTTTCGTTACCCGCGTAAGTATTCTTAAAGGTGCTTCCAGTTAAGTCGTAAACTATTGAGCACTACAGATACAGAAGAAAAGGCCATGGCCGCACTGGCAAACATGGGATTGAGTAATATACCGAATGCAGGGAATAATATTCCGGCAGCAATAGGAATACCTATTACATTGTAGATAAATGCCCAAAAGAGATTCTCTCGAATTAGTTTTACAGTCATTTTAGATAGTTTAAATGCTTTAGGAAGAAGCATTAAGTCGGAATTAATTAAAGTAATCATTGCTACGTCCATAGCAATATCTGTTCCTTTCCCCATGGCAATGCTAACATTTGCCCGGGCAAGAGCTTGAGAGTCATTGATGCCGTCACCGACCATAGCTACGGTTCTTCCGTCATTTTGTAATGATACAATGAAATCTTCCTTATCTTGTGGCAAAGCTTCTGCTTTGAATAAATCTAAATTCAATTGTCCGGCAATGGCTTGTGCTGCCAAATGCCCGTCTCCGGTGAGCATACATAAATATTTATTCTGTGTTTGTAAAATTTTTACCGCTTCGTAGCTGGTAGGCTTAATGGAATCGCTGATGGCGATAACTGCTAAGAGTTCCTCTTCTTTTCCGAAATATACCAAGCTTTTAGCTTCATGTTCATATGTTTTAACCATATCGGCCATCGTATCCGAGAAATGGATATTATACCGTTTCAGCATACGTTGACTTCCGACCCAAAAGATTTCATTTTCTTTTGCAACTTTAATACCCTCTCCTACTATATTTTCAAACATATCTAGAGAGGCCGGAACTATATTTTCTTTCTCAAGTGTTAGGGTAATTGCTTTCGCTAATGGATGTTCCGATTTAAGTTCTGCTGCATAAAGAATATTTTTATAATCCATATCACTTGGTCGGTTCCATAACCATCCGGTAACTTTTGGACGGCCTTCGGTAAGTGTGCCTGTTTTGTCGAATACAATAGTATCTACTTTGCGCAATTCTTCTAGTGCTACGGCATCTTTGATAAGTATATGTGCATTGGCTCCTTTCCCGATTCCTACCATTAGTGCGGTGGGGGTTGCTAAACCTAATGCGCAGGGACAAGCAATGACCAATACCGATACAGCAGATAAGAGTGCATGAGAAAAATAATTACTTCCTCCTACCAATATCCATATAATAAAAGTAATAATGGATAGTGCAATAACGGTTGGTACAAAAATAGAAGTTACTTTGTCAACCATGCGCTGTACAGGCGCTTTAGAACCTTGTGCCTCTTGTACCATACGAATAATTTGTGCCAATACTGTTGCACTTCCAACTTTTTCGGCACATAAAATGAATGCTCCGGTTTGATTGATGGTTCCCGCCAAAACTTTGTCTCCTGGTTTTTTCTCTACCGGAATAGGTTCTCCGGAAATCATACTTTCATCAATAAAAGAATTACCTTTGGTGACAGAACCATCTACAGGAATCTTTTCTCCCGGATGAACACTGATTAAATCTCCTATTTGCAAAAGAGCTATTCTTATCTCTTCTTCTTTTCCGTTTCGTATAACTCGTGCCGTTTGCGGCTGTAATCCCATCAGTTTGCGAATGGCTGAAGACGTTTTTCCTTTTGCTTTTTCTTCCATAAGTTTGCCGGTTAAAACAAAAGCGATAATCATCGTGGAAGCCTCATAATACACATGTGGTTCAAGTCCTCTTTCTATCCAGAACTGCGGAAAGAATGTATTGAATAAGCTAAAAAGAAAAGCGATGGAAGTACTGAGAGCTACTAATGTATCCATGTTGCTGCTTTTCTGTTTTAATTGTTTCCATGCGTTAATGTAGAAGTTGCGTCCAAAATAAAATACAGGCAATGAAATAACTAACAGAATGTAGCTAATACCGGGAAAGTGCATAAAAAACATACCGAGAATGGCGACTGGCAAGGCAAATACCCATGCGTTAATTGTTTTCCGTTTCATTTCTTGGTACTGCTCATTCTCTATTATTTCTAATTCTTTCTCTGGGCTCTCAGAATCAATAATCAGATCAAAGCCTATTTTCCTAACTGCATTTTGTAAGGATTGAGGAGTTTGTATATCTTCATATTCTATTGTTACCGTGTTGGCTGCTAAGTTTACATTTGCTTCATGTACTCCTTCTTGTTTGGATAAAGCCTTTTCCACATTTTTTGCACATACTGCGCAATGCATACCTGTTACAGGATAAGTCTTTTTTATAATATGATTCATATGACTTTTTAAGTTTTTATTTTTTATATAACCTTTTTTCGGAAAGGTTTGTTCAAAGGTACAAACTTTCCTTTATAAAGTAATTTATCTCTTCTAAAATTATGAAAGATTTAAGTTTCCCTTCAGATGGCTACTTAATTTTTTTCTTTTTCTGGTTGTTCGTAAAAAGTTGTTTCTTGTGTGTTCTATCTTGCTAATTTTGTGTACTTTTGTCCCTTAAGAATTAAACTATGTGGAAAAATGAAGAAGAAAGATATTTTTAGAATAACAATAACTACATATTGTTTTTTATCTATGCTTGGCTGTAACAAAGCCCCAGTAAGTGAGACTATATTTAAATCTATACAGATAGCGGAACAGGTGCCTTTGATGCCAGATACACTCTCGCCGGCATGTAACATCAATATAGATTTTAATTATGCGGTGAGTGAAGATTCCGTAGCTTATTATATAAATAGGGAAATAGTGAAAGCTGCTTTCGGATATGAAGCTCTTTCCCCGGAAGTGGCCGTAGATTCTTTTGTAGCACATTATACTCATAATTATATTCATGACTTGCTTCCGTATTACAAAGAGGATAAGGAATCTGGTAAAGAAGGTTTGGGATGGTACAACTACTATTATCATCTGAAAACGGATATGCAAAAAGGTAAGGAAGGTGTATTAAATTATATTATGGAAATGAACAGTTATGAGGGAGGTGCACATGGAAATCAGGTAAACACTTACCTTAATTTTTATGCGGAAAGCGGTAAACTTATTACATTAGATGACTTGTTTGGGCCCGGATATGAAACTTCATTAAATATACTCTTATTAAAGGCTTTAATGGAAAAGGTAGGAGTAACTTCAATGGAAGCTTTACAAGAAAAGGGATATTTGTTATGGACCTCCATTTATCCTTCCAAGAATTTTCTTTTAAAAAGCAATGATATTGAATTTTTGTATAATGCTTACGAAATAGCTCCGTATGTAGTTGGAGTAACCGTGTTAAAGATCCCTTATGATGAATTAGCAGATATGTTAAAAAAATAAAGACAAAAGGATATTATTATGGAACAATTACTCTCCTATTTTCCTGATTTGACGGAAAAGCAACGTGAACAATTTGCTGCCTTATATGATTTATATACAGACTGGAACGCAAAAATCAATGTGATCTCCCGAAAGGATATTATGAATCTTTATGAACATCATGTGCTTCATTCATTAGGTATTGCCAAGGTTATTCATTTCAAACCGGGGACAAAAGTAATGGATTTGGGAACGGGAGGAGGTTTTCCGGGAATTCCGCTGGCTATTCTTTTTCCGGAAGTGCAGTTTCATTTGGTCGATAGTATCGGAAAAAAGATAAAGGTTGCTACAGAGGTTGCTTCAGCTATAGGGTTGACAAATGTTTCATTTAGACATTGCCGTGCTGAGGAAGAAAAGCAATTTTTTGATTTTGTGGTAAGTCGTGCAGTAATGCCTTTGGCAGATCTCGTTAAGATTATTCGTAAGAATATCTCGAAAGAGCAACACAATGCTTACCCAAATGGACTAATTTGTTTAAAAGGTGGCGAATTGGAACATGAGACTATGCCTTTGAAAAATCATGTAATTGTTTATAATTTGCGGGATTATTTTAAAGAAGAATATTTTGCTACTAAAAAAATTGTATACGTGTTCTTATAAATAAAGAATAAGATGTTGACAGTTAAGAAGTTTGAATTTAATATGCTTCCCGTTAATACATATGTAGTATGGGATGAGACGAAAGAAGCGGTTGTAATTGATGCCGGATGTTATTTTGATTCGGAAAAACAAGCGTTGAAGGATTATATTTTAAAGAATGAATTAACGATTAAACATTTGTTGAATACCCATTTGCATTTTGATCATGTATTCGGCAATCCGTTCATGTTTAAAGAGTTTGGTTTAAAAGCAGAAGCACATGAGGCGGATTTGTCTTGGCTTGAACAAATTACGGAACGGGTTAAATCGTTTGGTATTATGAATTGTGAGCCGCCAGTTCCTTTGAAAGGATACTTGTATGAAGGAGATACGGTTACCTTCGGAACACATACCTTTACCATATTCCATATACCGGGTCACTCTTTGGGTTCTCTTGTGTATTATTGTGCGGAAGAAAAAGTGTTATTTACAGGTGATGTACTTTTTGAACACAGTATCGGCCGTACAGATTTGGGAGGAGGAACAGAAGAACAGTTAATACAGGGCATAAAAACTAAACTTTTTCCTTTGCCTGATGATACTCTTGTCTATCCGGGACATGGACCGGAAACTACTATCGGATCAGAAAAGGAATACAATATTTATTTAAGATAAAATATTTTAGTAGCATATCTGTTGTTATAGTATTACTTTGTCATAATCCGTAAGTGGGTGAGTAAACCAAAAGCAGGAGCCTTTTCCTACTTCGGATTTGACTCCGATGTCTCCGTCAAATTGTTTTTACGATGCTTTGGCAAATGGATAAACCTAGACCTGTACCGGGAATAAAGCTATTAAGCTTAACGAAACGTTCGAATATTTGTTTCTGTTGTTTTTCGGTTATACCGCTTCCCGTGTCACTAACATAGCATTTGAATTTCTTTTCCATTATCTCGTATCCTAAAGTAATCTTTCCTTTATTGGTAAACTTAATGGCATTGTTGATAAAATTAGTTATGACTTGAGTTATCCGTTTTTTATCACTTCTTATACATAAATGTTGAGCTCCAGGAGTAAACAATAAGCTTAACTCCCGGTTTTGTTTTTACTTTCAATGCATTTATAATATCAGAGCATAACTGATTCATATCCACATCTTCTTCAATCATTTCGATAATACCTGATTCAATTTTAGACAAATCTAATATATCTGAAATAAGTTGTAACAAGAGTTCATTGTTTTTCTCAACAATTTGGAGATATTCTTTTCGTTCTTCTTTATTATCTGTTTCGGTAAGCAAAGTGGAAAATCCTACAATAGCGTTGAGAGGGGTACGTATTTCGTGGCTCATATTTGCTAAAAAAGCAGATTTAAGGCGGTTTGCCTCCTCTGTCTTTTCCCGGTTTCTGTAAAGTTCGATACATAAGGAAATAATGTTGGCTAAAGATGAAAACCATTGATAATCGTTATCTGTCCATTTCCGATATTCGTGTACCATATCTACTCCCATATATCCCCAAACTTTATCATTGGCAATGAGCGGGACGACCATGAGAGATTTTATATTCTGTTTCGTCAGTATTAAATATATATCCATTCCTTCCGGTGGAATATCTTTTAAAGAAGATAGAATAATAGGATGTCTGTTTATCAATTCCGTAGACCACCATCCGAAATCTTCAATTTTTAAAAACTGGAGCTTTGCTTTTTCTGTTGAAATGTTGTTTTTAACTACTTTATATATACAAAAAGTTGCAGTCCGATTCTGTTTATAGTTATCAATAACAATTTCAGAATTATTTCACTGCAACTCTTCTTTTCAAATATATACTGTAAAATGATATTTATCCGCAATGGAAATACTTCTTGACTAATGCAAGCATTTTATCAGGCTTATCAGCTATATCGCTTCTTAGAGTAGCATCATTATAGCTACGTAGTTTTTTTATGATTCCGTCAATCATAGCTGGACTGAATACATTATATTGCTCATATACTTCTCTTTGTTTTTGTAAACATTCCGCTGAAGCATAACAGCTGTCTGGCAATTGTTTTAATTCTTTCAACTTGTCGGCATTTTCTTGTTGGTGAATATTTACATTTACATAAGTTTTTTCAGCTATATCTAAAGCATCTTTTTGTTCTATCCCATAGCGGCATGCAACAGCCAGACCGGCTAATAGCTGATAAATGTCTGCCGAGCCATCCGGAGAACGCATTTCGACTGTTTGTTTTTGGGTGGTATCATAGTGGCTTTCCGGTTCTAACGGGTTAGCTATGGCACACATATTCGAATGGGCTGCCCAACCGAGTGGAACTCTTACCAGTACGGAACGGTTCCTGTCTCCCCAACAAATGTTGGTTGGTGCTTCTTGATGCGGAACCAAACGGAAGTAAGAAGTAGGGTTAGTGTTGCCAAACGCAGTGATTGATGGTGCAAGTAACATCATTCCGGCAATAGCTTTTCGGGCTGTATCTGAAAGTTTTCCGTTTTCCAGCATAAGATTTTTTCCATCTTTCATGATGCGCATATGAATATGAAGTCCTGACCCTGCTTTTCCTGCTGTAATTTTCGGGGCGAACGTAATATCATATCCATACTGGCGAGCCAGATTACGGATAATCCATTTAGCTAACATTAGCTGGTCAGCCGAATCTTCAATCTTTACAGGTAAGAATTCGATTTCGTTTTGCTCGTAAATAAGTCCGTCTAAAGTGAAATTGCCTACTTCGGAATGACCATATTTTATTTGTCCGCCGGCTTGAGAAATATAAGACATGCACTGGGTGCGGAAGTCGTTGAATTTAGCATATGGTGCCGATTCATGATAACCACGTTGGTCTGTTGCCGGAAACATCTCTTCATCCGGAGCTATTACATAATATTCCAACTCTCCCATAGTCTGAAATTCCAGTCCAGTCTCTTTAGTAAAGGCCTCGCTCGCTTTTCGCAATGTATATTCCGGAGAACTTTCCAGGGGTTGTCCGTCTTTGTTAAAATAAGAACATAACATAGTTAAAGTCGGTATCTCGGCAAACGGATCTAAAAAAGCTGTGCGAAAACGCGGAATAACATATAAGTCACTACTTCCGGCTTCTATAAAGTTAAATAAGCTCGAACCGTCTACCCGCTCACCGCAAGTCAGGATGGTTTCCAGATACTCTGCATTGTTAATCACAAAATTTAGTGTTTTCAGTCTTCCATCTCCGGCAGGATACATAAAGTTTACCATACGTATATCCTGAGCGGAAATATACGAGATGATGTCTGCTTTGGTAAATTCTGCAGCCGGTTTTTCTAAAAATGCCACCAACGGATTGGGGCTCATGGTTAATTCTTTGTTCATAGTATTTACTGATTGTTTTAAATTTAGTTTCTTTATATAATGATGTTGACATCAAAGTTAGTGAAAAGAAAGGGTTGACAAATTATTTAACGTTAAATATTCTTTTATTTCTATTAGGCGTATGCTAAATATTAGCATTTTTCTTGATATAAGTTTGGGGAAACCTATGGCTTGTTTGGAGATAATCCTTTGTGTTATAGCTCCAGGTATTCATCTTTTATAACTTTTGTTACATCTATACATTTGAAAGTTGCTAAGTTTACATCATAAAGTAAGCAACCAGAGTGAAAGGTCATACCTGATAAGAAAAATGGAAAATTGAAATTACTAGGAGTTTGTCCAGAAACTCCCAATTCTCCTGTAAATGAAGAATCATACCGATTGAAAACATAGATAAAAAACTTTCTATTTTATAGATAACGATAAGTAAAGAATCACATATTCCATCCTCATATCAGCTTCTTTCCGTGTTCCCTTTCAATCCGTTTTTTATAGAGCAGAAAATATCGTTCGTTTATCAGCATAACATCCCTTTTCTTCGAAACATACTGAGGACTGAATCGGACAATATTCCATCCTATCTTTTTCTTTATTTGGAAAAGCTTTGATAAATACGTCTCTGTTTTCTTTTTTCCAAAACAGAACACATGATGCAAGTGCTTATGTCGTATAAGTGCAGGTGAAGTCTATTATATTTAGACTTCGCTAATTTATTAAAAGAATTACAGTTCATACTTTAAGAAGGCAGGATTTTTAAGTACAGGGCTACGTGCTCGTAATATAAATATTTTTCTTTTTTATCTATGGATATTGAATAAACATGCTGGTTCACTTGTAAGTCTTCAGGAGTTACAGTCTTATTACCCAAAATAGAAATTATATCGGATGGAAATATTACCCACTGAATCTATTTGATAAATATTAGGATCACTAAAAATCGGGTCTATCATGATAACGTAGAAATTTTCTTGTATTGGTACTGACTATGGGTATTGCAGGAAATTCATCTCTTATGATATTGAAGTTTTTATCTACTTGATACATAAAATGAAGGGGCGATCTATTTTTTTCATTGTTTTCAAAATCCATTCTTTTTTCCAAAAAATAATATCTGCCAGAGAGAGCTTTATAAAAATAAAAAGGATTACTCAATCCTTTTTATTTAAGTTTCTTGAATCGTTTTCTTCATAGATAGTTTCCCTGATATAAAATAGTATTCTATTTTTTGGAAATTATCAGTATATGATTCGTTATAGGTTAGTACTTCCATATTTTCCGTAGCAAGACTTGATAAATATAATTTTTTACTTTGTGTATTGTATACGGTTATTCCCGTAGCATCAATTACTGCTGTTGCCATATATCTATATTTTATACTTTTTTCTTGTTTGTAAAATTGCTATTATCGAGTATATTAGCCTTTATATATTCCTAAATGTGAAGGCGCCCCTTTCCCACCCTCTTCAAAAAAAGATACTCTATTTAAATGTATACTAATTTACTAGTTGTTTAACTAAAAGACGGACATTTTATTTATCTAAGCAATTCACGTAGAGGAATCGTAAGAAGCATATGTATTATTACCATAAATATTGGCTTTCAGAGAGAAAAATCCATAAAAAGATGTTTGCATTCCTAATTTTATTCTTCAAAATTAGGAATATTTCTATATTTGTAATTATATTTGCAGCCGTAACGTAAAGATATTACGTCACAACATTTATTGAAAAAAGCATTAGCTTTTTATTCTTGTTAAAGGGAATCTCGAACACTCACTTTTGCAGTGCAAGAAGAAAAAGAGAATGCCCATTACTTTGATATATAGTAAAATTATATATCTAAAAAGTGTGGGCTATTTCTTTTTATTCGTACTGCAAAACTTAGTTCGAGGAAGTTAACTTTAACGAATGAGAGATAGAAATACCCACATTTGTTTTTTATTCGTTGTTCTTTATCGAAATTCTGATATAGCTTATTACAGAACAATGCAAGGAGAGAAAAAGTTCTTTGCCTCTTTTTATTTATATGTGATTTGTTTAGAATAAATAGTTATACTTTAAATATAGGTAATGCATATGAAGCATGATACTTAACATTTATAATTTCAGCTCAAGTTAGGTTTCATGACATTATTGGAAGTAAAATGTTAAATAAAAGTGAATGTCTCATACGGAACTTAAATTTAGCTTCGGTTCTCTTTATATAGAGTTTTTGTTTTCTACTACCACTACTATCACTATTTTTCTGAAATATCGGTTGACAATGACTTTAAGGTGTGGTGGTAGTAGATTTCTCAATATGCAGAAAGTAGCTACTACCACCACTTTTAGCTGTTTTTTACCAACAGATAAGCGGTAAGTTGCGCTTTCCTAAGAATTTAGTGTACGGCTTCCACGCATATTCCTGTCGTGATGTTTCAGTAGTTTCTAGCGCTTGAAACAAAAGTTTCATGCGTTTGAAACTGTAGTTTCAATATTGTGATGGTTGTTTTCATGAAGTAATTTGTCGTTTACCTGTGGGAACTTCAGACGAATTTAAAGAGATGGACTAATATGCTTTCTATTTTCTTAAAGCAATCCCCAATAGTGTCGGAATATTGCTAGAGTTCAAAAGTCGAATGATATATAATTTGTACTATGGTACACAAATTATGGAATAAAAACATGTGAATAGGTACAAAGATTTCACTGTCTTTTGATAGATATCAGCTTGTTTTCCGCTATTGACATATTAATCGGTGCATAAAGGATGGGCAGTATAAAAAAGGAAAAATATCAATATAATTAAAAAAGAAGCTGACTAACTTTTGATTGTTAGACAGCTTCTGGCGGTTTGATTCTCCCATTATCCATTCGTTGTCCGGAGACGATAGGCAAAGGAATAATTCAGTACGATCGTCATGTACATTCATTAATTTTTATATTATGATTATAACGAAATGATTCCTATGATACATTCCTCGTTATTGTCATTGCCTAAATAAATTAATTTTTGGGTATTTTCATCTACATCTATGGAATGGGCTTTATATGGTAGCATATGTGTTGTTATGTAATTCAAATTCCAATCAAACACGAATATCTTAGAAGTTATGTTTGGTTTGTGTATATCTTTTTCGGGTTTATATAATGCTAAAACATAGATATATGAATGGGTGGATTGAATATCAAGATTACAAAGAATAGATTCTTTATTAGGCCGTTTTTGTTTGGAGTCAATTTGAGGGTATATTTTGTCTTTTCCTATTTGTACTTCTTTTAATATTTTTCCATCATAGCCGTATAAAAATAATTTGTTATGATAGCGCGTTGATATAGCAATCCGTTGTATAGAATCATTGCTGGTCAGCCTATTTCCATTTCCGGTTGTTCTTGTTGAACATTGTATGGATTGGGGATAAGGAATCCATATTATTGTGTCCATATTTTCTATGTATTTGAAATATAATCCTTTTCCTTCAGTATCTGTACATCCTAATATATCCGAAATTTTCTTTTGATAAGTCCGGAGAAGCCAGTAATTGTAGCGGTATAGTTTTGGAAACCGTTTTTACAGGATTCGAATTTATACATTCTTTTTTATCCATCACTCTTAGTCTACCCAGTCCCGTATCATAACAAAAAATAGAATCCCTATTGTTTACGTTATTCAGGAATAAAGGATAAATAAAGTCATCGGGACCCTGTCCGCTATTTCCAAATGAATGAAGAATGGAGTCTTGATTCATGTTGTAAACGTGAAAAATACAAGAATCACATCTGTCGATCAATAACAATAAGGAATCCACTATTTTTACTTTATTGATACAAAGTAGATTGTCAAATTTAACCTCTTTTTCTCTAACATACTCTTTCAATTCCTCATTGATTACTGTAATTGTAGAATGTTCTAATTTATTATTTGTACATGAATAACAGAACAAAAATATAATTATGTGATATAGCGTTTTCATCATTATTCTTGAAATTATTTTATAAATCTTTTTCATTGTATTATAATCTTTTATTTTGTGAAATTAATAATAGATAAACCATTCTTTTAAGTTGTCTTTCCTACTAAATAAGAATTCTCTAATTTTTATCAGAGTTTGCCACATTGTTATTACCGTAGCACAACATCGTGTGTTTCCATAAATAGATTACCATTGTGTCTGTTATCTCCTCTTTTTATAGAGTTTTACTTCCTTTTTTGTATAATTGCAATTATATATATTAACATCTAAATTGTTTTCAGAAACTCCTTAGCATACATTATGGCAATTCTTTCACCATTGGAGGTATAGTATGCATCATATATCCCCATTGTTAGACATAAATCTGTAACCTTAAGATTTTCGTTCCTTAAAAGGATATTTTTGTGGACAGCTTTTTCTTTATTTCTATCCCAGAACGTTAATTGCTTCTTACCTGTTTGGTTCACAATAATTAGTGAGTCGGAACAATAAAGTATATAATTGTATAATCGTAATTCATCAGGAATGTCTGCATAATCTTCTCCTTTATAATTTTTATTCAATAAAAGAGAATCTATATTTATCTTGCAAAATCTTCTTGTATCACCTATTATAAATTCGTTTGATTTAGCAGGAATATTATTTGTTATTAAACGAGGATTTATGAAATCATATCCTCCTTTTCCTATTTGACCGAATTGCGCAATAATCTTCTTTGTATTGGTATTGTATATATGATTAAAGTTATTGTGATTTTTAGGTTCAAATACTACTAAAAAAGAATCTTGAATAAAAACATAGCTTTTGGGATATAAAGTCGTTGAACAATAGGACGTTGCTTCAGCTTGGATATGAATTTCTCTTATATTGTCCATATGTAAAGTCTTAGTGTGCATGTTGTTCTTCTTACAAAAAAACACCAGGGAACTGTTAGTGAAATAAAAAAAAACGATATCTTTCTTCATAAATTTTCTTTTTTCATAATTCGTTAATTTTGAATCTATACATAATTAGGGAATCATCGTTTTCTTCTAAAAGTGGTATAATATATGAATAATAGTATGGCGCTATATATCCCATGACTCTAAAACTTTTAGGAACCTTGATATCGGCTATAAGTACATTATCTTTATAAATTTGTAATCCGTCTTCTGATTTAGAATTTTTCTTATATGATCGAAATAAGAGTTTGGTTTCATCAATATATTCAATCCAATAGTAATAACCTTTATTGTTTCTCTCGGAGCGGAAATTTTTCCTACATTCTTTATAATTATCAATGTATAAATAATCAGTATTCATCCCTTTTCCTTTTATTCCGAATGTTTTTTCTGGAATGAAATTATTGTCATAAACATAGATGTAAGGATCTGTATCGTAGCAGACATAGAAGTTACCTTCGTGGTCTATATCGTAACATATTCCCATAAAAATAATATGTTTTTTGGGATCCTTACTATAGCTTTCTGGATATCCTTTAGCTAATAGTCTTGTGTCCTCTTGTTTATCAATGTCTATTTCCCATAAGTGGTAGCATTTTTTTAAATATTTGTCGGTGTGTTCTAAGTAATTGAATTTTGGATGTTCAGAATATATATTGAAATATATTTTATTTTTATAGTTTCTACAGACCATATCGGTGTATTGGTTAGTATAAGTTTCAGAGTTTCCATCTATACTATGGTCAGTGCATGTTCTCTTTAATATAAATATTTTATCATTGATGAAATTTTTAAATATATGGAAATTTAAATTGTATCCAAAAAAAACAAGACGTCCGTCGGATAGTAATGTTTGGGCTGCGATTTTTCCTATTTGAGTTTCATTTGGAGCTCCTCCTAAGCCTAAATAATTTTGATGAAATCTTCCTATAGTATCAAATACGGAAACCCTACAAAAATGTTTATCAATGAATGCGATATTATTATCTGGTAATATTAAGGATTCTCCGAAAGAAGAAGTATTAATACTGTCGAGTTTGATACATTCTAATTTTAAATTGTTTATTTTTATTTGCTCTTTACTTTCAACTATGGCACTTTTAAAACCGCTTTCATTTGTGGTACAACTACTTATTGCTAATAGAAATAAGCATACTGTAGTATTTAATGTTTTCATAAATTTATATTTGAAAGGTAAGTATTCGATAATGATATTACTATTATCATTGTGTACTTGATTATAGACTAATTGCAGTTACTATCATATTTCCAGCAGTTTATATTATTTCTGCTTACCTAAATTAGATCTATTGTCATTGGCTACCTGATTATTGTTATTCATTAATATTTCTTTGACATTTATGCTACATTATATCATTTTAGCGACTAAACCTCATATATTTTCATAAAATAGATTGCATTGTGTCCGTTACCTCCTCTTTTTACGAAGTTTTTCTCCTTTTTTCCTCAACTATATTCAGTTGGTTAGTCACATATTCTTCTTCGCTTGTAATCAAACATTCCCGTATCCAAGAAGATTTATTCCATACAAAATTAAGATAAAACTTTCTAATAACCTTTATTTTAGGCGTGATATTTTATGGCGTTTCTCATTTTAGCCGGATTCACCCAATATTTTTGAATATCCTATTTCATTGTACTTCTTTGGTATTGGGATCTCTCATTTCCATATCTTGCATGCTTTTCCGACAATGAAATCATCAGGAACTAATCCTCAATAACGGCTGTCATCGGAGTTTGCAACATTATCTCCCGCCAATGTCATATATCGTTTTACATAATACTTCATCTGATCGAATTGCATTTGTTTACGGTTATTGGGATAGGGATTGTTAAATAGTCAAACTAGATAAATGGAGTTTATCATTCTGTGAATTGTAAATAGTAATTTTCATAGGAGTAACTATCATTATTGTAACAATGTATTTTATAAGCTTTTTCATTCTCAATGTATTAACTTTCGCGATTATTTTTTGAGAATAAATATTCGCCACTTCATCATTTCGGAAGCGAAACATCGTGTGTTTCCATAGGAAGTCTCCCTTTTTATTTGTTTTCTCCTTTTTAGTACTTTTTCGTAATGGAAAAGTAGGGAGTAAAGTCATAAAACTAAAATTCTACCAACTGACATTCTTATAGAGCTTTACTCCCTTTCTCCTTGTTAAACCTTGACATTTTAACCTTAAGAATTGTCTTTTACTTTCTTTATCTCTATAGTATATAGTGAGGATGTATTGTTCTTCCTCATGATATACAAAATTGTATTTACTTTTTTAAACACTGCTCATATTCGATGTTATATTTTGTGACATTTTCATATTGGTTGAATTCACAGGTGTTTTCAATACCATATTTATTTATTGTTTTTGTAAATAAAGATACGCTCGTCCTTTTCCCATGTATGGTCTTTCAGAGTAAGTAATGTATTTTCGGGTAAGTTTTCAAATGTAATCCACAGGTTATTGGCTATCTATTTTCCTAAGTAATAATTCTTTGGATTCTAAAGAATTAGTCTCTGTCACATATTCATTTTCTGCCATTTTTGTAAAAAATGCAAAATAAGTTCGTGGTATAACTTTTTCCAGTTCCGTTTTGTTGTTACTAGCAAGTTTAGAACTTGTTTCAGTTGTAGGTTGTTTTTGGATTAGCAGGTTGCAAGAAATAATAAAGTGATGAATAAATATTATGTACAGTATAAATGTTTCATATGGTCAATCCTATACCTGATTTTTTATTAGTAAAAGATATTTTGTTATATAAATAAGATATTTCATACAATATTATGAAGGGGCTCAAATTAAAAAGATTATCAATTCTGTCCTAATCTCATACAGGAATTGAAATGATATATCTATTTAAAACTAGATGTTGATTTTTAATGACACCCTCCATAAAATTGTGTAAATGATAACTCGGGTATAAAATATTCGAGTTATTATTTTACTTTTACAATTGAAAAAGAATATGGATGTTATGTCAAAAAATCACGAAGCAGTTCCAGATGAACTGTTAAGCAAAGAGTTTTTAAGCCAGTTTAAGTTGGAGCATGATGTCAGTCGTTTCCTCAAAGACCTACACAGTTAAGTATTAGAGAAGATGCTTGAGGGTGAGCTTGATGCCCATCTGGGTTATGAAAAGCATTCTTCTTCGGGTAATAACAGTGGTAATTCTCGTAATGGCAGTTTTCCCAAGAAGATACAAACCGAACATGGTGAGAGTATCATTCGCGTTCCTCGTGACCGTAATGGCGATTTTGCCCCCATTGTAGTACCCAAGCACGAGAGTCGAGGTCTTTCTATTGAAAAGCTTGTAATCTCACTCTATGCCAAAGGAATGAGCGTTTCAGATATAGAAGATGAGTTGCGTGATATATACGAAATAAACCTTTCTACGAGTGCCATATCCATTATCACTAATAAAGTAACCCAAGCTGCCCTTGAATGGCAAAATCGCCCTCTTGACAGGCTTTATATGGTTGTCTGGATGGATGGTATTGTCTTCAAGGTAAGAGAATCAGGCAAGATAATCAACAAAACGGTTTATCTATGCGTAGGACTTAACGACAGGGGCTATAAGGAAGTTCTTGGGATGTGGATAGGCAAAGGTGAGAGTTCTTCGTTTTGGATGGGCGTATTGACTGATTTAAAGGCTCGTGGTGTTGAGGATATACTCATTACTGTAACGGATAATCTCAATGGCTTCACCGACACCATTAAAACGGTTTTTCCCCATTCCGTTACCCAGATATGTGTTGTGCATCAGATACGCAACTCCTGCAAGTATGTGGTTTGGAAGGATATGAAGGAATTTACGGCTGACATGAGGGAAATATATACTTCCGTAAATCGAGAACAGGCAGCATCGGCATTATCCCACTTCGAGCAAAAGTGGGGCTCAAAGTATCGACATGCCGTGCAGAGTTGGCATCGTAATTGGGACGATTTAACGGCTTTCTTTGATTTTCCTGTAGAGATAAGAACGATTATTTATACGACCAATTTGATCGAAAATCTCAATGGGAAAATCCGTAAATACACGAAAACCAAGATGTCATTCCCTACAGATGATGCTCTTCGCAAGTCTGTTTGGTTAGCACTGCAAGAAATAGAAAAGAAGTGGACAATGCCGATAAAAAACTGGGGGTTGGTTATGAATCAATTTATTGCTATATTTGAAAACAGAATCGAGATTTAGCGCTCGACTAAATCTCGACCCGAATTATCGTTTACACAAAATTGTAAATAGGGTCTTTTTATTTGCTTAATAATTGAATTCTCTATGGTAAATGCATTTGCATCCTATTTCGATGAAATAAGGAATTTTGCATTGTCCCATTCTTTAATAAAATATAGCTTAGAGTTTCCTTGGTTCTTGTTTTGTATTTTGAAAAACTCAGTTGGTAAAGTCTCCCGAAGTGAATAAAGTAGTCTTCTGCGTTTTTCGTCGTTACCGCTTCCATCTGGCCATACATTATCCTTTATCTTACGAGAGGTAATTTCATAATTTTCGCTTTCTATATATAAAGTAAACAAGATAGCTAATTGATTTCTGAGTTTTATTTCTTTCCCGTAAATAGATAAGATTTGTGTGTTCTTATTATAGAAAATTTCATCGGAAAAATAATGCAGCACTTTATTAGTCATTCTTTCTTTTTCCAGTGCAAGCCTTTTTTGTTTTTCTTCTTCTATTTTTCTTTGCACTTCCTCTTGAATCTTTATTTTTGTTTCTTTCATGATATTTTCCTTAATGTTGGCTTCATGTATTTTTCTCTTTTGCAAATATGATTTTATATAGATGAAAAATAATATAACAAGAATATAAGCTATAATAATGAATAAGTTGTATCCTGGTATAGAATGAATAAAAAGTATAGGGATAGATGTTCGTATATAACTGTATAAGGTGTATTCAAAATCGGATCCTAAGTAGTATTGTTTTAAGGGATGGTAGCATTGTTGCTGTAATGTATCATTTGTTACTAAAGTATATCGGGTAGTATGGAGATTGTAATTTAAACGTAATGAAGTGGGCATGTTTATTCCTTGACCTTTCAATTGTGTATTCCATATAAATTGTAATGTATCTAATTGAATGGAATCGATAGTATGGCAAAGTAGATTTTGCATCAATCTCTTTTTCTCTTCTGTTTGTATGGGATTAATATTCTGAAGGTCTTTTTTCTTAGGAATAGTGATAAGATATTCTCTTTCCTTTGAATGGCTGTGGATTTGTAAAGGATATATAACAGAGTCTTTGAAATGTGCTTCCAACATATATTGATTCCCAAAACCTGCTTTTTTCCAGCGCCTTTCTAAATCAATATTCACTGCCTGTTTTAAAGTCTCCTGGGCATAAGAAAGTATATGCTTTTTTTCATTTACGAGGACATAGCTTTCTATTCCAATGAATATGATGGTAATGCAAATAAAAATTAGTGCAGTTTTTTTCTGATTAAGTTTTAATTTCATGTTTTGAGAATTCTATAGGTTTATATTTACATACAAATATACCTAAAATCTTTTCTTTTTAAAGAAAAGATTAGTTGACTTTTATTGTAAAAGCAGGTTAAGTGTATTTTGTATTTTGGTCTTCCGGAATGATTCTATGTTTTATAGCCTTAACCTTTCCTATCATGTTACCTTTAATTTATTATTCTGTGTTATAGAACCGGAATATGTGAAATCTATTTTTTTGTAATTAGGCAAAGCTGGTTTCGTGGAAGTAAAAAAGTTTTGTAGCATAAAATTTTATTCTCCAATATTAGGCGATATTTCCTTTTTGTAATTATCTTTGTAGTCGTAACGTAAGGATATTGCGTCACAACAAAGCATTAGCTTTTTATTCTTGTTAAAGGGAACCTCGAACACTCACTTTTGCAGTACAAGAAGAAAAAAGAGAATGCCCATAGCTTTGATATATAGTAAAATTATATATCCGAAAAAGTGTGGGTTGTTTCTTTTTATTCGTACTGTAGGACTAAGTTCGAGAGTCACCTTTAGCGAATAAGAGATAGAAAGACCCACACTTATTTCTTTGTCCATTACCCTCCCTTCAATCAAAGTTTTAGGTATGGATTATTTATAACACTAAATCGTAAAAAAGGTTCTCTATTCTCATATTGAATTTGCTTAGAGTAAGTTGTTACCAAAGATTCCTAATTCACAAAAAGGATATTGTTCTCATATCAAGAAGTATAGAGCAAATAATATCTTTTAGGAACTCTTTCAGGTGGCTAATCACTAATGTTAAAGTTGCTTAGGGGGATAGTCGTAGATGTGTGGATATACCTTATGGCGGATTTTAATATATACTGAATAAGAATAAATGATACTATATATGTTTTTCTGTCATATAGAATCGTTGGAAAAATGCTCTTAAGAGATTAAAGAAATCTTTTAAGGGTTTTCCAGAGCCTCTTTATATAAATTTTGAATCTTTTAAAGAGTCTTCGGAAGCATTCTAAAAAGTTGTCATATATATTATTGAGAATTTACCGATAGACTCTCAAGAATTAAAATAGTACCACCAATAAGTGTTTCGGTAATCATTTCGGTTAGTGAGAAATTGCTGATATTCCTGTTCCATTTTGGTGGCATCGAAAGGCATTTCATATTCGCCGTGGCGATGGCGGTACAGAATAAGTGCTTCTTTGTAATGCTTTGGAAGTAATTCGTTTATTTCGTAAAAGTTATGCAGTTCTTTGGCAAATGAATTGAGTCTTTTTTCGAGAAGCAATGCGCAGAGATAGTAATCGAGTGCTGGATGGCTGCCTGTTTCGGTATGGCAGATGCGAGAAAAATAGTGTAAGTTTGTTTCGCCAGTTTGGGGCGAGGCACCTAAATATGAATATAATTCCTCGGCTTTCATGGAAGTGGTTTGTGTTTTGGGATTTAAGAGCAAACCATCGGAACCGTATGGCTGCGGATATTCAAACAGACAGCTTCCGAGAATGTCTGTCCTGCTTAATGTATATGCGCGTAAGGCTGTCAGTTCACGGCTTGTAATAAGATTCTTCTTTCCTATTTTGCTTGCTTCACTGTAGTGACCTTGGCGGATAAGGCTTTCCATTTTTGTTTCGCAGAGAAAAGGTATATTGATAGGGCTAAGGAAAAGTGTGGTAACAGATAGTAAGATGAAAATAAGTATATTGGGCCAAAGACGGGATGCTAAATTGGGGAAGTTTGCTTTATTGATAAATTGTGGCAGCCATTTCCGGTTTATCCAGATAAGAATAGCATAGATAAATATACTCCCCAAAAATATCCAGCCCCAATTTTCCATATGCTCGGATTGGTACATGCTCCGATCTTTATCGGTGATAAATGCTAGGATAAGGATGGAAGGAAAATAACTAAGCGCATGGAAATAGTCAACAAAACGAGTTAAATAGCTTACTATAACTTGCAGGATGCACAGTATCAGGGTGATAATAGCGGTTCCCCATATAGGAGAATAAGATGTCTTTCCTTCGGAGAGTAAATATTGAAGTGCCTCTAACTGCGAACTTTTTACATATAAGAAAATTGCGCAGAAAAGGATAAAAAGAAGACCGCATACAATGCGTACACTGTAAGCGGTCTGATTTCTTTGTGAGAATGTTTTATGCATGGACAAAAACTTATTCTTTTACTTTTCTAAGTACGACCGCAGAGCGAGCTGGGATGTAAAGTTTCAGCCACTCTTTTTTGTCTTTTTTATAAATCGGATCGAAATTGGTAAGATGACGGATGGTGTCGTCAGCAAAACCATTTCCACCAAACTCTTTGGCATCAGTATTCAATACTACATCATAAGCTCCTATTGGAACAAGGAATCCGTAATCGGTATAAGATTTACTCGGACTAAAGTTGAAGACAAATACTAAATCGTTGCGTCGGTATGCCAACACTTGGTCGCCGTCATTATGCCAAACTTCTATAACTTCGCTCTTTTCAAACTTTTTTTCGTTGCTAATTAAGTGAATCATTGCTTTATCGAAATCACCTAAATAGTGGTAGCACAGGTTTTTATTGTCTACCAAGTCCCATTGTCTGCGAGCATATTTATAGCTCCATCCGTTACCTTCTCGGGGAAAGTCAATCCATTCGGGATGTCCGAATTCGTTACCCATAAAATTCAGGTAACCGCCATTGATAGTACTTGCCGTAAGCAAACGAATCATTTTATGCAAGGCGATTCCTCGATTTACCGTATAGTTTTCATCGCCTTTTTGGAAATGCCAATACATGTCAGCGTCAATCAGGCGGAATACAATAGTCTTGTCTCCCACAAGTGCTTGGTCATGGCTTTCGGCGTAAGAAATGGTCTTTTCTTCTTTACGGCGATTTGTCACTTCCCAGAACATGCTGGATGGTTTCCATTCTTCATCGATTTTTTCTTTGATAGTTTTAATCCAATAATCTGGAATATTCATCGCCATGCGGTAATCAAATCCATATCCTCCGCTTTCTACTGAAGTGGCTAGTCCCGGCATACCCGAAACTTCTTCGGCAATCGTAATAGCTTTGGAATTGACTTGATGTATCAGTTTATTTGCCAACGTCAAGTAACAAATAGCGTTATCATCTTCGTTACCATTAAAATAATCACCGTAATTGCAGAAGGCTTCTCCCAGTCCATGACTGTAATAGAGCATGGAGGTGACGCCGTCGAAACGGAAACCGTCGAATTTGTATTCTTCCAGCCAAAACTTACAATTAGATAATAGGAAATGAAGTACCTCGTCCTTACCATAATCAAAGCAAAGAGAATCCCAAGCCGGATGTTCGCGTCGTTCTCCGGGATAGAAATATTGGTACGGGTCGCCTGCGAAATTTCCCAATCCTTCCACTTCATTCTTTACGGCATGAGAGTGAACGATATCCATTATTACGGCAATACCCATTCCGTGGGCCGTATCAATTAATTCTTTCAGTTCGTCTGGTGTACCGAAACGGGACGAAGCAGCAAAAAAACTGGATACATGATAACCGAAACTTCCATAATAGGGATGTTCTTGAATAGCCATAATTTGGATGCAATTGTATCCGTCAGCAGCAATTCTTGGCAATATTTTTTCGCGGAATTCATTATACGATCCGACTTTTTCTTCATTTTGCGCCATACCGATATGGCACTCGTAGATAAGTAATGGATCGGTTTTGGGTTTAAATGATTTCTTTTTGAATATATAGGGGTTTTTAGGATCCCATACCTGAGCGCTAAAAATATGTGTTTGTTCATCTTGTACCACACGTCGTGTCCAGGCCGGAATACGTTCGCCACAACCGCCTTCCCAATATACTTTCAGTTTATAATGGTCACCATGTTTAATTGCATTTGGTTTTAGCTTGATTTCCCAGTTGCCGGTACCCTTAATGCGTTTCAGCTTATATTCTTTCTTTTCTTGCCAATTGTTAAAGTCTCCCATTAAATAAATGTCTGTTGCGTTAGGAGCCCATTCGCGGAATGTCCATCCCTTATCGGTACGGTGTAATCCGAAATATAGATAACCCGACGCAAAATCTGATAAAGTTTGCTTGCCCTTTCCAGTCAACTCTTTTTCTTTATCCAATGCATGTTGATGACGGCCGTTGATGGCTCCTTCGAAAGGTTCCAGCCAAGGGTCATTCAATATTAATTTTAATTTCTGTTTCATAACCCGGGAGATTTAAATAATATGATTATGCCAAGACTTTTACAATTACTTTCTTGATGGTCTCTTCGGAAGAAATACATGGGGCATGCCCGTCTTGTGGGAAGAATATGGCAAACATTCCCGGTTTTACATCAATGTATGATTCGGAAGGAATGGCAAATTTCGTGATATCTTTTTCTTCATTATACTCTTCTTCGGGCAGTGCATTAGCTGGGGTGTAGCCCATTGTTTCAGTACAAGAAAGAGGTATCTGGATATCGATGAATTTTTTGTGTGTTTCGAGTTGCGCCTGTTCCTTGGTTTTACCTTTTGCCAAAGAAATGTTTACTACTAAATCTGCTCCTTGCAGAGCTACTTTTCCTGGTTCCAAGGCATTTAAGTCGGTTGATTTTAAATATTCGAATGCTTTTGCGAACAAGGGGTTCAATGAAGCATATTTCTCCAGATTGTCAATTGTATCAATAACCATAATTTTAAATTTTAAATTAGTACTTGTTAATTGTACAAATATAGGAAATAAATGAAAGATGCGTAAACGTTTGGCAATAAAATTAAAGCATAGCGATGATTTTCAGTAAATATTCGTGTATTTTGCCGTTAGTAGCCAACACTTGTTTCCCTGAATAGAATTCATCTCCTCCTTTGTAGTCGGTAATTTTTCCTCCGGCTTGCATTAGAATTAAGGCTCCGGCAGCAATGTCCCACGGACCTAACAAAGCTTCCATTCGGGCTTCGAAACGACCGGCAGCGATATAACAGAGTTCTGCAGCTGCAGAACCTTGCAAACGCAGTCCGCAGACGTTTCCGTATAATCGTCGGATAAGTTTGCTTACGAATTCTCTATAATGATCAGCATCGTAAGGGAAACCTAATTCGATAAATGACTCGTTGAGTGTGCTGACAGAGGATACGTGTATTTCCGTTCCGTTTAGATAAGCTTTACTTCCTTTCCAAGCCCAAAAGCATTCATCACGACATACCTCGTATACCACTCCTACTAACAGTTCTTCTTTATTTCGCAAGGCGATGCTTACACAATAAGGAGCATTGTTGTGAATAAAATTGGTCGTTCCGTCTAATGGGTCGACCAACCAACAGTAATTTTCATTGGTAAGGCTTCCCGAACCTTCTTCAGCAATGAAACCGGCTTCGGGGAGTAACTCTTTCAACCGTTTCACGATGCGGTTTTCCGATTCTTTGTCAACGTACGATACATAATCGTGAGATTTTTTTTCTTGTACACGTTCACGAAGGAAATTCTTTCTTTCTTCGCGCAGAAAAGCGCCTGTTTCAATAGCTAGTTGGCGTACTTCTGCTGTGATTTGTTCTAAATCAAGCATGGATGATAAAAATATTATTTAGAGCTTTCTAATTTACCGAATTTATAGGTTCCTTTACGGATAGTCTGTCCGTTATTACTGATTTCCACAAATGGACCATGTTTCATATCTTGTTTGAAGAATCCTTCGTATCGGGTTCCGTCATTTTCTTCCAATACACCTTTTCCTTCCTTCTTCCCTTTCACAAAAGTTCCTTTATATCGGGTTCCGTCTGCTAGGGTCAGGGTCCCTTCTCCTTCAGGCAGGTCGTTTTTCCAATCTCCCTCATAAACATCGCCATTGGTCCAAGTATATTTGCCTTTTCCGGAACGTTGGCTGTTTACCCAATCGCCGGTATAAACAGCTCCGTTGGCCCATGTAAAGGTTCCCTTTCCGTTCTGTTCTCCATTTTGGAATGCCCCTACATACATATCACCGTTCTGGTGGACATAAATACCTTCTCCGGTACGTTCGCCCATAAAATAATCCCCTTCGTATTTGTCGCCGGTATGGAAACGATAAATTCCTTTACCGTGTTGCATGTCTTTATCCCATTGTCCGATATATTCATCTCCATTGGAATAATGATACGTACCTTCGCCCTGTCTCATGTCGTCTTTCCACTCGCCGATATATTTGGTACCGTCGTTCCAGTCGAGTGTTCCGGTTCCGTTTTTCTTGTCTTTTTTCCATTGGCCTACATATGTAGCTCCGTTTTTCCATGTGTATGTGCCGTTTCCTTCACGTTTGTCTTGGACCCAGTTTCCTACGTATATATCTCCGTTGTAGTAATACATGGTACCTTGACCTTGTTGAAAATCTGTATACCACATCCCTTCGTACCTATTATTATTGTTAAAATAATAGGTTCCTTTTCCATGTTGTTGATCTTGATACCAGTTGCCGTCATATCTTTCGCCATCAGGGAAGGTATATACGCCATGGCCTTCTCTTTTTCCTTTAATATATTCTCCTTCGTATACATTACCGTTTTTAAAGATTGTTTTTCCTTTTCCGTTAGGCTTTTTACCTTTCAGTTCGCCTGTATAAACACTTCCGTCTTTGAATGTATAATTCCCGATTTTTATTTGAGCAACTAAGGATGAAGAAATAAAGAAAAAGGATAATGTATAGAGTATGTATTTTCTTTTCATAATAATATTTATTCAATAATTGATATGCTTGTTGACAAAAGTAGTGTAAAACGCAGCAAAGCCCAAAACCTGTTAAGTTTTCTTTTGTTTTTATGTGATTTTACCGCTTCACTTTTCCTACAATGATTTCTTTTAATTGTTCCTTTATCAAGTATGTATGGGCAAGGCGCTGTATATCGGAAGCTGTGGTTTCTTTGATGGCTTGTTGTAAGCGTGACAGAAAACCATTGTCTAAACCGGACGATTGCAAATAGATGTAAGCATCGGCCAGAGAAAATGGACCTTCGTAATTGCGACAGTTCTCTCCCATCATATAATTTTTTACCATAGAAAGTTCTTTATCAGATACTGGCTCGTTCTGTAGTCGATCTACTTCGTAATATACTTCTTGTATGATAGGTTCAGCATATTCGTTGGCTGCTTGAGTGCTGATTATTATCATACTGCATTCCGGATAAGATACAATACCAGCTCCAATTCCATAGGTATATCCTTTTTCTTCTCGGATATTGCTCATCAGACGACTTCCGAAATAACCTCCGAATAAGGTTACCATGACGCGAAGTTTCAAAAAGTCGGGATGTTTACGATCTATAGTAATATTGCCCATACAGATGGCACTTTGCATGGCGTCATCCCGTTCTATCTGTATTCTTTTTTCAGGCTTTGTGTGTAGGTTATATATGTTTTGATTTTGAAAAACTGAAATATTTCCCCATTGCGAGTGCCCGAAAGTTTTTTCCACCTCTCGGACAATTTCCGGCGTTATCTTTCCCGAAAGATAGAGCGTACAATTATTCGAGTGATAATATTGGCAATGAAAACGTTGCAGCACCCCTTTGGTCAGGAGATTGTAATCTTCGATGCTTGCATACTTGCCACAAGGATGCTCTGTACCAAATAAGCTTCGGTTCAGTTCTTTGCGAGCCAGGACATCGACTTTGGAATTGTTTACAGTGAATTGCTGCTTATTTTTTTCTATGGCAATGGAGAGTTCTTTTTCCGGAAATAGTGGTTCCATGATAAGAGACTGTACGACTTCTACAGTTTGAGGGAAATATTTGTTCAAAGAGTAAAGTGTGACATATCCATAATTCATTGAGGACGATAAGTCAAGCCAAGCTCCGTAATAATCCAATTTTTCTGCTATTTCGGCGGAAGTGAAACGAGTTGTTCCTTCTCGTAGCATACGGTTGGTAAACATGGCTTGGAGAGGTTGGGTTTGGTTCCATTGCCCTCCTTTAATAAGTATATCGAGTCGAACTACTTCTTCTTCTCCGGTTTGAAAAAGGTACAAAGGGATGCCGTTTGGCATGATTTGCTTTTCGGGGGAAGGAATTAGAATTGGTTCTATCGGACGTATTTTCGGTTGTTGATTTCTATTTAGCATACTCTTTTAAAAACTGTTCGGCTTTTATTAAATCTTGCGGGGTATCAATGCCGATTGTTTCCACATTAGTTATTCCTACTTTTATTGTATATCCGTTTTCCAACCACCGAAGTTGTTCTAACGACTCTGCTAATTCTAAAGGTGATTGCGGTAAGGAGGTGATTTCTTTCAGTACTTCTGCACGGTAGGCATACAAGCCGATGTGTTTGTAGTAAGTCTGATGTTGGAGCCATTCATTTCTTTCAAAATTTCGTTGATATGGAATGATAGATCTGCTGAAGTATAAAGCATTCATATTTTTGTTTACTACTACTTTTGGAGAGTTCGGATTCTGTAGGGCCTCTATTCCGTCAGCTTCGGTAAATGGCTTAACTAATGTGGCTATTTGTGTTTGTGGATCGAAGAAACAGGTTTTAAGCTCTTTTAGTTGTGAAGGTTGTATAAAAGGCTCATCGCCTTGAATATTGACTATTACGTCATAGTTTTCTCCCACTTTAGTATAGGCTTCATAACAACGGTCTGTTCCGCTTCTATGGTGAACGGAAGTCATAACCACTTTTCCACCAAACGACTTTACAGCAGCTTCTATTAATTCGTTGTCGGTGGCTACATATGCATCGTCCAAAACTCCGCAGACTTGTTCATAGACTCTTTGTATCACTGTTTTTCCACCTAACATAGCCAGTGGCTTGGCCGGGAAACGTGTGGATGCGTATCTCGCAGGAATGATTCCTATAAATTTCATAACTAAATGTATTTTATTAAATAGTACATCTTTATTCGAATCGTCGTTTATGTAACGATAGTAATTCTTTTAACTGTTGATTTATGTATTTTGCAAAAGTACAAAAAGATTTGGTAATGCAGCTTATTTCGCTTTAATTTGCACTTTAACATGATTGAATTTAAATATGGATGAAAAAATATGTTTCATATCCTTAGGTTCCAATACTGACGGGGAGAAAAATCTTGAAAAGGCCCGGAAAGAATTGACGCGTTATTTCCCTGACATAAGGTATGATGAAGCGTGTCGTACTTATCCGATTAATCTGCATAATCCTTCTTTATTTGTCAATCAGATAGCTTTATTTCATACTTTTTATTCTTTATATGAAGTGAAATGTGTATTAAAAGATATTGAACATTCTTGTGCTAAGATACCTAAGGATAAAGCAAATGAAATAATTCGTATAGATATTGATTTGTTGCAATTTGGACAGGAAATTTTAAAACCCGAGGATATGAAACGCCCATATGTGCGAAGTGGATTGAGACATCTTTCCAAATGGTTGAACAAGTAAATGTTTTCTGAAGTAAGTTCTTATATCAGATTCAATAGTGGAATTCTATATTCCATAGCAATTATTGAAGTTTATATTCCAAAGCTTTGCTTAAGATATAGCGTTTTATCTAATTCTATGTTTTAGATACCAAGTGTGGGTTATAAGCAAATATAAAACTAAAGCAGCAATTAGGAATCCCAAAACGATGCTGTATGCAGAAAAGGTGGATTGTCGACTAATAAGGATGTAACCAATAAAGAAACCGATACTAATTCCAAGTTCCCATCCAAAAGCTTCGGAGGTATTGGCCGTTCCTCTTTCGCAATGCTCCGATAGTTGTATAAAGAAAACCAGAATGCGTGGAACAATGAGTCCGATACCAAGTCCCACAAGTAAGGCAGAGGTATAAAAAGCAGCTTCTTCATGATGAGAGATTTGTAATAACATGGCAGTTCCGTATAAAATAAGTCCACTTACAATTTCCGAACGAATATCAGCATCGGTGAAAACGAATTTAACAGCTAATATGGATAAACAGAATCCTGCCATCAGAATACCGTAAAATTCATATGAATGTATGGTTGCCAAGAGTATTCCTGTAGGAATAGAAATAAATAGTAAATTGATAAACATAAGCCATCCGTTAGACAGCCAGAAACGATCTTTTGAAAATATAGGTGGACAAAGCGGTGCTCGAAAAGGAATTCTGAGAAATGCGATGCACAGAAAGGAAAGTAATCCTAGTAAACAGGATATAATTATAATGATTTGTATTGAGTAAAATTCATAAAAGATTAGACCAATAAAAGGACCTATGGAAAAACCGAATCTTCCAAACCAAGAAAAAGCATTATTAGCCTCTGTACGTCGAGGCGATTGAGTGATATCTATCACTAATGTACTGCCAGATGCCATGAAAGCCATTCCATACATTATACCTTGTATAATACGCAAAATGGTTACATAGAGAAGCCCGCCGGCAAGCCAAAATCCTCCTGTTGCTATTGTGATGATTAAAATAGCCAGCAAGCATATACTTTTTCGCTTATAAGTATCTACTAAATAAGAAAATGACGGGCCTAACAAAAAAATTGCAACGCCAAACAATGCTGTAACTCCTCCAGCTTGTAAAGTTGTTACACCGTAAGAAGACATTATCCAGACAGGAAGTATAGGCCATAGCATGTAGAGAGATACAGACAGTAAGAAATTTGCTATACATATCCGCCAAAAGTCGTTCGACCATAATTTAGTATTTTCATTTGTTCCCATTGGAAGAATCTTAATTGAAAAATTCTTTGTTTAGCATTTGTAAATACATTATCGTATTAATTAGAAATAATGCTTCGTTAAAGAAGAAACATTCGATTACGTTTAGTCAGAAACTAAAATTGTAATATGCACAAAATTCATCACGTCTTTTACCTCGGTTCCGAATAATTTCTGCAAATCTAGTTAAAGATATTAGTTCCTAACTTTAAAATGGCAATACAAAAAATATTCTTTTTTGCTTTATGAATGTCAATCTTCAACTGATAATCTCTTTCTCTCCTTTTTCTTTCTTTTATTAATATTGTTCTTTTTCGTTTGGGAAATCACAATTTTTTACATCATTTACATATTGTCCGATAGCATTGGTCATGACTTCGTATAGATTTGCATATCTGCGTAAGAAGCGCGGATTGAATCCATGGGTCATACCCAGCATGTCCGTTACTACCAATACCTGTCCGTCTACTCCCCCTCCTGCACCAATACCAATTACCGGAATACATAATTCTTTGGCAACTCTTTCAGCTAAAGATGCTGGTATTTTTTCTAATACAAGCCCAAAGCATCCGGCTTCTTCTAGCAAGTGAGCATCATGAACCAACTTCTCTGCTTCTTCTGTTTCTTTGGCACGGACGGTATAGGTTCCGTATTTGTTTATTGATTGTGGCATTAAGCCAAGATGTCCCATCACAGGGATTCCAGCTGAAATAATTCGTTTTACTGTGCCGATAATCTCTTCACCTCCTTCCAGTTTTAAAGCGTCGGCATGGCTTTCTTTCATAATACGAATTGCTGATGCCAATCCTTCTAGTTCGTTTCCTTGATAAGAGCCGAAAGGCATATCAACGATAACGAGGGCACGCTTCACTCCTCTTACAACGGATTTTCCATGATAAATCATTTGATCGAGCGTGATAGGAAGTGTTGTGACATTTCCTGCCATGACGTTGGAAGCGGAATCCCCTACTAAAATAACATCAATGCCAGCACCATCTACAATTTGTGCGGTAGTATAATCGTATGAAGTTAGCATAGAGATCTTTTCACCACGTTGTTTCATCTCAAATAAACGATGAGTCGTCACTTTACGTGAGTCGTCAGAAATGTATCCTGCCATAATTTACTTTGTTAATATGTTAAATTTTGGGGCAAAGTTACGCCTTTTTACTGAATTCTTCCATGAGTGAGCACATTTTTTCGTAACTAAAACTTTGAAAGTCGGGAATAACGTAATGCGTTTTGTTTTTAATAGCTTCAACGGAATTGGTTGTTGCCAATCCGATTACTGTCATACCTGCCCTGTTACCAGCTTCAATTCCGTTTAGGGAATCTTCAAAGACCATACAATTTTCAGGAATTGTTTCAAAGATGTTAGCTCCCAATAAATAACAATCCGGATCCGGCTTAGATTTTCTGAACCTATCGGCAGTCAAAATATGGTCGAAATATTCTTTGAAATGAGGATGGGTCTTGTAAACACAAGCCATTTTCTGTTCATTGGAGCTTGTTACAACAGCTGTTTTAATACCGTTTTTACGTAATTCTTCTATAAATTCACGAACGCCGGGGATAAAACGATAATCCATATGGGTTTCATAATCATTTAATCCTTGTGTTACAAGTTCGGCAACGCCTGGTTGGTCTTTAAAATACTCCAAAATTACTTTTAAAGTATTTCCTTTAATTTTTTGTTCAAAGTGAGGGATGTCTGGACGATATTTTTCTCCTTGCTCTTTCCAATAAATACTATACTGGTTTTCAGTATCCAGTATAACGCCGTCTAAATCAAATAATGCAGCGATCGGTTTATTTTTATCCATAAAACTAATACGTATTGTTTTGTTGATGCAAAGTTCATAAGAGAATTATAATGATGAAAGTCCCTGTTGTTAAATAAATGTAAACTTTTGTTGTAGACCCTTATATAAATCAAACCCTTTCTTATTTTTGTGCGCATTTTAGAGATAAATGTGCAAATTTGGGTACGAATGAGTGGAAGTTTTATTGAGCTTATAGAGCACAGCATTATACAAAATTGGGACTTGAATGCCCTGACTGATTACAGAGGTGAAACTATGCAATATAAAGATGTGGCACGTAAAATAGAAAAAATACACATCTTATTTGAAAATGCAGGGATTAAACCGGGGGATAAGATTGCCGTTTGTGGACGTAATAGTGCACATTGGGGTGCAGCTTTTTTGGCTACTATTACTTATGGAGCAGTAGTGGTTCCGATCCTTCATGAGTTTAAAGCTGATAATATACATCATATAGTGAATCATTCCGAATCGCGTCTACTATTTGTGGGCGATCAGATGTGGGAGAACTTGAACGAGTCTTGTATGCCACGTTTAGAGGGTATTATCGGGTTGGTAGATTTCCAACTTTTGATTTCCCGTTCAGATTCAATGACGTATGCCAGAGAGCATTTGAATGAAATGTTTGGGAAAAAATATCCTTGTAATTTCAGATCAGAACATGTTTCATACCGTCGTGAAAAGTTAGAACAATTGGCAATAATTAATTATACTTCTGGAACTACAGGCTATTCCAAAGGTGTAATGCTCCCATACCGAAGTCTTTTTTCCAATGTCATGTTTTGTAAGGAAAAGATTCATTTAAAACCAGGTGATTCCATTGTTTCCATGCTTCCGCTCGGTCATGTGTTCGGCATGACTTTCGATTTTTTGTTCGGCATTTGTGAAGGAGCTCATTTATGGTTTCTTACTCGCATGCCTTCACCTAAAATTATAGCAGAATCTTTTTCTGAAATAAAGCCGAGAATCATTTCTTGTGTTCCATTGGTAGTGGAGAAAATTTTTAAAAAGAATATTCTTCCACGTGTAGATACCAAGTTGGGCAAGTTCCTTTTGAAGGTGCCTATTATCAGTGATAAAATCAAAACATTAGCACGTGAAGAGGCAATGAAAGTATTTGGAGGGAATTTTATTGAAATTATTATTGGTGGTGCTCCTTTTAATGCTGAGGTAGAAGCCTTTTTGCGATTGATTGATTTTCCATATACCATTGCTTATGGGATGACGGAATGTGGTCCGCTCATTTGCCATAGTTTTTGGACTGATTTGCAATATACATCTTGTGGCAAGGTGGTATCACGTATGGAGTTAAAAGTTCTTTCACCGGATCCGATGCATATTGCCGGCGAATTGGTTTGCCGCGGCGATAATATAATGATGGGGTATTATAAGAATGAAGAAGCTACCCGATTGGTTATCGATCCGGAAGGATGGTTACATACTGGTGATATGGCTATCATTGATGATGATGGAAATGTTTTTGTAAAAGGACGTTGCAAGAATATGCTTCTTACTTCTTCGGGGCAGAATATTTATCCGGAAGAGATTGAAGCGAAATTGAATAATATGCCCTATGTGTCAGAATCGTTGGTTATTCTTAAGAAAGACCGTTTGGTAGCGTTGGTGTATCCCGATTGGAGTGATGAGGCTATATGTGGATTGTCAAAGAATGATATGGATATTTTGCTGAATAAAAGTCGGGAAGAGTTAAATAAGGAAATGCCTGCGTATTCTCATTTGTCTAAGATTGTCATCATGCCGGAAGAATTTGAAAAAACGGCAAAAAAAAGTATTAAACGTTACCTTTATCAGAAAGTGGAGGTCTGATGCGGTATGGATAACGCTTCGGAATTAATAGTATATAAAGCTTCGGCAGGTTCAGGAAAAACATTTACTTTAGCCGTTGAATATATAAAGTTACTTATACAGAATCCTCGTGCGTACCGACATATTTTAGCAGTTACTTTTACCAATAAAGCAACCACTGAAATGAAGGAACGTATATTGAGCCAGCTTTATGGTATAGCTTCCGGAGATAAAGCTTCGGATCCCTATCTTCAAAATATAAAAGAAAGAACCGGACTCTCGGAAAACGAGATATGTGAGAGGTCAGCAAGGGCTCTTTCTTTTTTAATTCATGATTACAGTTTTTTTAGAGTCGAGACAATTGATTCTTTTTTTCAGTCAGTCATGCGTAATCTTGCTCGTGAATTGGGGCTGGGAGCTAATTTGGAGATATCGTTAAATAACGATGAGGTTTTGGACAAGGCGGTTAATACATTGATTGAGAAACTAGACCGTTCGTCACTAGTTTTAATTTGGTTGGTAGATTTCATTAAAGATAAGATAGCGAATGATAAACGTTGGCATGTTACAAAAGAAATAAAATCATTTGCACGTAATATTTTTAATGAGATCTATGTGGAACGTGGAAATGGTCTGCGTGAGAAACTTCGTGATCCTTCTTATATAACTCAGTATAAGAAAAAATTAGAATCTTTGGCAGCACAGAAAAAGGATGAAATGTGTAGTTTTGCCGACCAGTTTTTCGGAGTATTGGAAGCAAACGGAATAGAACCGGAACAACTGAAAGGGGGAAAAAATGGTATCATGAGTTATTTTAAGAAACTGAAGAATGGTGAGTATGATGATAAAGTCCGGAATAAAACAGTAGAAAATTGTTTAGATAATGAACAAAATTGGAGCACAAAAACATCCGCTTTAAAAGAGGAAATAATCTCCTTGGCATCAGAAGAACTGATTCCTTTATTAAGGACATGTGAGGAGTTTCGCCCTGTGAATAACCGTATAATTAATTCCTGCATCCTTTCTTTACGCTATCTAAACCAATTACGTTTACTTACTTATATTGATGAAGAAGTACGCGAACTGAATACTAAAGAGAACCGTTTTCTTTTGTCCGATACTACTAATCTTTTATACCGGTTGATGAAAGAAGGGGATTCGTCTTTTGTATTTGAGAAGATCGGATCTAATATTCGTCATGTCATGATTGATGAATTTCAAGATACTTCCCGTATGCAATGGAATAACTTCAAATTATTGTTGTTGGAAGGGTTGTCTCAGGGAACCGGTAGCTTGGTAGTAGGAGATGTAAAGCAGTCAATCTATCGTTGGCGGAATGGTGATTGGGGAATTCTTAATAGTTTGAACGAAAAATTAGGCCCCTATCCTATCCGTGAAGAGAAGCTGGTTGTAAATAGGCGGAGTGAATCGAATATCATCCGTTTTAATAATGAATTTTTTGCAAAGGCATGCGAATGGCTGAATGCCGGATATCAAGATGAGTTTGGAGAAGATTGCCAAACTTTGTTATCTGCTTATAAGGAATTGGCGCAACAATCTCCAAAAAAAGAAGAAAAAGGATATGTAAGGATTCAATTTTTGGATAAGAAAGAAGGAAAGAGTTATTCGGAAGTTACTTTAGACGAATTGGGTTTAAGTGTGGAAGAACTAGTATTGCGAGGTGTAAGCCTTTCCGATATCACCATATTGGTTCGTAAAAATAAAAATATTCCTGTAATTGCTGATTATTTCAGCAAACATTATCCTGATTATCGGATTGTTTCCGATGAAGCTTTTCGTTTAGATGCGTCTTCAGCCATTTGTTTATTGGTGGACGTACTTCGATATCTTTCAGATGAGAGTGATACTATTGCGAAAGCCCAACTAGCGGTTTCTTATCAGAAAGAAGTTTGCGGGAATGAAATAGATTGGAATACATTTTTATTAGATGATACTGATAAGTTTTTACCTGCAGGATTTACGAATGAACAAGATACACTCCGTTTGATGCCTTTGTATGAGTTGATAGAAAAACTCTTTTCATTATTTAATTTAAAGGCGATAGAAAAACAGGATGCCTATTTTTTTGCTTTCTTAGATGCGGTATTGGAATTCTTACAGGATAATTCTTCTGATTTGGATACATTTATTGCTTATTGGGATGAAAAGCTTTGTGCTAAAACAATTCCTTCTGGAGAGTTGGAGGGTATCCGGATTTATTCTATCCATAAGGCAAAAGGGTTAGAATTTCATACAGTGTTGGTACCCTTCTGCGATTGGGGATTGGAAGGAGAACGGCATGTTACCCAATTATTGTGGTGTGGACCATGTGAAGCACCGTTTAATGCATTGGATTTGATTCCGGTCAGTTATTCAAAAGGAATGGCTCAATCGGTTTATAGGAGCGATTATTTAAATGAGCGTTTACAATTATGGGTGGATAACCTGAATTTATTATACGTTGCTTTTACCAGAGCTTCGAAAAATTTATTGGTATGGTCGCATGACGGAGAGAAAAATACGATATCTACTCTGCTTTATCAGGCATTGTCAGTTATGACGGGCGAGGAAGAACTTACTGTTTATACAAATGGAGAACTTTGTCTCTCAGAAGTAAAGAAGGAGAATAATGGGATGAACCGCTTGTTGATGCCGGCAGAGAAACAAAAAGTGAAGATGGAATCATTTCTTCATAAAGTAGAATTCCGTCAGTCCAATCGTTCAGCAGATTTTATTCGGGGTGAAAATGAGAAAGAAAAGCAAGAACAGTATATCCAACAGGGGCGTTTGTTACACCGTCTGTTTTCGGTGATCCGTACTTTAGAAGATGTAGACTCTGTGTTACATCGGATGCAATTGGAGGGTGTGGTGAATAGTATCCAGACTGTAGATTCTATAAAGAAATTAGTACGAAAGGCTGTTTCTTATCCTAGAGTAAAAGAGTGGTTTTCGGGGGATTGGGAATTGTATAATGAATGCTCTATTTTACAAAATATAGGAGGGGAACTGCAAATACGCCGTCCCGATCGTGTCATGATTAAAGGAGAAGAGGTAATAGTAGTTGATTTCAAATTTGGAAAGAAAAGTCCAGAGTATGCAGCTCAGGTGCGCAACTATATGCAATTATTGAAACAGATGGGATACCGGCAGTTGAAGGGCTATCTGTGGTACGTATATAAGAATGAGTTGGAAGAAATAAAAGAATATTAGAGATGGAACCTTTCTTGAAATTAGTGGCGGAAGATTTATACGATAAGTTGGAAGGTGATTTGTCGCACACGGCGGTTGTATTTCCAAATAAACGTGCTGGTTTGTTTTTTAATGAATACTTGGCTTTTAAATCGAACAAACCCATGTGGGCTCCGGCATATATTTCCATCAGTGAATTGTTCCGTTCGTTGTCTGATTGGGAAATTGGAGATTCAATTCAGCTAGTTTGCGAACTTTATAAAATCTTTGTAGAAGCGACTCATAGTAAGGAAACATTAGACGAATTCTATTTCTGGGGTGAATTATTAATTGCCGATTTCGATGATATAGATAAAAATTTGGTCGATGCAGAGCGATTGTTGGGTAATCTTCAGGCACTCAAAGATTTGGAAGGAACCGATTTTCTCACTCCAGGTCAAGAGGAAGCTGTTCAACAGTTTTTCCAAAACTTTTCTTTAGCCAAGACCACAGAATTAAAGCAACGTTTTATTTCATTATGGAGTGTCTTAAATGATATTTACACACATTATAGAGAACAATTGGCAGAGAAGAAAATCGCGTATGAAGGTATGCTCTATCGGGAGGTTATTGAACATCTTGAGATGGAAAAACTTCCTTATGACCGCTATGTGTTTGTTGGTTTTAATGTGCTGAATAAAGTAGAGTATCGTTTGTTCAAATATTTGCGGGACATTGGTAAAGCCTTGTTTTATTGGGATTACGATGTCTCCTATCTTAATATAGCCAACCACGAAGCTGGGGAATTTATACGGCGTAATCTGGTGGAATTTCCTTCTCCCCTTCCTCCAAGTTGTTTTGATAATTATTCCCATTTGAAAGAAATTCGTTACTTGGAGGCTTCTACAGAGAATGTACAAGCCCGCTTTTTGTCGGGTTGGTTACGTGAAAATCTAACGGAAAAGGAGTCGGAGACGGCTGTGGTACTTTGTAATGAAGCTCTTTTGCAGCCGGTATTCCATTCGTTACCGGATGATGCTGTGAAGCATGTAAACATAACGATGGGATTTCCTTTAGCGCAAACTCCTGTATATAGTTTTCTTAAAAATTTAGTAAAACTTCAGATTGACGGATATAATGAAGATTCGGGACGTTATATTTTTGAGGTGGTTTCGGCAGTGTTGAAGCATTCTTATACTTGTCGTTTGTCTCCATTGTCACCCCAAATACAGAGGGAACTTACAAAAAAAAATCGTTTTTATCCGCTTCCTTCCGAGCTGCAAAGAGATGAAATGCTGACTCTAATATTTACTCCTCTTAAAGGAAATTTGGAGTTATGTATTTATTTGGAAGAGATTCTCAAAAGAGTTGCAGCTTTATATCAAGATAATAAAAATAAAAAAGATGTCTTCGATCCTTTATATCGGGAGTCTCTTTTTAAGGCTTATACGGCTGTTGGTCGTTTCCGTCTTTTAATTGAAGAAGGAGATTTGTGCATTCAGCCGAAAACATTTGTCCGCTTATTGTTAAGGGTGCTTTCTTCCTCTTCTGTCCCGTTCCACGGCGAGCCCGCCATTGGATTGCAGGTGATGGGAGTGCTTGAAACGCGTAATCTTGATTTTAAATGCGTGGCGATGTTATCTTTGAATGAAGGGAAACTACCTAAAACAAGTGGTGATTCATCTTTTATTCCATATAATTTGCGTAAAGCTTTCGGCATGACGCTTATAGAGCATAAAAGTGCCATATATGCTTATTATTTCTATCGTTTAATGCAACGGGCAGAAAAAGCGGTTCTTCTTTATAACAGTTCTACAGACGGCTTGAATCGGGGAGAAATGTCACGCTTTATGTTACAGATGTTGGTAGAGAGTCCGCATAAGATAAAGAAAGAGTTCATTACGGCCGGGCAAGTACCTCAAATCTCTGCTCCGATTATCATAAAGAAAACAGAATCGGTGATGCGGAGGTTATTGTTACGCTTTGATTCTTCTGCAAAAAAAATACTTTCTCCATCGGCGTTGAATGCTTATTTATCGTGTCGTGTAAAGTTCTATTTTTTATATGTGGCGCAATTGTCACCCAAAGAAGAGGTGTCAGCGGAAATAGACTCGGCTACTTTTGGCAGTATTTTCCACCGTGCCGCTCAGTTGGTTTATATGGATTTGACTTCAACTGACAAGCAAATTCATAAGAATGATATTGAAAGGGTATTAAAAGATAAGGCTCGCTTGGAACACTATGTGGACAGTGCTTTCAAAGAATTGTTTTTTAAAGTTACCGCAGAGGAAAAACCAGAATATAATGGGTTGCAGTTGCTTAATTCTGAGGTAATTGTCATGTATCTAAGGCAACTTTTGGAAAAGGATTTGCATTATGCTCCTTTTGTGATGGAAGGAATGGAAAAATGGGTGGATGATGTATTCGAGGTAGAAGTTGATGGTCAACTTGTTCAGTTACGGGTAGGTGGAATCATTGATCGTATTGACAGTAAAGACGGTAGGATTCGTATTGTAGATTATAAAACCGGTGGTGAACCACGGCCTGTGGAGAATATCGAATCATTGTTTATTCCTTCGGAATCTCGTTCGGGATATATTTTCCAAACTTTTTTATACGCTGCTATTATGACGAAGAAACAATCTGTTCCCGTAGCGCCGGCTTTGCTTTATATCCATAAGGCTGCTTCCTCTACGTATTCGCCGGTGATTACGATTGGCGACCCGTATAAACCTAAAGTGGAGGTGACTGATTTTCGGGAATATAATGAGGAGTTTCGTAAACATCTACAGAAAGTGCTTCAGGAGATTTACAATCCAGAGGAACCTTTTCGACAAACTGAGTTTGATTCGCAATGCGGATATTGCGATTTTAAGACGTTATGTAGGAGAAAGTAGAGGGAAAGCTATATTTACTGTGCGATCTACCCGTTTCAAATCCTTTTTTGCCGGAACTGTCGATCATTTCCGGAGATTCGAGATCGAAATCGTACCGTATGATTGGTTTCTCATCAAGATAGATAAGCTCAGTGAGCTTATAATCATTTACTGCTTGCAAGGACAGAATAGATAGAATTGTTGATTATTACTTCACTCTTCCTACCTTTCAATTGAATATATTATCACTAAGGGTCAGTCTGCAATTTGAGTATGAAAGAAATTCAAGAAATACCAGTCAGTGAATGAGTGTTTTATTAAAACCAATACCTGTACAATCTATTTGCTTATGATAAGATCCCTTTTTCCTTTAAATTTTTCTCAAATCATAGATATTGGTTACTAGATGATAAAATAGCAGTACATTGTTATTTACCCCGCCACCGTCTCCCTTGAAGCCACTTTTATTGCATCGATGACACCGCTTTATTGTCTCCGTGGAAGGCAAAAGTTTGTCTTCTAGTAGCTATTTTATAGCCTACCGGCTATTTATATAAAGTATGTGGTAAAGTTAGGATATTATATCTTTCTTTCCAGAACGGTCAGTGATGCATCAATCCAAATATATCTGTTTCTCCCCAATAAAGATGAGTGTATCCGGCTATAGTACTTTTGTATTGGTATAGTGGGGTATTTACTTTTTCTCCTTTTGCATTGTATTGTTGTGCGATGGAGGGGAGTTTCTCAGTTTCTTCTATTACTGTTGAATAATGGAATTCGTGGCCTTTGTATGTTTGCCCGCCAAACACAAATGAACGGTAACCTAAATGCAGCTTCATATTTTCCATAGTAGCTTGTATAGGAAGAACATTCACCATGGGATAAGTCTTTCCATCCATCCCTTTAATACTTCGAGCGAGGTACATCATGCCTCCGCATTCGGCCAACAGCTTACCATCGTTTTCTATATATTGGCGGATAGATTGCATCATAGAATGGTTATCACTTAGTTGAGGAAGGTATAATTCAGGATATCCGCCGGGAAGATATACGAAATCGGCTTCTGGCAATTGTGTGTCTGATAGGGGACTGAAATAATTTATTTTACCATAGGATTGTAGCTGATCCATATTTCGACGATAAGTAAAATTGAATGCTTCGTCTTGCGCTACGGCAATCTTTAATGATCTAGTTTTTCCCAAGGAGGGAATTATCGTTTTTATATTTTCTTTTTCTTCTGTTGAAACCGGAAGAATGCTTTTCTTTTCGAAAGGAACGGTGTAACAGGTAATTAGACGGTTTAAGTCAATGTACTTTTCCACTTCTTCTGCTATGCGTAGCGAGAATTTGTCGAACAAGTATTTATTTTCTAGTGTCAAACCTAAATGTCGGGAAGGAAGCTCTATTTCTTTTAGTCGGGGTAAATAGCCGAAGCAAGGAACTCCCGCATCTTCACAAGCTTGTTGTAAGTAGTCGAAATGGCTTTCTGAAGCAATCTGGTTGAAAATGACTCCGGCTACATTTATTTCCGGACAAAAATGTTTGAACCCATAAATTAGTGGGGCTACGGAATAAGCGGTGGAACGTGCATTTACAATAAGTAATACCGGAACCCTAAGAATTTGTGAAATCTCTGCACTGCTTCCTTGCATCTTCCGGTAGCCGTCGAACAAACCCATGACACCTTCTGTTACCAAGATATCTGCTTCCTTTCCATAATGGTGATATATCTCTCTGATGTGTTCCGGTGAAGAAAACCATGAATCAAGATTAACGGATTCATGTCCGGCTGCTAATGTGTGATACTTCGTATCAATATAATCCGGTCCGCACTTAAATGGTTGAGTATGCAGTCCACGTTCACGCAAAGCGCGTAACAATCCCATTGTTAGAGTTGTTTTGCCACAGTTCGAGCTGGCTGCACCGATAATTATCTGAGGTTTTGTTTTCTGTTCCATAGCATATTCGTTTCAAGAAACAAAAGTACTTTATTTAATTGGAAATTTATTTAAATGCCGAATACAAAAATAGAATGATTAAATAATATTTCTACTTTATACGTCCATCCAATTTATAACCAGTGTTTTTTTCATTTTATAATTCTTTATTTTTAGTTATCCACTTGTAATTATAAAAAAACACCTTGTCTTTAAAGGAAAAAGGTTTCTTTATTCAATCAGTGCATAAATCGGAATTTATATGTAAGTTTGCGGCATGATAACAAAATGTAAAATATGAACATAACGATTATTGCCGGCGCCCGTCCCAATTTTATGAAAATAGCTCCGTTGGTTCGTGCCATTCGTACAGCGGAAGAAACTGGTAAGGATATCCATTACCGCTTAGTGTACACGGGATCGGAAAATGATAGGAGTTTGGAATCCTCTCTGTTTCGGGACTTGGATATGCCCCGTCCCGATGCCTTTTTAGGAATAGATACCAATAATTTCTTCGAACGGATGGGGGGTATTCTAATTACTTTTGCCCGTGAGTTGGAACAACATCCTACTGATATGGTAATCGTGGTAGACGATATGACTCCAACAATGGCTTGTTCGTTAGTTGCTAAAAAGAAAGGATTAAAGGTAGCGCATTTGGTGGCGGGAATTCGTTCTTTTGATATGGATATGCCAAAAGAACTGAATCGGATGATTACCGACGGGCTTTCTGATTATTTGTTTACGGCAGGTATGGTAGCTAATCGTAATCTGAACCAAACCGGTACAGAACAGGCGAATATTTATTTTGTGGGCAATCTGTTGACCGATGCATTACGTTATAATTATCGTCGTTTTCTTCGTCCTCGAGAGATGGATGAATGGCAATGGGAAGATAAGAAATATGTTTTATTGACTTTAAACCGTCATGCTCTTTTGGAAGATAGTGAGAAATTGAAATCACTTTTTCATACACTTCTTGTGAAAACTGGAGATATGCCGGTTATTGCTCCTGTACATGAATATGTAAAAGATAGATTGAAAGACTTAGGTATTTCTTCCCCTACCCTTCATTTGTTGCCTCCCCAACCTTATCTTACGTTTGGTTATTGGGTAAGTCATGCTGCAGTGATTGTTACCGATTCAGGTAATATAGCTGAAGAAGCGACATTTCTGGGTATTCCTTGTATGACATTAAGTTACTATGCGGAACATCCTGAAACCGTAACGCAAGGAACTAATTGCTTAGTTGGCGAAAGTCCGGAAGAATTAGCTGCGGCATTTGATATATGGCGTAACGGGGAATGGAAAAACGGTTCGCTTCCCGAACGTTGGGATGGTCGTGCAGCTGAACGTATTGTCCAAATATTATTGGAATTATAATATTCGAGAAGATCTTTATAGGTATAAAATAATAAAGTCTTGTCTCTATATAAATAAAGAGATAAGACTTTTATTACAAAATGCTGGTTTGTAATAAGTAGATAGTGTCATTCTATTTCATACCATAAAGAAAATAGGAAAAAAGAGAAGGATAGTGATAAAATTAATAAAAGGAAAACTATACATGGCTTAATACAGAAAAGATTGCAACGGTAGTTTTTCCATTTGAATTTATTGCACTGTGCTGTTAACCTACCATCCATATTCTAAATCCGAAGAAAGCATGCAGACCTATGGTTTTAGCAAATAAGAGGCGTTGAAGCCAATAGCTTTGTTCGCCTTTTTAGGATATAAAGTTTGACTCCCAACAGAGCGAAGCGGAATGCTACCTCCTTCCCTCTTATAACTTCTTTAATTATTAAATAAAAAATCGAACTTTACTGTATTACCGAGTGTTGGTTTTGTGTACTTTAGCAAATTAAAAGAAAAAAATAATGAAACTTATACCTCGGCAATATTTGGCTGTAACAGCTGTGTTACTAGCTATTATCATGTCTGTTTTGGACGGAACGATAATGAATGTGGCGTTACCCACCCTAGCGCATGATTTTGATGTGGAGCCCTCTACGGCTATCTGGATTGTCAATGCCTATCAGTTAGTCATTACTATGACGTTACTTTCTTTTGCTTCTTTAGGCGATATATATGGATATAAGCGTATTTTTTTGATAGGTATTGCGTTATTTGTTAGCGGTTCATTTTGTTGCACCATGTCCCGTTCCTTTTGGATGCTGGCAGCATCGCGTGTGTTACAAGGATTTGGGGCTGCCTGTGTAATGAGTGTGAATACTGCCCTGATACGTTTAATCTATCCATTAAAAATTTTGGGGCGCGGAATGGCGGTTAATGCCATGATTGTAGCCGTTTCAGCTGCATCGGGACCTTCTATTGCAGGAGCTATTCTTTCGTTAGGTACATGGCAATGGTTGTTTGCCATTAATATTCCGATAGGTATAGCGGCCTGGATTATTGGTTATCGTATGCTTCCGAATAATCCACCGATTAAAGAAAAACCTAAATTTGACAAGATTAGTGCATTAGCTAATGCTTTGACTTTCGGGTTGCTTATTTATTCGTTAGATGGATTTGCCCATGAAGAAAATCGGAAGTTTATTCTCATTCAGTTACTATTATTACTTGTTATCGGTGTCTTTTATATTCGCCGTCAGACAAAAGCTACCATGCCTATTTTGCCTGTAGACTTACTGAAAATACCGATCTTTTCCCTTTCCGTCGGGACCTCTATAGCCTCTTTCACCGCACAAATGCTGGCAATGGTCTCTTTGCCGTTCTTCATGCAAAATATATTGCATTATGATGCTGTGGAAATAGGTTTGTTATTGACTCCTTGGCCTTTGGCTACCATTCTTGCGGCTCCACTTGCCGGGAGGCTGGTAGAGCGCGTAAATGCGGGTCTGTTGGGCGGCATAGGCATGGGAGTTTTTGCTATCGGATTATTCTTACTTTATCTTCTTCCGGCTCATCCTGTAGAGTGGGACATTGTCTGGCGAATGGCCGTATGCGGTGTGGGTTTCGGTCTGTTCCAAACGCCTAATAATGTAATGATTGTCTCCTCCTCTCCTGCAAAACGCAGTGGCGGAGCAAGTGGTATGTTAGGTACTGCGCGATTGCTGGGGCAGACATTAGGTACTGCATTAGTCGCTTTGTTATTTCATATGTTTTCTGAAGGATACAGATGGAAAGCCTGTTTGCTCGTCGCTATATGTTTTGCTATTTGCGCTGGTATAGTGAGCAGTATACGTATGACACAAAAATCTCCCGTGGAAGAGAACTAATAAAGCGACTTTCTTTCCATGGTAAAGATATTAGCAGAAAGGTTTCCTTGGTATACGATTACAAAATATTTGCTGATAAATACAAAAAACAACAGAAAAACATTAAATTAAAAAATAATTAGTACCTTTGCGTCGATTTGGTGATACGGCAGATTTTCATCTGCTGTATAAAGAGGGAATCCGGTGTGAATCCGGAGCAGTGCCCGCTACTGTAAGCCCCGTTAAAAGAGAAGCATTCTCACGCCACTGTTCAGCGTCATGTTTGAATGGGAAGGTTCGCTTCTTGGGGTAAGTCAGGAAACCTGCCAAGTTATAGTAATAAGTTTTCTCTCGGGAAAAAGAGAACTTGTGTACGTTTAATCTTTATAAAATAATGTTTTTAAATGAGAGCAATTTGCCTTTATGTGTTGTGTCTCGTGTGTAGTGTTATATATGCGCACGAGGGAAATAATTTTGTGGCTTCCGATATGCGGAAATGTATGAAGCCAGGTGACAAAGCCGCTTTGTTAATGGTACATTTCGGAACGACTTACGACCAGACGCGCGCATTAACTATCGAGGCCATTAATGAGAAAGCGAAGACTTCATTTCCTGATTTTACCTTTGCCGAGGCGTATACTTCCCGGATTGTCATTCGCAGGTTGAAGGAACGAAACGTGATGAAGCAGACTCCGAGAGAGGCTTTGACACAACTGGCCGAGAAGGGATACACGCACATATTGATTCAGTCTACCAATATCATCGATGGAGTGGAAATGGAATCACTCCGTAAAGATGTGGCTGCCGTAGCTGACCGATTTAAAGAGGTCCGTGTAGGAAATCCTTTGCTTTATTCGGTAGAGGATTGTGAGCGGGTGGTGGAAATAATGGCTGAAAAACAGCCGGAGCGAGGTGTTCTGGTGTTGGTAGGCCATGGAACATATACTCCCAGTACGGCAACCTATGCCATGATTGACTATATGGCGGCAGCCAAGGGTTGTCAAAGTATGTTGGTCGGAACCATTGAAGGGTATCCTTCTTTTGACAATATGCTGGCCCGGTTGAAAGCAAGCGGGAAGAAAGAGGTGACATTACTCCCTTTCATGTTGGTTGCCGGAGACCATGCGAACAATGATATCGCAGTGGACTGGAAAGAGGCGCTAGAGAAAGAAGGTTTTCATGTGACGGTGCGGATGGAAGGTTTAGGGCAAAATCCGAAGATACAAGATATTTTCATCGATCATCTTCGTTTCAGTTCCTTGCATAAGGTGAAAGATATCATGACTAAAAAGAAGGAGTATGCTGCTGGGAAAGAGTAGCTCGGCACAATATTGCAGTAACAAGAAATAATCTGTTGAAAATTGTGTGAATTTACGTTTGAAGCATTGAAATTAGAAATGGAATTAAAATAGAAATTTATGAAGACAATGAACTATGCAATTATTTTAACCTTAGGACTGGTTGCCGTACCTGCGTTGGCACAGCAACACGGCAAAGGTAAAATGAAAGAATTGGATTTGAATCCGGTGGTCGTTACCGGTACGGGTACACACCATCGGTTGAGTGAATCGCCTGTACCGGTGGAAGTAATTAGCGGAAATGATTTGAGAAAAGCCGGTATTACGAATTTTCAAGATGCTATTACCATGTTGAGTCCTTCTTTCTCATTCTCTTCGACTGCCATGGCCGATTACACGACTATCAGCGGACTGGGCAACGAACGGTTGCTGATTATGGTGAACGGACACAAACTGTCGGGTAATACTTCCGGAGCAACGGATATTTCTCGTATTGATGTCAGTCGTATCCGCCGTGTGGAGATTCTGAAAGGGGCTTCTTCGAGCCTTTACGGTTCGGACGCCATCGGAGGTGTAATTAATATTATTACCGATCAACCGATGAATACGGTGAATGCTTCTTCCACCACCCGTTTGGCGGAGTATGGACAATTCGACCAAAACCTGAATCTCAACGTGGCTTCGGACAAGTTCGGTTCGTATACTTCTTACAACCGCCGTCAGGCAAACGGGTGGCAATTGAATTCGGAAGCAGTCAGTTTCAGTAAGGGGGAAGTGAAGGGTGACCCGACACCGACACGCAAGAATATGAGTAATGCGTTCTATCAGAATGTATTCAATCAACGTTTCTCGTACAGCCCTACCAAAGCATGGGACTTCTATGTAGAAGGTAGTTATTATAACAAGGAGAATGAGCGCCCCGCCAATATTTATACGGTGACGGAAGGCAAGAAAGGAAAAACGTACACTTCCGACAAACAAGGGTATGATTACAACCTGAAATATATGGGCTATACCTTGGGAGCTGGCGCACGGTATATGCTGAATAAGTCGGATTATATCAGTTTGGACTTATATAATGATAATTATGAAACGGATAACGAGTATATCGTTACCAATAAGACTTATACCAAAGGAGAAGAGAAGCTGAACCAACGTTCGCATTATTACAATGCAAACTTGAAGGGAGTATTCAATCTCGGTGCATACAACAGATTAACTGTAGGAACTGAGTATTTGAATGAAAGTCTGCGTAATCCGGACGCTTTTGAGAAGACCGACAGCGAGAAAAAGCATGTGTATACCATGTCTCTCTATGCGCAGGATGAAATCAAGTTGCCGTGGGACTTCCGAGCCGTGTTGGGATTACGTTACGTACATCACGAAACGTTTGCCAACGACCTTTCGCCGAAAGTGACATTGATGAAAAAGTTGGGTCCGGTGAACTTGCGTGCCTCCTACTCTACCGGTTTCCGTGCTCCTACGTTAAAGGAACTGTATTATGTAAAGGATAAAAATAATGTATTAAGTATTGGTAATGCTGACTTAAACCCCGAAAAAAGTAATTATTATTCATTAAACGCAGAATACATCCATCGTTATTTTACTGTATCGGTGACAGGATATATCAATAAAGTTAGGAACTTGATAGATTTAATTGAGGTTGACCCTACTTCTATACCTAATTATGATTCTTCTTACGATGGTTATAAAGGTTATAAATTATATTCAAATGTAGATAAAGCAGATATCAAAGGCTTTGATGTGTCAATAAATTGCAAACCAGGTCATGGCTTAAGTTTTTTGGCTGTTTACAATTATATATCGGCTAAAGATGAAGCTACTAAATTAAGTTTGCCGCGTACCATCCGTCATTCTGGTAACTTTACTGCAAATTGGTTTAAAGGGTTCAATAATTCTGATTTAAATTTGAATCTTTCGGCACAGATACGTAGCAGCCGTTATGAAGATGCACAGCCGGCGGCTCCGGGTTATGCGCAATGGAACTTTACGGCCCGTTACACGTTGAAATTCTTGGAAGACTTTACCTTTGTGGAGCCTGCTATCGGGGTGGAGAATATCTTTAATAAAACAGACCGTCGTTATTATGGATATTACTTCTCTACAACTTCACCGGGACGTGTCTATTGGGCAAGTATTACGTTGCGTTTCAATAAGTAGAATTTTTTCAACGCATAGATTAACGCGGATTTCCGCAGATTGATTTCTCATTCTTTTCACCACAGATTACACAGATAAGAAGCTGTTTTCGTGTGGATGATGAGGATAAGGAATCAATCGGCGGAAATCTGCGTTGAAATATGTATAATTCAGAGATTTCAGTTAAATTTGCCCTGAAATAAAACAGAATATGGCTAAAATAATCGTAGCTGGGGTGGGCCCCGGAAATAAAGAGGATATGACTCCGGCAGTATGTCAGGCTGTGGCGGAGGCCGATGTGGTAATAGGTTATAAATATTATTTCCAGTTTATTACTCCTTTTTTACGGGAGGGAACTCCCTGTATCGATACGGGGATGAAACGGGAAAAGGCACGTGCCGAACAGGCTTTTGAACTGGCAGAACAGGGAAAAGATGTCTGTGTCATCAGTTCGGGTGATGCGGGTATTTACGGTATGGCTCCGTTGGTATATGAAATGAAACGGGAGCGGAATAGTCAGATAGAGATAGAGGTCCTGCCCGGAATCAGTGCTTTCCAGAAAGCGGCTTCGTTGTTAGGGGCTCCGGTGGGACATGATTTCTGTGTCATTTCTCTTTCGGACCTGATGACCCCATGGGAAAGAATAGAAAAACGGATTCGTGCGGCGGCTGTGGCCGATTTCGTAACGGCTGTCTATAATCCGAAAAGTGAAGGCCGTTATTGGCAGTTGCATCGGTTGAAAGAAATTTTCTTGCAAGAACGCGACAGTCTTACGCCGGTTGGGTTTGTACGTCAGGCTGGGCGTGCGGAACAGCAGGTAACCGTGACAACGCTGGAGGCATTTGATCCGGAACAGGCAGATATGTTTACCGTAGTACTGATTGGTAATTCGCAGACCTATTGTTCGGACGGAAAGATGGTAACTCCCCGCGGATATTACCGGGAAACAGGAATCGGTGCTGAAAGTGTGGGTCAGGATATTATGATACGCAGTTTCCGGAGGATTGAAAGTGAATTAAAGGACAAGGATATTCCTTTGGACCGCAAATGGGCATTGTTACATGCTATCCATACAACGGCGGATTTTGAAATGGAACGTCTCCTCTGGACGGATAAGGAAGCTGTCAGCCGCTTGTATGCACTGGTACGTAATGGAAAGATTCGGACGATTGTAACGGATGTGACTATGGCCGCTTCGGGTATTCGCAAGGGAGCGTTGCAGCGATTGGGCGTGGAAGTGAAATGTTACTTGCCGGATGAGCGGGTGGCGGCGTTGGCTGCGGAAAAGAACATTACCCGTACGCAAGCCGGAATTCGTCTGGCTGTGGAAGAACATCCTGATGCTTTGTTTGTGTTTGGTAATGCTCCTACGGCATTGATGGAACTTTGCGAGCTAGTACGGAAAGGAAAAGCTTCTCCCTCCGGAATCATCGCAGCTCCGGTAGGTTTTGTACATGTAGAGGAGTCCAAGCAAATGGTAAAACCGTTTGTCGGGATTCCTAAAATCATCGTGGAAGGCCGTAAAGGGGGAAGCAACCTCGCGGCCACGCTAACCAATGCCGTGCTTTGTTACAATGATGCGGAAAAAGTATGGCCAGGAAGAGATGTTTAAATAGCAGCTATGTTACAAACTTTTCATATTATAGGAATCAGTGATAGTCACCGTTTGTTTTTCCCTCCCGAAGTGGAAACGGTGATTAAGCGGGGCACCGTCTTTTCCGGTGGAAAGCGCCATCATGAAATCGTAGCTTCCTGTCTGCCGGCCGGAGCGGAATGGATAAACATTGTCGTACCGTTGGAAACCGTGTTTGAACGTTATCGGGATCATACGGAAATCGTAGTGTTCGCTTCCGGAGACCCTTTATTCTTTGGTTTTGCCAATACCGTTCAACGGGTTTTTCCTGAGGCTGTTATTCGCCTTTATCCTTCGTTTAATTCCCTGCAAATGCTGGCTCACCGGTTATTGCTCCCTTATCAGGACATGTGCATTGTTTCGTTGACCGGGAGAGAATGGAACGGTCTGGACAAAGCGTTGATTGAGGGAGAAGCGTTAATTGGGGTTTTGACGGACCGGGAGAAAACTCCCGCTGCCATAGCCCGGCGTATGTTGGAGTATGGGTATGATAACTATCAGATGTCGATAGGTGAATTGCTAGGTAACGAAGAACAGGAGCAGGTACGAACTTGTACGTTGCAAGAAGCTGAAGAGCATGTCTTCCGTTTTCCCAATAATCTGATTTTAAGACGTACAGAAGCCCGTCCCCGTTTGTTCGGCATTCCGGATAAAGAATTTTGTTTGTTGAATGGCCGTGCGAAGATGATAACAAAAAGACCGGTAAGGCTGCTCACACTGAGCATGCTTGCGTTACGTGAACATTCCTCCTTTTGGGATATAGGATTCTGTACAGGTTCTGTCTCCATAGAGGCGAAATTACAGTTTCCCCATCTTCGGATTACGGCATTCGAACAGCGTGAAGAGGGACGAACGTTGATGGAACAGAATAGCCGCCGGTTTGGCACACCGGGTATTATCGCCATAATAGGTGATTTTATGGAAACAGACCTCACTTCCCTTCCCCGCCCCGATGCGGTGTTCATTGGAGGACATGGAGGCAAATTAATAGGAATGCTTGAGAAGATTCAGCCCGTACTGCTGCCCGGCGGAGTGATTGTGTTTAACTCCGTAAGCGAGGAAAGTGGACGGCTTTTCAGGGAAGGAATCGGGCGGATAGGAAAAGAAATCGTAGAGAGCATACGCATTCAAGTGGATGCGTTCAATGCCATAGAAATAATGAAAGCAAGATGAAAAAGACAGCAATTATATTGGTTTCTGAAACCAGTCTGGCTCTGGCACAGATCATTGCCAAAGAATTGGAAGAAACGGAAATCTATACAAAGAGTCAGTTGGAAGGCTGTACACAGATTCACTCATACAGTCACTTTATCCGGGAACATTTTACGGAGCGGGATGCGTGGGTGTTTATCGGAGCATTGGGAATTTGTGTCCGGAGTATTGCTCCCTTTATCACGAACAAATATGCCGATCCGGCTGTGTTGGCAGTCGACAGTACGGCCCGTTTTGTCATTCCCGTGTTGTCGGGACATGTAGGAGGCGCCAATGAACTGAGCCGGCAGATAGCAGCAGCCATCGGTGCCGAAGCGGTGGTTACGACACAAAGTGACAATACGGATTTGTGGGCATTGGACACCTTAGGAGCAAAATATGGCTGGAAGACGGCTGTGTCGAAAGGAGAAATGAATCGGTTAATTGCCTTGTTCGTCAATAAGAAACCCACAGCGCTTCTGTTGGAAACAAAAGACGACGGAACGAGCTATTTGGAGCGTAACTTGCCGGAACATGTACGGTTGTACACACGTTTTGAAGACATTCCCCAGAAGGAATTCGCCTTGTTTATAGCCGTCACTCCTTTTCATTATCCAACGGATATTCCGACACTATGTTATCGTCCGGCTGTGCTACATGTAGGAGTGGGCTGCCGGAAAAACATTTCTCCGGAAGGCATACCGGCCTATATAGAGGCCGAAGTGGAAAAGGCAGGGTTCTCCCCTCTTTCTATAGCTTCGGTGGCTTCTATCGAACTAAAAAAAGACGAACCTTTGCTGAAAGCTTTGCAGCAACGCTGGCCTGAGGCTTCCTTGCGGATTTATGCGCCGGAGGCGCTACGGGATATTGAAGTACCGCATCCTTCGGAAAAGGTATATGAGACGACCGGAGTGTATGGTGTGGCGGAAGCTGCGGCTATCAAAAGCGCAGACGGAGGCCGACTACTGATAGAGAAACAGAAAGGTATGTTGGCGGAAGGGGAAGCGTTTACTTTTGCCGTGGCATTGGACGCCGTGGCTTCCCGGATAGGGCATATCGAAATTGTAGGAGCCGGACCGGGAGATCCGGATTTGATATCCGTAAAAGGACGTCGTTTCTTGGAACAGGCAGATTTGATTCTGTATGCAGGAAGTCTGGTGCCTCGGGAACTGACATTCTGTGCGAAGAAGGGGGCGTTGATACGCAGTTCGGCGGCTTTGACACTGGAGGAACAGTTTGAGCTGATGAAAGATTTTTATGACCGGGGACTGTTGGTGGTACGCTTGCATACGGGAGATCCTTGTATCTATGGAGCCATTCAAGAACAGATGAACTTTTTTGATAAGTATCGGATGAACTACCATATTACACCGGGAATATCTTCTTTCCAGGCAGCGGCAGCGGCATTACGTTCCCAGTTTACTATTCCCGAGAAGGTGCAGACCATTATCCTTACGCGGGGGGAAGGACGTACGCCCATGCCCGAGAAAGAGAAACTGCATTTGCTGGCCCGTTCGCAGAGTACAATGTGCATCTTTCTGAGTGCGGCCGTTGTGGAGCAGGTACAGGAAGAACTGCTGCAATGCTATCCTCCGGAAACCCCGGTGGCAGCCTGCTATAAGCTGACATGGAAAGACGAGCGGATTTATCGGGGAGAATTGAAGGATTTAGCTCGGATAGTGAAGGATAACGGACTAACGCTGACTACCATGATTGTAGTGGGTGAATCCATAGACAATCGTCAGGGATTGTCGCGTCTGTATGCGCATGAATTCAAACATTTGTTCAGGAAATGATATTGATATTGGGTGGAACGACCGAAGGACGCTTGGCCGTCAGCGTGGCGGATGAAGCGGGAAAACCTTATTTCTATTCTACCAAAGGAACGGAACAGGAGGTTGCGTGTAAGAATGGCGTACGGATTTCGGGCGGATTGGATGCGCGGCATATGGAAGATTTCTGCCGGGAGCATACAATTCGTTTGATGGTGGACGCCGCTCATCCGTTTGCCGAAAAGCTGCATCATACCATTGAAGAGATAGCTCAGAAACTGCAACTTCCTGTCATTCGATTCGAGCGGAGGTATCCCCCACGTACGCAAGAAGTCATCTGGTGCGAAGATTATGAGGACGCCATGCGCCGTATGGAACAGGACGGTGTCGGCTCGTTGCTTATCCTGACCGGAGTACAAACCCTTGCTAGGCTGAAACCCTATTGGAGCCGTCACACTTCGTGGGCGCGTGTACTGGATCGGGAAGAATCTGTCCGGCTGGCCGAGCAGACTGGTTTTCCTATTGAAGGCTTGCTTTTCTATCACCCTGAGGAAGATGAACGGGAAACTTTTGAAAGATATACTCCTCAGGCTATGCTGACAAAGGAAAGTGGAGAGAGCGGAGGATTTACGGAGAAAGTAAAAGCGGCCAAAGAGTTGGGGCTGTCGGTCTATGCGGTAAAACGCCCGGTGCTGCCTGCTTATACGTCTACTGTGACCGGTAAGCATGGTTTGCGGAAAGCAATAGAATCTTTACTTCCAGGCTTTTATGATTTACATAGTGGTTTCACTACCGGTTCTTGTGCTACGGCAGCGGCGAAATCGGCCTTATGGGCACTGCTGAGTGGAGATGAGTATGAAGAATGTTCTATTCAGTTACCCGATGGAGAAGTGGTCACATTGCCGATAGAGCGAGTGACTTTGCAATCGGACAGGGCTACGGCAATCGTGATAAAAGACGCTGGGGATGATCCAGATGTAACAAACGGTTGCGAAATAGGTGCTACGGTATCTTTTAACCATTCGAGTGAGATTCGTTTCTTACAGGGAGAAGGCGTAGGAAAAGTAACATTACCCGGAATAGGTTTACCTGTTGGCGATCCCGCCATCAACCCCACACCGAGACAGATGATTCGACATGAACTGTCGGCACTCTATCAGGGAGGGCTGGATGTGGAAATCTTTGTACCGAAAGGACGGGAATTAGCCCTGCGTACCTTTAATCCGAAATTAGGTATTGTGGACGGTATTTCCATTATCGGTACCTCGGGAGTGGTACGTCCTTTCTCATCGGAGGCTTTTGTAGAATCCATTCGTCGGGAGATAGAAGTATGCCTAGCGATAGGTGCTCCCCGCTTGGTGCTTAATTCGGGGGCCAAAAGCGAGCGTTTTGTCAAACGCGAATATCCGGATTTACCTCCCCAGGCTTTTGTGCATTATGGTAATTTTATAGGTGAATCTCTGCGGGTAGCCGGTGAACTGAGGGTGAAAGAGGTGATTATGGGAATCATGCTAGGCAAGGCTGTTAAGCTGGCGGAAGGTTCTTTGGATACACACAGTAAGAAAACTGTGATGAATAAAGATTTCCTTAAAAGGCTGGCTCTCGAAGCCGGATGTGGGGAGAATACGATACAGGCCATGGAGGAGATGACACTGGCTCGTGAACTGTGGAAGATTTTGCCGGAAGAAGAACAGCGATGTTTCTTTCCTCTCCTGCTTAGTAGATGCCTGAAACATCTCGTTTCATTTCTTCCGGGAGGGCAGTTATCCATTTTGCTGATTGATGAGGAAGGGCATATTCCTTACCGTATTTCCTGAGCGATAGATTTCTTCCCCTCCCTTGGACTAATTGTATACTTGTGGTCACGGCCAGACAAGCATAGTTGATACTTAATTCATTGTCGATGCGGAATACCCCGGATTCCATATCGAACCAAATGGGTAAGCGGAAAATTAGTAGGGATACGTATGTTTTGCGCTTAATAATCATTGGAGCAAGTTATAGAAAGTATCTTTTCCAAAACAGCTTTTAATGTTTCTCCTATTGTCGGTTTTCTTCGATGAAATTGGGCATTTTGGGTGAAGGATAGGTTTGTTTCACATACGGTGGACGTTTCTCCCATCTTTCTTTCACTGACTCTTTTCGTCCTTCGTGCAAGCTCTCTCTGTCCCACTGCCAATGAATCGTTCCTTTCACCCGAAACACCTGTTGGAATCGGGGTTTCAGGTGAAAAGAAGCGTTTTTGGTGCTTTCGGAGACGTTTCACCTGGAACATGTGTGAAACCAGAGATGTGTCACAACAATTTATTGATCCGCAGTGTGTTACGCCTACATATGATAGGATGAAATAGGAAAGAATCAAATACTTTATAGGAAAGGGAAGGAGTGGACAATCCGATGTGGAGATTTCCATCCGGCAAGTATCCCATAGTTAGTCCTGCTAAGTGCCATAGTTAGCTCTGCCAAGTGCCATAGTTAGCCCAGCTAAGTGACATCCTCAGGAGGAAGAAATAACGCTTTTTTATTTCCTAAGCCTGTGTTTACAGCTAATTGAAATGATAGGCCTACGGCTTCCTGAGCCGCAAACCTACGGCTACCCCCTGCGACAGGCCTACGGCTTGGTAAGTGACAGGCGTAGCACTTGACATTAGCTATACTTGTCTAATCTGATTAGCTATACTTAAGTGACGGAATTAGATAGATATATGTAATCCAGTTAATTATGTATGTCTAATGCTTTGATTTCATCGTCGCTACTAAATTTCCGTTGACCCAAACAAATCTCTTTATGTGCAAAGAAATCTCCTTTAGGAATTTTAAAAATCTACGGCTCTTTTATTTAAGCTTAAATATATAGAGCCTTTATTTTATACAAATTCGGAATGAATAGATAGGCAATTATTGAAAATCAATTCGTTGGAGGTATTTTGAAGTTTTTATATTTTTAATAAAATAGCTATGACTTTACTCTGAACAATCACCTTAAGAGATGTGAAAACCTCCTTAAAGGAGTCCAAGAAACTCCTTAAGAGAATTCGCAACCGTCCTAAGGGAGTCTGAAAAGCTCCTTAAGAGAATTAAAATACTTCTTAAGAGAGGCTGAGAGTCTTCTTAAAAGAATTTCAGAAAACTTCGGGAGTTTCAGAAAACTTACTTAAGAAAGTTCGGCAAGATTCTTAAGAGTTTTTTCCTTTTTCTCGGCTGATATATAGGTTTGCAACGAAGGCTTTCTCCGCTCTATCTCTTCCAACAAAGCTTCAATGCTGCGGAGAGTGAGGGAAGCCTCTTCGGGCAAGTGAAGGATAAAGTCGTTTGTCTTGATATTGGTTTCAATGCTGAACGCAGATTCTATATGACGATTGGCCAGAATCCCATTGCGTTGCAACGCCTTACGAATCATCGCGTATTTATGGCCACAGCCTGATAAACGCAGTTGATACTGATATTCATTGTCGATGCGGAACAATCCGGATTCCATATCGAAATAAATCCCTTTACGCGCAAAGAAGTTACTTAGGTTTCCGTTTAAGGACAAATCTTCCGGTGTTCCGATGGTGAGACCGTTACTTTTGTCCATCAGCCATATTTTATCGGCAATTTGCAAGGCCAACTCCAAGTCGTGGGTCGACATAAAGATGGTTTTTCCGGTTTCTCTGGAAAGTCGGTGAAGCAGTTGCATGATTTCCACTTTGCTGGGAAAATCGAGGAATGCCGTAGGTTCGTCCAAAAAGATAATGGGAGTTTCCTGAGCCAGCGCTTTGGCTATCATTACTTTCTGCCGTTCGCCATCACTCAAAGTTTGTACCATTCGCCTGGAAAGCTCTTCGATTTTAACCAGTTCAATGGAATGCCTGACAATTTCTTTGTCTTGCCGGCTAAGTTTTCCCCAGAAACCGGTATAAGGGCTACGACCCATTCCTACCAGTTCTTCCACATTCATGTTACGAATCTCACATTTTTCGGTCAATACGACTCCGATAACCTTGGCCATCTCTGCGTCCGTATAACCGGACAAGGGTTTTCCGAGTATTTCAATCTTTCCTTCTAGAGGCAGCTGAAAAGCGGATAACGTACGTAATAAAGTAGACTTTCCTACTCCGTTGGCTCCGAGAAGGCAGGTCAGTTCTCCGCTGTGAATGGTAGCGCAAAGGTGTGATGCTACAATTTTCGGTTCTTTTTTCTCGGCGTATCCGGTGGAAAGTTCGTGGATATGAATGGTTACAGGTTTCATTATTCGTTGAATTCGCTTTTTCGTTTGTTAAACAATACGGAAACAACTACCGGTGCACCCACCAGTGCTGTAACGGAGTTTACCGGTAATGCTCCCTCAAAACCAGGCATACGGGCTATCAGATTACATATCAATGCAATGGAAGCTCCTACAAATAAGGACGCTGGCATTAGAATCCGATGGTCAGAGGTATGAAAGATCCCTCTGCATAAATGAGGTACTGCCAGCCCGAGGAAAATAATGGGTCCACAATAAGCTGTGACAATGGCCACTAAAACGCCGGAACAGGTAATGACCCAAAAACGGGCACGCCGGATATTCAGGCCCAAGTTACGGGCATATCCATCTCCTAGAAGGAGAAGATTTAGTGTCTTGATGAGCAAGAAAGAAAGGGGAATCAGTACGGCCATGATGCAGATGAACAACACCATCTGGTCGCCTGAAACACGGGAAAAACTGCCCAATCCCCAAATAACGTATGCCCGTATATCTTCTTCTACACTAAAGAATTTAAGCACTCCGATGACTGCACTCGCTACATAACCAATCATCACACCGATAATGAGCAAGGTGACGTTTCCTTTTACTTTCTGCGACACATATACGATAATGGCCATAATGGAAAGTGAGCCGATGATAGCAGCCACAGTAAGGGCTATTTCTCCGAAGATACCCAACCGACTGAGGGCAACCCCTCCTATGGCACCCGAAAGCAGTACGACAAAGGCCACTCCCATGCTGGCTCCGGAACTGATACCCAATACAGACGGCCCGGCCAGAGGATTCCGGAAGACAGTCTGCATTTGCAGTCCGCTGATAGAGAGTCCGGCTCCTGCCACTAAAGCCGTGAGGGCTTGGGGAACACGCGATTTCCAGATAATGTTTTGATGGACAAGAGGCTCATCTCCTATTCCCCACAATACGTTCCATACCGAACGCAACGGAATGTGTACGGAGCCTAATGCCAGGTTAAGCAAAAAGAATACAAAAATGGAAGCTATGATACATAGCATAAGTGTACTGTTCCGTTTCATTCCGTTACTTTAAAAGTTCGTAATATTTAGGCTGGTAATCCGGAAGAAGTTCTGGGTGGAAAGCCTTAACAAAATCTTCGAGAAGAACTTCCGGTTCAGTCGGCATATTTTCATAATAAGGCTTTTCACGCAAGTTGCAATAGATAATCTTTTTTTCCTTATAAGCTTTAAAATCGGTATATCGTTCATCGCTTTGTTTAACGACCTCATACGAATAAGTGCCGTCGTAACTGTTTAGCAAACGCCAGAAGTCAGCATTGTCGGCTTGGCTGTAGACCTTTTCAAAGTCAAGAGTTACACCTCCTGAATTCGGATTGTCTTTCAGAAAATAATCGGCGCCGGCATCCCGGAACAGTTGTGCCAGAAAGCTTTGTCCGCCTACTGCATACCAGTTCCCGTTATGCAATTCTCCGCTGAACACGACTGGGCGTTTCTTTACATGAGCTGTCAGTGCTTTCAGTTCATTATACCGTTTCTCAATGTTGGTAAAGAGGGAGTCGGCCTTCTTTTCCTCTCCCGTCAGGAGTCCGATAAACTTAAGCCATTCGGCTTGTCCCAAAGGTGTCATTTCTTTGTAACCCAAATGGGGAATTAAAGGAATTTGGACCTCAGTCAGTATATCATAGCCCCCTCTTTTAAAGGGAGATATCAGAATAACGTCGGGATTGATAGCCATAATAACTTCGTTATCGAAGTTGCCTTCAATGCCGATTTTCCGTGTTTTTCCTTCTTTGAGGCGCTGTTGCATTTGCCGGTTAAAGAGATGGCGTGTACTGGTAATTCCTACTACCTTTTCCAACTCTCCCAGTTTGATAAAATTAGAAAGTTGCAGAGAGGTCATACAGATAGCACTTTTTATCGGTGTATGGATGATGGTATATTCTTTTGGAATTTGTTTTTCATCACTTCCTTCTCTGATTAAAGCAAAATGATATATGGCACTTTGTTCACTTTGAGGGTCCTGAATGGTAACCAAGCAACCTTCCGGAATATATTGGATGGAAAATCCTTTGGCATAAATAATGGAAAGAAGAGTTTGGATAGAGTCTTTCTGGTCGGTATGATTGTTTACTGATGATTGCGAGCGGTTGGAATTCGACTGGCATCCTATAAAGAAAAACATTAGGAGTCCGATAACACTTAATGTATATTTTTTCATGTATGTTTGTGTTTTTAAATTAATGCAAACAAAGGTAGCTATATTTCTTGTTTTATTCCCATAAATTCAGCACTTTTGTAGCCTTTTAAAATAAGATAATGTTTCTATGAAATACCCTGTTCTATTTGTTTCGTTGGGTCCGGGTGATCCCGAACTGATAACGTTGAAGTCTTTAAAGGCCTTGCAGTGTGCTGACCTTATTTTTTGTCCAGCAACCTTGACTAAAGACGGCATACGCAAGTCGCGTTCTGCAGAATTATTGAAAGTTTTATCAGTTACTTCTCCCCTTTCCTTTTTTACGCTTCCGATGAGTAAAAATCGAGAAGCCGCATGGCGTGTATACGATGAAGTGTTTGTGCAGGCTAAAGAGTTGTATGGACAAGGTAAGCGGGTAGTCATTGTAGTGGAAGGCGATGCGAGTATCTATGCTTCCATTCATTACGTGCTGGATAAGTTAGTGGAAGCGTCCGTACCGGTAGAACAATTGCCTGGCATTCCTTCTTTTATTGCTGCCTCCAGTGCAGCTGCTTTGCATCTCATCCAGCAGGAAGAAAGATTAGTCGTGATTCCGGGAAACATTACTTTATCAGAATTAGATAGCTATTTATCAACCAATCATGTATTGGTGATTATGAAACTTTCCCAATGTGCTTCGGTGGTGAAAGAGTATCTTCGCCTTCACTCCGAACATACTTGTTACTATTTTGAAAACGTTGGAACTCCACAGGCTCTTTGCCTACGATCTACCCAAGAGATAGGGGAACGGGAAATACCTTATTTTTCATTGCTGGTTATCAAGTAATGGATTGTAATTAAGTTTTTAGTTGGCTTATAAAAAGGAAAGAATTTTCGTGGAAGACCAGTCGGGCGAATATGAAAAAAAAGGCTGTCTCAAATAAAGATTGAAAGTTGAAAATATTATAGATTCAAACTTCATAAATAGAAATCCCTCTATCCTTATCTTAATTCATTATAATATAGGGTAATAGAAAGGGGGATTTTTATGTTTTAACTTATAATTTATAAGCAAGGCTGCCTCATTTTCCTATTTTGAGGCAGCCTATTTCTTATACTTGAAAAAGTTGGAAAATTTTAGAGAATAGTTTTCACTGTTTCCAACATACCTTTTTCCTGGATAGAATCGAGGAATCCTTTTACCATATCCGTTAATCCCGGAATTGTGTTCAAGTCTTCGTTCCAGATAGATTTTTCAGCTAATACACCTTCTGCCACTTTGCGGGTACAACCTGTAGCCCAAAGGTCTTTCAGCAGTTGCATGATTTCTGGAGCATCGTTCGGAACGATTTCCGCACCATCTTCACGTTTACCACCTTTATAATATGTGATGATAGCAGCCAAGCCCAAAACCAATCCTTTAGGAAGCTCGCCTTTACGCTGCAAGTATGTCTTTAATCCTGGCAGGTCGCGAGTTTCAAATTTCGGGAATGAGTTCAGCATGATAGAAGTTACCTGATGGTCAACGAACGGGTTGTTGAAACGATCCAACACGTCTTTAGCAAATTGCTGTAATTCATCTTTCGGCAAGTTCAATGTTTCCATTAACTCATGGAACATTACTTTATCGATGTATTTGCCCACAACCGGATGTTGGCAGGCTTCGCGCACGATATTGATACCTGACAAGTAAGCTACCGGAGACAGTACAGTGTGAGGGCCATTCAATAAGCACACTTTTCTTTCATGGTAAGGAGCTTCAGACGGAACGAACAATACATTTAGACCGGCTTTGTCTGCTGGGAATTCTGTAGCGATTTCTTTCGGAGCTTCGATAACCCACAAATGGAAGATTTCAGCTTGTACAACCATGTTGTCATCATATTGTAATTTCTCTTTGATAGTAGCGATATCTTTACGTGGGAATCCCGGAACGATACGGTCAACCAATGTAGCGTATACGCCGCAAGCCTCTTCGAACCATTTTTTGAAGTCTTCGCCAAGTTGCCACAATTCAATATACTGTTCGATACACTCTTTCAATTTATGTCCGTTCAAGAAAATCAATTCGCATGGGAAAATAATTAACCCCTTGCTCATGTCACCGTTGAATGTTTTGTAACGATGATAAAGTAGCTGAGTCAGTTTTCCAGGATATGAAGAAGCAGGAGCATCATCTAATTTGCAAGTCGGATCAAATGCGATACCGGCCTCGGTTGTATTAGAAATAACGAAACGCATTTCCGGTTGTTCTGCCAGTTTCATGAATTCGGCATTTTGTGAATAAGGATTCAAAGCGCGGCTGATTACGTCAATTTTAGTCAAGCTGTTAACAGTTTCGCCTTTGTCCAAACCTTGCAGATTTACATGATACAAACAATCTTGTGCATTTAACATATCCACCATACCTTTATCGATAGGTTGCACTACTACTACACTGCTGTTGAAATCAGTTTTTTCATTCATGTTGTAGATAATCCAATCTACGAATGCACGGAGGAAGTTACCCTCACCAAACTGAATAATTCTTTCAGGACGTTCAGCTTTTGTCGCTGTTTGTTTGTTTAATGGTTTCATTTTTTATAAAATTTATAGTTCATATTATAAGTTATACGATTCAACGTAATACTTGATATTTTCTTTTATTATTAAGTCGATAGGCATGTATTTCATAGGAGATATATCTCGCTTGAATACAATCTTATCCGCAAGAACTTTAGTAGCACAATATCCCTGCAATCCGGGACGTTGCCCTATTAATAATGTAACAATCCCTTTTTCCAATAATTCTACGTTTTGCGGCAGTAAATCATATCCAATCAATCCCGAAAACCGAATTTTATTTTCTTCTAGGAATTTTCCTACTTGATAGATACGTGAATTGAAAGAGATACCCATTTTTACTTGGGGATGTTCCTTAAAAAATCGGGCTAGGGCTTGTTTATCTTCATTATAATTTTCTCCTTTTAGTTTGACCTCATGGATAATAAGATGATCACACTTGTCGCTTAAATATTTCATAAATCCTTCCAGTCTGCGTTGCATTTGCACTTCAAAAGAATTTTGGTCGTATTCACTGATAAACAATACGATCTCTTTATCGCGGGTGTAATCGTTCATCAAAATCTTTCCCGCAATGTATCCGCTTTGGAACGAATCCTGTCCGATATACATCATAGCGCCTGTATCCTCGATATTGACGTCTATAAATGTAAAAGGTATTTGCTGTTCATTTAGTACTTGGGTGATTTGTAATGTTTCCTTCCTGAAATTAGGAGCAATCAATACTGCATCCGGTTTTCTTGTTAAAAGTACCTTTCCAGCGTTGCAATATGATTCTACACTTGAATGATTATAATAAATATACTCTGTTTTTACATTAAACGCATTCAGTTCTTCGGCAGCTTGTTGGATGCCTTGAGCCACAAAGTACCAATAATCGTTAGGCTGATATTTAGGTATCAGGCAGCAAATGAGGTATTTCTTTTTACCGGCTAAACCTATGGCGAACATATTGGGCCGATAATGTATTTCTTCTAATACTTCTTGAACTTTCTTCTTACTGGTCTCTGATACCTCTCCCCTATTGTGTAATACACGATCCACAGTACCCGTGGAGACTCCTGCCATATTCGCAATGTCTTTAATTGTGTATTGTTTTTCTTTCATCATTTGTGTATCAGAATTATTTTAGGTGTAAATCGTTAAAACAATAAAATATCTAAATTATCGCACAAATATACTAACTTATTTTGCGATACCAAATAAAACCTATAATTTCGTGTTCGATAACAGTTAATAAACGCAAATACAAGTAGAGGAAGTATGAAGCTGTTTTATTCTGTATAATAAGTAATGAACTTTGAATATTCGTTTAATATAAAAAAACACACATTATGAAGAATTTCATGGATGAAAACTTCTTGCTGGAAACAGAAACCGCTCAGAAGTTATATCACGAGCATGCGGCTAAAATGCCGATTATCGATTATCACTGTCACTTAATCCCTCAAATGGTTGCCGATGATTATCAGTTTAAATCTCTGACTGAAATTTGGTTAGGCGGAGATCACTATAAATGGCGGGCAATGCGTACAAATGGTGTAGACGAACGTTATTGTACCGGTAAAGATACTTCGGACTGGGAAAAGTTCGAAAAATGGGCTGAGACTGTTCCTTATACTTTTCGTAATCCTCTTTACCATTGGACTCATCTTGAATTGAAAACGGCTTTCGGTATTAATAAAATTTTAAATCCGAAGACAGCTCGTGAAATTTATGATGAATGTAATGAAAAATTAAAACAACCGGAATATTCTGCAAGAGGTATGATGCGTCGTTATCACGTGGAAGTGGTTTGTACTACCGATGATCCGGTTGATTCGTTGGAATATCATATCAAAACTCGCGAAAGTGGTTTTGAAATTAAGATGTTGCCGACTTGGCGTCCCGACAAGGCTATGGCAGTAGAAGTTCCGGCTGAATTTCGTGCATATATAGAGAAGTTATCGGAAGTCAGCGGCGTGACTATTTCAAGTTATGCCGATGTATTGACGGCTCTTCGTAAACGTCATGAATTCTTTGCTGAACAGGGCTGTAAACTTTCAGACCACGGTATTGAAGAGTTTTATGCTGAAGACTATACCGAAGCCGAAATTAATGCAATATTTAATAAGGTATATGGTGGCAAAGAATTGACTAAAGAGGAGATTTTGAAATATAAATCGGCTATGTTGATTGATTTCGCTATTATGGACGCGGAAACGAATTGGACTCAACAGTTCCACTATGGCGCTATTCGTAATAATAATACAAAAATGTTCAAGTTGTTAGGTCCAGATACCGGATTCGATTCAATCGGTGAGTTTACTACGGCTAAAGCGATGGCTAAGTTTTTGGACAAATTGAATACACAAGGTAAATTGGCCAAAACGATTCTTTATAATTTAAATCCATGCGCTAACGAAGTGATTGCAACTATGCTGGGTAACTTCCAGGACGGCTCTGTTCCGGGTAAGATTCAGTTTGGTTCGGGCTGGTGGTTCTTAGATCAGAAAGACGGTATGGAAAAACAAATGAATGCGTTGTCGGTACTTGGCTTATTGAGTCGTTTTGTTGGTATGTTGACTGACTCTCGTTCGTTCCTTTCTTATCCTCGTCATGAGTATTTCCGCCGTACTTTGTGTAACTTAGTCGGCAAAGACATTGAAAACGGAGAAATTCCTGTATCCGAAATGGAACGTGTCAACCAAATGATTGAGGATATTTCTTATAATAATGCGAAGAGATTCTTTCAATTTTAATTGAACTAAATAGGTATATAAAAAAGGAACCGTTTCTTGGTAGAAGCGATTCCTTTTTTATTTGTTATAATACAGAACTATGATTGTTTAGGGATATTCAGTAAATGTCTTAAAAAATAAGATGTCATATGAATATGATCGCCTAATATCATCTCATATGCCATT
>CANPVZ010000006.1 GCA_947581855.1 uncultured Phocaeicola sp.
CTTTATTAGCGTCAAGCCCGAAGTTACTTATAACCCAATCGTAATTATTAACCATTGTATTATATCCGGTAGAATTACGGTTGGTAATAAATTCGGGATAAGGTGTTTTGGGACATCCTAATTTCTTGTAAAACTCCGGTAGGGTCTTACGTGATACAAATTCGTTTGCCAATTCCATATAACGCCGTTGCGTATCGGTAAGGTACATATTTCCCGGTTTGTTCCTATTATGTGTAATCTCATGCCAAAATGTAGCCATAGCGTCTGCTTCTCCTTTTGTTATGTCTGCCGAATGTCTTGTAGCTATCTTAGCTAATGCAGATTTTACCCCGGCTAATCTATCCGGCGTTAATGATAAACGCCCGTCCATGTACGTAAAACCGTTTACCCCCGTTCTTCTCGTTGGAGTTAGTTTTAAATCTCCGTTCTCAAACCATTTTTCGGTAAGTTCCTTGTTTATTTTTGCAAAGGTTTCATCTACTTGTACATCCGAAGTGTAGGCGGTTCTTAATGCCGGATGCGGGTTATCTCCGCCTTTGGCTACTTCCGCTTTAGCCTTCTGTAAATCTGTCTTAGCTTTGGATAATGCCTGTTGTAGCTTTGGGATGCAATCGCCGTAATAGTTTGAAGTATGTATTTCGTTGGCGTTCATAATACTTGTGTACTCCTTTTGCAAGTCGGCAAAGCCTTTCATGTCTTTTTCTATGAAGTCCCGTAAGTCGCTTATCGCCCTAAGCCATTCCCGTTTTCGTTGAAGTAGTACGTTATCTACTTTGTCTATTTCCCCGGTCAGTGCGGTTCTGTTACCGGAATTGCGTAAAGTGTCTAAAGCTGAAACATCCAAACCGAAGGAATACGCCCAACGCTTGTAATAAGCTATATCGCTGTCAAACTCCGTACATGGTTCTACGGTATTCATTACCTTACTTGCTATTCCAGTCTTTAACCCGCCGCTAATCTTTCCGCCGTTGAAATTATCGCGAATATAGTAAGGCATGGACTTCCAGCCCTTCGCGCGTTCTTCAATGTTGCTGATGTAATCCCGAAAGGCTTTAGGTACGTCCTTAACTGTCCGTCGTGAAGGAAGGCTTTTATACTGTGCGCCCTTAACAATCGCTTTTAGCCTATTAGCCCGGTTCTTGTTGTATTCGTCGTAATCCGCCATGATGGGAACGGCGAAACAGCGGCATTGTGGATGCCACCCTACGAATTTGAATGTTTTCGGGTAATCCCCTGCCAACGTGTCGCAAATATCCACGAACGGAACGGGTTCGCCTTTGGAGTTCTTTATAGTGTGGTTATTGCTAAGCATTACACGAATACCCACAATAAAATCAAGCTGTTGCCATCGTAAGTATTCGCTTTCCCGGTACGCCATGTTTATTTCGGTGCGTGTCAATCGCTGGGCGTTCTTTGCTGAAGAACGGTAAATACCTTGTCCGGGGTGGTACATCTTTGCCGCCTTACTTAGTCGCAGGTTGCCACCTTTATCGCGTACTCGCCTATAAAGTCGGTCGGGTTCATTCAAGTATTGTCGTAAATCACGGCTTAATTGCTGTGCGCTTTTTCCTTCCCCTAATCCTACGTCTATGCCCAATTCCATAGCGTCTTTTAATTCTTCGGCATACTTCCAAACCCTTTGGCTAAGGTTCAAACCGTTTTCCTTACGTTTCTGAAATGCGCTAAGGGCTTCAAGGTTGCGCGCTTGGTAACGTTCTGCTTCCTCTTTGGTCAGTTTGGAAGTCCGAAGGATGGAAGCTAAAAAAGCGTCGTTCTTCTGACATGCTGCCAGCCATTCGGAACGTTGCCCGGAAGTAACTACGGCTTCAATCTTTCCGGCAAGCCGGGTAACAATGCCGCGCGCCTGCTTTTTGGCTTTTGGGAAGTCGTCGAAGTTAAACGTTCCGCCAGCCGGAAGGTTAATCTTTCCAGCAAGGCTGGCAAATTCATCCGCCGCCGTTTGGTATAACTTGGCTACTTGCTTTGCGTAGCGTTCGGTTCTTGTGTAGTGTTTCGCGTCAAATCCGCGAAGCTGTATTATAAGTTGGTTTTCTTTTGCCATAGTTATTTTCTTGAAAAATCGCGTTTAAGCGCGTTTCTTTCCTTTGGCGTTAGTTTATATGTCCGAAGGGTAGAAACGCGCAGAAACCAAAGAAGACGTATTATTTTAATACGTTCTTAAAGCTAAATAGTCGGTTCGTTCTGATAATAGCTATTTTCCCGGTCTTCTTCGTTAATTATAGCCTTTTCTTCTTCGTCCACGTTATCCGCCCATCCCAAACGCTGAATAGTGGCGCGTCGGCTTGCAATCTGCTTGTTTCCGTTTGCTGATGTAAGAATGTTTATCTTACTAAGTTCGTCTTCGATAATGTAAGGTACTATTTCGGGTTCTATTATTAAATTGTCACAAGCCTTAGACCATTCCAAATGCGCTTGTTTGAAGAAGGCTTTTAGTACGTTTACCCTTCGTTGCAAATAGTCTGAAAATATTTCGCTTTTATCCTGCACCTTCAAATGTGCGTCCATGAAAAGAAGCTGTAAGGCTACGCCGGAAATTGCGCCTATTCCTTTGACGGTATCAAACGAAATGTCGGGCGTTTGCGTAATGGTGTAAATCATGCGCAGGAGTGTTTCTATTTCCAGCTTAACACTTTCGGGTGCGTTTTGCCATGCCAAATATTGCGCGGTAGCCCCGTTTTCCCCTTCAATGATAGCCCCGGCTTCCCCTTTCCGGGCAAATCCTATAACCTTTCCTTGTACGAAAATCTTAGGGCTGGCGTGGTAGTCGTTCGTGTCGGCGAAGTTGGAAAGCAGCTTTTCCAATCGGTCTATAAGGCTTTGAACGTCTTCCCATTCTACTTGTGGCTGGCAGGCATAAATAACGGGTATCTTTCCTATTGTTAATTCTTTCGGGAAGCCTTCTACCAGAGTCCAATTTTTACCCGCTACTTCCCCGTCCAAACCGTCGCAACACCATAAATAGTGTTTGTCTTTCGTATAGGTTTCAAAGTAGGTACGTGTAATCATATCCCGGTCTTTGCGCGTAAATTGGCGACTAAACGCAACCATATCGCGCGTGTCGTCAAAGTAGGGGTAAAGCCTATCGCCAAACATCGGGCTGAATATAGCTACCTTAAATTTTTTCGTAGTTTTGAAGCCGTAGGTTTCGTGTTCAGGCACTTCTACCGGATACCAAAGTTCGGCTACTTCTGTCATGCTGTAAAGGCTTCGCGCTATCCGTCTGTTAAGTGTCTTTTCCTTAACGTCGTGGAAGGCTCGGTTTATAGCTTTCAAAAGAGCTTTTTCGTCTTCCCCTTCCGGGTTACTTCCATAAGTAACCGGGTTTCCGAACGTGAAAGCTACGGCGCGTTTTACTATCAACTTTTGAATAGCCAATGCTATACGCGCTACGGGTTCTATTCTAAACCCTTGTTCCGTGGTCTGTTCTACGTTCGGGTTCACGTTTTTGACTTCGCCGTATTCGTCGCTGTCCTTATCAATTACTACAAGTTTGTCCGGTCGCTTTTGCGTGTCATTTATATCGTGCAGCTTCGGGTCGTACTGCGCGACGTGTTCCTTTGTGTTAGGCTCTACACTCAAACGTCCGTTTCTCAATTCACTAACGACTTTGCTAATGTCTTCGCTTTGTAATAGTTCTTCTATTGTCATAGCTGTAAATATTTAAGTTATCGAAATATTCTATTAAGTTTTTGGGGTTGGCTTCCACGTTTCTCTATCGTTCCCGTCAATGCGTCCGGCGCGTCGTCGTGTGCGTTCTTTCCGGTCTTCTTGTATTGGGTTATCGCTTTATAGAACTGCGGGAAAATATGTTCCCAACCTTTCGGGAAGTAAGTAAGGTTCTGCACTTCCGCCGAGTGGTTGAATATGCGCACTTCCTTGTTTTCTGATTGGTGGAACCACGTAAAGGAAGTTTCCCGGTTGCCTAATATGCGGCATTGCGCTTCAACGTTCCGGGAGAAGCCGCGTCCGCCGTTGTTGCTTTCTATTATGGCTTCCTCTACCTTGTACTTGGTAAGCCTGCGCGCGGTTTCCGGTTCGGTTGTTTCCATTGCCGCCTGCGTATAGTACACGTCAATGATGAAGTTTCCTATTTCCGTTTCAAGATAGATAATACAGCAAAGGAAGTCCGCGCCCGTATCTGCCGTATCTATGTAGGCTTTAATTTTGCGCTTCCGGGTAACGGGTTGTACTTCGTATGTCTTAAATTCGCGTTCGTACATAAGCCCGGTTAATGGTGTCGGGTTCTGCATGTACTGCGTATCAAAGACATAAACGTTTTTCTCGCGAAGGTTATATAATTCTTGTAGCGTGTGCTTAAACTCCCATAGCGCGTGTTCTTCCCCATCTTCGCCTGTTTCTATGACCGGAAGGCTTAATACCGTCCATTCGCCCGGTTCAAGGCGTTGCAGGTAGCCGCAAAGGTCGTCTTCGTCCAACCGTTGCATGATAATTATTATCGGGGTCTTGCGGCTGTTTACGCGGTTTCGTATGGTTGTTTCAAACTTGTTGTTTACTTTATCGCGAACTTGTGCGCTACGTGCGTCGTCCGGCTTTATTGGGTCGTCTATTATAATTGCACCGCCGAAGCCGTCAGCGTTCAGTCCGTCGAGTTCTTCTACTTCCTTTGCCAATTCGTCGTTTTCTTCTTCATCAACCAAACCCGCGCCGAAGCCCGTAACCTGCCCGGCGGAAGAAACGGCATACAAGCCGCCGCCTTCGGTCGTGTACCACTTCTTTGTATTGGTTGAAGTCGGTATAGTAGCCGGGAAAATGCGTCTGTATTCCGGTTCGTTTATAATATCCTGCACGCCGCGCGAGTTGTCGCGGGCTAAGTCGTCGGAATAGGAAAGATGAATAAACTTAGCCTTCGGATTGATAGCCAGTCCTTCCGCTATAAAGTTCTTAACCGCTAATTCTGTCTTTCCGTATCGTGGTGCAATGTTTATGATAAGGCGCGTAATTTCCCCGCAAAGCACTTTGTCAAGCGCAGCAGCTATTTCCCTATGGTGTTTGCCTACAACAAACTTGCGCTTCTGCCTTATCTTGAAGAAGTATCGCGTAAAGTTTAACGTACCCTGCAAAACAAAGGTACGTATTACGTCTATATCCCTTATCGTTTTAGCACTCACTATCCAGCTTTTTAAATAGTTCCTTAGCTTCTTCCTTCGTCAATGTACGGGCGGGTGGTATAAGGTCTTTTCCATCCTTCCCGGTAACTTCCGCGTTTTGTCGGTTGCGCCAGCGTTCCGGTTCTGCGTTGGTAAGCGTGAATATTATTGCCGCTGTGTCCGGCTGGAAATGCTTATCTACTGTCTTTTGCTCCTTTATACGCGGTATTTCCTTCCCGTTTACATCAAACTTGCCGCTTCCTACGGTTACTATATGCTTTTCCTGCACCGTATAGCCTTGTATCTTTTTTAAAAGGCTTCGTTTTGCTTCTGTGGCAAAGAAGGCTAAACGTTTATCTTCTGCCTTTTCTAATGCTTCGCAAAACTCGCTTTTATCATTCTTCCAACGGTAGAAGGTCGCTTCGTCAATGCCAACGGCGCGGCAAAGTTCCGGGACGCTGTAAGTGTCCTTTGCTACAAGCTCACAAATACGCTCTACTATTTTGGGCGTGTATTTGGTCTTTCTGCCTTTCTTTGCCGTATTATTGTTACCTTCCTTAGAGTTCATGACTTACGTTATTATTGTGGTAATTCGTCGCTTATATGAAGTTCCCCGAAATCTTCTTTAATGTTCTTCGGGTCGCCTTTGTAGAATACTAATACATCATCGTGCAGGTTACTGTTTTCCCGGCTCTTGTTGAATATCTCCAACGCCTTTTTAACCTGCAACTCTTCAAAACTATCTATCGTTTCCTCTACGCTGCCTTTACAGAAAACCAGCACGTTTTGATGAACCTTTCCTACCTTGCGCGTACCGTTGAACTGCCGCCGTACTCTTATTGCAAGGCTGGTTATTTGGTTTACAAGGATAAGGGAATTGTAATAATGAAGACCGCACCCCGTAAATGCTTCTATTGTGTGGCTTACAAAGTTTCTGTAAATGCCCTTCTTATCCCGTATATCCCCAACGACAAAAACCGCGAAACGGTTATTTTTTAACCGGGTGCAGGATTGCTTTATAATACGTTTGTACGCTTCAATGAATTGCGCATAGTCCATGTTTGAAATATCGCGCGGGTCATTGCTATATACTTCCAAATCCGCGTAGGGCGGGCAGGAAAAAATCATATCGAAATCTCCACTTATCCCGTTCGTGCTAAGAACGTCTTCAAGCTGGGAACTATCGCCTACCGTCCATTGGGGAAAGAATGGGCAACTTACACCTAATACTTCTTCCGCGTTTGTTCTGTTGGCTCTAATTTGGGCTTCGCTCAAATCATTGCCGACGTAAGGCATGTTCAACTTTGCCGCTACTATGCCGCGAACGCTTCCGCCTGCGAACGGGTCTAATATCCGTCCGCCTTCAATGTTGAACCAACGGTAAGAAAGTTCGGTTAATACCGGGTCGAATATGCTTGTAGTAGTCATTGTTTTAAGCCCTAAACGCTCCATTTCCGCTATCACTTCTTCCGTCTGTGGTTCTCTGCCTAAAGTTTCGCGTAATGCGTTCTTGGTATCGTAAAATATTGGCGGTTGCGCTGTCTTTGCAAAAGTCAAATCTTCGCTTCTACCTTCGTCGCTTTTTATGCCTATTTCCAGCCATGCCCGGCGGCGTTCCTGCCATTCGGCGGTACGGGTATTCAATACAGAAAACGGCGGCAAAATAAAGTCGTCTTTAAGGCGTTTAAGTTGTTTTTCCGGATTTTCATCCCCTTCGCTGTCTTCCCCAAAATCTACCGGAACGCCCCATGCTTCGTTATCTATACCGAACTCTTCTTTTGCCTTAGCTATGGCTTCTTCGTCCCAATCAAGATTAGCGGCGGCTGTCGCGTTGTCTGCTAACGCAAGTTCGCGCCCTTCCTTTGTATCTAAGTCTATATCGTTGCGCTTTACGGCTACAAGTTCGTTTCCGGTTGTTTCGACTATAATAACATCTTCCATGCCTGCACTTGCAAAGCCTTCGGTAGTCTTGTTTCCGGCTATAATCTTGTTGTTTTTGTCGAGCAGGATTGAACGCCCCGCGCCGAATGTGCGCAGGCTTTTTTCTATCATGCTTTGCCCGAACTGCGTACCCTTGTTGAAATTCAAGTCGTCCGGTATAAGGTCTTCTATTTTTGTCTTTTTAATCTTTGCCATATTAAATCGTTTTTAATAAAAAAGGGCGTGGTCTTTTACGCCGCGCCCCGCTTCGGCTCTTAGCCGTTGCTATCAGCTATATGATGCTTTTGTAAAGCCTGAATAAACAAACCAACAACGGCGGTAACGCGACCCGGCGAACAATCCCCGTTATTGCCCTCGTTTTGGTTTTGCTGCAAAAATAAAAGGTTTAGCGTATTAAAGTGATACGCTAAACCCTAAAATACTTCGCCAAAACTTCACGCTCCCTATTTTTTCGGGAATAAGTAACTTATTACTTCTTTTCTGAAATCATCGAAAGAACGGCAAATAACATACTTGTTTCCGGCGGCTTCCGCTGCCTTCTGCCATTGCTTTTGTGTTTCGCGCTGTGTACTGCCCTTTTCTTCGGTCTTGAACTCAATACAAAGGGAAGCAAAGCCGCCCGAAGGTTTTAACAGTATCATGTCGGCTACCCCGGCTGTAACACCTTCGCCCTTCAATATCCCGGCTTCCCGTTTGTTCCGCGCTCCGCCGTTGGGTACTGCAAAAAGTAGTAATCCAATTTCCGGGAACTGCAAACGGAACCACTTAACGCAACTTTGTTGTATTTGGCTTTCTATATGCCTGGACTTTTTCCGGGTAGTAGTCTTATTGGCTATCGCCTTCATTTCCTCAAATGTCATTTCCCGCCGCTTTTTCGTTAGCCTTTTCCGCTGCTTTTCGGGCGCGTTCCTGCTGGTTAAGGAAAACAACCCGTCGGGCGGCTTCAAAAACAATGTTCGCCACTACATCGCGTTGCCCGCGTGATAGTTGGCTTTCCTTGTTGGCTATCTTCGGGAACTCCGAAAGGATGAAGGAAAGCGAAAGGTTGCCTTCGTCCATCAACCGAATAACCGGGGAAGATTTTAACTGTGCCCCGCCTATCTGTACATTTCTGCGGGCTTCTCTTGTTTCTGTTATAATGTTTTCTACCTGCGTATTGAACTTCTTATCTTCCAATATACGCGCGTCAATCTCTACATTAACCATAATGCTAATTTTTATTTTTACGTTTTACATCAATCCAAGCCGTCACTATTGCGCTGGCAAAATTTGCTATGCTGACTACTATAAGTATTCTTGTAAGCCAATCTATTTTTGCTTCGTGAGCCAACAAGCACGCAATAAGCGAAAGCCAGAATGTTATTTCCTCAAATTGGTAACTTTTCATCGAATAGCCTTTAATCGTTACTACTACGGTTTAATAAATCTTCGTCAAAAGCCCCGAAAAGCGAAGTTTGCCGGGCTTTTTCCTTCTCGCTTAGAAGTTGTTCTACCCGCTTTATTTCCGTGTCTATTTCGGCTTCTAATTGCTTCGATTTGCTTAGCGCGGAAGGTGCGCGGAAACGGAAGTATTCTTTTTGTGCCTTCCGCATCTCTACAACTTTGTCGTAAAACTCCTTTGGGGTCATAACTGTGCAAATAAATTTTGTTGTATTCCCTTCTTCGCGGTTCTTGCGTAAATCGGACATTTGTTCCGATAGGCGCAAGCCCCTAACTTGGCTTCGTCAAATCGTTGCTCCCAAAGTTCCGCATAGGCTTCCGTTCCCGGTTCTGCTTCTGTGTTTAGGAAGGCTAACAACTTCATGCAGAAAAAGCCGCGTTCTTTGGTCTTTTCGCCGTATATCTCTACCAAACCGTTACCGTTTACTTTCATTTCCCTGCTATTTTTTGTTCCACCTTTGTTCTTAATCTCGCTTCTGCATCGGCTACGTTCTTTCTCGCACGCTCCAGCTTTCTCCGAACTTTAACTAACTGCGGGTCGTTGGTTTCGTCAAAGAACAAATTACCTTTGTTTGCTTCGATGTAGTCTTTTATCCTATTTTCTTGTAAGGTTATTCGCCCCTTCAATGCGGTTAGTCTTGATAAATCGGAATTAAAGCCGTATGTTTCTCCGCTTGTTTTATCATAAAAAGACAATGTCTCATATATATGTGCTCGCGGGTCTGTACACGTTAATTTAGCCATGCGCCAATTTATAACCCACCGTCGCCGCTGTAAGATTTCGCGGGGTAGGTCGTAACGGTGTAATACAACTTTTTTGCCGTTTACCTTCTTGCAAATACAAAGTACACAATACACTTTTATGCCTAATTCCCGTTCTGCCTTTGCGTATGCTTTTACAATTTCCTCCCAACTTTCGCCGATACCTTTTTCTTGTGCCATAAGCTAATATCTGAACGTTGTAAATTGAATAATAGCAAAGGTTAGCGCGTTTTCCTGCGCCTTATCGAATACCGGGATAAACCATGCTGCAAATTCCGAAGGTGTCAGCCCGTCGTTACGCGCCAAATCTTCCAACTTAACCGGGTGTCCTTCAACTTCTGCGGTAAAGTTTAAACCGTTCCTTCGTAATATCAAAGGCTGAACTATGCACATGTTAGCCGGAACTTCTAAAATACTTTCCTGCGGGCTTCTATACGGTTTGTCTGCCCATTGTCGTAGGCATAACGTACCGCTTTTTTCCTGCAAGGCGGTTATTTTTTTCTTCCAATACTCATAATTGCATCGGCATGTGTGCCGCTTTTGACCGTTAAGAACCTTCGCCTTAAAATCGGTTGCTTCGCCTGCCCGGAAATGTGCCGGGAAGAACTTCTTACTTAATAATACTACTGCTTTCATTATCGGTCTGTTGGGTTGCGTCGGGCTGTATGAATAAATCCGACTTGTTTATAGTTATAAAAATGGGTTGCAGCGGTTGGTTGAAGGTTAGAAGGCTTACCCATAATTCGCCCGTTTTGGCTATTTTTTTTCGTTCCGCTTCGTCTAATTCAAAACAGAAAATAGCCTGCCCTTCTTTCGTTTTATGTGCTGGCAATGGCTTGTATTCGGGTTGTCCCTCGCCGTAAACTACGTTTGCTTCTTGAAATTTTTTTGGTTTCATTGTCTTACTACTTTTAAAGTTTGTATAGTTCTTTATTTTTCTTGTTTTTCAGAATGGGTTGATATATATTTCTGTTCTGTTTTCATCAATATATCAACCAGCTTATGTTCTTCAAGAAAATGCGCCTTATCTTCATCTGTAGAGCATGAATGGAACTGACTTAAATAACCTTGTGTCGTCGCTTTTAAAATAGTCTGTAAATCGTTGTTTTCCCAACAATATGGGCAAACGTAGAACACCCCGTATTTATCGGTAATGTCTATATGTTCACGACTGCAAACCGACCAAGGCAAATTACAAATCCCGCAACAACTTTCAGAACGGTAAATTTGCTTATAGGCTGAAACGACAAAAGGCAATCTTTTTATTTCTTCTTTTCTATTCATTTTTCTGTTAGCTGAATATTTTTAAAAAGGAAGATCATCTTTTTCGTTTTCTGGTGGAAACGGCGACGCACTTCCCGCCGGGGTATAGGTTGGCGGCGTGCTGGTAGTAGCTGGCTGTTGCTGCTCGTTTTGTGTTTCCTGCTTACTGCCTAATAGTTGAAGTTCACGCACAAGGCAATTAACACCCGCTTGTACTCCGTTCCCGGAATTGAATGTTTTAACGGAAAGGCTACCGCGTACATATACCTGCGTTCCCTTCTTCAAATAACTTACTACGGAACTTTCGCCGGGCTTTAGGCAGCTAACCCACGTTGTCCGGCTGTGCTGGTTGCCCTGTCCGTCTTTATAGCGTTCTGTACTCGCAACGTTGAAAGCAATAAACTTTTGCCCGTTGAACTCTTTAATTTCTGCATCGTTGCCGATGTTTCCTATTACTGTTACTGCTAACATAAATGTTTAATTTTATGGTTAATATATTCTTGCCATTCCGGGGTTATAACGTCCATCACGTCTTTTCCCGGATTATTTTCTTGCCAAACTTGTGCTTCCCTTACCATTTCGTTTGCAACCTCGGTAGGGGTTCTTAACCCGGTTACGTCCATCAAAAAGCTACAATCCGGTATAGGTACTATTTCCTCAATAAAATCAAATGTCAGTTGCTCCATGCCGTCTTTCTTATCCTATTGCGCTATAATAGGCTACGTGTATCACGTCGTACATCTTTCCTACTATCGCAAATTGAAAATTACTATCTGCGTTCGGTTGAACGTTGGGAATGTTTATAAATTCGTAAGTGTACCCTTCAACGGTATAGGCGGCTATTTCCCGGTTGCTTTTAGCGAAGGCTGTTAAGCTACTCATCAATAGCTTATAGTAGTCTTCCCCGAAAGCCTTTATTAGCTTGCTTTTATTTCTTAGTGCAAATCTCATAGCGAAAAACCGTCTTATTTTAATACGTCTTTTGGAACACTTAACTTTTTACTCAATAGGGTAGCAACCTTTTCGGCTGCTGCGCGAAACTCTTTGTTATACTTGTATTCGCTATCGTACCGCCGAAGGTAATAACATATCGTACTTTGGTCGTGTAAGGTTTCTTCCGCTATACGTTGGGTATTCTCGCCGCGTTTTTTGCAATGATGCGCGTAAATCATCCGGGCGTAAACGTGCCAGCGGTTACGGCTGTCTTCTGAAATGGAAGCGAAGCTAACCCCCATAGCTGTAAGTATAGCCGTCTTTATATCCCGGTGTTTGGGTGGTTTCTCATAGTTTATAATCAGTCCCAAACCTTCGGCTATGTACAGTTCCAGCCCTGCGCCCGTGCTGCGTTCCCAATTAGAAAGCATATAAATCGCGTCGCAATCAAGCAAAAGGCGAATATCCACCTTCATTTGTTCGTGCCAGCGCGAACCCGGCTTTAATTCGTACCGCAATGGGTTTACAACCTCGTAACCCTTTGCCATAAGTTCCGCTTCCGCCTTGCTGAACCTTTCCACGTATTCAGCTACCGGAAGTCCGGTTATCTGTCCCGAAATATAAACTTTGTGCTTCTTCATGTCTTCTATGTTTTTTTGCCCGTTAAGGCGTTATTATATTGTTTCCCTTACATCTTACTGTCTGAAATACGATAGTTGAAAATCGTGGTTCATTTGTACGCCTATCGCGATGTTAGCCTTGTTAGTCTTGGTCGGTAACTTGAATTATCGAAGCCTATAAGGTCGAACATCTCTATAAATCGGTCGGCTACGCGAACCCCGTAACGCTTGGCTATATCTTCGTCGCCTTCCAAGTTTGAGGTTATAATCGTAAATAGCTGGCGGTCGTAACGATGGTATAGCAAATCTACCAACGGGCTAACCTCGTTTCCCCAAACCTTTAGGCTTGCTGGTTCTGTCCCTACGTCATCAATGCAAAGAAGCTCGGTATTCTTCAAATCCGCTAAAAGTTCCTGCTTTTCGCCTTTTGCTGCTTCTGTAAGTGCGGAAGCTGGAATAAAGGAAACACCTTTACGCTCAAACGATATATCGCTGTGGTAAATCGTGTTTATTAGCTGGGAAATTGCACGCGCTAATGTTGTCTTTCCGCATCCGGGTGTTCCGTACATGAATAACCCCGGTTTCATGCTTTCGCCAACAAGCCAACGCGCCGCCATTGTAAGGTGTTGCCTTGTCGCTTCGTCTTCTTGGTAGGTATAACCCCGGTTTTCAACTTGGAAACGGTAACATTCGCGTAGCATGGCGGGTACGTCCTGCGTATAACGGTCAATCCTAAAGCGTGCTACGGCGGGGCTTCTTTTGCGTAGTAGGTTCGCAAATGCCGCTATATCTATTCGTTGTATCGGTTGCTCCTGCTTTTTGTTCTCTGTTGTTCCCATTGTCTTTCCTTATTTTAATTCTTAGATGATTAATCAAATGCCGCGCCCATTCGGTATAATTTATGTGGGTATCTCCGGTTAGTTCCCATTCATCTATAACTTCTTCGGCTTCCTTGCGCAATCGTTCGGGAGTGACATAAAGTTGCATGCAAATGGTTTCTATCTGCGCCCTTTTGTTTTCGCTGAAAAATTCGGTTAGGAACTTACGGTTTTCGGTTTCCTTGCCGTTTGTGCTTTCTCTCTCGCGCACACCATCAAGAAGAGCAGGAGAAGGATATTTATTAATCATATCAATATCATTACATATCATATCAATGTTGTTTTCGGTTGTTTTCGCTTGTTTTTTCAACCCTTCGGTTGTTTCGGTTGAAAAATCAACCGCCCGGTTGTTTGGGTTGTTTTGGCTTGTTTCCTCGGTTTCCGTATTCTTTTTCTTCTTTCGTGCGTTCTGATTACCTTTAGGTGCACCCCCTAATTTGCCGTTAGCTTTATTCAACTGCACTGTTTCCGCGTAACGCTTGTTATCAGCTTCAAGACGTTTTCGGATGGGTGCAAATGCTATCCTAACGGTTTTGTTTGCCGTCATTGCTTCCAAATCTTCCACCGCCTTCGTCCGTATAGCCTCGTTTTCGCTTTCTAATTGGTTGTAGGCTCTAATCGCGCGGAACAACATAGCCGTTTCTTCATCATCGAGTTCATCAAGCACTGAAAGCAAATCCATATATAATACGAATGAATTTTTATCGCCCATGATAGATATATTTAAGGGGCACGCCCGAAGGCGCGCCCCGGTTAGTTAATAACTTTCTTCTTGGTCTTTATATGCCAAACAGAAGGCTTTTTCTACAATCGCATTGCAAGCGAAAGGCGAAGCCGCAAGTATGGAAATATCCACTACTTTGCATTCGTCGTTTTCTTTCTCTATGCGTTCTTTTATCCTGCTGTTTATCCATGCGGTAATGACTACCTTAGCCGTATCTACGTCGCGCGTCTTTACAACAAAATCGTAGTTCTGCTTATTCGGTTCTTCTTCGTCTTCCGATTGTATTGCTACGTCGGCTTCAACCTTATAATACTTCGTGTCATTGCGCTGTTCTTCCCCGTCGTTGCTTTCTTCGCCTTCCTCGTTTGCTCCTTCCTGCGCTTCCACGTGCTTCCGCAGTCGGTCGTTAAGGATTATAACCCTATCCATCAACTTTATGCCAACGATGTCGAACGGTTGGGTAAAATTCAGCTCTATATAGTCGGTCGCAACCTCATAGGCTTTGACTATGTTTTGCGCCTGCAATATAAAGTTATGCCGCTTGCCGCCAATGGTAGCGGAAATCTTGAACGGGTAAAGACTGGTTCGCTTGTTTTCGTAAGCGAGCCTTCGCTGGTTACTTACTTCTACTTCCTTTACGTCATTGCTTTGCAAGTAGAAATTTATTTCGGTCGCCAAATCGTTATCTATATACTTCCCGCGCTCAAACAAAATTTCGTTGCGTTCAATGGTTACAACTTCGCCCGTTTCGTCGTCCACAAAATCCTCGTTCCATGTACGCAAAACGTTTGCTGCCAAGTATTTCCCTATTATCCGGCGTATGTCCGAAGTTTTGAAGCGTACTTCGTCTTTCCGGGTCTGTATTTTTTCGTTCTGCTTCATAGCTTATCCGCGTTAAAGTCCTTTGACGGTTTGAAAACAACAACCTTGCGGGCTGGAACTAATATGGTTTCGCCCGTATTTATGTTCCGGGCTGGTTTCGCCTTGCGTTGCTTCGTTTGAAAAGTACCGAAGCCGCGAATAGTTACCGCATCGCCGCCCGTCACTTCGTCCCGAATAACATCAAATGTACGTTCTAATACTTCCTTTACTTGGTAGCCGTTTAATCCGGTCTGTTCCGCTACCGAGTTCACTAATTCCTGCTTTGTCATAGCTTCTCAATTAAAATTTGTTCGTATAAGTCTGTAAATTGGTTGCCCGCGTACCGTGCCAAACGTGAAGCGTAGAAGCAAAGCCGAGAGCCGAAATTCGCAGCCGTATTCGAAGCCGCGTTATACGTATTCGCGCACGAAAGCCCGGCAGAACCTTTGCCTTTCGCGTTTTCTTGTATATAGAAGTAAGGGTAGTATTTGTATTGGTCGGTATTGTTCCAATCCGGTTTCCAGCCTTCGTTAAGTGCTGCGGCAATAGTTTCCAATTTGCGGCGTGCTATTTCGTCCGGTCTGAACCCTTGCGCCTTCGCGTTTTGTTCGTTTATCGGCTCTACTCCCAATACTTTACATGCGTCCTCGTAGGTCTTTATCCGGTCGGTTATTTCCTCGTAATCTTCTTCCTTGTAGAAGTAATCGAAAATAGTACCGTTTCCTTCACTTTCGGTAAGTTCCTTTACAGCGTCCTGCGCTTCTTCTATACCGTCATATCTACCTTGCAAACGCAAACTATCGTTTTCGTTTTCTTTTCTGTATAAACAAATCTTTTTCATGTCAATTAAAAATAAATATTAAAATAATGTTCCCTGCTTGGGCTTGTGCGCATCTTCATAAAGGATGCGCCTTTGTCTTGCTATGCTCAACCGTACCGCTTTTATAGCTTCCTCACGTCCTTTTAGGCTTTCTTCGTACTCCAAAAGTTCGCTTTCGGTCGTAGCCAAGAAATAGCCTTCGGAAGTCGCTATAAGTCCCGGTAGAAGGTCATTTGTACGAATGTGGTTTATTATCTTCCTTAGCCGTGCCACGTCTATCTTGTAGCTGTCACGTAACCGGGAAATAATATACTTATTCGTTACCGCGTTGGCTTTGCCTATCTTGGTTTTCAAGCCTTCAAGAATAATCGGAAGGATTACTTTCCTTTCGTATTCTGTCAGCGGTTGCGTTTCTTCTGAAAACCCTTTAATCATAGTACTTGCAATTAAAAAGGTGTTTTGTTGAAACTAATCCGTAGTCCGGGTTTTGCAACGTGTACCGTTTTTCCGGTGGCTTTTGCTATTCCGTCCCGGAAGGCTACCGCGTCGCCGTTCCCTTCGCTTATATGTATCAATACTATGTTATTAACCCGTGTTAGGTCGTTAGCCTTCAACGCGTCCAAACAAGTATAGTAGCTTAAATGGCTTCTCCGTACTCGTTCTTTCAATACTTCCGGTATATAACCTTCTGTTACATTGCGTTCCAATATATCCGGGTCGTAGTTGCATTCAATTAATATGTTGTTCAACCCGGCAAATGTGCAAGGCAAATAGAAAGTATCGGTAGCAAACAATACGCCGCCCGTTTCTTCATGCCAGACGTAGAAGCCCAACGGTTCGCGGCTGTCGTGCTTCGTGGGAAAGGGAATGATAGTAAAACCGCCCAGCCGTAAATGCTGGTAACTTCCGTTTTCCATCCTTATGTGGGTCGGTCGCCAGTAAGAATTAATCTTAGCGGCTTCTATCGTGCCTTTGGAAGCGTAAACCGGAACAACGTAGTTTAAAACTTCGTTAATACGCCCGGCATGGTCGCCATGTTCATGGGTAATGAGGCAGCCTACTATTTTCTTTACGTTGTTGCCCAACGCTGCTAATACCTTTTTGAATGGTATTCCAGCTTCAAGTAGAAGGGCTTCGCCCGCGTTTTGCAAAACGTAGGCGTTACCCTCTGAACTTGAACCTAATACGGTTAATTCCATATTTAGAACAATGGTTTAGCGTTATTACTTCCGCGACCTTCCCGTGCTTGCGGCGGGTCATCTGGCTCGCTTTTAGCCGTTTGTCCCTGCTGGGCTTGTATGGGTTGCCCGTCGATAACTCCAATAGTAGGCGCGGCATTCGCTTCTTCCTTTATTTCTTCGGCTACCGCATCCACTATCGGTACGCTGCTCTGTTCGTCTGCATCGCCGAAGTCGCACCCCGTAATATACTCGTATAGGGCTTTCTTAGCCTTCCTTTCGGCTTTTCCGCGCAGTTGGTCGTGACTGCTGTAATCATCCTTCTTTACGGTTGCAATAATGCTAAAGCCGTTTTTCTCTCCGTTATACTCATAGTTTATTTTGCAGGGTATTTCGGCGAAGTTCTGCGTTTGCCCCTTGTCGTATGAGGTATCAATGAAGTATTTTACGCCCAGCTTGCGAAGAAGCGAAGTATAACCTTCCTTAGTGGGGTACATCCTTTCGGCTATTATATTGAACTGGTTTCCGGTCGGAAGCAAGCCGATAGTAACCGCGTCTATGATGCAATCGCGCACTATGTCACGGGTGTAAAGAGGAAGCGGGGCGCGCCCGCCGCTTCTTGCACGCCCGTTTCGGTCTGTAAGAAATCCTATTTTCGTGTTCATCAAAGGCATGAAAACCTTATCCATTACTTCATCGGTCATGGCTTCGCGAAGAAGTGCTATTACGTTTACGGCTGTAAATGCCGCACCGAAGTTGCTTACTATCTGCAAAGCCGAAGCGTCTTTGCATGCTAATTCAAACTTTTCTTTTGCTGCCAATACGGTAGCGGGTAAAGTGTTGGTATTCATACTATCGTTAGTTAATTGTTGTTCATTATGTCCTTTAAAAAGTCGTCTATTCCACCACCTTTAATCATCTTTTCAAAAGCTATTTCGCGGGTTGCTCGTTCTACTATCGGCGCGGAATGCTTTCCGGTAAGAAGTTCTTTCAATCCCTTTATTATGGCTCCATAATTTCCGCAAAAACCTACCATTACTCCGGTACTTCCTTCGCCATTTTTATCCTTCGTATCAGTGTCGCAACCTACTACGATAAGACCGCGTGAACTGCTTCCGTTACAGAATGGTACTAAATGCTTTTGCATTACTTCTGTGGTGGTCTTCAAAAAGTCGCTTTGGGGTTCTTCTTGGCTGCTTTCCGCTTGTTGCGTTTCTCCGTTTTCCGAAGCAAAGCAATAATAGTCACGGTACAAGTCCGCAAAGTGTTCGGCTGCGTATTTCGCGAGCGCGGACGTGGGAAAGCAAAGCCGAGAGCCGATAGACGCAGCCGTAGCCGCAGCCGCGTAATGCGTATACACGCACGAAAGCCCGGCATTTACATAGCGGAATAGCGGGTAATACTTCCATTCGTTTTGGTCGTCCCAATTCGGTTTCCAGCCGTTATTAAGCGCGCGGGTTATTACAGTCAGCTTGTGGTAGGCTAACATACTTCTTTGGTCTTCCTTCGGGAAAGCGTTAAACACTTCTTCGTTAATCGGTTGAATGTTCAAAACTTTACAAGCGTCTTCGTAGGACGTGATTTTCTTTGATGTATCCATAAATTTGTTTATTAAAATGGTTAATAATGTTCTGTTATTCTACTTTGAAGTCTTCGGTAGTTACTACCAACTTTATAAGCTGGCTAACAACCGGGATAAACTCGTTAATACTTTCTGCGTTATCCACGAAAATAGGCGCGCTAACGTTGTGGAATGTGCAAAGGGTGTTTATTATGTCAAGCCCGGCATTAACTTTCCCGGCTTGGTTCTTATCCGCGTATTTTACCCCGTCAATAAGGCAAATGCAATCCGGTTCTTTTTCGCCGTTTACGAGCGTTTTGTACATCTTGAACTGAACCCGGCTAAACAATCCGTTTACGCGGCGTTCCACTTCCGTCATACGGGCTTTTATCAAATCGGCTATTACTATTTCGCATCCTTGTATTTCGGCGCGTTCCTGCGCCAATTTTGCGGCTTCCCCGTTTAGTTCGGCTATGCGCTTTTCGTTGGCTTCTATAATGGTGCGAAGGTTTAGCTTACGCTTTACTTCATCAAGCCGGGCGGTAAGGTTGGCTTTCCGTTGGCGTATCTCTGTTCTGCTTGCCGCGTCTTCTGCGTTGAAGGCTGGAAGCTGTTCGGAAAGTTCCTTTATTTCTTTTTCAAGTGCAACCCATTCCGGGAGGTCTTCTCCGTTAATATCCGGTTCGGTATTTACGCGTGGATTATCATTCAAAACCTTTTGCAACGCTTCGCGGTCTTCTTTCGCCTTTGTTACGGCGGTAGTGTGGCTGGCTTCCAATTCAGCTAACGCTTTGTCTATCCGGTTGGCTTCTTCTTCCTGCGATGTTATCATTTCGTTTAATCGCTGACCGTCCGTATTAATCTTGTTAAGGCGTTCTTCCCGGTCTGCATAGAATTTTTCGCGAGCGGCTTCCCGGTCGGTATTATATTTTGCTAATGCTACCGGGTCGGCACAAGCGTGCTTGAACAACGGGCAAACAAGGCTTTCCGTAGCGGTAAATTCTTCGGCGTTTACTTTGTACCATCTTTTGCGTAGTTCGTTCTGCATTTGCTTGTAGCCTTCTATCGTGCTTTGCGTCCGTTTCTTCTCGTTCGTCAAACGGTCGTATTCGCTACGGTAACGGCTGGCTTCGCTGCGTTCGTCGTTTATAACCTGCTGTAACTTGCGGTCGGCATTATTGTAGGTTTCGTTCTTTTTGAACGCTTCGTTCCTTGCCGTTTCCTTTGCCTTAAATACTAAAGCGTGCTGGCTGCTACGTTTGTCATTTATGGCGGTTTGTACCTTAGCGGCAGCTTCATAGGCGATACGGTTGGCTTCCGCTGCTGATGCGGCGGCTTCGTCTATGTCGTTCAATTCTTTTGTAAGCTGTTCCTTCTCGGTATTAAGGGCGTCATAATCCGGTGTCAGCGGGGTAGCGCGCGTTATTTCGTCAATACGTGTAGGTATCTTTTCCAGTTCCTTCGTTATCTTCTCCTTTTGCGCTGAAATCTCGCGTTTATAGTCTTCTACGGTTTTCCCGCTAAGCTGTTCTATCAAAGTGGCAAAGGCTGTATTGCCCTTCGCTATGTCTTCGTAGCTTACTCCCCCGGCAATCTGCAAAAGCATTTCACGTTGTGCCGTCCAATGAAGGGAAAGGAAATAGTAGGGGTTGGTAATCATCTTGAAAACGGCTTCGGGTATAATCGCGTTTATACGTTCGTCGTATTCGCCTTTTGTTTTTAATGGGACTCCGTTATAGAAGTAGTCGGTATGGTGTCCCTTTAACTTCCTTTCCGTCTTTCCCTTCTCTGTTTTCCATTCTTCAACCAATACGCGGCGAAGTTCTACGGTTTCAACGCTTCCCGTTTCGGTATCTATTATTTCTAACGTTCCGGCTACTTCGTGTTCAAGGTCGGGAATAAAATTGCCTTCCGCGTCGTTGGTCTTAATTCCGAATTTGCTATCTACATTCCCTTCGCTGTCTTTGCCCCAAAGAAGCCATGTAAAAGCATCCATTACGGTAGTTTTTCCCGTACCGTTCCGTCCGCTTATGGTTGTAACTGTGTCGTTAAAGTCTATAACGACGTTACGCAAGCCTTTGAAATTAGCAAGGCTTAAACGTTTGATGATTGCTTTTTTGCTCATATTACTGATATTTTTGAAGTGAATAAAATCCCGCGTCAAGATTTACGGTTATTTTCTCTAATTTTTTCTTTTGGGCTGCATAGGAGCGCGCTATGCTGTTCAAGTAGCCCGTAAGATTTACTATGTAGGTGCGCTTCTCTATGATGCAGTTTAGAGCTACGTCTAAGACGGTTTCCCAAACTTCCCGTACGCGTTCCGGCTGTACTGCTATTCTGTGCCGGATGATGTATTCCGTAACTTTTGCTTTACGGCTTTCAATCTCGGTTATTACCATTGAAAAATCACCCGTTCGGTATGCCTGCAACACAATCGCGCAAAATTGGATGGCATTCAAATATTCTTCTTGTATGTTGGAAACGCTTGTTTTCTTTCTCAAACGTTCCCTAATCCGTTCTTGGAATGTATTACGGTCTATTAGTTCCACCTGCCCGCTGGTTGTTTCAACTATACAGTATTTTCGGCTAATCTCGCGCGGGTCTATGTTCTTTTCCGCCGAATAGAGGAAACGTTTAAGGCTTCCGGTGTATTTTTCCCCGTTATCCGCCTTTAATATCAATGCGTTATTGCATGGTTTCAATATACGCGGTTCTACTCCCCGGCAGTAGCTTCGTATCTGCCTGCTTTCCCTATTTATTTCGTATTTAGAAAAGCCGGGAATGTTAATCCAAATATTATTAATCATATAGCTGTGTTTTAAAAAGTTATTTCTTTTTGTTGTCCGCTGCCAGCTTTAACGCTAAATCAGCGTCAATAATCAGTAGCGCGCCTACTTGCGTTATCGCTTCATCAATCCGTCCGGAAGCCTTCAACCGCGCTGCGGTTGTCTTGGAACAACCCAACAGCATTGCAAGCCCTTTCAAGCCGTACACGTAACGCTTTGCCGATTTGGGCTTTTCCGGTTTCTGTGCTGAAACTTCCATACGTTCGCCTATCGCGTCCAGAAATTCGCCGAGCGTAAGGTCTATAATTCTTTTCTTAGCATCCATAGTCTAACTGTTTTCGTCGTCTTTAATGTCCGGCACTGTCTTTGCCGCTACCTTTATCGAAAGGGCGAAATTCGCGACTACAAGGAATACCGCCCATATAGGCGCGGTTTCGGTGTCAATGCTTAGAAGAATAAAGGAAACGGCGACCCAAGCAAGGGTAAGCCAGTTATACCACTTTAGCGGCTTCGTAAATTCAATGCCGAGGGCTTTAAAAATCTTAGTCATAACTGCAAACTTCAAAAGGGTTATAATCGTTTTCGCCTTTGCGTCTTCCCGTCGTTTTGGCAATCCGTGTTATCTGCGCGCGTCTTCCTACTCTGAAAAAATCGCCGTTTCCGGTAAGTTCCTTCGGGAGTATAATTAGAAGAAGGGCTACCGCTACGAATGTACGTTTCAACGGGTCAAGGCTTACCGGAACATTATGTTTTGTGCAGAACCACCAAACGCAAAGTTCCGTAGCCTTCTGTATACCTACTTTCGCGTAGATGTTCCGGGCTGTATTCTCTACTGTGCGGGTCGAAATAAACAGTATGTCCGCTACTTCTTTCTTGGAAGCTCCCCACGCCAGCAAGTGCGCTACCTCGGTTTCCCGTCTACTTAGTTCTACCTTTAACCTCATACGTCCCAAATATTGGCTGTTATACCGTATTTGTTGAATACGCCTTCTACGGCTTTAGCCTGCGTTACTTTAGGCTCTATCTTTCCGTCCCGGTATGCGTAGAAGCTATTCCGGTTATTTATGCCCAAAGCAGCTTTTATTTCCGTTACCGCTATTTTGTAATCGCCTACTCGTAATTGGTTCAACCCGCTAAGGAAGCCCCTGCTTTTTTTCTTATTTTCTGTTGTTACTACCATAATTGTAAAATTTAAAATTCATAGTGCGCGGGGGAAGGTTCGCCCTTCGTACGCCCGTAGCGTCCCGCGCGCGGTCTGTTTCCGCAGTCATCGGTTTATAGCCTTTACAAAGGGGATTCCTTTTCCGCTGGCTTATATATAGTTCCTCTGATTTGTATTAAGGTAATACGTTAATCGGAAGAAGAAGCGTTACCTATCTGCTTGTAATAGCTGGTATCTTCCATGCTATCCATGTAGTTAAGCATACGCAAAAGTCTTTGCAGGTCTTCCGGGCTTAATTCCCGTTCTTCTTCGTTGTTGTCGTCACTATGCTTGCCAAATAGCCTATGCTTTTGTATGTACGCTTCCGTAAACTCCTTTTGCATCCGCTTCATGTCCTTTGTAAGCTGTTTGTAGCGCCAATCGTACAAAGCCTGCAATTCTACGTACTGCATTTTGGTTAATTCAACGGTAACGTATCTTCTGCGCTGGCGGTATCTCATCCGTATTTCGTTTGTAACGTTGAAATAGCACTGGGTAAACAAAGTAAATCCGTACCCGTTTTCCTTTACGTTGAAGGTGTACTGCTGTTTTTCTTCCTGTGCTTCTACTATTTCTTCCAACGAAACTCCGTATTTAGCTAATAGTTGGTCTAACAAACGCTTTGCGTTCAGGGCTTCGCCTTTCTCACCGCGTTCCGCAAGGGCTTGTAGTTTCTGAACCTTGCTTCTAATGCTTTCAAAATCTTTCTCCATATAGCTGAATGTTATGTTATTTTACATAGAAAGTAATGCGAAGCCCTCTACGCAGGCAGCACTTAACTTTGTCTAATCCGGCTTTCAAAGCACGTGTTACAAACTTATCGGCTAAAGTTTCGCCAATCAATTTCAGAAGTCCGCTTACGCCTACCAGCTTGTTAATACGGTTGCCTTCGTTGTCTATTCCGCTTACTTTAATGCGGAAGTTCCTGTTAATGAATTTACTTGTATGTATCATATAGCTTTTATAAATTTCTGTAAATTAGCGTGTTTTTGTCATTGCTAAGTGTTCGCTTTTTGCTTACCTTTGCAACTGAACAACTAACACAATGCAAATGTATAGTAAAAGCATACAATATGCAAACTAAAAGTGTTCATATTTTTAGCTGAAAGCTGATTTTTAACTTTTAGAAACAGTTACGTTTATGGAAACAAGTGTAAAAGAGCGACTTAAACAATTTATAGATACGCTGAATATTAGCGAAAGGGAATTTTGCAGGCGCATTGGCGTGTCTTCCTCTTATGTTATGTCTATAAAAAAGTCTATTCAACCGGATAAAATGCAAGCTATTAGCATACACTTCCCGGAACTTAATCCGCTTTGGCTTTTGTTGGGTCAGGGGGAAATGTTGTTGTCTGACGGAAAGAAGGAAGGCGAACAACGGCAAAATACGGGCGGGTTGCCTTCTTCCGAACTGTTGGCTAAGTTGCTGGAAGAAGCTAATAACGAAAAGGCGCGTTTGCTTTCAATTATAGAAAGCCAGCAGCGTACAATAGAAAGCCTTACAGAATTAAACAAAAAAGCCAATGCCCAAACGGTAGAACGTGCTGGATGTGCAAATGCCGTTTAGTATTCGGTCGTAAAGTTCCGAAATTCTAAAAAGGCTTCCATAACATAGTATCACACGCACGTACTTATATGATAATAATATCATACAATCGCCGTATTAAAGTGATACGAAAACAAGGCTATTTTAAGCCCATTTTCGCGTTATTTTATTTTCGCCTTACAACTATACCATTTTGGAACGAAATGCGCTTAAATTGAAAAATCAACAAAAATAACTATTAGCTATATGGTAGAAGTAAATGTAGATAAGTTTTATAGTAATCGGGCTTTGTACCCGTTTATTCCAGCGGTTGTGTTTGACGCGTTGGAAGCTGCCTATTTGTCCGGGAATGAATGTGCCCGAATACCGGAAGGGGAATATAATAAAATGATGTCTGACCTTAAACGTGCGAATTTATGCCCCGTACAATAGCTAAACCTTCGCCTATAAGCGATGGGATAAACCGTCGTTTCTTTGAAGCTATTGAAGCGATTGTTAGTTTGGGTAAGGTTAGCGCGTTGGAGGCGTTTTGTACGCTTTACGATTTGAGTGCGCCACGTTATAGGGAAATGCGGCTTACTTATGGCGTTTCTCCGAAGCCCGGCTACCAATCACGCTACAAGAATATAGAAGTAGAAGCGATTTATTCGCTGGTCGTTAATTATCCTATTTCCTCACGCTGGCTTATAACCGGGCGCGGTAAAATGCTTATCGAATAATGAAGTTTTCTATTAAGTACCAATTATCGCCGCGAACGGAAGGGGATAGGCTAACGGAAAACGTGCCTATACGCTTACGGGTGTCTTTTGCTGGTATTCGTGTAGATTTACGTTCCGGCTATGTAATAGACGCGGAAAAGTGGGATAATAATAACGCCTGCGTGAAAGTCGGCGCAAAGAATAGTTTCAACCAAACGGCAGGCGAAATAAATCGCGCTCTAACAAACCTTTCTTCTATTGTTGAAGAAGTCCTAACCCGGTTTGAACTTGACAACCGCAGAACGCCAACTGCGAAAGAATTTAAGGCAGCTTTTGATGAAGCAACCGGAAGGAAGAAGAAGGACGTTACGCCGGACTTCTTCACGGTCTTCGACAAATTTGTAGTAGAAGCTGGTACGGCTAATAACTGGGTTCCGGCTACTTATACGAAGTTTAGCAGTTTGCGTAAGCATCTATACGCATATATGCCACAGCAAATACTAAATCTACTAACGAAGGAAAACTTACAAGGCTTTGTTAAATACCTGCAAGATACGGGGCAAATGAATACGACCGTAAGCAAGTATATGAGTTATGTACGTTGGTTTCTCCGTTGGGCTTGTAATAACGGCTACTATAATGGGCTTTTGCATGAACAATATAAACCGCGTTTCAAGGGGATAGACTGCAAAGAAGTTATCTTCCTTTCATGGGAAGAACTGCAACACTTTCTAAAATATCAATTCCCGGAAAACCGCAGTTCTTTGTCGTGCGTACGTGATGTGTTTTGCTTCTGCTGCTTTACTGGGTTGCGCTATTCCGATGTAGCCCGGCTACGTCCCTGCGATGTCAAACGGACAACAAACAAACCTTTTATATCCATCGTTACTCTGAAAACCGAAGACCGTTTGCATATAGAACTGAACAAATACGCGCTTCAAATACTTAACAAATACAAAAACATCAAATTCCCCAAAGGGTTAGCCCTTCCGGTTATCAGCAATGCGAAAATGAACGAATACCTTAAAGAAGCTGCCGAAATGGCTGGAATAAAAGAACCCGTTAGAATAGTGTTTTTCAAGGGGAACAAACGTTATGAAAATGTTTTGCCGAAGTGCGAACTTCTTACTACGCATAGCGGAAGAAAGACGTTTATCTGCAATGCTATAAGGTTGGGTATTCCAACTAATGTTATTATGGAATGGACGGGGCATAGTGATTACAAGGCAATGAAGCCGTATATAAAAATAGTGGATGCGGTTAAAGAGGAAAACATGTCTAAATTTGATACCTTTTCCGAAGAAGAAAAGGGCAATAGCAAAAAATAGAAAACCCGAAAAAGTACCCGAAAATGGCTTTACTATTTGGGTACGGTTGTACCCAACCAATAGCGTAAAATCCCGAATATTCGGCTACTTATGAAAATGTGATAACAGTTGATTATATTTGAATATCTTGGGCTTAGAGCCGTACGCACCGCAATAAACACTAATTATCAGCAAATTAAAAATAAAACACCCAGTTTTACACCCACAAAAGTAAAATTGGGTATTTTTTATTTAATCACATCAGACCTTGTGATAGAAGGATTGAACGTTATAGGTAAAGTGTATCTTACTCTTTCCGCTTTCCCGTTCTGTCTGCCTGGTTTCCATTGGGGTATCAGACCGACTACCCGCAAGGCTTCTTTATCCAACTCTGGATTTATACTCCTCAATATAATAGGTTTGTCAATATTACCTTCTTTATCAATGATAAATTGTACAATAACACGTTGCTTGGAATTTGCTTTGTCATGCTGCAAATTATTTTGTATAAAATCTAATAAAGCTGACATTCCTCCGGGATATTCAGGCATTTTTTCCACTACCTCATAAGCAATATCCATATTCGTTTCTTCTGCCATTTCAGACAAGGGTTTTGAAGAAGGCTCCTTATGCATAACATCATCCTGCTTTTCTGTATCGTTTCCAATCCGGAATTCTGCGGCAAAATACCAGTCGTGACAGTTATTTCCGATTTCTATCTTTTTCACTATACGATATACGCCGGGCATAATAGCATTGAGTGACGGATAAAGGTTGGCTGAAAACGAATGGATTGTATTCGGTTGAACTGATAGGGCGACAGGAGCCCAGACTGTTGCCCCTGGCATAAAAATCCATTTATCACCTTTTTCTTTCTGCAACACTGCATACCATGTTCCCGTGGTTATTGTTTTCCCGCTTCGATTTACAATTCTTACCGTTACCGATTCCATATTCACTGGATATACCTCTTTCTCGGCGTACATCTTGATTCCAAATGTATCTGTACACATGGGGTTGTTAAAATAGGTAACTACATCCTCTTCTCCGTCATTTACCATTATTGTGGAATAGTTTAGTACTTTTTGTTTGAACTCATTCCTCAACTCCGCAGAATTAACTTTCCAGTTCATATACAAGGTGTCATTTTCTTTAAATCCCCAAGAGTTGAGATTCACTATAACCCGTGCTTTCGCATGATTCTCACTATATTGTATTATTTTATCAAGTAATTTTCGGTGTTCTTTTGATGAGACAAGTTCAAATTCTGCATAAGCTACTTTTGTGTTTCTGTTAAATGCTTTGTAGATGCGATATTTGCCTACACGATTGGGCACCTCGGAAGTATAAAGCTTGATTGTCTGTTCATGGATTGAATGTTCCGATGGGAATATCCATAAAATATCGTTGACTATGGGGTTGGTTGGTAGGGAGATCCAAGAGTTCTGTTTCTCGTTGTAATAAGCAAGACTATATTTTTCTCCGCAATTATACTCGTTATGGGAGCGATTTGTTATGATTATTTTAACTTCCGTTGTTGATAGTGGGTAATAATTATATTCAGCCTGCATAGAAAGTGAATCAGGGCTGATAGGCTCTCCAGTCGGAATCTTGCGAGGGATAGGTTGTAACACAAAAGATGCTGTTTGCGACGGTTGCTTAGTTTCTGTCATCGGAATGATTTCAATATCCGTTGTGAAATCTGTCATTATGTTGAACTCCAATAATGGAGAGTCAACAATTTCTTTCTTGAATGCCGATTTAAAAACCTCAAAAGAATCTTCCGGTATATCTTGGAAATCAATAGATACTTTATCTTTGGTTAGTCCGGCTCCAAAACAATGAAAACGTTGTTGCAAAATGGTGTCAATTTTAATAATGCTATCCACATACTGATGTAAAGCATATAGCTCTTTTTGCAAACAAATACTATCCTTTTGGTCTTCTGTCCCTTTCTTAGAAGAGCCGGAATGACAAGAACAAAATATCATTAATGATACGAGTAATAAATATTTCATAGTTATTATTATTTGAGTTTAAAAGTAACCGGAACTGTATATTTCACCTTTACGGCTTTCCCTTTCAGTGTGCCGGGCTTCCATTGAGGAAGCATTTTTATGATACGCAGGCCTCTTTATCCAAAGAAGGCTCAACACTTCTCACTATATTTTTATAATGTAGCCGTCTTCATCTACGATGAATTGAACAATAACCCTTCCTTGTTTCCTTCTATTTGGGCTTTGGTTGGATATTGCATATTATCGTTGATGAATTGTAACAATTTATCCATGCCACCAGGAAATTCGGGCATTTGGTCGATTACATTATAGATTGGTTGCTCAACAATTTCTTCTTCCGGTGCCAATAAAGTATCTTTTAATTGATAATTGGAGTGTCCTGTGAAAAGTTCTGGCATATTATCTAACAACTGAAATTCAGTCATCAAAGTATATTCTTTGCCATATTCTTACTTCATAAAAGAAACGATAACGACCGGGCGTATGTTGAAACAGTTCTGCGTTAATATACTCCTTGCTTCCATTCCATACGATAATTTCTTCCATAAATACAATGAGTTGCATTGGAACATCCCTCCATATTCCTTTTTCATCTTCATAGGTGTAACTATAGCTCCCTCCTACACTAATATGCGTACTGCTATTATTGTGCAATACGAAAGTCACCTGCTTTTATTCGGTAGAATAAACAGGAAATTCGGGGTTTAAAGAAAGTCCCAGCGTATCATTTATTCCGACTGTGTTATTTATGGGAGCCTGGGAGGCTTCTTGTTTGGACTTATTTGTACAGCTAATAACAAATGTGCAAAACACCAATATATATAACAAAATATTCATATAATATTTGTTTAGATATGTATGTATTCATCAGCTTTGACAAACTGAAACATAGGATAGTCACAAAAATATTTTTTGAATAACTGAATCTTTTCCTTTGTGCATTCGTATAATCTAATGATAATTTTATTGTCAGGAATGGATAGATAGAAAGATTGCCAGCCAACTGTTTTATCTCTTGTTTCTTTTTTTGAAGTTGAAAAAAATAACTTCTCTAACAAGCTGCTAACAGTTAACAATTCTCTATAAGAGAAATTGCATTTGTCTAAATTTATTCTTTGACAAGAATGCACTATAATATTGTCAAGTTCTATGTAAGGTACTTTTTGTGCTATTAAGAGTGTTATACTGTCATTTTTGATATATGCACCACCATAAAAAGAGGGGTATTTCTTGTTTTTAGCATTTATTGATATGCGATACAATGTATTGGCTAATGAAATACTTAAGGGGTTATTTTCGTCAATTTGTCCATGTGAATGAACAAAAGCGATTGAATCTTTATTTAGTATTTGGGAATTGCTTGTAATCGGGAGAAAAGCTATTATTCCAATAAGATACAAAGTTAATGTCTTCATAATGAATAAAAAAATAGTGGCATAAGCCAATTATGCCACTATTTGCTTTGATTAGTATAAATATATTCCAAATTCATTATTTACGTATTTTGCCATAACAAAATACCCCATAGCATACTGTGTGCTTGAAAGGGCGTTACCTCCACCACTATGCACACCTGCAATGGAATTTTTATCATCTTCCATATATACGACACCACCACTATCACCTTTTTGACAAGGATATGTTGCTTCTACCAAATGAATAATTTTGTAGCTGTCTATTTCTACTCCTGCTGCATTTTTTATTTTGTATTTGCCCGATATATCAACTCTCTGTACTAAACCTCTTTGAAAACCACTTTTAAACCCTTCCATGTAAACGTAAGTTTTGACTCCTGGAGTTGCTACCGTCTGTGTTGATAGTTCCGTAAAAGTGATATTGGTTATGTTAGAAGGTGAATGTGGATTAATAGCCTCACACCAGGCTGCATCAATTGTTCCGTTTGAGTATTTGGAATTTCTACATACGGCAACGGGGATCGTTCCTATTTTAACAGTATCCCCCACAGACACAAAATGTCCTGCTGTAACAAAACCGTATTTTCCACCAGATTTCATTGCGCGATAAGCTACAGAAGCGGCATGTCCGTTACTTCTAATCTCTGCGGCAGGATTAATATCCATAGTGATTTCAATTTCGCCATGTGCTTTTGCAAACGATATCATGGGAGAATCTAAAATATTATTTTTAAAAAGTTCGATATTGTCATCCGAGCAATTTAATAAATTAACTTCAACGGTATTAGTTACATCATTGATTCCAAAACAGACTAATGTAATACGATTACATATTTCATCATTTGTATCATTCAGCCAAAAATTTTGTATTCGTCTATACACATCCTTTAATTCATTGTATGAATATGTGCATGGCTGAATTAAAAAATTATTTGTGCCAATTCTGTGGACTAAATCTTGTCGTACTGTTTCACTATCTTCTTTCGACAATATAACAATATTTCTATTGTCATCAATAAAGCAACCACCATAATAATAGGGATATGTTTCATAAACCGTTCCCCTTGTTACCGATAAAGATTCAAATGAACTATTTAAATTCGTTGTGTACTTCGAAATGGATTTTTCATCCAATTTCTTTTCAGTGTTTTCAATTGTACTATCATTGTCGAACACTTCATCCGAGCAAGCTGTTATAGTACCAATAACCGCTAATGCAATGGTGTAATAAAATAACTTTTTCATGGTCTTATATTTTAAGTTACTGTTCCAAATGTAAACAATTTCTTGGAAAGGTACAAGGAAAAAAGCAAAAATATTAGTGATTACATTCTCAATCCCCTTTTGGGTGTATTTTCCTCTTTTTGGGTGTGGATTACCCCCAGTTTTTCTTTAATTTCCTGAAACTTCATTTTGAACCATTCGAGTATGGGTATGCCGTCAATGCACAGCCGGAATTTTCCCTTCTCCTGCGGGTTCCTCTCCACGGTTGCCGTTGAGTGCTCCGTTCTGAACTTCTCCTTGTGCTCCTTCGAATAGAGCCTGCCCTTGAACTCTACGGACTGCAGGCTGACAATCCGCCTTGTCAGTTCCTCGGTGAACCCCACTTCCCGGCATTGTTCGGCTATGGGCAGCAGTTCCTTCACGATAGGGAAATAGGTGTCTATCTGTTCCAGTCTGTTGTCGTATTCCCTGATTTTTTGCTGGTAGCTCCGGTCTATCTTGTTTATCTCGCTGTTGTGGCGGTTCTCCATTTTTATCTGCTCCCTCTGTTCGGCTTGTACCTGCTTTTGCAGATCCACAATGTCCCGCCTCAAATTTTCGTTCTCCGCTTCCAGCCTCTTGACCTTGCTGCCGCCCAAAAGAGAACTCACCCCGTCCGCTATGGCTGTGGTTGCGTTCACCGCCGCACCCTTCATCTTCTGCACGTTGATTTCTCCCTTGACCTTTTTCAGCTTCTTCTGCGCTTCCTCTTCCAGCCCCAGCAGGTTTTCGATGTTCTCCTGCAGGCTGTTCTGCCGTTCTACCAGTTCCTTGTAATATTGCGAGGTCGGTATGTGCTTTGCCAGCGAACCGTCTATTCCTCTTTGCAAGCCGTATTTGCCCATGGCTTGGGCGTAGGTGTCCTGATAGTGTTTCAGCTTGTGCCTTGCCATGACGTCATCAGCGCACAGCCTCACATCCTGCGTGTTCTTCTTTCTGTACTTCCTCTTCCCGTTCTGTTCGTCTTGTCTGGCTTTCCTGCGCTCCCCGGTCACTATCGGTACGATAGTGGCGTGTATGTGCGGCGTCTTCTCGTCCATGTGCAGGACTGCCGACACGAGGTTCCGCTCCCCGTATGTTTCCCGGAGCCATTGCAGGTTGTCGCTGCACCAGCCGTCAAGTCGCCCGTCCGCTTCCATTTGTTTCATGTCCTCGTTGCTTCCGGTGAGCAGAACCCGGATTGCCCTTACCTGGTTGGTACCTATCTTGCGTTTGATACCTGCCGTCTCTATCCGGTGCGCTATCGCCTGCGTACGGTTCCTCACCCCTTCGGGAAACTGCACCAGTTCCCGGTTCAGGTGCGTTCGTGTTCTGTCCGCATTCTTCGGGTGTACGGTGCGCTCTATGTGCGTGGACATTGCGCCGTCCGCACCTTTTGCCTTTTCCAAATGCAAAACTGCATATCCCATAACTGTAATACATTTTTCGGTTAATACTTCCCCTGCCTTGCTTCCATGCCGCATGGCTCACGGGGTTTCCAAAGGGGCAGCGCCCCTATGGCTCATTGGGGCTTTTTTAGCAATGCTTGCATTGCGTGAAGAAAAAGCCCTAATGAGCTATGGCTTTTTTAAAAGCCTTCCGTTGGCATGTGCGGTTACATCCTGATGCCTTTGCCTTTCCTCTCCGGTTTCCCTGCCTGCCGTTGCCTTTTCTCCGGTTCCGGCTTCTCCTGCCACCGTTCCGCTTGTCCTGACCGTTTGCCACAAAGGAAGTCGTTCAGGTCGTTGTAGCCTCCGTATATGTGCGATGCGTCCCGTATGCGCATCCCGTATTCCTCCCGCAGTTCCTGAACGGCTTCCGTTCCCGCCTTGTCGTTGTCAAGGAAACAATGGATGTGTTCGTAATCGCCCAGTGGGTGGATTGCTTTGGAGAGGCTGGCAGTCGAGTTCAGCACGATGTAGTCCTGCCCGTCAAGTTCGGGGCGTTCGGGACACCTTTCCAGCCGAAGGGTGAGGAAGGAGAGGTAGTCCATGAAGCCCTCGAAGAGGTAGCAGGTCTCCTTCGTCTGTTCCTGCCGTATGTGGGTGATGTCCTTCGGTGCGATGCACCCCTTGAAGAATTTGTTGCGTATCTCGTAGCCTCCCGAACGGTTGGGAAAACCGACGGCAAAGTAGGGCTTGCCGTCGGTTTGATAGCGCACCTCGCAACATTCTCTTCTTGCCAGTTCCGTATTTATCCCCCTCTGCCGCAGATAGGAGAATAGGGCGGGGGAAGAAAGCGGCACCGCCTCCAACTGTCGGAAGCTCGGTTTGGAGAAAGGTTGCCCGCCAAAAGAGAAGGAGACCGGGCGCACGTTTGGTGCCTGCTCCGCTATCCTTTCCAAGAGGTAGGGCAGGCTGTCGGATGCGTAGAGCTCCTGTGCCAGTGCGATGATGTTCCCGCCCCTGCCCGCGCCAAAGTCATACCATAGGTTGCGTTCGGTGTTCACCTTGAAGGACGGTTCGCCCTCGTCCCTGAAAGGTGACTTGTACCATAGGCTATTGCCCTGCCGTCTTACCGGGCTGTAGCCAAGACTGTGCAGATATTCCTCTATGCGTATCCGCTTCACTTCATTCGTATTCATGTGGGTTTCTGTTTAAGTGGATATTGTTTTTGGTTTTCGCCCGTGCCTTTTGCATGCTGCGGGCTGCATCCGCTTTACTTTATTTCGCTATATATATGCACCCTGACCAAAGTAAAGTGGTTTCCGGGCTGTCATGCCCGTGCTGTTTTTCCTGTCAGGCGGTGTGAACATCTTTTTTTGTTTTCGCCCGTACCTCTCTATATGTTACGGGTTATATCCACTTTACTTTATTTCCGTATATATATGGTACGTGATTAAAGTAAAGTGGTTTCTATGCCATACCGCTAATAGTGGAAATCGGGCTTGAAGGTGTATTTCCTGCCGTTCTCCTGCACTATCATCCGTTTGTTCTTCAATAGGGTAATGAGGTCTGTCACCCTGTTTCCGCCAAGTATGACGCCCACAGAGGCGTAGGCATCCCTCAATACTCCCGCAAGTTCCTTGTAGCCGTATTCGTCTTTCAGGGTGAATGCGGCTTCCAGTGCGATGCGGTGCTGCTGCTCGCTGATGTCCTTGTTGGGGTCGAATTTCCCCCTTCCTTTGCCCGGCTCCTTCTCCTTGAACCGGTAGCCGTCCAGCAGTTCGGGCAGTGCCTCCCCATTGATACGGAATGCGAACGGCTCGAAGTCCACCGCCCTGATGTGTGCGGCTTTGACCTTGCTTATGTCGGGGTTATTCTCGTCCTTCTCCACTTGCAGCACGGTTTCCGCCTTGTTGCTTAGCTCGGTTCCGATGTGACCCCTTGCGTTCTCGTCCCCCTTGTTCTGGTGCAGGACAGTATGGATGTGGATGCCCCTTTCCCCCGTCCATGTCATCAGATAGGAGATTACCGTTGTGGACTCACCGGGGTTGTTGATGTCGTGCACCATGTCCCGTATTCCGTCAATGACTACCAGCCCGATATTCTCGGTGCGGTAGATTGCCTCCCTCACGATTGCTATGCGCTCTTCGGGCGTGTACTTCCTTAGGACGAGGAATTCAAGGTCTTCATGGTTTCTGTCTGCTGGCAGTCCCGCCATGCGCAATATCCGTTTTGCCACCTTTGCGCAGTGGTAGGTGCTTTGCTCGGTGTCCACATAGAGTATTTTCCGCTTGTTTTCGGGCAGTTCAGCCGTGTAGCTTAGTACCGTCCCGTTTTTCAGTGCAGCCGCCACGATTGCGGAGACGTTGAACGTCTTCTTGCTCTTGGCTTTTCCGATTGACGCGCTGAAATTCCCCAGTGTGCCGATGACGGAGCCCTGCACTTTCAGGATTTCGGGTGCCTTCTCGTATTCGTCCGAAAGGTCGAGCCGTGAGGCTTGCCATAGGATTACCGCCTCTTCGGGCGTGATGTTTCTTTCCTTGTTGTCCATACCGCACCTCCCTATCTGCGTCCCCCGCTTTTGCGTCCTGCCAGTTCCAGTGCCATGTCCGCATCGACGATGATTTTGCGTCCTATCTGCGTAATGGCTCTGTCTATCCTCCCGCTTTTCTTGATGCGGTTTGCTGTGGGTATGCTGCACCCGAACAGCCGGGCTATGCCGCCTATCCCGTACACGTATTTCTTGTCCTTGTCGGCTGCCGGCTGGGCTGGCTTCGTTTCGCTCCCCTGCAAGGCATGGCGGTTCAGGAATATGAACTCTTCGCCCGTCATCTGCCATACGGGCTTTGATAAAAGGTCTCTAATTTCCATATCAGAATGAATTAACGTTTGTACTGCAAGCCCTGCGCATGGGCTTTTTACCTCGTTCGAACAGTGCAAAGTTACTTCCGGGTACGGGTGGTAAGGATGTGGATAGCGTGATTGTGGTTTCACGCTATCTCACTAAATATCAGAAGATAATAAAGGGTGGTGGAAATTATTTTGAGTGGTAAAAGTGGTCGTGTCGTGGAGTGTCGGGACATATCACCGACTATCGGAATATTGACCGCATTTCCTTGGCGAATTCCTGATTGCTGTCACTGGCTAAATCGGTACGGGGAACGGGTGCCTTGTATTTGGACTTGTAGTATGCATCGTCTATTCCCAGCAGGTTCATGATGTCCCCTTTCCATTTCTCTCTGTCCGGCTTGGGCAGCGTTTCACCCATAAGGAAAATGAGATAGCATACACGGGCTTTCTCCCTCGGTCTTATTTTCAGCCTGCCTTCGCACGGTTGCAGGTTCATGCTGGCGTAGAAGTCCAGTTCTGAAACGGCTTCGAACTGCTCACCGTTGCATCTTTCGTAAACGGCTGACAAGAGTTTCATGGGGAAGTAGGCGGGTTGGCTTGTCGGTGTGGTGGCTGCTTCCTTTTCTTCTCCCTCCTTTTTCTTTGGGTCGGTCAGGTATTTTTCAAGGATTGCCAATAGTGAGCCACCCAGCCTGCAAATGTCCCCGCAACGGTTTTTCAGGCATTGCAGGGCTTCCCGCTTTGCCTGCCCCTTCTGCCTGTACAGTTCATCCAGTTTGGCTTTCTCCTTGTCGTATTCCCGTTTGCACCGTTCGTACCTTCTTTCCAGCAGTTCCTCTTCCTGACGGTCGTGTTCTCTGAAGCCTACCGCTTCCAAAGAGCCGTTGGCTTCCATGAGTTCCCGGTAATATCCGTTTGTGACTTTCATCTGTCTGTCGATGTCCCAGTCAAAACGGCTTTCATGCCGTCGGCAGACGTATTCGGTATCGAGACGGTCGAAAAACTCCCTGCAGGCGTTGTAAGTCGAGATATTGCTCTCAATCTCACGTTTCAGGCTGTTCAGCAATATGGAGAAGTGTGCGGCGTCCATTTCAAGCATGAGGCTGATGAGGGCGGTTTCAAATGTCTGCGTGTCCCCGTACTGTTCGTAGAAATCGGAAATGAATTGCTGCTTCTCAAAAGAGAAACTGCCGCCGGACATTATTTCGGTATATATTTTGTTGAGTTTCCCGTAGCGGGGTATCATTGATGTTATTCTTTCTTCCATAGTGTGATAGTTACAGTTGGTTGAATTTGCTCATGGCGTTCGCCTTCACGTCATCGGCTATGTCTATGTAGGGCTTCATCGCCTTGTAGTCGCTGTGCCCCGTCCATTTCATCACCACTTGTGCGGGGATGCCCAATGCCAAAGCGTTACAGATGAATGTCCGTCTTCCGGCATGGGTGCCCAGCAAGGCGTATTTGGGTGTAATGGTGTCTATACGCTCGCTGCCTTTGTAGTAGGTCTCGCTTACCGGCTCGCTGATTTCCGCAAGTTCCCCCAGTTCTTTTAGGTAGTTGTTCATCTTTTGGTTGCTGATGACCGGGAGCGCCTTGTGTCCTTCAAACTCCACGTCCTTGTATTTGTCAAGTATCGCCCTGCTGTGGTTGTTCAGTTCGATGACAAGGCGGTCGGCAGTCTTTACGGTGGTGATTTCTATATACCCGTCCCGAATGTCGCTCCGTTTGAGGTTGTACACGTCCGAATAGCGCAGCCCGCTGAAACAGCAGAACAGAAAGACGTCCCTTACCCGTTCGAGATACTGCTTGGTCGGGGGTATCTTGTAGTTCTTCAATTTGTTCAGTTCTTCCCATGTGAGGAATATGACCTTCTTTTGGACGCTTTTCAGCTTCGGGTTGAAGCTCTCGTAGGCGCTGTTCATGCAGTACCCCTTTTTGGTGCACCACCGCAGGAACCATTTCAGATAGGCTATCTGCTTCATGGTGGACGTGTTGCGCAAGCCTTCCACGTCCTTGAGGAAATTCACGTAGCTTGTCAGCTTGGGTTCGTCCAGTGCCTCGAAGGTCAGCTCCTTGTCGAACTTCTCAAGGTGTTTCCTTACTGCGGCGAACTTCTCATAGGTGGCGTCAGACCAGCCGTTCTGTGTCCCGCACTCCTTGATGAACTCCCCGAACACCTCCATAGGTGCGAACGTCAGGGGCTTCTGCTGTTCCTCCTCCCTTTTTTCGCTGTGCAGGCTGTTGAAAGCCTCCTTCACTTGTGCGGTGGTAGGCATGGTTCCCTGAACCTCGAACTCCTTGAAGATGTTCTGTATCTCTGTGTAGTAGCGCAGCAGGTCGGTGTTGATTTCGGATGCGCTTTGTTTCAGCTTGTTGGTGCAGCCCGGCTTTACACGCTGCTTGTCGGTGTCCCATTTGGCTGCATCGATGCGGTAGCCCGTTGTAAACTCGATGCGCTGGCTGGCAAATATCACGCGCATACGGATAGGCACATTCTCCACGATTGGTACGCCGTTCTTCTTCCGGCTTTCCAAAGAAAAGATGATGTTTCTCTTGATATTCATATTCGGGTATAATTAAATTAGCACCCAAATATACACCCAATTATTGAGATAGCAAAAGATTTTAAGTGATATTTTATAATACTATACCATTGTAATAAGCTGTTTATTAGTAGATAGTTACGATTTTGTGATATTCTACAAATTTGTAGGTTAAAGTACCGTACGCACCGCAAATTACTCTTATAGTAAGAGACTTATAAAAAGACATCCGAAAAAGTGCTTATATTAATGGCTTTTTCGAATGTCTTTTTTTATTGTATTTTCCGCTAAAACTCTCTGTCAATTATTTAGAATGCGACTAAAAATGCATTATTTATTCTTAGTTATTAGGTTATTCTCCTTTTCTTTTTATAACCTTTCTCTATTTTCTTTCTATTTAAAAATGTCATATCATACCATACCATTTTGATGACGTATAGTGCGGAGATGAACGATTTCATTTTTTTGAAGTTTTATGCTGTAAGGTAGATATATCTATTATATTTGCAGATTATGTTAAAGGTTCTGTCAACGGGGAAACAAACAATCTATAAAGATGTTCTAGTTTTGTATTAATATAAAATTGATCAGATATGTATCTTCGAAAGATTTTAATAGTAGTTACCGGAACCAGTTCTTTTGCTAATGAAAACCTCCCCACCGGATTATGGCTGAGTGAGTTTACTCATATCTATCATTCTGCAAAAGAACGAGGCTATGAAATAGTGATAGCCAATCCGGAAGGAGGAAATGTACCTATTGATCCTGAAAGTTTAGAATCAATCTTTTTAGATAAAATATCAAAAGAATATTGGGAAAGTCCTGGATTCCGAGATATGCTCCACTATGTAAAAGGTTTAGGGGAGGTGGTAGGGCAACTGTTCGACTGCATTTATTTAGCGGGCGGACATGGTGCAATGTACGACTTTCCGAATAATACTGTTTTACAGACGATTGTTAAAGACCATTATGAAAGCGATAAAATAGTAGCCGCTATCTGTCATGGTGTAAGCGGGTTGCTCAATGTTAAACTATCTAATGGTGAATACCTGATTAAAGGTAAAGAGATTACAGGGTTTAGCTGGTTTGAAGAAAGTCTCGCTAGACGGAAAAAGGAAGTTCCTTTTAATCTGGAAGCTTTGTTGAAAGAAAGGGGAGCCGATTACCAAAAGGCATTAATTCCTATGACTTCAAAAGTGATTGTGTGTAATAATTTAATTACAGGACAAGACCCCTTTAGTTCTAAAGAAATGGCAGAAGTACTCATGCAACAATTGGATGAGAAGGCTCGAACCAGTAAAGAAAAGATTTAAGTGGAAAAGCTAGAAAAGTTTTTGAATCAAAAAAAAAATAGTACTATGAATTTGGATGAAATTCTCAATTATCGCCGCGCTGTACGAGCGTATGATAAAGAAAAGCCAATAGATACGGAAAAAGTAAAACATTGTTTGGAATTGGCAACATTGGCTCCTAATAGTTCCAACATGCAGTTATGGGAATTTTACCATATTACGCAGCCTGAATTGTTGGCGGAGGTTTCAAGAGATTGCCTTGGCCAGAAAGCTGCGTCTACTGCTCCGCAGATAGTTGTTTTTGTTGTGCGTCGGGATTGGTATCGGAAGCACGCACAGTTTGTACTAGAGTTCGAACGGGAAAATATTCGTCGTAATAGCCCGAAAGAACGTCAGGCTAAACGCATAAAAGACCGGGAATTGTACTACGGGACATTAATGCCGTTTGTTTATGCTCGGTTTTTTGGGATTTTAGGATTGTTCAGAAAACTTTTGGCTAATATTATTAGTATCTTTCGTCCGATGATGCTCGAAGTTTCCGAGAATGATATGCGCGTGGTTGCCCATAAATCTTGTGCGCTGGCCGCTCAAACGTTTATGATTGCTATGGCAAACGAAGGGTATGATACTTGTCCTTTAGAAGGTCTGGATAGTCGTCGGCTTAAAAGAGCATTGAACTTACCTCATGGTGCGGAAATAAACATGGTTATTCCCTGCGGAATACGGAATGGAAATAAAGGAATTTGGGGAGAACGGTGCAGGGTACCGTTTGATGAGGTTTATCGTAAAATTTAATTTATTTTCTTTCAATACCAGAACTCTCGTTAGTTAAATGGATTTCTGATAGAGTATGTTTTATTCGTTAAAATGACAGTTTCCATCACTAACTATTACCTTTTTATATTTTTCTAAGTGAAAATATGCATTGAAATGTAGTATTATCTGTTACATAACTTTAATGATTCTCCTTTCTTCATATTCATGTGGAATGGTTTTATAGATGGAGTTTAGGTTATTTCAACATCATTCGGATACCAGATAATCATTAAAGTGCTGATATTTTATCAATACCTTAATGAATTCTTAAATTGGATTATAACTAAAGATGATATGTTGTTTTATGTTTGTAGCAGGAAAAAATGATATTCTTTATTAGTTTATAGGGTGATTTAAGATGCAATTAAAAGAAATACAAATTTTGGAATGAAAAAATTACATGCTGGTAATCTTTAGTTGTGAGTGGTAAGATGTAGGAACATGGCTTTAATGCACACTATTTTATTATATTGAGGTTGAATGTTCATAACAATTTTCAAGTAATAAAGTATATTTTTGTATAATAACACATCTTTTTGTATTAAACTGTAAGGTTTATATTTTATTGTACACTATCTTTGAGCGCAGAATACGAAAATAATATATTAACTTGCTGTACTTTATCTATGAAACACAATTTATCTGCATTATGTCTTTTCGCTCTAGGAATGATGTGTCATATCTTTGCCTGGGGAGGTAATAATCCTCGAGTTTCGGTTTTGTTGGATAGAGGTTGGGGATATAAACCTCTTACTCAGAATAAGAAAAATGCGAATCTCACTCCTATAATCCTTCCGCATACGTGGAATGCCAATTATATAGAGGGAACAACACACTACAATCGAGAGATGATGGTTTATAAACGTAACTTGGAAGTAGGTCCGGAGATGAAAGATAAACGCCTTTTTCTGTATTTCGAAGGAGTGAATTCAGCTGCTGATGTTTTTGTTAACTATCAAACCGTAGGGCAACACTTGGGAGGATATACGGCTTTTTGTCTGGAAATTACAGACTTTGTCCACGAAGGAGACAATGATTTGGAGGTTTGGGTAAGCAATGCATACCGGACCGATATCTTGCCCATTAGTGGCGACTTTAATATTTATGGCGGCATTCATCGTCCTTGTCATTTAATTATTACGGAGAAGAATTGTATTTCTCCCATATTTTATGCTTCACCGGGAGTTTTTATACGTCAGGATAAGGTTACGGACAAGCAAGCGGATATAACGGTTGAAAGTATTTTGTCTTTGAAAGACAGGAAAGACGGATTGAAACTGAAGACTACTATCATGGATGCGGGCGGTAAGGTTGTGGCTGACGAGACTGTTGCCGTTTCAGGAGAAACCGTAAGGCAACCTTTCCGGCTCTCCAATCCTATACTATGGGACGGAATCGAAAATCCCTATTTATATAGTGTTTCGGTAGAGTTATATGATGGAGAAAGATTGCTCGATAAGGTCATTCAACAAACAGGATTTCGATATTTTCATGTTGATCCGGATAAAGGATTCTTTTTGAACGGGAAATATCAGAACCTTTATGGTTTCTGCCGTCACGAAGATGTAAAAGGTAAAGGAAGTGCTTTGCAACAAGAGGACTATGATAAGGACATGAACATTATTAAAGAGGTGGGAGCTACTGCCATGCGTCTGGCACATTATCCTCATGCCGAACCTATGTACGATTTGTGCGATAAAAATGGTATTGTCCTGTGGACTGAGATCCCGATGTGCGGCCCGGGCGGATATGCTTACACCGGTTATCTCCATAATAAAGGATTTGAAGAAAATGCCCGTCAGGCGTTGAAGGAACTTGTCTATCAGAAATTTAATCATCCTTCTATTTGTTTTTGGGGTATATTCAATGAACTGTTGATAAGCGATGGTAAGAGGTTTCAGGCATATGACAATCCGGTTCCTTTTGTGAAAGAAATCAATGCGTTGTATAAAGAATTGGATCCCTCGCGTCTGACTGCTTTTGCCACCTGTGTAGATCAGACTCATTATTTGGGGTGTTCCGATTTAGTTGCTTGGAATAAATATTTTAGTTGGACCAATTCCCGACAACTTGCCGCCGACTTTTTCGATAATGCGAGAAGTACTTCCGGCAACCAGCCTGTGGGTGTATCCGAGTATGGTGCGGGAGCAAGTATTCATCACCATGCCTGTCCTCTTGATAAAGAAGCCAAACTCCCGAAAGGCTATCATCCTGAAGAGTATCAGGCTGTTTGTCACGAAGGATATTGGAGTGCATTTGCCGATCGGCCTTATTTATGGGCTAAGTTCATCTGGCAATTTTCCGATATGCAATCTTCCATTCGTAAAGAGGGAGATACGGACGGTATCAATGATAAAGGAGCAGTTACGTATGACAGGAAAATAAAAAAGGATGTTTTCTACTTTTACAAGGCAAACTGGAATCCGGAACCGATGCTATATCTTTGCAGCCGCAGGTTTACCGAGCGTACTAATGCCCAGACTTTTGTAAAGGCATACAGTAACCTGAAAGAGGCTACCCTCTATGTAAACGGTAAGAAAATCGGAAAACAGAAAAAAGATAACATAAACCGCATTATATGGGATCAAATTACATTAGTTCCTGGAGAAAATGTAATTCGTATAGAAGGTAGGACAGGTAAGAAAGTATTTACCGATACGTGTATTTGGACTTTAAAATAAGTTAGTGCTAAATGTACAAATAGAAATTGTTTGTACTAAAAGAATACGAGTTTATCCGGTTACAGCTAATCTTTATAGGTGCTGTAATCGGATAAATTCGTTTATATTATTAGTGGAAGCAAATCATCTTAAGCTAGTCCCCTTAGATATTAGGATATATGTTTTTTATATCAATCTCTTTGTTTCGTTAATTATATATAGTAAGGAAGCTGGTCTTGCTAAAGGGAAAAAAAGGAACAGGTTATAAAGATAGGTTTTCATGAAAACTTCTTGTGTAGTTAGTTACATAGTTTTCTTCTTTAAAATAAAGAAGAATAATTATTTTTTCGGTTATAGTGGTATATCAATATAAAAAGAAGATATTTACAGATATTATGTCAGTTCATCCATTCTTTTTTGATTGAATAACTGTTATATTTGCAGCGTTGACCATTAAAAATTCCGTACTCTGCAAAGATGGTTTTATCCTGTCTTAGAGAATGGAAAGAGTTTTTATGAAAGTAAATAAAAAAAGATATTGATAAACTTAGGTTTTCGTATACTCAGTGATAAAAAGAGTTATTAATTGGCGGTCGGTTTAATAGGAAAAGCGGAATGTGATTTTTACATTCAGTTTTAATTCCTATATTTTTTGGCATAGGAACGACTCTATTTACAGCTTTAAAGAGAGGAAACCGAGGGAGATCTAAACTAATAAACTGCAAATATAAATGAGAAAAGTTGCATTGATTTCAGGTATTACGGGCCAGGACGGTTCGTTCCTGGCAGAGTTTTTATTGGGTAAAGGGTATGAAGTTCACGGTATCCTGCGCCGTTCATCTTCATTTAATACTGCACGTATAGAACATTTGTATCTGGATGAATGGGTACGCGATATGAAAAAGTCGCGTTTGGTTAATCTGCACTATGGCGATATGACGGATTCCAGTTCGTTGATACGCATTATCAATGATATTCATCCTACCGAAATTTATAATCTGGCTGCGCAAAGCCATGTCAAGGTGTCGTTTGATGTACCGGAATATACAGCTGAAGCCGATGCTGTAGGTACATTGCGTTTGCTCGAAGCAGTACGTATTTGCGGATTGGAAAAGACTTGTCGTATTTATCAGGCTTCCACTTCCGAACTTTTCGGTAAAGTGCAGGAAGTGCCGCAGAAAGAGACTACTCCTTTCTATCCTCGTTCGCCGTATGGAGTGGCAAAACAATATGGATTCTGGATTACGAAAAACTATCGCGAAAGTTACGGCATGTTTGCTGTAAACGGTATTCTTTTTAATCACGAAAGCGAAAGACGCGGCGAGACATTCGTTACCCGTAAAATTACCTTGGCAGCAGCCCGTATTAAACAGGGATTTCAGGATAAACTCTATTTGGGTAACCTCGATTCGTTGCGTGATTGGGGATATGCTAAGGACTATGTAGAGTGTATGTGGCTGATATTGCAGCATGATATTCCCGAAGATTTCGTGATCGCAACAGGCGAAATGCATACCGTACGCGAATTTTGTACGTTGGCGTTCCATAATTTAGGTATTGAATTGAAATGGGAAGGTGAAGGAGTGAATGAGAAAGGCATTGAAGCGGCTACCGGTCGTGTATTGGTAGAAGTCGACCCGAAATATTTCCGTCCGTGCGAGGTGGAACAGTTGCTTGGCGACCCGACTAAAGCTAAGACTTTATTAGGATGGAACCCAACCAAGACTTCTTTTGAAGAATTGGTGCGCATTATGGTAGAACATGATATGAAGTTTGTAAAGAAGCTGCATTTGAAAGCACAGATGGAGGGTTAAAACATGTTGGAGAAATCAGCAAAGATTTATGTAGCAGGACATCATGGGTTAGTGGGATCTGCCATTTGGAATAACCTGAAAGATAGAGGATATACCAATCTTGTAGGGCGTAGTCATAAGGAACTCGATTTGTTGGATGGTGTGGCAGTCAGGGAGTTTTTTGATCAAGAACAGCCCGATGCGGTGGTGTTGGCTGCCGCCCATGTAGGTGGTATTATGGCTAACCTGCAATATCGCGCCGACTTTATTTATCAGAATCTGCAGATACAACAGAATGTTATCGGTGAGAGCTATCGGCACGGGGTAAAGAAACTCTTGTTTTTAGGAAGCACTTGTATTTATCCGCGCGAAGCTCCACAGCCGATGAAAGAGGAGTGTCTGCTTACTTCTCCGTTGGAGTACACCAACGAGCCCTATGCCATTGCCAAAATTGCGGGATTGAAAATGTGCGAAAGCTTTAATTTACAGTACGGTACCAACTACATTGCTGTGATGCCGACCAATCTTTATGGCCCGAATGATAATTTCCATTTAGAGAACAGTCATGTATTGCCTGCTATGATTCGAAAGATTCATCTGGCAAAGTGTTTGAATGAGGGGAATTGGGATGCGGTGCGCAAAGATATCACTCTTCGTCCGGTAGAAGGAGTCGACGGGGATTGTACGGAAGCGGAGATTTCAGAAAAACTGGCGAAGTTCGGCATTACTCCTGAAGCAGTGACGTTATGGGGAACCGGTAAGCCGTTGCGCGAATTTTTGTGGAGCGAAGAGATGGCGGATGCAAGTGTGCATGTGTTACTTCATGTAGATTTTAAAGATACATATAATCCGGACGATAAAGAAATCCGCAATTGTCATATTAATGTGGGAACCGGTAAGGAACTCACCATCAAGGAGTGTGCGGAGAAGATTGTACGGGAGATAGGTTTTAAAGGTGATCTTCGTTGGGACTCTTCCAAACCGGATGGCACTATGAAGAAATTGACCGATGTGACGAAGCTTCATCAACTCGGCTGGCATCATAAAGTGGAGATTGATGAAGGTATCCACAGGCTTTATGCTTGGTACTTGCAAGGTAATTAAATATCTTTGTAGCCCCTATCCTGCATACTCAAAAGGTTCTTGCAGGGAAAGGAAATGATCAATTTGCGTTAGGAGCATCGAGTGAAACTGGAATGAAAAACGTAACGAAAGGGAATAACGAATGAATGACTCTATAGTATTATATCCGCTATTGTTTGAGAATAATTTTCATACGGTGGTGTGGGGCGGAAATCGTCTAAAACCCATGAAACATCTGCCTGCCGACGAAGAACCTGTGGGTGAAAGTTGGGAAGTGAGCGCTGTGGAGAGCAGCAAGTCCATTGTATGTAATGGACCTTTGGCAGGACGAAACTTAGCGGAACTGACGAAAGAGTACGGGAATCTGTTATTGGGCGAAAATGTGTACAAGAAGTATGGCGACCAATTCCCCATTTTAGTGAAGTTTATTGATGCTGCCAAAGATCTTTCCATACAGGTGCATCCGGATAACGCGCTTTCGCGTGCACGGCACAATACGTTCGGTAAGACTGAGATGTGGTATATTATTAAGGCAAAACCCGGAGCGAAACTTTATTCCGGATTTAAATCTCCCATCTCTCAATATGAATATGAAAAACGCATTGAGGACCATTCCATTTGCGAAGTGTTACAGGCTCATGAAGTGAAGTCCGGAGATGTGTTTTTTATTCCGGCTGGACGGGTGCATGCCATTTGCGGTGGCATTCTGCTGGCCGAGATTCAGCAGAGCAGTGATGTAACGTACCGTATTTTCGATTATAATCGTCCCGGATTAGACGGCAAGCCGCGTCAGTTGCATACGGAGCTGGCTAAAGACGCGCTGGATTATCGAGTGTATGATGATTATCGCACACATTACGATCGCAAACTGAACAAACCGGTGCCCATTGTGGTAAATGAATTTTTTGTGGTAAAACTGTTGGAAGTCAACCGTGCTTTCCATCGCAAGCTTTATAAGTACGATTCATTCATCGTATATGTATGTATGGAAGGCAACTGCACTATCCGCATTAACAGTACGCAGGGAGTGGCGAAAGACGCCGTGCCTCCGATAACCAGCATTACACTGACCGAGGGATATAGCTGCCTGATTCCCGCTTGTGTGGCCGATTTGCATGTTACTCCGTATAATCCGAAAGGCCATACGAAATTGTTGGAAGTTTATATCGACAATCGTAATTTCTGAGCGTACATCGGTGGTAATGTATATTATAATCCGGTAAAAATCTGGGGAACGGCATCTATTTAAATCGTATACAGGTTTCTCCAATTCCCAAGTGGTGGAATACCTCAACAATAATCTCCATTGCAGGTTGTTTCGAGACGTTCCCTTATTCTAATTTTCGGTTGATAGAGAACAGAGATATAAATTAAGTTTCGTTATATTGTGGTAAAGTAGTGTTCTTTCGAAAATAGTCGGTAGATGGCTATAACTATGTTTTACTTTTGTTTAACCGTGGAGAAAACGTTTGGTTTTACCCCTCTAGCTGTAAAGCAGCAATTTCTCTTATTGCTTCGTCTTCTTGATTTTCTTTGTTTCTTTTACCTCTTTGTTTCTTTGCATACTCCTTAGGAGTGTCTTTGAAATATTTTTTAAACACTGTTCGGAAATATTTAGTATCGCAAAATCCACACATATCGGATACTTCGGCGGGTTTGAATCCCTGTATCAAAAGCCTGGCAGCATGTTGTAAACGAATGTTGTGAGTAAGTTCCCACGGCGAATAACCGGTAAGCGCTTTTATCTTGTTGAAGAAACTTGTACGGCTCATATTATGCATGGTACAAAGAACGTCAACATTAAAATCCGAATTGGCAAGATTGTTTTCTATGTTCTTTTTTACTGATGTTATAAATTCCCAATCCTTATTGGTTGGACAAGTGTCTATTTTTGCCTCGTTATCTAATAACAGAGTTCCGTATTTCTTATAAAGCAGCGCTCTGTTAGCTAGTAAACTGCTGATGCTTGCTTTAAGAATTCCAATACTGAATGGCTTGGCAATGTAATCATCCGCTCCTGTTTCTAATCCTTTAATCATATTGTTTTCATCTCCCAGGGCAGTTAACAAGATAACCGGAATGTGAGAAGTTTCGATGTTGTTTTTAATGGCTGCGCATAATTTATCACCTTCCATAACAGGCATCATGATATCCGAAACAATAAGTGCCGGATTGAATAGTTCAACCATATCCAATGCTTCCTTTCCATTGCTACAGGTAGCGGTTTCGTAACCTTCGGAAAGAGTCCGCTCTAAATAATTCCTCAAATCGTCGTTATCTTCTACAATCAGAATTTTGCTTCGTTGCTTTTGCTCCTGTCCGGAAACTTCTTTCTTTGTGATCCCGGGCAAAAAGGAGCGTTTATTTATTTTCTTTTTAAGGGTTATTTCGCTTTCGAGTGCGGACGAGGCCGGAGAATACTTCTTAAAAGGTTTATAATTCTTCGGGAAAGAGACTTTTATACAAGTGCCCTTGTGTTCGATACTGCTTATGGTAATTTTGCCTTTATGCAGACGTACCAACTTATGTACCAGCATTAAACCGATTCCGCTACCGCTTATTTTCTGATTGATGACGTTCCGTGCGCGGAAATAAGATTTGAACAGGTTCTTTTGATCGCACATCGGAATGCCTATACCTGTATCTTTTACCTCCACGATCCAACTATCTTTGTTTTCGTAAGCCATAAGAGTTATGCTGCCTCCTTCAGGAGTATACTTTATGGCGTTGGAAATAAGATTGTTCAAAATGGAATTCATTTTGTTCTTGTCGAACCATACATTCAGATGTGAAAACTGTGTTTCGACGGTAAATTTGATATTCCGGGAGCGCGCATACTCCAAGAATGAATTGTATAGCTCTGTTATGTATGCCTTCAGTTCGTATTCGTTCACTTGAAACTGAGATGAGCGGGAGCTTGCTTTTTCAAGGCTCATCAGATTAGTTGTCAGATTTAGAAGAGTATCTACATTCTTTAATGCCAGATTTATGTTTGCTATTCCCTCAGGCTTCGTCTGCTCTTTTTCTATTATTTCTTCCAGTGGTGCTTTTACCATGGTTAGAGGTGTGCGGATGTCGTGGGCGGTATTGATGAAAAAGTGGATCTTTTCTTCCGATCTTTTCTTTTCTCGTTTGAGGGAAATAATGCGCAACAATATGACGCACACTAAAATGAAGAATATAACGTAACCCAGAATAGCCCACGTGCTTGCCCATACCGGAGGTTCAATGATAATTTGTATGCTTCGTTCCTTGAAAATCTTATATTTATCTTCGTTGGATACGGCACGGACATGCAATACATAGTTTCCGGGATGAAGATTTGTATAATGTATTTTTCCATCAGGCGAAGGTTGTGTCCACTTGTTGTAAAAGCCTTCTAGTTTCCATGTATAAAGGATATTGGAAGGATAATCGTAATTAACGGACGAGACTTTTAAGGAAAATGTATTTTGTTCATGTTTTAATCTCAATTTATTCGTTCGGTCGATATCTGTTTCCAAAGGGGAGTCTTTGTCACCGGGGTAGAATGTTTGATAAGAAATCATGAAATCACTAAATATCATGGATGAGGTAGTGAATTTTGGAATTTGTATATCGTTGGGAAATGCGACGGCTCCATCGTTACTTCCCAGAATAAAATAATTGTTACTCAGCCGCGCTCCCGAACAAGCATTGAAGTTCGAACTCATTAGTCCGTGTTCTTTAGTCCAGTTATGAAACAAGTTCTTTTCAGGATAAAATTGGGTAATGCTGTTTGCCGTTCCTAAAATAAGGTATCCTTTGGAATGCGGAAGTATAGTATATATATTGTTGGAAGTCAAGGCACTATTATTTGTAGTGTAGCGAGTAAACAACTTCTTGGAAAATTGATAAACTAGTAATCCGGCTCCGGCTGTTCCAATATACAGGGTATCGTTGGTTTGATGCAGGGTGTAAATATGTGTTGACTCTACCGGCATTTCTATATATTGGTAATTTCCCGATTCTTTTTCAATAAGGTATAGCCCTTTGATGGTGCCTATCCATAAATGGGCAGAATCTTTTTCTATTATCGAAGTAATAGCGCTCGGACCTGTATACTGTTGTATTGTGTTGTTCTTTAAATCAAAGCATTTCAGGTTATTATAACCTCCTGCCCATATTCGTCCCGAAGAATCTTTTTTAATGTCGCGGATATATTGGTCGGGACGGTCGGATTTTTCTCCTGCGAAGGCAGAAGATGAAAAATATTTGGCAGAGAGGTTCTTTTTGTTAATTTGGTAAATACCGGATGTGTAGCCTCCCGCCCAGATGATACCGGGCGACACCTCGCATAGTGTAATGAATATGTGGTTTTTGTTTTTTAAAGTTTGTTCAAAAGAACTGAGGAAAGAGTGCCATTTTCCGGTTTTTGAAATATACAAGCTTACTCCGTTGCTTGTGCCGAACCATAAATCGCCGTTGCTGTCTTCCATAATACAATGTACTTGATTGTTAATCAAGGATTGTTTGTTGCCAATGGAATGTTTTATCCATTTGTAGTTGCTGCAACGATTATCCCGTATAGTGATCCCGTTCGGATAATTCGATAGCCAAATACGTTGTTCATTATCCACATACATTTCAGTGATATTGTTGCCGTTCATTTCATTGTAACTCTTATAATTGGCCACAATGTATGGAGCTACTTTGCACGAGTCGGTGTTAAACTTGTACACACCTTTTCCATCTGTTGCGATAAGTACCTCCCGTTTATTCAATTGAGTAATGCGAGTGATATCCGCATCTTCTACGGATATATTAAAAGTCTTCTTACGGTTTTTTAAATTATAAATCACTATACCTTTCCTGAAAGTACCTATGAAAAGATTCTGAGTAGAAGGGTGAAAATATAGTTCACTTATAGATTGGCCAATACTGTCGATCTCAGGACAGGGCAAAATATTCAATACATTTTGTTTCTGTTCTGTAAAAAATATGCCATTTGCAGTACCTATAAAGAAATGAACAGAATCAATTTGCTCAATTGCTGTCACCTGTTTTTTCATAGACATATATAATCGGTTGGCACGTTTCGATCGAGTATCATATAGAGTAATGGAATCCTCGTCGCATAGCCAGATGCGGTCTTGCGAATCCATATATCCATAATTGATGCTATATGGAGATAATTCTTTTTTCCAATATTTTGGTAATCTATAGGCAACATTGAAACAGTCGTGCGTCGAATCATATTCAAATACTTTGCCCTTTCTTCCGATAATCCATATTTTCCCGTTGCTGTCGGTATAAAGCCAATCTAAATGGGTTTGTGGGTCCACCTGAGTAAGAGGGTCTGAAATTTGATAATGTTTTATCTCTTTTCCATTATACCGATCTATACCCTGATGACTGAGAAACCACATATATCCTTGATGCCCTTTTTGGATGCGGTATATGTTTTGATTGCTTAAACCATTAGCCGTATTGATATACTTATAAGTCTGAGCCGAGCAGATAAGGGAGGAACAAACGAAAATAAAACCTATTAAGTTTCTCATGTTGATGTGTTCTTAATGTCGATGAACTTTTCATAAAAGTCACCAAAATGAGCGGCGAAGTTATGAAATATTTTTAATAAAATAATTAAATCTGTTTATGAAAGTAAATGATAGGCGCTAAAAAGCGAATAAACGAATCCCGGAGTTTTACGTATGATTGTTCCCTGATTGATTTGGAAAAGCCTCCTTCCTCGCCAGTGTTATTTTTAGTTCTTTACATGTCGGTTTTTAAACCTAACCGATGGTAATTTCATGTCAATTTTACGGGAAATAGGTGTGCTATTTGAACTTTATTGAACGTTTGTGAACTTTATTGAACCTAAATGAACTCTGTTGAACCAAAACGAACTTTCCCAATTTCGGGCAACGTACCTTTGCCACGTGTTCAATAGGGAACATAATAACCTTTAAAACAATTTAATTATGGCATTAGATGTAAAAGTAAAGAAAATGGTGTTGAACTTCACCGAAGAGAAGAGCGAGTTGTATGTGGCTTCAGCGCAACGAGGCAAAGTAGTAGAACACAGGTCTCTGGTAAAACAGGTGGCTTACGAGAGCGGACAGAACCGTGCGGTCATCAGTGCTGTTATCAGTGCGCTCACCGAGGCGTTGATGACCTACCTGAACGAAGGCCACGGGGTACGCATGGATGGTTTCGGCACATTCTATCCTACGGTAGAGAGCCGCAGCAGTAAAGACGCGAATGAGGTAGGTGTAAAAAGGGTACGTATATCTTTCAACCCTTGCAAAGAATTCCGTACACAAGTAGGCGGAATCAGCGTGGCCACGGAAAATGAATTCACCAAGGCTTCCCAACCGGAAGGCGGAAACACGGAGAACGGTGGAGGAAACAGCGGATCGGAAGGCGGAGGTATTGAAGGCATTTAGGTCGTCTCTTTATCCTCAGTTATTTCTTTAAAAAGCCGGTTAGTCAATGTGACTGACCGGTTTTTTATGTCCATTCCAATCGTTTTTTCTATTGTAAAAAGGGCGTTTGGCAGAATAGTTTCCGAGAAACTGCAGTAGAAGTTCAAACGTTGCGCAGTAGAAGTTTTGCTAAACCGCAGCAGAACTGCGAAATGTATTTCAGTAGAAGTTCGCATGTAATTCAGCAGAAGTTTGGATAAACCGTTGTCGGAATATGCCCTTCCTCAATTCGTTTTTTAGTTTCCCCCCCCCCTCAACCGTTAGATATCTACAACTATTATAACGGAAACATCATTTTTCATAATAAAACCATCAAAAATAATAGTTCTTTCTATGAAAAGTGTTATATTTTTGTGGCGTGTTCCAAATATGTCAGTCAAAAATGAAAACACGTTCGAAATTACTATGGAGTTGGATGTCTTTATGCTTTGTAGTAACGGTTTTTACCGTTTATTACTTATATCAACAAAGAGTGGAAGAGAGTAAAGTTTCCGTAGTAGTTAGGATTATTGGATTATAATTCTAACTACTAGATTATAAAAAATGAAGAAATGAGAAAGTGTAATTTCTATATATTGTTAGTGTTCTGTATGCTTTCATCATGTAAGAGAGGTACGGTAATAAGAGAGTTGATTGTAGATAATTCGTCTTGCAATATAATAAGTATCAATCCAAAGGATATAGATAAAAGCGGACGAACCAAAATTTCATTGATAAGTGATGAGGTTTTATATATTCCGTTGGAGACATCAGAAGATGTATTAGTCGGAAATGTGAAAAAAATGGTTGTATGGAACGGATATTATATTATATGGGATTCAATGTCTGAAGCTATTTTTTGTTTTGATGCTGAAGGTAAATTACATTCTAAAATTAAAAAACAAGGAATGGGACCGGAAGAATATCCTAGAATATCAGATTTCACGATAGACAAAAAAACGGGGCATGTTCATATCTATTCGGATGTGGGGCAAGCTATATACGAATATTCTTTAAAGGGTGGATTTATACAAAAAACTGCGATGGATGGAATAATCCTTTCTTCTATTGCTTTATTAAAAAAAGATACTTATCTCTGCTATGGAGAAAAACTTCCCAATGCGGTGTTATTTGAAGATATTCTTCCGGATCATTTTCGTTATTTCATTAAATCAAAAGATTCTATATATAATTATCAGTTGAAATATCGGTATGAAGATAATTATCGGAGATTGGTTTTGTCGAAAAAGAACTTTTCATTCTATAATGATACGATATTGCTCACAGAATTCTACGGGGCTAACATTTATAAAGTGGGTTTAGACGGGGCATTGACTTTACGGTATAATGTGGATTTTATGACGAATCAATACCATCCGTCTTTTACTGACCGGTTGGATTTAGCCCTTATGGAAAAAGAAAAGAAATCGGGGCGTTTAGCTATGTTATATAATGCTTTTTATGAAACCGACAGATATTTGGTTTTTAATTATTCGTGGGGTATTGTCGGGTTGGCATGTGTGGATAAAGAAACGAAAAAGATATATAATTTGGGATTCTTTCTTGAAGACGACTATAATGATTTGTCATTACATTCTTCTATATTATACGCTGACAATGATTATTTATATCAAACGAAAGAACCTTCTCAACTTTTAAGAGAGATAAAGAGGAAAAACAGAAAATCGGGAAAACTACCGGAGTTTGGTAAGTTAAGTGAAGATATGAATCCTATTATAGTGAAAATCAAATTAAAAAAGTGAAGATGAGTAAGAAAATAAAGTGGCGTATCCTATGTGTTGTCTGTTTGTGTCTTTTTTCCTGTAAACAAAACGTTTCCCATGATGAGGCAGTCAATATGATGATGAATCATCTGATGTTATGCGAAAATTTTAATGTTTCACCCTATCAACCTTTAAAGGATCTTCATGGAAGCAATTGCAGAATAGATAGCTTGATTTTGAAAGGTTCTGTATTGTTTTTTAGATTCAGTCAGCAAAATTGTGAAGATTGCATTCGTAAAGAAATTGAGTTGATAAAAGAGTCCGGTATTCAAGATTATGTGATAGGTATGGCAAGTTATGATAATTTGCGTATGTTGATAGGCGCCATCCGAAAGTATAATATTCCTTTTCCGGTATATTTCATAACTTATAATGACGCGTCATTGATGTTTCCGTCTCCAATAGAAGAAGTTGGAAGACCGTTTTTGTTTTTGATAGGTTCCGATTTTAAGGCTAAATACGTGTATATGCCGGAAAAAAATATGCCTGATTTATCTGTTTCTTATTATAAGCAACTATTAAAGATGATAAGTGGAGAAGATTCTGAAAATAATATTTTTGAATTTCGAATGATGGATATCGGTGAGGTGAGGAAGGGAGAATTACAGAAAATAGAATACAAATATACAAACAGGAAAAACGAATTGTTTTCTATTAAGAATATAGAAAGTTCGTGTGATTGTACTGTACCCCATTGGGATACAAGGGCTTTAAAGAAATATGAAAGTTCTAAATTCGTTGTATTTTTTACTCCCGACCAATTGGGTTATAATGTTAAAAGTGTGTTGGTTTATCATAATCAATCGGATGTTCCTGTTTTGTTGCTTTTTAAAGCCAATGTAGTGGAGTAATGAAAGGGCATTATTTTATCACTTTGATTCTTTATTTCAGGGTATACCAAATTAAATATAAAAACGTTAGAAACTTCTTCTTTCTGGATAGCAGTAAATCGGTGTATAAGGTTAATTTGTAACCATTATGATGTAAATATGCATTATTATGTTCCGGTGGATGTATAGCACATAATTTTAATAATCCTCATTGCTTGCAGATGGAAGAAATTGTACATTATGCTGTAAATAGTATGCGTTCGATAATTTGAGAAATAATCATTTGGTAAATGCAACTATTCTGTAATATACTACATCTAATAATCATAGGAGTAGTACGATTATATTAATTAATAATTTAAATTTTAAAGTTTATGGAAGACTATGAGAAAAAAGAACTTCGTTCTTTAAATGAAGAACTTTCGCCATTGTATATCAATGAGTTGGAGCAAAGATTGGAAACGGATCCGTTAGCTATCGGAAATCTCCTGGTTTCAGAACCAAGTGACAGCGATTTATATATCGGACATACAGTATGTAATGGTGATGGAGGGTGTGACAGTAAATCATCTTGTATTGTTGAACTCTAATTAGATGTATATTAAGATACTTATTTGATTGTATTATTTTCAGTTTCGTGAATCTTTAATTTTCGGTTTCGTCTGAGTTTTAGGTATTTGCGAAACTTATCTCTTTAATTTTGTAAGTTTGACATAATTTCTTTATATGAAATGTATTTTTACGTTTATAGTATGTTTTTTTTCATCGTTGTTAGTAGCTCAAAATATAACAGTACAAGGTAGACTGCTTGGTGCTAAGAATGAGAATTTAATAGCTGCGACGATTCGTTGTTATCTACTAGATACTCTATTTGTAAAAGGAACAACAACGAATGCGAAAGGAGTGTTTGAACTAAAGCAATTGAGTCAAGGTAAAAGGTATTTGCTTCGATTCAATTATTTGGGGTATAAGGAAGTGGCTATTACATTAAATCCCACTAGCGAAAATCTTATTCGATTGGGGGATATAGTGATGAGCAACAAAGACCAACAACTGCAGGAAGTAACAGTAATAGGTAAAAATCAGATACAGACGGAAGATAAACTAATGGTATTCCCCACCAAGGAACAGATTCGTCATGCCTATGATGGATTTGGAGCATTAAATGTGTTGATGATTCCGGCATTGGAAGTCTCGGGAACTTCCATCTCTTATATGGGACAATCGGTTCTTTTGTGTATCAACGGTCGGGAAGCTACGCAGGAAGAGATACAGAATTTATTTCCAAAAGATATTAAGCGGGTGGATTTGTATCCACAAGGGCGTTTGGACTATCCGGAAGCGGAAGTCTTGATAGATTATGTGACGAAGAATCGGGAATATATTGGAACTGTGACTATGAATGGTGGTCACCATTTGAATAAACCTTTAGGGGGTATTCGTAATTCTGTTCAATATTTTGAAGGAAAGTCGGAATTTGCTTTTTCGGTATCTGATCAATATTATAATTATACACAACATCCTGAGGGAAGTATGCAAACTACTTATCTGTTTCCTGATAAGTCTATTACAAGAACGGAAACTGCGCTATCTTCTTCTGAGAATCGCAACGATGTAAAGGTGTATGCCAATTATCTTTATAAAGATAAAAATCAGGATTTTTATGTTTCTTTACGCTTCAATCGAAAAACGTGAGATAAAGAAAATTGGGATAGGCAGAGCTATAGTAATCAGTCTAAACCACAGATTAAACAAGAGAACCGTAAATCGCAGGATATAAATCCGGCATTGCAATTAAGGTATGCTGTAAAATTACCTCATAACCAACGCTTCCGGGCTGAACTTTATGGAAGTTATGGCAACAATGATTATCATCGCTTTTATGAGCAACATATGGATGAAACATTGGTATCGGGCTATCGGAACGCAACGGATGAAACAAGTTGGTATGGAAAAGTGAAACTTAACTATACCAAAGTATTTAAAAATAAATCTTCATTCAGTCTCGATGCAACGGAAGATATGACGCACACAAAAAACCTGAATACGCGGGCTCAAAAAAATTCGGAACTTTCATTGAATAAAAGTAATACACGATTAATTGCCACCTACAATTATCGAATAAAAAACATACTGAATTTGCAACTGCGGTTAGCCGAGCATCTTTCATATACGAATACGGGAGATGAGGATGTTTTTGGTTCTTTCTTCATTCCCTCTTTTAAAATTTCTTATCAGCATAAAAAGCATACTTTCAGTCTGGACGGAAGTTTGCGCAGCGTGGAACCGAGTAACGCTAACCGAACAGGAGATGAATACAGACGTAATGAGTATGAGGTGTTTGTAGGAAATCCAGAGATGAAAGACTTTTTGCAATGTGCAGGGGCATTACGTTATAGTTGGAATATAAGTCCGAGATTTACCATTTTTTTGTATAATAATTATTATATAAGTACTCATCAGGTGTATGATGATTATCGGTATGATAAAGAAAGAAATGAATTCGTATATCAACAGCTTAACGGAGGTAAATATTGGCATATGCATTATGAGTTGGGTGTACAATATGAAATCGTTCCTCAACATTTTTATATTCGGTCTCTGTTTTTACATAATTATTATAACTTTAGGTTTAAAGAAAAATATGTCCATAACGGGCCTTATGGGTCATTATCCTTTACCTATATGAATAAAGGATGGTATTTTCGTTTGGGTTGTCTGACGAAGTCGCAAGGAATGTCAGACTCTTCAGGAATGGTTTATTATTCACCCTTCCAATTGAGATTTGATCTATCTTATAATGTTGATAATTGGCATTTTGAGTTAAATACGAAAAATATCGGTTTAAAATCTTATTCGGAAACCAGATGGGATTATGTGAATTATAGTTATATTTCTTCTATAAGAAATCCTCGCATCTCAGATAATCTAATCAGTTTAACCGTAAACTATCGTTTCACTTTCGGCAAGAAGAAACATAAATTTGACAATACGGAAGTGGAGGATGTAAATCAGACAACGATTTCGAAATAGCGAGAATAGAAAAAATGAACATGATAAACTTACAACAAATAACCATCCAGCCTTTTCCTACCTCTTCTACGCATGAGACTTGTTTGATGGAGGTTTCAGGAAGATTCTTCGAAATAGGAAAGGATGTTGTGCACCTTATTACTTATCTTCAGCAGAACGGATGCGGGAAAGAAAACATCGCCGCATATGTCCGGGAAACGGACAAGTATACCGAGGAGGAGGCATGCGGCTTCCTGGAAATGCTTTCCAAAAAAATAGATGGTGACCAAGTCGTGTCCGACAAGAAAAAAGTGTTCCTTACAATAGGGACTTGCTTCCGGTGGATTATATATTTTGCATAATCTGACTGTCGGAAACGAAGAGCGTATCTTTACTTATGAAGATGGCAGACAGCGATGGTGGTGATTTTGTTATTTATATAGATTGGGATTTTGGAATGATAAAAGAATACCTCAAAGAGAATAAAATAGTTTTATACGTGTTTCTCTTGATTTTCCTATTTTGTTAGAATGACGTATCTTTGCACTTGTTTTAAAAAGAAGAGAAACATCATGGGAAAATTGATAATGGAACATCAAACCTGTCGGCTGTTTGGTGATGTGTTGCAACGGATACGTTATGCATGCGCAATGGCAATGGTCTTTCTTATGGTTGGGATGGCCGAGCTTTTGGGCGAAAAAGAGGTTATTTTTCCCGAACTGGCTGCGCTGGCTGTAGGCTTGTGGATAGTAGACAAACGTGTGTGGAAAGTCGGGCGTTGGCAGATTTTGTTATTAATGACCGCTGGAGCTTTTGCCGGAGTGTGTATTGTACGTTACATGACTTTCCCATTATGGGTGAATCTTTCTCTGGCATTTCTTTTTGCTGCTTTGTGTCTGATGGTATTCCGATCCACTTTGATACCCCTTCTTTCCGCTTGTATGTTGCCTGTGTTGCTCGGTACGGAAAGTTGGGTTTATCCGTTGGCTGTATTCCTGCTGTGCTTACTGTTGATTTTGGGGCAGATAAGCATGGAAAAAGTTTCTTTACGTCGTCCATTAATCCCATGTTCTTCTATATCTCGAAGTTGGCGTAAAGAAATGGTGCGCTGGCTGTTTTTGTGGGTGGCGATGCTTCCTTTTATTGTGCTATCAGCCCACATGACTTATTACTACTGTTTTGTTCCGCCATTAGTAGTCACCTATGTAGAATTTGCCAACTCTAAAAGCGGATTTCGTAATCGCCCGCTTCAAATTTTTATGTTGTTGGTGGCAGCATCACTCATCGGTAGTCTTTTCCAGTGGGTCGGACATTTATATCTTCATCTTCCCGAAAGCATAGTGGCTCTGTGCATTGTTGCTTGCCTTTTTTTATTGTTTGAATGTGTAGGCAAATTCTTTGCGCCGGTAGGGGCAGTTGGGCTTGTACCGCTTATTCTTCCTGTCGAAAGTCTTTTTTGGTTTCCTTTGCAAGTTGCGGTAGGCGCTGCATTTTTTATTGGTGTGGCGATGATTGTTTTCCAGCAGTGTTATAAATGGCCCAAGTCTCATCTTATGGTCTGTTGGATTCCTGGCTTTTTACGGAAACGAATACGTTAAAGGAGTTGTTCTAATGCCATATTCCTTCTTGTTTAATAATTGATAGTTAATTGACGTGGCGAAAAATAATTCTTTCAACATAATATATTTTTCAAAATGTCATAGCTTGTGAACCTTCTTATAAATGATTTAGTTTTTGAAGATATATAAACTTATATTCTCCGAATAATCAAGAGCTTAATATATGTAGATTTTTGGAGGCGCTTTGTTAAGACTCTAATATGGCTGAACATTTCTAATGCTCTTTCTCGAAGATTGATAATATAATCTTTATATTTGGCAGATTAATACATAGAATAGGATGGAATATACTTTTCATACGCGGTTGGACGGGAGTATTATATTGACATTTTCATATCATACTCGAATTTCTTTACAGGCAGATAAGAGTTTATATAAGTTTATTTGGGTGCAAAGCGGAAGGCTTGTATTGGAGGTCGATTATGTAGAAATGGTTTTGGAAAAAGATGAAGTGATTCCTTTAACTCCTTTTCATCATATAAAAGTAAAGCAAGTGGAAGGTGAATACCTTACTATTTTATTTAACAGCAATTTTTATTGTATTTACGGACATGATAAGGAAGTGTCATGTAACGGATTCCTTTTTAACGGAAGTTCCCGTATCTTGAAATTGCAACTTTCTTCAGACCAGTCTTCTATGTTATATGATATTATCAAACGGCTGGCTGATGAGTATGCTATTCGCGACAGTATGCAAGAAGAAATGTTGCGTATTTTGCTAAAACGGTTTATTATTACTTGTACTCGTATAGCACGAGAACGTTTTTCCATTACGGATGAACAGGAGAAAAGTTTTGAATTGGTACGTCAGTTTTATGTATTGGTGGATATGCATTATAAAACGAAAAAGATGGTAAAAGAGTATGCTGATTTATTGAACCGTTCTCCTAAAACATTGTCTAATCTGTTTATGCAGTATGGATTGCCTTCTCCTTTAAGGGTTATTCATGAACGAATTGAGGCTGAGGCAAAGCGTCTGCTTTTGTATAGTACGAGAAGCGCGAAAGAAATAGCGGATATACTTGGTTTTGAGGACTTACCTACATTTAGTCGTTTTTTTAAAAAAATGACTGGGGAGAGTATATCAATTTACCGAAAAAATGCTAAACGGGAATAATTGATAACTTATCTGGTGAAATGACTATCGGTTGTCGATAAGAATATGCCCATCTTTGCATCATAAGTTAAACCTTTAAAAGACAATAGTGATATGAGTGCGAAATTGAACAAATTATTTTTAAATTTTTTACATTTGGCGGCTTCTTCCCAAAGATTAGGTATTCATCTGATTCGCGTGGCTATTTTAGTGATTTTTGTATGGATTGGTGGCCTTAAGTTTTGGAACTATGAGGCGGAAGGTATCGTACCGTTTGTGGCAAACAGTCCTTTCATGAGTTTTTTCTATACTCAGCCAGCTCCGGATTACAAGATTTATAAATTGAAAGAGGGCGAGTTTGACCAAAAGAAGTTTGAGTGGCATAAGAAGAATAATACGTATGGCTTTTCTCACGGTTTGGGGATTCTTATTATGAGTATAGGAATATTAGTATTTTTAGGGATATTCTTTCCAAAAGTAGGCTTGGTTGGTGCATTATTGGCAATAATTATGACTATTGGAACACTTTCTTTCCTTGTTACGACTCCTGAAGTTTGGGTTCCGGATTTGGGAAGTGGAGAATTTGGTTTTCCTTTGTTAACCGGAGCGGGTAGATTGGTTATAAAAGATACGGCGATTCTGGCGGGAGCTATTGTTGTATTGGCGGATTCTGCTCAACGGATATTAAATAGCAAGCGGAAATAACTTTTCCTTCTATGCTCAGAGCTAGATGTATTCATTATATATAATATAGTAACATACTATTTTCGGTGAATCCTGTTTTTTTGATTTATACTACTAATACGATTGGTAGACTGTTATCTAAAAATTTGGTAGAATTCTGACGGACAATATATAATAAAATAGCTGTTTCAAGATAGGTTTTTAGAAATGAATATTTTTTAGATAAGAATCCCCTTATTTAACTTTTCAACTTTGTAGATGAGAATTAAATAAGGGGATTATTTTATTATTTCAAATAACTACTTGTGAGTGGCATTCATTCTAGTGAATTAAAGTGGCTTTTTTATAAGCATTAGTAACCATTATTTTATTTCAATATTCTTTTGGGTTCTTACTTCTTGTACGCTTAGTTTAGGTAATGTCACGTTCAATACGCCGTCTTTCACTTCTGCAGAAATCTTTTCTTTATCTACATCGTCCGGTAGGATGATGGTTTGCTGGAATTTAGAGTAAGAGAATTCCCGACGCAAATATCGTCCGTTCTTATTCTCCTCTTTATTCTCATTTTTCTTTTCCATGCTAATAACTAGGTTATTGCTTTCATCAATTTGGACATTGAAGTCTTCTTTCGTCATACCCGGAGCAGCAACTTCTATCCGGTAATCGTGTTCGTTTTCGATAACGTTGATAGCTGGAGCTGTTGCGTTGGTTTTTACCATCCAATTATTGTCAAAGAAATCATTGAAGATATCCGGCAACCAATTCTGAGTTCTTCTTACAGGCATCATAATTTTAATCTCCTATCTTTAAGTTATACATAGTGTTTGTTTGCAACTTCAGTTTTTTCGGAACCGTTGTTCATTTAAAATAGTACAAAATGGATACCAAAAGACTTCTATTTTATATAGTTGACTTTTTGTCGTAAAAATGGTGCCAATATGTTGTAATATGAGACAAATTTTCAGTTTTTCGCTTAAAATAAAGAAAAACCGCACCAATCAGTCACTGATGGTGCGGTTCTGCATATAATAGTAGAAGTTAAATCTTAGGCTTCTTTTGTTTCTTCCGGCATCTTATTGCCCATTGTCAGGTACGCTATCGGAGCGGCAATGAACAGTGATGAAAGTGTACCGATTACTACACCCAGAATCATTGCGAAGGCAAAGCTCCGGATGCTGTCACCACCTAATATAAAGATACATAATAATACAATTAATGTACTAAGTGAGGTGTTGATGGTACGTGCCAATGTAGTATTCAGTGAGTCATTGAATAATTGGAAACGGCTACGTTTCGGATAAAGTTTAAAGAACTCACGGATACGGTCGAAGATTACCACTTTGTCGTTGATAGAGTAACCTATGGCGGTCAGGATAGCACCGATAAAAGTTTGGTCGATTTCCAATGAGAACGGTACCCATCCATAACACAACGAATAAGCGCCGATAATCAATGTAGTATCGATGGCTAGGGCGATAACCGATCCCACACTGTATGCAACGTTACGGAAACGTATCAAGATATAGACGAAGATGGCAATCAATGCAAAGATAACAGACCAAATAGCTGAAGTCTTGATATCGTCGGCAATACTCGGACCAACTTTCTGTGAGCTAATAATGGAACCTCCGGCGCGGTTGTCTCGGTCGATAAAGACCTCAAGTGTTGTACCTTCGCCAAGCAAATTGCCTTCTTTCAGAGATTCGTACAAGAATTCCTCAATCTTGGAGTCGATATCCGGATCATCATCTTCGATACGGTAGTTAGTGGTTACACGTACTGTTTTATGATCGGTTCCCAAGGCGATAGCTTGGATATTGGCATCTCCTACCTTTTCCTGTAATAAGTTGCGTACGGTTTCAGGCTGAGTAGGCTGTTCGAACTGTACTACAAAATTGCGTCCTCCGGTGAAATCAATACTCTGACTTACTCCACGGGTGAAAAATGAGATAATACAAACAATAATGATGATTCCGAATACAGTAAATGATTTTTTCGCCATTCCCATGAACCGGTAATTCGTATTAGTCATCAAGTTACGTGAAAGTTTCGTTGTGAAAGTAAGGTTCAGCCACTTGTTTTTGTTCATAAAATGTTCGTAAACGATACGGGTCAAGAATACAGCCGTAAAGAATGAACAAAGGATACCGATAATTAATGTGGTGGCGAAACCACGGATAGGACCGGTTCCGAAGTAGAACAAGATAATACCTGTTATGATAGAAGTCAAGTTTGAGTCGAAGATGGCTGAGAATGCATTGGAGTAACCATCTGCCAAAGCCGCTTTCACACCTTTGCCTGCTTTCAGTTCTTCTTTGGTACGTTCGTAGATCAACACGTTTGCATCCACTGCCATACCCAGCGATAATACCATACCGGCAATACCAGACATCGTCAATGCTGCTTGGAAAGAAGTTAGGATACCTAATGTGAAGAAAAAGTTAATAATCAACGCGCAGTTGGCAACCATACCCGGAATCAGTCCGTAAATGCTGCACATGTAGATCATTAGCAGTATCAATGCAACAATAAATGATATGATACCTTGATTAATGGATTCTTGTCCGAGTGACGGACCTACTATATCTTCCTGTACAATACGTGCCGGAGCAGGCATTTTACCTGAACGTAATACGTTAGCCAAGTCCTTGGTATCTTCCAGTGTGAAGTTTCCGGTAATAACAGAATTGCCACCGGTAATTTCCGTATTTACATTCGGTGCACTGTATACATAACCGTCCAATACAATTGCAATGGCCTTACCGATATTTTGTTTGGTCAGTTGTGCCCAACGGCGTGAACCTTCCGTATTCATGCTCATGTTTACGCAGGGTTTGCCATATTGATCATAACCATCGGATGCAGAAGTGACAACGTCACCTTCCATCGGAGCGCGTCCGTTGCGTTCTGTCACTTTGATGGCATACAATTCGAATATTTGTCCGGTTTTATCAAGGTCGCTTCCTTTTACACCCCATTTAAGGCTAAGTTCTCTCGGCAATACGCTCTTAGCTTCCGGCATAGCCAGCAATCGGTTGATTTCAGCCGTATCCGTGTAGTGTGCGTAACCTACAATACATCCCATTCCACTATTGTTGAAACTAAGAATAGAAGCCAACGGATGTTCCTTTTTCGCTTCCGCAAGTGCAGCGCTTTGGTCGGCTACAGTCTTTTCACCTTTTAGTGCGGCAGCCAGACTGTCGGCAGCGCTTACAGTATTTTTTTCGGCAACTACGGTTTCTTCAGTAGCTACAGCACTATTGATTGCGTTCGCAGTATCTTTCGGTTGAGCATCGGCTATAGCAGTGCGTAATTTTGCATCGGCATTAATCAAATAAGGAACAATTTCTTTTGCATCGAATGTTTCCCAAAATTCGAGGTTGGCAGAGCCTTGGAGCAATTTCCTTACACGTTCGGGTTCTTTGATACCCGGAAGTTCTACCATAATACGTCCCACGCTTCCTTCCAATGCTTGGATATTAGGCTGTACCACACCAAAACGGTCGATACGGGTACGTAATATATTATAAGAGTTGTCGATAGCGGCTTTTACTTCTTCGCGGAGCACTTTCTCCACTTCGGCATCTGTACTTTTGGTAGTTACTTTGTCTTTTAATTGTTGAGTAGCGAATATTTCGGAAAGTTTTCCTTCCGGAGCCAGTTTATGATACTCATTTACAAATAGAGTGATGAAATCGCTCTGACTGGTGATTTGTTGTTTTGCTGCATTGGCAACAGCTTGGTTGAAAGCTTCGTCGGTTTTGTGGTCGGCCAACATTTTAATCACATCGGGAACAGAAACTTCAAGAATGACGTTCATACCACCTTTCAAGTCCAGACCCAAACCAATTTCCATTTCACGACATTGTTTCAGCGTGTATACACCCAAATACACTTTCTCATTCTGCATAGAATCCAAGTAGTGTGATTCTCCTTTCGGGTCTTGTGCGGCCAAATTCATATGGTGGCGCGTTACAAAAGAGAACGAAAGATAGAACACACACACAAGTGTGAGTAATACCGCAAAAACTTTTACGAATCCTTTGTTTTGCATTTTACTTTGATATTTATTTTACTTACTTTGTTAATAAACTGAGTTACAAGGCTGCAAATATAATTCTTTTTTTCACATTTATACAGCTCCGACGGCAATAATTTAAGCGGAGGGAGTAAAATTGGGCAGTGGGGAGAATCTATTTTAATGATTTTTTTGAGATATAGCACCAAATAGGGTAATGGTCTGAATGTTTGGTGGATTTATCTACGATACATTGGTAACTTTGAAGATCTGGGCTAATAAGGATATGGTCTATCCGGAAAAAGAATCCGTTTTTATTATACGAAACACCAAATCCACGTCCCGACTGTGTAAATGCGTCATTGAGTCCTTTCGATATAATGCGATGAGCATAAGAGAAAGGCGACGTATTGAAGTCGCCGCATACAATAATCGAGGGAGTAATTCTATTCCGAATAATTTGTGCGATGGTGTCTGCCTGGGCTGCCCGGATCGGTACGGCATCCACCAATTTGCTCAATAATTTTTTAGAACCTTCTTTCACCTTATCGGCTTCCGGATCTTTAATCATTTCCATGTAGATCGTTCGGTCGTCTAAAGTGAGTTTGTTCGACTCCAAGTGATTGTTTATAACCGTCACTGTATCATTCTTTATTTTTATCTTGTATACGATACTTCCGTTGGCTTTGCTTGAGTAAGGTACGGGAGTCGCTGATAAGATGGGAAAACGTGAATAACATCCCAAACCGTTAAGACCGTTTGCAATTTTATAAAAATGTCTGTACGGATAGGCAGATAAGGCATTGTCTATTTCTTTCCTTTTTAAATTTGCTCCGGTAATATATTCTTGAAGACAAATGATGTCGGCGTTACTATTTTGAAGATACGTTAATATTTCATTCGGATTCTCTTTCGTATGGGGCTTGTCCATATTAAAAGCCATTACGTTATAAGAAAGAAACTTAATGCTTTCTTCGGGCGCCTCCTTTTGGAAAAAATTCAAAGGGCAACATGTCCAAATAGCTTGTATGCAGCAAAGCATGGCAGCGAGTGAGATTAAGGTATATCTGCGATAGATGATAAGCCAAAAAAGCAGGAACAATAAGTTGATTGCCAGCATAATAGGAAAAGCTAATCCACAGCATGAAAGCAACGGATATCTTATCGGATCGATGTACGGACTATAAGCACAAAACAGCATGATGAGAGCGCATAGAACATTAATTCCAAATAGCAACCATCCTAAAACTTTGCCTATGTATTTCATACAGTTTGCTTTTTTTGTGCCTTTTTTATTTCTTGCTTGCATCGAACAAACTTTTCTTTTCATCGGTGGTTAAGCTGCCATAACCCGATTTTTTTAACTTGTCCAATATGCGGTCTATTTCTTCCGATTGAGCTTTTTTACGTGCATTATAATCATAGTCTTTTTCACGGGAATTGTAATGGACTTTCATTTTAGGTCTCTTTTGCGGACGTTTGGAGATCCACGAGAACAAATTCACAATTTTATCGATAAGAAAATTAATCCATTTCGTTACATCATGTCCTCTTCGCATGCTGAGAGCAAACCATAGTCCCCCTAAAGCTCCGCCTAAATGGGCGATGTGTCCGCCAGCATTACCGGAAGTCATCATTAGCAAGTCGATTCCTACCATGATGAGTGCGATGTATTTTAAGCGTACATTTCCAAAAAACAGTAGTCTTACTCTGAAGTCGGGTTCTTTAACAGCCGTAGCGACGGTAATAGCAAGTACGGAAGCCGAAGCGCCTAACAAATACGACGTGTATACAGCCTGATTGAAATAAGGGAAAATATTATAGAAAAGCATATAAAGGGCTCCTCCGCACAGTCCGCCGAAGAAATAGAGTCCGCAAAACGACCGTTCGGAATAAAAGTATAGGAACAATTGTCCGAACCAATAAAGCCACAACATATTAAACAGCAGATGAAAAATATCTGCATGCATAAACATATAGGTAAGGATACTCCACGGCTGGTAAAAGAATATTTCCATCCAAGCCGGCAACTCAAATAGGCGAAGAATGCCGGCACCGCTTTGGTTGAACAGCATCAATAATGTGTTCAATAAGAATGCGAGAATAAACACTCCCACATTTATATAAATAAACCGCATAGGCATCCGTCCCTGTTGGTATGCCTGCTTTATATTAGTAAAAAAACTGCCCATTTTTATTTTTTTTCTTCCAATACATAATTAATATGAAGCCGAACAGCATACCTCCCAAATGAGCGAAGTGAGCTATTCCGTCTCCCCGTTGCGACATTCCGAAGATTAGTTCCAGAACGGCATATCCCATTACGAAATACTTTGCTTTCATGGGTAGCAGGAAGTATAAATAGATAGGTTGGTTCGGAAATATCATACCGAATGCCAATAAAATAGCGTATATGGCACCGGAGGCTCCTACGGTTGTCATCATGTTGAGATAATCACTCATCGGAATCACATAGTTCCCTCCCATATTCACACTGTCATATCCGGATAATACAGTTGCGTATTGAATATATTGTACTAATTCTTGAATTAATCCTGCGCCTACTCCACATACGATATAGTAAAAGAGAAATCGCCGGGGTCCCCAGACTTGTTCTAGTACCCGCCCGAACATCCACACGGCAAACATATTGAAGAATAGATGTTCGAACCCTCCGTGCATAAACATGTAAGTAAACAACTGGTAGAGTTTGAAATCAGGGGCCATAAAAAAGTGAAGGCCAAACCATTGCGTCAGGTTTATCCCATATTTAGGCGCTACTATGCTGCCCAGGAATGTTAAGACATTTATAATGATAATATTTTTTGTAACAGGAGGCATGTTCATATTCAGTATATTTAGCGTGGCAAAAATAATAATTTATTCTGTTCTAAAGCATAAAAAAGGTAACTCTTACATTTTTTTTCATCATTTTGGCGCATTTTTTTCATAGATTGTTTGATTATTAAAGCACAATCTCTATATTTGTGAATTATTTCAAATTAAATCTTTTGTGTTACAATTAATTTTTAATTAAACCATTACGTTATGAATAAGGCAGATCTTATTAATGTTATTGCGTCGGAATCAGGATTGAGCAAAGCTGATTCTAAAAAAGCATTGGATGCTTTTGTTACTGCAGTTTCAAATGCTCTTAAACAAGGTGACAAAGTTGCTCTTGTTGGTTTTGGAACATTCTCTGTTGCTGAAAGAGGTGAAAGAACAGGTATTAATCCTTCTACAAAAGCTACAATTACTATTCCGGCTAAAAAAGTGGCAAAATTCAAAGCAGGAGCTGAATTGGCAGACGCTATTAAATAAGTTGCTTTTTAGAAAAGAATCTAAAAAAGAGAGATACTCACGGAGTGTCTCTCTTTTTTCTTTGTTCATTTTATAGTTACAGTCTCTCCGTATATCCGGATTTTTGTCTAACTTTGCACCCCGTAACAAAGTAGAATTCAGCCTTATGAAGATTGAAACGAAGATAACCACCTCTGTAATGGAAGGAATAAAAGTGTTGTATGGTCAGGAAGTACCTGCTGCACAAGTACAATTGCAAAAAACAAAGAAGGAATTTGAAGGACACCTTACATTGGTGGTTTTCCCTTTCCTTAGACTTTCTCGAAAATCGCCCGAACAAACGGCACAGGAAATTGGAGCTTATTTGCAGCAGAATGAACCGGCAGTTGCCTCTTTCAATGTTATCAAAGGTTTTCTTAATCTTACTATTTCTTCCGCTTGTTGGATAGATTTGTTGAACGAAATTCATGCCGATGCTCAATACGGTTTGACAAAAGCTACCGAAACATCGCCCTTGGTGATGATCGAATATTCTTCTCCCAATACGAACAAACCTCTTCATTTGGGGCATGTACGCAATAATTTACTAGGAAATGCGTTGGCCAATATTGTTGCCGCAAATGGTAATAAGGTAGTGAAAACCAATATTGTGAACGATCGTGGCATCCATATTTGTAAGTCTATGCTGGCATGGCTAAAATATGGTAAGGGAGAAACTCCCGAATCGTCAGGCAAAAAAGGCGATCACTTAATTGGCGACTATTATGTGGCATTCGATAAACATTATAAAGAAGAAGTGAAGCAACTGACGGAACAATATATGGCTGGAGGTATGAGCGAAGAAGAAGCGAAAACAAAAGCCGAAAAAGATTCTCCGCTTATGAATGAAGCGCGTGAAATGTTGGTAAAATGGGAGGCAAACGATCCCGAAGTCCGTTCGTTGTGGAAAAAGATGAATGACTGGGTGTATGCCGGTTTTGATGAAACATACAAAAAAATGGGCGTTAGCTTCGATAAGATTTATTATGAATCGGAAACCTATCTCGAAGGAAAAGAAAAAGTGATGGAAGGATTGGAGAAAGGTTTCTTCTACCGCAAAGAGGACGGTTCGGTGTGGGCTGATTTGACCCAAGAGGGGCTCGACCACAAATTGTTGCTTCGTTCGGACGGTACTTCTGTTTACATGACGCAGGATATCGGTACCGCTAAATTACGTTTCCAGGATTTTCCTATTAATAAAATGATTTACGTGGTAGGAAACGAGCAGAACTACCATTTTCAAGTGCTTTCCATTTTGCTCGATAAGTTAGGCTTCGAATGGGGAAAGAGTCTCGTACATTTCTCTTATGGAATGGTGGAACTGCCGGAGGGAAAGATGAAAAGCCGTGAAGGAACCGTGGTGGATGCCGATGATTTGATTGAAGAGATGATTCAAACAGCTAAAGAAACTTCCCAAGAGTTAGGAAAGTTAGACAACATAAATAAGGAAGAGGCTGAGAACATTGCCCGTATTGTAGGGTTAGGTGCATTGAAGTATTTTATTTTGAAAGTGGATGCTCGCAAAAATATGACTTTCAATCCGAAAGAATCCATCGACTTTAATGGCAATACCGGTCCGTTTATCCAATACACTTATGCCCGCATCCGGTCGGTATTGCGCAAAGCAGCAGAAGCCGGCATTAGTATTCCGGCCGCTCTTCCGGAGAATCTCGAACTGACGGAAAAAGAGGAAGGTTTGATTCAAATGCTTTCCGACTTCAAGGCTGTTGTGAAACAGGCAGGAGAGGATTACAGTCCGTCCGTAATTGCCAACTATTGTTATGATTTGGTGAAGGAATACAACCAGTTCTATCACGATTACAGCATTCTTCGCGAAGAAAACGCTGATTTAAAAGTGTTCCGTCTGGCTTTATCGGAGAATGTAGGCAAGATTGTTCGTTTGGGCATGGCGCTCTTGGGAATCGAGGTTCCCGAAAGAATGTAATATTTTTGCATTTTGCCTGTTTTATCGGAATTGTGGATAGTTAAATTTTTACTTTATCAGAAGTAAGAGGAGGCGAAACCGATAGCATTTCGGTGTTTTCTGACAAAAGAGGGCGCTGGCTTTCACTTTCTGGATCTTAGCCATGTGTAGGTTGAGTTTAAATAAGCAGAAGTTTTAAAAGATACATAGTAACGCGGACTTTTCAGATTAAATGTATATATCTGTGAAAGTCCGCGTTCATAATATGTATATGAATGACTCTTTTTCAGTTTGCTGGAAAAGAATATAAGACAGTACATACCTCCTTTGTTACCAATGATATCGTTTTAGTTTCCAATGTCTGGAACTAAAGTTTCGCCCTTATGAAACTAAAGTTTCAGGAGGTTGAAACTTTTAAAACGGTTTGTCTGCGTTGTTATAGTATGCCCTTTAACGATAAAAGTTAACGTTTTCTGTTTTTATTTATAAATAGAGAGCCTCCGTTTAACCTTGTCAATGCTATAGGTTGACTATATGCAATTTCCTGAAAGATTCTTGTTTTAACGAAATCTGTAGAAGAACCATGAATTGCCGGTTCATTTAGTTCTGCAATGCTTTCTTCTTTTATAAATTCAGATTTATAGCTTATATTTGCGAAATCTCTGTCGGAGAACAAATAACCTTAAAATAAGATAGCATGATAAAACAATTTATGACGGGATTGCTGGCTGTGGCGGCCGTTACGGCAGGTGCGCAGTCTGATGAATGGCGCAATCCACAGATGAATGCGGTGAACCGTGCTCCCATGCACACTGATTACTTTGCTTACGAAAATGAAGAAGTTGCCGCACGGGCTGTGAAAGAACAGTCGCAAAACTATATGTCTTTGAACGGATTGTGGAAATTCAACTGGGTGAAGGATGCCGACATGCGTCCTACAGATTTTTGGAAAGTGGGATTCAACGACAAAGGCTGGGACGAGCTGCAAGTGCCTGCCATATGGGAACTTAACGGTTATGGCGACCCCCTTTATCTGAACATCGGTTATGCGTGGAACAATCAATTTAAAAGTAACCCGCCCGAAGTGCCTGTACAAAACAATCATGTAGGTTCATACCGGCGTGAGATAACCGTTCCGGCTGCTTGGAACGGGAAAGAAATATTCGCTCATTTCGGTTCGGTCACATCCAATATGTATCTGTGGGTGAACGGGCGCTATGTGGGTTATAGCGAGGATAGCAAACTGGAAGCGGAATTTAATCTTACTCCATACCTGAAACCGGGGCAGAAAAACCTGGTTGCTTTTCAAGTGTTCCGCTGGTGCGACGGTTCGTACCTTGAAGATCAGGATTTCTTTCGTTTTAGCGGTGTAGGGCGCGATTGTTATCTTTATGCCCGTAGCAAAAAACGGATTCAGGATATCCGTGTGACACCCGATTTGGATGCGGAGTATAAGAATGGTTCGCTCAATATTCAACTGGAACTGAAAGGAAACGGTAAGGTACGACTCGATTTGTTGGATGCTGCCGGTGCACAAGTATCTTCTGCCGTTGCTAAAGGTAGTGGCGAAGTAAGGATGATGGTGGAAAACCCGCGGAAGTGGAGTGCCGAGACACCTTATTTATATACGTTGCGCGCCGTTCTGCAAGGTAGTGGCGAAGTGATTCCTTTGAAAGTCGGTTTTCGGAAAGTAGAACAAAAAGGCGACCAAATTCTGGTGAACGGCAAAGCAATACTTATTAAGGGAGCTAACCGCCACGAGCTCGATCCCGATGGGGGTTATGTGGTTTCCCGCGAGCGCATGATTCAAGATATCCGCATTATGAAACAGTTCAATATCAATGCTGTGCGTACCTGCCACTATCCTAATGATCCTTATTGGTACCAACTTTGCGATGAATATGGTATTTACATGGTAGCGGAGGCAAATATCGAATCGCATGGAATGGGTTATGGCGATAAAACGTTGGCTAAACGGGACGATTACCGGAAAGCGCATATGGAACGTAACCAACGTCACGTGCAGCGTAACTTCAATCATCCGTGCATTATATTCTGGTCGATGGGGAATGAAGCCGGCTTCGGTCCCAATTTCGAAGAGGTATATCGTTGGATAAAGCAGGAAGACCCCAGCCGCGTGTGCCAGTACGAACGGGCGGGATATAACGATTTTACCGATGTTTATTGCCCCATGTATGCCGGTTATGAAGCCATGAAGAAATACGGTGAGCGTACGGATGTCACTAAACCGTTGATACAATGCGAATATGCCCATGCTATGGGTAATTCGCAAGGCGGATTTAAGGAGTATTGGGATTTGATACGGAAATATCCCAATTTGCAAGGTGGTTTTATTTGGGATTTTGTCGATCAGTCCGTGCGGTGGAAAGGTAAAGACGGTGTGGAGATTTATGCGTACGGTGGCGACTTCAATCGATATGATGCTTCTGACAAGAACTTCTGCGACAACGGTTTGATTAGTCCCGATCGGGTTCCTAATCCGCACATGTATGAGGTGGGTTATTTCTATCAGAATATTTGGACCACTCCGGCGGATATCGCCAAAGGAGAGATAAGTGTTTATAACGAGAACTTCTTCCGCGACCTTTCGGCCTATTATCTTGAGTGGCAACTGCTTGCCGATGGGATACCTGTTCGTACAGGCAGAGTGGAACGTCTGGATGTAGCTCCTCGACAGACTGCCAAAGTGGAGTTGGAAACTGGGGCGGCATCCGGCGACTTCTTATCGCCCAGTCTCTTTTCGGGTGGGTTGGCATCTCCGAAAGAGTATCTTCTGAATGTCACCTATCGTTTGAAACAGGCGGAAGGACTGTTACCCGCAGGTTATGCAGTAGCTAAAGACCAGCTTGCGTTGCAACCTTATCAGGCTCCAGTTATGGAACTGAGGAATATAGAGGCGGTAAACATTCCGGTAGTGATTCCGCAAATTGTAGAAAACGATCGTCATTATCTGATCGTGAAAGGGGATAATTTTACAATGGAATTTAATCGTGGAAACGGCTATTTGACTCGTTATACCGTAAACGGCTTGGAAATGTTGAAAGAGGGTACTTATCTGAAACCTAATTTCTGGCGTGCGCCGACTGATAATGATTTCGGTGCTAACTTGCAACAGAAGTGGGGCGTTTGGAAAGATCCGGTTTTAAAATTACTTCAATTGAAATCCGCTGTGGAAGATGGTATGGTAGTGGTGCGAGCAGAGTACGAGATGCCAGACGTATCGGCTAAGTTGGTGCTTACGTATGTCGTAAACAACCAAGGGGCGGTGAAAATTACTCAAAAGATGACTGCTGATAAGGAGGCGAAGATTGCTCCGATGTTCCGTTTCGGTATGCAAATGCAGATGCTCGCTACATTTGGAACCATTGAATATTACGGTCGCGGGCCGACAGAAAATTATAGCGACCGCAACCACAGTACCCGTGTGGGTATTTATCGCCAGACAGTGGATGAGCAGTTCTATCCCTATATCCGTCCGCAGGAAACCGGCACAAAAACCGATATCCGTTGGTGGAAACAACTGAATTCCGCTGGATGCGGTTTGCAAGTAGTAGCCGAAGCGCCTTTCTCCGCTTCCGCCCTGCACTATACCATCGAAGCGTTGGATGATGGCGCGCAGAAAGCGCAACGTCATTCTCCCGAAGTTCCGAAAGCCGACCTTACAAACTTTTGCATCGATAAGGCGCAGTGTGGATTAGGATGTGTCAACAGCTGGGGCGCAGTACCGTTGCCGCAATATCGTCTCCCGTACGGCGATTACGAATTCACCTTCATACTGACGCCTGTAAAGCATTGTTTCCCTGTAAGAGGGTGAGATGCCGGACAGTGTTTGACATATAAAGGCTTCTTTTTGTTGTAATCTGGGGGGTAACCGTATATGTGATAACGCCTTGCCTGAGTTTGTTACTATGCAAAGTTTCCTCTTTACAAATCTGTTTTTTATTTCAGAGGGGAACTTCATCAAAGTTTGGTATATAAAATCCTCCTGCTACGGCCGTCTTCTTCTTCATTGAAAGAGAAGGAAGCGACAGTAGCAGGAGGATTTTTTATGGGATGGAAATATATTTACACTATATTATTGTGCACAAACGCAAGTGTCATTTGTGCATAAATCGACTTCTCGTTTGTGCACAAATGAGGTTAGGATTTGTGCACATTCGACCTTTGCGTTTGTGCACAAATCTGAAAGCCCCTTCAGTAAAGGGTTTCAGAGGCATATTTCCTCCTGTTGGACAAAAAACACTGTTTGAAAAAATTCAACAAAGAACTGTTTCTTCTCTCCATAAAGCCTCTGTTTTTGTTCTCTTTTCATCATGGAAACAACCCATCGGTACGAATAGCCGACCCATACTGATCTCTATTTTATTCCATTTTCACCGTCAAGGTCTTCTTTGTAGGAGGAAAACAAATGTTGTTATCACAACATTGATAGCTGACAGTGCATTTTATTTCTCCTTTTCCGGTTCCGCTTAGTAGTTGCCGGAAAGCGCCGTCGCCGGTATAAATGGTAGTTTCCGAACCGCTTAATTGAGTAAAGGCTGGAGTTTTCATTGTTCCTTCCCGTTTATAGCTTTCCGGAAGTTCAAGTTCGATGGTAGTAGGTAGAAACGGGTCTTTGCTCGATACTTGGGCATAAGTATGGTAACCGGTATGCACCTTCATACATACGACTAGCTCCTTCTTTCCGTCTGTTAGTGTATGGATCGTAGCCGATAACGCTACCGGATTCTTATCATCCGTATCTTCTTTCAATTCAGGCATTTTTGTTTCGTGTGCTTTCTGTAATACACTGTAATCATTGCCCGGTATGCTTGTGTCCGTTGTATTGATTAACCACAACCATCCACCCGATTCGGTAAAGAACATCTTATCTCGGTTGGCATCGAACCATTTTCTCCATTCAAGGGGAGAGGTAAAGCGGCAAAGCGTGTAGCGTTGCAGTATGCGGGTCGCCAACTCTGTGTTCTCTTTCTTCTCGAGCATTGAAATACAGGTATCCAACAGACGAATATCATTATTGGGAATGCCTACTGTACGTACATCTTCGTCAATATCAAGGTCGTATCCTTGCTCGTCGGGATAGAACCAATTGCGGTTTTTCTCATAGTAACGTTGGTATTCGCTTGCGTCATCGCCAAACACATGGTAGAGCTTTGGGAAACGCTCTTTCAGATATTCGGCATAAGTCGGTTCTTTTTTCTCTTCTTCAATGTTGAAATTCAGATACATCTTTTCCGAAGCGCTTAATTCTTCCCCTTTTTTCTGTTTGGCTTGCGCCACTTGTTTGATACTATCGATAGCTTGATAAAATTCGCGGTTCGTTCGGTTGTAATCCTGCCAGGATTCTCGTGACGCTATGAATTTCTTTGCATCCGCATTTTGGCGGGTAGCGATGCTTTCGTTCAGTTTGCGGGCAATGATGCGTTGACCTGCAAAGTCGGAAATGTAGACGATAGCATTGGCAAGAGCCGCTTTGCCGGCTTCGGTCAGATAAGCCGGAGATGCCGAAAAGCCCCAGTGGAAGAAGTTGGCGTGACGGCCTATGGCTACAGCATCGATACTCTTGGCGCATGTTCCGCTGGAAATGATTTCAGTTTCAGGAGAATCTAAGAAACCTCCGGGACGGCTTACCATACCAATGCGATATTCGGGAGTTGTGGTATAGTTGGCTGTTTGTACGGTCCACATTTCCGTTTCGGCAGGCAGTGTATACCCATACATCTTTCCGTATTCGAAAGCCGGACCCGGAGTGGGTTTCATTTCCGGTTTGATGTTCACTTTAAAAGGGCCTTTGAATATGGGATGGTCTTTTACCCAGTGGTGAGCGTCCGCTTCCAGACATAGGCAGAACCAGTCGCATTTGCTTCCGAGGCTACGGCCTAGGTCTTCGCTGGCACTTGCAATGCAAAGAGTGGGCCGGTCGAAATTATCGGGAAGGTAAGCGGGCTTTTCGTAGCGGATAAGACGTCCGTTCTTATCATATTCTTTAATTGCCGGGCGGATGGGGTTAGGACGTCCGTCGAAAATGGTTACATCATATTGGTTGGACAAAGCAACGGTGTATTCTTTGCCATCGATAACCTTTACAGTACGGAAACGGGATTTCAGGAACTTTTCGAAAGAAGCCATACGTGATTTCACGGATTTGGCAAGAGTGAGACTATCGACTTCTATTCCTCCCATTGTTTCGATTTCGGCTGAGCCACCTACGTATAGTACGCTAATCTTTTGTTTCCCTTGTGCAATCAGGGAGTGTGTTCCCGTTACGAGAAACAATAATATAAGGTATAAATATTTTTTCATACTTAGTATAGTTTTATTTAAGTTTTGCTGGTGATAATGAGCTGAAAGCCGGAGATGTAGAGCCAAAAAGCATTATTATGCTATTTTGTGAGCGTTGTATCGGTTTTTATTTCCTCACTCAGGAGCGCTTATTATCACATACAGGCTAAAACGGTGATGTTTAAATTTGTGTGAATATAAAAACTGAAAATAAACGTCTTCCTTTTAAAAGTTTCCTTTCTCCAGGAAGCCGTTTCTGTAAAATGAGAGAGTCTTTATTTATTCTCCGAATATTTCTTTCAACTTGTTGTCCAGTTCTTCATCGTTGAACTTTCCGATAATCTTGAAATCTTTGTCAATCAAATATTTTGTAGGCAGGTAATGGATGCCATATTTGTCGCTGATGTCGTTTGTTTTGTCCAACTTGTAAGTCTTGCGGTCTATCACCTTCATGCCTCGGAGCACATGGTGGAACATCTCCACGCCATCGTCTTTGATGGCTTTTCGCCAGACGTCAGATTGTCCGTCGTTGCTGGCTACGCAGAAAACCTCCAGTCCTTTGTCGTGGTATTTTTTATAAAGTTGTTTTACATGCGGGAAGCTTTTCCTGCACGGCACGCACCAGCTTGCCCAGAAGTCGAGCAACACGTATTTTCCTTTTGCTACCTCGGAAAAACTGATGGAATCCCCGTGTACATTCAGTGTGGCGAAGTCGGGTGCGGGCTGTCCGGGTTGCACTTTTGCCAGGGAAGCCAGTTCCTCTTCAATCTCTTTCACATTGCCGTACTTTTTCACGTTGTCGCTGAAGTTGTCGTATATCTCCTTAATCTCCCCGTACGTCATGTCGCCCATTAGGAAACGCATATACCCCGGAGCTGCGTATGAGTCGGGATGTGTCTTTAGGAACGCGGTCTGTACTTTTTGTACTCGTTCGTAGTAAGGTTCCATCTGTTCGTGCAAGGCGGCCGCTTTTTCATGGTCTGTTTCTGCGGCGATGGCTTCTTGTATGGATTTTGCCTCATCTAGAATCTGTGTGGTGAGTGTTTCCAGACTGTCGACCTGTGCTTGGGTGAATGATCCAGTCAGCACCGGTTTTCCGAAGTTTGCCGTATCAATGTTCAGAGTCATTTCCTTGGGTTCCATATAAAGTCCGCATCGGTTTGGGTTCATATAGTCGTTGGGATCTCCCATGTAGAGCGAAACCTCCCTGTAAGGGGTTTCCATTTTTCCTTTGAACTCGAACGTTCCGTTGCTGATTAGGGCGCTGTCTTTAACGACTGTTGTATCGTTGGCCGCGTACACCATGTAGATGTATTGTCCATCCCTACCCTGAATGCTTCCGTTTAACAGATACTGGTCTTTAGGTAGTTGTTGGGCGCAGCTTGCCAGCAGGGCGACTGCAATACCGGAGTAAAGTAATTTTTTCATGTTTGGAATATGTTTTTTAATTGAATGAATATCGGTTGTTTATAATTCATATTTGTTTTGGATGTTTTTTATTTCTTGCTCTTGCATTTCGAACCACTCATAATAGACTTGTGGAATTTGTACGATTCCATTTGTTTCTTTCGATTTAGTATGCCCATGCGTATCTTCCTAAAAAGTCGTTTCACTCGAATAAAGGGTTAATCAGACTTCGGTTCCTTGTTCTTTCATTTTACTGATAAGAAGAGACACTTTTGTCATATAGCTTCTTCGTGTCGCGTCGGTCAGAAGGATTTCCCAGAAAGAGGTACCTTTATCTTTTTTTCTTTCCGCAGTAATGCTTCCACTCTCCCGATCGTTATTGGTGATAATGAACCCTTTAGAAGCCAGCAGGGAAAGAGCCGATTTGAATACTACATCATAGTCTGCATCGAAAGTCCGTGTACTAACCATTTGCATCTGTTGTGGACTCAGTTGCAACGTTTTCATGCTTCCGCATGATGAGAGCAAAAGCGTTAAAACAGAAACATACGAAGGTATAACTTTTTTCATTATGTATGATTTATTAAGTGTGCTATTCTTAAGAATTTAAATTGAAAATGTTAACTTATTTAGGTTTCATACATATCGAAGAAAATCACATCATAGAATGCTATCCGTTTCTAAAAGAGTGTCTTCACAAGAAAAAAGCAAAATTACATTTAAAAATAAAAGTAAATATAGAATTTGTTCTTATTTCTTTTAGGTTTAATCATATTCTTCTTTCCCCATTTATCACTTTACACTAAAATTTCCGTATCACAGGAGATACCGTCCTTTTATTTATAGAGACGGTAATCATCTTTAAACTTATTACCGTATTGACCTACAAGAAATTCATCTAATTGGGGTCCACGGGCATTGTGATGCAAAATATTTCCGTCCGGTCCCACCAGCACACAGTAAGGGATACCATTGAAATTATATAGTTTTGCTATCGGTCCATCAAAAGCTTTCAGATCCGAAGCCTGTGTCCAGCTCATTCCTTCCGATTCGATGGCTTTCAGCCAGTCTTCTTTCTTGGCATCCATAGAGATGCTGATAATGTCGAAGCCATCCGAATGATACAACTCATATACATTTTTCAAATGCGGGATCTCACCCCGGCACGGACCGCACCACGACGCCCAGAATTCCACCAGCGTATAGTGGCCTTTTCCTACATAATCCGACAATTTGATGGCGTTTCCTTCTTTATCGAACAAATTCAAATCGATGAAAGGAGCTCCGATCGCGCAATTTTTCACGCTGTCCGCTTTGGCAAACACTTCTTTTCCAATTGCGTTCTCTTTCAAAGAGACCGGAAATGTTTGGATAAGTTCTTCCAAAGTGGCGGCATCGAACATTTCCATGCACTCTTTCATAGCGTATAGACCTACAAAATTTTCTTTGTTTTCTTTTATAAGGTTTGCCATACTATTTGCAATGCTCTGTTGTAAGGAATCTGCTTGATGAACAAATGTCACACAATCGGTAATACCACATCCTTCTTCCGTGCGCGAACGACTATAAAAGTCGCTTGTCAGGTTGTCTTTTATACTTTTTTTATCTGTACGCAGTTGCTTGTATTTCATGTATTTTTCTTGTAAAGGGGAACCTTTAACCGATATTTTATTATAATCATATGTTCCTCCGTAAGTATAGAAATCTAATGGAATGCTGTCGAGGCAAGCGGTTATTTCAATCGTGTTATTATCGACTATCAATGGGATGATAGGACGCATGACAACCCCGCGTTGTCCCATTAGGTTGCGTGTACTGTCCGGAAAGATTTTAATGGTCAGCAGTTCGGGGGTTTCTCTTTTTCCTTTAAATTCGAACCGTCCATTTTGAATAACGGTACTGTCAATGCCTTCTAACTGGAAGATGTTATCTCCTTTGCAGAGATATACGGTTTTGCCTTCAGTATCGCCGGTTAATATACCTTGTATGGTGTAGCCTTCCGGTTGGCAAGCTTGTAGGACGATAGCTCCTATTAACAGGAGTATGCCTTTTATATAAGTTTTCTTCATAGTTACTTTATTAATTAATTTTTATAATTCTGCGATAAGTTGGGATTAGAGTTTATGGCGTTTTGCGGGAACGGGAAAATCCACATGGGGGAATCCGGTGTAAGTGTGAATATCTGTCCGGCAATGTCGCGTGTCAATGTTTCTTTATATCCTTCTACTTGGTTCCAACGTTTACGGTTGATAAAGTTATAATAGGAGTAGATGTTTTCGCCATGTGAAGTTTGCTTCAGGTGGAAAATGGCATCTGCTTCTGTAGTAACGGTTCCTTCCAAGGGAGCGTAAACTGCCGGGTCGATACGATTTATACGAATGGCATCTAGCGCTTTCATCGCTTCTTTATAATGACCGTTGTGGATTTCCGCTTCGGCAATTATCAGATACATGTGGGTAGTCTTCATCCCGCAACTGTTCCAGCCGGAACTGATGTCATAAGTAAATATGTAGTCCGGCAATCCCAAATAAGATTTACCCAATCCTATTCCGGGTGTTTTATCGTACATCAGATAGTCGGTAGACATTTTGTCGCGACTGGCATGCCCCTCTTCGAAAGCGTTCCATGCTTCGGGAGAGAGACCACTGAAGAATTCAATATGGTAAACATAGAATAAATCCTCTTCACATTTCAAAATAGGACGATAAATTACCGGATATTCTCCTCCTGTGATGTTACCGGTCAGAGTAGTGATCATCTCATTGTAATTGTTTACGGTTTTGTTAAGCGCTAAGGCTTTTCGGGCTTCTTCCGCAGCAAGGTCGAATTCTTGCATACTGAGAAGCGCCAAGGCTTTGGCTGCATGAGCGCAAGGTTTGCTTATGCGCATACGGTTTACGGAAATGACTGGTAGTGCATCGAGTTCAATTGCTTCGTTCAAATCCGCTAGAATATTCTCATATACTTTTTGTACTGTGATTTGTTCGGTGGGCTGGGAAATATCCCATTCCTCCGTCACGTAAGGGATTCCAGGGTCTTGTGCAGCAGTGGCTGGGTTATAAGCTTTAGCGAATTTATTAACCAAAATGTAATGGAAATAAGCACGTAAAACTAGTGCTTCACATTTCAGTTTCTTTTTAGTGGCTTCATCGCCTTCGGCAGCGTCAATATGTGATAAAATTGCATTTGAAATTTGACCGATGATTCCATAACATTCGGAATAATCAGAGTCACTGGAAGTTAATTCCGCCATTTTGTCCTGATTCGTTTCGTCCCAAGAGATAAGGATCGCCGAACGGGTTTTGTTGGGACGGTTGATAAGAGTTGGAATATTTTCGAAAGCTCTTATCATATCTCCGCAACATACATTCCAATCGGAAGTGGAGATGGAAATTTCTGCATTAAGCAGCATTTCTAACTGGTCGGTAGTGGAAAGCAGATTCTTTCCTTTAGGTTGTACTTCTGTAAAGTCGGAGCAGGAACCAGTGAGTAATGCGGTTCCAAGTAGGATGCTATATATATATTTCTTCATATTGTTTATAAGTTAACGTTTATACCAAAGATGTAAGAGCTGGGATTACGCAGTCCCAATGTTTCGGGGTCTACACCCACTTTATTCTTTACCCAGAGATATTTAGGATTGTCTATCTGGAAACGAAGATTGATGCGATTTACTCCAATGCCTTTCAACCATTTCTCAGGCAGTTCATAACCGAATACGATGTTACGGATTTTCAGAAAATCAGCATCGTGTATGGCTGTATTGGAATATTGAGGTTCAGAACCGAGTGAGCTGGAACCGTAACGTCCGATACCCGGTGTATTGGTCGGGTTCTCCGGTGTCCAAGCATTCAGGAAATAGCTGGCAATAGTTCCGTAGGATATCGAGAAAGTTTCGGTTTCTGCTAATGCGCGCATTTTGTGTCCGCCATAGTAAGCCATCAGGATGTTCAGACTGAATCCGTTCCAAGTAAAACGGTTATCCATACCCATCACCACTTTCGGCTCGCTTTGTCCGGAATACTCTAAGATGTCAATGCTCCTGCTTGATGCGGAATGAGTAGTATTTCCTTCTTCGATGTACCATAAAGTCTGTCCTTTTTGCCCCTCTTGGTCGCTGATGCCTGCGAAGCGATAGGACCATAGGGCACTGGTAGGATACCCCGTCCGGTAGGGATTGCTTATTAATTGGTAGGCAGAAGAGGACGGATTTTCAACATCTGTTACTTTATTGTTGTTATGTGCGAAAGTTAAACTGGTGCTCCAACCAAAGTTTTCGCGTCGTCGTTCTACCAGCCAGTCATACGTTAATGCCAACTCAACACCTTTGTTACGGATGCTTGCCATATTGACAAACATGGAAGTAAAACCAGTAGAGGGGTCTAGTGTTTTGTTCGAGAAAATATCTTTTCCTTCTTTATTGTAGTAGTCGAGCGAACCTCTTAACCGGTTGTTCAGCAAAGAAAAATCCATGCCGACGTTTGTTGTACGGCTCTGTTCCCATTTCAAATTGGGATTCGCAGGGCTTTCCACTTCTCCGTACGGGAGGTTGGTATATTGGTTCATACCGGTAGAAGTAGCTGTCATATAACTGGTGGCTCCTTGATAGATGTTACCTGTTACGCCATAGCTCACACGCAGTTTCAGGAAATTAATCCACTGTAACGGTTTCATGAAGCTTTCGTTATGTAAATTCCATCCTGCGCCTACCGACCATAACGGTTTCCCACGGAATTTAGAGTTCAAACCGTATACATCGGCATAATCTTTACGATATGAAGCAAATACATTATACTTTTCGTCATATGTATAAGTCAGGTTGGCATAGCCTGATGCATAGCGGTGCAATTCTTCCGGAACGACACCCATGCCATCCCGGAAGTAGGGATTGAACACGAACTGGTTGGCGGGGTATCCTCCGGCAGAAGACATATAGTAAGGACTATAATTTACCAAGCTCAATGCGCCGAAGTCTATGGTATGGGTAGAACTGTTTTGCAGCTGTTCATCATAGCCAAGCATCAGAGCTTTAGAACCCCTATATTTTGTTTCCCGGAATTCGAGGCCGGCTAATGCTGCAACGGCGTGTTTCCCGAATGTATTGGTGTAGTTCATCTGACCGCGGGCTGTCCAATAAGTTCCGTCTGTATCGGTGGTGCGAAGCATTCCGCCGTCTTGGGGAGTAAGGTAAGTAATCTTATTGTTAGAATCTATCGTTGTGTAGGCATTGCGAATGCTGCGTGCCACATGACTTTGGGCGTTTGCATACCATCTGGTAGTGGTGTGGTCGTTCTCATAAATGAACTGAGTGTTTACGGTAAGTCCTTTAATAATTTTGAAAAGTAAGTCACCATGATAACGCATGTGTTGGCGTTGAGTCGTTTCTACATTGTTATAAAATTCATCTTTGATGTTTACACCCAAGTCATGGAGGCCTTCAGCTCCTTTACTGCTCCAGTAAGGATTACCGTCGTACCAATAATAGAAGGTATTAGCGGTACCATCTTCATTGTACATACGTTCGTAAGCGGGGATAGCCCACGGATTGGTATGTTTAGCATTATAATCTTCTCCCGGTTCTTTACTTTTGTCGTAAATACCATTGATACTGAAAGTAGCTGTCAGCCAAGGAGCCATTTCATAAATACCTTTATAGTTGATGTTCAACTGGTTGGCATTCGTATTTATTTTTCCGCTGTTATCATATTTATAATTCAAGGTCAGGTTGCTTTGGAACTTGTCCGAACGACTGCGTACCGACAGGTTGTACTGTTGCAGAATTTGTTGCCGCAGGATGTTGTCGGCATATTCTTTGGCAAAGTTATTCTTTTTCAGTGATTCTAAGGTCTCTTTGAGTTGGTCGCGTGTGATTTCTCCCTTGGCAAGTCGGTAATAAGCGTATTGTATAGGTGATATGGCGCTGGAGCCTCCCTCAATCTCTGTGGTAGTGGAAGATATCGGATCACTTACCTCGCCGTCGTTGTCGAAGAAATAATATTCGTAGTAATCCGATTCCACATTTACCTGCTGCTCGGGATTCATGTAGAAGTTGGCTGCATAATCCATATTCTTCTTTTCGTAAATGGTTAAGTTCGCAGAGAAATCAATGTCTATCTTGCCCTTCTTCTTGGCGTTTTTGGTAGTGATGACAATGATACCGTTTGAAGCGCGTGCACCATAGATAGCGGTGGCGGCGGCATCTTTCAGCACATTGACGCTTTCGATGTCATAAGGATTTAAGTCTTCTATCTTGCCTTCGATGGGTATTCCATCTACTACCAATAACGGATTTGTTTCAGCGTATAATGAGCTTGTTCCACGGATGGTAGTCTTGCCGCCGTAGGTGCTGAGTCCTGCCACGCGTCCTTCCAGGTTATTCAAGATGTTGGTGGTATAGCGTTCCTCGATTTTATCTGTACGGATAGTAGTAACGGCACCGGTCATTTTTTCTTTGGCAATATCCTGATAACCGGTAATGATTACTTCGGAAACCATATAGGCATCCTCTTCCATGGTGAAAATGTTTTTGGAAGTTGATGTCACTACCTTCTCTGTTGTTTTTTTCCCTATATAGGAAATGACGAGTGTAGGATTTCCTTTTACCCGTTCAAGTGTGAAATTTCCATCCATATCCGTGGCCGTTCCTTGTTGGGTACCTTTGATAAGTACGGCTGCACCGATGATTGGGTCCCCATTCTCGTCCAATACCGTACCGGTAATTTTTCTTTCTTTCGGTTGAGGTGTTTGTGGAGATGTTTGTCGTGTGATAGTGTAAATGTTTCCTTTCCTGCTGTAAGTCAAGGGTGTGTTAGTCAGTAACACATTCAATATTTCGCTCACTTCTTTTTGTTGGAAGATGTGTGAGGAACACTTGATTTGCGCCGCTTCGTTAGTCTTGTACACTAATTGCACGTGGCTGTTCTTGATAATTTGTTGGAAGGCTTGGTCTAACGTAGTGCCTCGTTCGATACGGATCGTCAGTTTCTGAGCGGCGACTTCCGAAGGGAACATACTCATAAGTCCGATGGCCAAAACCATTAAAAATAGGGAGGTAGCTCTCTTTAAAGCAAAGCATGCCCTTTGTCCATTTTCTTTTTTCTCTCTCATAGCATAATTTTTATTTAGTGATTAAAATGTGTCTGTCTTCAATTTCGAACCGGAGTCCGGTAGTTCGTTCGTAACTGTTCAGTAATATCCGGATATCTTCGTGTCGATATAGTTGTCCCGATAAGCGGATGTGCCGGATATCATCGGAAGCAAAAGAAACCTTGAAATTGTACCAGCGCGAAAGGGTGGTCATAATTTCTTCTAACGGTTGTCCGTTAAAGATGAACAGGTGATCTACCCAGGCTGTATAGATAGAGGTGTCCACCGTGCAGACAGTGATGATACCCTTTTCCTGCTCATAAGTCAGTTTCTCCGAAGGCTTTATTTTCGTTTCTTTGCCTTCCGGGGTGGTAAATCCGATACTTCCCTCTACCAATACGGCGGCGAGAGGTGATTCGGCATAATTAGTGATGTTGAAACGTGTACCGTACACCTTGATGTCGCCTTGAGTCATTGACACGATGAACGGCCGATTGTTGTCTTTGGTAACTTCAAAAAAAGCTTCTCCTTTGAGGTATACTTTGCGCTCGTCTTTTCCGAATTTTTTGGGGAAACGTAATTCTGTCTGAGAATTCAGCCATACGGAAGTGTTATCATCCAGTTGACAAAAGAATTCTTCTCCGGCGGGAATAGACAGGGTATGGAATTCTGGTTTGGCCGGTTTTGTTTGGCGGTCATCTTCAACGTATATGGAATCGATGAGTTTTTTTACTTGTTTGTTATTTTGATTCAGTTGAATCGATTCTCCGTTAGCAAGTGTCAGGACGGCTCCTGTTTTGCCCGGTTGAATTACATGGGCGGTTTTCTTTAGCGGTTCGGCCTCCGGATAGGAAGTCTTGTACAACGTAACCGAAAGAATGAGCAGTGTCACAACAGCAGCAACGCTTCCTAACCATGCGTAAAGATGTTTCCGTTGGTTGGGTTTCTCATGGGGGGGGGTAATTTTTCTTCTGAATCTTTCAGCCATTTTTTGCCCATATGCTTCTTGTTCCAGTTCCAGAATCTGCGATGTTGCTTGCAGACTCTTTATCTGGTTGAATAATGCTACATTGGCTTTTGAGGCTTTCAGCCATGCGTCCAACTGTTGTTGTTCAGTTTCGGATAAGGGTTGTCCCAAAATTTTTATAGCAATCAGCCGTGATATATTAGCAGGTGTTTTCATCTCTTTTTAATCCTTTTAAGGGCCTTTATTATATAGACGGGTTTTTTAGCAGAAAAGTATGACAAGCCCTGATGTTTTTAACATTTCAAAGAGATAGAAAAAGTAAAAGCAAGAGAAAATCTTCTTTAGACAGATATTCGGATAATTGTTTTAAAGCTCTGTATTTTATAGTTTTAACCGTGTTGATACTAATATTTAGTGCATCGGCAATTTCATTCATATTATTTTCTTGCAGGGTCATAAGGATTACTTTTCGACTTTGCGGAGTCAGCTTTTGTATGGCTTCTGCAATAAGGCATGAACTCTCGGCTTCAATCATGTGCTCGATAAACGTCTCGTTTGAGGCAATATTCAGATAGTCTAACGTGTCTTTTTCCTGATCGTTTTGTTGATAGTAAGTCCAGTTATCAATAATTACATTCCGAATAACCGTAAAGAAATAGTTCCGGGGTGATTTTACCGCACCGATAGTTTTCCGGTGAGTCCAAAGCTTGATGTAAGCCTCCTGCAAGAAATCATCAATGGTTTCCTTATTGTCTACATAGTGACTGGCAAAAACATAAAAGGAGGAGGAATTTTGTTTAATAAATTCCTGCATGCAATGTTCGTCCCAATCGGCAAGATTTAAAGGAATGTTTTTACTCATTTTCTTATTAGCGGTGAGATTTCATTGCAAATAAATCATTTTTTGGGGAGAAAACCAATAGATTGCTCTTTTTTTGATAGAGACATCTTAAAATCAATCTTTATCAGAAGGGAGGTTGGATGAGTAAATCAGTTTGTCTGCTGTAACGCAGGTTTTAGTGGATTTGCATAGAACTATTCATTTGTTGGGAGATGACTCATGTAAATATAGGTTTATTTATTTTTTCTATATGTTATCTTTTTTCAGACAGGAGAAAGATAACATGGTTTCACCGGAATGGAAATAAAGGATTTATGTGTACTTTTGCTACCGGATAATAGAAACGTTATGGCAAAAAAGAAATATTATGTGGTGTGGAAGGGTGTAGAACCGGGAGTGTATGCATCGTGGAAAGAGTGCGAAGCTCAGATAAAAGGTTATACGGGGGCCTTGTACAAATCGTTCGATAACGAGGACGAAGCCTGGCAGGCAGCCGCCTCTTCACCTTATATATATATGGGCAAACAAGCGGAAACCCATGCAACGGCAGCTAAATCTATTCCCGATACGGTGTGCCGTGAGGCGTTGGCCGTAGATGCTGCATGTAGCGGCAATCCCGGTCCGATGGAATATCGTGGTGTCTATTTGCGCACGGGGCAGGAAATATTTCATTTCGGGCCGATGCACGGAACAAACAATATCGGTGAATTTTTGGCCATTGTGCATGGATTGGCATTATTGAAGCAAAAAGGTCTGCACTCAATGCCTATTTATTCCGATAGTCGTAATGCCCTGAACTGGATAAAGCAGAAGAAGTGTAAGACAAAACTTACCCGTGATCAGCAAACGGAGCAGTTATTCCTTTATATAGAGCGTGCGGAAAAATGGTTGCGGGAGAATACATATTCCAATCCGCTCATCAAATGGGAAACAGAACAGTGGGGCGAGGTCCCTGCCGACTTCGGTCGCAAATAGTTCCCGACAAGGTTATAAATCCTTACAAGAAAAAACTGTGCACAAACGCAACCTTCATTTGTGCACAAATCGTCTTGCCATTTGTGCACAATTCCACTTTGGATTTGTGCACAAACAGAGGTTGCGTTTGTGCACAGTTCTGAAACGCCCTCCAGTAAAGGGTTTCAGAAGGGTTTTTGGAGAAGACTTCCTAAATACGGAAAAGGAAAAAAATATACAGACGAGATCTCCGGACGGGTGGCTCGTAATAAATTCGTTCTTAATTCTTGATCTTTCCAAGTTGTTCTCGAATGCCATTTCGGTAAGCCGTCCAGAATTGTTTTACGTCACCCAACCGGTATGCGTCGGTAAATGGGGCACAGCAAAGCGCTAATACCATATAACCGCATACTCTCTGGAAGGCACGCCCGTAACGTACGAAAAAGTTTTTTCCGTAATGATGGTTGAAGTACGCGGAATTGCGTATCTGGTACATCCGTTTCCATTTCTTTTTCTTTTGCTTTTCTTTCCAGGTGTCTTGGGTAAAGAATTGCTCTTTCTGCAAAAGCGCGTCGGGCACATACATCACTTTATAACCCGCCAGCACGGTTCGGTAAGAGTAATCGGTATCATCGTAGAAGATAAATAAATCTTTGTTGGGATAGCCTATTTTTTCTACTACTTCCCGTTTAATAAGCGGCCCTTCGAACACCATACCCATGATGGATACCGGTTCGTTAATTCCTTCGGCGGATAATTTTTGTTGGTGCAGCGAGGTGAAAGGGTTGGAGAGATTTACTTTTCGGCATTCGTTGACAAAGATTCGTCCGTTCTGCATCCGTCGGGGGCACAGTATGCCTGTGTCGGCACGGTCTTGCCGCAAAAGTTTCTCCAGACAGTCGGGAGCGGGAAATACATCGTCGTCCATGCACCATATCCAATCGAATTCCGCTTCGTAGGCGTATTTCATGCCTGTGTGGAAACCTCCCGATCCGCCTACATTCTCCTGCTGGATAACCGTTAGTCCGCATTGTTCGGAAAGCCATTCTTCTGTACCGTCCGTACTGCCGTTGTTTACTATAATAATGGTATCTAATGAGGGTGTACTTTTGAGGCATTGAACAGTTTTCTTCAATAAGGAGAGTCTGTTGAAAGTGACGACAACGGCTGCTATTTTCATGTTCTCTTTTCTGTTTGGTTCAAAATAGATGATATCGGTTCAGCGGGCTAAGTTATAACAAATACCTTTGACCGGCAAGTGCTGGCTCCTTTTTAAACACATTGCTATGCTCCGAAAATCTCTTGTGCCTGCCGGTAGCTGTCCAGACTACCGATGTCAAATCGTTTACCCGGCATTTGCCAGGCATGAAGAGTAGTAATACCGCAAAGATAGTGTGCCAGATTGCCCGGCGCGTCGAACTTACATCCATATTGCAGGCAGTTTTTAATAAGCGGTAAATCGCGACGGCTGTATATGTAGAAAGGAGGAACCGCCCAGTTCGATACCGGTACTTCCGGTTTCTCCTGCATTTGCAACACTTTCATGTCGGCGTTCACTTCGATAACTCCTGTGCGTTGTAGTGCTTTCAGACTCGGTTCGTTGTGACACATAATCAGAGAGGTTCCCTTTTTCTTGAATTCTTCCACGAAACCTTTGAATGAGAAGTCTAAAATATTATCGGCCGCAATCACTAATATATCCTCTTCCACGCGGCATTCTTTAATAGCCAGTAGTAAATCGCATACTGCTCCCAAACGGGTTTCGTTTGTTTCCGTTCCGTCATCGATAATGCGTATGGGGCTAAAAGTCTTCGTTTGCCTTGCCCATTCTTGGAAGTGGTGTGCAAATTTATGATTTGTTACAATAATATGCTCGTTAATCTCTTCAATCCGGTCGATGTCCTCTATCAAGCGTCCCAGAATAGTGTTGTTTCCTACTTCCAGCAAAGGCTTGGGGAAGTTTTCGGTTAAAGGGTATAAACGAGTGGCATATCCTGCCGCAATAACTATGTTTTTCATATCAGATAAATTTAACGCCGTCACAAACCTTACAGTAAAAGGCTTCGAATAATTCTTTATGCTGTGGAAAACGTTTCAAATATGCTTCGCTTACCGTCCGGGTAATTTCCTCTTTTTTGTCCGGGTTTACAAGCGAGATGCAAGCGCCTTTGAATCCGGCTCCGCTGAAACGGCCTCCGTATATGCCTTCTGTTTGTCGCATGATGTCGTAAAGAGCTATGAGCTCGGCAGAACCACATTCATAGTTATGGATAGAGCTTTCGCAGCTTTCGAATATATAGCGACCGTAGGTGTCAATGTCTCCTTGTTGCCAGGCTTTTATGCCGGCAGTTACCCGGTCGCATTCCGTGTAGAAGTGGCGTGCCCGTTTGGCAAGTCGCTCAGGCATATGAGATTCGTATTTGCTGAACAAATGTTTCGGGACGTCCCGAAGACGGGTATTCTCCAATTCTTTAAGAGGAATATTTTCGTAGGCTTGTATCATCCATGCGGCTGTTTTGCATTCGTTTACCCGCAGATTGTAGTCTGTACCGGTCAGTTGGCGGGTTACTCCGCTGAAGAATATTCCGATTTCAAAAGGCAAAGGTTCTCCTTCTCCACCTCCGAAAGGTAACAACTTGTAATGGCTGTCCTCCGTATCGAGATATAATAGACGGTTTTCTTTGCATAACACCACGCAAGCTTGGTCGAGAATACCGTTGCGGAGCCCGACATAGTTTCGTTCCGCTTCCGAAGCATAATGAATAATCTGCATATCACTTAATTCCAATCCGTTGGATTGTGCCAGCGCTATAACAAAACCGCATAGCAATGCTGCTGAAGAAGAGAGCCCGCCGATAGGCATAGAGCCTCTGACCACTCCTTTTACACCTTTCGTCAGGATGTGATCATGCTGTATGGCTTGAGTTGCTCCTCGCAAGTAGTCGCCCCAGTTGTTTTGCCGGGGTTCTACAGGGCGTTGCACATTAAATGTGGCAAGTCCCTCGAAGGAGAGAGAACACATTTCCACTTTTCCGTTGTCGGTGGCAGAAAACAAGAACTCGATACCTTTGTCGAATGCGAATCCGGAAACTAATCCGTGTTGGTGGTCCACATACGCTCCGAGCGGACATATTCGGTAAGGTGAGAAAAGCCGGTATAGCGTGCCGCCTTTCCCGAAAATGGTACGATAAGCCGAAAGGAGAGTATTCATGCGTGTTGTTTTTTATATTTGTTCCCGATGATTAAGTTCCGACTATATGCTATGAATCCTACTGATTGCCCTAATATCAGCACAGGATCAAGGCGATAGATGCCGTAAGCAATGATAATACCCGAGCCTATCAGGCTGATAATCCAAAATCCACCCGGAAGGATCGATTCGTTTCGTTTAGACGATTCGTACCATTGATAAACAAAACGGAGCGTGAAAATAATTTGTCCCATCGAACCGAATAGAATCATCCATAATGGAAGGTTTTCGTTACGGAAAAACGTGTTAATAAAAGCCGGAAGATTATGAAATACCATGCCGAAAGCAATGAGCGGTGTGCCGAGCAATATGATTTTGGCCAAAAGGTGTAGTTTTCTCCATACTCCTTTCTCATTCAGATTCCAGATGTAGATGTAGTAAGAAATCATCTGTCCAAATATAATGGCGAAATCATCCCGTAGCCAGCCGTAAATAAACAGTAAATAAGCGCCGAAAATACTTAAGACCCAATAAATGGTAGGTGAAACCACTTGTTTGGCTCTTTCCGACAAAATCCATTGGAATAAAATGCGGGCGGAAAAAAATGCTTGTGCCAGAAAACCTATGGCAAACATCAGATAGTCGTGCATGGATAAATCATTATTTTATATTATTTGCAGCTATTGTATAATTGATATAGCGTTTGGCCATCCACCGGAACGCAAAACAGTCTTTAAACGGAGAGACGAGCCGGTTCCATAAATGATATTTTGATACACCGGCTATACGCGGATAATGGCGTACGGGAATCTCTTTAAACTTTCCTCCGTCTTGTAACTGAATCAATGCGGGAAGGAAACGATGCATTCCTGTGAAAAAAAGAATGCGTTTGGCATAATCCGTATGAAGAACTTTCAGCGGACAACCCGTATCGGTTGCTCCGTCATGTGTCATCATTCGGCGGAATCCGTTGGCTATTTTCGATTGTAGTTTCTTGAATCCTGAATCTTTCCGGTTGGCACGGATTCCCATTACCAAAGGATATTCTTTGATATATTGAAGCAATAGGTTGAAATCCTCGGGGTTGGTTTGCAAATCGGCATCGATGTATCCTACATATTTGGATTCCGCCATGTCGATACCGGCTTTCATTGCTGCGCTAAGTCCGGCATTCTTGGCAAAACTGATATAATAAAAGTGGGGATTACGTGCGCAAATTTCTTTTATGTGTTTTTCGCTGTTGTCTTTCGAACCATCGTTAACAAATAATACACAGGCTGGATAAGCGGAAGTAGGTAAGTATGCGCCTAATTTGCTTTCCAAAGCGGCCATATTGTCTTCTTCATTATAAATCGGAACGATAATAGTTAAGTCGTAATGGGATGTTTTATTCATATTTATTTCTTTTTTAGAATCGTTATATTATATAGAAACAGATTACTATACCGTTTTGTTGTTTTGGGACGACGATTATTGTCGTAATGATCTATCCAAACAGTGTCTACTTTCTCCCAAAGAACAGAGGGCAGTTCTTCACCTACTCGTCCGTGGGTAAGAATGGCACAGGGAAGGGCTTCCAGTACTTCTTGCGTATTATTTACATCTAACGGACGTATTTTTTTGTTTGCTTCGTACACCAGCTCGATGCGAAGTTCCTGACCGGCCACGGAATAGAAAGGAAGCGGTTTTAAAGCTTCTATTTGTCTGATACCGCTGATACTTTTAAATTCAGGGTTGTTTACTAATCCGCCGATGTAAGGCATGCAAAATAGTTCAGCTATGATAAACAGGATCACAACTCCGGAAAGAAAACGCATCGGTTTTAGCTGAGTGATGGAAGTGACCATGAATGCTCCCAATCCCCATATTAGTATCGTAAGTAATAGAAGAGAGGTTAAGGAGAGCATTCCTTTCTGATATAAAATAAAATATCCAATGATGGGGAGAGCAAATATAATGAGTGTTACTAATCCCGCGTTTATCAGATAGAGCCATTTGCCGGTTTTGTCAAGCTGGTTTTTTCGTATCTCTTCTGTCCAATATGTGAACAGAAATCCAATGGTGTAGGCTGCCGGAATCAGCACTGGGAGTAGATAACGATTTTTCTTTTCGGGGAGAAGGGATAAGAAAACAACTAAAAACAGCATCCAGCATAATGCGAACAAATATTCCCGGTTTAAACGTAGTTTCTTGTTCCAGTAAGGAACCAGAAGGGTGGTAAGTACCATAAGTGACCAGACACCAGTTTCCAAGAAAAAGGTACTATAATAATACCAAGGACGGACGTTTCGTTCAATCCAGGCGGTGGATTCTTTATCCAAAACATAACGGGCTTCTTCCGAATGGAAAAAATAGATGAATAGATACCACCAACCGCTGATAAGCAGACAAATGACTATCATGAGAAGAATGGGCAATCCTTTTTTCTCTAAAGAACTTCGGAGGAATAAGGCGTAGCTGACTAAGAAAGGCAGAAATAACGCATAAAATGAGACTGGTCCTTTACCTAAAAAAGAAAGCCCTAAGAAAATTCCGGCTCCAAGGAAATTCTTCCATTGTCGTCCTTTTTCCTGTAATCCGCTGTATAGGAAATAAATGGCTCCCAGCATGAATGCGTGGCAGTAAATATCCCACGAGGCTGTTCGTCCCATTAATATGAGGTTATAGGAAGTGCAGAGAACAAGGGATGAGGCTAAAGCAAAAGTGTCGTTTTGGGTAAGTCGTTTGCCCAATCGATAGAAGAAAAAAACTAAGAGAGTACCCGCAAGTCCAGCCATAGCACGTTGTGCTTCCATATTATCAGGAAATACCATTTCTACTCCGGCAGCAATCCACGTAGGTAACGGTGGCTTTTCCAGTCGTAATTCTCCGTTCATAGTGGGAACCATCCATTGCCCGTCGTATACCATTTCCCTGGCTGTAACGATATTGCGTGATTCCATAATGTCTGTATAGATCACTTTATTGTTAACAAAGAAAGTGAAAAAGCAGATTATAAGTAATAGAAATAAGTGTAGATGCTTTATTCTCATAGATTTCTTTCATTAATTTCCAGCAAAAAAATAATTGAAAATTGAATAAATTCTGAATTCATACCTGCTTATTAACAAATTTTGTTTTAAAATTGTTTTGGATAATAATGGATAAACTGAAAAGATTTTAAATTCCCTTTTGATTTTTATATGGAAATACATTGTCCTCCTCATACGTCTATAATCATGGTAGAACCAACTCTTACATATTTCATTGTTTTGACTTATCCGATGATGTTTAAATTTATTCAGTACTTCCTCATGGTATTAACATCCCAAAAATAATACTAAATCTTTATGTAGTATTCAATAATAAATATTTTATGTGGAGCATTTATTGATAGTTAAGTGATTAAACCTAATCTGCATATATTTATTAGCATAAATAGGATTTATTAAATCTTTTTCTAAAAACGAAAAGCAGCTCTCTTTTTCATCTATAAAATTGGATTAATTTAGTTCAAATCTATATCTTTGCAACGAGAATAGTCGAAAAGACAGTATGAAACCGTTATTTTCTGAGGGAACGTAGAAAACAAGGAATCTATTATAAAACTGAATGAACTCAAATATCATACATGAAAAACTCTTTAATTATATCTACTTATAATCGCCCGGATGCTTTGCGGGTATGTTTAGATAGTGTATTCAAACAAACTGTCTTGCCTGATGAAGTTCTGATAGGGGATGATGGATCAACAGCCGAAACCGCTCGGTTGATTGAGGAACTCCAGAAAAAGGCGCCTTTTCCAATCCTTCACGTGTGGCATGAAGATAAAGGCTTCCGGTTGGCAATGATGCGCAATAAATGTGTAGCGAGAGCTTCAGGGGAATATATTATAGAAATTGATGGAGACGTGTTTTTGCATCCACAATTTATAGCCGATCATTTACGTGAGGCAGAGAAAGGTATATATGTGAAAGGAGGACGTGCTAATTTGAATAAGGAAACGACGGAACTTATTTGCCGGGAAGGTATTGCACGTAGGTTGTCTTGTTGGAGTAGAAGTTTTGAAAGTAAACCGGAGAATGCTTGGCACAATCGTTTTATTGCCCATTTTTTAGCTCCCCGTTATCGGAAGCATCATTCTGCAGCTTTAGGATGTAATCTTTCCTTCTTTCGGGAAGACTTCATTAAAATTAATGGATACGACGAGTTTTTTGAGGGATGGGGAGGAGAAGATATTGATTTAGGTAATCGTCTCCAAAGGAGCGGATGCAGAAAGCGTTATCTTAAATTTGCCGGTATTGTTTATCATCTGTGGCACGAAGATAAATTTATGTATAACCGTGAAAAGAATTTTGCTTACGAGGCACAACAAAACGAATGCCGTACGGTACGTTGCAACAATGGGGTGGATAAATACCTTTGATTGCTTCCTTTTGTGAGTACCTTTTTCTTTCATTTATCGTAATTCCAGCGAGGGAAATAAACGGAAAAAGGGAATGAATTCGATTAGGTTTACTATAGGAGAAACTCTTTCGATAGTTTTCCACCATATCGAATTCTGTAAAGCCTAAAGTAGGTGCTATTTCTTAGGTTTCTTGTATTTTTACTATGTGTTCTTGTTGTGGATTTCTACCGTTTGGGCAGTCAAACCGTATTTTGGAGGAATGCTTAAAGATACAAAAAAGGCAAGTAATTCGTCATGAATTACTTGCCTTATATTTTTTATTTTCTGAATATCCCTAATTCGTTATATTTTATAATAAATGAAAGGACTCACTTTGATATACCTCAAAAAATAGGATAGAACTAAGAGCTATTTGGGTGAAACCGACTTAGAAGCGTGAGTTTTCCATAAATCCAATGCAGCAGCTACAGTATCATCCATATCGGCATAGGTATACTGGGCAAGGCGTCCTCCAAACAATACATTCTTTTTGGTTTGTGCCAATTTTTGATATTGTTGGAACAATTGATTGTTACGGTAGTCATTTATCGGGTAATAAGGCTCCTTTCCCGGTTCGAACAAGTCGGGGAATTCGTAAGTAATCACGGTGTGGGGTTGTTGCCCGAATTCGAAATGCTTATGTTCGATAAGGCGTGTGTAAGGAACCTCGCTTTCGCAATAGTTTACTACGGCGTTTCCTTGAAAGTCCTCTATTTCCAACCGCTTGTGTTCAAAGCGCAGACTACGATATTCCAAACGGCCAAAACAGTAATCGAAATACTCATCAATGCATCCTGTATATAATACAGTGTCAGCTAAGACATCAAGTTCTGCTCTATGTACCATGTAATCCACTCCCGTGCGTACATCGCACCCTTTCAACAAACGTTCCGTCAAAAGATTATAACCTCCAATCGGAATGCCTTGATATGGGTCGTTGAAGTAGTTATTATTATAGGTAAACCGGAATGGAACGCGGCGGATGATAAATGCGGGAAGTTCTTTTGCCGGACGTCCCCATTGTTTTTCGGTATATCCTTTGATTAATCGTTCGTAAATATCTTTTCCACACAACGTCAAAGCCTGTTCTTCCAAATTGGCAGGTTCCGTAATGTAGGCATAGGCGCTACGTTGTTCCTCTATTTTGGCTTTTGCTTCCGCCGGAGTCCTTACTTCTTTCCATAATTGATGGAAAGTGTTCATATTGAAAGGTAAGTTGTATAACTCATCATGATAATGAGCTAATGGGGAATTTATATAGTGGTTGAATTCAACTAATCTGTTTACATAGTGCCATACTTCTTTATTGTCGGTATGGAATATGTGCGCCCCATATGTATGTACATGAATACCATCTATATCTTCACAATAGATATTTCCGCCTGTTTGCGGGCGTTTATCAATTACTAAACATTTCTTTCCTGCGCGGTGCGCTTCATGGGCAAAAACTGAACCGAAAAGTCCTGCTCCGACAATTAAATAATCATATTGGCACATAAATTAAGTACTTTAGGCATTCGCCACATTTTTTAATGAGGGCAAACTTACATATAAATTCCGATTTATATACCGGTTGAATATAGAAACTTTTTTTCTTCGAGGAAATATAAGGATTTCTTTGTACTTGTCGGTTGAATATATTTTTTTACCAACTTCTCCTTTTTATTCATTATTTTTTGTTGTCCTTTGATGTAGAACCAAGAATTGTGGCATTGCGCAGGTTAAAAATGATGCAGTTGTTTTTGTCTGTAGTATTGCCTTGGATATGCGTCCATCCTTTTAGCAATTGAACTGACGCATATCCGGCAAAGAACTTATTCAGGTTGGTTATATTGTACAGGAATCCGGATGGAGTAGTGTTCCATACCTTCCTTCAATACTGCGAAGAAGTCTTCAATATCTTTTTCATCAATAGCTCCTAAAGCACAGAGACGGAATGTATTGGTGGTGGAAATCTTTCCCGGGTAAATGGTGAATCCTCGTTCGTAACAATAATTGTGTATTTTCTCAAAGTCCCAGTTAGGATCATCGGGATAAAGTACGGACACGACTAATCCCGACTGCCATTCCCTTTTAATGACATTTCGGAAACCCAGTTGTTCCAAGCCTTTATGGATGGCTTCAAAGACGCGTTTGTGTCGTGCGAACTTCATTTCTTCTCCCATCTCGAAATACTCGTCTAAGGCTTTTCGGGTAGCGTATACGGTTTGTACAGGAGGAGTAAAATGCATCTCTCCGGTTCGTTCAAAGAAATCATATTGTAAATAAAGATTGCAGTAATAGGATCTTTTCGGATAGTTTTTCGATTGTTTGATGATATCTTCGTTTCCAATGATAAACGATAAACCGGTCATTGCCATTAATCCCTTTTGAGCCGAAGCCATACAGAAATCAACGTTGTCTTTTTCCATATCTAAGGGGATCATGCCTAATGAGGATGTCGTGTCGACTACAAAAATAGCGTGATAGCGGTGTGCTAATGTTCCGATTTGTTGCAGTGGATTCAATAATCCGGTACCGGTTTCATGGTGGGTGGTGTATACTAGCGCAATGTCGGGATTTTCTTTCAGAGCCTTTTCCACTTCATCCGGTCGGATCGGTTCGTAAATAGATGATTTCAGGTTGATATGAGGAAGTCCGTAATATTCACAGATTTCTGCGGCACGTGTGCTATAAGCCCCGTTGTTCAAAATCAAAGCTTTTTTTCCGGCAGGTAACAATGAATTGAGGCAAATATCAATATTAATTGTGCCTGATCCGCAAAATAGAACAGATGTATATTTCTCCGGTGAGGCATGCACAACCTTCAGCAAATCTTTTCTCAGTCCTTTCATCATGTCCGCGAACTCTTTTTCGCGCGGGCAAATATCGGGCACAACTTGTGCCATTTTTACAGTGTCGGTGGTTGTGGCCGGCCCCGGATTCAGTAATATGTTTCTTTTTATGTTCATGATAACTACTTGTTTAGGAATTCCATTAGGTTTTCTTTATTTTCAATTGGCGTGGTGGTAGGGCGTCCTAAGTCTTTGCGAGCTCCTTTCTTTACTTTCACTTCGAGCAAAAGCGGTGTTGGCTGTTCGGAAAGATGGTTCAAAGCCTCTTGCAATGCCTGTTCGTTTTCTACGCTTATCACTTTTTTATATCCGCAAGCTTGTGCTATTTGAGGAAGATCCAATTGGAATCCGATAGTCGGTTGCCCGCCTACGGAATCGTGTGCTCCATTATTCAGCACAATGTGAAAATAGTTGGAAGGGTTCATGCTTCCTATGATTCCGAGGGCTCCCATATGCATGATCGTTGCGCCGTCTCCGTCTATGCAAAAAACTCTTCTTTCGGGTTTGTTTAAGGCAATACCCAGTGCTATTTGCGAGGCATGCCCCATAGAACCCACTGTAAGGAAATCACGTTTGTGGCCTTGCCCCGTAGCTTCCCGGTATTCGAAAAGTTCTCTCGAAATCATTCCTGTAGTAGATACCACGATATCGCTGTCTTCCATATGGGATACAATCTGTCCGATTGTTTGCTCGCGGCTCAGTTCGTAAATCGGCAAGGTATTTTCGGGGCGTTTGTATTCCTCAAAAGAACCTTTTCGTATGACAAGGGCGAAGGGCTCTTTGGTTTCTTCCATAAAACGGATAGAGCGTTCCAATTGTACAGTCAGAAGCGTTTCCTCCGTTTCCATGATTTCGTGGCGGATTCCCATTGCTTCTAACAAGGGGATTGTTACTTTCCCCTGTTTCACATGCTGAGGCTCATCTTTTACTTCCGGTTCGCCTCTCCAGCCAATCAGTAATAATACGGGAATGTTATAGACCTCTTTATCCATAAGCGACAAAAGCGGATTCACCGTGTTTCCTAATCCGGAATTCTGCATATAGACGACAGGAATGTTACCGGTAGCCAGATAATAACCGGCTGCTAATCCGACTGAACCTCCTTCGTTAGCAGCAATAATATGATTTTTCTTCTCCGTGTTATGCGTAAGATAAGCACATAGATTTTTCAATAATGAATCGGGTACTCCTGAATAGAACTCAAGTCCCCTCTTTTGTAAAAACTGGTAAAAGAAAGCGGGTGATATCATTTTTATAACTATTTGGTTCCGGGAATTAATTCTAAGATCTCTTTAATAGGCATGCAATACTCATTAGCTTCTGCCGCTCGCTCGTTTTCAAGAATAAGAGTTGCTACTTTTCGCATGGCCGGATAGGCGGCTCGCAGCATGTGGTTGGCGTAAATCACTATATTTACACCCCATTCGCAGAGTTCTTTCTCGTAAATCGTGTTATATGTGGTAGGTACAACAACGATGGGAACGGAGGGATGAAGTTTCCGAAAATGCAGGCAAAACTCTTTGATATCTTCTCCCGATTTGTTTTTACTGTGAATCATGATTCCATCGGCACCTGCGTTTACATAAGCATAAGCTCTTTCCAGTGCGTCCTCAACTGTTTTTCCCGCAATCAGGCTTTCTATGCGTGCGATAATCATGAAGTCGTTTGTAACTTGTGCAGCTTTTCCCGCATGTATTTTGGCACAGAAACCTTCAATCGTATCTTGTGTCTGTATGGCATCGGTCCCGAAGAGTGAATTCTTTTTCAGCCCTACTTTATCTTCAATGATAACCGCAGAAATTCCGTGGCGTTCGAGCGTACGTACCGTAAAAACAAAATGTTCGATCTTTCCACCGGTATCTCCGTCGAAAATAATAGGTTTGGTAGTACATTCCAGAATATTGTTTAAATCTTGCAATCGGGTAGTGAGGTCTACCGCTTCGATATCCGGTTTCCCTTTAGAAGTAGAGTCCGTCAGACTGCTCGACCACATCCCGTCGAAAACTTCTGTTTTCAATTTGTTCTTTACTTCTAAATTCTCTATAATCAAGCCGCATAAGCCATCATGCGCTTCTAAAATGCGGACAATGGGTTTAGCTTGGATGAGTCGGCGTAAAGATTTTAGTCGTACTTCCGGCGTAGTTCCGATTGCCTTCATGTCTTCTATCAGGCCGGAAGAGTTGATTCCCTGAGTATATGGAATTTCTATAACCTTGCCGCCTAATTCTTCCATTACTTTAAAGACTTCTTCTCTGAGCTCCTGTTCCGGTCCGGTTTTCCAGTCATCACCATGAATAATATAATCCGGTTTCAAAGTTCTCAGATTATGCGTGTAACTCCATTCATCCTGCGGCACAATCAGCGATACGCCTTTAATATTTTCTACCACTTTCTTGCGTTGCTCATAAGTCAGGTAAGGCAACCGTTTGTGAGTGGCGATGGCTTTGTCTGTAAATAATCCTATTATTACGTCACCATAGTGAGTCGCTTCGTTGATGATATTTATTAGTCCCGGGTGCATGATGTCCGCAATCATTCCCAGATAAACTGTTTTACCCATATTTTATTTGTGTTAGATATATTTTATTATGTGTTCTTCTGCGTATTTAAGGTCATCTTTATCGTCTATTTCGTACCATTTCAGTCCCTCTACGTTTAATACATAAACGGGTAACTCGTGTTGAGACATATATAAGAGCTCATATTCGTAACCAAGTTTCGGTTGTTCTTTTAATTTCCGGGCGTAATCGCGACACATGGCATGGTAAAAGCGGTTGGAAAGCTTGTGAATACCTACCAACTCACCTTTTGCGTGGAGTACAGACGCATCTGTTGAGCAATTACTGAGAATGTGCTGTTCGTCATGTTCTACAAAATATTGATCCTGAAATTTGGTAAGTGGGGAAATCAACATGACGTCCGGATGGGGACACTCCAATAAAGAAGTGATAGCTTTTTCTTCAAATACGAGATCCGATTCTAAAAGTAAAAAGTCATCTTTTCCTATTATTTCTTTGCATTGATATAAAGTGTACATGCTATTAGTTTCGGCATAGCAAGGGTTGTAGCAACATTCTATTTGCGGATAGTCCAGCGGGTACTTATCGTAAACCTCTTTTTGATATCCTGTACCGATAATGATACGTTCAATACCACAATGAATCAATGTTTCAACGGAACGTTCAATCATCGGTATGCCGCCTGCCTTAATGCATCCTTTAGGAATCAACCGGGTATATTCCCCGAAACGGCTTCCGATACCCGCAGCCATAATAACTGCCGTTTTTATCATATATCTGTGTTTTAATTTACTAATATGCAAAGATAAGATTATTTATTAAAAAAAGACTGTTGTTTGTTAACTAAATGTCATATATTCTTCTATTTGCTTCAGACTGTAAAAAGAACAAGTTAAAAATTAGCTTATAAAGTAAAAAAATAATTATCTTTGTCGAAAGATAAAACAGACATATACTATGGAATCATTCAATCTTCGCACCTTTCAGTTAAGATTGCTGGATATACTTACGGAAGTAGATGCAGTATGTAAAAAGCATGACATCTGTTATTATTTGGTGGCAGGGTCATTACTCGGTGCTGTACGCCATCAGGGATTTATTCCTTGGGATGACGATATTGATATTGCAATGCCGCGTCCTGATTATGAACGATTTATCCAACATGCAAAAGAGTGGTTGCCTGGGCAATTAGAACTTGTTTGTCCTGAAACTGTAGAAAATTATCCTTTTGGTTTTGGTAAGATACAGGATGCCAGCACTACTTTATTGGAACGACGTAAACTGCAGTATGTTGGAGGTGTGTGTATTGATGTTTTTCCGTTAGATGGAATCTCTTCAAATAAGATAAAGCAATGTTGGTTATTCATGCAAAGCCACTTTTGGGGGAGACTGTTATATTTTACTTGTCGTGACCCTTATAAGCATGGACGCGGGTTACGTTCATTACCAACATTATGCTGCCGATTCTGTTTTAATCGTAGTTATTTGCAGAAAAAACTGAAACAAGTACGAACCAAATATGATTTTAATTCCTCCGAATGGGTGGTTGATCATGATTTTCCTAGGTCGCGTGCCATTGCGCCTAAAGCCGTGTATGGAACACCTGTTTCGATTTCTTTTGAAGGGAAGGTATTTAATGGAGTAAGTCAGCCGGACGCATTGCTTTCATTGGTATATGGAGATTATATGGTTGTACCGCCTCATTCCAAACAAAAGCAGCACTGTTACCGTATCGTAAAACTAGATCAGTCGTATCGTCAATATACGGGAAGCTTGTAATGCCATATTCATCTGGAAAGAAAGGTATCTTTTTGGCTAAATCAGCTTATGTAGGGGTGTTCTTTCTTCCGATTTCAACTTCCCGGTTTATAAAATAAGAGGGACAACTAGTATAGTTTGTTCTCTCTTACTTCTTTTTATTTTTAATAGGTTATTTTTCTTCGTCCTGCATACATGGGCTATAGAATTTACATATGCAGGCTATATAGTTTACATACATAGTCTGTATCGTTTGCATATATGGGCTGAAGAAAAAGATAAGACTTTTAAAGAACTTTTCGGCATCGTTGAAGGTTTTTATAAGAAAGGGGAGAGAAAACTATTCTCTTTCTCCTGATGTAGTGAAAGGAACAATAAACTTAAAAAACGATGCAATAGAGATGGATGCTTTACCTTCAACATATTGAGTATAGTGGAATTTCCAAACTTTTAAAGGAAAATACCTTGATTTGCATAAGCACCTGATAGGAGTCTGCAAATAAGTGTCTTAACAATGTATGACAAGCTGAAATAGCACCGATAGGGGTGCTGACAAATCATTTGTCAACCCTTGTCAACACTCTTGCCAGTACATTGCAATTAATTAATAAGTATGTAATGTATTATATATACGTGTATTAGTGTGCCGGCGAAAATAGCAAAAAAGCAGAGACGCAAAGTAATCAAATTCGATGCATAAGCATGTTGGGTTTTAGTAATTATGTATAATTTTTTGATTGTATAGATAAAACGCTTTAGCCAAATTGCATAACACTCTACATGAATAAGTACCCGCTGAACTATCCGCAGGTAAGGTTGTAATAAATATCTCATATATAATAGGAAATGAGGAATTTAACTTATAGATATTCTGTTCTGATTTGCTTCTTTTATTGCATATAAATTCTTTAAAGTATGAAATAACAAGATTGAGAAAACCTTTAAAAGCTACTAAAACTCTTTATATATGTGTGAGTAAATGGTTATATAGTAAAATAAATTTTATGATGAACAGTATTGTAAAGATAGTAATACCCTTTTATAAAGTAAATCTTAAGAGTTGGGAACGTGTTTCGTTGGATAATACAATGAAAGTGCTTTCTGCCCATCCTATAGTTTTTCTTAAACCATTTGGGTTAGATATTAGTGAATTTACAATGGTATATCCTCAGGCAGAGGTGATGGAGGTTTCTTCTGAATGGTTGGGAAGGAAAAACGGAATAGACGGATACAATGAAATGATGATGTCGAAGGATTTTTATGATTTGTTTGCCGATACGGAATATATTTTTATTTGCCATCTCGATGCCTGGGTATTTCGTGATGATTTGTTGGATTGGTGTAGAAGGGGTTATGACTTGGTGGCGGCTCCTTGGCCCACACGACCACGGTATACTCGTTTCCCATTGAAACAATATCTATGGTTGCGTTCATGTTTCATTTCCCCGAATCGGATGGTTCGTTCAAAAATGTTCGGTAAGATTGGAAACGGAGGATTATGCTTGCGTAAAGTGGCTGCTTTAAGTGCAGCATGTGAACGATATGCCGATGAGATTTTACGTTTTAATAAAAAGAAAGGACCTCTTTATAATGAAGATATCTTTTGGGCTCTGGTTCCGAAAGAATTTATTTATCCGAGTGTGGAAGAAGCCTTGGATTTCGCATATGATTTGAAGCCGGATGTTTGTCATGAGCTTCATCATCGGCAATTACCTATGGGGTGTCATGGCTTTATGCATAAGAGGAGGATTCGTTTTTGGGAGAAGTTTATTCCTTGTATCGGGACTTTTTCCGTTGAACGCTAAGTTCTGTGGTTGCTGATTTTCCGTTGGTTACAATAGGATTGTTTTGGTTATTTTGTTTAAATTGAGGCATGCCATCGTCCGTGTCGGCACCAATTGCTTTTTATAAAGGCCGGCTGTGGGTCTGTATATAAATATTTCAAACAAAAATGTGGGTAGATATGTTACGAATGTCTATATTTGTAAAGTAACTTATCGCCCTTTGTATGAGAACGATTCTATTTTTGTGCTTATTGATTTTGCTTTGTGTATGCGAGGCATGTGGTCCCGAAATGAAAGAGAGTGTTAGTCTTTCGGAAGAATCAGTCGGAACGGATTCTTTGGAAGCTGTCCCTGTTGAGGCTGAAGTAAAAGATTTGACTTCCGATGATATTGAGATTATAAAGGAACTCCTATACGATAAATATACCCTTGAAGATACTTATCCTTATAAAGATACTACCCGACATTTTCAATGGGATAAAATAAAAGAGCGGCTTGCGTTGCTTGAAAATATCCAACGAGAACCTGCACGGTGGTGTGTGTTGCAAAACTATAAAAACCGGAACGGGGAGGCTCCTTTAGTGAAGAAGTATACATGGGGTGCTTACAAACGGATTACCGATACGTTAGGTGTGGAGCGTTATCAGTCGGTTCCTCTTTTTTTATTAACCGATACATTGGTGGCAGAGCGTTATGGTAGTGATGGAGCATTGAGCCGTTGTTTGGGTGAAGAGGGTTCGTATGTAAAAGTAACCCCGATATTTATCGGCGGTGAGTGGCTGGCTCCGAAACGTTACGTAAAGTTGCTTCCGGATACGGTATTCTTTGATAAGGCCATTATGGTAGACCGGCTCAACCAAAATATTGCTACGCTGGAGCGGAAAGAAGAAGCACTTTGGTTAGTACGTAGCATGAATCCTGCTACCACAGGACGACACCATCCTCCTTATGCGCAGGAAACTCCGTTAGGAATATTTGTTCTGCAAGAGAAGAAAGTGAAAATGATTTTTTTGAAAGACGGTTCTGCCGATACTGGAGGTTTTGCCCCATATGCTAGCCGTTTTCATAACGGAGGATATATACACGGGGTACCTACGAATGCTCCTGCTACTTATTTGTTGGAGTACAGTCAGACGCTTGGAACGATCCCTCGTTCTCACATGTGTGTGCGTAATGCTACCTCGCATGCCAAGTTTATTTTCGACTGGGCTCCTGTTAATGAAACAATTATATTTGTTTTGGAATAAAATTCTGTCTATTTTTGCGGCGTTTCTAGTTTAAAATCGGGTATGCGGAAGTTTTTGCTCTTGTTATTGCTTTGTAGTTTTCCATTAAATCATCTGCCTGTACGGACAATTCTCTCATTTGAGAAAAACATGCCTGTTGCATCGGAAGAGATGGATGGTTCTGCTTTGTTTCATGCCATGCGATTGGATGGAGTGGTAGGTTTTCTTGCATTCCGTCAGGCTGTGGAAGGTTATAATAAGATAGAACAGAAGAATAAACCTATCTTGACGCTTATTGATTTTACGAAACCTTCAACCGAAAAACGCCTTTTTGTTTTTGATATGGAGAAAAAAGAGCTTCTGTATTCTTCGTTGGTTTCTCACGGACGGAATAGCGGTGAAAACTTTGCCGTCTCTTTTTCTAATAAGCAAGGTTCTTATAAAAGTTCTCTGGGCTTTTACCTTACAGGGAATACGTATGAAGGGAAAAACGGTTATTCGTTGCTTCTCGACGGGCTTGAAAAAGGCGTGAATGATAAAGCGCGTGAGAGGGCTATTGTGGTGCATGGCGCTGCATATGCCAACCCTTCCGTTATTGCTTCGGCCGGTCGGTTGGGGCGGAGTCTGGGATGTCCCGCTTTACCGCAAGCTGTGGCGAAACCTATTATCAATACAATTAAAGGAGGAAGTGTTTTGTTTATTTATGCCAATAATCAAGATTATATGGCAAAAACCTCTGTTCTTGCTCCTAATCGGAATCTTTCTTTTGTCGCTGCAGATTGATTGCGTTTTCAAGTGCGGTTGGAGGCGGATTCTTTTTTCCGGCGTTCATATTCCTCTTTGGTACGTTTCCAACGGTCATGGCTCCAAAGCCATAAATAGGGTGTTTGCTTTATCATTTGTTCCAGTTGCGTGGCGTAAAGGTCGGTTACCTCGAAATTTTTTAAAGACTCGGGATGCTCTGTGAGTTTTTTAAAGGTGCAATGATAATATCCTCGTTTAGGGCGGGTTACTTCAGCATAATAAATTAAAGCGCCGAATTTCTTTCCCATCTGTTCGGTTCCGGTAAACATGGCAGTGTCCCGATGTAGGAACGGAGTGAAGTGGTGGATACTGCTCCATTTGGGCAACTGGTCTGATATGAAACCAATAATGGTTTTCTGCTGTGCTTTTTTTAGTTCGATGATACGCCGCAAAGTTACTTTCATGGGGATACATTCACCGCCGAACTGGCTGCGCAATTTTATAAAAAGGGCATCGAAAGCTTTGTTACTGAGCGGATGGTATATTTGCGCACACAATATGTCTTTAGGCGTCCAATAACCAAGGGAGGCAATCCATTCCCAATTTCCGTAATGACCTAAATACACGAAACACAATTCCTTGTTCTTTGTTTCCAGCTCATCGGTAATATCTTCAATGCCGTCGAAAGTCATGCGTTTCATCAGTTGTTTTTTCGGCATGGTAAATAATTTAATGGTCTCCATCAGGTAGTCGCAGAAGAACTGATAAAACTCTTTCTCTATTTTGATAATTTCTTTGATATCTTTTTCGGGGAAGGACCCTATCAGGTTTTTCCGTACAATGGGACGGCGGTAACGGATGCAATAGTAAAGCGGATAGTAAAGTAAATCGGAAAAGAAATAAAGAACCCGCAACGGTAGCAAAGAAAGCAGGTACCAGAAACAGAATATTAAGAAATAGACAATTTTCATAAATTATTTGTGTTTTATTCTTAGCCAGCCTTGCAGCTTATGCTTCAACCGGTTTCTTTTTTCAAAGATATCTAATTGCCGTACAATTTTATCGGTACAGTCTTTCGAAGGCCACTGGCGCAGTTCGGCATATTGTGATACTAAATAGGTAAGTACATCACGCCGATGGGTGGTTCTTTTCAGGTTCTCCAGGCACTCGTTTGGGGTAGGCTGCTTGAAAATGGAGCGGTTTGTATCGATAACACAGAAATGGTACTTTCCATCTTCTTCCTGATAATAGAGGATATTGCTCAGATTCAAATCTCCGTGCAGTATTCCTTTACTGTGCAGTTCCACGAAGAATGCAGCCAGACTATTGGCTAACGGATAATTGAACTCTTTCGTTTCATCTGCGGGATAGGTGGTTGCGACATTACTGAAAAGAGGATTTGAGAATTTGAGATTGAACTCTTCCACATCAAGCTGAACACTGGTAGGAGGATAACTGTAATAGAGCGAAATAAAGTATCCGGTCGTAAACAACCCTTTTTTGAATGTTTCGATGTAGGCAACTTCATGCGGTGTATCGATTCCTTTTTCCCGCAGTAGGGCTGCATAGTCGTAAGCCCGTGCCATTTTTGAACGTTTAAAATAAGTATAGGCTACCCGTTGTATAATGTTGGGATGCTTGTATCTTTTTACAACCAGATTCGTGCCGTTCACCTGATATTGCTTCACTACATTACGCCCTTTGTACAAAAGCGTGCCTTCCGATTCGAACGTATGAGGCAAGTTGTAAATGAAACTTGTTAGATATTGATATGTTGGGTGAATGACAACTTTCATAATCGTTTAATTTTAATTGAGATACTTCTTTAGATGCTCTACGATGACTTCCGGTTTTATACTGCTCATGCATGGGCAATATTCCTGTGGCTTGACTTTGATGCAGGGCTTATTTCCATAGATGGAACAAGGTCTGCATGGCAAATCTGTTTGTATGGCATCTTCCGTTTTCTGGTTCCATCCCATAAACCCGGCGTACGGATGAGTGGCTCCCCAAACGGACACTACGGGAGTATTAACCAATGAAGCAAGGTGCATGTTGGCGGAATCCATGGAAAGCATTACGTCCAAATGGTTCATAAGAATAAGTTCTTCGTCCATTTTCAATTTTCCTATCATTGAAACAGTTGTACGGGGACACATGTTTTGCCATCTTTTCGCTATTTCCAACTGTTTCTCGCCTGCACCGAATATAAATATCCGAGTATCAGGAAATTTATCGAGCATCTTTATTACCTTTTCTTGTAATTCATAGGGATATACTTTTCCGTAATGTGCTGCAAAAGGCGCTATACCTATCCATTTGCTGTTTCCTTTTTCTCCGGTAATTTCGATAATCCGGGACAAATCGCTTTTTCCCTCGGGGAAGATGGAAGTGAAATGCGAAGAAATGCGGATGCCTAGCCGTTCCAACACTTCTGCGTAACGTTGGAAAGAGGTTTTTTGCTGCTTCATTATTTTGTGCCGTTCTCTTGTCAGCTGTTTTTTCCCTTTTCTTCCTTTAAGGATGTGGGCGACTCGAGTGCCGGATAGCATAAAACGGTATCGTAAATATTTGCTGCGCAATACGTCATGAAAATCGGCTACAGCATCGAAGTTTTCGTTCTTTAATTCGTTGAAAAGCTTGTTGAGGCCTTTAATACCCCGATAGGATTCCTTTTTTAAGTCTACTCCTCTGAATTCTACATTCGCCGGCATACGGGAAAACAGAGGTTTAAGAAACTCACGGCTCAGTACGGTAATCCGAAGCTGCGGATTGTCTACAGCACAAGCATAAATGACGGGAATCGTCATTGCTACATCGCCAATAGCGGAGAATCGTATTATTAATAGCCTTTTCAAATGATAAGCGGTTTTTATTTTTTACCGTAAAGAACAGGATTCAATGTGGGGTCGTTATACATTTTCATTTGTTTATACACCTTCATGTATTTGCGTCCGGCTTCGATATCGGTTATTAATTGATCGATGGCGGACGAAAGGTCTTTTTGTTGTTCCAGCAACACATTCAGTTTATTTTCGCATTGGGAATGATGCTCGGCTGTCGTATCTGTGCGTTCCACTTCCTGGCGCATATGATAAATCTTCAGAGCCAGAATTGAAAGGCGGTCGATAGCCCATGCCGGACTTTCCGTGTTGATGGTTGCGTGGGGTAACACCTTTACATCCTTATATTTGTCCAAAAAATAGCTGTCTATGAGCTCTACAAGATCCGTACGGTCTTGATTGCTTTTGTCTATGCGGCGTTTTAGCGTAAGAGCCTCTGCCGGGTCGATATTCGGGTCGCGGATAATATCCTCAAAATGCCATTGCACCGTGTCAATCCAGTTTTTCAGATAGAGATAGTACTCGATGCTTTTTAACTCGAATGGATTTTGTATAGGCGTATCCACATTGTCCGTTACGTGATAATCATGGATTGATTGTACGAAAATCGGGTTGCAAAGTTCGGTAAATGTCATGTCTTTTGTTCTGTTTAAAAATTATAATTTACAAACATAGCTAAACTTTTCGGAATCGACAATATTTATATGGTAAAAGTATATATCTTTGCCAAGAATTAAGCTTATAGAAGTGCTATGCGGGTTATTGCAGACAGTAAAATTCCCTATATGAAAGGGGTGATAGAAAACCTTGCTGATGAGGTGGTGTATGCGGAAGGTAAAGATTTTTCGCCGTCGTTGGTGAAAGATGCCGATGCTTTGATTATTCGTACGCGTACCTATTGCGACCGTTCCTTGCTGGAAGGAAGCCGGGTGAAGTTTATTGCTACGGCTACTATCGGCTTCGACCATATTGATACGGAGTATTGCCGGCAGGCAGGTATCGTTTGGTGTAACGCTCCGGGGTGTAATGCCGGTTCAGTGGCTCAATATGTCTGTTCTTCGTTGTTGCTATTGGAGAGAGATAAACATCTTTCTCTTCAAAATTCCTCTCTCGGCGTGGTGGGAGTCGGACATGTCGGGAGCAAAGTGGTAGAAGTGGGCAGGCGTTTGGGAATGAAAGTATTGCAGTGCGACCCTCCACGGGCGGCGAAGGGAGAACAGGGATTTTTGCCGTTGGAAGTCTTGAAAGAGGCTTGTGATGTACTGACTTTTCATACACCTCTCACTCGTACGGGAGCCTGTCCTACTTTTCATCTGGCAGATGAAGCTTTCTTCGCTTCGTTGAAGAAAAGCCCTTATCTTATCAATACTTCCCGTGGTGAAGTGGTGGATAATCTTGCTTTGCACGAAGCGTTGCGGCGTGGCATAGTGCGGGATGCTATTGTGGATGTATGGGAGAATGAGCCGGATATTAACCGGGAATTGTTGAAACAGGTGATGATAGGTACTCCCCATATTGCAGGTTATTCGGCGGATGGAAAAGCAAATGCTACCCGTATGGCATTGGATGCTTTTTGTCGTTTCTTCCATCTTGAAGCGGATTATCGGATTATGCCTCCACCACCTTCCCAGCCTGTGCTACGGGTAAGGAATGAAGCCGAAGCGCAATTGATTAGTTACAATCCTTATACAGACAGTAGAGCGTTGAAAGCACATCCCGAGCAATTTGAATATTTGCGGGGGCATTATCCGTTGCGGCGTGAACTGGGAGCTTATACATTAATAATGGGATGAGCCGGGCCGGTTCGTCTTTTTGTCTGTCGATGTAGCAATTTAAAAGGAAACAGGCATATCGGCTTCTTAATCTTGATAAAACAGAGTGGAGTCGGAGTGCGAATTATCAAACGAAACGATACTTCTTTAGTAACCTTACCACGTGGATAGCGCAACGTGCCAACGTAGACAGCGCAACCTCGCAATGTGGACGGCTCTCTACCTTACAACGTAGACAGCGCAACCTCAACTGGTTAATAATCAATGGTCTGTTCTTATATAAAGTTTCTCCTGCAACTCTGTCGGTTGGTGAAGATAAGCATAGGTAGTCCACACTTTAAATTATTTGAAACATACGGATATTTGGAACTTATCTGTTCTTTAGGTGACTGAAAATGCAACTCCTTTAACTTCCGAAGAAGAGGAGGAGTCTTTTGAAGAAGGTATGTATCGGCAGCTTTTTTTGTTAGTTAATCGTTTACCAGACCGTTTATATATGTGCAAAGCGCAGATTTCTGCAATTCAATACTTCGTCTGCAAAAACCTGCGCCAATCAGCGTGTTAGCTGAGTATCATTTATTACTTATTTGATGGAAATAAGCTCAATAGGTTGCTCTTTAACTTTATCGAGAGGTGCGGAATGATACTTAATATGTTTGAAGTCGATTCTTTTCAGATCGATACAACGAATGGTGCTGTTGTACATGGTGCGATAATAAATCATACGGTTGGTCAAGTCTGTGGAGATGGTCCATTGGGTTGCGCTGGGTAACGATGCGGGAGCTTCTCCTTGTGGAAATTCAATGCCAGGAGGAATATCGAAATTGTTCAATATTTGTAAACTCTGTAATACGGTTTCCCGGGCGGTTGCCTGTTGGGGAGCGGTGGTCTGGTAGAAGGCGGCGCGTACGAAACGTGACGGAGGAGTTACGTCACCCGGAATACCTAAAAGTCCGCTACCTGCACCAAAGGAAGAAAGTTGTATATTGCCGAACGGATGCGCTTCTGTAGTACCGGGATATAAGTTAACGTAATTGTTGAGATTGGTCAGTTGCCATATAAACCCCGGTGCGTTCGTTAATACACCCAATTTGTTCTCGTAAAAATGCGGTATGCCTTCTATGATTTCCAACACCAGTTGATGACCGCTGCTATCGGACATGCGCCAATGAACGGTTGATGCTTTCGGTTCGATATTTACAACATGAATTTTCGGAAGTGCTTCTTTTATTTCGTCTACCGTTTTAAAGTTTCCCAATATCCACGAAACCAGTTGGAAATCGGATATGGTTGACGCCTTCTCCGAAGGATTATATTCTTCGTATTGTCCGTATTTGGGAAAGTAAAATAGTCCGGCGCAGAGTCCGGCTTCGTTTAGTCCATCGGCTATAAATTCCTCTTGTTCCACGCTTAATCCCACATATCCGTACCGTGCGGTAAATTCCATTCCCGAACGAGTCCCATCCGGCAAGATAGAGGTTTGCTTATATCCGCGTGGCACGATAACGTACCGGCTGTTTAGGTTATCGCCTGCCCATTCGATGGTACGTGCCAGAATGTGCGCTCCGTCTTGCGATTTTAATGTAATTCCTGTGCACGCTTCCATAGGTTGTGACAATAAGATGAAAGCATTTATTGCAATTAGGAAAGAAAACAATCTTTTAATCATAATGGCTTTTTCTTTTATAAACATTCAGGTAGAAAAAAGGTTCGTCTTTCCTTTTATGGAATATGGAAAAGAGTTGTAACTTCGCTCGGAATGGCTGACGACTCTTGTCTATACAACAAATACGGGTGCTCACAGAAGCTACGAAGTCCGGAGGGTATTCGTAAGCGTATCTACAGGTACCTCTAGGATAATAGCGATTCTATTACCTGCGGGTAATACTCGTACTCCAGAGCGTGTACCTTGGAGGCTATCTCTTCCGGCGTATCATCGGGCTGTATCGGACAAGTGACCTGGGATATAATTTCCCCTTTGTCGTATTCCTTATTAATATAATGTATGGTGATGCCTGTTTCTGTTTCCCCGGCAGCTGCCACCGCTTCGTGTACACGATTCCCGTACATGCCTTTCCCACCGTATTTGGGCAACAGGGCAGGATGAATATTGACTATACGGCGTGGATAGGCCTCCAGCAAGCTGTCGGGTACTTTTAATAGGAATCCGGCCAATACGATCAAGTCGATTTCGTTACTTTGGAGCAAAGACAAAATTTCCTCTCCTTTTTCCCAATCATTTTTCGGAATATAACGACAAGGTATGTTCAATCTTTTTGCCCGTTCCAACACCTGAGCTTCTTTTTTGTTTGAAAGAACCAATTTAATTTTAATAGAGGCCGACTTCTTTTTTTCAAAATATCGAATGATATTTTCGGCATTTGTGCCTGTACCGGAAGCGAAGATAACGATGTTTTTGCCCATAATTTGCTGCTTTTGTGCACATATTATCGAAAAATGTGCAAAATAATTGCATTTATTTAATCAAATATTTGCTCGTAACGATAAATATTTATTTCTTTGCACCGCAAAATTATAGAAATAAAACAAATTATTAATTAAAAACTTAAAATTATGTCTGAAATTGCATCAAGAGTAAAGGCGATTATCGTTGATAAATTAGGTGTAGAAGAATCAGAAGTTACAAACGAAGCAAGCTTCACTAACGATCTTGGAGCAGATTCATTGGATACAGTTGAGTTGATTATGGAATTTGAAAAAGAATTCGGTATTTCAATTCCTGACGATCAAGCAGAAAAAATTGCCACTGTAGGCGACGCTGTATCTTATATCGAAGCTAACGCTAAGTAAATCCCATTTCATAAGTATGGAATTAAAAAGAGTTGTAGTAACAGGTCTTGGTGCATTGACCCCCGTCGGCAATACTGTTTCTGAAACATGGAACAATTTGGTGAATGGAGTAAGTGGGGCAGGACCTATTACTCATTTCGACGCTTCACAGTTTAAAACCCAGTTTGCTTGTGAGGTAAAGAACTTCAATGCTTCCGATTTTATCGATCGCAAAGAAGCTCGCAAGATGGATTTGTACACCCAATATGCTGTTGTGGCAGCTAAAGAGGCTGTAACAGATTCGGGCCTGGACGTCGAGAAGGAAGATTTGAACAGGATTGGAGTGATTTTTGGAGTCGGTATCGGAGGTATGTCAACTTTCGAAGAAGAGACAGGCAATTATGCTCTTCATAAAGATATGGGCCCAAGATATAATCCTTTCTTTATACCGAAGATGATTGCTGATATTTGTGCCGGACAGATTTCTATTATGTACGGTTTTCATGGTCCTAACTATGTGACCTCTTCAGCATGTGCGTCTTCTTCCAATGCTATTGCTGATGCGTTCAACTTAATTCGCTTAGGTAAAGCAAACGCCATTGTTACAGGTGGTGCCGAGGCTGCTATATTCCCTTGTGGAGTGGGTGGTTTCAATGCTATGCATGCTTTGTCTACCCGTAATGACGCACCGCAGAAAGCAAGCCGTCCGTTCAGTGCAAGCCGTGATGGTTTCGTGATGGCCGAAGGAGCCGGTTGTTTAATTCTTGAAGAATTGGAACATGCCAAAGCACGTGGCGCTAAGATTTACGCCGAAGTGGCGGGTGTGGGTATGAGTGCTGACGCTCATCACCTTACTGCTTCTCACCCGGAAGGATTAGGCGCCAAATTAGTGATGACGAATGCATTGGAAGACGCTGAAATGAAACCTGAGGATATTGATTACATCAATGTTCACGGAACTTCTACTCCGGTTGGAGATATCTCAGAATGTAAAGCTATTAAGGCCTTGTTTGGCGATCACGCTTACAAACTTAATATCAGTTCAACTAAATCTATGACCGGTCACCTTTTGGGAGCTGCCGGTGCGGTAGAAGCACTGGCTTGTGTTCTATCTGTTAAGAATGATATTGTTCCTCCGACAATTAACCATGAAGAGGGCGATAATGACGAAAACATCGACTATAATTTGAACTTTACGTTTAATAAAGCTCAAAAACGTGTTGTTAACGCTGCGCTTTCCAATACATTTGGTTTTGGTGGACACAATGCATGTGTAATCGTTAAGAAATACGCTGAATAAGCTGTGTTTCGGCTAGATATAAATAAAATAAGGCTCTTTTTCCGTAAGGACAGGGAGTCTTATTTTCGTTTATATAAGATTTTGGGATTTTATCCCCGTCAACTTCGTTATTATCAGGAAGCTTTGTTACATAAATCCTCTTCGGTACGAAGTGAAAAGGGACGCCCTTTAAACAATGAACGGCTGGAGTTTCTAGGCGATGCTATTCTCGATGCCATCGTTGCCGATATTGTTTATAAACATTTTGATGGGAAACGGGAAGGCTTTCTTACCAATACCCGTTCCAAAATCGTGCAGCGGGAGACGCTGAACAAGGTGGCTGTAGATATTGGCCTCGATAAACTTATCAAATATTCTTCACGCATCAACAGTCACAACAGCTATATGTGCGGCAATGCTTTCGAAGCGTTAATTGGCGCCATTTATCTTGACTTGGGCTATGGTTATTGTATGCGTTTTATGGAAGAACGTATTTTGCGCCAGTATATTAATTTGGATAAAATGGCTTATAAAGAAGTGAATTTCAAATCTAAATTAATTGAATGGGGACAGAAAAATCGTATTATGCTAGAGTTCCGTTTAGTGGAGCAAAGTAAAGAGGTGAGCAGTCCGGTGTTTCAGACAGAAGTATTGCTCGAAGGTATCTCTGCCGGGCAGGGAACGGGTTACTCTAAGAAAGAGAGTCAGCAAATTGCTGCCAAACAAGCCTTGAATTCTTTAAAGAAAGATACATTTTTCTTAGATTCCATATTTGCTGCCAAGCAAGAACGCTTGATTGCGGAGGCCGAGCACTCGGAAGAAGAGTTTATATCGGAGGACCCCGTTTTATTATCATCAAAAGATTTGTCTGAAGCGGAGGCTTTGGATGACGCTGAGTTTTAACCTTTAATCCTATTTCGATTTTAATTCCGACCTAAATAAAGAATCGAAGGCAATATGTCGAAGTGTTTTATGTTTGCTTTTTCTGCATTAATGGTAGAATTCGTCACAGTTAAAAACAAGTAATCGGAATTTTTCCGTTCTATTATCAAATTATAAGTATCCTAGTTTTTACATCTTATCAAAAAAGGCTTCAGTAATTTAATCGGTTTATTTGTCTGTCTTGAGCTTAAAAGTTGTTCGCTATTTAGGAATCACTATATTAAAAGGCATATTCTTAAAGAAGAAAATTATGAATACATATATACCTTGTGAAAGTAGTTTATCCGATAAGATGAATAAGGAGAGAAAAGGTAGGATTGTTGAAGAACCAAGCGTAGAGTATGCTAATAATTCTGATAGTATAAGATGTTTATTAGATACTCTACGTGGTAATCTGAATTAAGTTATTCTGTCGGAATCAATATATTTTCGCTAAAGTAGTTAGCATTTTGCTCTGTAACCTTCATTCTGTCTTTATGGATGAGTTCAATGACAGCAAAGTCCTCCTCATACCATTCTCCATCCCATGTATATTGGATAATTCCCTTTGATATATCTTTCCATCTCCATTTTGCAATATCGGAAGATCCATCGTGGTAGTATACTACATAGGTACCCGCTTTGGAAATCAATACATGGGTAGCATCTCCTTCTTTTATGACTTCTTGTGGATTATAGATTTCATCACGAATAGGTAGTCCATTCTCGTATTCAATTTCGTGGTTAGAAATAATTTTCCACTTTCGAAATAGATTGTCTGTAAACTGACCTGAAGCTACTTCCTCTCCTTTTTCTACTTTGAACAAAACAGCGGTGCTGTTTGTAGGAGTAAGTTTAAAAGAAGAAATGGTGTTACCGTTGTAAACGATTACAAGAGTTCCATAACCTTGAAGCATCAAAGTGTTATTTTTTGCTATGGTATAAGTTCCGGTAAAAACGAGTGTTTTATCCGAACGTGTACTTTTCAAGGCTTTACTGTGCAAAGTTTTGGCAAGATAAGCCGGAGTGTTAGCTCTGTTTTCTTCATTGTTGTTTTGTTGCCAACCGATTTTGGCAATAACATAATTGCCATCTGCAGTGAGTTCGATAAAATCGTATTCACCGGAGTCTTTTACATTGTATTTTCCACTGATGGCTTCCATGGTTGCGTTTGTCGTTTGTCCCTTGCCATCGTCATCATCATCGTCATCAGAACAACCGACTAGAGCAGTGCCTGCACATACAATTAATAACATAAGGTAGAATACCTTGTCATAAAATAGCTTTTTCATAAATTGAGAAGTTTGTTTTGTCTGCGAATTCCTTGCGCAAAACGTGATTTAAATTGTAATTTATTAAAGATAACCTTGAAAATGAGGAACTGTTTGTGTACTATGTCAATACAATAAACCATCTTCTTAGATATCTTAATGACAGTTCGATTTAATAATTTGTATTCTTCAAACGGTTTCCGGCAATTTGCCGGTCATTTAGGAAGGAAACAGAGTTTATTGTTTTGAAATTTGTGATAAAAGTTATTCTACTGTCGGAATAAGCGGATAGAAGTAATGACCTTTGTACATACAGAGAATCAGATTTGCGGAATGTTTTCATACTTTTTTATTTTAAGAAAAGGCGGGAACCATTCAATGCTTATTTCAGCTTCAGGTTACCGCCAAGTTGCCTTACATATAAACAAGCATGAACAGTTCACGCCTAGAAGGCGTGAACTCTTAGTTTGCTTGTTCTCATATGTGTGAATATTGGCGGTATTCGAAGCTGGAGAACAAAAGCTAAAAGCTCAAGTATCTTTTATAAGTATGAAACGGAACGCTCTCCCTTTCGTTGTTAACAAATTAATGGGAAGAAACAACCTTTTTGAGAGCCTTGGCTCTCCGTGTTAAGGCTTTTCTTCCTTTTTATTTTGTAATATTATAATGAACAGATTTCATATCTGTCGGCCACAAAGCTAGGGACTTCTCGCTTAATTTCAAAATTTTGGAATAGAATATTTTATTTAAATTTTATCTACTAAGCTTCCGCAAGAGATGTGGAAAGTTTCGAGTTTTGTGATTTTATACAAAATTAACTAATGGGGGGGGGGTAAATCATTCGCTTATATTATCTTTGTGGGGTAATGTAAAAAACTTTTGTTATGTCTTTTGATACAGTAGGGGAGATAGTTTGTCTTGTTGCAGCATTTATTCTTATAGCTTTTATATTAGTGATGTCTGAGAAATGACATATTTTGATAGAACGGTATAGCATAAAAAACGCCATGTTCCCGAGAATTCCTCCCGTTTGAACACGACGTTCTGAAAATATTCTTTTGTTATTTTATTTTTCAGCGTGCGGATAATCAATGGTATAATGCAGTCCGCGGCTTTCCTTACGTTCCATAGCCTGGCGCGTAATTAAATAACCTACGTTAATCATATTGCGCAGTTCGCAGATGGCTTTGGATGCTTTACTGCGTTTGAAGAGACTTTCCGTTTCCTCGTACAGTATATCCAGACGCACCCATGCACGTTTCAGGCGAAGATCGCTGCGTACGATGCCTACATACGAGCCCATAATCTGGTTCACCTCTTTCATGCTTTGGGTAATTAATACCATTTCTTCGTTGGAAGTGGTACCCTCATCGTTCCATTCCGGAATTTCTTCATTGAATTCGTAACGGTCGATAACACTTAAAGAGTGTTTGGCTGCCGCATCGGCATATACCACTGCTTCGATGAGTGAGTTGGAAGCCAGACGATTGCCTCCGTGCAGACCCGTGCATGAGCATTCGCCAACGGCGTACAGGCGGTTGATGGACGATTCGGCATTCAAATCTACTTTGATGCCTCCGCACAGATAGTGGGCGGCAGGAGCTACCGGAATATAGTCTTTCGTAATGTCAATTCCCAGACTTAAACACTTTTCGTAGATATTGGGGAAATGTTTCTTGGTTTCTTCAGGATTTTTATGGGTTACATCGAGGTATACATGGTCGTCACCCCGAGCTTTCATTTCACTGTCAATGGCACGTGCTACTATATCGCGTGGCGCCAGAGAAAGACGCGGGTCATATTTTTGCATAAATTCTTTGCCGTCCATGGTGCGGAGTACGCCTCCGTAACCTCGCATAGCTTCGGTGATGAGGAAACAGGGACGGTCGCCCGGATGATAAAGGGCTGTGGGGTGGAACTGAATGAATTCCATATCTTTAACCAAACCTTTGGCGCGGTAGACCATGGCAATACCATCGCCTGTGGCAACCAGCGGATTGGTTGTATTGCGGTAAACGGCGCCCACTCCTCCGGTAGCCATTAAAGTTACTTTCGAGAGGAAAGTATCCACTTCGCCGGTATCTTCATTCAGGATGTAAGCTCCATAGCATTTAATGCCCGGCGTGTGGCGGGTGACAATGATTCCCAGATGATGCTGGGTAATGATTTCAACGGCAAAGTGATGATTGAAAATAGTGATGTTAGGATGTCCTTTTACGGCTTCTATCAGGCTTTCCTGTATTTCAGCGCCTGTATTGTCTTTGTGGTGCAGGATTCTGAATTCGGAGTGCCCGCCTTCCCGATGCAGGTCAAATTCCCCTTTTTCGTTCTTGTCGAAGCTTACTCCCCAATTAATGAGTTCCCGGATTTGTCCCGGAGCTTCCCTTACCACTTTTTCTACGGCGGCGCGGTCGCTTATCCAGTCTCCGGCAATCATCGTGTCCTCAATGTGTTTGTCGAAATTGTCCACTTGCAGGTTCGTAACGGATGCTACACCACCTTGCGCAAAATAGGTATTGGCTTCTTCGAGTTCCGTTTTGCAGATAAGTGCAACGGTACCTTTCTTGGCGACTTTCAGAGCGAAGCTCATTCCGGCAATACCTGAGCCGATTACTAAAAAGTCATATTTCTTAATCATGTGAATGGTTTTATCTGCTTGCAAAACTACTAAATAACTCAATTTAGTGATACTTTTTAAGTCATTTAATTCGTAAAATTCGTAACTTGCGGGCAAATTGAAGATGATGGACAGGATATTTCACGCACGAGTACCTTTTTACATGTTTATTTTTATCGCTTTGGTGGGTGCCATGGCGTTACTTTTTCTCTGGAAGATGATGCCTTTATGTGGCCTGGCTATGTTGCTGCTGTTAATTGTGGCCATAGAGCGGGTAATACATACTACCTATACGATTACGACCAAGGGGTTGCTCATTGTTTCTTATGGGCGTTTTCAACGGAAAAAGGAGATTTCCCTTCAGGAGATTAGCAGAGTAGAGAAGCTGCGTAGTTTCCGAATCGGGCGTATGTGTCTGGTGGAATATTTGCTGGTTTTTTATGGCAATGAGAAGCATGTGACGGTGATACCTGTCAAAGAGGATGAATTTTTGGAAACGCTTCAAAAAAGGAGATGAAAATGAAACGTATTCTTTTAGGTTGTGTCGGATTCCTTTACCTGGCTGTTTTGCAGGCCCAACCGCTGGCTACTCGTTTGGAACGTTTGTTGAATGACCCTGTGCTGCGTACTTCGGAAGTGGGGATTACGGTATATGACCTCACTGTGCAGCAACCGGTTTTTACTTATCAGGATAAGAAATTATACCGACCGGCTTCTATTGAAAAATTGTTGACAGGTATCACGGCGTTGTCGGAACTCGGTCCTAACTATGCGTTTACCACCTCTGTATATTACAAAGGTGTAGTAGCGGATTCCATATTGCATGGCGATTTGTATGTGGTGGGTGGATTTGATTCCGAGTTTGGCGAGCAGGAGATGGATGAGTTGGTTGGTCGGGTAGCGGCATTGGGCATCCATCGTATTGAAGGTAAAGTGATCGGTGATGTCTCTTTGGCCGATTCGCTTTATTATGGTGACGGATGGTCGTGGAATGATGCGGTATATGAGTTTCAGCCTTGTTTGTCTCCGTTGATGTATTGTAAAGGGGTCGTCAGTGTGACGGCTCACCCTGCCCTGCAAGATACCATAGCTGAAGTTTATGTATCGCCGGTATCTTCTTACTATACAGTGGAGAACAAGACCCGTTGCCGTCGTCCGGAAGCTGGCAAATTTCGTGTTACCCGCAACTGGATGGAACAAGGAAACCGACTGATCGTTGCAGGCAATGTGTCGGCACGGACAACGAAACTGCTTAGCCTGCACAATTCGCAGAATTTTTTTATGCACACTTTTACCGAACGTTTACGGCGACAAGGCATTGAAACCGGAGATTATTGTTTTGGAGAACTCTCTCTGCGTGCCGACAGTTTGTGCGTACCGGATAAAGTTCCCCCGTCCGTCTCTCCGGTTCATTCGGATGCTGACAGCTTATATGTACGGGGTAAATCGTCTTTGTCTGCCGACAGTGCAGTGTGGGTAGCTTCTGTATCCCATTCATTGGCTGAAGTATTGACCCGTGCCATGAAAAAAAGCGATAATCTTTCTGCAGAAGCCATGCTCCGCCATTTGGCGCTGACGGGTGATAAGAAGAAACATGTGTCTGCTTCCGACGGGGTAGAGATTATTGGTCACTTGATACGGCGAATGGGTTATGAGCCGAAGGACTATTGTATTGTGGATGGCAGCGGAGTGTCGCTTTATAACTATATTTCTCCCGATTTGCTTCTTGCTTTTTTGAAGTATGCTTACGCCCGCCCGGAAGTGTATACTGTGTTAAAAGAGTCCCTTCCCATAGCCGGTGTAGACGGTACGTTGCAGTATCGGATGCGTGGAAAAAGCGCGTATAAGAAAGTGCGTGCCAAAACGGGAACGGTAACAGGCATCAGTTCGTTGGCCGGATTTGCCCGTACGCCGGACAACCATGTGCTGGCATTTGTCATTATCAATCAAAATGTGTTGAAAGCGCGTGAAGCCCGGGCTTTTCAAGATAAAGTTTGTGTGGAGCTTTGCAGATAAATCTTTGACTGTCTAATCTTTGTTTGGATGAATTCTATACCTCTCCGATAAAGTCTGCAAATATAAATGTGTATATTGCGGATAATTTACGAGTGGAATAAAACAATGGCAAAATTTTAGATGCTTGTCAATATAACCTAGAAATGGCGCATATTCTATAGACATAAGTTCCCAAAATGCATCATTACTGAATGTATATATTTCAGAGTCGAATCCTAAATCATAAATCATATTTCGAACTTCATTATATTTCGTTTTGTTTGTAATAATATTAATATCAGAATTTAAAGAATCTTTTGCATAAAGGAGAGCTTCGTAAATTTCATCGTAACAAACGTTACAACTTTTTCTCGGAATAAATAATATTTGTTTGTTTCGTAAATCTTGAATGCAGATAGAGTCTTTTTTTCGTGTTTGTATCGATATAGGATAAGATTCTGATGTAATGAGAAATTATCAGAATTGGTTATAGCTTTTAAATTTCTATATAGCATTTTCTGCAGGGTATGATAATTAGCTGAATTTATATATATCCTCTTTTAATGCTTGACATTCTTTATTTTTATTGTTTAATAAAAAACGTTGATATGAGCAATAAAAGTGTGCATAATAGGGCTATATATTTGATACTTTTTTCTTGAATCTGCATTTTACTAATATAGGATTATGTTCTTCACTTATGTTTTTCTCTCTTACATATTGGCTATAACTCTTATTCTTCTTAGTTGTTTCTATAAACTGACTAGCAGATATAAGAAAATATAAGCATTCTTCGTTTATGGCAAATAGGGTGTTTGGATTCTCTATGGGGAAATCGGATAATTTATGGATATCATCTTCTAAAATGTTACCCGTATAGTTCGTTTGTTGTTCTATATCATAAAGATTCCAAAAGTATTCCTTATCTAAAAGGAAAGACAGTAAAAGATATTCGTTATTTGCCGAGAAATTATTGATAAAATAGACATATTCTCGCTTGTTAGCTTGCTTTGAGAAGTCCATAATGTCGGAGAATTTACGATTGTAGAATTCATCAGGAATACGGTGGCGACCCAAGTTAAAGGTATAAGCGATACGTGGTTTTTCTTTTAATGAGTAAATCGTATCCGAAGGGCATGCGAAGAAAAGGATACCATCTTTTTGATTGGTAAAATTATTTCCTTCCATTACAAAAAAGAATTCAGATAAATGAGGATTGATGGGAAAATATTGGTTGATGACGCGTTCATTATCAGCATCATAATGGATCACTTTGGAGTTTGTTTTATCGGAAATTAGATTGTTGTTGTAGAACCAGTAATTTGATTTTTTTTGTTTGGTGAACGAAAAGGACATAAATGGTAGTGATAATGAGCTTTTAAACTTTCCGCTCATATCATATTTTTGTATTTTTTTCCCATTCATGTCTAACAGTTCTATACAGTTCTCTTCTTTGTCGATATAAACATCGTAGACCGATTAATATTCTTCTGGCGCGCTTCCCAATTTAGAAAGTTTCAGCTCTGATTTTCCATTTTGTATGTTAAATATAAGAAGGGATTTATCACATAAGATGCAGACTTTGTCGTCAAATATTCGTAATCTTTCTACTGTACCTACTAAACAGGTGTCTGTAGTTTCTAATGGAATATATTCTACCTGTTCAAAGATGTCGGAAAAATGTATTTGGGCGTTTTTTTTAACTTCTATGGCGATGTCTGCTTTGCTTAAGTTCTCTGTTTTTTGAGGGGCATTACAAGCGAGAAGTGGAAAAACAAAGCATATTAATTTAAATAAGGCTGATTTCATATAAGGATTGAAAGTTTTAATTTAAGAGCATTTGTATTGAATGCAAATACTCTTACATTTAATAGTTGTTTTATAATAGATGAAAGATTAACATGCAAAACTACAACCTTTTCCTGCACAACTGGCACATTTGAAAATACCAGATGAAGTGTAGTAAAGGATGACCGTAATTGTCTCCTGATTTGTCTGTAGAAATAGCTTCAATATCATTTAATAATATTTTAGCTGTTTCTTTTTTATAGGAGATACGCAAATAATGATGTTATAAGCTTACTTAAGCGATTGATAACATTGTGATTTTAAAGATTGTTGTTTTCATTTTAGTTATTAATTAGGGCTTTTTGTTGGTTTGATATATTTTTAAATTAACTAGTGAGACCATAAATGCTGAAATCGTTTTCGAAGATATAGAAAATAGTTAATAGACAAAAAGTTTTTTGAAAATATTGCAACTTCTTCCTTACTATTCTTCTAATTCTTATAATAAAGTTTTGTTCTATTCGAGTTAGGCAATGAGTATAAAAGCTAAGGTAAACGACATGCGCTATCTATGGAAGTCTGTTTTAGAAGAAACCATTCCACGAGAAAATTTTGTATTTTCCATTAATAAAGAAACTGCATTGGAAAGTAGTAGTGTTCACTATAAATCATAACTTGACTTATATTTTGACAAATATGGTTCCGTATGAACAAATATTAAGTAAATTGCTCTGAATCTCAAGATTCGAGATAATTCGAACAATTGGAAATAATCTTATACTAATTATAAACGAGTTATATTTGTTATAATCCCCCTATTTTAATCGACAATTTTTTAGTGTAGATTAATGATTGAATATGGGTAGAGTTGTTCATATTTTTAACTTCCGATATCATCACCTTTTCGGTGAGAAGCCCCTCTGAAACCCTTTGCTGGAGGGCGTTTCAGATTTGTGCACAAACGCAAGTGCCGAATGTGCACAAATCCCAACCTCGTTTGTGCACAATGGAGACCCTCGTTTGTGCACAAATGACCTTTGCGTTTGTGCACAAAAAAGCATGTAAAAAATAATGGAAAAAATGAAGCGTTAGGTATATCCTTTATTTTATGGAACATTTAATTGTGCGGAACGGTAAATCGATCATGCCTTCCGGAGCTGCGCTACGTAGATTACGTGTCTTTTTAGGACCGGGAATCAGTGGGCTGTACATCAGGACGTGACGGATACGTGTACGTTGGTCTGCTGTAAACTGATTACTATAGCTTACAAAATAATCCATAATGTTGGTGGAGATAAAATTTTCTCCGGTTTCTTCATTGGTTCTCTGGACAAATAGATCAAACCGGTTCACTCCCGAGAGGAGCTGTGCGGCGTACCAACTTTCATATTTGTTGCGGTTATAAGAGGGGGTATCTTTACAATAATCCGTATCCGCACAACTGTCAGTATAACCATTTTCATCTTCTGCGAAAACATGATGCAATCCGAGGTAATGCCCCAGCTCGTGTGCCAGATTCTTTGTAGCGTCGGCCGAGTCATAGTATCGGTCTGTGGACATACGGTTGATATACGTACTGTTTATAGACACACTGTAAGGATTCCGCAGATTTTGTTTCTCCAGATACGTTATATCTATTGGCTGAAGTCCTTCCAAAAAACTTCCTTTTGCAGAAAAAGGAAGATAAGTGATACCTAAAATCAGATCTTCAACGAAAGGATAAACCATTACATTGATATATCTATTGGGGTCCCAAAGAAGTAACGATGCATATTTTCCTGTTTCTTCAGTCATGAACTCTTCGCAACTGATAGGATAGCTTTCGTTCCAATGAATATATTCCACGCCCGGAGCCGGTAGTGCTTTACCGGTTTCATTCGTGGCGGCAAGGGTAAAGGTCAGGTTCATGTCTACGCTTTTAAGCTTATCCTGGTACAATCTGTTCACACCTTGCAATATTTCGGCAAGGCGGCTTTGCGGCACATATTGTGTGGGGTCGGAGGCATTTTCGTAAAGCACATGGAAGATAACCGGCAGTTCGTAATGATATTCTCCATCGGTAGTGGTTGCTGCGTTTTGTGTCAGTTGGATGGATTTGTGGATTCCGTTGGCACTTACCGTTACATAGGTGCTTCTTGTTCTCTCATTCAGATTAGCCTCTATATATAAGATAAGTTTTCCATTACCCGATCCCGATTTTTGCGATAGCGTACACCATTTGGCGTTATTCGGCATATTAACCGTCCAATTGTAGCTGCTTTGTATGTTTACTTCCAATGTTTCGCCGTTGCTACTGATTTGGTTGAATACGGAAGTGGATAATTCTAAAGCGGGAATCGGGTCATTGTCCGAGTCTCCTCCGCAACTAAAGCATACGGAGCTCAGCAGGAAAAGGAGGATGAGGCGTGCGATTTTCATAAGTATTGTTTTGATTTTGAATATGCGCTTCAAAGGTAGCGTTTTTTTCGTGCGAACATACTTTTGCGGTTGTTTTTTCTAAAATAGAAAAACGGATTATCCGTTCCGAAAGGGTAACCGGATAATCCGTTTGAAAGAGAGAGAGTATTTATCATTCGAGAGGTTCAGCCATCATGCCCAGCATTTCGATTGTTTTTACATCGGATGGGCGAGTCATGTTTGCTTCAATAATTTTGCCTTCCTTATCTATTAAAATAAAATGAGGAATACCTTTTACATGGTAGTCGGTGCAGAACTGGGATTCCGGTCCGGCATAGAGCTGGATGCCGCCCAATTTGTCGTCTTTTACTTGTTTCTCCCATCTGTCTTTATCCTTATCGATAGACATACTTACAAAACACAGGTTAGAGCCGACAAACATTTCTTCGAGCGCTTTCAAGTGGGGAAGTTCTTCCTGGCAAGGTGCACACCACGTAGCCCAGATATCGATATATACAATTTTCCCTTTGAAATCGGCCAACGTATATTCTTTGCCGTCGATGCTGGTCATTTTAAAATCGGGTGACGGGCAACCTTTCGCCAATGTAGCGCCGTTTGAATATGCAGCATGGAAAGTGTCAAGAATTTCTTTATCCGTAACGTTTTCTTCTAATAGCGTTTTAATTTTCTCGGCATTGTTTACACCCTTGTCGGTAACGTACGAAATGGCGTATACTCCGAGCAAATATTCTTTGATTTTCGGCGCTTTGATATGGTTGATCACATACTCCATATTATTTTCGGCCCTTTCGCTGGCAGATATTTGCGAATAGTCTTTGCCTTGGTTGGCTAATACGGAGATAGCGCCGCTCATGTAGTTGGTATATTCACTGAGTTGGGTCAGCCATTCATCTTCGCTTATGAGTGATTCCAGCTTTTCATAGGTAGCGTCGCTGCATGCTTTGTTAGTGGCGTATTGCCATAACATGCCGTAAATCCAATATTCCACACGTTTCTTCTCTTTTTCAACAAAAGCTTTGTCGAAACCTTTGCTTTCGAGAATCTTGAAGTCGTTTGTCTGATACTCCTCTAATTGTCCGAGCAGTTCTTCTTCAGGACGTCCGAAGTCACCCATAACCGGACCTTTCATCTCTTTGCTGTTGATGAAATTGTTCTTATCGGCGTTTTCTCCTTCAAACGCGATAGTCAGTTCGGAAGGTGTCATGTCCCACGTAACGCTGAAATCTTTGCTCGGTTCCATGTATACGGGACTTTGTTTCCATTTATATTGTAACATTCCGTATTGCGCTTCTGTCACAGGCAGTGTTACCGATGTTTTGCCTTCCGCATCCAGCGCAAGAACGGTGTCCGCATTTGCAAGATAAACGGATACCGAATCCAACGTTTTATCTTTTACGGTGATATGGATGGTTGCTTCTTTTTTTTGACAAGCCGCAAACATCATAAGCCCCAACAGGGCGAAAGTTAGTTTCTTCATAAATTGTGATGTTAGTTTATTTATTCATTTAAGAGACTGTCTATCAGTTTTATTTTCTCTTCGTTCGTAGCAGTGATATTGTTGTAGCGTACCCGGCCTTGTTTATCGATGAGAGTTACATGCGGGATAGCAAGCACTCCGTAGTCCACATTCATGACATCTTCTTCGCTGAAAGCGATTCGCCAGTTGATACCCATACTTTTCATATAAGCAGGTACCAGACCTATTTCTTTTTCAGGATTGTGAGCCGTATTGACAGTAGTTTTATTGGGAATATCCACAAAATATCCTTGAATGGAAGTGACTCCGATAATAGCTACCGGACTGTTTTTGTAATGATTTTGCAGTTCTGCGATTTCGGGGAAAGAAGCTACACAAGGAGCGCATTTAGTAGCCCAAAAATCGAGCATTACCACTTTACCTTTGAAATCGTCTAACGATTTTTCATTTCCGTTGCTAATCCAGCGGAAGTGAAGTTCCGGAGCTTTGTTACCGATTAATGTCCCTGTTGCAAAAGCGCTTTGCAGATAGGTAATCTGATTCCCCGCCCGTTTCTTTTGTGAAGGAGAAGTCGTTTGCTGAACCAACTCTTGGTATAGTTTAAGCACTTGTTTACGAATATCTTCTTTATCGGCGAGGGGCAGCTGTTCGCTGGAAAATCCTGTATTGAATACTTTAACGGTTTGCTCTATGGCATTGGCAGGAAGAGGATAAGTGAGTAGTGCTTTTATGTGCGGCACTATTCCGAACTTCAACCACTTGTCGCCTTTTATTTCTGCGGCGCCGTCTACCAATTCTGCAGCAGCATCAGGTTTAGTCTCCATCCACTCTGCTAAATCCTTCCGACTGATTAGATTTTTGTAAGCGTTGATCTTCTCATCGGATATGGAAAGACTATTTTCCGGAAGATACTTCCAATAGTAATAGGCAAAAGTGGTACTTTCATCTTTCTTGTTCTTTAGAACCGGAGCCAACCATTCGCGTAGCTGGGTAGCAAGAGTACCGCCTCCGGTAGCAAATAATAAATCTATTTGTTCTGGCGATATTTTCTGGAGGTCATAATTGGCTTCCGATTCTTTCGCCATTTTCCAGAAGGTTTCTTCTTCTGCCTTTGTATCATTCAATTCCCGGGCAGCGAATCCCACATTACGACATAAGTCTTTCAACTGTTCGTCCGTAGGTCCTGGTTTTCCGCAAGAAATGAATACTATGGAAAGTAAAAGGCAATACCATAGATGTTTCATAAATTCTGTTTTTTAGGTTTGGTTTTGTAAATATCCGAAAAATCCACTTCATTTTCTCATTCAAAGAGGCAAAAGAAAAGATTATTTGAAACCTGCATTAATCGGTAACAACAATTTTTATTTCTCCGTCTCTTTGAATGAGAAAGTGATTGTTTGCTCTTAAGCTTTATCTATTGATATACAATTAAATGGATGGTTATTTGTAAATGTAATTAAAAGTCCATTCTTTTCCATTACGATTAACTTTAGCTGTATAGGCAGGGTATCCCCCAAAATCTTCTTCTACCCATCCTCCGGTCCATATGTTTCCTAAACTCTTGAATAAGTATTGGCTATAGCAAATTTGAGTTGGAATTCCTGCTATATCTCCGGGGATAACAGCCGGCAGCTCTGCTATATAACAAGGATTAGGACGTTCGGTTCCGTCGAATGCGAATGTAGTACCAGACATTGTTGCATCCAAGCAGTCAACTCTTGTGCGTATTTCGTTAGCTTCTGCATATTTGGCATTATATAGATTGCCATTAATTTTGTAACTTGCAATGTTGCCATTTTCGTAAACTACATCAGTTACGTAAGGGGAATCATCGCATGTAACACTTGTCAACTCTTCGAATTCATTGTACATAAATTTGTATAAATGGATTCTTTGTTCTGGGCCTCCCATTCCATCATCTTTAGTTTCTTCGATTTGAGTTACTAACTTTTTATTATCATTATAAGTAAAGTACCAATATCTCACATCAAATCCAACTGGCATACCCATCTCGTCTGGGGTACCGCCATAAGCAAACTTTATAAATTCTATGATTTTATTATCATCACTCCTTCTGATTTCTAATTCATACTGCATGGAGTTAATTAAAAGCATGTAAAAATTGCTTACTTTCAGTGCTTCGTTATTTCCTGTTGCCGCAGCTGCAGCATTTCCTTTTTCAAAGACTTCAACCTTCACCGGATTCTTTCCGTTTTCCAGTCCGGTTAAATCTACACTTTCCATAATTTTTTTGGCTGTTGATTTGGTAGAAAGGTCGATGGTTTTAATGGATGCACCGTTGAGATAAACGATGGCCTTTTCCAATTCCTTTAATCCGCGTCCTATGGTAATATTCATGGTTGCTTCATTGGCAATGGTAGATACATTACTCAGTGCTACATACAATTGTGGTACATATACATTCAATGAATAGGGTTGCGTGTTGCTAGTTACTTTTCCATCATTAGCGGTTGCTGTAACGGTTAAAAGTAAAACTTTTGTTTCCGGGCAGTTACTTAAATCTAACGTCACGCTACTTACGCTGTTAGGATTCGTGAAAGATGTTTGGTTCAACCAGGTTGTTCCTTCGGAATCTTTTACAACGATAGATGCCAGTCCGGCTTCGGAAGTGATGTTAACAGGCAATTCGAATGTCAAGGCATCTGATAGGTTTATTTCTCCGGTAGTAGTTGATCCCATCGTGATTGTCGGGGGATTGTAGTCCGGATCATCATCTGATGAACATGCTGTGAAGGTGGTCGTCAAGGCTGCTGCAAAGAGGCAGGCAAGCCAGTAATTTACTTTTTTCATGTTTCTCTAATTTTAAAATTGAATACTATATAAAATTCTCTTTTGTTTTTATTTTAAGAAGTCCGCAATCAGCGGATTGATTTGCTCTACTTGTACTCCCATATTCTTAAGTCCTAAAGCTACCAGTCGCATTTTATTCTCCATCAATTCGTAATGTTGAATCTTGTCGTGCATAGCTTGATCCATCAGAATCAGGTTTTTGGTATAGGCTATCAAGTCGTTTTCGGATGTTCCGAAGTAGGTATCTGATTCATTATCGGGACGGAAGAATCCTTTTTCATAAAAGAATTCGTCGGAGAGATCTTTAGCCTGCGTACGGTTGCTGTCCATCAAACTGTTGTATAATGTGGATGAATAGCTGTAAAAGACTTTATCGACAAAATAGTGAGTACGGGCATTGATTACATATCCGGCCAAATAGATAAAGTGGAGTTGTTGGAGGTAGTCCTCCTTTTGCGCCTGTGTCAGTCCGGAAAGAGTCGCTCGGTCCAGTCCGGCAAAGGTTACACTGTTCATGTTGGCTACGGCGCTATGGTAAGTCTGGCCGTTGACAATGGAAACCCCTAGTGTTTCTCCATATATTTTACTGCACAAAAGTAATTTTCGCGGGAAATATTCCTTTATGATATGTTCGGTGTAACAATTTAGGAAGTTGTTCTTTAAGAAACTGATGGCATTGGGAACATCTTCTTTCTCTAATTTGGTAATAACGGCTTTCCGCCATGCCGAAGCTTCTTCAAATTGATAGGCAAAATCCAGCAGATTATCGAACTCATAAAGAATATAGGTTCCGTATTTTTGCTTGAAATCTACAATATCTGTGTTCGATTGGTCTATCAACATTTCCAGACGGTCTTTATCTGCCATAGAAGGAGTGGTGTCCTCACTATCGTTGCATGCGCCGGCAATCCAGCACAAACTTATTAATAAACAAATATATACATTCTTCATAAGGCTCGTTTGTTTAATCTACTTTTATCGCTATTTTTTCGATTCGTTTTCCATAAGTTTCTATAACCGTGTTGATAGTTGTTTCCGCTTCAGGCAATTCGAAAACATAATTAGGGTCGTTGGGTGCCAACAAATAGGTTTCGGTCCCTTGCAACACGCCGCTTCCGCCACCCGTTCCCGTGGAACGGAGCGTGAATTTATGGTTGATTTGTTTAGGGTACCAGGATGTTGTTCGTTTCAGGTCGAACCAACGATGACTTTCTCCGACAAATTCACGGCGGCGTTCATCCAATACAAATTTGCGTACTTCGCCGCTTTCTGAGGGAAAACTGACTTTACTGATATCTTTTACCCGGTGTTCGAGCAGTTCGCGTACATCAGCCAAGGCTTCCTTATTCATTCCTTTGGCTGCATAGGCTTCGGCTCTATTCAAATAAGCTTCCGACAGACGATAACTATAAGCACCGAGGGATGTATATTGTGAATGCCATTTGGCCGGCACGTCTTTTCCTTCGGTGGTCGATACTATGTAAAGTGATTTCCGACAATCTCCTTCCCAATAGCTGTTTAGCAACTCATTGGAAACGCCATATGCTACGGTTTCTATACCGTCTTCTCCCTCACCTGCATATATTTTAGGAATATCATTCTTCCATGTAGGGTTCCCATCGTCTTTTTCAACAATTAAAGCGAAACAATTGCCATAGGTGTGGAATATTTCCGGATTGTTAGTTGTTACAAAAGGAGTATTTGAATAAGAAGCCAGGTTCCAAAGTCCAGCGGGACAACTGTTAATCAGCGTTGTAGTAAGACTGATAACCTTATCCCATTCCCCTTTATAAAGATACATGCGTGATAATAATAACTGGGCCGCTTTTGTATTGGGGTGCCAAAGGCTCATTGTTTCTGTACTTTGCTCGAAATAGTCGATAGCCTTTTGCAAGTCGCTTTCTATTTGTGTATATACTTGGTCGATGTTGTTCCGAGTGTAAGTGTTCTTTACTCCGGTGTCGAGACGAATAGGAACACCCATCGTAGTAGATGCAGTGGCCTCTTCATAGTTCGGAGCGTACAGGCAAATCAATTCAAGGTAAGCCCGTGCACGCAGAAAGCTGGCTTCGCCGAGCAAATAATCGCGTTTACTCTCCGTTCCTTGTGCATCGGCAATATGCTCCAGTACATAGTTGGCTATCAGAATGTCATTGTATAGATTACCCCACCACGGATTTGTTTGGGACGTTTTTTCTCCGGCGCCGTCGAATTCTACATTTCTTTGCCAGGTATAGAGACTCTTAAAAGCATTCTTGGCAATAGTAGCGGCACGCTCATTTTCTTCAATGTCGTCAGTCATTAAATCTGATGTATAATTGAAATTTACTTTCATGAATGCCTCCTGATGCATCATCGCTTCGTAATGTTCGGTGGTGCGGGGAATAAGCTGGTCTTTATCTTCTTCCTTTAAGAAGTCGTTGCATCCGTAGCATAGCCATGCACAGAAAGCCATTAGGAAATATGCGGTTCTTTTCATTTTTGTATAAGTTCGTTTAGCGGTTTAGAAGTTGACATTAATACTAAAGTTATAAGTCGGGAGTACCGGCATACCTATAGAGGATACCTGGTCGGGGTCTTGTCCTTTCAATTTCTTGTCGAAAGCGAAAACAGCTAAGTTTTGTGCTTGTAAGTCCAGACGGAGGCTGTTCAGGCCCAGTCGTTTTACCCATTGCGAAGGAACATCGTAACCCAGCGTAAGAGAACGTAAACGAATATGGTCGCCTTTTACTACGCGTTCGTCGGAATTGTCATACATAAACCACCCTGTGTAATTGGTTGGAGCCGCAATACCATAATATTCGTAATCTATCATGGTATATTTGTATTCTTCGCTTGCTGAAGGCGGAGTCTTCGGATAAGGTGTTTCTAATGTAATGTTGCTTAGAACCGGTATGGTGGTAAAGGCTTCATCACCCGTTTTACGCCAACGACGGACGAATGCGTTGTTCATATTGTCTTGCGGCATGGGCAGGGCTGGATTTCCGTCTTGGTATAGTGCCAATAACCGTTGTTTATATCCTAATTTATAACTGAATTCCGCACGGAAACTGAATTGTTTCCAAGCAACTTCCGTAGAGAAACTTCCGTAAGAAGTAGGGGTTCGGGTACCTGAGTAAGCAAAAACCCGGTTTAAGAATTCTTCCTGACTGAGTTTGGAAGGATTCCCTGTAAGGTTTTTGAAACGGGGTAGGCCGTATTTGTCCAATCCGTCAAATTGATAGGAGAAGAATCCATCGATGGAACTTCCTTCGTGAACAACGCTTCCCTGTAAATAGTCGGTGTAGGAGTTGGCTGTGGCGCTACCTTGTTTTATCCGGTTTTTATTCCACGACCAGGTAAGTGATGTACGCCATTTGAAATCTTTTGTATTGATGTTTACCGTAGCGAGGCTCACTTCTAAACCTTGGTTCGTTGCCGTTCCGTCGTTATACATCATACTGCTGGTTCCGTTAACTAAAGAAGCTGCACGCATGGAAATTAAATCGGTAGATTTGCTGTAGTAAGCGTCGATACCGCCGGTAATACGTCCACGGTATAAAGAGTACTCCAAACCAAGGTTGAAAGTGGAGGTTTTTTCCCATTTCAAGTTAGAGTTAGGATAACCGTTGCTCGGAATGGTGGAGCCTAATTCGCCCGAAACATTATTCTTCTTGGGTGTGGAAATAATCAGGTACGGTGTAGCATTCGGCACACTTCCCCTATAACCGTATGATCCGCGTAAAGCAAGCATATCTACTACATCCGGATTTACAAATGAAAATTCGTTTAGATTAACACGTCCCGAAACAGACCATACCGGATTGAACTTCTCCGATTCATACTGTCCGAAACGGTTGGAACCATCGTTACGGATGTTGAAGTTTACGGAAAAATAGTTTTTATAGGTATAGGTCGAAGTCAGATAAAAAGACAGTTTGTTGTCCTTGCGGTCGGTAATGGTAGGAAATGCCTTGGCGCTAACGCTGGACATGAACCATTCCCTCAGATACCAATAGTAATTTTGAGCTATTTCTGGAGTTCCTGCCCAGATGGGGATAAACGACTCTCCTTGTTCCGGAGCATATCCCGGAATGGTACCGCTGTTTTGTCCGCGATATTGTACGGACGACATTTCATGTCCTAAATCGATATTGAAATGGTGCTTCTCTGCCAAATCGAAACTATAATTCAATTGGTTACGCCACATATAAGAATATTGGTTGGTAGAGCTGTTCGACCAGATACCGCCATCGATAATGCGGGAGATGGTGTTAAAGTCTGTACGTGGAGGTTCGGCACCGTAATCATATCCGCGTAATTTGGCAATGTAGAAACTTTTTTCACCCATCCAGTTCTCCGTGAGGTTTGTGGTAGTGGTAAGTCCTACTGTAGCGGTGTAACGCAGGTTGGGAATAATTTCCCAGTTGAAAGCGGTAGTCAGATTCAAACTTTTGTTTTTTACATCATTTCCTCCGTTCTCAAATTCATTTAAAATGTTGTATTTAGCATAAATATTCTCATGAGTCGTTTGGTCGCTATTAATTAGTTTCTGAACATAATGCAGCGAACCGTCATCGTTACGTATAGGGAAAATACGGCTGGTGTAATAAGCCTCATTAAAAGCAGAATAATTGTTTGGGTTATAATGGGCATCTTGTACCGATCCGCTTAAGCGTACATCCACCATAATGTTTTCACGCAGATGAGTGGAAAGGTTCATACGTGCGGTAAGACGTCGCAAGTCAGCTCCTCGTTCCGAACCGTTGTCATCGTTAAAACCTACCGAGAAATAATAGCGTGTACCATTATTGCCACCCGACAGGCTGACGCTGTGTGTCTGGCTGAAAGCTGTGCGGTAGAGGGCGCCAAACCAGTCTGTATTCATCGACTCCATATTGGAAACCTGTTGTTGGAACTCGTTAAAAGTAATCTTCTTGTCCCAATAATCCATCATAGCTCCTTCGTAACCGTATCTTTCGGGCATACTTTGAAAGAAAAGTCCGCGATCCATGATTTCACGGGATACATCGATTCGTTCTTTGGAAGTCATCAATTCAAAATCACTATATCGCGGGCGTCGTTGTACTTGTGCGTTGAAACTATAGTTGACGCTAGTCTTTCCTACTTTTCCGCTTTTGGTAGTTACCACAATCACACCGTTGGCGGCGCGTGTTCCGTAAATAGCTGTAGCCGAAGCATCTTTCAGCACATCAATTCGCTCTATATCTTGAGGATTGAGTCCGGTGATGGCGTTACCAATCAGGTTGATATTATCCCAGCTATTGATTTCATCAGCACTTAACGGAACCGGATTCTCATATATAATACCGTCGATTACCCAAAGAGGCTCACGTGAGCCGGTAAAGGTACTGCTTCCGCGCAAACGCATTTTGGTAGCAGCTCCAGGAGTAGTGGTAGTAGTCATGGTTAACAGACCGGGTATTTTTCCTTCCAGCATTTGGTCAACCGTAAGGGCTCCCTGAAAATTAAGGTCCTTGTCCGTTAATGAACTGATAGCGCTGGTTAACTTTCGTTTATCTATAGTTTGGTAGCCGGTAACTACCAATTCTTCCATTGCCAGGCAGTCTTCACAAAGTTGGAAAATATATTCGGTTTTGTCTTTGCGTATGTTTTGTTTAGCCACTTCGTATCCGATAAACGAAATGACGATTGTTCTTTCGTTTCCGCCACATTCGATTTTGAAAACGCCATCGGTATCGGTTACAGTATAAGTCTGAGAACCATCGGCACATTTTACGGCTACGGTAGCTCCAATCATAGGTTCCCCTTTTTCATCGAGCACTTTTCCGGTAAGTCGTTTGGGAGTTTGAGGCTCTTTGCTCTTACGAATAACCACCGTACCGTCTTTTATTCCATACGTGAAATGCCGTGGTTCAAGCACACGTTTCAGCACGGTAGACCAAGCTTCGTTGGTAGCTTTTACCGATACATTCTCTACACCTTTAAATGCCTGTGCATTATACAGGAAATTTATTCCAGTTTGCTTCTTTATTTCTTCCAAGCAGGTTTCAATAGGAACATTTCTCATTTCCAATGTTACCTTTTTATCGGTAGACTGTGCTTTAGCGGATATGCCTATCAGAATAAAAAGGACACCAAAGAATAATCGTAACTCTCTCATTTTTTGTTAGCTTTGTTAAGTTTTTCCGTTTTGATTTATTTGGTTAATAATCTCTTCTCTCTTTTTCTTTATGTTATCAAAGAATGATTTGTAGCGGCTCTTTTGTTATTATTATGCTTGAAATGCTAAAAAGGGTGACAAAGCTGAAGCCTTTTTTTAACTTCGCTCAATATTTTGTTTGATTCCTTATTAATTAAAGAGTAGAAGAAATCAGTTTCTTGAAACCGACAGATTATAAATAAGGCTGTCTCTTTTTGTTTTGAGGCAGCCTTATTAAAAAATATCCGGAGTTATATAAGTCCTTATGTGTGGTGGAATGATATTATTCTCCTTTAAATATATGCACCTTGCGATTGCTTATTTTGTAACTTAAGTCGCCTGTCATTTCGAATGCATCAAGGAATGAATTGATATTCTCATAACGTTTCACAGTGCCTGTATAAGTAAGTTGGCTCAAAGAGGGGTCCTCAAAAATTATTTCGATGTCGTACCAGCGTTTTAATGTAGACATGATATTTTCCAATGTTTCTTCATGGAACGAGAAAATACCATGAACCCATCCGGTATAGTCTTCAACATGTACGGTGCGCTTCTCTATTTTGTTTAATTGGAGTATACCTTGTTCTCCCGGTTCTAGTTCCTGAGATTCGTCCATAGGAGTGGATACACGTACTTTTCCGCGTACTAAAGTAGTGTAACAGGCATCGTTTTCGCTGTATGCGTTTACATTGAACGCTGTGCCTAATACAGTGATATCGCCATATTGGGTACGTACGATAAAGGGGTGTTCCTTATCTTGTTTAACTTCGAAGAAGCCTTCTCCCTCCAATATAACCATACGGCGTTTTCCTTTGAACCGTATCGGGTAAATCAGTTTTGAATCGGAATTCAAACGTACTGTTGTGCCATCGGAGAGAACCACCGTATTTTCTCCTCCTCTCGGGATAACGAACTTATTGTATTCTGAAGTTTCGGTTTCTTCTTCTGCCTGTTGATTTACGGGCTGCTGTTTAGCCGGTGTATAAGAAAGAACTCCTTGTTTGTAATCGACTTGGATATCACCTTCTATAATACTGACTTCTTGTTTTTCTATACCTATTTTTCTGCCGTCGGTCAGTTCCAGCATTCCTTTTTGTACTCCCGGGGCAAGGATAATAGGTGCTTTTTTTGATTCGGATTGTAATATCTCGAATGTACATATACCCGTTATAATTAAGATGACCGCAGCGGCAGAATACCACCATCGGTATAAGTTTCGTCGGCAACATTTGGCGGTAGCAGATGTTTTTTGTGTTTTTCGTATGAAATGACGATAAGCTTCCTTACTTGAAAATCGGATTTGATTCTGAAATGCTTTTTCCAAGCCTCCTTTTTTATATAATTCTTCTATGTTTTCTTTTAAGGCGGGATGTTGTGAAAGTAACTGTTCGGCTTTCAGTTCTTCTTCTTCTGTGATGTTTTCGGTAAGTTGTTTTTTCAACAATTCCGCGTTTTCATATATATTGAATGAATGTTTCATAATGTTTTTTATAATATTCTCATTATTATTATATTCGAAACCGTAAAAAGGGTGACAAAGAAGAAATGTTTTTTTAATTTTAGCACGAATATGTTAAGTTCCGATTCTTTTTTTCCCTTCTTATTTAAATAAATTTTCGCTCCACGGTGAAATAAACAACAATATCCAATAAACTGAATCTCCTAATTTGTTACGTAGGAATTTGAAACTTCTGCTACGTTGTGTTTTTACAGTATTAATACTTATTCCGAGCCTTTCGGCAATTTCTTCCCACGAATATCCTTCTATACGTAGCAGGATAATGCGCCGTTGTTCGGCAGGTAGTTCTTCTATTTCCATATAGAGTTGTCGGATGATTTCTTCTTTTACGGCTAAGGCATATAGAATTTCTTCTTCATCTTCTTCTTCATTCTTTTGCCGAAGGGTATCCAAAATGGTGTCATGTATCTGATTATTCCGAATATAAAGCAAAGCATTGTTATAACAGGCTCGGTATAGATAGTTGGTTAACTCTTTAATATCCGTAAAAATGCGTTTGTTTTCCCAAATGGTTATGAATATTTCTTGTACTAAGTCTTCAACATCTTCCTGTTGCTTAAGAATGTTGGCTACAAACGAACACAAGGCGGCATAATAGCGGTCATAGAGAAGTTCCCAACCCTGTTGGTCTTTTAGGTTGACCGCAGCTAAAATTTGTTCTTCCTTGTAATTCATACGAGTCGTTTCAGTAATAATAATCCTGTTCCGTTAGGGATAGACAGGCAATCTGCAAAAATATGTTTTTTTGTTGATCTTCCTGCTATTTGGCAAAAAACAATTTGTTTTATTAGCCGAATACATTCTTTTTAATATTATATATAAGGTATAGTAACAAGGAAAGAAGTGAAACGGTTTTAAAAAGAAAATAAAAAGCGGACTGCCTTAACGAAAAGGAAAGTATCTCCTTTTACATTAAGGCAATCCGCCTATTTATAGAATAATGTTTCTTATTTTAAGTAGTCGCTCCATTGAGTCAGCCGCATATCGCCTTTTTGAGCAAGAGTGTCATGCATGCCGAAAACAGCGCGAAGACAATGATTTGTCTGACCTTTGGATGATATCTTCAGGTAATCCCACAGTAAATTTTTGTAGTCGGGATGAGCACAGTTTTCGATGATGGTTTTTGCACGTTCCAATGGACTTTTTCCTCGCAGGTCAGCAACACCCTGTTCTGTTACGATAATGTTGACGGAATGTTCGCTGTGGTCCACATGGGCAACCATTGGGACAATGGCGCTGATTTTGCCTTCTTTCGCTACCGAGGGGCAGGTAAAGATGCTAATGTATGCGCCACGTGTGAAGTCACCCGAGCCGCCAATACCGTTCATCATCTTGGTACCGCCGATGTGAGTGGAGTTTACGTTGCCGTAGATATCCGCTTCAATAGCTGTATTGATAGAAATAACACCTAAGCGGCGTACCAGTTCCGGATTGTTGGAAATTTCCGACTGACGAAGAACAAGCTTGTCGCGGAAGAAATCCATATCGTCGTAAATACCTTGCAAGCATTCGTTGGTAACCGTTAAAGAACAGGTGCTTCCGAATTTAACACGTCCCTGACGGATTAATCCAACCACGGCGTCTTGCAGCACTTCGGTAAACATTTCGAAAGGAGGAATTGTCTTGTCTCTTCCCAAAGCGCCTAATACGGCGTTGGCGATGTTTCCTACACCACTTTGCAACGGAAGGAATGTGGAGGGGATAATACCTCTCCGCATGTCGGCTGCCAGGAAATCGGCCACATTTTGTCCGATTTGATCGGTAACCGGGTCGGGGGCTGCAAAAGAACGAGCCTCATCCGGCTTATTCACTTCTACAATGCCGACAATTTTAGCCGGGTCGACTTGCACATAAGGTACGCCGATACGGTCGCTCGGTTTGAAGATAGGGATAGCCTTGCGGTAAGGAGGGTCAAGCGGTTCGTATACATCGTGCATGCCCATCATATTTTTGCTGTGAGCAGCATTTAATTCAATCACCACCTTGTCTGCCAAACGTGCAATCGTAGGAGCAATACCGCCTGCGGCTGTCAGATACACCTTGCCGTCGGGGGTAACTTCACATGCTTCAAGAATAGCCAGATTTACTTTTCCCATGAATCCGTAGCGTATCTCTTGTGCCATTTGTGACAAGTGGATGTCGTTATAGGCTATTTCACCGTTGTTGACTGCTTTACGGAAATCGGCGTTAGTGGTGTAAGGCGCACGGTAACGAATAGCCTTTACTCTTGACAAAATACCGTCGCAGGAGTCGCCGGTGGAGGCGCCTGTAAAGACTCCTATTTGGAAAGGGTTCCCTTTCGCATGCTCCTCTTCAGCTATTTTTGCTATTTCGGGGGTTACTGCTTTAGGTGTTCCTGCCGGTGTAAAACCGCTAAGACCAATGTTGTCTCCGTGCTTTACCAGGCTGGCTGCTTCCGCAGCAGAAATAATTTTAAATGCCATAATAGTTCAAACTGTTTTATTTATATTTTCTAGTAAATATTTCCGAATAAATGAATGCTTCGCGTGCTTTTTGGGGAGAACGCAGATTGATCCGGCGTTCAGTACCTTCTTTATTAGTAATCGGGGTGGAGGGTTGTATAGGACCTTTTTGTAAAGTCACCGGCGTATAATGGCTGGTTGAACGCACCGATTCTGTCTGAGTGAAAGAAGGGATAAAAGGTCCCGTTTGTTGTTTGGGATGCTGTTTTATTTCTTCTTCTTCCTCTTCCTCGTAATCGAAGACAGGAGGGAAAGCTTCTTCGGGCATTTGTCTTTTTTTCTTCTTGTTTTGAAAAACAAAACCGATGAATAAGACTCCCATGATAACCAGAAGTTGAATGATATCTTCCATAACTGTATCTATTTAATTTGCCAAAGATAAGGATATTATTTCAATCAACGTTATAAAAAATCTGAAAAAAGGGAGCTTCACAGCTCCCTTTTTCTTTAACCTAAACCTTAACTATGAAAAAATCTAACGTTTTTTCTTTAGCCAAAAATGAGAATAATATCTAAGAAACACAAAATTTGGTTCATTAAATTGTTGTCATTTAACAAATATTAGTCTTTAGTGCCTTTAAATGATAACTTTTGTCGCTTCTTATCTTTTATTTTGTTACGATATGGCTTCTTAAATTTGCTAATTTGTAAGCTGTACTTGCCTCCTTTTCTTATGAACCGGATGTTTTTCGTTTAGTAATCAAGACGTTTTATAAAATTTGCTCGTATGGATTAAGCTAGAGGCATTGCCATATTTTTATTGCCAAGCATGAGATTCTGAAAATTATCATGTAACTTTGCGAATTCAAATTTTAATACTGACAAGATAAAGAAATGACAAACAATGAAAAAGAAGCAGACTTAAAATCTGCGACTGAAAACAAGAAGCTGTTTATTGAAACGTATGGTTGCCAAATGAATGTGGCTGACAGTGAAGTAATTGCTTCTGTGATGCAAATGGCCGGTTATCAGGTATGCGAAACGTTGGAAGAGGCAGATGCCGTGTTTATGAACACATGCTCCATACGCGACAATGCCGAGCAGAAAATTCTGAACCGACTGGAGTTTTTTTATGCGTTAAAGAAGAAACGGAAGCACTTGATTGTAGGAGTGTTAGGTTGTATGGCCGAACGTGTGAAAGAGGATTTGATCAAGAATCATCATGTGGATTTGGTAGTAGGGCCGGATGCATACCTGTCGTTACCCGAATTGATTGCTGCGGTGGAGGCGGGCGAAAAGGCCATGAATGTGGAGTTGTCGACTACGGAGACCTATCGCGATGTGATTCCTTCACGTATTTGCGGAAACCATATTTCCGGTTTTGTTTCAATTATGCGGGGTTGTAATAACTTCTGCCATTACTGCATCGTTCCGTATACTCGAGGCAGAGAGCGGAGCCGTGATGTGGAGAGTATTCTGAACGAAGTGCGCGATTTGGTGGCAAAAGGATATAAGGAAATTACTCTGTTGGGGCAGAACGTGAATTCTTACCGCTTCGAGAAAGATGGAGAGACGGTTACTTTTCCGAAATTACTTCGTACGGTAGCTCAAGCTGCTCCCGGGGTACGTATTCGTTTTACCACTTCCCATCCCAAGGATATGAGTGATGAAACATTGCAAGTGATAGCCGAAGTTCCGAATGTATGCAAGCATATCCATTTACCTGTGCAAAGCGGAAGCAACCGTATCCTTCAGTTGATGAACCGTAAATACACGCGCGAATGGTATCTCGATAGGGTAGCGGCAATCCGCCGCATTATTCCCGATTGCGGCCTGAGCACCGATATCTTTTCCGGTTTCCATTCCGAAACGGAAGAAGATCATCAGTTGTCCTTGTCGTTGATGCGCGAGTGCGGTTACGATTCGGCTTTTATGTTTAAATATTCTGAACGTCCGGGAACGTATGCTTCCAAGCATTTGCCCGACGATGTACCGGAAGAGGTGAAAGTGCGTCGCTTAAATGAGATTATCGCCTTGCAGAATGAGCTTTCGGCGGAGAGTAACCAACGATGTGTCGGCAAGACTTATGAAGTTTTGGTAGAGGGAGTGTCCAAACGTTCGCGTGATCAACTATATGGTCGGACAGAACAAAACAAGGTGGTGGTATTCGACCGTGGGATGTATCGTATCGGCGACTTTGTGAAGGTTCGCATTACCGAATCCAGTTCGGCTACTTTGAAAGGCGAGACGCTCGAGGCCATATAATAAGGTATAGAAGCATCCGCTTATGAAATGTCATATTTGTTTATATTTTTCTTTCTGCTAAATAGGAGGATTTATGCAAAACTCCCCTCTGAAACCCTTTGCTGACGGGCGTTTCAAGATTGTGCACAAACGTAACCTTCGTTTGTGCACAATTTCACTTTGGATTTGTGCACAAATGGCAAGTCGATTTGTGCACATTTGACCTTTGCGTTTGTGCACGCTGAAATGATGTAAATAAATTGTACTATACTGAATTCCTTGCTTCTTCTTCCATTCAGTGAAAAAAGTTGGGGGATTCCTTCTTACTTAAAAGTATATTCCCCATGCATAGTATAATCTAAGCGGTTAAGAATGCCGCATTTCAACCAACTGGAAGAAGAACCGATCCGGTGGTCAACTTCTGCTTTTATACCTAATTTAGTTGATTACCTAACTTTTTATTCCTAAGCAAGTCTACTTCTGTCGATCCAAAACCCACCGACTGGAGATTGCTTTTGCAGCGTGGTGTATTTTTATATCCTGCCGGGGTAAAATCTCGTGGATTTTACCTACATTTACCACCTAAAAATTTAAAACTATGTTTCAGAAACTTGTTGCGATAGAACCTGTCAGTTTGGTTCCATCGGCTGAAAAAGCCTTGTATTCGTTTGCCGAAGAAGTGGTGTTGTATCCTGATATTCCGGCAACGGACGAAGAAATTGTTTCACGCATCGGAAGTGCGGATGCGGTACTGCTGAGTTATACCTCTCGGATAAACCGGTTTGTATTGGAAAAATGTCCGAACATCCGATACATTGGCATGTGTTGTTCTCTGTATTCTCCGGAAAGCGCAAACGTGGATATTCGCTATGCCAGCGAACGAGGGATTACCGTAACCGGTATTCGCGACTATGGCGACGAAGGGGTGGTGGAATATGTGGTGAGTGAGCTGGTACGTTGTCTTCACGGATTCGGACAGGAAGCGTGGGACGGAATACCACGCGAGATAACCGGGCTGAAGGTGGGTGTGGTCGGACTAGGTAAATCCGGAGGGATGATAGCCGATGCGTTGAGATTCTTCGGTGCGGATATTACCTATTATGCCCGTGGCGAGAAACAGGAAGCGGCTGCCAAGGGGTATCGGTTTTTACCATTGAGGGAGTTGCTTTCCCAAAATGAAGTGATATGTTGCTGTCTCAATAAAAATGTTGTTTTGTTGCATGATGCTGAGTTCGAAGCATTGGGAAACAAGAAGATTCTGTTCAATACCGGTTTGTCGCCGGCTTGGGAGGAAGCTCCTTTTGCTCGGTGGTTAGAGGGGGACAACCTTTGTTTCTGCGATACATTGGGAGCTTTGGGAGAAGCAAAATATCTCAGTCATCCGCATGTTCGTTGCATGCAAGTGTCTACTGGCCGCACTCGTCAGGCGTTTGACCGCCTGAGCGAGAAAGTGCTTGCCAACCTGTCAGAATACCAAGGGTGAGGTGATATTGATCAGGGTGTTCACTACCGACCACCCTGCTATTTCCGAGGTGGCGCTGTATACATCGATTACAGCATGTACCTGGTGGTTTTCGATTTCCACTCGTTGCGTGTCTCCTTTAAAGCCGGGAGTAGACTGTATGGTTACTTGCATTTGGTCCGGTCCCACGGAAGCCAGAGAAGCGGCCACTGTAACGTTGACCTTTGTGGGGAACAGTTGGATAGCTTCGGTAGCAGTGCCCGAGAATACGGTGCGCTGTTCCGTTTGCAGAGAGTCGTCGTAGACGGCTGTACCTCTCAATGCGTCTGGTCCTTTTTCGTTGAAGAACCGAGCGGAAGTCTGTCCCATTAGTGAAGCCGTCCGTAACACGTCGAATCCGCCGGTGGCTCCGGAGGCAAGGTATACCCGTGTGTGGTTGGCTTTTGCTGTTTCCTTCACTTTCTGGCAAAAAGAAGCATCAGCCAAGGCTCCGATGGAGAGGGTAATGACGGACGTTCCGTTTTCCAAAGCCGGCAATACCAGTTCTTTCATGGCAGCAGGAGAGGCCGCTTCTACCAGATAGTCCGGTTTCAGCGCCAGCAATTTTTCCAAAGAGTCACACACAGCACATGCTTTTCCGTGCAGTTGCATCTTATTTGCCAGATGTTCGGCTTTCGAAATCGTTCGTGAATAAACGCCCACCAGATCATAGTCGGGCAATAAACCATTGATGACGGCATCTGCTACAATCTCGGCAAGACGACCGCATCCTACTATTACTAATTTTTCCATCACTCCAAAATTATCAATTCTATTTCAATTTTTCTTTACTTCTGTAAGGCTAAAGTGTTGCAAATGTACATATAAATTCCGATTTATATGCTGTGTTGAATAAAGAAACCCTTTTTAGGGAAAGCCGGATAAATACGTTAAAAGTGCAAAGAATGTATCCTCTTCGGTTTTTCGTTTAGTGCCAAAGGGCGATAGCAGCTAGCGAAACCTTGTTTATTAATATACTTGCCGGCACACTGTAAACAACTATATAGTATATGCTATACAGATGCTTGCCAGTGTGCCGGCAAAACAGGATGAAAACTTTTGTATAGTTGTTTCACTCCCATATAATTATGGAAGTGAACTGAAATCTGGGATTACAGTGAGTGGAAAAGAAATCAAAAGTTTCTGTGCTTGTCCAACCTCTCCTGCATCCGATCCTGATAACTTTTCTTGGGTGCTTTAGGCATTACTATCCATAAAACAATGTATAGCACAAGTCCGAAGCCGAAGAATAATAAGCAAAATGCCCATATAACCCGCACCAATGTAGGATTCCAGCCAAAAAACTCGGCTACGCCGCCGCATACTCCGGCTAGCATTTTGTTGTTCGATTTGGTTAGCGTTTTGTTACCCATTGTTTCATCTTATTATTTTATTGTTTCGGATCTTCTCCATATTGATTGGTTCCTACGGTTCCCGGTAAACTGAACCAGTAAAGCAAAAGTAAACCGCCAACAACCGGAACAAGGCATAATAGATATAACCAGCCGCTTTTGTTGAGGTCATGCAAACGGCGTACTCCTACGGTTATGCTCGGAATCGCTAAAGCCAAACAGATAAGCCATCCTAAAATAGGAATCCACCCTAATACGCAACTGGCAACTATTGCAGCTAAAAACCACCACCAATACTCTGATCGACGGGCTCTTCCGTCCAATGTGGCATACTTTGAAAGGCAAACTTTTACAGCCTCCATAAAGTTTAAACTCTCTTTCATAGAAAATAGATTTTGATTATTTAAATGAAAAATAAATGACTGAATGCAAAAGTATAAAAAACATAAGATTCTGCAAGGTTTAGAGGGTTGGAATGTGGAATTATGTTTAAGTTTCGGTAGGTTATCTTTTTGAAAGCATGGGAAGATGCTAGATGATTGTCTTAAAAGTTTCTAAATAAACGTCACGACAATCTAATTTATTTGTTACTTTGCACCAAATTTGGGTGGCGTATGCCCTGCTGCAAGGTCAGGGCCATAAAAAAGGTATCTAACATCAATGAATAAACTCACGATACAGGCTTGCCCGTTATGCGGCGGGACTCATTTTAAGCATTATCTGGATTGCACGGACTACTACGCTTCAGGAGAAGAATTTGCCGTGTACGAATGCGAGGACTGCGGTTTCCGTTTCACGCAAAATGTACCGGTAGAAGCCGAGATCGGAGCCTATTATGCCACTCCCGATTACATTTCTCATAGCGATACCCGCAAAGGACTCATCAACCGTCTCTATCATTATGTACGTCGTTATATGCTGAACCGCAAGGCAAAGCTGGTGCGTAGAGCCTTGCGTCGGAAAAACGGACGCTTGCTGGATATTGGTACCGGTACGGGTTATTTTATTCATACCATGTATGAGAAAGGCTGGGACGTAGAGGCTATCGAAAAGAATGAACAAGCAAGGCATTTTGCGTGGGAGCATTTCGGACTGAAAGTAAAAGGGGAAAGCGAGCTTTCATTTTTTGCGCCCGGTTCGTTCGACGTGATTACCATGTGGCACGTGATGGAACACATCGAACACTTAAATGAATTATGGGATACGGCGTATGAGTTACTGAATGATAACGGTGTACTGGTCGTTGCCGTGCCCAACAGTAACTCCTATGATGCGGGGAAATACGGTTCTTATTGGGCGGCTTATGATGTGCCCCGCCATTTATGGCATTTTACGCCTGCCACTATGCAGCAGTTCGGATTGAAACACCGGTTTGTATTGGAACAGCATTATCCTATGCCATTCGATGCTTTTTATATATCGATGATGAGTGAGCGCTATAAAGGTAGCGCCTTCCCTTTTCTTAAAGGAATGTATTGGGGGGGGCGAGCTTGGATCAACACCTTGGCAAAAAAAGGAAGAAGCAGTTCCGTTATTTATATTTTTAGAAAGAAACGGTAATGGGAAAGAAACAGACTGTCGGTTATTGGGATATGCAGTTTATTACTTCCTGCATCAGTACCATGCTTGTGCTTATTTTGCTGGGTACGGTGGTGTTTTTCGTATTGTCGGCTCATAACTTGTCGGTATATGTACGGGAGAATATTAATTTTTCCGTATTACTAAGCGAGGATATGCGCGAGACGGAAATCTTGCAGTTTCAAAAGAAATTAAATGCCGAGAAGTTTGTGAAAGAGACCGCATATATCTCTAAGGAACAAGCGCTGAAAGAACAGTCGGAGGCAATGGGGTCTGATCCTGAGGAATTTCTTGGATATAATCCTTTCACGGCTTCCATTGAAATTAAATTGAACTCTGACTATGCTAATTCCGACAGCATTAAGTGGATAGAAAAAGCCATAAAACGAAACAAAAAGGTAACGGAAATTGTCTATCCGCAGGAACTGATGAATGCGGTGAACGCTAATATTCGTAAAATCAGTATGGTCTTGTTGGGACTGGCCGCTTTGCTTACTTTGGTTTCTTTTGCCTTGATAAACAATACTATCCGCCTGACAATTTACTCCAAACGTTTTCTTATTCATACCATGAAGTTGGTTGGTGCCAGTTGGGGATTTATCCGCAAACCTTTTTTGGTGCGTAATCTTTGGGTCGGAATTATTTCCGGAGTGATGGCTGATGCGGTATTGTTAGGATGTGCTTATATGTTGGTCAATTATGAACCGGAACTTATTTCAGTGGTTACTACGGATGTGTTGTTGTGTATGGTGGTGTCCGTATTTTTGTTCGGAATAGCCATTACTTATTTTTGTGCGTATTTTTCAATCAACAGGTATCTGCGTATGCGCACTGATACCTTATACTACATATAATTTAGATAACAATGGATAAACAGAAATTTGCTTTGGATAGAATGAACTTCATCCTGCTGGCTATAGGGATGGTTGTGGTGATTATCGGTTTCCTGTTGATGACCGGACCGGGATCGACGGAAGAAATGTTCGAACCGGATATTTTCAGTGTGCGCCGTATTAAAGTGGCTCCTGTCATATGTTTCTTTGGATTTATATTTATGATATATGCCATTTTACGCAAACCTAAGAGCGGACAGCAATATCAAAAGGAGAAGCAGGAGTAGTGGAAGTCGGAAAGGAGCTATCGTCCGCCGAGTGAGCTAAGGAGTAAAAGGCGATACTATCGTAAAGTGTTAGTCATTCACTCCTGTCGGAACAAAGTAAGGATTGCTTTACTGGTTTAAACTTTGCGGAAAATGAAAGTTTCCTTTTGATAAGTATAGTCTACGAAACTTAGATGAAAGATAAAAATTAGCGAAACTTAAAAAAGAATATTTAGAGATGGATTGGTTACAAGCCTTATTCCTGGGAATTGTTCAGGGATTGACGGAATATTTGCCGGTAAGCAGCAGCGGACATCTGACAATTGGCGCGGCTTTGTTCGGCATTAACGGAGAAAATAATCTCACCTTTACGGTGGCGGTACACGTAGCTACTGTTTTAAGTACCATTGTGATTCTTTGGAAAGAAATAGCCTGGATATTCAAAGGCCTTTTTCAATTCCGGATGAACAGCGAGACGAATTACGTGATAAATATTCTTATTTCAATGATTCCGATAGGTATCGTCGGTTTGTTTTTTAAAGACTATGTAGAGGATATCTTCGGGGCCGGATTGTTGATTGTTGGGTGTATGCTTTTGGTGACTGCTGCCTTGCTGGCATTCTCCTATTATGCCAAGCCCCGGCAGAAAGAAAACATATCTCGGAAAGACGCTTTTATTATCGGACTGGCTCAGGCGTTGGCCGTGCTGCCGGGTCTTTCCCGTTCAGGGTCTACCATTGCTACCGGATTGTTATTAGGCGACCGGAAAGATAAGCTGGCGCAATTTTCTTTTTTGATGGTGATTCCCCCCATATTGGGTGAAGCGTTGTTGGATGTGGTGAAGATAATAAAGCATGGTACGGAAGCAATGGCAACTTCCGAAATCTCAGCAAGTGCGTTGGCGGTTGGATTTGTAGCAGCGTTTGTGTCGGGATGCATTGCCTGCAAGTGGATGATTAACGTGGTGAAGAAAGGAAAACTTATTTATTTTGCCATATATTGTGCTGTCGTTGGTCTGATAACGATTGTAAGCACATTCTTTTCATGATAAAACAGAATTTGGATGAATTTTAAAGAAGGAGAGATTTTATATATTAACAAGCCTTACAAATGGACATCGTTCGGAGTGGTAAATAAGGTACGTTATTTTTTATGCCGTAAGCAGGGGGTGAAAAAGCTTAAGGTAGGACATGCGGGTACCCTTGACCCGTTGGCTACCGGCGTGATGATTCTTTGTACGGGAAAAGCGACCAAACGGATAGAAGAGTTTCAATATCATACGAAAGAGTATGTAGCTGTTTTGCGGTTGGGAGCTACTACGCCTTCATACGATCTGGAACACGAGATTGACGCGACATATCCCACGGAGCATATTACCAAAGAAATGGTAGAGAGAGTATTGGCTTCCTTTGTAGGAACTATAGAACAGGTGCCTCCTTCCTTTTCTGCTTGTAAAATTAACGGTAAGCGGGCATATGATTTGGCCCGTAAGGGAAAAGACGTAGAACTTAAACCGAAAACTTTGGTTATAGATGAAATAGAGCTGCTCGACTGTAACTTGCCTGAAATTAAAATCAGGGTAGTATGCAGCAAAGGCACCTATATACGAGCCTTGGCGCGTGATATCGGGGAAGCTCTGCAAAGCGGCGCGCATCTGACGGCGTTGGAACGTACCAGAGTCGGTAATATAACATTGACGGATTGCATTCCGCTGGACGATTTTCCTGAATGGATTGAGAAACAAGAAGTAGAAACTAACGAATAAAACAGAGATTTATGAAACTGTCGCAATTTAAATTTAAGCTTCCGGAGGAAAAGATTGCTTTACATCCGGCAAACCATCGGGACGAGTCCCGTTTAATGGTGATTCATAAGAAATCCGGGCAGATAGAACACAAGATGTTCAAAGACATTTTGAGCTATTTTGATGATAAAGATGTGTTCATTTTTAACGATACAAAAGTCTTTCCGGCGCGTCTTTACGGCAACAAGGAGAAAACCGGTGCCCGTATTGAAGTGTTTTTGTTACGTGAGTTGAACGAAGAATTGCGTTTATGGGATGTGTTGGTCGATCCGGCACGTAAAATCCGCATTGGAAATAAACTCTATTTCGGTGAAGATGATTCGATGGTAGCCGAAGTGATTGATAATACTACTTCGCGTGGGCGTACGCTCCGTTTCCTCTACGATGGCCCGCACGATGAGTTTAAGCGTGCGCTTTATGAATTGGGTGAGCCGCCTTTGCCTCATTTTATCCGCAGGGAAGTAGAACCGGATGACGCAGAGCGTTTCCAGACTATTTTCGCCAAGAATGAAGGTGCGGTGACAGCCCCTACAGCCGGACTGCATTTCAGCCGGGAATTGATGAAACGGATGGAAATCAAAGGTATTGATTTTGCTTATATCACTTTACATGCAGGACTAGGCAATTTCCGTGAGATTGATGTGGAAGACCTGACCAAGCATAAAATGGATTCCGAACAGATGTTTATTAATGCGGAAGCCACGCAAAAAGTAAACGCAGCGAAAGACGGAGGGCATAATGTATGCGCCGTGGGTACTACTGTAATGCGGGCTATAGAAACCGCAGTAGGTACGGACGGGCATTTGAAGGAATTCGACGGATGGACGAATAAGTTTATCTTCCCTCCATACGATTTCAGTGTGGCAAATAGTATGGTGTCCAACTTCCATTTGCCCCTTTCTACTTTGCTGATGCTGGTAGCGGCGTACGGCGGTTACGATTTGATTATGGATGCGTATCAGGTAGCTTTGAAAGAAGATTATCGTTTCGGTACGTATGGAGATGCCATGTTGATTTTGGATAGATAAGAATTATGACGCGCGTTTATTTAGGGTTGGGCTCTAATCTGGGCAATAAACGGAAGAATCTGGAAGACGCGCTCTCATTCATAAAGGAGAGGATAGGGACAGTTGTGTCTTTATCCTCTTTTTATGAAACAGCACCATGGGGATTTGAGTCGCAGAACTCTTTTTTGAATGCGGCGATAGGTGTCGATACCTTTCTCTCTCCGGTGGAGTTGCTGCATGCAACGCAAGAAATAGAAAGGCTGTTGGGCAGGCGGCATAAGAGTGTGCGGAAGGTGTACCACGACAGACCGATTGATATTGATATCCTTCTATTTGGCAATAAAGTACTCCATACCGAAGAGTTGACGATTCCTCATCCGGAAATGGCAGGGCGCCGGTTTGTGATGGAACCTTTGGCAGAAATTGCTCCCGATGTGATGCATCCGGTATATGGAAAAACGATAAGAGAACTGCTTTCTTCCGTAGAGAATTGAATATTTCCGATAAAGGATTTTTTATTTCTTTTTCCATATTTCTAAAAAAAGTATGCTATTTATTTACTGACTTTTGGAAATGTAGAAAGTTTGGCTAATGGGGAAGGAGATACTGAGTGTTCATGTACGGGCTACTACTGAGTGTTTGAATATCCTTGATCAATCAGGCGGAAGCGTTCTTGTACAGGAAGGTTTGTAGGCGGGGATGGGATTGGAACGGAAATAGACAGGCGGAATGTGAGGGTCATAAAACTTATTGTTAGTAGGAAAGGACTGATATGTTCATTCTATAAATAGGAGTTTGAATATTGATTGTTAGGTATCGTGGCGTGAAGAGATGAAAATATCCTTAATAAACGCGCTGTTATTTGCAATGATTGCGTATCTTTGCACCCGATTTAAATGTGGAAAGATTTGGGCAGCTTGCAACCACAGTAAAAAATGCTAAATAAAAACAGCCTCGGCGCTGTGCATTACATTCTTCCCAAACAAGTTTCTCCATTTACATATTTTACTAATTTATAACCCCTTAATTACAAGAAAATGGGATACTTATTTACATCCGAATCGGTGTCGGAAGGACACCCCGATAAAGTGGCCGATCAAATATCGGACGCTGTGCTTGACAAACTATTGGCTTTTGACCCTAGTTCGAAAGTAGCTTGCGAAACATTGGTTACTACCGGACAGGTGGTGCTAGCGGGTGAAGTAAAAACAAAGGCATACGTTGATTTGCAGCGTATTGCAAGGGAGGTAATCAACCGGATTGGTTACACCAAGAGCGAATATATGTTTGATGGAAACTCTTGCGGCTTGTTTTCGGCCATTCATGAACAAAGTCCCGATATCAACCGTGGAGTGGAACGCGAGGACCCGATGGATCAAGGTGCCGGCGACCAAGGTATGATGTTCGGTTATGCTACAAATGAGACTGAAAATTATATGCCGCTCTCTTTGGATTTGGCTCACAAGATTCTTATGGTGCTTTCTGAAATCCGTCGTGAAGGCAAGGAGATGACTTATCTCCGTCCCGATGCCAAGAGCCAGGTTACAATTGAGTATGACGATAACGGTGTGCCTGTGCGGATTGACACGATTGTGGTTTCTACCCAGCATGATGAATTTATCTTGCCGGAGAGTAATACCAGAGCGGCGGAATTGAAAGCGGATGAACAAATGCTGGCTCAAATCCGTAAAGACGTCATTGAGGTGCTGATGCCTCGGGTCATTGCAAGCATACATAGCGAAAAGGTGTTGGCTTTGTTCAACGACCGCATCACATATCATGTGAACCCCACTGGAAAGTTTGTAATCGGCGGCCCTCACGGAGATACGGGATTAACGGGACGGAAGATTATTGTAGATACATATGGGGGTAAAGGTGCGCATGGCGGCGGCGCTTTCTCCGGAAAAGATCCTAGCAAAGTGGACCGTAGCGCGGCGTATGCGGCACGTCATATTGCTAAGAATCTCGTGGCAGCCGGTGTGGCGGATGAGATGCTGGTGCAAGTCTCTTATGCCATTGGTGTGGCTCGCCCTATCAATATTTATGTAAACACTTTCGGACGTGCACACGTGAATATGAGCGACGGTGAGATTGCCCGAAAGATTGAGGAACTCTTTGATCTTCGTCCCCGTGCCATTGAGGAGCGTTTGAAACTTCGTAACCCCATTTATCAGGAAACGGCTGCTTACGGACATATGGGACGCGAGCCGAAATGGGTGAAGAAGACTTTCACGTCGAATTATCAACCGACCAAAACTGTAGAGGTGGAGCTCTTTACATGGGAGAAGCTTGATTATGTAGCCCGCGTGAAAGAAGCTTTTGGTTTGAAGTGATAAAACTAAAGGCTCACAGCAGGCAGACTACCTTAAAATTAGGAAAATGCAGTAGCTATACTTATACTTTGTAAGTAGGAATAGAATAATCCTCTTGTTTTTCTCGACATGGTTACAATTCGGGGCTTAACAAGAGGATTTTTTAGTTTTTCCGGATTTGCAAAAGTGCGGTCGTATCATGTGTAATAGGGAGATTTCATGTATCTTTGTGCGCAAATAAGCTGTCGACAAGATGAACGATATAAAAAACGTGTGTGTATATAGTGCTTCCAGTACGAAAATCAATCCGTGCTATATGGAATGTGCCGAAATGCTGGGAACAGTACTTGCCCGGAAAAATATCCGGTTAATTAACGGAGCCGGCAATATGGGACTGATGCGTGCGTGTGCCGATGCCGTATTGGCCGGTGGAGGAGAAGTGACCGGAGTTATTCCTTATTTTATGGTGGAGCAAGGTTGGCAGCATCAAGGTTTGACGGAACTAGTAGTAACCGAAACCATGCACGAACGTAAACATCGGATGGCGGAGTTGTCGGACGGAGTGATTGCTTTGCCCGGAGGTTGCGGAACCTTAGAAGAATTGCTTGAGGTGATTACCTGGAAGCAGTTGGGACTTTACTTGCAGCCGATTGTCATATTGAATGTAAACCATTTTTTCGACCCTTTACTGGAGATGTTGCAAAAGGCAGTAGAGGAACATTTTATGCGCCCGCAGCATGCTGCGATATGGAGCGTGGCGGAAACGCCGGAAGAAGCCGTCGATTTATTATTCACCACTCCTGTTTGGAGTAAAGAGATTAGAAAGTTTGCCGCCATATGAGTTGTTTGTTTGGATTAAATATTGTTTCCCTTAATTTGCCGGAAAAAGCTATGTCTCGTGATGTATCCGGTTTCTCCGCTACGTCTCAACCTGTCGACACAATGACGCAAGTTTTTCCGGATACGACAAATGTCATTCCCTTTGCTGCGGCTGGAACAATACCGAAGGCGTTTGCAACAGATACGTTGAAATCATTTCATCCGGAACAATATTTGCCGGGTGACACGGCAAATACCATACCGATGGCTGTATCGGTAGGAAAAGAATCCGATCCTATACCTTATCAGCTTCACTCGGATAATGTGCTGACAGTATGCATTTTCTTTTGTTTTTTCTTGCTTTCTTATGTTCTCTCGAATGGGAAACGTTATTTGGCTCACCAGATAAAGAATCTTTTTTATGTCAGGGAACGAGCCAGTTTGTTTGCCGTGGAAACCGGTTCGGATGTTCGTTACCGTTTGCTATTAATAGGGCAGACCTGTATCTTTCTCGGAATATTTTTCTTCGATTATTCACATGATTTTTATCCGGAACTTTTCAGTCGTTATTCATCGGTTTTTTTATTAAGCACTTATGTAGGAATAATAGTACTATATTATATTTTGAAAATGGTGCTTTACAGGTTTGTGAATTGGATATTTTTTGACAAACAGAAAAATTCCGTCTGGTTGGAATCTTATTCTTTGATCTATTCTCTGTTTGGAATACTTTTGTTTCCGTTACTTTTGCTGGTTATTTACTTCGATTTATCCAACTTAAATTCATTTATTTTCTTTGTTATACTGGGGGTTTTAGGCGAAATAATGTTGTTTTATAAGTGTTTTAATATCTTTTTAAACAAAATGTATGGCTTCTTGTATTTTATTGTGTACTTTTGCGCTCTCGAAATAGTGCCTTGCTTCTTGCTATGGCAAGCACTGATTTCTACGAATGACTTGTTGATAATAAAAAATTAGTACCTTGAAGATTAGAAAAGTACTCGTGTCGCAGCCTAAGCCGACATCAGAGAAGTCGCCTTATTTTGACATTGCCGAAAAATACGGCGTGGAGATTGTTTTTCGCCCCTTTATAAAGGTCGAAAGTTTATCAGCCAAAGAATTCAGACAACAGAAAGTCTCTATTCTCGATCATACTGCGGTGATTTTTACTTCTCGCCATGCTATTGATCATTTCTTTCATTTGTGCTCTGAATTACGTGTGACTGTTCCGGAGGATATGAAATATTTCTGTGTGACGGAAGCTGTTGCTTTATATATTCAAAAGTATGTGCAGTATCGCAAGCGCAAAGTCTTTTTCGGTGCAACCGGTAAGATTGACGATTTGCTTCCTTCCATGATAAAGCATAAGGCTGATAAGTATTTTGTGCCCATGTCGGATGTGCATACGGATGAAATTAAAAATCTTTTGGATAAAAGTAACTTGCAACACACCGAGGCGGTTATGTATCGTACGGTAAGCAACGATTTTTCTTCGGAAGAGAATTTTGATTACGACATGCTGGTGTTTTTTAGTCCGGCGGGAATTACCTCTTTACTGAAGAACTTTCCGAATTTCCAGCAGGGCGATATAGCTATTGCAAGTTTTGGACCTACTACAGCTAAAGCGGTGCGTGATGCCGGTCTCCGGCTTGATTTGGAAGCACCTACGGTGCAAGCACCTTCTATGACTGCCGCATTGGATTGGTATATTAAAGAGCATAATGAAGAGTAATCTTTATATGGCAAAGTAAAAATAGAACAAGATTTTATTAATTTACATAAGTGAAGGCTACCTCAAGAATGATGAGGTGGCCTTCTTTATGATTTTACTTTGTTATAAAGCACTCCCCTTATTACATATCGATTTCTTGGAGGGAAGAAAAGATATCATAAGGAGAGCTTGGCTAAAGAGACTTTAATCCGTCAGGTTTTTGTTATCAAATTCTAACCAGGTAAATTTTAGTTGCTTATATTTACCAGATACGGCTTTTATCAATCTTGTAAAATCGCTAAAATATTTCCAACTACGGAGTTGGAAATATTCTTTGTCTGTACATTTCACATCATTTCCGAGATGTCAGGCGGTATGATTTCCTCCAGTTACTCCATATACTTCTGCGGTAGTATAGCTGGATTCCGGTGATGCGAGAAGAACATATACCCCGGCTAATTCTACAGGTTGTCCGGCTCTTTTTAAGGGCGTATTTTGTCCAAATTCGGGAATTTTTTCATCCAATTGACCTCCTGTAATCTGAAGAGCACTCCAGAAAGGTCCGGGAGCTACAGCATTGGCGCGGATCCCTTTTGAAGCCACTTGTTTGGCTAAAGCTCTTGTGAAAGCTATGATGGCACTTTTTGTTGCGGCGTAATCAAGTAACTCTTTGCCGGGTTGATATGCCTGGATAGATGCGGTGGTGATGATGGTTGCTCCAGGAGGTAGCAGTGGTAATGCCTCTTTAACGATCCAGAAGAGAGAGAATACATTAATTTCGAAGGTTTTCCTTAGTTGGTCTGTATCAAGATCTTCTATATTGCTGATTGCCACCTGTTTGCCGGCTATTAATGCAAGAATGTCAAGTCCATCGAGTTGTTTATTAGCTTCTTGCACCATCTGTTTGCAGAAATCTTCATCGGAAATATCTCCGGGAATGAGTACGGCTTTACGCCCTGCTTCTCTAATAAGCTTGGCTACCTCCTCTGCGTCCTTTTGTTCTGCCGGCAAGTAATTAATAGCCACATCGGCTCCTTCTCTGGCATATGCAATAGCTACAGCTCTTCCAATGCCGGAATCTCCTCCGGTAATAAGGGCTTTACGGCCTTCCAATCGCCCGTGCCCTTCATAACTTTCTTCCCCACAGTCCGGTGCGGGTTGCATATCCGCTTGTATACCGGGCGCTTCTTGTTTCTTTAAGGGATATTTCCCAGTGTAATGCTGATCCAGTGGATTCGGCAATTTGTCTTTTCTTTTTTCCATATGATTCTTTTTTAATCTTATTGATTCCGTAATTATTTGTATCTTATTCAGGCTCTGTAAGCTTCACTTGTCCGAAACCAGAATCATGGATAATCCGTTTGGTTTTACTATGAGTGAGCCCCGAGATAATTGGCATGAATAAGTAAAATTAGTTTAACCTTTTGTTCCCTTTCCCGTAAAGTGATAATTCTTTTTACTCCTTAAAGCTTTTGCTTACACTTAAGTATTTTAGTGTAAGAAGAGCTGCCGTTATTTTACCCGTTAGGAATTAAAGAAGATATAGTAATGAAGAAGTTAACATTTCATAGAAAACGGCTTCTTCTTTACCTCCTCACTCCGTCTTCCTGCGATACCTCCCCTGCCTTCTTTCATACTTCACCCTCTTTAATTCCTTCGTAGTAATTGTAGGCGAAAATTGAATTAATGCAACTTTCCCGGATACCTGTCTTTGCCTGGAAGAACGTTGCAGTTTCTTTTAGGTTCGGGCTTTGGACATTCAACTATGCTTTTTTATGGTAAACCTGTATTTTTTTCATATTGTCAATGGGATTTTACAACCTTAATTTTTATTCTTCTTGATAAATAAAGGTTTTTTAGTGATGTCTGCCTGTTATTTATTCCCGATTTTTTACTTAAAAAATCAATAAGCAATAATCTTTTTCGGTGGAACGCTTGTTCCCATGATGTGTTTAATTTAAATATCAGTGTTATGGATACTTTAAGAAATGAAGCAAATGATGCAACCACTCAGGCAACGATAGATGCCGAAGTTGCTGAAAAAAGAACAGAGGAAAAAGGCTCTAGTTTGGGACATGAGATGAAAAAGAAAGCAGAACATGCTGCGCATGTTGCTGAAGAGAATTTGACGGAAGCAGGTCATACCGTTAAGGAAAAAGCTACTGAAGCTGCTCATACAGCTCAAGAAACAGCTCAGAAAGCTAAACACAGAGTTAAAGAAATGATGGACTGATTTCTGTCTGGGAAGGAGTTGTTTTTTTGTCCGGAATTTCAATGGTGAGTTGGAGACAGAAACAACTCCTTCTTTATATGTTTTTTTGATGGTTATGATTGAGCGTTGGAAAAAGGAATTTAGATTCTTCTTTACAGTAGATGCTCTTTTATGAATATTTTAGTTCTTTCCTCTGACAGTTTAATACAATATATATGCTGCCTTTGTTACAGATAAAAATGGCAGTTTGTCTGGTTCTTTTTCAATGTAGTTGAGAGGAAGCATTTTTTTGCTGTTTACACTCTACAATAGTGATAGGTTTCAATTAAGATACCTGGTCTAACTTCCTTTTCAATTGAATTGGAGAATTACCATCATAACAGAGTTTTGAGAAATTGTTCTTTAGAAACTTCCTTTGAACTGAATTGAGCCAATTATTTCAACAAAGTTAAAGTAATAGATCGGATATTCCTTTGGCAGGGTAAATGTCATTATTATAATGTAATGTATTGTATTTCAAATCTTTTCTTGTTTCTGCCTGTACGGATATGTTTTTCTTGTTGTTTTAATCCCCGATTCGTATTTGTGCTATATAAAAGGTCAGTCTGTACTTTTTTCATGAGAAATGAAGGCTGAATGTCGATAAAGTCGTAACTTTGTAAAGTAAAAGCTCATTCCTTTTTCAATTCGCTCCTTATGTAGGTTGCTATGATGAAAAAAGGAAGATGTTGTTGGCAATCTGAACAGACATAGAAGGTAAAGGTCTGATAGTTTGAATGATCGGGTCTTATACTTTACTAATTTCGTGCTACCATTCAGTTGCCTTGCTGTTTAAAAGAAGGATGTGGCGGATATATAATAATTAATTTGTAACATATTGATGGAACGTAATACCTTATCTAAATCGGAAAGGCTGAATAGGAAACTTATTATAGACCGCTTGTTTGCCGGAGGAAACAAGTCGTTGCTCGCTTATCCTCTGCGGGTAGTTTACATGCCTGTGGAACAGGGAAATGAGAGAGCTTGTATGCTGGTGAGTGTTCCTAAAAAGCGTTTTCGTCGTGCCGTGAAACGTAACAGGGTGAAACGGCAGATACGGGAAGCTTACCGGAAGAACAAATACACGTTATGGCATGTTTTGGAAGAGGCCGATATCAGTTTGGCTTTAGGCTTTATCTGGTTAGATGATAAATTATATGCTTCGGATGAGGTAGAAGAAAAGGTTAAGAATTTGTTAATACGGATTGCCGAGAACCTGCGATAATGTACGTTGGAGGAAAGTTATGCGTAAACTATTGACTAAAATATTGTTGTTCCCTATTTACTTTTACAGAGGATATATCTCTCCGCTTACTCCTCCGTCATGCCGTTTTACGCCCACTTGTTCGCAGTATGCCATTGAAGCAATCCAGAAGCATGGGCCTTTTAAAGGCTTATATCTGGCAATTCGCCGCATACTGAGGTGTCACCCTTGGGGAGGATCGGGTTATGATCCCGTTCCGTAATTATTATAATATATTTGCCGATGTTTCGTAAGCTGAGATTTCCCATATACACTTTCTTTCCGGTAGAAACCGTTGATGAAGCTTCTGTTCATACGGACGCAGTACATGCGAATAAGGATGGCGGATGGTGGGATGTACATACACACCGTTTGGATGGAGATTTACAACATGCTGTTTGGAGTTGCGGGTGGAAAGACACAGTGGAGCTTTCTCCTGTTTCCGGTAGAAAGCCGGAGGATTCTTTTCCGGTTGATTCCTGCTTAATGGAAGAAATCCCTGGTATTTCGAAGGCCCATCCTATTTATATATCGGTAGGGATTCATCCTTGGTATCTGACAGAAGCAAACTTTTCCGAACAATGGCGATGGTTAACGGAATCGGTTCGTAGCGAGCGAGTGGTTGCCATTGGGGAGGCAGGTCTGGATAAAGCAGTGGAGGTTCCTTTTGAATTGCAATTGTCGGCATTCCGTCGGGTGATTGGTGTTGCCGATGAATACGGTTTTCCTCTGATTATCCATGCAGTGAAAGCTTCGAACGAAATTCTGGAACTTAAAAAGAAACTGCGTCCGCGTAACCCTTGGATTATTCATGGCTTCCGTGGAAAAAAAGAATTAGCGCAAGCCTATTTGCGGAACGGCATTTATCTCTCTTACGGGGCGCGATATCAGGAAGAGGCTTTGCGTTCCACTCCTTTGGATTATCTGTTTCTCGAAACGGACGAAAGCGTAGCGGATATTCAGGAATTGTATATGCGTGCGGCAAAGATTCTGGAAGTCCCGGAGATAAATTTGCGGGAAAAGGTACGGCAAAACATTAACAAACTCTTTTTTAGGCATTAAGAGTTGTATCTTCGAATAAAGAGTCGTACTTTTGCACGCAGACGTATAAAATCTAAACATTTAAATGATAATCATTCGATGAATTTTGTAGAAGAATTAAGATGGCGTGGAATGGTGCATACAATGATGCCTGGCACCGAAGAGTTGTTAGAAAAAGAACAAGTGACGGCTTATATCGGGTTTGATCCGACGGCCGACTCTTTGCATATCGGTCACCTTTGCAGTGTGATGATATTGCGTCATTTTCAGCGTTGCGGTCACAAGCCGATAGTCTTGATTGGAGGCGCTACGGGGATGATAGGCGACCCTTCGGGCAAGTCGCAGGAACGTAATTTGCTTACCGAAGAGACTTTGCATCATAATCTGGAAGGTATGAAAGCACAACTGAGTAAGTTCCTTGACTTTGATTCGGATGCGCCGAATCATGCGGAGCTGGTAAATAATTACGACTGGATGAAGAACTTTACTTTCCTTGAATTTGCACGTGAGGTGGGTAAACATATCACCGTTAACTATATGATGGCAAAAGATTCCGTACAGAAACGCTTGAATGGTGAAGCGCGTGACGGATTGTCGTTTACGGAATTTACTTACCAATTGTTGCAGGGATACGATTTCCTACATTTATATGAGACAAAAGGTTGCAAACTTCAGATGGGAGGTTCCGACCAATGGGGAAACATTACCACCGGTGCGGAATTGATTCGTCGTACAAACGGCGGTGAAGTGTATGCCTTGACTTGTCCGTTGATTACCAAAGCTGATGGCGGTAAGTTCGGTAAAACAGAATCGGGTAACATTTGGTTAGATCCGCGCTACACTTCTCCTTATAAATTCTATCAGTTCTGGTTGAATGTAAGCGATGAAGACGCAGCCCGTTATATTAAAATCTTCACTTCCTTGAGTAAGGACGAAGTGGAAGCTTTGACAGCGGAACACGCCGAAGCGCCTCATTTGCGTGTGCTTCAGAAACGCTTGGCAAAAGAAGTCACTATTATGGTTCACTCGGAAGAAGACTATAACGCAGCAGTGGAAGCATCCAATATCTTGTTTGGAAACGCTACTTCGGAGGCATTGAAGAAATTAGACGAAGACACTTTGCTTGCCGTATTCGAAGGAGTTCCGCAGTTCGAAATCTCAAAAGACGCTTTGGCCGGTGGAGTGAAAGCGGTAGATTTGTTTGTGGAGAATGCGGCTGTGTTTGCCTCCAAAGGTGAAATGCGTAAGTTAGTTCAAGGTGGAGGTGTTTCTTTAAATAAAGAGAAATTGGCGGCTTTCGACCAAGAGATTACTACCGGCGATTTGCTCAACGGCAAATATCTGTTGGTACAGCGGGGAAAGAAAAACTATTACTTGTTGATAGCGAAATAAGAAACAATTTCAATTTTTATATTTTTCCGGACTCCGGTTCCGCCTTCGGGCAGGGCCGGAGTCCGTTTTTTATGCTTCTATAGTCTTCAACAAATTTCGTACCAGATAATATAGGTAGAATGAATAATCAAGATTTACTACTATAATCAAGTGAGGTAACCGCTACAGCGGAAAGTGTTTTATTATCAGAAATAAAGTGTTTCATATGTTTAAAACAAAATGTTTCATTAAGAGAAACAAAGTGTTTTGACCTATTGAAACAAAGTGTTTTTACCCTATAAAACACTTTTTTAAGACAGTGTAATCTCCGTTGATTCATAGTTAATCTCTTATTAATAAGTACGATATACGTTCTATTCTCTTGAAGTTTTTATGCATTCCGGTTCTGTTCCCTTTTCTCCGCCCAAATGAGATGGGATGCAAGGAGGATAGAGAGAAAATACGATATACGGATTCTTTACCATAATACATTTTGGCAGACAACCTGACATCTGTCACATCGGACGAGCCCTATAGAAATGGTAAATTAGTGTATAACAATTTATTATATGCGTTGTGACGGATGTGACAGATGTCAGGTGCCTTTTTAATTTTTTTTTGGGGGGGGGAAGGGAGAGAGGTAAGTCCGAGCAGTATCCGAATAGAAAAGCTTTAGAAAAACAGTTTGTTATCGTGGTGGGTGCAGAACTGTCTTTTCGGGCCGGATGAGGGTAGCTTTTCTCATGATAGTCGGGACATCTCTTTATCATAGTGAGTTATCTTCTCTTTGGGTGATAACTATATAAGAGGCTTTTTTTGAGCAGAAACGATAAAAAATGAAAGAAATATTTGGTAGTTTAGACAATCCCCGCTATCTTTGCAGCGCTTTTTAAAAGAAAGCATATAATGATTGGACTATGGTGTAATGGTAGCACAACAGGTTTTGGTTCTGTTTGCCCAGGTTCGAATCCTGGTAGTCCAACCAAGGAAAAAGTTCTGAGAGATTTTCTCTTGGAACTTTTTTTGTTGGACCTCGCTCTTGATACTTCTGTAGTCTTACTCTAAAAATGCTTTTTAATTTTTCTATTCTAAATATAAAAAAGCATGTTGAGGAATTGAATCATTATGTATTTGCCTTCTCTCCTGTTATATTTAACTCCATTTTAAAGGATGAGATGGAGAACCGGAACAAGTTCTTTGAATAATCAAGTTGTACTATTTCTAGGTGGAGAAATATTTATGGGACATGTCTATAAACGAGATACATATGACAATCCTTTTGAATACACTCTTCCAAACGATAAATTTTATCCGGATAAAATAGAAGAGAATAAATAACGTTTAATATGAAAAAGATCGTGGAATAATTATTGGCATAATAAACATTCACGAAGATTTTGCGTTTCATGGTATGGCATATAATGTCGGTGTGGCGATTCTATAGAGGTTTACGGGCAATATCGGGTGTTTAACGAGAAGCCGATTAAAAAATAATAAATTGGATGAAACGGCAGATGGTGTATATAGTAGGGTTGTTTTTCGTGTTTTCTTTTGCTTACGGAAGTCATAGAAAGATGTTTCTGAAGGAAAACATTTATGATGAATACCCTATCGATACGGTGCAAGGACCCTATATGGAATTACCTTTGCCCGAAGTTCCTTCTACTTTGCGCGAGCCGCAAAAGCGAGCCGCTTTTCTTTTGCAACATTTTTGGGATAAAATGGATTTCGCCGATACGTTGCGAAGCCACAACCGAAATTTTATAGAACAGAATTTTGTCAATTTCTTATCTATATTTCCTCATGCCGACATCACCGAACTTCCTCCGGCGGTAAGCCGTTTGTTAAATCTGGCAGAAAAAGATAAGGAAGCTTATATATTATTGGTGGATGTAGCAAGGAAGTATTTATATGAATTGGAGTCTCCTTTGTTCAATGAAGACTATTACCTATTGTTTTTGAACGAAATAGTGCGTTCGTCTATATTGGACAAGTATGAAAAAGCCCGTCCCGCTTATTGGCTAAGCGTGGCGCGGAAGAATCGTCCGGGTACGAAGGCGGCTGACTTCGGTTATATAGATCGTCAAAAAAGGAAACATACCCTTTATAATATGAAGACCCGCAAAATTTTAATCGTATTTTACGATCCCGGGTGTGAGCATTGTATGGAAGTAATAGATATATTGAGTACTAATGAGACTATCCGTAATTGCATAGAGGACGGGCGATTGAGTGTCATGGCCGTTTACGCTGACGGCGATAGCTCTTTATGGTATGCTAAGCAAAATATGCCGGTAGGTTGGTTAGATGTTTTGGACATCACCGGAGTTCAGGAGCGGGAGCATTATGTATTGCGTACATTGCCCACCCTTTACCTTCTTGATGAAAATAAGAAAGTCCTGTTGAAAGATACTAGTGTAGAGACTTTGGAAACGTATTTAGTTACAATTGAAAATTGAAATATGAAAAGTCCGGCATATATAAAATTTTGGATGAAGTTGCCGCTCAAAATATGTATGTTGATTCTGGCAGGACTCTGTGTAATAGGTGCGGTATTGATTAGCATATTGTTGTGGGTAGCAAAAGTCTGTTCTTGCCGGAAGTCCCGTTAACAGGCTACTTTGAAAATAAGATGATTGGCTTAAATTCTTTATTCTCCTTTTTGTTTCTGGGATAACAATTAATGTTTTTTAATTAGGTAAATATTAAACTTTTATGGATATTTGCTGTCGAAAACTATAAATTGTTAAGGATTACTTCGATACAACACTATGAATAAAAAACTGAAATGGGGACTTATCGGTGTGATAGGTCTGGGATTAATTGGATGGGGTATTTATTCGCAATTGCCGAAAACAAATGAAGAATTGGCGGCGGCGGATAAAATGATGAAAAATAATAATCCGAATAAGAGGGCGCTGAAGGTAAATGCAAAAATTGTGAAACCACAATTGCTGGTAGATGAATTCCCTATAACAGGCGTGTTGTTGCCGGATGAAGAAGTGGACTTGTCGTTCGAAACTTCCGGAAAGGTGGTTGAAATTAATTTTGAAGAAGGTACAACTGTAAAGAAAGGACAATTGCTGGCAAAGGTAAACGACCGCCAGTTACAGGCACAGTTGCAGCGCTTGTTGGCGCAGTTGAAGTTGGCCGAAGATCGGGTGTTTCGTCAGAGCGCTTTGCTTGAAAGGGATGCGGTAAGTAAAGAAGCTTACGAGCAGGTAAAGACCGATTTGGCTACATTGAAAGCTGATATCGATATTGTGAAAGCGAATATAGATTTAACGGAACTCCGTGCTCCGTTTGACGGTGTAATCGGTTTACGTCAAATCAGTGTGGGTTCTTATGCGTCGCCTACTACTATGGTAGCCAAACTGACAAAGATTTCTCCTTTAAAAGTTCAGTTCTCCGTTCCCGAGCGTTATGCTAACCAAATAAAAAAGGGAACTAAATTAACTTTCAACATAGACGGAAAACTAGATTCGTTCCCAGCTGAAGTGTATGCGGTGGAGTCGACAATCGATCCCAACATGCACAATTTTATGGTGCGTGCCCTGTATCCGAATACAGGACGGACTTTGATGCCGGGACGTTATGCGAGTATCCGGCTGAAGAAACAGGAAATACCGAATGCGATAGCGATTCCTTCCGAAGCGATTGTTCCGGAAATGGGTAAGGATAAAGTTTTTGTGTACAGAGCGGGTAAGGCGGAACCGGTGGATGTGGTTACTGGCTTGCGTACAGATGCGGAAGTGCAGGTAGTGAGAGGGTTGCAAATGGGGGATACTATTATTGTGTCCGGAACCTTGCAGTTGCGGACAGGATTGCCTGTAGAACTTGATAATATAGACTAATAGCTGGGCCATATGAATATATCTGAATTAAGTATTCGTCGTCCGGTATTGGCGACTGTCTTGACTGTCATTATCCTGTTGTTCGGTTTTATCGGTTACACTTATTTAGGTGTTCGTGAATACCCTTCGGTAGATAATCCTATTATCTCCGTTTCATGTTCCTATCCGGGAGCGAATGCCGATGTAATTGACAATCAGATAACTGAACCGCTTGAGCAGAATATCAATGGTATTCCGGGCATTCGTTCGCTTTCCAGTGTTAGCCAGCAGGGGCAGAGCCGTATTACGGTAGAGTTCGAACTCTCGGTCGATTTGGAAACAGCGGCTAATGATGTGCGCGATAAGGTTTCGCGTGCTCAGCGTTATTTGCCGCGCGATTGTGACCCTCCAACCGTGTCGAAGGCAGATGCTGACGCTATGCCTATTTTGATGGTAGCCTTGCAGAGTGATAAGCGCTCGTTATTAGAGTTGAGTGAAATAGCCGATTTGACGGTAAAAGAACAGCTTCAAACCATTCCGGATGTAAGTAGCGTCTCCATTTGGGGAGAGAAAAAATATTCCATGCGTCTTTGGCTAGATCCTATTAAGATGGCGGGTTACGGCCTGACGCCGATGGATGTAAAGAATGCGGTGGATAATGAGAATGTGGAACTTCCCTCGGGTAGTATCGAAGGAAATACCGTTGAACTGACTATTCGTACTTTGGGATTGATGCATACGGCAGAAGAGTTTAACAATCTCATTATAAAAGAAGATAATAACCAGATTATTCGTTTCAGCGATATCGGTCGCGCAGAGCTGGGCCCGGCGGATATACGCAGTTATATGAAAATGAACGGGGTGCCGATGGTAGGAGTGGTAGTGATTCCACAACCCGGCGCTAACCATATAGAGATTGCGGATGCTGTGTACAAACGTATGGAGCAAATGCAGAAAGATTTGCCCGATGATGTACATTATACCTATGGTTTCGATAACACGAAATTCATCCGTGCTTCCATCAACGAGGTGAAAGAAACTGTATACATTGCTTTCATCCTGGTAATTATTATCATCTTTCTTTTCTTGCGTGACTGGCGTGTCACGTTGATTCCATGTATTGTAATTCCTGTCTCCCTTATCGGCGCATTCTTTGTAATGTACTTGGCGGGATTCTCTATCAACGTGCTATCCATGCTTGCCGTGGTGCTTGCCGTAGGATTGGTGGTGGATGATGCCATTGTGATGACGGAAAACATATATATACGTATTGAGCGGGGAATGAACCCGAAAGAAGCCGGTATAGAAGGAGCGAAGGAGATATTTTTTGCCGTCATTTCTACTACAATCACTTTGGTGGCGGTATTTTTCCCTATCGTTTTTATGCAAGGAACTACCGGTCGGTTATTCCGTGAGTTCAGTATCGTGATATCCGGTTCGGTAATTATCTCTTCTTTTGCCGCCCTTACTTTCACACCGATGCTGGCTACCAAATTACTGGTAAGGCAAGAAAAGAAGAACTGGCTTTATCGCAAGACGGAACCGTTCTTCGAGGGGATGAATCGTTTCTATAGTCGTTCGTTAGGTGCCTTCTTGCGTAAGCGCTGGATAGCAATTCCTTTCACGGTCATCACCGTATTGTTAATTGCGATTTTGTGGAATGCGATTCCTTCCGAAATGGCTCCTCTGGAAGACCGTTCGCAAATTAATATCAACACACGCGGAGCAGAGGGAATTACTTACGAATATATACGTGACTATACGGAAGATATTAACCGTTTGGTAGATTCCATTGCACCGGACGCACAAGCGGTGACTGCTCGGGTGTCGAGCGGAAGCGGAAGTGTGCGCATTCAGTTGAAGGATATGAAGGAACGTGATTATAGCCAGATGGAAGTAGCCGAGGAACTCTCCAAAGCTGTGCAAACTAAAACCAAGGCGAGGGCTTTCGTCCAACAGTCTTCTTCGTTCGGTGGGCGCCGTGGCGGTATGCCGGTACAATACGTATTGCAGGCTACCAGCATTGAGAAGCTTCAGGAGGTATTGCCTAAATTTATGGCGAAGGTCTACGAAAACCCTATGTTTCAAATGGCGGATGTCGACCTGAAGTTCAGCAAGCCGGAAGCTCGTATCAACATTAATCGGGATAAAGCCAGCATTATGGGGGTAAGTACGAAGAATATCGCACAAACTTTGCAGTATGGTCTGAGTGGACAACGCATGGGCTATTTTTATATGAACGGGAAACAGTACGAAATATTGGGAGAGATCAACCGTCAGCAACGTAATAAACCGGCAGACCTGACTTCTATCTATATCCGTAATGGCAAGGGCGACATGATACAGCTTGATAATTTGATTGAACTGGAGAGTGGTACGGCTCCTCCGAAGTTGTATCGTTACAATCGTTTTGTGTCGGCTACCGTTTCTGCCGGATTGGCGAAGGGTAAAACCATCGGGCAGGGTTTGGAAGAGATGGATAAAATTGCTGCCGAGACGTTGGACGATTCATTTCGTACAGCCCTTGCTGGTGATTCGAAAGAGTATCGTGAGAGTTCTTCCAGCCTGATGTTTGCTTTCATTCTGGCAATCATATTGATTTATCTCATTTTGGCTGCGCAGTTCGAAAGTTTCAAGGATCCGTTTGTAGTCATGCTAACCGTGCCGTTGGCTATCTCGGGTGCATTAATCTTTATGTATTTCGGCGGCATTACCATGAATATTTTCAGTCAGATCGGTATTATCATGCTGATAGGTTTGGTAGCGAAGAACGGTATTCTGATTGTTGAGTTCGCTAACCAAAAGCAAGAGGCGGGCGAGAACAAATTACAGGCAATCCGCGATGCGGCGCTTCAACGTCTTCGTCCTATTTTAATGACTAGCGCTTCTACCATTCTGGGTTTGATACCTCTGGCATTTGCCAGTGGCGAAGGTTGCAACCAGCGTATAGCTATGGGTGTGGCGGTAGTAGGAGGTATGTTGGTTTCCACATTGCTTACCATGTACATTGTGCCGGCCATTTACATGTATATCTCTACGGACAGGATGAAACGAGATAGTGGTGTGCGTCGGTCGTTTTTTAAGAGGAAAAAATCGGAAATACAGAATAAGTAGGGTAGCGCAGAGAAAAAAGTTATCTCCGTAAGATTCCTTATAAATAGAAATTTGAAAAGATGTTTTTAAGATGGAAGATGTAAATAGAAGAAACAAAAAAATAGAACGATGGTTCCATATGTTTCGACAAGCAATCGATAGCAAAGTTTCGGGTGTGGTTGCCGAGCGGATAAATTGGGACAAGGACACATTGAAAAGAACATTATTGTTGGGGAGACGGTTAGCCTCTGCGATTTGTGTATTGTTTGGAATATCTTCTGCTGTTGAGGCGCAAACAAACGATGTGTACACGTTGAAATCTTGTTTGGAAAATGGTTTGCACAACAATTACTCATTGCAGATAACCCGAAATGAACAAAAGATAAGCGCCAACAATGCAACCTTAGGCAATGCCGGATATCTGCCTACGCTTGATTTTACGGCAGGTTATGTCGGTACGGTGGATAACACGGAAAGTAAATTAAGGGAAACGGGAGAAACCGTTAAGGAAAACGGCGTTTTTGATCAGACCGTGAATGTAGGGTTAAATTTGAACTGGACCCTGTTTGATGGATTCAATATTAGTACTACTTATAAGCAGTTGAAAGAATTGAAGCGTCAGGGTGAAACCAATACACGGATTGCCGTGGAGGATTTTATAGCTAATCTGAGTGCCGAGTACTATAACTTTATCCAGCAAAAGATTCGTTTGAAGAATTTCCGTTATGCCGTATCGTTGTCGAAAGAGCGTATGCGTATTGTAGAAGAACGCTACCACATCGGAAACTTTTCTCGTTTGGATTATCAACAAGCAAAAGTCGATTTTAATGCCGACAGTGCGCAATACATGAAGCAGCAGGAGTTGTTGCATACTTCGCGTATTCGTTTGAACGAAATGATGGGAAATACGAATGTCGATCAGATGGTAATGATTGCGGATACAATAATCGATGTACGTGCCGATTTGGTGTTGAAAGAACTTTGGGAGGCTACGTTATCCAATAACGCATCGTTGTTGAAAGCCGACCAAAACACAACGCTTGCACAGTTAGATTATAAAAAGGTGAATTCCCGTAATTATCCTTATTTAAGGTTGAATACGGGATATGGATATACCTTCAATAAATACGATATTTCTTCCACTAAAAAGAGAGATAATTTAGGTTTTAACGCCGGCTTAACTTTGGGCTTTAATATCTTTGACGGAAATCGTCGTCGCGAAAGGCGCAATGCCGAGATTGCCATAGAGAATGCCCGTCTGCAACGCAATGAAGTAGAGCTGATGTTGCGTGCAGATCTGAGCAACTTGTGGCAGGCATATAAAAATAACTTGGAAATGTTGAACCTTGAACGGCAGAATCTGGTAGCAGCTAAGGAGAACCATGAGATTGCCATGGAACGCTATATGCTGGGAAACCTCTCGGGTATAGAAATGCGTGAAGCGCAGAAAAGTTTGCTCGATGCCGAAGAGCGTATTCTTTCTGCGGAATATGATACCAAGCTATGTGAGATTTCCTTATTGCAGATTAGCGGTAAGATTATCAATCTTTTGTATTGATGGAATCATCCTGCACTTTTTATCCGGCGGCTTTCAAGTTCCTCGAGAGTACGTTTCCACCGGTTGTGACTCCATAACCAAAAAGCGGGAGCTTTTTTGATAGTCTGTTCCAATCGGTGGATATACCAGTCGGTCAGTTCATAATCGGGATGTTGCTGTATGTCATCAGTCATGCGTGTAATCCGGCAACGGTAGTATCCCCGCTTGATGCGTTCCATATCGGCGTAAAATATGAGTGCGTCTACTTGTTTCCCGATGCGTTCCGTACCAGTAAAGACTGGTGTCTTTCGGTGAAAAAAGTCTGTCCAGTGGTGGATGCAGTTCCATTTAGGTGTTTGATCAGAAATAAAGCCGATGATGGCTTTTTTCCCATTTCGTTTCCAATAGACAATCCGTCGCAAAGTATCTTTCATGGGAATGTTTTCTCCACCCGATTTTCCACGTACTTTTTTGAAGATCCGGTCGAATACCTTATTGGAAAGCGGATGGTAAATCTGACCGCCGATAATTTTGGGGTTGACATCATGCACTCTGGCTGTAAGTGATGATACCCACTCCCAGTTACCATAATGACCTAGATAGATGAATCCGAATTGCTTGTTTTCTTTTTCCAGTGCTTGTACCATTTCCTCCACTCCTTCGAACTGCATGCGCTGTTTAAGTTGGCGTTCGGACATGGAAAATAGTTTGATGGTTTCTACCATATAATCGCATAAGAATGCGTAGAACTCTTTTTCGATGCGGGTGAGCTCTTTTGTGCTTTTTTCGGGGAATGATTTTCGAAGATTGGTCTTTACCATATTTTTACGATATCTTATTACATAATAGAGAAGGTAATAAAGAACATCGGAAAATCTGTATAAAATACATAAAGGAAGCAATGAAGCAGCATATCCCACACATTGTATGGTATAAAAAAGGATTTTCATAATCGCTAATTTTATATAGGTTTTAATAGTTAAATACATTAGAATTTAATAAAGGCGTGACCGGTTCGTTTGTTTTTACTACGGATGAGTTCAGCTTAAAAGCTTTTGTTTTCTAACCCGGTAATACTTTTTTCGCCTCTTGTTATTAATACATAACAAAATAGGAAGCAGTTTGCTTAAGAAGATAACTTTTTTTTGATTTCCGAGTACTTGAATTTAACCGAAGAGTTTTCAGGAAAAGGGTAATGTGAATTCGTTTCCATCTTGTACATGTAAGAAGGGAACATCTGTTTATAGATAATGATGATAGGCTCTAAGTTTGCAATGGCAAAGATAAATACCCGATCTTCACCTTAATATATAAAAGGAGATATTGTTTTTTAGTTGCGTAGAGACCTCAATCCTCTACGGTATATTTTGTAATCAGAAAGCTATCTCCTACCTTGAGACAGAGTAAGAAATGGCTTTCTGATCTATGTTAGTTATAATTTATGTTTTTATTAGGATAGAATTTTTGTTTTCAATCCCTTCTTTAACCCATGTGATTTTGTTTTGCAGTTGTTTCTATTCTTTTTCTCCGAAAGCCAAATCTCCGGCGTCCCCCAATCCGGGAACAATATAAGAGTGTTCGTTCAAGTCTGGATCGACTGTTGCGCACCACACGATAGTTTGAGTTTGCGGAAATACTTCCGAGATGTAAGACAAGGCTTGTTCGCTGGCAATTACCGAAGCTATATGGATTTCAGCGGGTGTCCCTTTGGTAAGCATGGCTCGGTAGCTGAGTTCCATAGAACCCCCAGTTGCCAGCATGGGATCGACTAAAATCAACGTTTTTCCCTCGATAGGCGGAGAAGCGATGTATTCTATGTGGATATCAAACTTCAATGTGTCTTTATATTTACGATATGCCGAGACAAACGCATTTTCCGCTTGGTCGAAATAACTCAGGAATCCCTGATGAAAAGGAAGTCCGGCACGTAAGATAGTTGCCAGCACAATTTGATTGTCGGGCACGTTGACAGAGGCAATGCCTAATGGTGTTTCTACTTGTCGGGTGGTGTAATGCAGCGTCTTGCTGATTTCATAAGCCATGATTTCGCCTATACGCTCAATGTTGCGGCGAAAACGCATCCTGTCTTGTTGCACGTTTATATCCCGTATTTCGGCTACATACTGGTTTAGGATGGAATTCGATTCGTTAAAGTTGATAACTCTCATCATATATAAAATGTAGTTTTAAGTTTCATACTTCTGTTTGTTTCTTGTCGTTACGTTATTTCCTTGGGTAAACGCAAAAAAAGACAGTTGATGCCCTTTGTTTCCGGAAAGGACTTCTCTTTCGGATAACATATGCAAAAGAACAAATTTATTTCTAAGAATAAAAAGAAATATAAAGGAATTTGAATGTGTATTGTAAACTCGAAGTGGCAAATGTGTTACACAAATATTAAAACTTATGCGATTAAAGAAATATTTCTCTAAATGTTTTTTCGGGAAGAAATAATGTAGTATTTTTGTAGCCGATAAACAAGGGCTTGAATAAAAAGTCGCTTTAATTAAGAACTCATTACTGAGTATATTTAAGAAATCAGGTGAAAAGATAATCATTAATATTACAAACTAAAAAATCAAAAAATGGCAAATTTAGATTTAAGCAAGTACGGTATTACCGATGTGAAGGAGATTCTTCACAATCCTTCTTATGACGTACTGTTCGCAGAAGAAACTAAACCGGGTTTGGAAGGTTATGAAAAAGGTCAGGTAACTGAACTGGGTGCTGTAAACGTAATGACCGGTATTTATACAGGTCGTTCTCCTAAAGATAAATTCTTTGTTAAGAATGAAGCCAGTGAAAATACGGTATGGTGGACTTCTGACGAATATAAAAATGACAATAAACCTTGCTCTGAAGAAGCGTGGGCTGATTTGAAAGCTAAAGCTGTAAAAGAATTGTCAGGCAAACGTTTGTTCGTTGTGGATACTTTCTGTGGCGCTAATGCTGCAACTCGTTTGAAAGTTCGTTTCATTATGGAAGTCGCATGGCAGGCTCATTTCGTAACAAACATGTTCATCCGTCCTACAGCTGAAGAACTTGCTAATTACGGAGAACCTGATTTCGTTTCTTTCAACGCATCGAAAGCAAAAGTTGAGAACTACAAAGAATTAGGTTTGAACTCTGAAACCGCTACAGTATTTAACTTGAAGACTAACGAACAAGTTATTTTGAATACTTGGTATGGTGGTGAAATGAAGAAAGGTATGTTCTCAATCATGAACTACCTGAACCCATTGCGTGGTATTGCTTCTATGCACTGTTCTGCTAATACGGATAAAGAAGGAAAGAGCACTGCTATCTTCTTCGGTTTGTCCGGTACAGGTAAAACTACTTTGTCAACTGACCCGAAACGTCTGTTAATCGGTGATGATGAGCACGGATGGGATGACGAAGGTGTATTCAATTACGAAGGTGGTTGCTATGCTAAAGTTATCAACTTGGATAAAGAGAGTGAACCGGATATTTACAACGCTATCAAACGCGACGCTTTGTTGGAGAATGTAACGGTTGACGCTAACGGTAAGATTGATTTTGCTGATAAGAGCGTTACAGAGAATACTCGTGTTTCTTATCCTATCTACCACATCGAAAACATTGTTAAACCGGTATCTAAAGGTCCTCACGCAAAACAAGTTATTTTCTTATCTGCCGATGCGTTCGGTGTGTTGCCTCCGGTATCAATTCTGGATGCGGAACAGACTAAATATTACTTCTTGTCAGGATTTACCGCTAAGTTGGCTGGTACTGAACGTGGTATTACTGAACCGACTCCGACATTCTCTGCTTGCTTTGGCGCAGCTTTCTTGAGCTTGCACCCGACTAAGTATGGTGAAGAGTTGGTGAAAAAGATGGAAAAAGTCGGTGCAAAAGCATACTTGGTAAATACGGGTTGGAATGGTACGGGCAAACGTATCTCTATCCGTGATACTCGTGGAATTATAGACGCAATCTTAGATGGCTCTATCGACAAAGCTCCGACTAAGGTTATTCCTTACTTCAACTTTGTTGTTCCGACTGAATTGCCGGGTGTTGATCCGAAGATCCTTGATCCTCGCGATACCTATGCAGATCCTGCTCAGTGGGATGAAAAAGCTAAAGATTTGGCAGGACGTTTCATCAAGAACTTTGCTAAGTTCGAAGGAAATGAAGCCGGTAAAGCTTTGGTTGCTGCAGGTCCGAAACTCTAATCAAAAACCTAAATAAAGTGGAAAAGGTCGTTTCTTTACGGAACGGCCTTTTTGCTTTTAAGCCTTCAGAAGAATTTGGGACATTCCAACGTCATATTAGTATACTGGTGAGAAGAGATCCGGTGATAGCAGCCAGTGCCTGTTTTTTATCTTAACTTTTTTGATTTCTCTCCGCCCCTATTGTTTTTTATTCCTTTGAAGAAATTCTTTTCATATTTAAAAGAAAACTTGTTACAGAAATACGATTGTTGGTGAAAATATCTTGTTGCTTGTTTTTTCTCTTGTTTTAATATCTTTTAACGGGGGGGGGGTAAATTCTAATTTTCTTCATTTATATTTGCCAAAAATTTAGAAATAATCAGAATGTGAGTGTTAGCGAATGTATTCGTTAGGTGACTCCATTGAATGAATAGAGGCATAAGTTTTTTTTATATATTCATTAAAAAAATTAGAGTTATGAAGAAGTTATTTATTATGATGTGTCTGTGTACAATGGCGTTATGTGCCAATGCACAGAAAGTGACAATCTGGTATGGTGCCAATATGGCTAAAGTCTCAGGTGATGTAAAAGTTGATTCTGAATTTAAGTTTTTAAATGTGGGTGCTACTTATACGGCTCCTATCAGCGATGCATTCGATTGGTCGGTTGGTGCGGCTTATGTAACAAAAGGTGGCGAGAAATGGGATCCTTCATTGATTCAGATTGATGCGAATGCCTATTACAATTTCTTATCAGACGAAAATGTAAAAGTAGGTGTGCTTGCCGGTCCGTATGTAGGTTATATGATTAACGATGACGATGCGGAAGCTAAAAAGTTAGATTTTGGTATCAGCGCTGGTGTGCAAGGATCATACAAACAATTTTCTTTGAAGGTTGGTTATGAGTTTGGTTTGTCTAACTGCATTGATGTAAGTGGAGTATCAAGCAAAATGAATGGCTTGTATATCCGGTTGGGTTATAGTTTTTGATTAATAATTCCATATTAATAGCTTAGAGATGCATGTGGTTGCAGTGGCAACCCGGCATCTCTTTTTTTATTTACTCAAAGGGTGTAAGTTATATTCCAAAGAATTGAAAAGAGTTATATGGAACGATTAGTTTCTGATGTTGGAAAGGATAAGGTGATAACTTTGGTTAAGGGAGTGAAGCTGTTAGGTTTTTAATCTATCTCAGCTTTGGTACGAAACAATAGACTGTTTTGATTCATGAGGATACAATTTATGCAATTTTGATTTATCTATTTTTTGTTTCTTTTGTGTTCTCCAAGTTGTATTCTGTTAAATATGTAGTACTTTTGTACAAGTTGTCATAAACATTTAAAGCTTATGTCTCTTTTTACCGACAGACAAACCATTGCCGATCTGGAGATTCTGAATGATCATCCATATGGTGGATGGGGTCTCTATTCGCTTTTTTGTAAGACGCGTACAAAAGAGGGAAAGAAGATGATGCATAAATGGCTTTCCGAACCACTTAACGATTTGGCTCTTATACAAGAACGGATTGAAGCCATCCAATACGAATCTGTTCCTTTATTGGATATAGATGAAGAAGAGCTGGATTTTATAGAATATTATTTAGCATGTAGAGAAGAAATAGTAAAAGCAGATTGGGCTTATTCGTTAGCAACCGAAGTGGTGAGGAAGTTTAAACACAACCCTCATCGTTATGTGGTGGAAAGAGGCGTAAAACTGGTGGTGCGTTTACTGAATAGTCTTTGGCTTTTTGCCGATCAAATACAAGCTGACGCTCCGCGTTTATTGATACGGTTTGCTGAGACAATTCGGGAAAATATCGAATTCACGGAACTGAAAGATGTATTGAAACAATCGGCTTTTCCTTATTACATTATCGATTCCTATGATTTTTTATTTCGCTATACTCGGGTACATACAATAAAAGAAGAACTTTTATCTGTGGTTTATCAATTGGATGTAATCCGTACAGCTCATGAAATTGCGTTAAAAAGAGGCTTTTCTTATCCTTCGCTGACTGCGAAACGGGCTTTGTATTTAGAAGGTTTTTTCCATCCTGATGTAAAAGAACCGGTGCGTAATAATTGGAAACTGGCAGATTCTCATATCTGTATTTTTACAGGGTCTAATATGGCAGGCAAATCTACAACCCTTAAGTCTATCTCTTTATGTGTTTGGTTAGCTCATTGTGGAATGCCCGTTCCGGCATCCCGTTTTGAAAGTCCTCTTTACGACGGTATTTATACCTCTATTAATTTGCCGGATTCTCTCCGCGACGGTCGCAGTCATTTTATGTCGGAAGTACTAAGGATAAAAGAAATAATATCCGGTATGAAGTCGGAAAGACGCTATTTTGTCGTATTTGATGAGATGTTTCGCGGTACTAATGCGAGAGATGCTTATGAGGCTTCGGTGGCGGTAACTACCTTGTTGAAAAGGTATAAAGATAGTGTATTCTTGATTTCTACACACATTGTGGACTTTGCCATGTATTTTCAAAAAGATAACAATTGTAGTTTTTATTATATGGAGTCAGATATATGTGAGGATGAGCTGGTGTGCTCTCATTGTCTGAAATCGGGAATTTCTGAATCTCGTGTAGGATATTGGATCGTAAAGAAAGAATTGTTTGAATAGATTTTAGAAAAGAATAGGAACAGTATCTTCCAAAGCCTTTAAATATTAAAGAAAAAGAAAAAAAGGCGAGGAATTGAAAGAAATGCGTAAGTTTGTATAAACCATTAATAAAAATTTGCCTATGAAAACTTTAAAGTCATTCGTGATGAGCATCAGTGTATGTGCATTATGTAGTTGTACACCTTCCAATTCTGCTCAAACGTTGCAGCAGAGTGAACAAAAATCAGACAGCGCAGTAGTAGTGGAAACGATTATGTCGCGTCGTAGTATTCGTAAGTATAAGCCGCAACCCGTAGAACGGGATAAAATGGCTGTGATAGTGGAATGTGGCATTAATGCGCCCAACGGGCAGAATAAGCAGTCGTGGGAAATACGCGTGGTCAGCGATCCGGAATTCTTGAATGGTATTACAGAAGTGTTCAAGAAGGAAAACCCCAAAACGGCGGACAATCCGAACTTTAAGAATATGTTTCGTAATGCTCCGACAGTAGTGTTTATTGCAAATGATCCGGGGTATGACCTGTCCAAAATAGATTGCGGCTTATTAGGTGAGAACATGATACTTTCGGCATGGAGTATGGGTATTGGTTCTGTGTGTTTAGGAAGTCCCGTACGTTTCATGAATACGGTTCCGGCAGCTAGGGAATATTTGAAGAAACTCGGTTTCACTGAGGGGTATGAGTTGCTTTACTGCATAGGTTTCGGTTATCCGGACGAAACACCTGCGGCTAAACCTCGTGATCCGGCTAAAGTGAAGTTTATTGATTGAAACAATTGAAATAAGTGTTTTATTTGCTTTGTCTATAGACGTTCGACTTTTGTGTATTTATTCTTGCTTTTTTGTTGTGGGGCATGTACTTTATGATAGGTGAACAAGCTTTAAACTTCAATTAAATTGTACTATTCCATAACGTTTATTATTTTTGTTTTATAACTCTAACATACAATCTATGAAAAACATTGGTAAGCTAATTGTGTTGTGTCTGTGTCCTTTGGTATGGGGAGCATGCAATACAAAACCGGTTTCAACCGGAACAGAAAATGGAGAATGGGCTAAAGTGCCTGCGATTCTGGAAAATATTGTACCGCCTGTCTTTCCCGATACAGTATATAATGTGTCAGATTACGGAGCAAAAAGCGATACGGCTTTCGACAGCCGTCCGGCTATTCTGACGGCGATAAATGTTTGTAATGCCAACGGTGGCGGAACCGTGTTGATACCTGCCGGAAACTATTTTGTAAAAGGCAGCATTCATCTGAAAAGTAATGTGAACCTGAAAGTGGACGAGGGAGCACGTCTGGAGTTTTCTACCGAACCTTCGGATTACTTGCCTATGGTGCTTACGAAATGGGAAGGAACCGAATGCTTTAACTATTCTCCTTTCATCTATGCTTATCAATGTAATAATGTGGCGCTGACAGGTAAAGGAAGCATCGACGGTAACGGCGCAGTGACTTTCAATGGTTGGCATGCCAAGCAAGGTCCGGCTATGAATTCGCTCCGTCAGATGGGGATTGATTCCATTCCGGTATATAAACGCGTGTTTGGAGAGGGGCATTATTTGCGTCCGTGTATGATTCAGTTTTATGGTTGCAAACGGGTATTGGTAGAAGATGTGAAGATATACGACTCGCCGTTCTGGATCATTCATCCGGTATTTTGCGACAATGTAACTGTTCGGAATGTCTATATCGACAGCAATAATTATAACAATGACGGTTGTGACCCCGAATCATCTACCAATGTGTTAATTGAAGGTATGGACTTCAATGTGGGAGATGATGGCATCGCTATCAAATCCGGTCGTGACCAGGACGGGTGGCGAATCGGGCAGGCTACGGAGAATGTCGTCATTCGCAATTGTCATTTCGCACGTTGGGCGATTACCATCGGAAGCGAAATGTCCGGTGGTGTGCGGAATATATATATTGAGGATTGTAAAATAGACAGTTGCCGTAACGGTATCTATTTCAAATCGAACCTCGACCGTGGCGGTTATTTCGAGAACTTGAACATGCGTCGTATTGAAGCGGATGTCTGCCTGTGGGGCGTGGTGAATTTCCGTACCAATTATCATGGTTACCGAGGAGGTAACCACCCCACTAAATTCCGTCATATCACCATCGAGGATGTTACTTGTAATCGGGTGGATAGCGTTGCGCTGATGGCAAACGGTTTGCCTGAAGCGAAACTTTATGATATTACCCTACGCAATATCAAAGTGAAGAAGGCGCCGAAAGCGATCCAGATGGAGAATGTAGTAGATTTGAAACTGGAGAACGTAGAGGTGAACGGCGAGCAAGTGACGCAACCGTATTGATACAGGACGGAAAAGTTGTTATATGCGATTTGCGTAAAGAAGCCGTAGCTGAGACGTTTACGGAGAGATATACTGGAATAGAGCATTTATCCCTGTTCTGTTTTAGGGATATTCAGTAAATGTCTTAAAAAATAAGATGGCATATGAATATGATCGCTTAATATCATCTCATATTCCATTTTTATTGTAAATTTTCTATCTTCCACCTAAAATCTTATCCGTTTGGGTATGATGTTTCGGAAGAAGCCCTGAGACTTCTTCTGATTCATCATGTCTAAAATGTTATGCCGCTTTACTCCGCCTGTCTCTGAACTTCTCAGCCATTAATATGGCATTTGCCGTATGTATTCCAAAGAAAATCCACAGGATTTCCGTTTTCCTGTTCCGTGCCTTTATCCTTGAGAGTGAGTAATGTTGTTTCTGCGTGCCGAAGCTTCCTTCAAGCCTGGTGGCCCTCTCTCTTGAGAGTTCACTTCTGAGAACCTTTCTCACCGGCTCGTCCTTTGCGGCCCTTCCCTTGCGTACAAAGGACGTCGCTATTCCATATTTCGTGCAGAACTTCCTGTTGGCATTATTGGCGTATATGGAGTCGGCTGCGACACATCTCACCCTTACATTCATAAGTTTCTGCTGCATACGGATACAGTCCTTCAGACGTATCCCTTC
>CANPVZ010000007.1 GCA_947581855.1 uncultured Phocaeicola sp.
ATGGAACAAGCATTCCCAAGGGAAGTACGCTCTATTGTACGGAAGCTCCGCTTATAATTGGCAGGAAAGTAATATTTTGAAACTATCGTAATAAAAGTTCATAGTAGTGTAATAATGGAGAAATAATTTACAATAACAATGAAAATAGCATATCAATTCTCCGTACAAGGAAAAGGCTTTCTTGCATAGACGTGATTGTTGGCTGAGATTGGGAGAGTTGACACCTTTGCATTATTTAGAATACAAAGGATATATTGAAATATTTAAAGAAAATGACTTTTAGAAGCTTATAGATGTGGGTAAGATGTTTGCTCCCAAATTTCAGTCAGGTATTTCTGATAGTTTGATTAATAAAATCGATAATTCTAGAGTAGAATAAAAATATGAAATTAGCAGTAATAAACAGCGATTCTAAGGAATTCTCATATGGAGGTGTAGCCCCTATCATGCGCAATATGCACGAAATTCTTTGCGGGGAGTTTGATGTGGAATATTATTATTTGCCAGATTCATGGAAAAATTTTCCGGGTTTAGGGCGTTTTAAAATGATGATTTATCTTTGGATGCATCGAAAAGACTTGAGAAAGTGCGATTTTATATTATCTCATATTCCTGAAGGTTCTTTTGTTGTTTCCTATATGGGTGTGCCGTATTCTCATATTTATCATGGTAATGATAATCCCATGTCACAATCAAAATATTGGTTCGGCAAATACTTCGCTTTTGTCTTTAATATGTTCTTTAAGCGGATTGAGAAAACTTGTCCGTTAAAGTATACGGTAGGGCCAGTGTGGGATGATAAGAAGAAGCTGTTTAATCCGATTAGTCATTCAATTAAACCAAAGCCATATGAACAACGGAGTGGTTTCATGTTTGCGGGCAGGCTTGAGCTGATTAAGAATGTGGATAGGTTGATTTCAATATATTCTCAGTTGCCGGATGGAATTCAAGAAAATAATCATTTTTTCATTGCCGGATATGGAACCCAAGAGACAAAGCTCAAAGAACAGGTTAAGCGGTTGGGCTTACAGAACAAAATTCATTTTCTTGGTAATTTACCTAATGAGAAGTTGGTGGAAGAGGATTCAAAGCGCAAGATTCTTATTATGGCTTCAACGCAGGAAGGATTGCCTACAGCCATTGCGGAGGCTTTATCTGTAGGGTTACCTGTGATTTCGACCAATCCCGGGGATATTGGTATAGTTCTTAAGAATGATTATAACGGTTTTGTATTTCCTCTTGATTTCAAGGATGAAGACTATGTTTCTGCAATTGAAAAAGTATTGTCGGATTATGGGAAGTACTCGACAAACGCGTTGGAAAGTTCTAAGGTGTTTAATGCTGAGACAATTACTCGTAATGTTATTAAGGATATAAATAATGTATTAAACACAAAGAGGTGAAAAAGATAACTGAGGGATACTTCAATGAGATTACATTATTGAAAGTAATGGCCACATTCCTTATCACATGGTTTCATTTTAAATGGACAGTTCCAGAGATATTCTCAAATCTTTTCGTTGGGGGTGCGATTGGAAATACTTTGTTTTTTTATACCAGTGGATATTTACTTCATTTTAGGGGAGAAAAATTTCGAGGAGAGTGGTTACTGAAAAAGTATATTAGGATAATGCCATCCATATGGGTATTTACCCTATTTTCGGAAGGTAATCTTGGTAAATGGTATAACCTAATATATCCAACAAACTTTTGGTTCGTAAATGTGATTTTGTGCTATTTTGCCATTGTATATTTGGTACTTTTTGTTAGAATCCCTGCTTTTAGCAGGTTGAATTGTGCTTTTTTTAACAATCTGGGGGGGGGGTAAATACTTAATCAGCCTAATGTTTTTGGCTTGTGTAACTCAAATTATATGGTTCTATATTTTCATTTATCCTTGCGAAAAAATCGTAATGGATGAAGGCGGTTTTAAATGTTTTTTTTTCTTTTTTTTCTTTTTGTGGGGTTATTGGGATAGGCAAAAAACAAGTATTTGGCGAGGTAGCGGATATTCAGCGTTGCTGTTACCTATTGCGATAATCGTGTTCTTCGCTTATAAAAAATGGGCGTTGACATACATGTTTTTATTGTCGTTGCAAGTCTTTCTGGTTCCTGTTTTTTTATTTTTAGTCTTATTGAGCGCACGTAAGTTCGTTGGCTATTTAAATGGTTTGTCTTTTCCGGATTGGGTTAAGAAACTATGCATTGTTATCTCCAATTTAACATTAGATATATACATAGTGCAGATAGCGTTGATAGATTTTATAATGCCTTTATTCCCTTATTTCCCATGTAATGTTGTGCTGACATTTGTTGCGATATGTGTAGCTGCTTTCTTTAACAATCGGATAGCTGCTTGGATTTCTGATAAATTAAACAATTACCTATGAATACTTTTTTAAATGACAAGTCTATTATTATTTGCGGTATTGTGCGTAATGCTGAAAAAGGTCTGATAAATAATATACCAGTAATTCGGTGTTTTTGTAAGTACTTTAAGGATTATCATGTCGTTATTTATGAGAATAATAGTGTTGATAAGACCAAAAAGTTGTTAGCGGAGTGGATGAAAGCTGATGCGACCCATGTACATTGCATCATGGAAAATGTGGACGCAACGGCTACCATACCGAAAGTTTCTTCCGTATCTGTTAATCCATTCTATTCTCATAAGCGCATAAATAAAATGGCTTATCTCCGCAATCAATATATGGATTATATAGCAAGTAAAGAGTGGACTGCGGATTATCTGATGGTTGTTGATATGGATGTAGCACGACTTGATGTGGATGGCATCTTGACTTCTTTCAATGTTTCCCAAGAATGGGATGCGTTGACAGCATTCGGTTATTCAACTTCACCAAAACTTTGCCGTAGGTTTCATGATACGTATGCTTTAACGGAGTATGGAGATGAACAAAATCCTCAAACAGAATCAAAAATTAAGACGAATGCTGATAAATATGGAACATTGCATAAAGGAATGCCATTGGTCAGGGTTTTTTCTGCTTTTGGTGGATTGGCTATTTATAGATATGAAGCGGTACGTGGGCTACGTTACGATGTCTATAAAAATGATGATTCAAGAGTTGAGGTAAGATGTGAACATTATAGCATTTACAAACAAATGAAGGATAGAGGATATGATAAAGTTTACATCAATCCTAATATGTCTTTTAAATATCAAAACCTTACAATGCGTATCATTTGGAATTCTTTGAAAAGGCGTATCTTTAAATGCAATAGTTTTTTGTAGGATTTATTAATGTAGACTTTTTTGTTTATTGTTTAATCAAGCAAATCCGTAATGTTTTGAGTGCCGATAATCATAGCTCGTAGCCCAACAAATAAAATACTTTTGAAAACAAAACCGTATGTCGGTCGTCAGCTTTCATGGTACTTTAGTGAAAAAACAATCAATCTATTTCCATGTTCAGTCTTAAAAAAACGGACCTCCTGACAACTCGGGAGGAGTTATCTTTATTGCCTTCCGGCAAGCTGTTAATCAATACGATAAACGCTCATTCTTATAATACTGCCCGGCATGACGCGTTGTTTGCGGAAGCTCTGTCGCACGGGGATTGTCTGATTCCCGACGGGGCAAGTGTAGTGAAGGCCTGTCGTTGGCTCAATGCGAAGTCGCAACCGAGAGAGCGTTGTGCCGGATGGGATTTATTTGAATTTGAAATGAAACGTTTAAATGAGCGGGGAGGCTCTTGTTTCTTTTTGGGAAGCAGCGAAAAAGTGTTGGGTCTGATTCGGCAACAGGCAGCAGTGAAATATCCGAACATAAAAGTGCTATCTTATTCTCCTCCGTATAAACCTGAATTTTCGGAAGAGGATAACAAGGCGATGATAAAAGCCATCAATGAGGCCGATCCGGATTTGTTGTGGATTGGGATGACAGCCCCCAAACAGGAGAAGTGGGTCTATTCCAATTGGGATAAACTGGATATCCATTGTCATTGTGGAACCATAGGGGCTGTGTTCGATTTTTTCGCAGGAACGGCCAAACGGGCACCTATATGGTGGCAGCGTCATTCGTTGGAGTGGCTTTACAGACTTATAATCGAGCCTAAACGCATGTGGCGCAGATACATCCTTGGAAATAGTCTTTTTATTTGGCATATGTTGAATGAAAAATGGAATGATAAGTAATAATTGGGGAAAAGCAATATTGCATTTTGCAATCTCAATTATATTGCAGAGCCTTGTGATCTTATCAAGCCGGGCATCACAGGCTGGACTCAGGTAACGGGTTGCCGTGGTGAGACAAAAAGAGTTTTCTCAAATGGGACCCGTATCCGTAAGGATATCTGGTATGTAGAATATTGGAGCTTTTGGTCTGTCTTGAATACCTATCCCTATAAGAAACAGTGGGCAGTGATTTGTCCTGCTGAGTGTTGACACCCATCATAAGTTATCGATGAAATCTCGTGACGACTTTGGTCTGTTCGACTACCAGGTCGATATGAAAAGTTCGCTGTATGGGGCTTGGTATGAGTCCCGTTCGGTGATGTGCCAGATGCCCACGGGTACGGGCAAGACTCACTTGTTGGTCTCCGTAGTGCGGGATTATGTCCGTTCGACAGGGGCGGGCGTTTGGATTGTGGTTCATCGGATCGAGCTGGTGGATCAGATTTCCGTCACATTATCCCATTACGGTGTTCCTCACGGTCGTATAGTCAGTGGCAGCGTTGGAAACAGTGAGCTTGTGCAGGTGGTTTCTGTCCAGACGCTCTCATCGCTGATAGCAAGGGGTGAACTTTCCCTGTCGGGAAGCCCTGCCATTGGATGTGGGGGAGTTAGGGAAATTAAAGATGGGAAGCTGCCCGTAAAGAGAAATTCGGGAAAAGGCGGAATGCGCGTTCCGGGCTTGTTGGTAATCGATGAGGCTCATCATACTCCGGCGAGGAGTTATGCCCGTTTGTGGGAGTTGTTTCCGAATGCATACAAGCTGGGTCTGACAGCTACTCCTTGCCGGTTGAACCGTGGTGGTTTCACCTCCCTGTTCGATCGTCTGCTGACTTCCCGCTCGGTCTCCCGTTTTATCGAGGAGGGTCGTTTGGCCCTGTTCGATTACCTTTCGATCCTTCCCGACAGCCTGGCTCAGCGTCGTGTGGACAGCCTATCGAAACGCGGGGCTGACGGCGATTATTCCTTGAAGGAGATGGGCAGTGTACTGGACTGTCCGGAGGCGATAGCAGATCTTTATGAAGCTTACCGCACATTTGTTCCGGGCAAGAAGGGAATCGTGTATGCGGTGAACCGTTCTCACAGCCTTCATATCTGTGAGTGTTACCGTTCTCATGGTGTCCGTGCGGCCAGCATCGACAGTCTTACTCCCGCTTTGGAACGCCGTGAATGCGTGGAACGCTATTCCCGGGGTGAGATCGACGTCCTTGTGAATGTGGATATCTTTTCGGAGGGTTTCGACTGTCCGGCGGTGGAGTTCATCCAGTTGGCGCGTCCCACGTTGTCGTTGTCTAAATACCTTCAGCAGGTGGGGCGTGGTTTGCGTGTGCATCCGTCGAAGGTCCGTACGGTGATTCTGGACCAGGTCGGCTTGTATCTCCGTTTCGGGCTTCCCACTGAAGAACGGGACTGGCAGGCTTTTTTCCGCGGCTTCCGTTCCGGAAAAGGGATGAAGGATGCTTCTCGTGCGGCATGGTTGGCTGGTCAGGGGGAGCAGTGCGACTCCCGTTTTTCCTCTTTGGAAATGGGGGTTGTTCAGGGTTACGAGGAATTCCTGCGTGAAGCTGCTAACCGGCGGGCTGAGGTGGAGCCTTATCAGGAGGATGGCCTGTATGGTCTTCGGAAAGGTGATGAGGTGATATTGCCTCCTTCCTATGTTCATATCGCTCCTTTTGTGGATGGGTATGCGGTGGTAACGTATGGAGCAGGCCGTTGCGGTATCGTGACGGGGAAAGGGAATCTTCTGCCTCTTCCCAAATGCCTTCGCATACACTTGTATAGGGGCGGTTTGGCTTATGTGGAAGAATCTCCGTTGATACGTTATTATCTGGATTTGAAGACTTTTGAGCGCTATGCGCATCTGCCCGTCCTTTTGCAACTGGATTTTCTGGAGTTTGTGTATAATGAGGGGTATTATTCGCTTCGGATACGCCAGCCGAGGTGGAAGGTTTTTCCTTTTTTCAGCCGTGAGGATTTGACGATTGAGGGTGATTTATTTTTCCACGGTGGTATTTTCGTTCACCGTTCTTCTCCTTCTGAAATATACTGGTATGAGTATACGGATACGGCTGGCAACCTAATGGTTTCTGACCGTCATGATAACCTTTATTTATGTGCGCCCGGCAAGTCGCCTGTGTATTATGGCGTGAAGAAATGGATAGAGGGGATGAAGAGATGGAAATATGTGAAGCAGGAAGGGAATACTCGTTTATAAAACTTCGCAGAAGAGGTATGATGGCGGATGCCCGTTTATCGAAACGGGAAACCTATACATCGATAATAACGATTTTCATTTACATATTTGTCGGTTAGACTTAACCAATAGAGAAATAAACTTTTAGCGAATTGTTTGAGAATCGCCAGCTGGGTGCGTTTAACGATGAACTGCTGACCGACAAGGAGGTCGCACATATCTTGAAGGTAAGCCGAAGAACTTTGCAGGATTACCGTAACAATGGAATCCTGTCCTACATTCAGGTAGGCGGCAAAATCCTCTACCGCACATCCGATGTGCAACGTACAATAATGAGCGGTTTCAAGGAAGCGTATCGGTTAAGGGATAGCGGATAATCGATTTTAATATTATAAACAGTTGCTTTTAATCGCTTATTCTATACCACAAGTTTAGTTTAAGCAAATAAAAGCAACCGTTTTTATTGTGCCTATTAAGAAATACACTATCTTTGCAGTTGAATTTAATCCTTTATTATAAACTATGAGTTTAGAATATCGAAGTAAATTAAACCGATTACTTGTGTCTGGTAAGAAGAACGGACTCTTTTTTTCTGATTGGTTAAGGAAGAATGGCTATTCAGATCAGTTGATAAGAAAGTATCGACAATCCGGTTGGCTTGCAACTTTGGATAAAGGGGTAATGTATCGTACAGGAGATTCATTGTCTTCATTCGCTGCATTGTCTTGTTACAATGAACAATTGAATAAAGAGGTTAGAGTGGCTGCTCATTCAGCATTGGAACTTTTCGGTTTTAATCATTATGTCCCGATGGGAAAGCCTTTGCTTATGGTAGCCTATCCTAATTCCAAGATACCTAAATGGATGTCAAGTGAAAGTTTTGACAAAACCATCAAATCGTTTAGCACTAAAATGGTTGATGTACCACAAACAAGTATAGTACAGGCTGACGGAGTTGATGTATTGGTATCTTCTCCTGAACAGGCCTTTATGGAGTGTTTGCTTTTAGCACCCGAACAATACAATTATATGGACTTATACTATATAATGGAACAATTAACCTCATTGCGTGCCGATGTGGTACAAACACTGCTTGAAAACATAAAAAATCAGCGAGTAAAAAGAGTGTTCCTATATATGGCTGAAAAAGCAGGGCATTATTGGTTTGATATGCTGAATATAGATGAAATAAACCTTGGCACATCAAAACTGCAATTAGTAGAAAATGGAATATATATAAAAAAGTATAAAATAACAATATCTAAAGAGTTGAACGACTATGAATGATATGTACAAAAGACAAGTAGCCCTTTTGATACGCATAATGCCATCGGTTTATCGTATCAAGGATTTTGCAGTTCACGGAGGAACGGCAATCAATTTGTTTCATAAGAATATGCCTCGTTACTCTGTGGATATTGACTTGACCTACATTCCTATCCAAGATAGAGAAGAGGGTTTGAGAAGCATTAACGAACATCTTAAAACTCTTAAAGCCAATATTGAGAAGTCTATTCCAGGCATTAAAGTCGTTCCAAAATACGATGTGTGGAAATTGCAATGTACACTCAATGGTGCAACCGTTAAGATTGAGGTTAATGGAACAAAACGAGGCATCATTGGGAACACTGAGGATAAGATGCTGTGCGAGAAAGCACAGCAAGAGTTCAGTATGGCTTGCAAAGCTCGTACTGTATCATATTCTCAATTATATGGTGGCAAGATAACAGCTGCGTTGAGCCGACAACATCCACGAGACTTGTTTGATTGTAAGTATATGGAAATATCTTCTTTCGATGATGTAAAAGATGGCTTTATGCTATGCTTGCTGGGTAGCGACAAACCTATCATTGAATCTTTGCAGCCAAATGCCATTGACCAAACCGAAGCATTGGAAAATCAATTCAAAGGAATGTCGGATGTTGAGTTTAGTTATGCTGATTATGAAGAAGCGAGAACAAATCTAATAACCCAAGTAAATATAGCATTAACAGAATCTGACAAGGAGTTTATCCTAACATTTGAAGAAGGTGATCCCGATTGGACTAAGTGCAGTGCAGGTGATTTGAGTAACTATCCATCAGTTAAATGGAAATTACAGAACATCAACAAACTCAAAGAGAGTAACCCACAGAAGCACAAACAAGGAATAGAGCGGTTGATACAGTTCTTTGGAAGGACAACTGAGGCTTAATATTATTTTTTTGGAGGGAGTGCAGTTTCCCGTCTGTCCAATTATGATTATTCCTAAAAAATATCCCTCCCAATATAGAAACATAAACAGCGTACATTTAGGTCATCAGGTTATAGACCTATCTGTACGCTGTTGCTTTTCTGTCAATTACTTTTCCGTCGGTCGATTGTTTCCGTTGCCGTCTGCATTATTGAGTACAGGGCTTGAAAAGCCATATCCTTAACTTTGTATTTTTTTGTGTAGGAATCTTTTCAGATGGTTTAGTGCTACGCAGTATCGCTTATAGGTATCAACGGAACGATTGACGCCTACATTTTTATAAAACTTCTCGTTGAGATATTCATAATGTTTGATCAATGTATCTTGCTCCGTTGCAATACCTTGAAAAGCGTTCTTTACATCCGTAGCAAGAACATTATCGCTTTTTAGGGACATTTACTGAATATCCCATCTTAAACGCTATCTTATCTGTAAAGCTCATCTTACCATGTTGCACTCGTCTGTTTATTCCGTTAAAATGTTTCCACGTACTCTTTTATGATCCAATGTGGTGAAATGCGGTGACAACTCTCTTCCATTGCTCCTAAAGGATGCGATGCCAGTTTCAGTAGTAGGCAGGTTCAGAGAACCATTGAGAATCCATTGGATGGTATATTTAAGCAAGGCATCGCTTTGCGGGTCTCCGATTTCTCCGAGAGGATCTGCATTGGAAAATTCATTGTAAAAATAATCTGGTCGGATACCGTTTTCGTAATCCGATTGGTTCTTGCAATTATATATGGTTGCTACGATAGGGTGCAAAGTAAAATTATACGGTGAAGCGATTCCTAGAGAAGCTACGTTTTTACCCACAGTGGTGGAACCGATTACCTTAACGTCCATATAAGGTTTCAAGCAGTAAATGGTTGTTTCGGAAGCCGAGGCGGTATATGGGCTTGTTATGACATATAAAGTATTGAGGCCCAAATTTTGAGCTGCCAGATTCGCATTCAGATGGGACGTTGTATTGCGGTTGGTATTCAGGTTGTTATATTGTAATGAAAAGAGGGGCTGTCCTAGATTTTGGACAGGAGCCAGAAAACTGCACAACTCGGTGATGCAGCTCATTACTCCTCCTGGATTATAACGCAGGTCGAGAATGAATTCGTTTACGCCCCGACTTTTGAAATCGCCGAAAATCTGTTTCATCTTCTCGTTATATTCCGTACTTGTGTCGGTGAGTCCGGGAGAATAATGATCATACATCAGGTAGCCGATATTTTTTCCCGATTGGCTGAATACCTCTACTTTATAGAAAGGGTTGCTGGTTACTTGTCGGGAAGCTCCTATCTCCAGAGTAGTCTCTTGGCCCCAGCTTAATACGATTTCTCCTTCTTCTGTAGTGGAGTTCAAACTCGCGGTGGTGAGTGTTGTAGCGCCTCCCTGCAATAGATAACCGTAATTGTTATCTGTCACATTTATTCCCCTTACTTTAAGAATCCAGTCACCCCGTTTTAAACCTGCTTCATCAGCAGGAGAATCGGGGAGGACGAACAATACGCGTGCCATTTTATGGGCGGTAGTGCCTGTAGGGTCATTGTATATCATGAAGTCGAATCCATAGGATGAAGTTTCGTCGATAAGCAAGGAGTTATCCGTTGCCGAGTTATCCGTTTTGTCACTCTCAAAATATGAAAAATGGTCTCCTTCTCCGTCACGGCATTTGGTGGAAAGCAGACTTTCAAAAAATTCTTTAGGCTCGGCAAAATAATTCTCTTCTTTTACTGTCGGCATATCATAATACCATAGATAGATATTTTGCATTTGTTGCTCAATCCACCGATCTTCCTGTGTCAGTTCGGCGTATTCTCCGCTACGGTCTTCTCCGCAGGAAGCGAAAATAAATAAAACAACGACAGTACACAGCCGGATAAAAGAGTATTTAGAGATTCGATTCATATTCCAATAGTTTAAAAACGTACAAATTTATATCTTTCCGTCCATATATCTTTCAAATCAGCTCTAAAAATTTATAAATATGGAAATCTGTTTCAAGTATTCCTGATTGTTGAAAAAAAATAGTTAAAAGGTGTGGCTGGGGGGGGGTAATTTTTATTCATATTATCTTTGCAAGCAGAGTAGAATATAAGAGATAATGAAGGCATATTGCGTCATTAAAGATTGAGTTTTATGAATGAAATGAGTTATAAAAAGTCTCAGCGGAAATGGCTGTATCGTTGGATAGCTGTTAAACATTTTACCACCCCGCAGCATGTATATGATTTAGCCCACGGTTTTTTTCCGCTTGCCCATGAATGGGGTATCGTGAAAGATTTGGTTAAATATGGTATATTGGTAAAGAAAGAGCCTTAAGAGAAAACAGAAGATGTATCTGGTTATTGATTATTTTGTTTTTTCTGTGCCTGACGGAAAATAATTCCGTGCTTTTCCTTTCAATTCTATTTCCGGACGGACGGATGCTGCCTGTTCTTCGCTGATAACCCCGTGTTGTGCAAGTCGGTCGGTTAATAGTCGGTAATACCCTGCCAGATTTTCTTTTAATTTCATGTCATCGGTAAAAGATCTTTTGAAATGTTTAGGGCTTGGAATAATGTGTGCCAGAAAGATACACTCTTCCAAAGTTAGTTGTGAGGGACGTTTGGCAAAATAGAATTCGGCGGCTTCATGTACTCCGTAAATCATGGGTCCCCATTCTATTATATTAAGGTATACTTCGAACATGCGGCTTTTCGAAGTGAGCCGTTCGTTTTCTATCAGCCATACAATCAAAGCTTCTTCCAGTTTGCGCGCTATGTTTTTATGGCGGTTAAGGAATACATTTTTTATCAGTTGCATGGAAATGGTGCTTCCGCCGCGGGCAAACCTTTTTTCTTTTAAATCCTGTATGAGTGCTTCGCGCATGGCATCCGGCAGGAAACCGCGATGATAGAAAAATGCGTTGTCTTCGCTTTGCATTACAGTCTTTTGTAATAAGAGCGGAATACTGTCTAAGGGTGTGAAATGTTCCCACGAGGGGCCTATGGGAAAGGTACGCACCGGCTGGTCGTGTTCGTACGCCGTATATGCAAATTCCCCCGACATCTTTCGTAAATCGGTAGCGCCAAAATGTTCTATGCGGAAATCTTTCTTGTACAGTTCCGATTCGAATTTCAAACTGTCTAATTCGGCAAAATCCACATCGAAGAAGAAATGGTAGGCCAGTTGTCCGCTGGTTTGCAGTCCCGTCAGATTGTTGAACAATCCGTTAGGCAACGAGTTGAACAACTCTTGTGCCGGAAACCATTCTTTATTGACAGAGGCGGTGAAATGCCAAAGGCTGTCGTGTTTCTCCGCTTTGAGATAGGGATGAAATTTTAAATGATTGAATGAAACTTCGCTTATGCTGTCAAGCTCGATACTGTGCGAGGTCAAGTTCAGTTGATAATCGATAGCTCCACGGTTAAGGTTGATTGTTTCAGGTGAAAGTGAAGCATGATATACTTGCAAACCGTCTATTTGAGCTTTACCTTGCAGAGAGGTCCGGTTGGCAACGTTACTTTTGTGTGTCATACTGCAAGTTAAACTGTCGAAGGTAACCTCGGCACCCCATTTGCGGCGGATGTAGGGAAGAGTAATATGTTTCTTTTCCGTGGCATAAAGTTTGATGTGTATATGCCGTGTATGCCGATTCAGTTCGCCGGCGGTATTCCAATGCTGGCAAAGCGTATCTTCGCGGATGCATAGTTCGCTTTGGAAATGATTGTCGGCAATTCGGAAATAAGGAATGGTACAGGTTACGAAATTTTCATCTTTCCGTTCGCAGACGCATATGTTGTTCAATGTCCCGTTTTCGGGTAACAGATTATAAAGGAGAGAAACCACACTGTCCGTTCGGGCGGCATAATTATTACCCGTAGACTTATTCGTCGGTTGGGCTATATTCCGGCGGTTTGGCATAAACAAGAAATCATAATTGGCAAGAGAATCTTGTCGGATAAACGACAGAACCAATCCGTCCATATCTGTCCGGTCTACGTTGAACTCTCCCCATATCATGTTCCATAAGTCGAATTTTACTCGTAATGATTGTAAGGTAAGTAGGGTGTCTCGTTCGGCTGGGACTACCGATAACCCCATCAGATTAACACAGTTGATTCCGTCGAGTTGTAATTGGCGGTAACGAATATCCAGTTGGTAAAGTTGTTCAAGCTGTTTAATCCGTTCTTTTGCGATGTGCCGTAACAGCACATTACGGTTGAGATAGATACCGGCTATGAATATCAGAAGAAATCCGATAGCGAAAGCTACTTTTTTAGGAAGCAGTTTAAAGTAGTTTCTCATGAGGGAAGTGATATAGAGTTCCGGCCCATGCCCCAGCGAAAACGCATGCGATGCCTAAAAGGATGCTCAGGGTGATATAGAAACCGAAAATCGTGTATTGGTTTTGACGCAATAAAGACAATGCTTCATGACTGAAAGTGCTGAAGGTGGTGAATCCGCCACACAGTCCGGTTGTCAACAGCAACCGCATTTCGGTGGTAAGGTTCCAGCGTGTGGATAAGCTGTAAAATATTCCAATAAAGAAACATCCCACAAGGTTAACTATGAACGTACCCGATGGAAATGAATGGAAGGAATAGTTTGCCATCCATCCAGATGTAAGGTAACGTAATGAGCTACCTATACCTCCGCCTATAAAAATGCATATCAGTTCTTTCATTGTACGAATTACATAACAAAATCGGATGCAAAATTACTACTTAAATGGAGAGATTTGTTTCGTTATTAATAAATTTTAGATTTCTGTTTGTTCTTCTTTCCTATATAGTTTGCCGGGTCTTTGGGTAGGGTCTTCATCGTTTCAGGGTATTGCGTGGCGTTTTAACTTTACCGAACCGGGAAACTATCGTCAGAAGGCTTGTTTTAAAAGGAAATGAAAAAAATTGTGAAAATAATATTAAGTTGTACAAATTATATATATCTTTACCTCCGCTGAAACACACATTTCGGTAAATTATATTCGTTAACTCTATTATTATGAAAAAAAATCAAACAATGGTGCGCCTAGTTATAGGTGCAAAAGGACGATGTTTCCTTATGGGAGGATTGTCGGCTGCTATCTTGTTTGCAGCAAATCCGGTGATGGCCGGAAATCCCATGGGGGGGGGTAAAAGTTCTGATTCCCAAGTAGTAAAACAAGTAAACACCGTATCCGGTACGGTTGTGGATGAAAATGGAGAACCGTTAATAGGGGTATCTGTATTAGTGAAGGGTTCTTCTCAAGGAACCGTGACAGACTTCGACGGAAAATTCTCTTTAAATGTGGCTGCCGATGCCATTCTTAAGATTTCTTACATTGGCTATCAAACGCAAGAAGTAAAAGTAGGGAAGCAAAAGCTTTTAAAAGTGGCTCTTAAACCAGACACCCAATTATTGGACGAGGTGGTGATTGTGGGTTATGGAACGCAACGGGTAAAAGACTTGACAGGTGCGGCTACAAGTGTCAAAATGGACGATATTATAGACGTCCCGGGTGCTTCGTTGGTGGATGCGTTGAGCGGACAGGTTGTCGGGTTATCGGTATCGGAGAGTAACGGGCGTCCCGGAGCTACCGGTACGTTCAAGGTTCGCCAGCCGGTGAGCTTTAACGATGCCAATAAAAACTTTAACCAACCGCTGATTGTTATTGACGACATTGTACAGGTGGATGAGAACGGAGAGCCTACCATGACGGCATTCAATATGCTGGATCAGTCGGAAATCGAAAGTATGACCGTATTGAAAGATGCTTCGGCGGCGGTATATGGTTCGCGTGCTTCGGCGGGTGTTATTTTGGTGAAAACAAAAAGAGGTACCCAAGGTGCACCTAAAATCTCTTATTCGGGTAAATTGGATTTTTCGGATGCGGTGAGCCACGCTAAAACGATGAGCGCGTATGATTTAGGTGTGTATACCAACCGGATGTTCCGACAGACTGACCAAATCAATAAAAACAATGATTATGCCTATTATTTATATTCGGATGAAGAGCTGGAGGCTTTAAAAAGTTTGAATTACGACTGGCTGGATAAAGCATGGCATTCGGCAGTGTCGCAGCGTCATTCGTTAACGGTGAACGGTGGTTCCGAAAAAGTAACCTTTTTTGCCGGCGTAAATTATCAGGATCAACAAACCAATTTGGGCGATGTGCAGGATTACAGTAAATGGACTTTTCGTGCCGGAGGTGAAGTGAAGGTAACTTCCGGATTGCGACTTTCGGCCAGTGTGTCCGGTTACAATACGGATAAGGTGGGCAATAATTTGCAAGTGTCCGTAAACCAGGGTCCTTGGGGAAATAGTAATGCATCGAAGGATTATGCCATGTTACGTCACATGCCGAAATACATTCCTATCGAGACGCAAGTATTCGATGAAGCTTCGGGCGAGATGCGAACCTATTATATGTCGCCGTGGGGAGGCCCGAAATTGCTGGACAACAAACCTGACGCTTCGGTAAGCGGTTATCCGGTATGGAACTTCTTTGCGGATGAAGCTTCCAAGTCCCGTTCGCATGACAAAATGAATGGCTATAGCGCCAATTTCTCACTGATATATGATGTGCCGTTTGTGAAAGGCTTGAGTGTGAAAGGTACTTACGCCATCGCTTATAATAATTCTCATGCGAATAAGTCGGGCGATTATTATACGCTGGCACGTGCGGGAAATACCAATGAACCGGGCAAACACTTGTTAGGGGAGCACACAACTTGGAATTTAGTAAATTACGGCGATCCTGATGGGACGGATGTATCCAAGAAACCGTCCGTCTCGTATAAAAAACAGACCAGTAAAAGTGAATCGATGAGTTTAACTCTTTCGTATAGCCGTGTTTTCGGCAAACATGATGTAGCCGCCACTGCTGTAGTAGAACGCGGAGAAAACGAAGGTGATGATATCGCGCAGCTTTATCGCGGAATGGGCAAATCATACAATGGAGTAAGTTCCACTGCCGGAACATTGAGTACCAATGCTACCGATACCTATTATAAAAAGTACGAGAGCGGATCATTGTCCTATATCGGACGCGCAAGCTATAAATATGATAACCGCTATTTGGCGCAGTTCGTTTTTCGTTCCGATGCTTCCACTAAGTTCGCTCCGGAAAATTATTGGGGATTCTTTCCTACCGGATCGGTGGGATGGGTTGTATCCGAAGAAAAATTCTTTAAAAACAGCAAACTCTCGGGTATCTTTGATTTCTTAAAATTGCGTTATAGTTTGGGTAAGACTGGTAAAGACAATGTTTCCGCATGGTCGTGGTTACAAATTTATAACATTAATCCTACAGGCGGTTACGGATTTGGTTCGATAGGAGGTCAGCAAACATCGGGTGCTATTATTAACGGTACAGCTAACCGAGATTTGAAATGGGACTCTACGATTAAACAAAATGTCGGTCTTGATATGAACCTGCTTAATAATCGTCTGTCGTTTACCACTGATTTTTATTATGATAAAACGGAAGATTTGATTATGATGATAGCCGACGATAACGAACCTATCTATATCGGTGCCAAATTACCTTCCATTAACTATGGAAAGAAAAATGCTTGGGGATTGGAGTTCTCAGTAAGGTGGAGCGACAAGATTGAACAGTCGCTGGTGCCTGCGTGGGGTCCTGTCAAGTATTCTATAGGTGTGGATTATAGTGTCTCTTGGAATAAGACCGTGTTGGGTGATCAGCCGACATTTGATTATCCGTCGGAATTGGCGAACCAGAGTAACTGGACCGGTTATCACGGTATGGGCAGCACCTGGGGATTCCGTACATGGAAACATACCAGCAGTGGCGACGGTATCTTGCGTAACCAGCAAGATATTGATAATTACTGGAATTATCTGACCGAATTGGCTGAAGCTTCAGGTACCACTCCGAAGTTCTTGGATATCAGCGATAAAAAGGACTTGCATCCTGGTATGCTTGTGTATGAAGATGTGGCAGGAGATATTGATGCGGAAAACAAGACTATTGCCGGTCCGAACGGTGTGATTTCAAAAGATCACGGGGAAGATTTTGTGAAACTGGCAAATAACCGCCGTCATGGTATCAACACTAAATTGCGTCTGCAATGGGGCAACTTCAGCTGGTCGGCGCAATTGTCTACTACGTGGGGAGGATTTACCGATTACCGTGGTTCCCAGACGAAAGCATCCGGTTTCATGTTCGGGCAATTCTCTTATATCAATGATATGTTCGATCCGGAAAGCAACCCGATGGGTAAATATCCGACCATGGCTGCCGGCAATGCTTATGGCGAAATCTCTGATTTCTGGCAAGTTTCTTCTTTCCGCATGTATGTGCGTAATATGTCGTTCGCATACTCTGTGCCGAAAAAATACTTGCAGAAAGTAAATGTAGATGCTTTATCACTTAGCTTGACGGGTAATAACTTGTGGGATTTTTATAATCCGTATCCGGGTAACTTTATCAATATGTACGATGGTATTCGTACAGATTACCCGACCTTGAGAACATGGACATTGGCTCTCAACCTGACATTCTAACCATTCAGTGATGTATAATTTGAAAAAAGAAAGAAACATGAAAAATAAAATATCAAAAGCATATATAGGTGTATGTTTACTGGTCGCTTTTTCTTCGTGCAGCGATTCGTTCCTGGAAGAGAAAAGGGATTATAACAACCTTACTACGGTGGACGTATATAGCGATCCTGAACAGGCTACGGCTGTGTTCGCTACCATTTACAAACAGATTATGGAACTGTATAATTCCCCGTTTTGCGGTGCTGATCCGTTGATGCGTCAAGATCAGGGTACGGGTGGCAAACAGCATATTTATACGGAAGAGTTAGCCGATGGAGGTTTTAAAGACGGAAGGTATAACGGAACAAACGGTAAAAATACCAAAGCCGGTAACCATATCTCGAATCCGCCATATTGGAATGACCCCAAGAACCAGACGAAGAATTACAATAATTTCAGTCGTCGTACCTTATTCCCTACGGTGTATGTAATCAATAATTTCATTACCGAAATTGATCGTTCACGCTCGTTGTGCGGTACGGAGCAGTTTTGGAATCACTTGAAAGGACAAGCTATTTTTACCCGGGCATGGCTCTATTTTGATGCGGTGCGTTTATGGGGAGGTTTTCCTTACTATTGTACGGAAAATGATATGGCCGAAATGGGCGACCGTTCGCCGCGTATGCCTATTCAGGATTGTATCGACAAAGTTTGTGCTGACTTTGAAGAGGCTGCGAAATTGCTTCCTGCCAAATGGGAAGGAGAAGATTATGGCCGTTTTACCTCTGTGGCGGCTTTAGCCATGGCGGCAAGAGCAAGAGTTTATATGGCCAGTCCGGTATTTAATGCCAGTTGGGACAATCCCGACGGTAAACGGTGGCAAACGGCATTGGATGCCAGTTTGAAAGCATTGTCTGCCGCCGATGACGCTCAATACGGAACCAGCGTGACCGATATCGATTCGTGGGATAAGGCTTTTTATGCTTTCGACGGAACTGCGTTCAATCCTGAAGCTATTATAACTGTCATGATGAATGATGATCCTTTGGTAGGCGGAACTTATAATAAATGGGAAGGTAAGATCCGACCGGGCGTGATAGCTAAAACCAATGCCAGCGGTATTTGCGCTCCCGACCAGATATTGAAGGCTTTTCCGATGAAGAGCGGTAAACCGGCTACGGAAGAAAATGGCTATGATGACGATAAATTCTATCGTAACCGGGATCCTCGATTTTATCGCACGTTTGCTTTTTCCGGTTGTGAGTGGCCGGGAGTGAATCAGCAAATCTGGCTGTATGCTTACAAATATGACGAGGACGAGAATAACCGTTACCGTTATACGGACGGAAGTAAACAGGATGGAGGAGCCAAGGCTAAAAGTCGTGCCATTGTGTGGAAAATGTCAAATCCGGCCATCCAGGCGGGAAGCGAGTCGACAGCAGGTACGAATGTATTGGAATACCGCTATGCGGAGCTGTTGTTGAATGTAGCCGAATGTTATGCGGCACAAGGAAATGCTGGTAAATGTCTCGAATATTTGGGTAGAATACGTTCCCGCGTAGGTATCGATGCGGCTAATAATTATGGTTTAGGAGGAATTTCCGATCGTTATCAACTGATTAAAGCCGTATTGAATGAGCGCCAAGTAGAATTGGCTTACGAAGGCAAGCGTTCGTGGGATATGCGCCGCTGGCTGTTGTACGAAGGAGGAGCCGGATTTGATCCGAGAATTGGCGGAGGTTTCAATGATAACACCCGCGCTTATGATCCCGAAGGCGCTTGGGGAAGCGGTTGGAAGATATATGACGGCAAGGAAGGACGACCGAATTATACGAGAACAAACAATGTGCTTACCCGGTTAGGACTACCTCGTTTCTGCGGAACCAAACATACCAGTAAGATATGGGGATATGATTTAGATAATATTCATGCGGTACCTGAATATATAGGGACTGATCCGAACCATCCGTTGATTGACAATGTACTGTTGAAGTCGGTTCCGGGTATTAGAAGAGATATGAACGAAGCGGAACGCGACGAAGCGTTCGACAGACTGGAAAATTTGTGTCAGAGCGTAGGTATCGAAACTTATGATCCTATTGAGAAAATGGGACCTAAATACGGGATGGAGTCCGGTACCAAAGAGGTAGACCAAAACTTCTTGTTTGCCTGGAGGGGTTGGTATTACATTTATCCGATACATTACGACATGTACACAGTAGGGAAAGGAAACGAATGGATAGAACAAACCGCCGGTTGGATGATTGCTAATTCTAGTCCGGCAGGCAACAATATGGAAGAGCAGGATGGAACCTATTTCTATTGTATGCCGGAAAAATAACGTTCGAGGGAATTTGATACTTCACTAAAATGTTTCAGGTTCTATGTAAAAACACATAGAGTCGTGTAATACATAGCTAAATAGATGGGGAGCTGCGCTGGAAAGTGCAGCTCCCTTTCTATTTTGGTACTGTCTGGAATTTTGTCTCCGGTTACGGAACATGAGAATCCAAATAATTTCTAACTTAAATCTTTCATCAAACCATATCTTTTTTCTACTTTTGTGAGCATTAACCAAACCTTAGTAATAAACAGAAACAAAATTTATGGGTGGCTTTTTTGGAACAGTCTCAACAAAAGATTGTGTGACCGATTTATTTTACGGCACAGACTACAATTCTCATTTAGGAACAAAGCGTGGCGGAATGGCCACATATAATACGGAAAACGGGTTTACACGTTCAATCCATAATTTGGAAAGTTCGTATTTCCGAACCAAGTTTGAACCTGATTTACCTAAGTTCAGCGGGCATGCCGGAATCGGAATTATCAGCGATACCGATGCCCAGCCGATTGTTATCAATTCGCATCTGGGGCGTTTCGCTATTGTGACCGTTGCCAAAATTGCCAATATTGAAGAAATTGAAGCGGAATTGCTTGCTAAAAACATGCATTTTGCCGAGATGAGTTCCGGAAAAACGAATCAGACGGAATTGATAGCCTTGTTAATCATTCAGGGGCGTACGTTCGAGGAAGGTATTGAGAATGTATATAACATGGTGAAAGGCTCTTGCTCTATGTTGATATTGACTGAGGACGGTATTATTGCAGCTCGTGACAAATGGGGGCGGACACCAATTATTATCGGGAAGAAAGAAGGAGCGTATGCGGTTACGAGTGAATCGAGCAGCCTTCCTAATCTTGAATTTGAAGTGGAACGTTTTGTCGGACCCGGAGAGATTCTGCGGATTTATGCCGACCGTGTGGAGCAACTCCGCAAACCGAACGAGGGGATGCAGATTTGCTCTTTTTTGTGGGTATATTACGGTTTCCCCGTGTCGTGTTATGAGAATAAAAATGTGGAAGAGGTGCGTTTTGCCTGTGGTTTTAAAATGGGCCAGAAAGATGATTCGGAAGTAGATTGCGCTTGCGGCATTCCCGATTCGGGAGTGGGTATGGCTTTGGGGTATGCCGAGGGAAAAGGTGTTCCTTATCATCGCGCTATTACCAAATATACGCCTACCTGGCCTCGTAGTTTTACTCCGGGCAATCAATCCATGCGTTCGTTGGTGGCTAAAATGAAACTGATTCCCAATCGTGCCATGTTGCAGGACAAACGAATCTTGTTCTGTGACGATTCCATCGTACGTGGTACTCAGTTGCGCGATAATGTGAAAATTCTTTATGATTACGGTGCAAAAGAAGTACATATGCGTATTGCTTGTCCGCCGTTGATCTACGCTTGTCCGTTTATCGGCTTCACGGCCTCGAAAGGCGATTTGGAGTTGATTACACGCCGAATGATTCAGGAACTGGAAGGAGATCATACGAAGAATCTGGACAAATATGCGACTACCGATTCTCCCGAATACAACAGGATGGTGGAGATGATTCGTGAGCGTTTTGGTCTGACTTCTTTGAAATTTAATTCGGTAGAGACGCTGATAGAAGCTATCGGTTTGCCCAAATGCAAGGTGTGTACACACTGCTTCGATGGCAGTAGCCATTTTTAAAAAGGAAGGAACTCATTAATTATAGAAAGATTATGAATTTAGTAGAACGTTTTTTAAAGTATGTAAGTTTCGACACGCAATCATGCGAAGAGTCTGAAACTACTCCCAGCACTCCCAAGCAATTGGTGTTTGCTAAGTATTTAAAGGAAGAGTTGGAAACGTTGGGTTTGCAGGAAGTTCTTCTCGATGAGAACGGCTACTTATATGCTACCTTGCCCGCTAATACTGATAAGAAAGTACCTACGATAGGATTTATTGCCCATATGGATACAAGTCCTGATATGAGCGGTGAAAACGTAAGTCCGCGTATTGTGGAGAATTACGACGGTGGCGATATTATTCTTAGTGAAGCCGATAAGATAATTCTTTCTCCCAAGCAATTTCCCGAATTGTTGGATCATAGAGGAGAAGATTTAATTGTAACTGACGGTCATACCCTTTTGGGTGCCGACGATAAAGCCGGAATAGCAGAAATCGTATCGGCGATGGTTTATTTAATGGAACATCCGGAAATAGAACATGGAAAGATTCGTTTGGGCTTTACTCCGGATGAAGAGATCGGTCGCGGAGCTGATAAGTTTAATGTAGAACTTTTTGGTTGTGATTGGGCTTATACGATGGACGGTGGTGAAGTGGGCGAGTTGGAGTTTGAAAACTTTAACGCCGCGGCTGCTAAAATTACTTTTAAAGGTCGGAATGTGCATCCTGGCTATTCTAAAAATAAGATGATAAATTCCATGTTGGTGGCAAACGAATTTATCGGCTTGCTACCTGCTAATGAGACGCCTGCCCATACAGAGGGATATGAAGGCTTTTACCATTTGGTGGGTATGCAGGGTGATGTGGAATTGTCTGTTTTATCCTATATTATCCGCGATCATAACCGGGCTAAGTTTGAAGCGCGCAAGGCGGAGATGGAAAAGCAAACGGCTGTTATTAACTCTCGTTACGGGGAAGGCACTGCTACATTGGAGCTTCGTGATCAGTATTACAATATGCGTGAGAAGATAGAACCGGTAATGCATATCATCGATCTGGCATTCAAGGCGATGGAAGAAGTAGGAGTGAAGCCTGCAGTGAAGGCTATTCGTGGTGGAACGGACGGGGCGCGTCTGTCTTTCGAGGGATTGCCTTGTCCGAATATTTTTGCCGGAGGTATTAACTTCCACGGACGTTATGAATTCTTGCCTATTCCCTCATTGGAAAAAGCATGCCGGGTAGTATCGAAGATTGTCGAGTTGAGTGCCCGTTAATTATTTTTTCTCACAGATTGCATAGGGAGCGTAAAACATTCAGAATTCGTGCAACTTATGTAATCTGTGATGCGTTTATATATAAATACAACTTATAATAAAGCAAGATGTCTGAATTGTCTCCGTTGATAAGTGATTTGGCACTTATTCTGATTAGTGCGGGCATTATCACTTTGATTTTTAAGCGGCTGAAACAACCCTTGGTATTGGGCTATATTGTAGCGGGCTTTCTGGCAAGTCCGCATATGCCTTATACCCCTTCTATCGGCGATTTGATAGATGTAAAGACATGGGCGGATATCGGGGTGATATTCCTTCTTTTTGCCTTAGGACTGGAATTCAGTTTCAAGAAACTGATGAAAGTAGGCGGAACGGCTGTGATCGCAGCTTGTACCATTATCCTTTGTATGATTGTTATCGGAATGTTCGTGGGGATGTCGTTCGGCTGGAAACCTATGGATTGTATTTATTTGGGTGGTATGTTGGCAATGTCGTCCACTACTATTATATATAAAGCTTTCGATGATATGGGATTGCGTCAGCAGCGTTTTGCCGGTTTGGTGCTAAGTGTACTGATACTCGAAGATATTTTGGCCATCGTGCTGATGGTTATGCTTTCTACCTTGGCCGTCAGTCGGAATTTCGAAGGAATGGAGATGATAGGAAGTATCGGTAAATTGGTATTCTTCCTTGTTCTGTGGTTTGTTGTAGGCATATATATAATTCCCACCTTTTTAAAAAAAGCCCGGAAGTGGATGGGGAATGAGACCCTGTTGATTGTGGCGTTAGGCATGTGTTTCGGCATGGTGGTGCTTGCGGCCAAAACGGGTTTCTCTGCAGCGTTCGGAGCGTTTATTATGGGTTCCATTCTTGCCGAGACGGTTGAGGCGGAGGCTATTGAGAAATTAGTGGCACCGGTGAAAGACCTGTTCGGAGCTATCTTTTTTGTATCGGTGGGAATGATGGTCGATCCGTCCATGATTGTGGAATATAAAATACCTATCATAGCCATTACGCTTGCTATTTTGTTGGGACAGACTATTTTCGGTACGGGCGGTTTTATATTGGCAGGACAACCTTTGAAAGTTGCCATGCAATGCGGTTTCAGTTTGACCCAGATCGGAGAATTCGCCTTTATTATAGCTTCATTGGGAGTCAGTTTGGGGGTGACTAGTGAGTTCCTTTATCCGATTGTAGTGGCTGTTTCCGTCATTACCACATTTCTTACTCCTTATATGATCCGTCTGTCGACTCCGGCTTATGGATTTCTTCATAAGAACCTTCCTTCCCGATGGCTAAATTTGCTGGATCATTATGCTGCCCGTTCGCAGACAACAGTCAATCAGGAAAACTATTGGCGTAAATTCCTGTTTGCAGTGGTGCGAATCGTGTTGGTGTATGTTATCTTGACGATTGCCGTCATTGCCATTTGTTTTAATTTTATTACTCCGATGGTTCATACGATATTGCCTGATACTTGGGGCAATTGGGTGAGTGCTACTATAACGGTACTGGCTATTTCGCCTTTTTTACGAGCTATCATGATGAAGAAGAACCATTCGATGGAGTTCCAGACTTTGTGGAAGGACAACCGTTTCAACCGGGCGCCGTTGGTATCTATGGTTATGTTGCGTATGGTGATTGCTATTATGTTTGTGGTATACGTTATTTCCCATTTCTTCCGTGCTTCCTCGGCCATATTGACGGGAGTAGCCATTGTGCTGGTATTGTTAATGGTCTATTCGCGTCGTTTAAAGAAACAATCGATCTTTATGGAACGGACTTTCATACAGAATCTTCGCGTGCGCGATATGCGCGCTGAGTTCGAAGGAAAGAAAGCTCCCGAATATGCCGGTCATCTTCTGTCACGTGATATTCACTTGTCCGATTTTGATATTCCCGCCAACTCTTTATGGGCGGGTTTTACACTTCGTGAACTCGATTTCGGTAAGAAGTATGGTGTACATGTAGCGTCCATATTACGCGGACAGGACCGTATTAATATTCCCGGAGGTGACACTCGTTTGTTTCCTAATGATAAGATTCAGGTAATCGGCACCGATGAACAGTTATCCGTTTTTGCCCAGGCCGGTGAGCGGGTGGCCCATGTAACGGAAGATGATGATTTGGAGAAACGTGAAATGAGTTTGAAGCAATTGGTAGTGGATGCCGGTTCTTCCTTTTTGGGTAAAAGCATTCGTGAAAGTGGCATACGCAACCATTATAAATGTCTGGTTGTGGGTGTGGAAAAACCGGACGGATCTTTGTTTACTCCCAATGTTGACGATCCGTTGAAAGAAGGTGATGTGGTTTGGGTGGTAGGTGAAAAAGAAAATGTTTATAGTCTTTTAGGAGAAAAATTATCCAATAAGAGGGCTGTTTCAGAATAATTTGTTATGTTTACATCATTAATTACTAATATATAATATTTATACTATGAAAAGTGATCCAAAAGAATGTCTCTATTGCCAAAATAACGAGACTTTGCACAATCTGATGATTGAATTTGCCCAATTAAGTGTTTCACGCGTGTTTTTATTTAAAGAACAGACTTATAGAGGCCGTTGTTTGGTGGCTTATAACGGTCATGTGAATGATCTTTTTGAGTTGAGCGATGAAGAACGCAATGCTTTTATGGCAGATGTAACACGTGTAACCCGGGCTATGGACAAGGCCTTTCATCCAGAGAAAATCAATTACGGCGCATATAGCGACAAACTTTCCCATCTGCATTTCCATTTGGCTCCCAAATATGTAGACGGTCCCGATTACGGAGGTACTTTCCAGATGAATCCGGGTAAAGTATATTTGACGGATGCCGAATATCAGGAGTTGATAGAAGCGGTAAAAGCTAATCTCTAATTGGTATAAGATATGAAAAAGAGCAGATATTGTGGCGTAGTAGTCCCGATGGTAACACCGGTGACGGCTACGGGCGCTCTGGATGTGAAGGCGGTAGAGCGCATTATCGAAAGTTTTGCAAAGAGTGGCGTGGCTCCTTTATTAATGGGAACCACCGGCGAAGGCAATTCCGTATCGGCAGAAGATGGTTTACTGATGGTACAGACGGCAGTGAAAGCTGCGCGAGGAAGGATTTTGATTTATGCAGGTCTGACGGGTACATGTGTATCGGAACAGATAAAGGCGGCAGAGGCTTATACGGCAGCCGGAGCGGATGTGATAGTTTCTACTCTTCCGAGTTATTATGCCCTGACGGACGAACAAATGTACAACTATTACAAGACATTGGCCGACAGCATAAAAGGTCCGTTGATGCTTTATAATATCAAAGCGACCACCCACATGACGATTCCGGTGGACGTGGTACGTCGTTTGAGCGAACATCCCAATATTGTAGGTCTGAAGGATTCCGAACGCGATTTGGAAAGAATGGATGCCTGTATCGCTATTTCCCGCGAGAGGGAAGATTTTGCCTATTTCTGCGGTTGGGCTGCACAGTCGGCACACAGTTTGGAGTTGGGTGCTGATGGTATCGTTCCCAGTACGGGCAACTTTGTACCGAAGATGTTTCAAGATCTGTATGAAGCTGTTGAAAAAGGCGATATGGAAACAGCCAATCGTTTGCAGGACGAGACCAATGCTATTGCCAAGATTTATCAGGAAGGACGTACGTTGGGCGAATCGTTGACCGCTTTGAAAGTGATGATGCAGACCGATGGTTTGTGCGAACCGTATATGTTGGCTCCTCTCACCCGTTTGCCGGAGGAGGTGGAAGCCGGGATTGCAGCCCGTGCGCGCATGGTAAACCATTAAACATGTCCTTTAAAACCTTTATATTCTAATACTTACTATTGAAAACATATTTAATATGCATGAACCTATAATTCATTGGATTGATTATGTAATTGTTATACTTTCCGTTGTGTTGGCAGTAGGTATGGGCGTTTATTTTGCCCGTCGCCAGAAAAATACGGAAGCCTATTTTGCCGGAGGTGGAAATATACCGGCTTGGGCGGTGGGAATGTCTATTTTCGCCACGCTTATCAGTAGTGTCACTTTTCTGGCTTATCCGGGAGCCGCGTATGCTTCTAACTGGATATTGCTGGTACAAGGATTGATGGTGCCGATAGTGCTGGTGGCTATGATCGGAGTGATCGTTCCTTTATTCCGCAAAGTTATCAAACTAAGTACGTATGAGTATTTCGAACGCCGTTTCGGTTTCTTTGCCCGTTTATATAGTTCATTGGCCTTTATGTTGGGTCATTTCTCTAAAATGGGTACAGTGTTCTTTCTAGTTAGTTTGGCATTGTCGGAGTTTCTGAGCTTCGATATTTATATGATTATTCTGATATTGGGTATTGCCATTATATTGCTGACGTTGCTCGGAGGTATGGAAGCCATTATCTGGATGGATGTGATTCAAGGTTTTATGCTGATCGGAGGTGGTCTGATATGCTTGGGCCTGTTGTTATTCCTTCCGGAAGGAGGCCCTTCTACAGTATTCTCCGTGGCAAAACAGTTTGATAAGATCAGTTTCGGCCCTTATGATTGGGATTTGACACAGCTTACTTTTGTAGTAATGGCTTTAAACGGTATTTTCTATGCTATTCAGAAATATGGAACGGACCAGACCATCGTGCAACGGTATTTGGCGGCCAAAGATGACAAGAGCGCTAAAAAGGCGGCGTATATCGGCGTGTTTATGAGTGTTCCGGTGTGGACGTTATTTATGTTTATCGGAACCGGATTGTTTGTCTTTTATCAGGTGTCGGGAAATCCCCTCCCGGATGGTATTAAGGCGGATGCCGTATTTCCGTTCTTTATCGGAACCCAGTTGCCGGTAGGAGTAACCGGGTTGATTATTGCGGCTTTGGCGGCAGCGGCTATATCGAGTCTCGACTCGGATATGAACTGTCTGGCAGCTATTGCCGTTCAGGATTACTACGTTCGTTTTAAACCGAAAAGTACGGATAAGCAACAGTTACGTTTCGGACGTTTGATTGTAGTGCTATCGGGTGTTGCATCGGTAGGTATTGCCATGCTTTATGTGGTATGGGGAGGAGAAGGAGTGCTTGGTGCTGTCTTTGGACTATACGCTATATTCTCGGCCGGTATTGTCGGGCTTTTCCTTTTAGGGTTGCTCAGCCGGCGTGCCAATAAGCAAGGATTATATGTCGGTATTGCAGCAGCTATATTCTTTACAGCCTATGCCATGTTGACTTCTACGAAGTTTGATTTTGGAAACGGCAAGCAATTATTATTAGATTTAGGTTCGTGGAACTTTACCCATCACAAATACATGTTGGGTGTTTACAGTCATATTATTGTATTTGTAGTCGGTTACTTTGCCAGCTTCTTCTTTAAAGCTCCGCTAGCCGACAAAGAACTTACTATTTACGGATATTTGGAAAAGAAAAATAAAAAAGAAAAGAAATGAAAGCGATAACACTTATGCAGCCTCAGAAAATTGTTTTCGGTACAGGTTGCACCGCACAGTTTTGTGAAGAGTATCTGAAAATGGGATTCAAGCGCTTGTTTATCCTTACGGCTCCTCCCATCGTGCCGCTTATCCGCCCGATGGTGGATAAACTCACTGCCGAGGGTGTAAACATTGAAATCTTCGACCATATATTGGCAGAACCTTCCGTGACGGATTTTAAGAATATTCTTGAAGTGGCTCGTCATTTTAAAGCCGATAGCGTGATTGGTGTAGGCGGAGGTAGTGTGTTGGATGTGACCAAATTAGTAGCAGCGTTGATTGACAGCGACCAACAGGTGGAAGACTTGTTGGGTACGGGCTTTGTAAAGAAACGCGGATGTTGGTTTGCCTGCATGCCAACTACGGCCGGTACGGGTAGTGAAGTCTCTCCGAACGCTATTTTACTGGATGAACGGGATAAGTTGAAAAAAGGAATTGTGAGTCCTTATCTGATAGCGGATGTGGCTTATGTGGACCCACAACTCACGGTAACCGTTCCTCCTAAGGTAACGGCGGAAACCGGAATGGACGCTTTGACACACTGCATTGAAGCCTATACGAATAAGTTTGCCCATCCGGCAGTGGATATGTATGCATTGATGGGTATTAAGCTTATTGCGGAGAATCTGTTGCGTGCGGTAAAAGACGGACAGGATATCGAAGCACGTGAAGCCCTCTTACTAGGTAGTTTATATGGAGGCTTGTGTCTGGGACCGGTGAATACGGCAGCAGTACATGCGCTTTCTTATCCGTTGGGCGGAGAGTTCCATATTTCCCACGGTCTGTCAAACGCTATATTGTTGCCCTCGGTGATGAAATTTAACCGTAGCGCGAATTTAGAGAAGTATGCTCAAGTAGCGCTCGCTTGCGGTGCGGCGAAAGGGGTAAACGATGACGAGACCGCTCAAAACGGTGTGGACTTCGTTACACAGCTTTCGAAAGATTGCGGAATACCGACCAAGTTAAGTGAAATTGGCATACCTCACGATGCGGTAGACCATATGGCGAAAGCGGCTATGGAAGTGCAGCGCTTGTTGAAGAACAATCCGCGTACGGTAACCGAAGCGGATGCCAAAGAGATTTACGAAAGTCTTTATTAATTAAAAATTGAAAGGTGAAAGTGGAATATTTCCTTAACGGAGAGTATTCCTCTTCATCTTTCATTTTTCACTTTTAATTAAATATAAAATGAATCTTCCTATATTAGCAATAACAATGGGCGATCCTGCCGGTATCGGACCGGAAATCGTAGTGCGCGCCCTGAATCATAAAGAGACATATGCTCAATGCCGTCCGTTGGTAACCGGCGATGCAGCAGTGATGGAACAGGCTGTAAAGGTGTTGGGACTCCCTTTAACCGTACATGCTATAGATAAGGTGGCGGATGCTAAGTTTGAATATGGTTGCATCGATGTATTCGACCTGAAGTGTGTAGATATGAATACTTTCGAATACGGTAAGGTATCGGCGCAATGCGGAAACGCTGCATTTGTTTCCATTAAGAAAGCGATAGAGCTGGCTATGGCAGATGAAGTAGATGGTACGGTGACGGCTCCTTTGAATAAGGAAGCCTTGAATCTGGCCGGACATCACTTTGATGGCCATACTGAAATTTATGCCACTTTTACCAATACAAAGAAATATGCCATGTTATTGGCTGATGAATTTTTACGTGTCATTCATGTTTCCACACACGTATCGTTACGCGAAGCATGCGACCGGGTGAAAAAGGACCGTATCATTGAGGTAACGGAATTAATCAACGATGCTTGCGTACAGTTCGGCATAGAACATCCTCGTATCGGCATTGCAGGTTTAAATCCCCATTCCAGCGATAACGGCTTGTTTGGTTGGGAAGAGCAGAAAGAAATTATTCCCGCCGTGAATGAACTGAAGGATAGAGGTTTCAATGTGGTGGGACCTGTGCCGCCTGATACGTTATTTGCGAAAGCGAAGTGCGGACAGTTTGACGGTTGTGTAGCTATGTATCATGACCAGGGACATATTCCGTTTAAAGTGGTAGGTTTTAACTGGAACAAAGAAACCGGTAAGATGGATAGCGTGAAAGGGGTGAACATTACGCTTGGCTTGCCTATTATCCGTGTATCGGTAGATCATGGAACAGCTTTCGATGTGGCGGGCAAAGGTGTAGCGAGCGAGGACGCTATGATGCTTTCTATCGATTATGCTACCCGGATGGCAATTAGCCGTATGAATAACAGAAATAAACAGTAAATCCGCTTCAACATGATTGCAGTGATTGCAGATGATATAACCGGTGCCGCCGAAATGGCCGGCATCGGTTTTCGTTATGGTCTTCGTACCAGTCTCGTAACAGAGGTTAGTGGAGCCTTACCCTATTGCGATATATTGGTTGTTGCTACCGATACCCGTTCTATGGCTGAAGAAGAGGCCGTAGCAGAGACTCGTCGTGTTGTGCGTCGGCTATGGGATGCCGGTGTGCGTAAATTTTTCAAGAAAACTGATTCGGCATTGCGTGGACACGTTGTGCCCGAACTTATTGTCTTATTGGAAGAACTACCTTATACCCGTGTAGTTTATTTGCCGCAGAATCCCTCTAAAGGACGCGTTATAAAAGAGGGTGTATATTATATAAACGGTAAACCGCTTCATGAAACCTCATTCGCGTTCGACCCGGAGTTTCCCGCAACTACCTCCGTTGTTACGGAACGTTTGCCCGGCATACAAAGATTAGAGGGAACCATTCTTTTTCCCGATTTTAAACCGAAGAAGGGGGAATTACCTATTTATGTAGCCGATGCTTTTAGTGAATCGGAAATCTCGCTTCATCTTTCCGAGTGGATTCATCCGGATGTGTTGTTTGCCGGAGCGGCAGATCTATTTACAAGCTATATAAAGTTGGGCAGCCTCCGTCAAGATTCCGATGACTTTTCCTTGTCTGCACCTTTCAAGGGGTTGCAGTCGGAACGTGCTTTGATCGTTTGCGGCAGCACACAAAGCAAATCGCTTTCCGAAGAAACATATATCAAGAAACATGCTATTCCTGTAGTGCAAATGCCTGAGGACGTTTTTGAAGGAATTGCACCGGCCCTGCAATGGAGTGAGCAGTTGAAGACTGTGTACCAATATTCTCATTCGATGGTTCTTACTATCGGATATCCATCGAAAGGTGGAAAAGACTTCGCCCTTCGTTTGCGGACGACTTTATCGGAGGTGGTGGCTGCGTTGGTGGCAGAATCCTGTCCTGCAGAAGTGGTGATAGAAGGAGGGGCAACGGCTTTTGCTATTCTGAAAGCCTTAGGTTGGAAGAGTTTCCGTTTGACGGACGAAGTAGCTCCAGGGGTAGTGCGCATGCGACGGGAAGAGGTGTCTGATGTATGTGTAACTTTGAAGCCGGGAAGTTATCCGTGGGGAGACTTGTTTTGTTGAAAGAAGGGTTTATCCGAAACATCGAAAGGAAGCCGGTGACGTGTTTGGCGGTGAAGAGTGACGTATTTAGGGATGAAAAGTGACATGTTTGGTGGATGTATCCGCCATGTTAACGGCAGATGAAGTCGTAGGCCTGTCACTCTTCAAGCCGTAGGCCTACGGCTACCCCAAGCCATAGGCTTGCGGCTCTACATTAGATAGGCCTATGCAATGATGCCGGCCTAACCTGTGTAACAACATTGGTCTGACTTGTGCAATATTACTTCAGTTGGTTCCTACCATTTTTTTATTTCCCTGTCTTTTTATTACGGCGGGTGGGCTGGTATGTGGTCTGCCGTAATTTGCCGAACTGTTGCTTGAATTATTCGGCCATAGGTTTGCTGTGACTAGTGGCCGTTGACGGCCCTCCGTAACGCACACGGGTACGCACTTTCCGCTCGATTCCTGTGATAAGGCGGAGAGTACGTACCCGTTACGAAATGGGATATTCAGTCTATCTGTTTATTTCATCCACGGAATATCTATAAAAGTCTCTTTCTTTCCCAACAAGTGTTCGGAGAAATAATCAACCAAGCGCCAGTAGAAGTATTCGTTCATATCGCCGAATCCATGACGCTGTTGCGGAAGAATCAGCATATCGAAACGTTTTCCGGAACGAATCAGGGCTTCGGCTACCCGCAGGCTGTTACCCGGATGTACATTGTTGTCGATGTCACCGTGCACCAGCATCAGATGTCCTTTCAAGCGGCTGGCTATGGCCGGATTGGTTTCGATGCGATAAACGAATGTAGTGTCGCCTTTTTCACTTACTGTTTCTTTTACTCCGTGGTGTGTTTCACTCCACCAACGGTTGTAGATGTTATTATCATGATTGCCCGCGCAGGAGACGGCTACTTTAAAGAAGTCAGGATATTGTAGGATTGCGGCGGTTGACATAAAACCTCCGCCGGAGTGTCCGTGAATACCCACCTTATTGATATCGATAAACTTATATTTGTTGGCTAATTGGATGATGGCTGCCCGTTGATCGGCCAATCCGTAATCGCGCAAGTTGCCGTAACCGTAATTGTGATACCATTTGGAACGGTCGGGGTGGCCGCCGCGGTTACCTACGCTGATCACAATAAAGCCGGCTTGCGCCAAACGGTCGGTACGTATGTTCATGCGGGTAAACGGGTAATAGGTAGCTTCCACCTGAGGTCCGGGATAGACGTAGTCGATAATCGGGTACACTTTGGTTGAGTCGAAATCGTAGGGTTTGTACATTACTCCATATAAATCGGTCACGCCGTCATCGGCTTTCACTTTGAACGGCTCGGGGAACCGATAACCCGCAGCAAACAGTTGTGAGAAGTCGCTCTCCTCCAGATCCATTATTTTGTTACCCGAGTTATCGAATAAAGCGGTGCGTGGAACCGTATTTATGCGGGAGAAGTTGTCAACGAAGTAACGGCAGTTATCGTCAACAAACGGTTCGTGGAAGAAATCTCCGTGAGTAAGCTCTTTCAGTCCGCTGCCATCGAAGTTCACCCGGTAGAGATGTTGGTAATAAGGATTCCAGGTATCCTCTTTCGGTTTGTTTTTGCTTGTGGCGTCCGTTCTCTTTTTCCCGTTGGCTGTAAAATAGATAGTGCGTGCTTTCTCGTCTACTTTCAGAATGTTCTGTACATGCCAGTCGCCTTTGGTGATAGCGTTTTTCAGCTTACCGTTACCATCGTATAAATAAAGGTGCGCCCATCCGTTGCGTTCGCTCCAATGGATGAGTTCTTTACCGTTGCCCGCTACTGCCAGTGGACGTGTTTCAATGTAAGTGTTCATCCGTTCTTCGATGAGTGGGCGGATGGAATCTTGTCCAATCTCGTACTTACAGATATCTACGCGATGAAGGTCGCGGCTGTAACGGTTTACAAAGAATCCGTTCTCATCTCCTTGCCATACGGTAGACAGTTCACGGCGGTCGCGGTCTTTCTGTAAGTGCGGTCGGGCTGCCAGTTGTAAAGTCTGGTCTTTGAAAGCGGCAGTTTTGATTTCCTTGTAGCTGTTATCGTCCGTGTTAAAGATAAACAGATGCTCTTGAGGCGCTTCTTTCTCACCGGGCATTTGGTATTTATATGTTTCGAGGGTAGGGCGCGGACGTGCCATGGAATTGATAACCCAAAGCTCTTTTACGTTGCGGCTGTCGGTTACGGTTACGGCAAAGTGTTTGGAGTCCGGCGACCATATGATATTTTCGCTACGGCGTTTCCCATTACATAATGTATCTGTATTGAGTGTGCTGTACGGTTGTCCGAAGCCGAAGTCTTTCACACCGAATTTCGTTAGTTGAGTTTCAACAATCGTACTGTCTTTTTCGTCCTTCTTGGCCTTCTCGTAATCGGCGCGCGACATACGGTATAAATTTAGATCCTTTGCATAAACCACTGTTTGTCCGTCGGGCGAGATAGACGCCCATAAAGGATATTTCTCCGGTTCGTCCTGTTCCAGTAGTGTCAGTTTGCGCGAATCGGGATTATAAGAGAAATAAAAGATTTCTTTCCCTTTCTTTTTCTTTCCTTTCTTGTCTTTCTTTTTAGTGTCCTGCGAAGAGATTACCCGGAAGGTAAACGTTCCGTCTTCCATGGCTCTTAACGATTGAATGGGCAGTTGTTCGGCAATATAAGGGTCTTTGACAATTTCCGTTAATTGGGCGGCCAGTTCCACTTGATCGAATAGCGGACGTTTGGTACGAATGGTGGCATCTACCAAATACCAGGTAGTGCCTTCCCCGGTTTTGTAACTATACCAGAAGCGGTCGCCTTTGGGAGTCCAGTGTGGATCGATAGAGGTGGAAAACAACATGTTTTTCAGTTTTTCGGCGGTGAAACGCCTTGCTTGTGTGTAACCCGGGAGCATTTCTTGTGCGGAAGAAGTTGCAACAAAGCTGCTCATAAGGAGTACAAAGAGTAGTTTTTTCATTATTTTATAAGGTTTTGATTTGTTGCAAATATAATGCTTACTAATCAAAACTACTTCAATTCTGTTAAATAAATTATCGTTTTTTTCCTTAATCTCGATGTTTGATATAATGTAAATCGGTACACTGGAAAGATATATCAGAGGGAAAGATGATAATCAGTTTTATATTTCGTATGGAATTGTTTCATGATACCTGGAAGTTAGGGTTAAATTAGGAAGCCGTAAGGAGACGTTTATAACTTTCGGTTATTCTCCATAAAAAAATAACAATTGTGAATATAGTAGTAAAGTTTTATCTTTGCCGGCGATTTGTAAAACCGGATAAGGAGAATCCGGCATGAATGTCTTGAATATAAACCATTAGAATAAAATAAGATCAGACTATGTTTAGTGAAAAAAGAAGTAACACCTTACACGGTGTATTGTTGATTATACTCTTTTCGTGCTCCGCTTTTTATATTGCGGAAATACCTTTTGTGAAATCTCTTTCCTTTAGTCCGCTGATTGTCGGTATTATATTAGGTATGTTGTATGCCAACAGTTTACGCAACCATTTGCCGGAAACATGGGTGCCCGGTATCAAGTTTTGTTCGAAACAAGTGCTTCGTGCCGGAATTGTGCTTTACGGTTTCCGCCTTACATTGGCTCAAGTGGCGGAAGTAGGGCTACCGGCGATTGTAGTGGATGCGATTGTGGTGACGTTTACGATCTTGTTGGGTATTTACTTCGGTAAATTATTGAAGATGGACAAAGATACGGCATTGATGACTTCTACGGGAAGTGCTATTTGCGGAGCGGCGGCCGTATTAGGGGCTGAGCCTGTGGTGCGTTGCGAAAGCTATAAAACGGCGATAGCAGTTTCGACTGTCGTTATTTTCGGAACCATTTCTATGTTCTTGTATCCGATTATGTATCGTACAGGAATACTTGATGGGTTGGACAATACGGCAGTAGCGATTTATACGGGCAGTACTTTACATGAGGTAGCCCATGTGGCAGGGGCGGGTAATGCCATGGACCCGACCGATGCGTTGGGCGTTGCCGGCCCGGCTACCATTACAAAAATGATTCGTGTGATGATGTTGGCGCCGGTGTTGGTGATCATGAGCTTTGCCTTGGCCGGACGAAAGAAAGTAGGTGCAGACGGTAGGGTAGTGAAAAGCAAGATCACCATACCTTATTTTGCTTTCGGTTTTATTGGTATAATTTGTCTTAATTCTCTGCTTCAGTGGCTATTTGGAGTAGAAAGCGTGAAAGAAATACCTCTTAACGGTGCGATAGAATATATCGATACATTTATGTTAACTATGGCTATGACAGCCTTGGGAGCGGAAACCAGTATCAACAAATTTAAACAGGCAGGGGCAAAACCATTTATGTTGGCTGCTCTCTTATATATATGGTTGGTAGGCGGAGGCTATTTGCTTGCTAAATATTTAGTGCCTATACTGAATTAGTTTTTGGAGTTTTGCAAGTTACGTTTATTGGGAATAAAAGAAACCTCAGCTTGCAAAACTCTTGGATTTGTTTTTACTGGTTTTGTATAAGGTCTACTCTTAATCCGTGGTTATCAGTGCTGAAAAAACAAGACTTTAGTCCGTATTACAGATTTTGCAAAAATCAATGAATGTCTGAGGAAGCCCGCCTTCCTGTCCCTGTGGCTGTACGAAATTCAATTCACGATACATAGGCATATCTTTGATTTCCACTACGCGGAATTTGCCGGCTTGCAATTCTCTTGTTACGCTGCGAATGGAGATGATACCCAAACAATCTGCACATTCCAGGAAACGTTTAATGCTTTCCGTGCTGCCTAGATGCATGACTATGTTGAGCGAGCTCAATTTAATGTGGTGTTGCATAAGTGCTTGCTCTATGACGTCTAATGTACCAGAACCACGTTCCCTGAGAACCAAAGGAAGACGTTCCAATTCTTCCGGCGAAATCTCTTCGGGTATGTTTAGCCCGTCTTTTCCTCCAGTGCGGAGAATGGCAACCAGTTCGTCATCTAAGAAATAGGTATATTTCAGGTTAGGTAGACGGGATATGCCCTCAACCAGTCCTAAATCAATCTGATGTTCTTGCAAAGCCTGTTCTATCTCCCGTGTATTTCCATTAAGTAGTGATACTTTTACTTTCGGAAATTTGGAAGTGAATTGCGCCAATAAAGGAGGCAACACGTATTGCGCTATAGTAGTGCTGGCGCCCAAGCGCAATTCGCCGGTATATTCTCCCTGAAGAAGACTCATTTCATAGGCAAGCCGGTTATATTCCTCCAGAATATGCTCGCTGCGTTCTAACAATAATTTTCCTGCTTCAGTTAAAGCGATTTTATTTCCCAAACGTTCGAACAGGCGAACCTTATATTGCGATTCTAACTCTTGCACATGTTTAGTTGTGGCGGGTTGGCTGATAAATAGCTCCTGCGCCGCTTTTGTATAACTGAGACTGCGTGCTACGCAACAAAATACTTTTAGTCTGAAATCGGACATTCTATTCAGTTATTTAGATTTTGCAAGTTCATGATGATGTCAATAAAGGAGTGCTTATTTTATCCCTTACTTTCATGCTTTTTTCCTTGCCTCCGTATGTTACTTTAAATCTTTAGGAGTAATCCCGAAGGAATTAAGTAGCGAATGCCCTAATTCTTCATGCCGGAAGTTAGGAAATGTTTCTCCGTCTTTCGGATTCATACTGAAAGATATGAATTGGGTTTCCTTTATCGTCGCAAGGTTTTCCACACTTCGTGGCGGACATTCGTTTAAATCAACAATTAAAGCCGCAAGAGATGTCTTTTCCTCTGTACAAAGGAACTGTGCCAGTTCGAGTGCGGCATTACAACTTGTATCATGCCCTAAGGTAGGGAGCGACCAGAAAATAAATTGTCCCATACTGTCACGGTAACAATTATCGTGAAATTCTTCAGCCAAATCGGATGGAGTGCAAAAAGTGAATTTCTCTTCTCTGCCTTCTCGGGTAAGGTACACCATGATATTTCGTTCTCCCGGTTCAAAGCCCATTTGAAAAGCGATACTGTTGATAAATGTACCGAAATCAGCTTTGGGTAACGGATGTCCTAGCACATTGTTGCTGAAGAATTGTGACAGCCCTTTTCCCGTTCTATCCAGATAAGCTGCATCGATAAAGATAGCCGCATCCGCTTTGAATTTTTGTTTCATACTACTATTTTGTTTAGTGGGGCAAAGTTAGTAAAAAGAGTGAGATACAGAACAATTATCCTAGAGTTATGCACATTTCTAAGTTTTGTTGTCTTGAAACCTAAGATTTATAGCACTGCATGGCAGGATGAATTCTTGTGAATTTTAAGCTTCTCCCCTTGGATTTACGTATTTCTTTTTCTTTTCTCTTCTTTTTCTCTTGGAATAAGGTATTTCACTTTTTCTTTCCCCAAGGAAAAAGTTTGTATTATGTGTATATGCTTGTATTTTACAGGGATGCATCCTAATGGGTTGGTAGATGAAAGGTTACTTATATGTATAAATGAACCTAGTTTTGTATAAAAGGGAAAATGGGCGGTTATCTATCAAGTCTTGGATATAACTAAACTATAATCTTATAGTCTGGGAATCCTGAGGTAATTGTTTTTTCTTCAATGCTTTCCCCTAACAAAACAAGGACTTTCTGCAGATGGGATATTCATATTACTTTTACTTCTGTGAAATGCAATTATTTTAAAGAAAATAATAGTAATTTTTATTATTATTGCTTATATTAGGCGACATAAATCTTAATAATACTATAATCTATGTAAATGCCGTTTTATTGATTCACTATCCTGATCCTTGTGGTAACGTGATATATCTTTTAATTGATGTGGGAAATGGAATGCCTCTCCTTCTTCTCCGACTGATATGTTATTTACATTTCAAATGGCTATGACAAAAATGGATTGTTAAACTATTTTTTGTGTATGATTTTAATAGTGTTTTTTGCTGTTCGCTGTGAACCTTTAAAATACGAAGGCTTATGAAAAGATTATTTGGTTTACTGATTGCATTAATCGTTATTTGTGAAGCCTCGTATTCCCAACAATTTAAATCTTTAGAAGAATGTAGAAGTATACAGGATACGGCTCGATTTATGAAATATTTTTTTGTAGAAAAGAATCTGTCTCTTTTTAAAGGGAAAAAGGTTGGTCTTATGTATCCTCTTTTGGAGGCAATGCTTCCAATAGAAGATGTTTCTCTGCTTGAAACTAGTCCATATATAGATCCTGAAGCTAAATCATATGCTGAGGGGATTCGGTTGGAGTATCAATCTAGAGAAGAAATTTTACGCAGATTTCGTACAAATGAGCCTATATTTGGGTTCGACATATATTTTGAAGATACTCATGTGGAAGCTTATAAGGTTTGGCAGCGAATACCGGAAGAGAAATTTGGATATAATAAAGAACTGCTTCCCTATGTAGGGGATTTTATAGTGAAGGATATTAAAGTTTACCTTCTAAATTATGATGATAAGTATCTTATGAGGCCTAATGAGGAGTAGGCTATCTGTCTTTTGAACAAGACAAAAGTTCAGTTGTTGTGAGTTATATATCTGACAATATGTCAAATAGGAAGGATTGGCAAACAGTTTGACGCATGCTATATAGATATCTGAAAATGAAATATAAAGAAAGGAGACAACTATATGAACTTTAACAATTTTACAATCAAATCGCAGGAGGCTGTGCAAGAAGCGGTAAATGCAGTCCAGAGCCGTGGACAGCAGGCTATTGAACCTGTTCATTTGATGGCGGGAGTGTTGAAAGTAGGCGAGAATGTAACGAACTTCATTTTCCAAAAGTTGGGAATGAATGCGCAACAGATTGCCCTTATAATCGACCGCCAAATGGAATCTTTGCCGAAAGTATCGGGCGGAGAACCTTATTTAAGCCGTGAAAGCAACGAAGTGTTGCAAAAGGCTACTCAATATGCCAAAGAAATGGGGGATGAGTATGTAGCTTTAGAGGAAATAATTTTAGCATTGTTGAATGTAAAGAGTACAGTATCTACTATTTTAAAGGATGCCGGTATGACGGAAAGAGACTTGAAAGCCGCCATTACCGAGTTGAGGAAAGGCGAGAAGGTGACTTCGCAATCCAGTGAGGATACCTATCAGTCGTTGAGTAAATATGCTATCAATTTGAATGAAGCGGCACGTAGCGGCAAGCTCGATCCGGTTATCGGGCGGGATGAAGAGATACGACGGGTATTACAAATTTTGAGTCGCCGTACGAAAAACAACCCGATATTGATAGGTGAACCGGGTACTGGTAAAACGGCTATTGTAGAGGGGTTGGCGCACCGTATCTTGCGCGGTGATGTACCGGAGAATTTGAAAGACAAACAGATCTATTCGTTGGATATGGGTGCTTTAGTGGCTGGTGCCAAATATAAGGGTGAGTTTGAGGAGCGTTTAAAATCCGTTATCAATGAAGTAATAAAATCGGAAGGAAATATTATTCTATTTATTGATGAAATCCATACTTTGGTGGGTGCCGGAAAAGGTGAAGGCGCTATGGATGCTGCCAATATATTGAAACCCGCGTTGGCACGTGGTGAGTTGCGTTCTATCGGTGCGACAACATTGAATGAGTATCAAAAATACTTTGAGAAAGATAAGGCGTTGGAGCGTCGTTTCCAAACGGTGATGGTAAACGAACCGGATACTTTGAGTACTATTTCCATTCTTCGTGGGTTGAAAGAGCGTTACGAGAATCACCATAAGGTACGTATTAAAGATGATGCGATTATAGCAGCGGTAGAGCTTTCTAATCGATATATTACCGACCGTTTTTTGCCGGATAAAGCTATCGACCTGATGGATGAGGCTGCTGCAAAGCTTCGTATGGAACGTGATTCTGTACCGGAAGAGTTGGATGAAATATCTCGTCACTTGAAACAATTGGAAATTGAGCGCGAAGCCATTAAGCGGGAAAAGGATGAAGTAAAACTAAAACAGTTGAATAAAGAGATTGCCGAGTTGAAAGAACAGGAGAACTCTTATAAGGCTAAATGGCAGAGTGAGAAAGCTTTGGTGAATAAGATTCAGCAAAATAAGCAAGAGATAGAGCAGTTGAAATTTGAAGCGGACAAAGCGGAACGGGAAGGTGATTATGGAAAAGTAGCCGAAATTCGTTACGGTAAATTGCAGGCGTTGAATGATGAAATTGCTCATATACAGACTGAACTGAAACACCAACAAGGTGATTCGGCTATGATTAAAGAAGAGGTGACGGCCGAAGATATTGCTGATGTGGTATCTCGTTGGACGGGTATTCCGGTTAGCAAGATGTTGCAAAGTGAGCGTGACAAACTGTTACACTTGGAAGAAGAACTTCATTTACGTGTGGTAGGACAAGATGAGGCGATTACCGCTGTGTCTGATGCAGTGCGCCGGAGCCGTGCCGGATTGCAAGATCCAAAACGCCCTATCGGTTCGTTTATCTTTTTAGGCACTACAGGTGTCGGTAAGACGGAATTGGCGAAAGCTTTGGCAGAGTATTTATTCGATGACGAATCGTTGATGACACGTATTGATATGAGTGAGTATCAGGAGAAACATTCTGTTTCACGTTTGATTGGAGCGCCTCCGGGATATATAGGATATGATGAGGGCGGACAATTGACTGAGGCAGTGCGGCGTAAACCTTATTCTGTTGTATTGTTTGATGAGATAGAGAAGGCGCATCCAGATGTATTTAATATCTTGCTACAAGTGCTTGATGATGGTCGGTTGACAGATAATAAAGGACGTACGGTGAATTTTAAGAATACCATTATTATCATGACTTCCAATTTGGGTAGCACTTATATTCAGAGCCAGTTTGAGAAGATCAATGACGAAAATCGGGAAGTGGTGATTGAAGAAACCAAGAAGGAGGTACTTTCCATGTTAAAGAAGACTATCCGTCCGGAATTTCTGAATCGTATAGATGAAACCATTATGTTCCTGCCGTTAAATAAAGAAGAAATTGAGCAGATTGTGATGTTACAGATCGATGGTATCAAAAATATGCTGGCAAATAATGGCGTAACTTTGGAAATGACCGACGAGGCAATTCGTTTTATTGCAAGTACGGGTTACGATCCTGAGTTCGGAGCTCGTCCGGTGAAACGTGCTATCCAACGTTATTTATTGAATGATTTGTCGAAAAAACTGTTATCGCAAGAAGTAGATCGGAGCAAGCCGATTATTGTGGAGACAGGAGGTGATGGGTTGATATTCAGAAATTAAAACGCAGATGAGTTTATAATTGCAGATTACACGGGATATACTAACAAGGTATGAGCCTGTGTAATCTGTTTTTTTATTTAATTCTAATCTGTATCGATCTGTTTCTGGAAGGCTTTATTGAATTCTTTTTTGGTGTATTTGGCTTTTACGGATAATGGTGATCTCTTACGAATAAACAGCTAAGAATGAGCCGAAAGAATGTTCAGAAGAAACCGAATGTAGTGAAGGGATTTGATTGGAAATTGGAATCCGGTTGTATGGTTCTGAATCAATAAAGGAAGTCCTGAAAAACGGAGTGTTTACACTTGTATCTACCGTTTTTCAGGACTTCAGGCTTGTAATTTAGATTTAAATCTTTTGTTTGTTACAATTTACGGGGTTAATTTGAGAGGAGAAACAGAAATTATTCAGTAACTTTAGTTTCTTCCTCAGCTACTTCTTCTGTTGTTTTCTCTTCAAATTCCGTAATACCGTTCTGAATTAGAATGTTGTACCATGAAAGCAACTTCTTGATATCATTATTGTAAACACGGTCACGATCGAAGTTAGGCAGTACTTCGGCAAAATAGCTTTGCAATTCTTGTGCAGAAGCTTTTTTGATATTAAGGGATACCGGAGCTCCGTTTTCTTTAGCTTTTACCGCTTCCAGCACTTTGCTCAATGGGATATCATCTTCGGTTGTATACATGGAAATGTCGCCTAATGAAGTCACTTTATCGTTACCGCGAGCCGGTAGACGTTTTTTTGTATCATCAAGTGTTTCCACTATCAGCATATTTCTTCCTTGGGAAATCAATTTAAACAATCCCGGTTTACCCGAGATAGACAAAATAGTTTTCAACATAGCTTTTCGTATTTATTGTTTTTACAATTCTTAATGCAAAAGTACTATTCATAGCGGATACTAACAAAGTAATAGCAACAAAAAAAGTTTTTATTAAACAAATATTAGGAAACGGAACTCTGCTTACTTGTAGATAATTTTGTCATTTTGAATGGTAAAGATTCGTTTTTGTTTGGCATTGGATAGATTATGCAATCAGTAAGTGAGTGTGTTTGTGAGATATGAATAGCAAGGATTGGATTTTACTTTCATTTTGTAACTAGTATAAAGTGTTGGTTGGTATATCTTTTGAATATTAATAGTTTATTCTTAGGTTATCTGATAATCTAATGGTTGCTATTCGTTTTTTAGAATAAAATAGTCCGTATTCATAAATATCATTTCTTTATTTGATATAAAAAAACTGAGAATCCAGCCTCTTAAACTTGATATTAAAGATAAATTATAGGAGGATTGTCTAAAAAGTCTGAAAGTTTAAAGTAAATCTTTCAATTTAGAATTGATAGTACCCAAGTATAGAAGAAAGCGCCACTTCATATCTAATTCTTATAGGTTAAAGTGGCACTTTTATTTATTCAGTTACAATTTATTACTTTAGCTAATTCAATTTTTATTTTTTGGATAGCCCCATCTTTGCTCCGTTTGTTTGTACGGGAAGAAAATCACTTTAGTAACTTTAGCACTTGTGGTAGGAGAGGGGTCTTTTCGTCATTGGTAATCACGATATCTGCCATATGGCATTTTTCTTCATCACTCATCTGACGGAGTATGCGGTTGCGAATTTGTTCTTCTGAAGCCTTATCCCGTAGCATGGCGCGTTGCAAGCGTAGTTCCAACGGAGCGTACACCATAACGATTCGGTCGACTGTTTCGGCAAAGCCGGCTTCTATCAGAATAGCTGATTCTACGGCTATTATCGGATAATCAGCATGTTTTTTACACCATTGTATGAAATCTTCCTTTACACGTGGATGGATAATGGCATTAATTTGGTTGGCGTGTTCCTCTTTGGCAAACAAGTAAGCGGCAAGATAAGGACGGTTTAGTGAACCATCGGGTAAATATACTTCTGTTCCCAGTAAAGTGATGAGTTGCCGGCGGATTTCGGAGTCTTCGTTTGTTAAGCGCTTAGCTTCGTTATCCGTCAGATAAACCGGAATTCCCATTATGCCAAGTAAGTGGGACACAACCGATTTTCCACTACCGATACCTCCGGTAATACCTAGTTTAATTGTCATTCGATGTGTTCTGTTCTATTAAGAAGTCTATTTCACTAGGAGAGATTCGTATATGACCGACATCTTTCGGCATATTCTTTAATTTTACCGTATACTTATCGTTTTTGCATTTCAGAAGTTCTTTATATGGAATTTCAATACTGAAATAGTCGGCCGTTATATCTTTAAAACGGCTTAACCCCACTTGGAAAGTAACCTTAACCTTCGAGGGAAAGGTTTTTAATGATTTGTTAATGGGGAAACCGGTTCCTTTGATGGGGACTTCTACTGTTTTTTCCGTATAAATATCTACTAAAAAGCGTATGTCAATAAAGTTTGGTACAAATTTGGCTCCTTTTATTCTTTTCAACACCGTACGTGTTACGGTAGTATCCGTCATATTTTTCAGTTCTATCGGTTCTGTGTAAGCATAACGGATTGTATCCAATATCTTTTCGGGAGCAAAAACTGTCACCGAGTCCGGACGGTATTGTACTTTCGAAATGTAATACTGTTGCCCGGCTGTGTAATGTCCAACCAATTGCACAGGCACTTTTTTTGCTTTTTCCCTTGTATAGATAATATCCAATGTATCTGGTTTCATAGAGGTTATCCTTGAAGAGATGAGCAATTGTGAAGCGATGAACTTCTGTAAGTTGCTGGAAAGAAGCCTTATCTGATTTCCCGATTTGGAATAATCTTTGAAATCTAAGGTTATAGGATAAAAGCTCTGGCCAAATAAATAATTCATTAATACAGTGCCCTTATCTTTTACTGTGACGCGTACTTCTTGCGGCGGCGGTAAAGTGAGCACCACATCATCAGGTACATTTTTTAATCGTAGAGGAATGGCAAATTCCGCTTCGTAGTCATAGTTTAAGGTTTGGATGAGCCAGAAAAAAGAAGCTACAAAAAAGAAAAATAAAAAAATCAGAAACTCCCTGTTCTTTCTACTGAGCAGGAAGTCCCTGATTTGTTTGGTAATTTTGGAAATATTTGTTCGTATGTTCTTTTTGTCGGGCATCTTAAACTCCCTTATTTTGCAGCGTTTTGCTGTTGTGTAGTAGGAGCGTCTGCGAAAATTGAATTACGGTCGATTCTAATCTTTACATTCGCTGCGATTTCTAAAACGACAACGTTATCTTCGAGTTCTTTAATTTTTCCGTAGATTCCTCCGGCTGTAACAACCGACTGTCCGATTTCCAAATTCTTACGGAAATTCATAATTTGTTTTTGCTTCTTGTTCTGAGGACGAATCATAAAGAAGTACATAATAGCGAAGATGGCAACCATCATTACAATAAACGAAAGGTTTGAACCACCTGCTTGTAGAAAAACTGTTAATAAGCTCATAATCTTTAATTATTAATGTTTAATATAAATCGTTCCGAAGAACAACTAACAAAGATATTTAATTCTTGGTTAGTTTATTATCTTTTTTTAATTGATTAACAATATTGTCCAACATACCGTTAATAAAGGCACCGCTTTTAGCTGTGCTGTAAAGTTTGGCAATCTCTACATATTCATTTAACGAAACACTGACAGGAATGTTCGGGAAACTTAAAATTTCTGCCAAAGCAATTTGCATAATGATTACATCCATGAACGCTACACGGTCTAATTCCCAATTTTTGGTATTTTCGCTCAAGAGATGACGATAGTAATCTGCGTTAAGAATGGTGCGTCGGAATAAACGGCGTGCAAAGTCTTGATCTTCTTCGTCTTTGAATTCGGGTAAAAGAGGTTGTTTTGAACCGGCCTTTTCTTCAAAGCGTTTGATGGTTTTCAATACGAACGTATCTACGACTTCTTTGTCATCATTCCAATACAGACTTTGATCTTCCAAACATTGATCCAATTTTTCGTTATTGAAAATAATGTTTTTGTAAAGTTTACGCCACAATTCACGATCAGCCTCATAGGAAGAAGTTTCCTCGGCCATATACTCTTTATAATATTCGCTGTTTACGATTTTCTCGTATAAGGCTTTAATACATTCGGGTTCGTTGTCCCACGTTTTCTTTTGGTTATTTACGAAATCAGAAAGCTGTTCGTTGATTTCGAGTTGGGCAATAAAACGGTTTTCTACAAATTTCATGTTCGGCAGTAACTCTTCTTTAGTAGGCTTGAGTTTGTTTTTAGCTGCCATAATACGTTTATTCGCATACTTAGTTACTTCTACCATTAATAGTAATAAGTAATTGTAAAGATCGTACGCTTTCGACAAGCTGAAAAATAGCTCTTTTTCTGCGGTCTCTAAATTTTTTCCGCCATTCTGATAGTAAGCATATACTATCTGCACAATCTTCAAACGAATAAGAACTCTGTTAATCATAACTTTAATAATATTTACTAAGGAGTGGCAAAAGTAGGTAAATTCCTTATTTAACACAAACAAATTACAATTTTTTAGAGGAAAAAAGTTTTAGGCTCCCTAATATTTGTTTCAATATAGAAGTTTCTTTCTATTTCTTTTGCTTGATATGAAAATTTTAAGCAATTTTGAAGCCGATTTTAAATACATGACTTTGAACTATGGATGAACTTAAAAAGAAAAGTGCAGTGGAAGCTGATAAGGAGATCGTTTTCTCCAAATCTATTAAAGCCGGCAAGCGTATCTATTACTTGGATGTGAAGAAAAACCGTAAAGAAGAGATGTTTTTAGCTATTACTGAAAGTAAAAAAATTGTGTCGGGTGAGGGAGATGATTCGCAAGTAAGTTTTGAGAAACATAAAATCTTTTTATATAAGGAAGATTTTGAAAAGTTTATAGGCGGATTGACCGAAGCCATACGTTTTATTACGGACGAACAGGGATCGGCTCTTCCTAAACAGATGGGAGATCAGGAGGAAAAAGAAGGGACAGGGGCTCCCCTTGCAGATGAGGAAATAAAAATTGATATAGATTTTTAGCCTTTAACTCTTTGATTTTTGGGAAATAAAATCTACCTTTGCACCCGCTTTTTGAACATCGTGTGATTATTACACATCGTGTGATGGTGAATTAAGCAATAGAGAATAAACTTAATTTAGAGTAACACAATTAATTAAAACAAATGAAAACAATTGATGTAAAAGGTACCGCCAGAACAGAACTCGGTAAAAAAGGTACTCGTGAAATTCGTAAAGTTGATGCAGTTCCTTGCATATTGTACGGCGTAAAGAAAGATGAAAATGGAAAACCTGTTGCTACTCCTTTTACCGTAACTAATGACGGTCTTCGCAACTTGGTTTATACTCCGCACATCTATGCGGTAAATTTGGATATTGACGGACAAAGCTGCAAGGCTATCATGAAAGAAATTCAATTCCACCCGGTAAAAGATAATATCCTTCATGTTGATTTCTATCAGATTTCTGAAGATAAACCTATTGTAATGGAAGTTCCTGTTGCTTTGGAAGGTTTGGCAGAAGGTGTACGTGCCGGTGGTAAATTGCAATTACAGGTTCGTAAACTGAAAGTAAAAGCTACATACGATAAGATTCCTGAGAAGTTGGTTATCAATGTAACAAACCTCGGTTTAGGTAAAACAATCAAGGTAGGTGAACTTTCATTTGAAGGTTTGGAAATTTTGAATGCAAAAGAAACCGTTGTTTGTGGTGTTAAATTAACTCGTGCCGCTAGAGGTGCTGCCGCTGCGGTTAAATAATAGAACTGTAGTTTTCAGTTAATTCCTTTCAATGAAATATTTGATTGTAGGGTTGGGAAATATCGGCAATGAATATCGCGATACCCGCCACAATATAGGATTTAGAGTATTGGATGCCTTAGCTAAGGCATCCAATATTGTTTTCAGTGATAGCCGCTATGGAGCTACCGCTACGCTCTCATTGAAGGGGAGGCAGTTGATATTGCTGAAACCTTCTACTTATATGAATCTGAGTGGAAATGCTGTTCGTTACTGGATGCAGCAGGAAAAGGTACCTTTAGAGAATGTACTGGTTGTGGTTGATGATTTGGCTTTACCGTTTGGAGCGCTTCGTTTGAAAGGGAAGGGAAGCGATGCCGGTCACAATGGATTGAAGCATATTGCCGCAACATTGGGTACTCAGAACTATGCACGTTTGCGGTTTGGCATTGGTAACGATTTTCCTCGTGGAGGACAGATTGATTTTGTACTCGGGCATTTTACTGAAGAGGATATGAAAACGATGGATGAACGAGTGGCTTTGGCTATCGACATTATCAAGAGTTTTTGTCTGGCAGGTATTGACATCACTATGAATCAATATAACAAGAAATAAATGGGTGAAGCAAGAATTGATAAATGGCTTTGGGCCGTCCGTATATTTAAAACCCGTACCATTGCAGCTGAGGCATGCAAGAAAGGGCGTATTAGTATCAACGGTGTGCAGATAAAACCTTCTCGGATGATAAAACCGGGAGAGATTATTCAGGTGCGTAAGCCACCTATCACTTACTCCTTTAAAGTGTTACAAGCCATAGAGAAACGGGTAGGGGCTAAGCTTGTTCCCGAAATGATGGAGAATGTAACGACATCAGACCAGTATGAACTATTGGAGTTGAGTCGCATAAGCGGTTTTGTAGACAGAGCTCGAGGAACCGGCAGACCGACTAAGAAAGATCGTCGTAGTTTGGATGAGTTTACTGCTCCTGAGTTCTTAGATGAGTTTAATTTCGATTTTGAGGAGGATGAAGAGGACTGAAAAGTCTATTTCTTTTATCATATAACCTTCGCCATCTTCACGTTATAAATAATAAAGAAATAAATGAACGCTTATTCTTTTGGAAACGAACGTTCGTTTACAGGACAATGAACGTTCGTTATGTCGATAATGAACGTTCATTATAAAAGATATATTTCATTTCTGAAATACCTTATGTGCCTTTTCTTTTTGTTACTTTTTACTTGTAAATAAAAATCATCCATGTAATGGCTAACTCTTTGCCTGTTTATTTGGTAAGCTTCTTTTCTAGGCATGTTCTTTTGACCATTACGCTTTTACTGTTTTTGAATGCTTACCTGGTAGGGATTTTACTGGAGAAGCATTTACTGGCCAATAATATACTCTATTTTTTCAAGTTCGGCTGAAGTAAATGTGGTATTCTCTATGGCTTTAAGATTGTCAGACAGTTGTGTTACTGAACTTGCGCCGATGATAACGCTGGTAACTAATTCATCTTTTAATAACCACGCTAGTGCCATTTCGGCAAGCGTCTGTCCACGTTGAGCGGCAAGCTCATTCAAAGCCTTTATTCTTTCCAAGGTTTCGTTCGTTAGGCTTTCTTTCTTTAAAAAGTTATTATGAGCCATACGGGAGTTTTCAGGGATTCCGTTTAAATAACGGTTAGTAAGTAATCCTTGTGCCAGCGGAGAGAATGCAATGAATCCGGTGCCGTTATCTTTAGCTTGTTGTAAAATCCCTTGTTTCTCCGGTTCACGATGGAACAGATTGTATTTTCCCTGATAGAGCAGACAATGTACATCTCGTTCTTCCAAATACCGATAAGCTAGGGTCGCTTTTTCTACGGGATATTTCGACAATCCTACATATAAAGCTTTTCCCTGCCGTACAATATCGACAAGTGCCTGTAGTGTTTCTTCAAGAGGTGTATCGGGGTCATAGCGGTGAGAATAAAAGATATCGACATATTCGAGGTGCATTCGCTTTAGGCTTTGGTCGAGGCTGTTAATTAGCGATTTACGGGAACCCCAGTTGCCGTAGGGACCGGGCCACATCTCGTGTCCGGCCTTGGTTGAGATGAACAGTTCGTCCCGATAGGGCATGAAAGATTTTTTCATGATCAGACCGAATGTTTCTTCGGCGGAACCGAATGACGGACCATAGTTGTTAGCGAGGTCGAAGTGCGTAATACCTTGGTCGAAGGCATAGTGTGCCATTGCTTGTGAGTTGGCAAATGGGTTCACATCACCAAAGTTATGCCATAAACCTAGAGATATTTCAGGTAACAGGATACCGCTTTTTCCACAACGGCGATATTTCATTCCGCTGTTGTATCGTTCCGGTGCGGGAGAATAGACAGGGTTAATCATATAGTGTGTTATTTTAAGTTGACAGGTAAACTCTTTTTCAGGTAATTCATTCTCTTCTTCAGCTGATACTTGTTTGATTGAGCATGAAGAAGCGTAAGGATTTGATTATGTTATATGAAAGAATACCTTTAGGTAGTAATGATGAAAATTCTGTCATTCGGAAGTAAAATAAAAGAATTTCTTCCGAATGACAGCATATTAACTGGTTTTACATCTTTTTATCTTTCAGTTTCTCGAAGATAAGTTTTTCTAATTCTTCGGCCAGTTCAGGATTGTCGGCCATGCATTGTTTTGCGGCGTCTCGTCCCTGTCCGATTTTCGTGTCATTGTAGCTATACCAAGAACCACTCTTTTTGAGAATTCCCAGATCGGCACCTAAATCAATAATTTCACCGGTTCTAGAAATACCTTCTCCAAACATGATGTCGAATTCCGCTTTACGGAATGGGGGAGCAACCTTATTTTTCACTACTTTTACTTTCGTTTGCTTGCCAATCACTTCGTCACCATCTTTCAACTGTTGCGATCCACGGATGTCCAACCGTACCGAAGCGTAGAACTTCAAAGCGTTACCACCGGTTGTGGTTTCAGGGTTACCGAACATAACTCCGATTTTCTCACGTAATTGATTAATAAAAATACAAGTTGTTTTGGTCTTGTTGATTGTGGAAGTCAGCTTACGTAAAGCCTGAGACATAAGGCGCGCTTGTAATCCCACTTTGTTTTCACCCATATCGCCGTCAATTTCAGCTTTCGGAGTCAGAGCGGCGACAGAATCGATAACAATAATGTCGATTGCAGAGGAACGAATCAACTGCTCGGCAATCTCCAGAGCTTGTTCGCCATTATCTGGTTGGGAAATCCACAGATTCTCTACGTCTACACCCAATTTTGCAGCGTAAAAACGGTCAAAAGCATGTTCGGCATCAATGAATGCGGCAATGCCTCCCGCTTTTTGTGCCTCGGCTATAGCATGGATAGCCAGGGTTGTTTTGCCGGATGATTCCGGGCCATAAATCTCGATGACACGTCCACGTGGATAGCCACCTACGCCTAATGCTGCGTTCAGGCCAATTGATCCGGTAGGTATCACTTCCACCTCCTGAATATTCTCGTCGCCGAGTTTCATGATGGAACCTTTACCAAAACTCTTTTCTATTTTGTCCATAGCCGTTTGAAGCGCTTTTAGCTTATCATTTACGCTTCCCGGTTCTATATCGTTATTTTCTTTTTTTGCCATATAATTAATATTTATAAAATTTGTTGAGCATGCTCTTTTGTTTTTATTTCTTTTGGAGTGAAGATACGTTCAATCACGCCTTCTTCATTGATGATAAAAGTGGTGCGAAATGTGCCCATATACTTGCGTCCGTACATGCTTTTTTCTCCCCACACACCAAACTGTTCCACCAGTTTTTTATCCGTATCAGCAATTAACGGGAAAGGTAGCTGATTTTTTTCAATGAATTTTTGGTGTGATTTAGCGTTATCTACACTTACTCCAATTACTTCGTATCCAGCTTTGCGAAGATCACTGTAACCGTCGCGAAAACTACAGGCCTCGGCTGTGCAGCCTGAGGTATTATCTTTAGGATAAAAATAAAGTACCACTTTATGTCCTTTGTAATTACTGAGACGGATTTCGTTTCCGTTTTCATCAAGCCCGAGTATTTCGGGTGCTTTATCTCCTACTTTCACTTCTTTATTAAATTAAGGATTGAAAGTTGGGAATTGAGAGTAAGTATTTACATGAAGGTCTCTCACTCTACATTCTAAACTTTCAACTGATTAAACTTCTAAATCTTTATCGAACACTTCATGCCAGGGCAGTCCTTGCTTGTTTAGTTGTTCCATGAATGGATCCGGATCAAATTCCTCGACATTGAATACACCCGGCTTTTTCCATAAGCCTTTGAGGAACATCATTGCGCCAATCATGGCAGGAACACCGGTCGTATAGCTTACACCCTGCATGCCTGTTTCTTTATAAGCTGCCTGGTGGCTGCAATTGTTGTATATATAATAGGTATGCTCTTTTCCGTCTTTGATACCACGAATACGGCAACCGATTGAAGTTTCCCCTTCATAGTTTTCGCCTAAGTCTTGTGGGTTAGGCAATACGGCTTTCAGAAATTGCAACGGAACAATCTTCATACCATTATATTCCACTTCATCAATACGAGCCATGCCGATGTTTTGGATTACTCGTAAATGGGTTAGGTATTCTTGACCGAAAGTCATCCAGAAACGTGCACGCTTAATTGTCGGATAATTTTTTACCAACGACTCCAGTTCTTCATGATAAAGCAAATATGAATCGCGCGGGCCGATATTTGGGTAAGTAAGAGCCTTATGAATCTCTAAAGGCTTGGTTGTTACCCATTCACCGTTCTCGTAATAGCGTCCGTTTTGGGTAATCTCCCGGATATTTATTTCCGGATTAAAGTTGGTGGCAAATGCTTTATGGTGGTTTCCCGCATTGCAATCTACAATGTCCAGATAATGTATTTCATCGAAATAATGTTTTGCTGCGTATGCTGTATAAATACCGCTTACCCCCGGGTCGAATCCACACCCTAAGATAGCTGTCAATCCAGCTTCTTCGAAACGTTTTTTATACGCCCATTGCCAACTGTATTCAAAGTGTGCTACATCTTTTGGTTCATAGTTAGCTGTATCTAAATAATTAACACCGGTTTTCAAACAAGCCTCCATAATGGTGAGGTCCTGATAAGGAAGCGCAACATTGATAACAATTTCCGGCTTGAATTCATTAAACAAAGTTACCAGTTCGTTTACGTTGTCGGCATCCACCTGTGCTGTACGGATAGACGGGTTGCCAATGGCTTTTACCACAGCGTCGCATTTAGATTTGGTACGACTTGCAATCATTATATCCGTAAACACATCCGGATTTTGTGCTACTTTATGCGCAACAACTGTTCCTACACCTCCTGCGCCGATAATTAAAACTTTACCCATTTATTTCAATAACTTGTTTATAAGATTGATGATTAATTGATTTCTGCTAATTTGCCATGCTTGAAAGTAAGAATTGAGTGGTCTTCATAGAACCAGTCTTCTCTTGCTTCTTCATGGTTTTTATGTACGCGTAACGGATTTCCTTTAGCCATACGACATTCGTCAGGGCTCATCCCTAGTTTTATTTCACCTTTGCTGATGAGATCCCATGTCTTATCGTCAATTTTCGGATAACGGGAACGTAAGTTCCCTTGGCCGAAGACATCGGTAAAGAAGTTTTCATGTTCTCCGGCAATATCTCCGGCTACACTTGATCGTTTAAACGTGATTTCCTTTGTGTAAGTGTTTCCTTCCAAGTCAAGTAGAGTCATCTTGACATAAGGTGAGTTATTGATGGCTTCAATGTCTTTAATAACAAACTGTTTGTAACGGTTGATGCGTTTTGGACCTTTCTCACTGTTCATATCGCAGTTTTCTTTTGCATACACATCTTTTCCTGCATATTGTTCCATCAGGTTTTCCTGTACACTTTTGTTTGCATCATTCAGAGCAAAAGAATTAGGAAACCACATGGGTTTTAGGTCCATAATAAATTCTGTATCTACCATGCCGCTGTTCGTTTTAGAAATAGCCACAGATTGATAGAATTCTCGTCCCTTATCATCTTTTACTACTATTTTTACAGGGAAAGAACGGCTTCCCACTCCTATACCTGTCACTGTTACTTTTGTATTGTTAGGAATTTCTATTTCTTTATAACCTCCAGCAGCATTGTTTTCGTCTACGCGATATTTTTCGGCACGGGTGTAAAAAGTTTGTCCGATAAGCAGATTCTTAGCAATATCTACATCGCCTAAGAAAGCCAACGTGTTGATTCCCGCCTTTGGTTTGGAGCAATAGTCGCCTAACGACGTGTTTTTCACTTCATGATAATACGTTTTGTTTTCGCAATCGAACATGAAATGCAGATATCCTTGTTCTGTTTCTTCTACACCAAGATATTCGAATATTTTGTATTTCAAGTCACCGCTACTTACATTTTTTCCTGTTTCCTTTGATTTAAAGGTGGGGATAATTAAGTCTTTCCGTTCGGGAAGAACCATGAATTTCATGCCTGGTTGCCAATCACACAGGCTGTAATAACGGAAGTTGGCGTTAATAAAATCTTCTTCCGGTGTCGTAGTGGATTCTTTGTTTTGTTCCGTAGATGCTGCTTGTTGAGTTTTTACAAAATAATCATTTTGTGCCGAAACTGTCAGGGTGTTGAATAAAAGAATAGTAGAAGCTAATAAGAAAGTTGTTTTCATATCTGCGTTCAATTAATATTAAGTTTATACTACAAAGATACTGCTTTTTTTCAAGACGTGGTAAATAATTCCTCTTTTTTTCTATGGACATTAGAGGAAAAATCAAAGATACGCGTTAATCTGCGTTAATCCATGTTTGAAATTGTAGAATATAGCCTACCTTTGCACCTCTTTATTTGTTTATTAGCAGAACTAAAATAATTTGAAAGATGAAAAAAGTTACTTTACTCTTATCGATTGTAGCCTCTTTTGTAATAGCTGCATGTTCTTCAAGTAAAAATAGCGCTTCGTCAGTTGCTTTAACTGGTGAATGGGATATTGTTGCTGTAAACGGCACTGCTATAGATACTTCAAAAGTTGAGCAGGCGCCTTTTATCGGTTTCGACAGAGCAGAGAATCGTATTTATGGTAGCGCAAGTTGTAACCGTTTTTTTGCTGGTTTAAAGCTTGATTCGGTTAAATCGGAAATTAGTTTCGGAAATGCCGGTGCAACTCGTATGATGTGCCCTCATATGGAAACCGAAGATGCAATTCTTGCAGCCTTGGATAAGATTGTTAAGTATAAAGTGCTTAGCAATGGAGAGGTAAATATGTGTGATGCTGCCGGTCAGTCTCTGTTACTTATTCGTAAGAAATAGAAACAATTATTTCGGCTATTCTTTTTTCCCAGTTAGAAAGACTTTAAAAACTGATATCTGACAGGAAATAATAAATGCCTTTGCGCTTTTTCCGACATACAGGCGGATAAGACTGTTTGAAAATCGATGAGATGGTTTGAAAATAGTTTTATCCGCCTGTATGTATAATTAGTCGTCGTGTGAGTGAGGGATATGGTCATAAGCATACGAATCGAGGCTACTTTTGCATAGCTTTTTGATTATAGATTTTTCGGCTGGAAGCTTTCTGATTATTTAATTCGGTTCACAAGAATAAGTAATGATATTACACAACTATAAGTAATCATCATTCTATCCGACTTTTTCTGAATCTGCTGAAGAATTCCTCCCGTACGTTCAGAGCCGTTTGTTTATTTCATGACTTATTTTATATGAGGTCCTTCTATTTTTTATTCTTAATATGTTTTATTTCAGTTTTTTTATGTATGTTTGTCGGGACAAAATGGAATAAGTATGAATTTGAAAATCCGGCTTATTATAATGAACTTCCTGCAATTCGCTGTATGGGGTGCTTATCTGACCTCAATGGGAAGTTATTTAGTGAATGTAAATTTGGCTGAAAGTATCGGCTGGTTTTATGCTATGCAAGGTGTCGTTTCCATGTTTATGCCGGCATTGATAGGAATTGTAGCCGATAGATGGGTACCCGCCCAACGAATGCTTGGCTTATGCCACTTATTAGCAGGGTTGTTTATGGCAGGTGCTGCGTATTACGGTTTAACTTCGGGCAGTGAAGTGGATTTTTCCATTTTATTCTCTTTATATTCGTTTAGTGTAGCTTTTTACATGCCTACTTTGGCTTTATCTAATTCAGTTGCCTATTCTGCCTTGGAGGGAGCGGGCATGGACACTATAAAACATTTTCCTCCTATTCGGGTATTTGGGACTATCGGTTTTATTTGTTCTATGCTTTTTGTCGATGGTATGGGCTTTCAGACAACTTATTCCCAGTTTTTTGTTTCTGCCGCATTAAGTATCGTGCTTGCTGTTTATGCACAGACTCTGCCGAATTGTCCGGTAGATCATTCAAATCGGAAGAAGTCGTTGGTGGAGGCTTTAGGACTTCGGGCTTTTACTCTGTTTAAACAAAAAAAGATGGCTCTATTTTTCATATTTTCTATGCTATTGGGTGTGTCTTTACAAATAACCAACGGATTCGCGAATCCATTTATTACTAGTTTTAAAGGAATTGCCGAATATGCTGATACGTTTGGAGCAAATCATGCTAATGCGCTGATTTCGCTTTCTCAAATGTCTGAAACTCTTTGTATCTTGCTTATTCCATTCTTTTTACGTCGTTTTGGTATTAAGAAAGTGATGCTCATTGCCATGTTGGCGTGGGTAGGGCGTTTTGCTTTCTTCGGGTTAGGTAATCCTGGTTCCGGAGTGTGGTTGTTTGTACTTTCTATGATTGTGTACGGTGTAGCGTTTGACTTTTTTAATGTTTCCGGTTCGTTGTTTGTGGATAAGGAAACTGATCCGTCCATACGTTCGAGTGCGCAGGGATTGTTCATGATTATGACTAACGGTTTGGGGGCTACTATTGGAACATTAAGTGCGCAGGCTGTAGTCAGCCATTTCACTTATTCGATAGAATATAATGGAAACTTTTATACGGTGGGCGATTGGAGTACAGTGTGGTATATATTTGCAGCGTATGCATTGATAGTTGCTATTTTGTTTGCCCTAATGTTTAAGTATAAACATGTGCCGATACCGGAAAAAAAAGATTAAATGCATTTATTTTATACTCCCGATATAGTCGTTAAAAAGGAACTTCCTGAAGAAGAAGCCGCCCATTGTGTAAGAGTATTGCGTTTGTCGCAAGGCGATGAAATACTTCTCACTGATGGCTTTGGTTGTTTCTATAAAGCTGAAATTACAAATATTAGTGGGAAACGATGTTTGTTTGAGGTGAAAGAGTGCGTACCTCAAGCTCCTTTATGGACAGGGCATTTACACATAGCTATGGCTCCCACTAAAAATATGGATCGTACGGAATGGTTTGCTGAGAAGGCAACAGAAATAGGGTTGGATGAACTCACTTTTTTGAATTGTCGCTTTTCCGAACGTAAAGTAATTAAAACCGAACGGATTGAAAAAATATTGGTGTCGGCTATGAAGCAGTCACTGAAAGCACGTAAACCGATATTAAATGAAATGACGGATTTCGACAGGTTTATATCATATGAAAGAAAAGGGCAGAAGTTTATAGCGCATTGTTATGAAGGAGAGAAGCCTTTATTAAAAAATGTATTGAATCCTGGCGAGGATGCGCTGGTACTGATTGGTCCGGAAGGAGATTTTAGTCGGGAAGAAGTAGAGAAAGCCATTGCTTTCGGTTTCCGTTCCGTTAGTTTAGGGAAATCCCGATTGCGTACTGAAACAGCGGCTTTAGCGGCTTGTCATATATTGAACTTAACTAATCAAATAGAATAAATTATGAAAAAAGGATTGGGCGTATGGCTGTGTTCGATAATTTTGTTACTGATAACTTCATGTGGCAAGAAGAATGATTACCGTATGGTAATACCCGCAGATGCCGGTATTGTGATGGGGATTGATTCTAAATCGATTACTAAAAAAGCAGGTGTAAATGGAGAGGCAGAACGGGCAAATATTGAGGCGTTTCTGAAGAATAAAGTAGATTCCTCTTTGTATAGTTATGCTTTAGAATTAATGAAGAATCCGGATGAGTCAGGATTAGATTTCTCTAAACTGATATATGCCTATTTTACTTCTGCGGGAGAAGTGGGTCTGATTGTGAAAGTAAATGATGAGAAAAAGCTGAAAGTTTTATTCGATAAATTGAGTGAAGAAAAAGTATGCCCGGCTCTCGAAATGAAAAATGGAGTATATTATGTTTCTTTGGATAAAGAGGTTGTGGCTGCATTCAACGAATCGGCTCTCTTATTGGTTGGAAATCTTCGAAAAGATGCTTCATTAGTAGAACGAGGTATTGCTTTGTTAAATCAGAAAGAAGAACAAAGTTTTTTATCTAAAAAAGAGCAAGTTGCGGCATTTGAAGCTTTGAGGGGCGATGTGACGGCTGTGTTTTCGCTTGGGACTATGGTGCCTCCTGAGATGATGGCTATGGTAAAAGGAGTGATACCTGAAAATGTTTTCTTATCTGATCTTTCCATGTTAATGACGTGTCAGTTTGAAAAAGGCAAGATTACGGCACAATTGGAAGGGCTTTATCTAACCGAGGCAGCTAAAGAGTGGGCGAGGAAAAGTGAGGAAATGACTATGCCTTTAAAAGGAATTTTTATGCCTAAAGATAATCAGATAGTGTGGGCCGGTTTTGGCGTGAAAGGAGAAAAACTATTTGATATGTTAATGGAATATCCTCAGTATGCCCAGCAAATGAAGCCAATGGAACCCATTCTTCGTAAGATGTTTGCTGCTATAGAAGGAGATTTATCTTTATTGATGCCAAGTACGTTGGGTGGTATGGAAATGACAGTGAACGTAGAATTGAAAAAAGGGGAAGGAATCGGATTCCTTGAAACTTTAAGCGGGTTGATGCAAGGCACGGGTATGCCTGTAGTGGTAGCTGGAGATAAAGAATATAGCATGGCGATACCTATGATGGGAGAGATTACTTTCGGATTAAAGGGAGAAAATCAGTTCTATTTGGGCATAAAGAGTCCGAATGTACAGGTAATGGAAACATCTCCGGCGAATTGGCTGGATGATATGAAAGGTAATCGTTTGTATTATCGCTTTGATGTACAGGCCTTGGCTAAAAACATAACTCCATTAATGGATATGCAAGAAAATGTAGCATTTATGAGATTGTTCGATTATATTTGTATAAAGGCCCTTGATTATCCCAAAATAACTATGGAGGTCGTGTTGGAAAATCAAGAAGAAAACGTATTGAAACAAATTGTAGATTTAGCTAAATCGTTGAATGAATAATATTACCTTACGGCAAACCCTTCCTGAGGTGTTTGCGGGTCGCAATGAAGTGCATTCCGAGGTGTGGCATCAAACGGTAGAATGGTGTAAAGGGGAGATTTATCTGGTGGAGGCTCAGTCGGGCACAGGTAAGTCCTCCCTTTGTAGCTATATTTACGGCTATCGAAACGATTATCAGGGTATTATCGATTTTGACGGAGAAAATATACGCCATAACACAGTGAAGCAATGGGTAGAACTGCGTAGACATTCGCTGAGCATGATGTTTCAGGAACTTCGTCTTTTTACGGAGTTAACGGTTTGGGAAAACATTCAGTTGAAGAATCAGTTGACTCATCATTTGTCTAAGAAACAGGTAGAAGAGTATCTGGAACAGTTAGGTATAGCTGAGAAAAGAAATATTCTAGTGGCGCATATTTCTTTCGGACAACAACAACGGGTGGCTTTATTAAGAGCTTTATGCCAGCCGTTCGATTATATCTTTCTGGATGAGCCGGTGAGTCATCTTGATAAAAAGAATGCTGAGATTATGGCTGAGATACTGATGGCAGAAGTAAAGAAACAAGGGGCAGGTGTAATAGTGACATCTATTGGAAGTCGGCTGGACTTACCCTATACAAAAACATTTCGGTTATGAGGTTAGTTTGGAAACTTTTACGTCAGCATATAAGCTTGCCACAGTTGGGAGGCTTTTTTCTTGCCAATTTGTTTGGTATGGTCATTATTTTATTAAGCATCCAATTTTACAATGATATATTACCGGTGTTTACCAGTCGGGACAGCTTTATAAAGAAGGACTTTTTGATTCTGACTAAACAGGTTAGTACGGTAGGTTCTTTGTTAGGGTCGAGTACAACGTTCTCTGCTTCCGAAATAGAGGAATTGAAAGAACAACCTTTTATTAAGAATATAGGTGCCTTCCGTCCTTCGGATTATAGTGTGGCAGCCTCTATGGGAATGCAGGGAACAGGTATTCACGTATCCACTGAAATGTTTTTCGAGTCAGTACCCGATGAGTATGTCGACGTGGATTCCAAGCAGTGGAATTATACACCGGGAGACCGGACTATACCTATTATATTACCTCGTAACTATTTGAATCTTTACAATTTCGGATTTGCCCAAAGCCGAAGCCTTCCGAAAATATCCGAGGGGTTACTTTCCATGATCCGTTTGAATATCCGATTAAGAGGCAATGGATTGAGTGAGGCTTTTGAAGGAAGCATTGTCGGTTTCTCAAATCGTTTGAATACTATTTTAGTGCCGGAAACATTTATGAACTGGGCAAATGCCCGTTTTGCTTCCCAAAAAGAAAATTCTCCATCAAGACTGATAGTGGAAGTGCATAATCCTACGGATGATCGGATTGTAAAGTTTCTGAAAGAGAAAGGATATGAAACAGAGGGCGATCAGTTAGATGCCGGAAAGATGACATGGTTTCTAAAAATGATTGTAGGTATTGTCATGGCTGTCGGACTCATTATCTGTATTCTTTCGTTTTATATCCTGATGTTAAGTATCTATCTGATTTTGCAGAAAAATACAATGAAGCTTGAAAACTTATTGTTAATAGGTTATTCTCCTTTTCAGACTGCATGGCCATATCAAATGCTCACTTTATTGTTGAACGGACTGGTTTTATTATTGGCTGTCGGATGTGTTGTTTGGATACGTAATTTATATATAGATATGTTCGCACCTTTGTTTCCAATGTTAGACGACACAAATCTGTTTCCGGTAATTAGTATAGGCGTTCTGATTTATCTAGGAGTATCATTGTTAAATGCGATAGCTATCCGACGTAAAATAAACTCTATTTGGATGCACCGTAGTTAAGTTGAAATATTATATTGAAAAACAAAAAAAGATGGTAAAACACTCATTGAAAGATTGGTTTATAGCTACTCGCCCTTGGTCCTTTCCGGCATCACTTATGCCCGTATTAGTGACGATCGCTTATCTTTATTGGATGGGAGTAGAAATAAATATTATGTATGGAGTCTGTGCATTAGTAGGAATGCTGTTATTTCAAGCCGGAGGCAATACATGGAGTGATTATTATGATTATAAAAAGGGAGTGGATGCTGCTGATACTTTCGGCGCCAAAATTCTTACCGATGGACTGTTTGCTCCCAAAGAAATACGTAGCTTAGGATTTATCCTGCTTTCGGTAGCTGTTGTTTTAGGGTTATGGTTAGTCATTCGCACAGGTCTTCCTTTGTTATGGATTGGTCTGGCCGGAGTGGTTTGCGCCTTATTTTATCCTTTCTTTAAGTATCATGCATGGGGCGATTTGCTGATTTTTATAGCTTATGCCGTGTTACCTGCTATAGGTACTTCGTATGTGACGACAGGAATGATGCGATGGGATACAATATGGGTTGTTGTCCCGGTTGGTCTGATAACAGTTGCTATTTTGCATGTGAATAATATGCGGGATATAAAGACAGATACTCGGGCGCGGATATCAACGCTAGCAATGAAGATAGGTCAAAAGCTATCAGTTGCTTTATATACAGCAGAATTACTGGTACCTTTCTTATGGGTTCTGGTATGTATTGTTATGGAATATTATCCGCTTTGGACTTTGATCTGTTATTTGGTATTGCCTGTATCCTTGAAAAATGTGCGTACGGCATGGAGTTTCCCGAAGAAAGGGTATAAAGTTATACTTAATTTAGATGAACGTACGGCTCAGTTGCAGTTGTTATTCAGCATGATTTTCTCGCTCTCGTTTTTTATTGGTAAATTAGTTGGATGATGAAACAAGTTTTGTTCTCAATTTGTATAGCGGCGTTATTGTGGTTTCTTATGTTTTCCCCTTATACTCGTGATTGGGTAAATTTTTGGGCAAGTATGAGTTTCTCGGCTATCATATTGTCAATTCTGGCCGGTAAATTTCATCCTCAATGGACTTTGGATATCTCTATCGGTTGGAAAACTGTATGCTTGGGTATTCTGATAGCGGTAGCATTATGGTGCGTTTTTTGGTTAGGCGATAAGGTCACATCTTTTCTGTTTGCGTTTGCTCGTCCGCAAGTTGATTTGATTTATAGTTTAAAAGACGGCGAAAATAAATGGTTGCTTGCAGCTTTATTATTTATAATAATCGGTCCGGCAGAGGAGGTTTTTTGGCGTGGTTATATACAGCGGGTTTTATCCGACCGTTGGAGTCCGAATATAGGTTTTGTCTTCACCACCTTGTTTTATGCTTTGGTACATATCTGGTCATTTAATTTTATGTTGATTATGGCTGCCTTAGTAGTAGGCATAGCATGGGGATTATTGTATCGTTTTTATCCTAAACAACTTTCGGCTATTATGTTATCTCATGCTCTGTGGGATGTAGCCGTGTTTGTCTTATTTCCTATATAAACTTAGCGGTGGATCTTTTGAATACTTTAATATACGGTAAAATGAAAATTCAATAAAGATTTGCTTGCCTCTTTTTTATATTTCCTATATTTGCGCCCATTTTATAGAAACTCTTTTTAGTATGTTTACAGTGGAGATTGGGATAGTTATTGTTTTTTATAAAATAGGGATGGCTAGTGGGGATACATAACATTTTTTGTATGGAAGAAGATATTCAAAATAGTTTCTTATCGGAATTGATGACGAAAGCTCATATGGGTTGGTGGGAGGCTGATAGTAGGAGCGAAAGTTATATGTGTTCTGAATATATTTCTAATTTGTTAGGTCTGGGTGAAGACAGAACTATCAGTTTTAGTGATTTTAACAGTCGTATATTGCAAGAGGGACAGCGCTATGCCACAATTCATTCTTTTGACAACACGCAACCGAAACCGGAAGTTATTTATCTGCTCGATACGGTGAAAGGAGCGGTGTGGATACGCAGTAAAATTTGTTTTCGTAAAGAATATGAGAACGGTAACATCAAAGTTTATGGCATTGCGGAAGAATTGGATGGACCGAATATGACTTCTGCTTATCAAGCTCTTCAACGTAGCGAACGCTTATTGCATAATATTTATAAGAACCTTCCCGTAGGTATTGAGTTATATGATTTGAAAGGTATATTAATTGATTTGAACGACAAGGAATTGGAGTTATTTCATTTGGAACGGAAAGAAGATCTTTTGGGTATCAATATTTTCGATAATCCGAATTTTCCTGAGGAGATGAAAAAGAAAATGAGAAGAAATGAGGATGCCGATTTTACTTTCCGTTATGACTTTTCTAAAATCGGTAGTTACTATCACAATAAAAAGAAAGAGGGAACGATTGATTTGGTAACCAAAGTGACCACTCTTTATGATGATAATCATAATCCGACCAATTATCTGGTGATAAATGCCGATAAAACCGAAATGACGGTAGCTTATAATAAGATTCAGGAATTTGAAGGTTTTTTCGAACTTATCGGTAACTATGCTAAGGTTGGGTATGCTCATTATAATATGTTGACCAAAAAAGGATATGCCCAGAAAAGCTGGTATCAGAACGTTGGTGAAGCGGAGGACACCCCGTTGGTTGATGTAGTAGGCGTTTATAGTCATTTTCATCCGGATGACCGTGCTCCGGTGATCGCGTTTTTAAAGGACGCAGAGAATGGAATGGGGATAAAGTTTAGTAAAGAAGTGCGTGTTATCAGAAACGATGGTAGCTATACATGGACTCGCATTAATTTGTTGGTGAAAAAATATGATCCGAAGAATGATATCATAGAGTTGATTAGTATTAATTATGATATCACGGAATTGAAACAAACAGAGATGATGCTTATTAAGGCGCGTGATAAGGCTGAAGAATCCGATCGTTTGAAATCTGCTTTTCTTGCTAATATGAGGCATGAGATACGTACGCCTTTAAATGCTATTGTGGGCTTTTCCAATTTATTGATTTCTGCAGAGGATTTTTCAGAGAAAGAGCAATACCATTTGCTTATCCGGCATAATAACGAGCTTTTGCTCAATATAATCAATGATGTGTTTGATATTTCCAAAATAGAGTCGGGAGATATCGAATTACATTTAGTGTGGTTCAATTTGTCGGATATTGTAAAAGAAACAGTTGCGGGATATGTTTCTCATGTTCCGGCGGAGGTGGAGCTTTTGGCTACTTATCCGGAACAGGATTATTTTGTCGAATTGGACAGCACGCGTGTGAAACAAGTGCTGAATTATATCCTTTCGAATGCGCTGAAGTATACCTCAAAGGGAACTGTTACGGTATCTTATAAAGTCTGTGAGGGAAGTGTAGAAATAAGTGTCGTTGATACCGGATGTGGAATACCCGAAAATAAAACAGATAAAATTTTTGAAAGATTTGAAAAGTTGGATCCGTATGTACAAGGAGCGGGGTTAGGTTTATCCATTTCCAGATTACTTGTGGATAAGATGGGTGGAAGAATTGAAGTAGATTCTACTGTAGGAGTAGGCAGTACGTTTCGTGTGATATTGCCTTGCCGGATGATGTTGATAGAGGAACTGATAAGCAAAGGAATAGAATAAAAAGACGGCTTTTAGTCCGGATGAATGAAAAATAATCAAACCTTTCATTTTTAATAATATAAAGAGCATGTAAATATATCAAAACCACTGTTACATCTATCTACAGTATCTATTACCGACAGAAAAAGTAGCGATCAGAGAGTGTGTCCGATTAACCTATGCGTCCAACTTGTATCTATTGCAAGTAGAAAAAATAGTGGCATGATCTGGATAGAAATGTGGAAAAAGGAAAGAATAGAATCATTGTACTCCATGTCGTAAAGGCAAAACTTATTGTACGTCTATTCTCGGTAGTGAGAAAAATGAATTTTATTGTAATTTATTAGCTTAAATCATAAGAATATGGTAGAACAAGTTGAATTTACTTTAAGACCTCGTCCCAGAGGCTTCCATTTGGTTACCGAGGAGGTGTACCGGCATCTTCCCGTTTTACCGCACACGGGAATGTTGAATTTGTTTGTGAAGCATACGAGTTGTGCGCTTTCCATTAACGAAAACGCCGATCCGGATGTACGGGTGGATATGGAATCAATTTTCAATCGTTTGGTGAAGGAACGGGAACCTTACTACGAGCATACATTGGAAGGAGCTGATGATATGCCTGCTCATGCAAAATCTGTTTTGACCGGTGTGAGCCTAACAATACCTATAACGAATGGCTGTGTGAATCTGGGTACATGGCAGGGAATCTATCTTTGCGAGTTCCGCAACAGCGGAGGTGGTCGGAAGATTGTGGCAACGATCTTCGGCTGATTTTTATTGCCTGCAGAGAAGTGGTTATTTTGTACTCTTCAGGATATAACATTGCTACATATCCGATATTTTTAGATTTAACATATTCATCTCTGATTTTATGATAAAGTATGTTACTGTCTATTTCCCGTCACTCCCTGTACCTCTTTTATATAAAAACAAATCCGGACGCAAGACTTATTCATTTTGCGTCCGGATATATTAAAAGTTTGCGTTCCGTTCTTTAGAAATTGTAGTAGAAGCCGAAGCTTAGGTTGTAGCCGCTCATTTTTAATCCCCAACCTTTTTCTTTACCAAGTTCTGCATATGTAGAAGCAAGTTCATCATCTACGTCCTGATAACCTAGAAAACCAATGCGGGCAACCAAGCTGAATTTATTGTTTAACGCAATAGATACTCCCGGATGGATTCCGATACTCCATGCATTATAGGAATCACCTCCTTTGAATTTAGCTGTTACAAAATCAAAGCCTCCGTCAAGGAATAATTTTACGGGACCTGCAATTAGATAGGAATAACGTGCGTAAGGAGCTACTCCGATAGAGTTGAGTTTTATTTCGTCAGCCTTTTCGTAACCATAAGCTACTTGCATACCTAAAGCCCATGCATCTGAAAGGTTATAACCAATTTCCGGAGCAATGCCGAATGAAGTATGCTTAGCATCACTGTTATCCCAGAAATTTACAGTACCACCGAGAAATAAATCTTGTGCATTGGCAGCTACAGCAAATAGAGCAACCATTGCAGTAAGCATTAATTTTTTCATTGTTTAAATTTTTTAGTTTTGTCGGAATTTTTGTCGTTTAGATAACTCTTCCAATCCGGCGTTAGAAGATGTGACAAAGATATATATTTTATTTAATATTTGGAAGTATTAAGAGAAAATTTATGTAATAATTTAAATAAACACTAATAAAAGTGTGAGTAAATGAGTTTTAGAGATTTGGCTTTGTCATTTTGTATGGCTTATTTTATGTTTTGTGGGATAATAAATAAAGCCGTCTCAAAATGATGAAACGGCTTTTAATTTTATAGGTTGGAAATTTATTCCCATTCTATTGTCGAGGGCGGTTTGGAAGAGATGTCATAAGTAACGCGATTGACCCCTTTTACCTTATTAATAATGTCATTCGAAACTTTTGCCAAAAATTCATAAGGGAGATGCGCCCAATCGGCAGTCATGGCATCTGTGCTGGTTACGGCACGCAAAGCCACAGCGCGTTCGTAAGTACGTTCGTCGCCCATTACACCTACACTTTGTACCGGAAGAAGAATAACGCCGGCTTGCCAAACCTGGTGATAGAGTGCGGTTTCATTTCCTTCGGCGTCTTTTACTTTCCAGTCGCGCAATCCCTGAATGAAAATATCGTCAGCATCTTGGAGAATACGTACTTTTTCCGGAGTGATGTCGCCCAAGATACGTACGGCCAAGCCCGGTCCGGGGAACGGATGACGGGTAATAAGATGTTCGGGCATGCCTAACTGGCGGCCCACACGGCGCACTTCATCTTTAAATAGTAAACGGAGCGGTTCGCAAAGTTTCAAATTCATTTTTTCGGGAAGTCCGCCTACGTTATGGTGACTCTTGATAACCGTTCCCGTAATGGAAAGAGATTCGATACAGTCGGGGTAAATGGTTCCTTGTGCAAGCCATTTTACGTCTTTCAACTTATGGGCTTCTTCATCAAAAACATCAATAAATCCTTTACCGATAATTTTGCGCTTGCGTTCCGGTTCGGTTACGCCGGCTAGTTCGCTAAAGAATTTTTTGCTGGCATCCACACCGATAACATTCAGGCCTAGGCATTCGTAATCATGTAGTACGTTTTTGAACTCATTTTTACGTAACATTCCATGATCGACAAAGATACAGGTAAGATTCTTTCCTATGGCGCGATTCAGTAAGACGGCCGCTACAGACGAATCCACCCCGCCGCTCAATCCGAGCACTACCTTGTCATTTCCTAATTGCTCTTTTAATTGCGCTACGGTACTTTCGACGAAAGAAGCTGCGCTCCAGTTTTGCTTGCTGCCGCATACGTCTACCACGAAGTTTTTTAGTATCTGTGTGCCGTCTTCGCTATGGAATACTTCCGGATGGAATTGAACACCCCAAAGCTTCTCTTCCTTAGCTTGGTAGGCGGCAATGGCTACCTTATCCGTTGATGCGATAATTTGAAAGTTCTCGGGAATGGCCGTAATAGTGTCGCCATGGCTCATCCATACTTGTGAGTTGTCGCGTACGTTTTTAAATAAAAGATTCTCACGATCGAATTTCGCCAAATGGGCGCGTCCATACTCACGAGTTCCGGCAGGTTCCACATTACCTCCGTTTGTATACGCCATAAATTGGGCTCCGTAACAGATTCCCAAAATAGGATATTTACCACGGATATGGGTTAAATCTACTTTGAACGCACTTTCATCATATACAGAGAAAGGGCTTCCGGAAAGAATAACGCCAATAACGGAAGGATCGTTGTGAGGAAACTTGTTGTAAGGGACAATTTCGCAATAAGTATCCAGTTCGCGTACACGTCTTCCGATGAGTTGCGTGGTTTGCGAACCGAAGTCAAGAATAATAATCTTTTCTTGCATAGGTTGTGGTTTATGTGAAAGATAAATGTATTTTTGTGCAAAAATAGAGAAAATCATGGAGAATAGAAATAATCTTCACCTTAAAAGTCTGATATCTTTCCAAAGTCACTGAAGAAGCTCTATATGGATAAAAGGACAGAAGTTGGAATGAAACGTCGGTTAAGCCTTGCGGAGAGAGCCTTGCGATGATTTACATGTGGATGACCGGAAGTGGTCAGTAAACTGAAGATGGCCGGAATTCAACCTTGCTGCCAGGATTATGGTTCTTTTGGTAACTATCTTTCCTTTTCCCATAAAAATGTGCGAGAAGATGAATGTAAACTTATTTCATTTCTTGTTTTTCTGCCTATTCGTGCAAATACCCTTCTGAAACCCTCTGCTGGCCGGCCTTTCAGAGTTGTGCACAAATGCAAAGGTCGTTTGTGCACAAACGAGACTCTCCATTGTGCATAAATGAGGAAGCGATTTGTGCACATTTGTACCTTGCGTTTGTGCACAAAAATATTCTGTAAAGATAAATTTGTCTATATTAAGGTGCATCTTTTTGATGATGGGATTGGTTAATATGATTTTCTTCTTTATCCCTTCATCTTATTTTTGGATGGTATAAAAAAGAGGGGAGAGTATTTTATCCTGAAAGAAATTTTTCTTCCCCCCCCATATAAATCAAATTCCGGATTTTTAGCCTTGAGGCTTAGATAGCTGAGTTACCGCGTGAATTTGGGGTTAAAGCTATTTTCTTTAATTCTATTAAATATTCTTTTATTTCTTCTCTTTTAATATATCACGGATTTCCGTAAGTAGAATTTCTTCTTTAGAAGGTGCGGGAGGCGTTGGAGGAGCTGCTTGTTCTGCAGCCTTCTTTTTAGCTGTAAGTCGGGTCAACAATTTGATGAATAAAAAAATAGAGAAAGCAATAATTAAAAAATCGAATGTGGCCTGCAAAAAGTTACCGTAGTTTAATGTTACGGCAGCCACTTCTTTTCCGTCTACCATTTCTGCCGGTTTCATTACCCATTTTAAATCCGTGAAATTTACTCCGCCTACTAACAAGCCGATAGGAGGCATAATAACATCAGCAACAATAGATGATACAATCTTGCCGAAAGCACCGCCGATAATAACACCGACAGCCATATCAATCACATTACCTTTCATGGCAAAGGCTTTAAACTCTTGAATGAAACTACTTTTTCCCATACTTTTTATTTATTTATAGTTAATTTATTGTGCGAATATAAAAAGAATTCGTTACTTTTGCACCGCAAATGCGAAAATAATATGAAAAGTTTTTATAATATGTTCGCTTTTAGCTGATAAAAGGATATTTTGAAAACAGTATTATAAACAATTTAAAGTTTTAATAAAATGATTAAAGTAGGTATTAATGGTTTTGGCCGTATCGGACGTTTCGTATTCCGTGCCGCTCAAACAAGAAATGACATTGAGGTTGTAGGTATCAATGACCTTTGCCCGGTTGATTACATGGCTTATATGCTGAAATATGACACTATGCACGGTCAGTTCAACGGAACTATCGAAGCTGATGTTGAAAAGAGCCAGTTAATCGTTAACGGTAAAGCTATCCGTGTTACTGCAGAAAGAAACCCTGCTGATTTGAAATGGAATGAAGTAGGCGCAGAATATGTTGTTGAATCTACAGGTTTGTTCTTGACAAAAGAAAAATCTCAAGGTCATATTGACGCTGGTGCTAAATACGTAGTTATGTCGGCTCCTTCTAAAGATGATACTCCGATGTTTGTTTGCGGTGTAAACCTCGATGCTTACGTAAAAGGTACTCAATTCGTTTCTAATGCATCTTGTACTACCAACTGTTTAGCTCCTATCGCTAAAGTATTGAACGATAATTTCGGTATCACTGATGGTTTGATGACTACTGTTCACTCTACAACTGCTACTCAGAAAACAGTTGACGGTCCTTCTATGAAAGACTGGAGAGGTGGTCGTGCTGCTTCTGGTAACATTATCCCGTCTTCTACAGGTGCTGCAAAAGCAGTGGGTAAAGTTATTCCTTCATTGAACGGTAAATTGACAGGTATGTCAATGCGTGTTCCGACTTTGGACGTTTCTGTAGTAGACTTGACCGTTAATTTAGCTAAACCTGCTAAATATGACGAAATCTGCGCTGCTATGAAGAAAGCCTCTGAAGGTGAATTGAAAGGTATCCTTGGCTATACTGAAGATGCTGTTGTTTCTTCAGACTTCTTGGGTTGCCCGTTAACTTCTATCTTCGATGCTAAAGCTGGTATCGCTTTGACTGATACATTCGTTAAAGTTGTTTCATGGTACGATAATGAAATCGGTTACTCTAACAAGGTGCTTGATTTGATTGCTCACATGGCAAAAGTTAACGGATAATTATTCCGGATAATTTAATTTATCTCTATAAAAGGGCTGTCGGATATCTTCTGGCAGCCCTTTCTTTATTGGGTATTTCTTGTTATTAAATAACGTTATTTCTTAAAGCGTAACAAAAAGCGAAAACTTTGAAACAAGTATGTAAGACTGACTCAAAGATATTACAGTATGTTTTTTAACTTGTAAATAATTTGTGAGATGTCTAATTATATAGATGCCGGATGGACATCGTACTTCGAGTTATGTTTCTTTTTTACTTATTATTTTGCAATATAGTGCTCAGCAAACATGTTTCCTTCATAAAAATCTGTACTTCTTAAGTTTTATTAAAATAAATCTTGCTTTTTGTTGTAGTGAATGAGCAGAAGATATATATTTGCATGAAAAGATATATTTTTTAATAACAATTTAATAGATTACAAATATGGATGCACAAAAGGTGGATACCTTTATCATGACCAACGGAAAGTATTTTCCTTCGGAATTTATTATTCCTCTTAGAGAAATGTTGTTGAATGCGGATGATTCAAAATGGGCTTTAATACAAACTATACAGTATAAAGATCCGACTTTGGCTTTGGTTATTTCACTGGTTGGCGGCTCGTTAGGTATCGACCGTTTCTTTATAGGAGATATGGGGTTAGGCATAGCCAAATTGATTACTTGCGGCGGATTCGGTATTTGGAGTATCATAGACTGGTTCTTTATTATGGATGCTGCAAGAGAAAAGAATGTTTCCAAACTTCAGATGTTTTTGAACTGATATATGTATGTCCAAACGCAGTTTGTACATACTTTCGGCAACAGGTTGCCTGGCGGGGTATATGTGGCTTTTCTATTCGTGGGCAACAAAGGCTACCGGCCTGTCGGTTTGCTTATTTAAGAAAATCTATCATATTCCCTGTCCGGCTTGCGGTTCTACCCGTGCGGTCATCGAGGTGTTTTATGGGCATTTAAAGGAAGCTTTTCTGCTTAATCCCAATGGTTTTTTATTGGCTTTCGGCTTAGTTGTACTTCCCATGTGGCTGCTTTATGACGGAATCCTAAGAAAAGATTCTCTCTTTCATTTCTATGAAAAAGTGAATTTCCTGATGGGTCGAAGAGTCGTATTTGGCTTATTTGTGTCGATTGTAATATTAAATTGGATTTGGACTATTTATAAAGACTTATGATTGCATACCAACCAAGTGATAGTGAAAGGGAAAAGGCAGCAAATAGTTATTTGATGTCATTAATGGCTGCTATGGTCGGATTGCCTCTCCCGATTGTGAATATGCTGGCTACAGTTGTTTTTTATCTGGCCAACCGAAAACGTTCTTATTATGTGCGTTGGCATTGTACGCAGGCGTTGATTTCTCAAATACCTTTGTATTTTATCAATACGGTGCTTTTTTGGTGGACTATAAGGCTTTTGTTAGGGTATGATTCCTTGACTTCTTTCTATTTCGCTTATCTTTTTACTGTGGTGCTTTTTAATGTGATTGATTATATTGCGACGATCTATTCTGCTGTAAAAGTGAGAAAAGGAGAACAAGTAGAGTGGTATGTGTACGGTGGTTTAACGGATTTAATATGTAAACCGGCATGAGCAAAGTTATAATTCAAGCCTTGATTTCCTGTGCTGTATTTCTGGCAGTACTATTTGGATTTGCCCAAGTAGATTGGCTTTCTGTTTTACAACTGAACAACGGCTCTTTGGAAAAGAAATTGGGAGATATCTATTGGGATTTTTATAGGCAGCAGGGAGATTATATGGAAGATGAAGAGCTTTTACTCCCGATTGATTCGTTAGTGGAGCATATCTGTACGGCAAATGATATTGATAGGGAAGATATTAAGTTACATTTGTTGAAGACGGAAGATGTGAATGCTTTTGCACTTCCCGATAAACATTTGGTAATTCATAGTGCATTGGTACTTGAGTGTAAGAATGAGATGGAGTTGTGTGGGGTAATAGCTCATGAGATAGCCCATATGCAAAAAGGCCATGTGATGAGGAAACTAACGAAGTCGGTTGGATTATCCGTTTTATTGAATATGGCAGGTGGAAGTTCTTCTGAAGCAATAGCTCAAACCTTGCATTTACTTTCTTCTACAGCTTATGACCGTTCATTGGAAAGTGAGGCGGATGCTACCGCTGTAGGTTATTTAATGAATGCAGGAATAGATCCGGAACCATTTGCGGATTTTCTCGTAAGGATAGATAAAGAAGAAGATATGCCGGATTTTGCCGTATGGATAAGTACACATCCCGACTCGAAAGCTCGTGCGGAAAAAGTAATAAATCTTTCGCAGGGACAACATACAGCATATAAACGTTTGTTAGGTGTAGGAGAATGGGAAAGATTAAAAGCGAATCTTTTAGATAGGAGTCAATCCGGACAGTGATTTTTTCTTTCAGCGCAGTTTTTCTCGCTATTTTTTTCTTTCTTTGTGTTACGAAAAGCGGTTCTTTTTATGGAAAGATATGATTTGATTACAATATTAGGTCCTACGGCATCAGGGAAAACTCCTTTGGCGGCGGTACTAGCTTACGATTTGGATGCGGAGATTATCAGTGCAGATAGTCGTCAGATTTACCGAGGTATGGATTTGGGAACCGGAAAAGATCTGGCCGATTATACGATAAATGGGATAACGATACCTTATCATTTGATTGATATTGCCGAACCGGGATACAAATACAATGTTTTTGAGTTTCAGCGTGACTTTCTTGTAGCTTATCAGGATATAGTAGGAAGAGGAAAAATTCCGGTTTTGTGTGGAGGAACCGGTATGTATATTGAATCGGTTTTAAGGGGATATCGCTTGTTACCCGTTCCGGAAAATACAGTGTTAAGAACCTCGTTGGCAGGGAAGTCGTTGGAAGAGCTGACCCATATACTGAATGGTTATAAGAAGTTACATAATTCAACAGATGTAGATACAATAAAACGGGCTATCAGAGCTATTGAGATAGAAGAATACTATCGGTCAATACCGGTGAAGGAACGTGAATTTCCTTCATTAAGAAGTTTGGTCATCGGATTGAAGATTGATAGGGATTTGCGGAGGGAAAAGATAACCCGGCGTTTGCATCAGCGTCTGCACGAGGGGATGGTCGAAGAAGTGAAAACATTATTGAAACAAGGGATTGCGGCGGATGATCTGATTTATTATGGTTTGGAATATAAGTATCTGACTTTGTATGTGATTGGCAAACTTTCTTACGAAGAGATGTTTAAAGGACTGGAAACCGCCATCCACCAGTTTGCAAAGAGGCAGATGACGTGGTTTCGGGGAATGGAACGGCGGGGAATACCTATACATTGGGTAGATGCTGCCTTGCCGATGAATGAAAAAATAGCATATATTAAGAAGTTATTAATGGAATAGGAAACGAAAGATATGGCAATAGAGGAAAACAGATGGGGAATTATATATAATCCGAAAGCTGGGACGCGGAAAGTACAAAAGCGTTGGTTCAAAATCAGGGAGTATCTGGAGGAACGAAATGTAGTATTTGACTATTTACAGTCGGAAAGTTTCAAGTCGGTGGAACGTTTATCGTGTATGCTGGCTAATAACGGTTATCGTACGATTGTTATTGTAGGCGGAGACGGAGCTTTGAATGATGCTATTAACGGGATTATGAATTCTACCGCGCCGGATAAGGAAAATATCGCATTGGGAATTATTCCGAATGGTATTGGTAACGATTATGCTTCTTATTGGGGCATTGATTTTGATGATTATAAGAAAGCTATTGATTGCATCATTAATCATCGCGTCAGGAAAGTAGATGTAGGGGCCTGTTCTTATTTTGATGGTGAAAAGCATGTGTGCCGTTATTTTTTGAATGCCGTGCAAATAGGTTTGGGAGCCAGAGTAGTGCGTATCTCCGACGGTACGTTTCGTTTCTGGGGTACACGGACGCTCTCTTTCTACGCTTCCATGTTTTTATTATTGTTTGAGCGCAAGCTCTATCGTATGCATCTTCGTATTAATGATGAACATGTACGTGGCCGTATTATGGCTGTATGTATAGGAAGTGCTCGGGGATACGGTCTGACTCCGAATGCGGTTCCTTATAATGGTTGGCTGGATGTATCGGTCATTTATCGTCCCGAACTATTGCAGCTGTTTTCCGGAATGTGGATGTTGTTGCGCGGGCGCATTCTGAATTATAAGATGTTGAAACCTTATCGTACAAAAAAAGTATTGGTATTACGTGCCCGTAATGCACAAGTGAGTGTGGATGGACGTATCCTTCCCAAATATTTTCCCCTTCAGGTAACGATTGTACATGAAGCGATTAGTTTTATTATTCCTAATTAATAATGTGCCGACTCCATATACGCAAACAATGCCAACAGGAAGTTCTGCACGAAATATGGAATAGCGATGTCCTTTGTACGCAAGGGAAGAGCCGCAAAGGACGAGCCGGTGAGGAAGCTTCTCAGAAGTGAACTCTCAAGAGAAAGAGCCACCAGGCTTGAAGGAAGCTTCGGCACGCAGAAACAGCATTACTCACTCTCAAGGATAAAGGCACGGAACAGGAAAACGGAAATCCTGTGGATTTTCTTTGGAATACCTACGGCAAACGCCATATGGATGATTGACAAAATCAGAAGCAGACAGAGTAAAGCGGCATAACACATGATTATAAAGAACCTATCAGAAGAAGTTGTCAGGCTTCTTCCGAAACATCATGCCCAAACGGATAAGATTTTAGGTGGGAGATAGAAAAATTACAATAAAAATGGAATATGAGATGATATTAGGCGATCATATTCATATGCCATCTTATTTTTAAGACATTTACTGAATATCCCTAAGTATAGAAAAAGTACCACTTTACACCTAATGATCCTTGGTTAAAGTGGCACTTTTTATTTATTCAGTTATAGTCTGTAACTTTAGCTAATTCATTTTTGACTTTTTGGATAGCTCCATCCAATCTGTTTTCCGAGTCTTTTGATAAAGATGCCGGACAGAGACGGCTACGATACAATTTAAAAGTGGTTAGTATGAAGTGTAAATTATCCGATTTTGCTAATCTTTTTCAATTTCTCCTCATCAATCAGCTTTATTTTCCTTCCGTCGATAGCTATTAGTTTCTCGGTGGCGAAATTGGATAACGTACGAATGGCATTCGAAGTAGTCATATTGGACAAATTAGCCAGATCCTCACGTGATAGATAAATACTTAATGTAAAACCATCTTCTTCCAATCCATAACTGTCTTTTAGAAATAATAATGATTCTGCTAGACGGCCGCGGATATGTTTTTGAGTAAGGTTGACAGTTCGTTCGTCCGAGATTCCTAAATCGATAGAAAGTTGTTTGATAAAGAATAAAGCTAGTTCGTTATTTTCCTGCACTAATTTGTAAACGGCATCCATGGGAATCATACATATAGTGGAAGGTTCAAAAGCTGCCGCAGCTGTAACAAAATTCCCTCCTGCAAAATAAGCACGGTATCCGAAGTATTCTACGGGTTTGATAACACGGATAATTTGGCTTCGCCCTCCAACGCCATCTTTATAAACTTTGACCTTTCCATTAATGAGACATAACAAATGGGTTGGGGTTTCCCCTTCACAATAAATGGTTTCATTCTTCTTATATCGTTGGATAGTGAAATGTTGAGCTAAGAACTTTCTTTGCTCTTCGTTGAGAGGACGCCACATATCGGCTATACTCTCGATAATTTCTGATTCCGTAATATCTTTCTTTACCATGTGGCTTCTGCTATAAAACCGTGTTATAGAGCACAAAAATACGGAAAAAACTTATTTCTTTCATCTTTTAGTTCAAAAAAGTTTTATCAGAGTCTTATTTCTCGTAAAAATGAACGTTAATTCCTATTGAAAAGAGGGGCTTTAGCCCCCTTTTATTTATTTTTGTCCGGAAAAGAGCGCATAGAGTGAAAGAATATCTTATTTGTTTCTTAATATGTCTGTTAGGACTGCAGACCGGAAATGCCGCCGGAAAAGAGGATTACTATATCCATGAAGAAGCGGAGAATGCTGATAGTATTATAAAGCATGTAATTTCGGTGTCTCCCCGGTATGCCCATATTGTGGATGAATTTAATGCCGATTTATATGTCAGGGGACGTGTGAAAGTCCATCGTCGTAATCATCTTATAAAGGTGGTTCCCTCTATGTTTCGTTTCGAAAAGGGAGTAAAAGACTATATTGTAGAGTCGATGAACGAAATACATTATACAGCACCGGATATTTATGACCTTAAGGTGAAAGCATTGACTGGAACCATGCGGCGTAATAGGGGAGAAATAGGAAATATAATGGAGTATTTTAACATGAATGTGTATTCTTCTTCGCTACTTCCCGACAAGTTGCTGTCTCCCTTGAGTAAGAGTGGCATGAAACGTTACTATTATTTATTAGATTCGATATTGGGTGACGGAGATTCTTTGCGCTATAAAATATTAATTGTCCCGCGAAATAAAAGTAATCAGTTGATTAGTGGATATATGATTGTTAATCATGCTTCGTGGACAATCGATGAACTTTATTTTACGGGAAAAGTGGAACAGGTAACGTTTAGGGCAAAAGTAGAGATGGGTAAGAGCGGAAATTCCATGTATTTGCCAAAACGTTTTGATGTGAATATGCTTTTTAGTTTTGTAGGTAATAAAATAGAAGCCGGGTACGAAGCTGAATTTAATTATAAATCAGTTTCTCTTTCAAAAGTCCGGAAAAAAAGCACTTGGAAGAAAAATAAGTACGATTTATCAGAATCGTTTACTCTGAGTACGGATTCAACAAGTGTCATATCTGATACAGTGTATATGAAAAAAATACGTCCTTATCCGTTGACGGAAGAGGAAAGTAAGCTATATCAAGATTTTAAGTTAAGAAAAGATACAGTGAGACGGTTACACCGGAAAAAGTCTAATGGGGCTGTGTTTTTTGGTGAATTAGGGGATGCACTTATTAGTAATTATACAATCAATTTGGCGGAATTAGGAAGCGTTAAATGTTCTCCGCTTATTAACCCTTTGCTGTTTGGCTATAGTCATAGCAACGGGTATTCGTACGTGCAGAAGTTCAAATATAACCTTCTTCTTCCAAGTCAGAAACTACTTCGCATTGTTCCTCGTTTTGGGTATAACTTTTCTCATAAAGAGTTTCATTGGAGAACAGATATTGATTTTGTTTATTGGCCCCAACGTATTGGTCAGATTAGTTTAAGAATGGGTAATGGAAATCGCATATATAGCAGTGATGTGCTGGACGATATCAAGAATTTGCCGGATACGGCTTTGAATTTTGACAAGATGAAACTTGATTATTTTAAGGATGATTATTTGATTCTGACTCATAAAATGGAGGTTTCCAATGGCTTTTCTGTAGAAGCGGGTATATCATATCATAGAAGGACGTTGGTTGATAAGTCAAACTTATACAATCCTCAGTTACAGGAACATCTTTCCGGAAAATTACGAGATCTTTATATCAGTTTTGCACCCCGGATTCGTTTGGAGTGGACACCCAAACTTTATTATTATATGAACGGGAAACGTAAAATGAATCTTTATTCTCATTATCCTACATTCTCGATAGATTGGGAACGAGGTATAAAAGGAGTATTGGGCAGTACGGGTCGTTACGAACGATGGGAATTCGATATGCAGCAGGAATTTAAATTAGGAGGTATGCGTAGCTTGTTTTACCGTGCCGGATGCGGTGCTTTTACCGATCAGGGTGATATGTATTTTGTTGACTTTATAAATTTTGCCCGTAATAATCTTCCTATGGGATGGAATGATGAAATAGGGGGAGCCTTTCAGTTGTTGGATAGGCGTTGGTATAACTCTTCAAATAAATATATCCGAGGACATGTTACTTACGAAACTCCTTTTTTGATATTTCACCATATACGTAAGTACACGAGCATCATTCAAAACGAACGTTTGTATGCAAGTGCACTATACGTCCCTCATTTGCTACCATATATAGAACTTGGATACGGGGTAGGTACTCATATTTTCGATGTGGGTTTCTTTGTCAGTTCAGTTAATGGAAAATTTGATACGGTGGGCTGTAAGTTTACGTTTGAACTATTTAACCGTTGATAATCTGATTTGGCTTTAATGGCATATACTCTTATTGGGTAGACGTACATGAACCTGTTTTCTGTCTATCATATTTTTTGCTCTCAAGGATTTAGTTGTGTAGAGTACCGGTAGACGTATCCGTTTGGGATATCTATATATTATAATAAGGTGTAGAATGCCTGTTTTCGTTAATTAAATAACTGATAAAATTATGTCGTACAACTAGTTATTTTTTACTAGTAATGTCATATGCTCTAGTATTATTAGTTATTCAGGCTACTCATATAGCTTTTCTTTTATATAATAGGGGCTCTTTTTGTATTTGTGGCTATTTTAGTTTTTAAGGGATATTTCTTTCATCCATTACTGGTTAGCCGGATTAGAATGGTAAGGGGAGTATTTTTACCTGTAGACTATCTGTATTTCGTTATTTAATAGGGGGATGCTTCTTTTTGTAATATGTCGGCGTGTTCTATATTTAGAGTGGACTTCGTTCCCATAACAATTGAAGGAATCTTAGGTCGGTTTAATGTTTGGCTGGTTTCGTTTCCATTCCCATCGTTTTCGGGCTGGGGAAAGTTTGTGTCTTCCTGATTATCGTCATTCATTTCTCCCTCCTCATCGGTAAAAGGTTCAGGACGTTGCGGCCCTTTATTACGAAAAAGTATTGCGGCTATTGTGCCGGAGATGGCTCCGCTCAAGTGTCCCTCCCATGAAGTCGTCATCTTGGCAAAAAAAGGAAACATATTCCAGACTAATCCTCCATAAATAAATGTAACCAGCAAAGAACTGGCAATAAGCGGTATATGTTTCCGGAGTATACCGCTGAAAAACAGAAAGAAAGCTAATGCATAGATTATTCCGCTGGCTCCTACGTGCCATCCGGGTTTGCCTATTATAAAAGTAAGTATTCCGCCCGCTATCCAAACAAAGAAGAAAACCAAAGTTCCCAAATCTTTGTAGAAATAAAATAATGCCCACATCAGGAATAACAGAGGAAATGTATTTGCGTAAAGATGTTTTATTCCGGTATGTATCAACGGATGAGCAAAGATACCGAATACTCCTCTTTTTTCCATGGGATAAATACCTAGATGAGTAAAATCATATTCCATTCCGTATTGTAGAAATTGAATCATATATAATATAAAAAGGAAGAAAACAGGGAAGAGAAGAGATAAAAATAGGCGACGTTTATCTGTTTTCATGATGCTTTTTGTTATTTCTTTTTGCAATGCTAGTAAATTTTAAGTAAAAAGCGAAAATAATTATCGTTTTAATTTTGCCTTTTTTGTAAATTCAGTATATTTGAGGACTGTAAAACATACAGTGCATGCAAATGTTTATTTTGAAAACCTTAAAATATCAACTATGAGTTATTTGCGATTTGACAAGACTCTCATGACGAATCTGGAGGAATCTTTACCAAGAGAGATTTTGCGGACTAATCGTTCGGGAGCCTATCATTGTACAACTATCGTAGATTGCAATACGCGGAAGTATCACGGATTGTTAGTCATTCCTATTCCGGAGTTGGACGATGAAAATCATGTTCTTCTTTCATCCTTAGATGAAACCGTTATTCAGCATGGAGCTGAATTTAATCTTGGGTTGCATAAGTATCAAGGAAATAATTTTAGTCCGCGCGGGCATAAGTATATCCGTGAGTTTGATTGTGAAAAAGTACCTACTACTATATATAGGGTAGGCGGAGTAGTGTTGCAGAAGGAAAAAGTATTTGTGCATCACGAAAACCGAATACTTATTAGGTATACTTTATTAGAAGCTCATTCTCCTACAACCTTGCGCTTAAGGCCTTTTCTTGCTTTTCGCAGTGTGCGGCAGTATACTCACGAGAATTCACAGGCTAACCGTGATTATCAGGAAGTGGAAAACGGAATCAAAACGTGTATGTATCCTGGATATCCGGAACTTTATATGCAACTTAATAAAAAAAATGAATTCCATTATGCTCCTGATTGGTATCGCAATCTGGAATATCCAAAGGAACAGGAACGGGGATACGATTCGAACGAGGATTTGTATGTCCCTGGATATTTTGAAGTGGATATAAAGAAAGGGGAAAGCATTGTCTTTTCCGGTGGAATTTCTCCGGTTTCACCTCGTACGTTAAAACATCTTTTTGAAGAGGAAGTGGAAGATCGTACTCCACGCGATAGTTTTTTGCATTGTCTTATCAACTCTGCTCATCAGTTCCATAACAAGCAAGGTGAAAAACACTATATTCTGGCCGGTTATCCTTGGTTTAAATGCCGTGCACGCGATATGTTTATCGCTTTGCCGGGTTTGACTTTGGCTATTGATGAGGTGGATGAATTTGAGTCCGCTATGGCTACGGCACAAGAAGCTATTTATGATTGGATGGAAGAACGACCTTCCCAAAATAAAATCTATGAAATGGAACATCCGGATGTGTTGTTATGGGCTGTTTGGGCAATACAGCAGTATGGCAAGTTCGTTTCGAAAGAGCAGTGCCGGATGAAATACGGTAAACTTTTAGAAGATATTATTGAATATATTCGTAGAGGAGGACATCCCAACTTATTCTTACATCAAAATGGATTACTTTATGCAAATGGGGTGGACAAAGCCATTACGTGGATGAATTCAACGGTAAACGGACATCCTGTAGTGCCTCGTTCGGGATACATCGTAGAATTTAACGCTTTGTGGTATAATGCGTTACGTTTTGTTGGGGATTTAAGTCGCGAAGGGGGTAATGAGATATTTGCTGACACATTGGATTGTCTGGCCAAAACGACGGGGGATTCTTTTATAGAAACGTTCCTCAACGAATATGGCTATTTATTAGATTATGTGGATGGAATTATGATGGATTGGAGCGTACGGCCTAATATGATATTTGCTGTAGCTTTTGATTACTCTCCGTTAAATTCGGCACAAAAGAAAGGGGTGTTGGATATTGTCACCAAAGAGTTGCTTACTCCTAAAGGATTGCGCTCATTGAGTCCCAAGAGTGGAGGCTATAATCCTAACTATGTAGGAGCACAAACACAACGCGATTATGCCTATCATCAAGGTACGGCGTGGCCTTGGCTGGCAGGTTTTTATATGGAGGCTTATTTGCGCATTTACAAAATGAGTGGAGTTTCGTTTGTGGAGCGCGAACTAATAGGTTTCGAAGAGGAAATGAGTAGCCATTGTATAGGTTCTATTCCTGAATTATTCGACGGAAATCCGCCGTTTAAAGGCAGGGGAGCTGTTTCGTTCGCTATGAATGTAGCCGAAATATTGCGTGTGTTGAAAATCTTGAGTAAGTATAATTTATAATAAAGGAGGAGCAAATATGAAAGTTTTAATGTTTGGTTGGGAATTTCCTCCTCATATTCTCGGAGGACTTGGTACTGCAAGTTACGGATTAACTAAAGGCATGTCCCAGCAAGAAGATATGGATATCACTTTCTGTATTCCGAAGCCTTGGGGCGATGAGGATCAAAGTTTTCTCAAGATTATCGGTATGAATAGTGTGCCTATCGTATGGCGCGATGTGCAGTGGGATTATGTTAATAATCGGGTAGGAAGTTATATGAATCCGCAATTGTATTACGATTTGCGTGATCATATTTATGCCGACTTTGGCTATATGAATACAAATGATTTGGGATGCATCGAGTTCTCGGGTCGTTATCCTGATAATCTCCATGAGGAAATTAATAATTATTCAATAGTAGCTGGTGTGGTAGCGCGTCAACAAGAGTTTGATATTATTCATTCGCATGATTGGTTGACTTATCCGGCAGGTATCCATGCAAAGCAAGTTTCTGGTAAACCGTTGGTAATCCATGTGCACGCGACCGATTTTGACCGTAGCCGCGGTAATGTAAATCCAACGGTATACGCTATCGAGAAAAATGGTATGGATAATGCCGATCATATTATGTGTGTTAGTGAACTGACGCGTCAAACTGTTATTCATAAATATTTCCAGGATCCTCGTAAGGTGTCAACCGTTCACAATGCTGTGTCACCTCTTCCGCAAGAAATTCAAGATATTGTTCCGCATAAGATTCCGAATGAGAAAGTGGTTACTTTTTTAGGACGTATTACCATGCAGAAGGGACCCGAATACTTTGTCGAGGCGGCTGCAATGGTGTTGCAACGGACTCGGAACATACGTTTTGTAATGGCTGGAAGTGGAGATATGATGAATGCTATGATTTCTTTGGCTGCGCAACGGGGTATTGCCGATCGTTTCCATTTCCCGGGCTTTATGAAAGGTAAGCAAGTGTATGAATGCCTAAAAGCAAGCGATGTGTACATTATGCCATCGGTGTCGGAACCGTTTGGTATTTCTCCTTTGGAAGCTATGCAATGTAGTGTGCCGACAATTATTTCCAAACAGTCGGGCTGTGCAGAGATATTGGACAAATGCATAAAGACGGACTATTGGGATATCCATGCTATGGCGGATGCTATTTATTCTATTTGTACTAATCCTTCTCTCTATGAATACTTGAAAGTAGAAGGAAAGAAGGAAGTGGACAATATCGTGTGGGAGAAGGTAGGGCTAAAGGTCCGTAAGATTTATGACCAGGTTATTAGCAGTTATAGAAAATAATAAAACAATATAGATTATGAAAACCATCTGTCTTTATTTTGAAATACATCAAATCATACATTTGAAACGTTATCGTTTTTTCAATATTGGAACTGATCACTATTATTACGATGATTATGAGAATGAACGCAGTATTAATGAAGTGGCGGAGCGTTCGTATATTCCGGCTTTGAATACTTTAATCGATATGGCAAAGAGCAACGGAAAATATTTTAAAGTAGCGTTGTCTATTTCCGGTGTTGCTTTGGAGCAATTAGAAATTCATGCTCCGGCCGTGATTGAATTATTGCATGAGTTGAACGATACTGGTTGCTGTGAGTTTTTAGCAGAACCTTATTCACACGGTCTTTCTTCGTTGGCTAATGAAGAATGTTTTCGTGAAGAGGTGTTACGTATGAGGGATAAGATTAAACAGATGTTTGGTCAAACTCCTAAAGTCTTCCGCAATTCCAGCCTTATATACTCAGATGAAATTGGCGCACAAGTGGCGGCAATGGGATTCAAGGGCATGTTAACCGAGGGCGCTAAGCATATTCTCGGATGGAAGAGTCCTCATTATTTATATCATTGCAGCCTTAATCCTGATTTGAAGTTGCTTTTGCGCGATTTCAAACTATCTGATGATATCTGTTTGCGTTTCTCTAACTCCGATTGGGATGCATATCCTTTGTTTGCTGATACATATATGGATTGGATAGCAGCCCTTCCTGAGGAAGAGCAAGTCATCAATATCTTTATGGAGTTATGTGCAATAGGTCTTTCGCAACCTCTCTCTTCCAATATTCTTGATTTTCTCAAGGCTCTTCCGGTTGTAGCGAAAGAACGCGGTATTAATTTCTCTACTCCATCGGAAATTTGTTCGAAACTGAAGTCTGTAGGACAAATCGATGTGCAATATCCATTGTCATGGGTAGATGAGGAAAGAGATATTAGTTGTTGGTTAGGCAATGTAATGCAGCGTGAAGCCTTTAATAAACTTTATAGTGTAGCCGAACGTGTTCACTTATGTTCGGATCGTCGAATAAAACAAGACTGGGATTATCTGCAGGCAAGTAATAACTTCCGTTTTATGACAACTAAACAGAGCAATATTGGGCTTAACCGTGGAATTTATGATTCTCCATATGATGCTTTCACTAATTACATGAATATTTTGGGAGACTTTATCAGTCGTGTGAATGCTTTGTATCCTGTGGATATGGAGAATGAAGAGCTTAATTCTTTATTAACTACCATAAGGAATCAAGGTGAAGAATTGGTAGCATTGAACAAAGAAGTAGATAAATTACAAGCAAAATTGGCTAAATACGAAAGTAAATCGGCTAAAGAAGAGACTCCCAAGAAGGTTTCTGCTAAAAAAACGGCTGGAAAGAAAGTGACGACAACTAAATAGTTTCTTATTAGAGTTGAAATTTTTTAATAGAGTTTTAAATATAGAAAGCTGTCTTATAGGTCTTTTAGTTTTCTGCTATACTGTAACTGTAAAAAGGAAAGTATAAATTTTATCCGTATAGCAAGTGATAGTGTTCGTGATTTTTTGTGTTATACGGTGTCATCCAAAGTGAGGAGTGAGTATTGGTTACTGACGACTAAAAATATAGAGAATGGCAGGCAGATAGTTAAAAGTACTTTTAAGGCAGCTCTCTTTTTCTCATTTTACTACTTTCATTATTACCTTTTCTATCCTCCCATACATAAAATTAGTAGGAGAGGGAAGAGGATATGTTCTTCTGAAAATGTTTTTCCGGATTGATCCCCCCATCTTATATTTCCATAAATTTTGAGGTATTAAGAATAACAAAGGAGTTTGTTTGAGGTCTTTATCATTTAAGATTAGATTATCTCTTATGAAAGGTGAAGGTGTCAAACTAAAATGCCGGCTTAGAAAAGTCCGAATTCTAACAAATAAATATAAAAGAGCCATATCCAAACGCTGTTTGGGAGGAATAATATGGAGTTCTGACACTACTCATTTTTTGCATAATATTAAAAGCTTCCTGCCTATTTTAAGAAGATGATGCTACTCTATGTTTGGAACAGAGTAGCTGTTTGGCTGAAAACGTGAGATAAAAAATCGATGACCTTTTTTTCAAAAAGCCATCGATTATTATATCATAATTAAATGTGAATTGAATTATTCTATTATCAATTCATATCTTTGAATTTACTATAAATAACTTTCAATTTTAATTTGTCTTTATTACCTTTTAGCTTTGCAAAACCCATTTGTAAATCATGGCGTACGTTTACAATTATCTGTTGGTTATTTATGGTTTGTGTAATCATAGTTATTGGTATTAATACCACTTTATTCCATTCAGGATCTTTATTATATCCTGTTGGATCATTCCGTTTCTTACTTCTTAAAGTATTTATTAAATAAGCTATGTTGTTGAAATCATATTGATTATATGAACTGGAATAGCTTGTATAGTAAGATGTCTTGTTATCTGGTACTTTATTATTCTCAAAGAACTTATACATATCACCTTTTGGAACCATTAGTAAAGTTTGAGGAGTATTCATTTGGTATTTCTCATCATTAAAATGGTTGTACTTGGTAAGGATTAGCTGAGCTGAGTTTATTGTATCATTCAGTGATAGATCGTCAATAGGCAATGTTATTTCCGTAAAAATACCCGCTGGAGTTTGTAGATATGTACATTCTTCGTTTTCTATCAAAGTTTTAAGATTGTCAGTTTTGAAACGATTAGCCTGAATAACTTCCGGCGTTGCAGAGAATTGTGCTACACCGGTTACTAGAGAGTCAATAGCACCACTTGAACTTTTAATATAATAATCAAAATACACATTTAAGTGTGCCTGATCTATATTAAGTACTGTACCGTCTCCTTGTTTACATTTGAAATAGAATCCTTTGCAGATATTATCAATAAATGCTTCTGCGTTGGCATAATAATCTTTGTTTGTGTAGAACTTATTAATCATTTCAGTGCCAAAATCTGTCAATTTATCTGATAAAACACGTACATTAGGATAATAAGTACTGGTCCAACGCAGAGAGTCTTTAACCGTTAAATCTACAGCCGAATAAGTTTTTACCGCTATCGGGGCAGATTTCTCATTGTAAAAGTCCGCAGGATTTACATCTGTATAATACGTTTCATCCTCTTTCAAACGATTTGTTAAAGGATAAACTTCCAAAGTCTGCACATTTAATGAATCACCGAAATAAGTACTATAATAGAGCCTGAGTTCTGTTAATTTAGCTTTGATAGTACCATCTTCTTCTTTTTTCATAATTGCCTTTTCCGGAAATTCGAAATCTTCCAGACAGTTGAACTGCGCCATAAAATCTGTTTCAAAAATGGTTTGGCTGTATGGGTCGGTATATTTTCCTAAATAAGCCGTTGTTGTTTTAGCCAATAAAGATTCGGCAAGGATGGACCCGGTGCTTACGTCATATTCGTCCACCTTAATTTCTACCCGGTCTCCTTCTGGCATCACCTCTTGACCCAGCGTGGAAGTTGTATCATCGCAGGCTGCGAATACAAGAGCAGAAAAGAGTATTCCTAAAATATTAACTTTCATGTGTGTGATCTCTAATTGATTATAATTTTGCGTTATTCCATACCGTATCATAAAAAACATCACAAGCATCGGCATATGTTTCAGCCGGTTGATAATCTAATATCGGTCGGTTTATATTCTTAGCATATTCTATGATTTCTTGATTAACATGTTCGCTATTAGCTATTACGCCATCGGAGTAGTTAATAGCGAGTTTTTCTAAATCCGCGTAAGATTTTGCTTCGTTTAAAGCTTCCAAATCTTTTTCTTCCATACCTTTTAGCATGACACGTGCTGCCAGATTTTCTTGCAGAGGTTTTTTTAAACAATCGCCGTAAGTTGAAAATACCACTTTAGAGTCTCTAAATGACGGTTCTTCTTTATAAGCGGTTTTAATATAAAATGGGGCTAAAGAACTCATCCATCCATGGCAATGAATAATATCGGGGCACCAGCGTAGTTTCTTAACCGTTTCTAATACTCCTCGCGCATAAAAAATAGCTCGTTCATCGTTATCATTGTATTCTGTACCGTTTTCGTCAACTGCCATTAAGCGGTGCTGAAAAAAGTCATCATTATCAATAAAATAAACTTGCATTCGTGCAGCTTGAATAGAAGCTACTTTGATAATAAGCGGGTGATCTGTATCATTGATAATTAAATTCATTCCCGAAAGGCGAATAACTTCGTGAAGTTGGTTTCTTCGCTCATTGATGTTTCCCCATTTGGGCATAAAAGTTCTTATTTCTCGTCCTTTCTCCTGAATGGCTTGTGGAAGATGTCTTCCTATAAGTGACATATCGGTTTCTGGAACATAAGGGATAATTTCTTGGGTGATAAATAATACTTTCTTTGCCTTCATTGTGCTATCTCTTTGTCATAATCATTCTGCAAAGATATAAAAAATATGGCTCTTAAAAGCAAGAAATACGATCTAAATATTTTTGATTTGTCGTTAAGTCGTTAAAAATCAATATAAATACAGTCATCTTACTCTATTTCTTTTGAGATAAACTTTGCATTATTTTAGTTTATTTCTTCTTTATATGCTAAATAATAGTTTATTTTGCAACGATTTTCACGTATGTGGAATATAAAGAACTTGTAAAATGAAGTTAGTAAGAACAATTAAAGAGTTGCGGACCGAATTGAATACTTATAGAAATGAGGGTAGAAAAATCGGTCTTGTACCAACGATGGGGGCGTTACATGCCGGGCATGCATCGTTGGTAAAGCGTAGTGTTTCCGAAAATGATGCTACGGTAGTGAGTGTTTTTGTCAATCCTACACAATTCAATGATAAGAACGACTTAGCAAAATATCCGCGTGATTTGGATGCCGACTGTCAGTTGTTGCAGGAAGTAGGAGCTACCTTTGTGTTTGCTCCCGCTGTCGAGGAGATGTATCCTGAACCGGATACACGTCAGTTTAGCTTTGCTCCGTTGGATAGTGTAATGGAAGGCGCTTTTCGTCCGGGGCATTTTAACGGTGTGGCACAGATTGTGACAAAATTGTTTGATGCCGTGCAACCGGATAACGCTTATTTCGGGGAGAAAGATTTTCAACAATTGGCTATTATTCGCAAAATGGTAAAACAATTGGGATATACGCTTCATATAGTAGGTTGTCCGATTGTTCGAGAGGCGGACGGTTTGGCCTTAAGTAGCCGTAATGCACGTCTTTCGGATGAAGAGCGAAAAATAGCGTTGAATATCTCTCAAACGTTGTTTAAAAGTCGTACCTTTGCAGCCGATCATTCGTTACAAGATACTATAAAATTTGTAGAAGATTCTATTTCAGCTATAAATGGGTTACGATTGGAATATTTTCAGATTGTAGATGGAAATACTTTACAACCTGTAGAAAATTGGCATGAATCAGACTATATTGTAGGATGTATTACAGTTTTTTGCGGTGAAGTTCGTTTGATTGATAATATCAAATATAAGGAAAATTAAAAAATAAGGCTGTATGATGGTAGAAGTGATGAAGTCGAAATTGCATTGTGCCCGTGTTACAGAGGCTAATCTCAATTACATGGGGAGCATTACAATTGATGAAGATTTGATGGACGCTGTGAATTTAATTGCTGGTGAAAAAGTATATATAGCTGACAATAATAATGGAGAGCGTTTTGAAACCTATGTCATTAAGGGTGAGAGAGGTTCAGGATGTATATGCTTGAACGGAGCTGCGGCACGTAAGGTACAGGTAGGTGATATTGTTATTATCATGTCCTATGCGTTGATGGATTTTGATGAGGCGAAGATCTTTAAGCCTAAGATTGCTTTCCCTGATGCAGAGAATAAACTTCCTCGGTAGCACCATCGTATTTGAGTAAAGAGGTCGATGGTCAGTCACCTTAGTTAAAGGGTAGATAATCTCAATAGGATATTTGATGTTATTCACTCTTTTATAGAATATAGTCCCCTTATTTTTAGGCTCTGTTTGTGAAGCCTAAGAATAGGGGGATTTTTTTTAAGTAGTTAAAAGAGGATATTCCTGAAAATGATTGAAATGCTGATAATAAGCCCTTTGATTAGTTTTTTTCTATGATTCATATACGGAATATGCAAGCTGTAGTTTATTCACTACATACTTGTAAGCTAATCATTTAAAGCCGTATATTATTTACTCTGAGGTCTTGAGTAATCCATTCGGAATAAGATGATTTATTCTTGTATTTAGTATGTGAACTTGAATCTCGTGTATCCTTTGACATATATACTCAGTTGATAAAAAAACAGTAATGAAGAAAAGGAAAACTTTTCTTCATTACTGTTTTTTAGAGTATGTTATACTTTTACATTAAGAATCCTAATAGGATACCGGCAGCTACTGCCGAACCTATCACTCCGGCAACGTTCGGTCCCATAGCATGCATTAATAAATAGTTTGTCGGATCGTATTCCAATCCTACCACCTGAGAAATACGTGCCGAATCAGGTACGGCCGATACGCCAGCGTTTCCAATAAGTGGATTGATACGTTTGTGTTTAGGCAATATAAAATTGAATAATTTTACAAAGATTACTCCCGAAGCTGTTGCAATAACAAAAGACAATGCACCTAATGCAAAAATCTTAATAGAATCGAAAGTCAAGAATTCGGATGCTTGTGTAGAAGCTCCCACCGTAACGCCTAACAAGATAGTAATCGTATCAATAAGCGGACCTCGTGCAGTTTCTGCTAAACGGCGGGTTACACCACTTTCTTTTAACAGGTTGCCGAAAAATAGCATACCTAATAAAGGCAATCCTGAAGGTACAAGAAATGCTGTTAACAGTAAACCGATGATTGGGAAAATTACTTTTTCCGTATGAGATACTTTACGAGGTGGTGGCATACGCATGATGCGCTCTTTATGAGTGGTCAACAAACGCATAATAGGTGGTTGGATGACTGGGACGAGCGCCATATATGAATAGGCCGATACCGCAATGGCTCCCATCAAGTTGGGTGCCAGTTTGGACGAAAGGAAGATAGCCGTAGGCCCGTCTGCACCTCCAATAATACCGATTGCACCAGCTTGGCTTGGATTGAAACCCATAGCCAAAGCAATCATGTAAGCTCCGAATATACCGAATTGAGCGGCAGCTCCGATGAGCAGCAACTTTGGATTAGAGATTAGTGCTGAAAAGTCTGTCATAGCGCCGATACCTAAAAAAATGAGCGGCGGATACCATCCGGAAGTCACTCCTTGATACAGTATATTCAATACAGATCCTTCTTCATATATTCCAACTTTTAGTCCGGCTTCCATATTAAATGGAATATTCCCGATTAAAATACCAAAACCGATAGGGATAAGCAACATTGGTTCAAACTCTTTGGCAATAGCCAAATAGATGAACCCCAAGCCTATCAGAATCATGATTAAATGTCCGCTTGTGGCGTTGGCAAAACCGGTATAGGTCCAGAAGTCGGATAAATTGTTTCCTAGAAAAGATAGAAATTCGCCCATTTTATCCGATTATTACAAGGTCAGTACCTTCTAAAACAGAGTCTCCTGCTTTTATATTGATTGCTGTGATTTTACCGTCACGGTCGGCATTGATATTGTTTTCCATTTTCATGGCTTCCAATATAATAATAGTCTGGCCTTTTTTAACCTCATCTCCGACATTTACTTTTACATCAAGGATGACACCGGGAAGAGGTGATTTAACACCTTTACCACCTGCCGCAGAAGCTGAACCGCCAGCTGGTGTAGCTGCAGGAGCCGCAGTGGGTTTTGGTGTAGCCGCAGGACGTACAATGGGTTTAGCAGTTGTTTTTTCTACTTCTTTTTTCTCCATTTCCACTTTATACGAAGCTCCGTTTACTTCTACATTGGCGATATTTCCTTCTACTTCACCGATAGTTACTTTATATTCTTTACCGTTGATTTTATATTTATACTCTTTCATATCTCTATTGAGTTTATTTGTGTTAATAACTATTTTCTTTGGGGAATAACACGTAATGCGTTCCATTTAGTACTCCATGGAGAACTTGTACGACGGATAGTCAATACTTGTTTTTCTACATCATGAACAGCGCCCATTGATTCGTGCAAAGCCATAGCAATGGCGGCATACACTTCATCGTTGCATCCGCATACCGATTTGTTTTCCTTTTCTTCTTTTTTCATATTGAGTTCTTCTACAAATTTTTGATTGGATTTGTCTTTAGCTCGTTGGCTGAGGCCGACTGCAATTTTACCTACACATCTAAATAAGATGTAGAGGGTTAGAAGACCGGTAAAAACAACTGTCATGGCCGTTATAGACATACCTATACCGGATTCATCCTTTTCTTGGAATTTATCGACTTTTTCATTTCGCTCAATTGTGAGGTTATTCGTATTGGGAGTTACATAATGTTTATCATCTGTACCTTTTATTTCCCATTCTTTAGCAGCGTCTCTAACGCGTGCATAAGAAATGTCTTTACCCAGTACGGGGACTACTACCTCATCTATCAGTTTATGTCCTGAATCGTATAATCCCACCCAGTTGTTTTTTAACGTATCTAATACGCAACTTGTGTGAAAGGTTCCACGGCTTGGTTTTCCATCCGCCCAGAAAAGTACATGCTGACGTGGTTTAATTATAGTTTGTATGTCACCCTTGGGAATATAATAAGCAATAGTATCCCCAGGTTGACTACTTACTTTTAATTGATAACCAGCTATATCAACACTTCCGTATGATTTATTGAATATTTCAATCCAAGCATTGTGTGTACCGTAATCATCTTGGAAGTTATTGCTATTGTAAGTCAATACTTCATTAAGAACTGTTTTGACGTTGCTCTCTGTGTGGTTACAGGAACAGAATCCCAATAACGCAATGAATGGCAGAAATATTCGAACTTTATATTTACTCATAATCTATATGGTCTTCTATATAGGTTATAATGGAATATTTCCATGTTTTTTAGCCGGATTAGTCACTTTTTTTGTTTGCAATTGAGCCAATGCACGGATAATACGGAAACGGGTATTCCGTGGTTCGATTACATCGTCGATATAACCGTATTTAGCCGCATTGTATGGATTAGCAAACAATTTGGTGTATTCAGCTTCTTTCTCTGCCATGAATGCTTTCGGATCTTCCGCTTCTTTCGCTTCCTTAGCATAGAGGACTTCTACAGCTCCAGCACCGCCCATTACGGCTATTTCCGCCGAAGGCCATGCGTAGTTCATGTCGCCTCGGAGTTGCTTACAACTCATTACGATATGAGAACCGCCGTATGATTTGCGCAAAGTAACAGTTACTTTAGGAACAGTAGCTTCCCCATAAGCGTAAAGTAGTTTTGCTCCGTGTAAGATAACCGCATTGTATTCCTGTCCTGTTCCCGGTAAGAATCCCGGAACGTCTACTAATGATACGATAGGAATATTAAAAGCATCGCAGAAACGAACGAAACGAGCGCCTTTACGAGATGCGTTACAATCGAGCACACCTGCATAACGGCAAGGCTGGTTGGCCACAATTCCTACAGATTGTCCGTTGAATCGGGCAAAACCAATAATGATATTTGTTGCATATTGTTTTTGCACTTCGAGGAATTCTCCATTGTCTACAATAGCACCGATTACTTCATACATGTCGTATGCTTTGTTCGGGTTATCAGGGATTATTTCGTTCAGGGAATCTTCCATACGGTCAACCGGATCGGTACATTCTACATATGGAGCTTCCTCCATATTGTTTTGAGGTATGAAACTTAATAATTGGCGAATTAATGCCAAACCTTCTTCTTCTGTTTTAGCAGTGAAATGGGTTACACCCGATTTGCTGGCATGCACACTGGCTCCTCCCAAATCTTCTTGGGAAACATCTTCTCCCGTTACGGTTTTTACCACTTTCGGACCGGTCAGAAACATGTAAGAAGTTCCTTCCATCATTAAAGTGAAGTCCGTCAGAGCTGGAGAGTATACCGCTCCTCCGGCACAAGGACCGAAAATACCTGAAATTTGAGGAATCACACCGGAAGCTAGAATGTTGCGTTGAAAGATCTCAGCATATCCTGCCAAAGCGTTGATACCTTCTTGTATACGTGCGCCGCCTGAGTCATTAATACCGATGCAAGGAGCTCCCATTTTCATGGCCATATCCATCACTTTACATATCTTTTGCGCCATAGTTTCCGACAGTGAACCGCCGAATACAGTGAAATCTTGTGCAAAAACATAAACCAAACGACCGTCGATAGTACCGTATCCGGTTACCACACCATCACCCGGAAACGACTTTTTTTCCTGTCCGAAATTGGTGCAACGATGTCTTACGAACATATCGAGTTCTTCGAAGCTTCCTTCATCCAATAACATAGCTATGCGTTCACGGGCAGTGTATTTTCCCTTATCGTGTTGTTTTGCGATAGCTTTTTCTCCACCTCCCAAACGAGCCTGTATCCGGAGTTCTACCAGCTCTTTGATTCTTTCTAATTGTTTGCTCATGTCAAGTTATTCTTGTTGTATAAATAATGTTAGTGTTCACAAAGTTCGGTCAATACACCTAATGTTGATTTGGGGTGTAAGAAAGCGATATTCAATCCTTCGGCACCTTTACGCGGAGCTTTGTCAATTAGTCGGATGCCTTTTGCTTCTGCTTCTGCTAAAGCGTTGGCAACTCCGTCTTCAATAGCGAAAGCCACATGATGAACACCTGCTCCTCTGTTTTCAATGAATTTAGCGATAGTGCTTTCAGGACTTGTCGGTTCTAGTAATTCAATTTTTGTTTCACCTACCTTTAAAAAAGCAGTTTTTACTTTTTGGTCTTCAACCACTTCAATATTATAACACTTCAGGCCTAAAACTTCCTCATAGTATGGGAGCGCTTCTTCAATGCTTTTTACAGCAATACCAAGATGCTCAATGTGTGAAATCTTCATAGCTTTTAAATTAATTATTAGTTATTTAAATAAATGTGCATAAAAACTTGCACAAAGGAACATAATTTGTATTTAATGAAGAAATATTTCTTCAATTATTTGTTCCGGCGAAGCGTTATTTTTTGTTGAAAGTCCTTAACGGTTAATCAAAATGTAAGTATCTGATGCTTGTATTTTTTAAAATGTGAGCAAGTCTCTTTCTTTTTTCATTATGTTTCTAGGTTATATGTAAAAATTTGTAAGTAAACGGTTCAGCCAGTTCCAGCGAAAGCGGAACCAACGGCGGGTACTGTATTGTGCTCCTCCGAAGCGTAGAATGAAGTCACGATATCCGTGTTGTTTGAACGGGAGTCCCACATCCATATATTCCATATGCTGATAACCGTGATCGTAAGCATAGAGCAACGCTTTCCATACGGCAAGGATACCGGGGTATTGTAAGGGATAGCTTTTACGCAATCCACCGGAAAACCAGAGATAAGCATTTTGGTTTGAGAAAAGACAAACAGAACCACCGATAATCTTCTCTTTAAATTTGATAATGAATATTTTCCCGATTTCTTTAGTTGTATTTTGTTGTACAAGTAATAAAAAGAAATTTATACCGGGGAAATGCTTACGTATTTTAGAAGAATAATTCTTTTTCAACATTTTAGCGAATGTTCGAATTTCTTCTTCTGTTTCGGCTATGTGCATAGTGGCACCATTATTCAATGCTCGTTTGATTTGACGTTTACGTGAACTGCTCAATCGTTGCTCGGGTGTTTTGCTGTGGAGTGAATTGTGAATACGGAGCCAGTTTATAGGAAAAAAATTATTTTCACGAAAATATTTATAAGCAAACAGCGCATTATCCAGATTACGGAATTCAATAAGGAAACAGTGATTTAGAACAATGCGGGTAAGATGTTGTAACATTTCTCCGAAGATTTCCTCTTGATGTTGGTCGGTAAAATACTCGCCAGATCCATATATTTCGCAACGTTTAATAATGGATGGGGGAAACCACCGCACACTTTTCCGAACAGCCGCAAGCAGACATGCTTTCGGAACACTGTTTTCGTATGTTACAATCATAAGAGGTTTGTAACCGGAAGTTTGTTCAAATACTCGGAACAATTCCACGGAATGAAACAGATTCTTTCCCGGTAATGGTGGAATATCTGTTGCTTTTTTATATGTAATAAGCTGGTATGCCATCTATATGCAAAAATATTAAATCTTTTTTATAAACGTATGAATTTAGCAAAAAGGTTGCGTTGAATGATAAAGAATGGTTATCTATTTTTATCTTTGCACCACTTAATATAGAAATTGGATATGGAAAATTTTAGTGAATTGATTAAAACGCGTAGAAGTATGCGTAAGTTTACTTCAGAAGAACTCACTGAGGATGAGGCTGCAGCGTTAATGAAAGCAGCATTGATGTCTCCGTCATCACATCGTAGTAACGGATGGCAATTTGTGGTGGTCGATGATAAAGAAACATTGGTAAAACTTTCCCAATGTAAAGAATCTGGTGCTGCTTTAATTGCTGATGCACCGTTGGCAATTGTCGTAATGGCTGATCCTTTAGCCAGTGATGTATGGATTGAAGATGCTTCCATTGCTTCTATTATGATACAGTTGCAGGCGGAAGACTTGGGATTGGGCAGTTGCTGGGTACAAGTGCGTGAACGTTATGCGGCGGACGGAACCTCTGCCAATGAAATTGTGCATGAGATATTGGATATTCCTTTGCAGCTTCAAGTCCTTTCTATTATTGCCGTCGGTCATAAAGGAATGGAGCGTAAGCCATTTAATGAAGACCATTTACAATGGGAGAAAATCCATATTAATCGGTACGGAGGTAAGTAATGGCGACTCATTCCAATCATAAGGATACTTATTTGGCTACATCCATTACACTGATCGTCGTAGGTATCCTCTTTTTGATAGATCGTTTAATCAATCTCTCTGCTCATGGATTGGGCTGGTTGGTTAATAGGGATAATTTATTATTGTTTACGGCAGTTATCTTTCTCATATTCAAGCGTGATAAATCCATCGGTATTGTATTGCTGGCTATTTGGGCTATTTTGAATATCGGGTTGATTATCAGTTTGCTTGGTCAGCTTTCTTCTTACCTCTTGCCGTTGGTTCTTCTTCTTGTGGGTATCATACTTTTTATACTATATAAGCGATGAAGGTAGTGTTTATCGGTGCGGGAAATCTGGCTACTCAGTTGAGCCTGTGTATGCGGAAAACCGGTTATGAAATCGTGCAAGTTTATAGTCGGACTGAAGAGTCGGCTTCTTTATTAGCCGGACGTTTGGATTGTCCTTATGTAACTTCGCTGGAATGTATTGTACCGGATGCAAACTTATATATCGTGGCTTTAAAAGATTCGGCTTTGGTGGAACTGTTGCCTCAAATAGCGGCTTCTAAATCGGAAAATGCGTTGTTTGTTCATACGGCTGGTAGTTTGCCGATGAGTATTTGGAAAGGTTATGCCAAGCATTATGGTGTATTTTATCCCATGCAAACATTTAGCAAAGCTCGTGAAGTGGAGTTTGAAAATATTCCGATATTTGTGGAGGCAGACCAAGAATCTGATATAGAAACCCTGAAAACTTTGGGGCGTTCTTTATCGAACGTTGTTATGGAGGCCGATTCGGAACAACGTCGGTATTTGCATTTATCAGCGGTTTTTGTTTGTAATTTTGCCAACCATATGTTTACTGTCGGCGAACATTTGCTTCGGGAACACCAGCTGCCATTCAACATAATGTATCCGCTTATAAAGGAAACAACAGAGAAAGTATTGGGTGGAATGAATCCTTCGGAAGCTCAGACGGGGCCGGCTGTGCGTTATGATCGGAATGTAATGGACAAACATGTCCGCTTATTGTCGGCACATCCTTTATGGCAACATTTATATGAAGAAATAAGTAAAAGTATTTATCATGATAAATTACGATCTGAAAAAAATTAAAGCATTGGTATTCGATGTGGATGGGGTGTTGAGTTCGGAAGTAATTACTTTACATCCCAATGGAGAACCGATGCGTTCGGTTAATATAAAAGACGGATATGCGTTGCAACTGGCAGTGAAAATGGGTTTGCATGTGGCTATTATTACAGGGGGGCGTACAGAATCTGTTCGGGTACGTTATGCTGGGTTGGGCATAAAAGACATTTATATGGCAGCGGCAGTGAAAACCAAAGAATTTGCCCACTTGTTGGAAAAATACCAATTACAACCCGATGAGGTGCTTTATATGGGAGACGATATTCCTGATTACGATGTGATGCGACTATGTGGATTGCCTTGTTGTCCGGCCGATGCTGCTCCCGAGATTAAGGCGATTTCTACCTATATATCTCATCGTAACGGGGGGTATGGTTGTGGCCGGGATGTGATAGAACAAGTGCTGAAAGCGCAAGGAAAATGGATGTCCCATGAAGACGCTTTCGGTTGGTAACAGAATTTTCATTGACACTTTTTGCTATGCTTGATAATTTGAAGAAATATAGAATAATTCTTGCTTCTAATTCGCCTCGGCGTAAGGAGCTGATGACAGGGTTAGGAGTGGAATATATTGTGAAAACCTTGCCCGATGTGGATGAATCATATCCATCGACTTTGTGTGGAGAGGAGATACCTCTTTATATATCTAAGAAAAAAGCTGCCGCTTACCTTTTTTCCATTCAACCGGATGAATTAATCATTACGGCCGATACCATTGTATGGTTAGACGGAAAAGTATATGGAAAACCTGAGAATGAAGAACAGGCTCTCCGGATGCTTCGGGAACTTTCGGGGAAGACACACCAGGTTATAACCGGTGTAACACTTTCAACAAAAACGTTTCAGAAGAGTTTTGCCGTCACCTCTCATGTTACTTTTTCCCCCTTAACCGACGAAGAAATTGAGTATTATGTGGCACATTATCGCCCGTTGGACAAAGCCGGTGCCTATGGAGTTCAGGAGTGGATTGGCTTTATTGGAGTACAACGATTGGAAGGTAGCTTTTTTAATGTTATGGGGCTTCCGGTACAACGTCTGTATAAGGAATTGATACGTCTGTAACGATTAATTCCTGTTAATTTTACACTTTTACGTCAATTTATCTATAATTCTTGCTTAGCGTATAGGATTAATTTCTATTTTTGTGACGTTAACAAGGAGTTTAAATCACTTAAAATAGAAAAATTATACCATGAAAAAGTATCCTAAAATTGGAATTCGCCCGACCATTGATGGTCGTCAGGGTGGTATTCGGGAAAGTCTTGAAGAGAAAACAATGTGTCTGGCTAAAGCCGTAGCCGAGTTAATCAGTAGTAATTTGAAGAATGGGGATGGTTCTCCTGTTGAATGCGTCATTTCCGATACAACGATAGGTCGTGTAGCCGAAGCTGCTGCTTGTGCCGAAAAGTTCGAGCGTGAAGGAGTCGGTTCTACTATTACTGTTACTTCTTGTTGGTGTTACGGGTCTGAAACTATGGACATGAATCCATATTATCCGAAAGCTGTATGGGGATTTAATGGAACAGAACGTCCGGGAGCCGTTTATTTGGCCGCTGTATTAGCCGCTCACGCTCAGAAAGGTCTGCCTGCATTCGGCATTTACGGACATGATGTTCAGGATTTGTCGGATAATACCGTTCCGGCGGATGTAGCTGAAAAAATTCTTCGTTTTGCTCGTGCTGCCCAAGCTACAGCTACGATGCGAGGACGCTCGTATCTTTCTATGGGTAGTGTGTCTATGGGTATTGCAGGATCTATTGTTAATCCCGATTTCTTGCAGGAATATTTGGGTATCCGTGCCGAATCTATCGATTTGACGGAAATCCTTCGACGTATTCAGCTCGGCATCTTCGATCATGAAGAGTACGATAAAGCAATGGCATGGACTGAGAAGTATTGTAAGCCGAATGAAGGGGATGATATCAAGAACGAGCCCGCTAAACAAAAATCCCGCGAAGAGAAGGAAGAAGACTGGAAATTTATTGTGAAGATGACGATTATCATGCGCGATTTAATGCAGGGTAATCCGAAACTGAAGGAAATGGGTTTCAAAGAAGAGGCACTTGGACACAATGCTATTGCAGCCGGTTTCCAGGGACAACGTCAGTGGACGGATTTCTTGCCTAACGGTGACTTTTCTGAAGCTTTACTGAATACTTCGTTTGATTGGAACGGTATCCGCGAAGCATTTGTCGTGGCTACTGAAAATGATAGTTGCAACGGTATTGCTATGTTATTCGGACACTTGTTGACGAATACCGGACAAATATTCTCCGATGTACGTACATATTGGAGTCCGGAAGCTGTAAAGCGTATATCAGGCAAAGAACTAACCGGCCGTGCTTCGGGAGGTATTATTCACTTGATTAATTCGGGGGCTACCACTCTTGACGGAACCGGGGCAATGAAAGATGCCGAAGGAAATCCTATAATGAAGCAACCTTGTGATGTTACCGAAAGCGATGTCGAAGCTTGTTTGAAGGCTACTACATGGTATCCTGCCGACAGAGGTTACTTTAGAGGCGGCGGCTTTTCTTCTAATTTCCTGACAAAAGGCGGTATGCCTGTGACTATGTCTCGTTTGAATTTAGTGAAAGGCTTAGGTCCGGTGCTTCAAATTGCGGAAGGCTGGACAGTAGATATAGATCCTGAAATTCACCAGAAGATAGATAAACGTACCGATCCCACATGGCCTACCACTTGGTTTGTTCCTCGCTTGTGCGATAAATCCGCATTTAGAGATGTATATTCTGTGATGAATAATTGGGGAGCTAATCACGGCGCAATCAGTTACGGACATATCGGTGCCGATTTAATTACTTTGGCTTCTATTTTACGTATACCGGTATGTATGCATAATGTAGATGAGGACAAGATTTTCCGTCCGGCTGCATGGAATGCGTTTGGTATGGATAAAGAAGGCGCGGACTATCGTGCTTGTGCTAATTACGGACCTCTTTATAAATAAGCCTGTTTGAATTAGTATATGGCGAATAATAAATCAATTTTACATAAGGATGGAGTAAGCTATGTGCTTCCCTTCATCCTTATCACTTCTTGTTTTGCTTTGTGGGGCTTTGCCAACGATATTACCAATCCGATGGTGAAAGCTTTCTCTAAGATTTTCCGTATGAGTGTAACCGATGGCGCATTGGTGCAGGTTGCTTTTTACGGAGGATATTTTGCTATGGCCTTTCCGGCAGCCATTTTTATCCGTAAATTTTCGTATAAAGCGGGTATTTTAATGGGGCTGGGACTCTATGCTATCGGTGCGTTTCTTTTCTTTCCGGCAAAGGAAATAGGAGAGTATTACGGTTTCTTGTTAGCATACTTCATTCTTACATGCGGGTTGTCGTTCCTTGAAACGAGTGCGAATCCTTATATTCTTTCAATGGGAACGGAAGAGACTGCTACTCGCCGGTTGAATCTGGCCCAGTCGTTCAATCCGATGGGATCATTATTGGGTATGTTTGTGGCAATGAATTTTATTCAGGCTAAATTGAATCCGTTAGATAGTAATGCTCGTGCTTTATTGGATACAAACGAGTTCAATGCTTTAAAAGAAGCCGATTTAACGGTATTGATAACTCCATATTTGATTATTGCTGCTGTTATTGCCGTCATGTTTTTGGTAATCCGCTTTGTGAAGATGCCGCGTAATGGGGACCAGTCACATGATATCAATTTCATTCCTACATTGAAACGAATCTGGGGAATCCGTCGATATCGTGAAGGTGTGATTGCGCAGTTTTTTTATGTAGGGGCACAAATAATGTGTTGGACGTTTATTATTCAATACGGCACACATTATTTCATGTTGGAAGGAATGGACGAACGTTCGGCAGAGGTGTTGTCACAACAGTATAATATTTTTGCGATGATATTCTTTTGTTGCAGCCGTTTCATTTGTACTTTCTTTTTGCGTTATATTAATGCCGGCAGATTATTAAAGATTCTTGCTGTTTGTGCAGGCTTACTGACAATCGGAGTTATCTTGTTCCAGAATCGATACGGAATATACTGCTTGGTAGGAGTTTCAGGATGTATGTCGTTGATGTTCCCTACTATTTACGGTATTGCGTTGGAAGGTTTGGGCGATGATGCCAAGTTTGGAGCTGCCGGATTGATTATGGCTATTCTGGGAGGTTCGGTTTTGCCACCTTTACAGGCATCTATTATCGATATGGGACGAGTTGGTTCCTTCCCGGCCGTAAATCTGTCGTTTGTGCTTCCGCTAATATGTTTTGTTGTGGTGGCTTTGTATGGGCATCGCACATATAAGGCGTCCAGGATACAGAGACGGTAATTAGTATAGATAATATACATAAAGAAGCTGTCTCTAAATGGGAATTGAGAAAATCTTATAGATTGAACCTCGTTTTAAGATAAATCCCCTTGTTCTTGCTTTACATTTAGAATGTCAGGCAAAACAAGGGGATTCATTATGTTTTAACTGACAAATAAGTAAGGTTGTTTCTTTTATTCTGAAGCGAACCTTAAAAGTGAAGTGAACTCTAAAAGTTTTTTGTCCAACTTTTGGGGTGCTTCATTTTATTTAATAAGCTCAAAATTGAGCCTATCAAATTCGTTTCCATTAACTATTATCGCAATCTGATGGAGACCAGGATAAAAATGTCTCGTTGTTATGACACGAAAAGAATGTTTTCTAACAATATGAGTAACTGAATTTTCCGCATATTCTTTTTCACTAATTTTATAGATTCTCTTTGCTAATGTTCCATTTGATTTTTGGTAGTATATTCCGTATTCGAGTCTTATCTTTGTATTTCTGTTATTGTTGTTTGATAAGTTAAAGCAAAATTCAACGGTTTCTCCAATCTTAACCTTATGAGTTGAAATTTGATAATTTTCAATGGTGATATTCTCAATAGAATCAAACCCAAATAACTTCATTATTTCTGTATTTCCTTGTTTTAGAAGCGTTCGACACCCATGCTTGATTATCCAATCAACGTCCTTTGATTCTCCTTTCCAACTTTTAGCTAAAGCTATTACCATTTGGGGGTTATCTTTTGCAATGTCATTCAAATTATTGGCGACACTTAGTCTTACAAATTTGGAAGGATCATTTTTTAGATTTTCTAAAATTGGAATAATGGGTGTTGGGTCTTTTTTTAATTTTGGTAAAGCCATAGCCCAAGGAAGGCGAGGACGACAACCTTCTGACGCAAGCCGCCTTACTCCCCAATGCTCATGTGTTGACCAGACTAACATCTGTTTCATCATTTCATCTGGATACTTGGCTATAAATGCATGGGCAACAAATTCACAAGTCGTGAATTGAGTGATTTTTTCTATTGCCTTAATAGAGATTTGGTAATCATTGATGCCATATTGTTCTATATAATTATCTAAGATAGCCCCATATTCTAATGTTAGTAAGTTGAAATTCCTATCATCTATTTTTGAAAAATCGGGTAATTGGTCTTTTACACAATCTAATAATTTAAGAATTTTCGAAACTGCTTTTTTGTAATCGGCAGGCAGGAATTTACCAAGGACCGTTGTGATATGGGCAGTACGTTGCTTATATCCTCTATTTTTCCATTCTTCATCCATTATTTGCGATACGAATTTATCCGTATCAAAATCATTGATGACAAGTTTCAAATCTTTCGTGAATTTATTGAAGAACTGCTCATTATATATGTTTTTAAAAGATTCTACCATTTCAATTTTGTCCTTTTTAAAGTTTCTTATAAATACTCATGCATGCCTTTCTATACATTTTCTCCAACTGCAAAAATATGAAAAGTGCCATTTATGGGGAATGATGAGTGGCAGTTTTTGTTGTTTTTCCAAGAAAATAAGATGGTTATAGTTTCAGTTCCTTGCTTTTTTATGTGGTTATATGGGATCTCTGTCATATGTTTTTCCTTAGTTTGTTGAACTGTGGGTCTATATTGTGACTTGCAGATGCAGAGCTTCAATAGTATTTTCATGGGTGGCTACCTTTCGGTGCAGGGCGGTGTTCTTCCTCTCCAACGTTTGGCTTCGGGATGACTTTTCCTTGGCTTTACGTTATAAAAAACAATGGATAACGAACACTTTATCAGCTAATTCGCTACACATTGCTCAAATTTACCATTTCGCTATGTGTTTATTTTAAAAGAGATGTTCTATTTAAAAATTGATACGTAAGTCTATCCCGAATTGCCGGGGTTTGTTAAGCTGTGCAAAGCTTGTACCCATACTTTCAAAATAGAATGAGTTATATTGTTTGTTGAGCAAGTTACGTGCCCATAAGTCTATCTGCAAATTTTTCAGTTGGGCAGAGATACGTCCGTTGTATAAGCCGTAGAATCCTTGCCGGGCATTGTTAGCTTCTGTCCAGTAGATATCGCCTGTGCCGGTGTAGTCGGCATATAGAAGAAGCTGCTTCAACCAGTGCTTTTTAGAGAAGAAGAAGGTATAGGAACCTCCGATGTTCATTGTGTGGCGAGGTACAAAGGGTACATAGTTGCCTGAATAATTTATTGAATTATCCTCGGCATCTTCTCCTTCGTCGTAGTTTTTAAACGTAGCGCGGGTATACCCGTAGGAAGCGTTAAGCTGTAGATTTCGTGTAATGCTTGCCAGGACACTTGCTTCGGCACCATAACTTCTGCTGCGTCCGGCATTCACCATAATGCGTCCTAAACCGCTGTTGACGAATTTTGCAATTTGCTGGTCGCGGGTATCCATGTAGAAGGCAGCCATATCTGCTTGCAGTTTCCCTTTCCATAGAGTGAGGTGCGTGCCCAATTCATAGTTCCAGCTATATTCAGGTTTGTATACAGTACTTTCTTTTACATTCATTTCTTCGTCGGATACCGGTATAAATTCAAGATATCCGCGTACCATTTCTACTATTTGCGGAGGCATGCCCATAGTAGCATAACGGTCCAATTCGCTGTTGCAGCCTTCCTTGACCTGCTTCATCATGACGTTCGACAAATCATTGCGTGTCAAATCGGAAAACATTTGCAGGTTATAGCCTCCCGAACGGAATCCTTTCGATACGGAAAGATATAGATTATTACTCGGATTGAAATCATATTTTAAAGCGAACTTTGGTAAAAGTTCAGTATAATTGTTTTTGATTTTGCCTTCTAATGAGGATTTGGCATTTAAATCTTTCAGTTTGATAGGCATACGTGGACTCGAGAAAGTGAATTCATATGGAAGTTGGCTTTTTGAGAAATAACGCATGCTCATACGTTCGTGGTCGAGGCGCAACCCTACGGTAAATGAAAATCCCTTTGTAAGGATGTTGTTAAAAGTCGACTGATGAAAAAACGCCATGCTCAGAGTGGGTGTACCGAAATGGGTATCGATAGGCAATGATTCGGAATTGAGTTGTACGGTCATACCCATATTTTGAGCCGTTAGTTTTTCAATTTTTAATTTGTCATTAATTAAATGGTCAAGCATTGTCATACCGTCTTGCCGGAAGTGAACCGGACTTTGGGTATTCAGATGTTGATAAGAGAAAAATCCTCCGGTTACCCATTGCCAGTTTCTGCCTGGATGACTTTTTAAGGAAAGTTCTTCCGAGTAAGCATTGAGCTGTTGTCTTTGTTCAAGTGTATAGACGGATGCCGGAGAGAAGTCTTGATCCATGAGCATACGGTCGTCCAGATTCTGATAACCGGTAATGGAACTGACCACAAAATAATCAGCTTGATATTCCATTTGTACACCGGCATGGAACAGTCCTCGTCGGTAGTTTCCCTCCGTATCGGTCCGTATTGGTCCTGTTTTTCCTGTTTCGTTGTCTACTGTTCCATAAGCATAGCCTCCTTCGTCACTATATTCATATCCTATAGATGCATCAATTTTGAGATTCTCGGCAGGGAGCCAAATAGCCCGAAGGCGTCCGCCGGCACTTTTTTGCGTATCCGCTTTTTTGTGAAGGTACTCGTTCGTAAAAAATCCTTTGGAATGATTGTAAAACCCTCCGGCAGAAAAGGCGAATCTGTTGCTGATACGGTTGTAATGCGATAGAGATGTGCCGTAGGAGCCGTTAGCATTGGCTGCACTCAGCTTGATGTCTGTTCCCTGGTAGCGGAATGGATTTTTTGTATATACTTTAATAAGCCCCCCCATTGTATTTCGTCCGTATAAGGTACCTTGCGGTCCTCGTAGAACATCAATGCGCTCTATGTCGAAAAAGTTGAAATCGAAAGCCGATTTGTCGAGATAGGGGATATTATCTACATATAATCCTACGGCAGGTGTGTTTATTCGTGAACCTATGCCGCGGATATAGATTGCCGAGGTGAGGCGTGAGCCATAGTCGGGCATGAAAAAATTCGGTACGATAGAAGTTATATTTTTTAACGAAGCTACTTGATGGTTTTGCATTTCCAATTGCGAGAATAAGGAGGCCGATGCGGCTTGTTGGCGTAATTTGGCATTTTCTTTAGGTGAAGCCACCACTAAAATCTCTTCTATATCAATTATTTTAGTTGTATCTTTGGGTTCTACCGGGTTAGCAATAACCATAGTGGATGCCAGTGTAAAAGCTGTGGCGAGTAATAAGCTTCTGTTCATTTTTTGTTTTGTTAAAATTTGCCTGCAAAGTACGCTCTATCAGAGAACTTATGCAATCCTCATTTATTAGGATTTTATGTTGCCATATGAGAAATCTCTTAGTCTTTGGAACTTGCATTTTCTCATAGTCTGCGTTTGTGCTCGTGAATATGTCTTTTCGAAGGGTGAATTGTTAATAAATAGGCGAAATATATCCTTAAAGATTCACATTTCCTAACACAAATGCCTGCGATGAAAACATGCTTCTCACTCGCCATCCCGAAAGGGACGGTTTCTTAAGGTACTTATCTTTCCGAAGTTCCAAACTATAAAGAATGTAAAAATATAGAGACCGGAAGGAGCGACTCCTTTTAAAGCAGCCTCCGGCTTCTGCTGAATTGCACATGTTGTGCAGTAGAGTTACAACCGGAATTTAGGAAAGGTTTTCACGGAAACTCTGCAGAGCGACAGGTAAACTTCTGCTGAATTACGGGAAAAAACAGGGTGATATGGTATCCGTAATGCGGACAATCTCCGATTCCATCGCTTCAACAGTTAACAAATATGAACGAGAACCTATAAAAAGTCTCTTGCGCAAGTAGGACAGACAGGTACCGGTATTGCTTACCGATACCCCTTTCGGAATCATTAAAATCCTAATCTGCTGAAAAGCAGTATGTCCCTATTTTGCTCGGAGACTCAGTTTTTTAGCTCTGAAACTCTACTTCTTAATTGAAAGTTAAACTATTTTAAATCAGTATATTATCTAGAATAGGGCGAAGCGGTTCCCAAAGGAATGTGTTAAGACTTGTATCCGACTGTTAATCTGCCCGAAGCCTTTTGACTTTATTTCATATAGGCGGAGACCCCACAGTCTTTATTGGATGATTCATGACATGAGTTTATAAAATGAATAAAAAGAGGGCTGTCTCACGACAGCTCTCTTCTCCAAACTTAAAACAACCAACAAAAGAAATCGATAATTTTTTATCTGATAAATAATAATTCCCTATATTTCGGCAGTGTCCACATTTGGTTGGCGACAATCAGTTCCAGCTTGTCGATGTGGTAGCGGATTTCCTCGAGTGCTGGAACAATCTTGTCGTGGTAAGCGATAGCTTTCTCGCGCTCGCTTTCAATCTTGTTGGCTACCTTGCGGTCTTCCACCATGGTGTCGACATGCTCTTTGATGAAAGCGGTACGGTCGGCAATCTCTTCTATCAGTTCCAAGTTCTTGGCAGACAGCTTGGCGGCTTTTTCCGCAGGAAATAACGATTGCATCTTGTAAACGTTATTAATCAAGTCGGTCTGATACTGTGTGGCTATCGGAATGATGTGGTTCATGGCCAGGTCGCCCAGTACACGGGCCTCAATCTGAATCTTTTTCGTGTACGTTTCCCATTTCACCTCGTTGCGTGCTTCTAATTCTTTTTTCGTCATAACGCCGGTAGCCTCGAACATGGCAATCGTATCCGGTTTTAGGTAGTTATCGAAGATGACAGGAACGCTGGTTTCACAGTCCAGTCCCTTTCGGGCAGCTTCCTCCTTCCATTTGTCGCTGTAACCGTTTCCGTCAAAATGGATAGGCTTGCATTCTTTGATGTATGCGCGAATCACTTCGAGTATTGCGGACATTTTCGGTTCTCCCTTTTCTATTAACACGTCCACATCTTTCTTGAACTGATTCAGTTGGTCGGCTACGGCGGTATTCAGCGCAATCATAGCCGATGCGCAGTTCGCTTCGGATCCTACGGCGCGGAATTCGAAACGATTTCCAGTGAAGGCGAAAGGAGAGGTGCGGTTGCGGTCAGTGTTATCGATGAGCAGTTCGGGAATTTGCGGAATATCCAGTTTCATTCCCTGTTTGCCGCTCAAGCTGATAAGTTCGTCTTTTGTACTTGTTTCGATATGTTCGAGCAATTGCGACAACTGCTTGCCGAGGAACGAGGAAATAATTGCGGGCGGCGCTTCGTTGGCTCCCAGACGGTGAGCGTTGGTAGCACTGGAGATGGAAGCTTTCAGTAATCCGTTGTGGTGGTAAACCGCCATCAGTGTGTTGACTATAAAGGTAACGAACCGCAGGTTGTTTTCCGGTGTTTTGCCGGGAGCCATTAGAAGAATTCCCGTATCCGTTCCTAAAGACCAGTTGTTGTGCTTGCCTGAGCCGTTCACTCCTTTAAACGGCTTTTCGTGAAGCAATACGCGAAAACCGTGGCGGCGGCTTACTTTACGCATCAGAGACATGATGAGTAGGTTGTGGTCGTTGGCAAGGTTGCATTCCTCGAATACGGGAGCCAGCTCAAATTGGTTGGGCGCCACTTCATTGTGACGTGTTTTTACGGGAATACCCAGTTTCAGCGCTTCTATCTCTAGGTCTTTCATGAACGCGGCAACACGGGTGGGGATGGCGCCAAAGTAGTGGTCTTCCAACTGTTGGTTCTTGGCGCTGTCGTGCCCCATCAGGGTACGGCCGGTCAGAAGCAGGTCCGGACGGGCGGCATACAATCCTTCGTCAACGAGGAAGTATTCCTGTTCCCAACCTAAATAGGCGACAACCTTTTTTACTTCAGGATTGAAGTAGCGGCAGACATCCGTGGCGGCTTTGTTCACGGCGCGTAAAGCTTTCAGCAAGGGAGCTTTATAATCCAATGCCTCGCCGGTGTAAGCGATGAAAACAGTCGGAATGCAAAGTGTGTCGTCTACAATAAAGGCAGGCGATGAGGGGTCCCATGCACTGTAACCGCGCGCTTCGAATGTGTTGCGGATACCGCCGCTGGGAAAAGAAGATGCGTCCGGTTCCTGCTGTACAAGTAGCTTTCCGGTAAATTCTTCCATTACGCCGCCTTTGCCGTCATGTTCCACAAAAGCGTCGTGCTTTTCTGCTGTGCCTTCGGTAAGTGGGGCAAACCAATGGGTGTAATGGGTGGCTCCCATTTCCAACGCCCATTTCTTCATACCCGTAGCCACTTCATCGGCTACGCTGCGGTCGAGGGGTGCTCCGTTGTCGATGGCGTTGATTAATGTGTTGTATACTTTACTAGGGAGATATTTGAACATCTTCTCTTTGTTGAACACATACTTGCCGAAATATTCCGAAGGGCGTTCGGCAGGTGTTGCTACTTCTACCGCTTTCTTCTTGAAGGCGGTTTCTACGACTCTGAATCTTAATTTTGACATAATTCTATCTAAATCAATTTGTTGTTAAATATATTAGGGTAAATCATCGTTTGTTAGTTGTAGGAGGATTCTCCGTGTTCGTAAATGTCGAGTCCTTCTTCTTCCACACGTGCCGGCACACGGAGCCCGTGAATCTTGTCGAGCGCCTTGAAGATAAAGAAACCCATTCCTGCCGCCCATGCGCCGATTACAAGCGCGCCGAAGAGTTGTGCGCCGAAGAATCCGAAACCATGTCCGTAGAATAAACCTTCACAGGTAGAGAACAAGCCCGTAAGCACTGTTCCTAGAAATCCGCAGACACCATGCACGGAAGACGCACCGACGGGATCGTCTATTTTCAGAACCTTGTCTATAAAGTCGACAGAGAATATCATAACGCAGCCGCAAATGGCTCCGATAAATGCCGCTCCGGCGGGAGAAACCGCGTCGCAACCGGCTGTGATACCTACCAGGCCGGCAAGGATACCGTTCAGTGTGAATGATAAAGACGGTTTTCCATACTTTATCCAACTTATTGCCAAAGCAAGGAAACCTCCGGCACATGCTGCAAGATTGGTCGTCAGAAAGACGTGGGAGATGGCAATGGCGTCAGCCTTTGTCGATGCAGCCAATTGGGAACCCGGATTGAATCCGAACCAGCCGAACCAGAGGATGAACACTCCCAATGCGGCAATGGTGAGATTGTGTCCGGGAATAGCTCTTGAATGACCGTCTTTTCCGTATTTGCCGATACGGGGTCCGAGAATGGCTGCGCCTACCAAAGCTATCCATCCGCCTACGGAATGGACTACAGTGGAGCCGGCAAAGTCATGGAAAGTTGTTCCGAAAATATCCATCATAAACGAACCTTTTTCGCTGTTGGCCAACCAACCGCCTCCCCAGGTCCAGTGCCCTGAAACGGGATAAATTAGTACGCTGATAAAAACTGTGTAGATGAGATACATGGAGAATTTGGTACGTTCTGCCATGGCTCCCGATACAATAGTGGCGGCTGTGGCGCAAAACACTGTCTGAAAGATGAGGAATCCCTCTGCCGGCAAGTTGCTATCGAGGAAGGACAAATCGAAAAAGTGGGGCGTTCCGATGAATCCGCCGGCACCGAACATCAGTCCGAACCCTATAAACCAATATAAGAGGGAGCCGAACGTGAAGTCTACAAAATTCTTCATCAGGATGTTGGCGGTATTCTTTGCCCTTGTGAAGCCTGCCTCTACCAATGCGAAACCCGGCTGCATGAAGAATACAAGCATGGCGGCAAGTAACATCCATACAGTGTCCAATCCCATGGCGAGTTCGTTCACGGTATCGGGGGCCGTTTCTTGTGCCGGTGCGGAGGTGGCAAAATCGGAAAATATAAATAAGGTGGTGGCTGTCCGCAGCTTTAAAAAGCTGTGGCTTTTATATTTTGTATCCATAATGATTCTTGATTTTAATACCTATTTTAATAATTTAATGTAGCATGTCCGAGAGGGTTAGTGTTCCTGTTCGGCATTATAGAGAGCGATGTCTCCCCGTTCACCCGTACGGATGCGGATAGCATCTTCAATGGGAATGATGAAGATGCGTCCGTCTCCGATTTCTCCGGTTTGTGCGGCTTTGATGATGGCCTGTACCGTCTTCTCTGCATTCTTGTTGCGCACAACGATAGAGATTAGGATACGTTCGATAGAACTGGTATCGTATACCACGCCGCGATAGATGCGCCCTTGGCGCGCTTTCCCAATACCTCTTACGTCATAGTAAGAAAACCATTCGATGTCCGCTTCGAGCAGGGCGTCTTTTACGTCCTCGAACTTGGTTTTACGGATGATAGCTTCAATCTTTTTCATATATCTTAATTTTAGTATGACCGTTATGTAAACCTCTCTCTTAAAAACTTAATCCAAATATGAAGTAAGCTCCTTCTGTGCACTGATTGACGGAGATTCTTCGTTCTCATCGTCTTTTTACCTTTAAATTAATACTGTATATATTCTCTCGCTTGTTATATAGTCAATAGTCTCTTATAACCAGTTTTTTATTCTTTTCATCGCTTTGATGCAGTCGTTTCGGTCGCCGAAGGCAGTCAGCCGGATATACCCTTCTCCGCTAGGTCCGAAGCCTACACCGGGAGTTCCCACGATGTTTGCTTCATACAACATCTGTTCGAAAAACCGCCACGAAGAAATGCCTTTTGGGGTTTTCACCCAAAGATATGGGGCATTGACACCCCCGTATACGTTCAGTCCGGTTGCTTCCAAACCCTCTTTCATGATGCGGGCATTTGTCATATAGTATTGAATTGTTTCTTTTATCTGCTCTTTGCCTTCGGGGCTATAGATGGCTTCCGCTGCCCGTTGGGTAATGTAGGATGTTCCGTTGAACTTTGTACATTGGCGGCGGTTCCACAATTTATTGAGCGGGATGCGCTCCCCTTTCAGTGTGGCGGCAGTCAGCTCTTTGGGCACTACGGTATAACCGCAGCGCACTCCTGTGAATCCGGCAGTCTTTGAGAAACTACGGAATTCGATGGCGCATTTCTTCGCACCCCTGATTTCGTAGATTGAGTGCGGTACGCCTTCTTCCTGAATATATGCCTCGTAAGCGGCATCAAACAAAATCAGCGTATCATTTGCCAGTGCATAGTCCACCCATTTCTTCAGCTCCGGTTTGGTGAGAGTGGTTCCCGTGGGGTTGTTCGGATAGCAAAGGTAAATGATGTCTATCCGTTTGTCAGGTATTTCAGGGGTAAAGTTGTTCTCGCTTGTACAGGGCATGTAGGTTACGTTGCTCCATTTTCCCGTTTCTTCTTCCAGTACTCCGGCGCGACCGCACATTACATTGCTGTCTATATATACAGGATAGATAGGGTCGGTGACTCCTACGCTATTGTCGTGTCGCAGAATATCTCCAATGTTTCCCGTGTCGCTTTTCGCTCCGTCGTTGACGAATATTTCCGAGGCGGATAAATGAATGCCGCGAGGTGCAAAGTCATTCTTCAGGATTGCGTCAATTAAAAAATCATATCCCTGTTCCGGACCGTATCCGCGGAATGTATCTTTATTAGCTAGTTCTTCCACCGCTTTGTGCATCGCTTCGATACATGTTTTCGGTAGCGGGCGGGTGACATCGCCAATACCCAGTCGGATAATGTCCTGACGGGGGTGTGTTACCCTGAACGTATTTACCTTTTTTGCAATGTCCGAGAATAAATAGCTTCTCGTCAGTTTCAAGAAGTGTTCGTTTATTAATGCCATAATTCTTATTGTTTTAAGTCTATTTCTCCGTCGAATACTTTGGTTGCGGGACCTGTCATAAGGATATGCCCGGAGGCTTCATCCCACTCTATGGTCACTGTTCCTCCATCCATGATGATGTAGCTCTTTCTCCCTGACAGCCCGTTGAGGAAAGCGGCTACGGCAGTGGCGCAAGCACCTGTTCCACAAGCTTGAGTAATTCCCGAACCTCTTTCCCATACCTTCATGCGAATCGTATCCTTATCTATTATTTGGGCGAACTCTACATTGGTACGATTGGGGAAAAGGGGATGGCTTTCCAGTTCAGGGCCTGTTTCCGCCACGTTGATACGGGCGAGGTCATCTACAAAAGTGACAAGGTGGGGGTTCCCCATAGATACCTTGGTCGATCGGAACGGATATTTCCCGTTGTGAAAGACCATTTCCGTATCCGACGGTAAGCCCATATCTACTGTAACAGATGTAACAGTTTTTCCTTCCGTATGCAATTTCAAAACTTTTATGCCTGATAATGTATCCAATGTAATTTCGGTTTTGTCTGTCAAACCGTATTCGTATACATATTTTCCTACACAACGGCTCCCATTGCCGCACATCATTGCTTCGGAACCGTCCGTGTTGAAGATGCGCATGCTGAAATCCGCTTTATCGGATGCCCCAATCAAAATAAGTCCGTCGCTCCCGATTCCCGTGTGGAACTTGCTCCATTCAACAGCTCTCTTCGCGGGGTTTGCTATCGGATATTGGGTGGTGTCTATGTAGATATAGTCGTTTCCTGCTCCGTGCATCTTGGTAAATCTTATAGTTTGTGACATATTTATTTCTTTATTTTGGTTATTATGTCATTATGATTTATTTTTATGCAAAGATATGTCTTTTGGTTAATATTTTATTGTGAATGCTATCTGATATTTATTTAGTTTACTAAAGATGTTAATTGTATAATATCAGGAGCTGTTTTGTTGCAAATTGAAATGATTTAATAGTAAAATAATAACAAAGTGTTATATTGATGGATTGTTCTTCATTCTATTCTTAATTGTCACAGTCCTGTCAATAGTTGGGCATCCTGTCATCATGCACTGTTTCTTGCATGATTTCTTTCGGGAAATACCAGGAATCCCTCATAATATCAAAGAGGGCATACCCCGTTTGGGAAGATATGCCCTCTTTTTCTTTTATTCGGATTCTATTCCCTTGTTACTGCATGGAAAGGGAGGAAAGATGAATCCCTTTCATTGCCCGTCCGCTGGGTTCGTTCATATTTTGGAACGTTGTATCCCAAGCCAACGCTTCCGCCGTAGAGCAGGCTATGCTGGGCACGCTAGGTACACTTCGTGCTGCGCTCTCGCTGGGGAAGTGTTCTTCAAAGATACTGCGATAATAATATTCTTCTTTGTTCAGTGGAGTATGGATAGGAAACCGTTTTGCCGCATACTTCATTTGTTCGTCGCTGACAGCAGCGGAGGTGATATCTTTTAATGTGTCTATCCATGAATAGCCCACACCATCACTGAACTGCTCTTTCTGTCTCCATGCCACGCTCTCCGGCAACATATCAGCAAAGGCCTCGCGTACAATCCGTTTTTCTATTTCTTTGCCGGGACACATCTTGGCTATCGGATTCAGTCGCATGGCTACATCCAGGAATTCCACGTCAAGGAACGGTACGCGTCCTTCTATGCCCCAGGCTGCCAGACTTTTATTGGCGCGGAGGCAGTCATAAAGGTGCAACTTGGAGAGTTTGCGCACGGTTTCTTCGTGAAATGCCTGCGGGGTAGGAGCTTTGTGAAAATAAAGATAGCCTCCGAATATTTCATCGGCACCTTCGCCGCTCAGTACCATCTTTATGCCCATCGACTTGATGACACGTGCCAGCAAATACATGGGAGTGGATGCGCGAACGGTAGTCACATCGTACGTTTCGATGAAATAGATTACATCCCGAATAGCGTCTAGACCTTCCTGTACCGTGTAATTGATTTCGTGATGTACCGTGCCGATGTAATTAGCTACTTCACGCGCTTTCAGCAAATCGGGCGCGCCTTTTAGTCCGATAGCGAAAGAATGGAGTTGAGGCCACCAGGCATCACTTGCTCCATCGGTTTCTATACGTTTGGCGGCATATTTTTTGGCAATGGCAGAGATGACAGAACTGTCTAGTCCGCCTGAAAGAAGAACTCCGTAAGGAACATCACTCATTAACTGGCGTTGGACGGCGTTTTCCAAAGCCTCTTTTACATCGCCCGCAGAGGCGTTTTTATCTTTTACGGCTGCGTATTCCATCCAATCGCGGGTGTACCAGCGTTTCGCTTTTCCTTCCTTGCTGTAATAGTAGTGTCCCGGAGGAAAGAGTTTGTATTCGTCACAAAATCCTTCGAGGGCTTTCAGTTCGCTGGCAACGTAGATTCTTCCCTCTTTGTCTGTACCTATATACAAAGGTATAACGCCTATCGGATCGCGAGCTATCAAGAATTCGTCTTTTTCTTCATCGTAAAGGACAAAGGCGAAGATTCCGCTGAGGTCTTCCAGAAAGTGGATACCTTTCTCTTTATAAAGGGCAAGGATAACTTCGCAGTCGCTTCCTGTCTGAAAATCGTATATTCTCGCATAATGGGCGCGGATATCGCGGTGGTTGTAAATTTCGCCGTTTACGGCGAGTATCTGTTTTCCGCTCGAAGAGTAGAGGGGTTGACCTCCGCTTTGCGGATCGACGATTGAAAGCCGTTCGTGTGCCAGAATGGCGCTGCCACCTACGTAGATACCGCTCCAGTCCGGTCCGCGATGCCGGATTTTCTGTGCCATTTTCAATGCTTTGGTTCTCAAATCAGAGGTTTGAGTTTGTATGTTGAGTATGCCTGCTATTCCACACATAAATCAGAAGTTTTTAGTTGTTATTACAAGGTGCTTGTCAGATATGCGTCTATATCCGAAGCGGCTTTACGTCCACTTGCCATGGCGCGTACCACGAGGCTTGCTCCGGTGGTGGCGTCTCCGGCTAGGAATACATTCTCGGCGAACTTCGGTTGTTCCGGTTTAAGGAATCCCATAGCGAGCAACACCATATCTGCTTCTATAATCTCTTTCTTTCCAGTGGGCTGTATGGTCGGGCGTCCGTTGTCGGCTGTCGGAGTCCATTCCACTTCTTCCACTTCTACACCTGTCACTTTGCCGTTCTTCCCGATAAATTGTCGAGAGGCAAGGCACCAGCGGCGTATGCAACCCTCTTCGTGGCTGGAAGTCGTTTTGAAGACTACCGGCCATTGCGGCCACGGAGTGGAAGGATTGTATCCAACAGGCGGTTTCGGCATAATTTCGATTTGGGTTACGCTGATGGCTCCTTGGCGTATGCTCGTCCCGATGCAGTCTGAACCGGTATCGCCACCGCCGATAACGAGGACTTTTTTGCCTTTGGCATTCACCAGTTTGTCCTTCGGGAAAGTCTGTCCTGCCAGAATTCTGTTTTGCTGGGCAAGCATATCGAGGGCGAAGTAAATTCCACGCAGGTTGCGTCCTTCAATGTTCAAATCGCGTGCGGTAGGTGTTCCGGTGCAGATGCAGTAAGCATCAAATCCTTCGGGTAACTGCTGAACATCAATTTCTGTTCCCATTTCAAATTGGATTCCTTCCGCTATTAAAATCTTCATGCGGCGGTCAATCACGTTCTTGTCAAGTTTAAAATTCGGAATACCGAAACGCAACAGTCCTCCTGCTGCTTCGTCCTTGTCGAACACAGTCACGGAATACCCTTTTCGGTTCAGCCTGTTGGCGACCACCAGTCCAGCCGGACCGGCTCCGATTACGGCTACCTTCTTTCCGTTTCTTTTCGGGGTGCTTGCTTGTATATAGCCTTCGCGGAACGCCGCTTCCACAATTGCCGCTTCATTTTCCCGAATGGTTACGGGCTGGTCACATGATAACTTTAATACACACGATTTCTCGCAGAGAGCGGGACAGATACGTCCCGTGAACTCTGGGAAATCGCATGTCGACGATAATACCTCATACGCTTCCCTCCACTTGCCTTTGAATAAAGCGTCCTGCCATTCGGGTTGCCTGTTGCCCACTGGGCATGCCCAGTGGCAGAAGGGAACCCCACAATCCATGCAGCGTGAAGCCTGCAACTTGCGGCTGTTTGTATTCAATGTCTGTTCTACCTGACTGAAGTCGGTGATTCGCTCGCTTACGGGGCGGTATCCTGCCTCTTGTCGAGGTATATTTAGAAATGCTTTGGAATCTCCCATAATTATTTACGATTTTAAGATTGATTGTTATTCGGTTTACATTTACTAATAGTCTCTTTGCATGTCAGCAATCTTTTGTTGCAACTTTCTCATCTGTTCCTCCTGTAATACCTTTTTGTATTCGATGGGCACTACTTGGATGAATTGGTCGGCGTAGTGATTCCAATCGTCAAGCATGATGCGTGCCAAATTGGAACCCGTGTAGAGATAATGTTGTCGAATCAGCTCGTGCAGTTCTTTTTGGTAGGCGGCTTCTTCAATAAGGGATAGCTCTACCATTTCCATGTTGCAGAAGTAATCGAAATTGCCGTCTTTGTTCCATACGTAAGCCACACCGCCACTCATACCGGCGGCGAAGTTTCTTCCTGTCGGTCCCAGCACTACCACACGTCCGCCGGTCATATATTCGCAACAATGGTCGCCTACGCCCTCCACTACGGCTATCGCTCCGGAATTGCGGACAGCGAAACGTTCGCCTACGCGTCCGTTAATGTATACTTCTCCACCGGTTGCGCCATATAATAGTGTATTACCGGCAATTGTATTCATTTCTGCTTCAAAGTTGCTGCGGATGGGAGGAAGAACGGCGATACGTCCGCCACTCAATCCTTTGCCCAAATAGTCGTTCGCTTCGCCTTCTAATTTGAAGTTGACTCCGGCAACAAGGAAAGCACCGAAAGATTGTCCGGCAGAACCTTTGAACTTTACATTTAACGTATGCTCCGGTAATCCTTTGCTGCCGTATTTCTTGGCGATAACGCCCGAAAGCATGGCACCTGTGGCACGGTCGGTATTGGCTATGGTGTATTCCAGCGAAATTTCTTTCCCGTGCTCTATGGCTTCTTGGGCAGTCTTGATAATATCTACGTCCTTTACATTGGCAATGCCATGTTCCTGACTGATGATATGGCGGATGGCAGCGTTGTTGTCGACCCGCGCCAGCATTCTTGTAAAGTCTATCAGGTGATGTTTGGGGTTTGGGTCGTTCGTGATGGCTTTGCATTGAATCAAATCCGTGCGGCCGATAATGTCATCCATTTTGGTGAATCCCATTTCTGCCAGGTATTCACGCACTTCTTGCGCGAGGAATGTGAAGAAATTAATCAGATATTCGCTGCGCCCTCGGAAACGTTTGCGTAATTCCTCATTTTGCGTGGCAACACCTACCGGACAAGTGTTTTGGTGGCATTTTCGCATCATCACACAACCCAATACAATCAATGCCGAAGTTGCGAAACCGTATTCTTCCGCTCCTAACAATGCCATGAGAATGACGTCATGTCCGGTTTTCAACTGTCCGTCCGCTTGCAGAACAACCTGCCCTCGCAATCCGTTTAATACCAGTGTTTGTTGTGTCTCGCTCAATCCTAATTCGGAAGAGATTCCCGTATAGCGGATGGAAGAAGCGGGTGAGGCTCCTGTACCGCCTTCTGCGCCGGATATCACAATTAAGTCGGCTTTAGCCTTTGCCACTCCGGCCGCAATGGTTCCCACACCACTTTCGGCTACCAATTTTACGCTGATTTTGGCTTGTGGATTTACATTCTTCAAATCGAAAATCAATTGCGCCAAATCCTCGATGGAGTAAATGTCATGGTGAGGAGGAGGGGAAATCAACGAGATTCCTGCAATGGAATGGCGTGTTTTGGCTATTACATCGTTCACTTTGAATCCCGGAAGCTGACCGCCTTCACCCGGTTTGGCTCCTTGCGCTATCTTAATCTGTATTTCGTCAGCGTTGACCAAATACTCGGCCGTTACCCCGAACCTGCCGGAGGCCACCTGCTTGATGGCACTTCGTAGCGAAGTTCCGTCAGGAAGCGGTTGGAAGCGGGAAGCATCTTCTCCACCCTCACCTGTGTTGCTGCGCCCGTGAATCTTGTTCATGGCAATGGCTATAGCCTCATGCGCTTCTTTGCTGATAGCTCCGAACGACATGGCTCCGGTTACGAAACGGCGCAGAATGTTTTCCACCGGTTCTACCTGCTCAATAGGAATGGGATTGCGCCGGAAACTTAAGAAATCGCGTAAGAAAATCGGTTTCTCTTTCTTGTCTACCAAATGCGTGTATTCTTTAAATTTTTTATAGCTTCTCAATCGTGTGGCAAGCTGTAGTGTGCTGATTGTTTCGGGATTCCATGCGTGTTTTTCCCCGTCTTTGCGAAAAGAATACAAACCGTTGTTTTTTAATAAAGGGAAGTTGAAGGCATAGAGCGAGGAATCGTCTTGATGGCTTTCATTTTTGGCTTTGTCCCACGCTCCTTCCTTGTGAAAGGCAATAGCGTCTCTCGCTACTTCATCCAAGCGGATTCCTCCGATGGATGAGTTAAGTCCTCCGAAATAAGCCTTGCTCAATTCTTCACTTAATCCGACTGCTTCGAAAATCTTTGCGCCCCGATAAGAACGAATGGTGGAGATACCCATCTTGCTCATTATCTTGAACAGACCTTTGCATACCGACTTGATGTAGTTTTTCTCGGCTGTGGCATAATCCAACTGAATGTCTTTGTCTTTTACCAACTTATCGAGAATGGCGAATGCCATATACGGATTCAGGGCACTTGCTCCGAAGCCGAGTAATAGGGCGGCGTGCATTACTTCGCGTATCTCGCCGCTTTCTACAATCAAAGCCGTCTGTACCCTTTTTCCTACGGAAATCAGATGATGATGAACCGCGCTTACCGCCAGCAAGGAAGGAATGGCTGCATAAGTGGTGTTTACATCGCGGTCGGTCAGTACAATGTAGTTGACACCATCCGTAACGGAAGCTTCTGCTTTTTTACAAAGTTCGTTCAAGGCTTCCTGCAATCCCGCTTTTCCTTTTGCTGCTTCAAATAGAAGAGGCAATTTTATGGTCTTAAAACCTTTGTAGCGGATATTGCAGAGTATGTCCAGTTGCGTGTTTGTCAAAATGGGGTGATTCAGTCTTACCATTTTGCAATGGCTTTCGTTGGGAGTGAGGATATTCATGCCAACCGCTCCGATATATTCCGTTAGCGACATGACCAGTTCTTCCCGCAAGGGGTCGATTGGTGGATTCGTCACTTGGGCGAATTGTTGTCGGAAATAGTTGTAAAGTAGTTGCGGCTTATCGGAGAGCACTGCCAGAGGAGTATCGTTGCCCATGGCGTCTACAGGCTCTACTCCGGTACTAGCCATAGGCATAATCAACCGTTCGATATCCTCTTTTGAGTAGCCGAATGTACGGAGTCTGTGCTCGTAGTTTTCAATATGGTGAGGAACTTTCCGTCCGCTTTTCAGTTCGTCTAGTTCGATGCGGTTGGCGGACAGCCATGTGCGGTAAGGTTTTGCCTCTGCCAGTTGTTTTTTCAGTTCTCCGTCATAATAGATTTCTCCTTTTTCCGTATCTACCAGTATAATCTTGCCCGGTTGTAACCGTCCTTTTTCTTTAATATCTCCGGCCTCGAAGTCCATAACACCTACTTCGGAAGCTACTACCATCATATCATTTTTGGTAATCAAGTAACGGGCGGGGCGCAAACCGTTTCGGTCGAGCATGCCGCCTGCAAAGCGTCCGTCGCTGAATAACAAAGCGGCGGGACCGTCCCAAGGCTCCATCAGGATAGAGTGATATTCGTAGAATGATTTCAAATCCTCGCTGATAGGATTCTTCTCGTTGAACGATTCCGGCACGAGCATTGCCATTGCGTGCGGCAGACTTAGTCCAGCCATAATCAGGAATTCCAGCACGTTATCCAACGAAGCGCTGTCGCTCATGTCCGGCTGTATAATAGGACGAATCTCCTTGATATCTCCAAGGGCAGAAGTTGAAAGTACGCTTTCACGGGCTTCCATCCAGCCTCGGTTACCGCGAATAGTATTGATTTCGCCGTTGTGCGCAAGGAGCCGGAAAGGCTGTGCCAGTCCCCATGTAGGGAACGTGTTTGTACTGAAACGGGAATGTACCAAAGCTAGTCCGCTGGTGAAATAACTATTCGTTAAGTCGGGATAATAATTTCGCAACTGCAACGATGAAAGCATACCTTTATATATAATATTCTTGGTGGAAAGCGAAACCACATAAAAATCCTTTTTGGCAGGAATGGCCGACATTCTGATTTTATTCTCAATTCGCTTGCGGATAAGATATAGTTTCCTGTCCGCTGTTTCTGTCTCCGTAAATCCGGTAATAAATATTTGTTTGATATCTGGTTCGTTCGCCAAAGCTGCTTTTCCCAAAATCTCCGGACAAGTGGGCACATTGCGTAAATGCATCAGTGTGAGTCCTTCTTTCTCTATCTCTTCAATAATAATACTTAAAATCGTGGCTTGGTCATTTTCATCTTTTGGTAGAAAGAGCAATCCTGTTCCGTATCGTCCTTTTTCGGGAACAGGAATGCCTTGCAGTAAAATAAACTCGTGCGGTATTTGTAACATAATGCCGGCTCCGTCTCCAGTTTTGTTGTCTGCTCCCTCAGCACCCCGATGGCGCATATTCTCCAATACCTTTAAGGCCGATTCCACAATGTCGTGTGACTTTTCTCCGTGAATGTTTACTAACATGCCAACTCCACATGCATCATGTTCATTGGCTGCGTCGTATAAGCCTGCTCGCATGGGGCGTAATTGGTAAGATATTCCTTCTTGTTTGTTGTTAAAAAGTTCTTGATTTTTCATTCTTTTTGTCTTTATTTCGTGATAATACCTGTAAGACGTATTAAATTGTTCTGCAAAATTAATGTTTTAATTTCATAATGACATATATATGTGGGGTTCGTCTGACATAAAAAAACGTTTTCATTTCTTGTACTTTTAAATTGTAATATAAATAACAGATATTGCTGCTAAATTAATAGCTTAATAGGTGTTGTTTATGTCTGATTGTAACTTACTCTTACTTATACGCGAAATATTTTGCTCCCCTAATGAAACCTGCTTGGCATTCAGTGAAAATAGTTTATGTTAATAAGTGTATTTAAATATAAGGAAAGCAATTGGAGAAACCGCTATAGGGGCGGTCATCTGGCGTCTGTTACACCATTTATGGAGAAATCAGGCTCTTAATGGATTGATGATTAGATAGCTGTTGTGCCTTGCGCTGAGTGTATTATAGGCGGTTTCTTTTGGCTGGTGTAAACGATTGTTGTTTCCGCGCTCCCTTTTTCATCGGGTATCAGATTTTGTCGGCATCGATAAAACCGTTCATTACGGCATAGATGGTAAGTCCGGAAATGGATTTGATTCCTAATTTCTCCGTAATGTTTTTGCGATGAGAAATAACGGTAGTAAGGCTGATGTTAAGACGGTCGGCAATCTCTTTGTTGATGAGACCTTGTACAAGCAATACCAACACCTCTCTTTCCCGAGGGGTCAAATCGCTGACCAGTAACGTGGAAGGGTGGGACACACGGTTCTCCTTTATCGGATATCCTTTTTCGTGGGCACTGCGGTTGAGCAAAAGAATCTCTTTTATCAAAGCTTCTTCCGGTTGACAAATATTCAGTATGTGCAGTCCCGCAATTTTAAGTTGCGGTGAGATACCGGAAGCAAGAATGATAGCTTTATGTTTACGGGGAGTAAAGAAATGCGTGTGTTCGAAATAGATTTGTGCCGATACGAAATAATGGAAATAATAGTCAGGTGTATCATCTATTAGTTGTTCGAAACTGCTGAACGTACGGATGACGGCAATAGGAATAATGCGTTCAAGGATACTTTTCAGTCCCATACATGATAACGTGTTGTTGTCTATAATGGCTATTTCCGGTTGCATTCTATATCGTTATATTTCTGTTTTATTGTTTTGATAAAAAGGAATTATTCTTCTCTCACCCCGATTGAGAAAAGTAAAAGTATCCGAAAACTCAGGCGGTTCTCTGTTGGGAGGAGCTGCTTGATTATCAGATAATTTCTTTTACTTCTTTATCATTATTTCCCGAAGAACTTGAATTCTTTGTTCCATTCGGTATTTTATCTCATTCAGCATTCGTTCCGTTTAATCTTTCCACTCTCCGCTCAATATAAGGTTTGCCGCTGCTTCGGCGCAACGTTCTCCATCCACTCCCGCCGAAACGATTCCTCCGGCGTAACCGGCTCCTTCGCCACAAGGAAATAGTCCTCGTATGGTTACATGTTGCAAGGTCTCATTGTCTCGTATGATGCGTATGGGCGATGAAGTGCGTGTTTCCACGCCAATTATTACCGCTTCGTTGGTAAGGAATCCGCGTGAAGTTTTGCCGAATTGTTGAAATCCTTTGCTCAGCCGTTCGCTTATGAATGAAGGCATCCAGAAATGCAGGGGCGAGGATACCAGTCCCGGACTATAAGAACTTGTAGGTAAATCGTAACTTAACTTCTTGCGGGTGAAGTCCAGCATACGTTGTGCCGGAGCTGTCTGGCGCATATTGCCCTGTTGCCAGCAAGTGTATTCCAACGCTTCTTGGAAACACATCATGGCAAGCGGATGGATTGTTTCGGTATGGGAATTGACTGGTTGGTCGGATGAATCGCTCTTTTTCTCTTGGGAGATAGTCTGAATGATCTCCTTGTACAGAATCGTATGGATGTCTCCGAATTCTTCCATGCTGCGAATATAGGTCTGACATAATCCGGAGAGTGAACTTTCTGCTAAATCTTCCGGATGGAGTTCCACTACCATGCCTGAATTGCTCCACTTGGAACCTCGGTTAGAAGGCGACATGCCGTTCACTACAATCTGGCGGGGACCACTTGCCGCAGGAACAACGAAACCGCCCGGACACATGCAGAAGCTATATACTCCCCGTCCATCGACCTGCGTAACGAAACTGTATTCGGCAGCCGGAAGATACTTTCCTCGTCCATTCCGGTTGTGATACTGTATTTGGTCTATCAATAAAGAAGGATGTTCTAAACGAACGCCGATTGCCAGGCCTTTGGCTTCCATTTCCACCTTGTTGGTATATAACCAGCGATAAACGTCCCGTGCGGAGTGACCTGTTGCTAGAATTACCGGGCCTAGAAAGGTCTTTCCCGTATGGGTGGCGATTCCTTTTATTTCTCCATTCTCGATAAGGAGGGCATCCATACGCGTTTCAAAATGTACTTCTCCTCCGCAGCGCAGTATTGTGTTACGCATGTTTTCTATCACTTGCGGCAATTTGTCTGTTCCGATGTGCGGGTGGGCATCCGCTAAAATCTCCGTGCTTGCCCCATGTTGGCAGAAAACATTCAATATTTTCTCTGCATTTCCCCGTTTCTTACTTCGGGTATAAAGTTTTCCGTCAGAGTATGCCCCGGCACCGCCTTCGCCGAAACTATAGTTCGATTCGGCGTTCACTTTATATTCGCGCGAAATGGAGGCAATGTCTTTTTTCCGATCCCGCACGTTTTTTCCGCGTTCCACTACAATGGGGCGTATTCCTAGTTCGATAAGCCGTAAAGCGGCAAACAGTCCGCCCGGGCCCGCACCTACGACGATTACTTTCGGTTTTCCCTCTACATTAGGATAATCAGTGTGTATATATGCGTCGTCTTGGGGAAGTTCATTGATGTAGGTCCGTACTTTCAGGTTTATATAAATTGTCCGTTGCCGGGCGTCAATGCTCCGTTTCAGTATGCGTATACCCTGTATGGTACGTACATCAAGTCCTTTTTCCCGGCTGATGTATTGTTTCAGCGACTGTTCGTTGGCGGCCTGTTCGGGCAACACCCTTAATTGGTATTCTTGTATCATAGTCTTTAGCGTTAAAATAAAAGATGTTATCCGAAAAGCATTCGGAACGCTTCTTCCACTTTCTTTACGGGGATGAGTTCTATTTTGAATTTGGACGTGTCCAATCCTTGCAGGTTATGTTTGGGGATCAGAAACTGGCTGAAACCTAGTTTTTCCGCTTCGGCAATGCGTTGTTCTATCCGGTTTACCGGACGAATTTCGCCCGATAGGCCTACTTCTCCGGCTAAGCATACGGTGCGTTCTATCTCTGTATCCATATTAGATGAGAGGATGGCACTGATAACGCTCAAATCAATGGCCGGGTCATTCACTTTCAATCCGCCGGCAATGTTTAGAAACACATCTTTCTGTGCCAGTTTGAATCCCACTCGTTTTTCGAGTACAGCCAGCAACATATTCATCCGTCGTAAGTCGAAACCCGTGGCGGAACGTTGCGGCATACCGTAAGCAGCCGTACTCACCAATGCTTGTGTTTCGATTAAAAACGGGCGGATACCTTCAATTGCCGAAGCAATGGCTATGCCGCTCATTCCTTCATGATCTTGCGAAAGCAATAATTCCGACGGGTTGCTCACTTGTCTTAGGCCGTCTTGCCGCATTTCGTAAATCCCCAGTTCGGCCGTACTGCCGAAACGATTTTTTATACTTCGCAGTATACGGTACATGTAGTGTTGATCACCTTCGAACTGTAACACGGTGTCTACTATGTGCTCCAGCACTTTCGGTCCTGCAATACTTCCTTCTTTGTTTATATGGCCAATCAGGATAACAGGGGTATTGCTTTCCTTGGCAAACTTCAGGATAGAAGCCGCACATTCGCGTACTTGTACCAGACTTCCCGGAGAAGAGTCGATGGTTTCTGTTGAGATAGTTTGTATGGAATCGACGATAATCAGTTCCGGTTGCGTATTTTTAATATGCGTATAAATCTGTTCTAGCGAAGTTTCGCATACAATTAGGCAATCGGAGGACGCATGGCGGATGCGGTCAGCCCTCAGTTTCAGTTGCCGTGCACTTTCTTCGCCGGATACATAAAGAATTCTTTTGTCGGGCATTCTTAATACAGTTTGCAATACCAATGTGGACTTTCCGATTCCCGGTTCGCCACCCAACAGTACCAGTGAACCCGGTACCAATCCGCCGCCCAATACCCGGTTAAATTCTTCGTCGCGCATATTGATGCGCGGTTCGTCTCCGCTTTCAATATCGTCAAGCGTGATAGGTTTCGATTTAACAGGTTCGATTCCGGAATGAGGACGTTTGTTTACAGGTTCTTTCCGGATAATCTCTTCTTTGAAGGTATTCCATGCACCGCATGCAGGGCATTTCCCTATCCAGCGTGGAGATTCCTGCCCACATTCGCTGCATACATATACTACCTTTTCTTTTGCCATAATTCATTATTCTTTAAGATGCAAAGGTAGATATAAATCTCGATTTATATGCCGCTGTTATAAGAAAAACTCAAGTTCATTTCTGCTTCCAATAGTGTTTCTTCGTTTCCTGTTTGTTTTCTTAGAGGAAAGATAAATAAAGTCCATAAGATTTTATACCGGTAAGTATATAAATACGATTTTCACAGAGGAAAAGAAATGCCTTTCTGGGGATTACCTTGCTTTCAGGCTTAAATGTTCATGTAATAGCTGTACAATTATACCCTATCTGACATAGTAAGTATTGGAAGGTAATAAACTATCCCTTTTCTGATATAATTTCAAATAATCAATTATATTAACTTTGTACCCGACAGGATATGCGATTTTCTGATGTGCGTATATGTCGCTATAGTGATATGCTTTAGAATGAATTTCTATTGCATTCGTCCGTTCTATCCACGTTCTCACCGAAAACACAAAATTTTTATTGCCGGTTGTGTTTTTAATTGTACCGAATTCGATATAATAAAAACGGGAGTATACAACATTTCCTATTCGCTAAGATATTCGAGGTTACTTTTGAGGTTAGGCTAATGGAAGATAATACGCTTTTGCAGTTGGCTTCGTGTAAGAAGAAACTTCTCGGTTCCCTCACCGGCAGAATGTTGCAATGTTGCAAATGTTGCAGACGATTTTTTTCTCACACACGTGCGTGCGCGCGAGATGATGAGAAAATTCCTTAGTCGTTCTCCCCATTGTTCTCCTCTTACGAATGACCTTGTTTCCTAGGCTGGATAATGGATTGTAGCGAAATCACTCCATAGCCGTGATGCGTTATTGTTGGGTACGTTTATTGTATTTGGGGGCTTCGCTTAATCTACGGGTACGTTTTCTGTACAGACGTAAATTTGTCCATCCTGTTTTGTAAGTCTTTGTTGTGGCTTTACCTATTGGCGACAAGGATGTCCTCACTTAGATACGCAAGGTGTTGTAACCTCTTCACGACCGGATGATAGAGGACTATTACCATGCTGTCTAGGCTTATGAGCAGGAAAAAAACGGTTTACGAATAGTCAAATCCGTAAGTTTACAATTACTATAAAAATTCCTGAAGGTGTATTTATATCTCATTTACAATGTTTTATTAAATATTGAATGCTCCAATGGACCGAAAGAGGATGTTATCGCCTCTCGCGCGCACGCACGTGTGTGAGAAAAAAATCGTCTGCAACATTTGCAACATTGCAACTTTCGTAACATTTGTAACGTTGCGGTGTTTACAACATTTCATTCCCCCCCCCATTAAGTAAAAATCATTATGTACCACTTGGAAGAGCCGTAAGCGGACATACTGGAGTGGAGCTGCGGCCGCAGGGAGTGGCAACCCTGCGCTTAGTCAAGTGACAAGCCTATGGGTTGATGAGCCGTAAGCCTACGACTATATAGAGTGGTAGGCCTACGGTTTGGGCAGTCATAGGCCTACGACTATATGGAGTGACAGACCTAATCCTATGGAGCTTACATATTCTGTGGTTCGTTAGGTTCACTTCCTACGGCCTTTCTTTGCTTTGCAAATTTGCCTTCTCTGTTTTTATCTACATATTTTATAGGGCAAATTTGAGGGTAATATTATGTGCATACGGTTCTGTTGAGCTTTATACAGCACAACGTGAAATTGTCATTTCCGAAGTCACGAGCAAGAAGCCTAAAGGTCTTTTAGATAAACTTTCTTCGTGTTTATTTCAAATTTCTTGTAAAAAGTATGCTTTTATTGCGATTTATTATTATTTTTGCCGCATAAATAATGAAAAGTTCAGAAAGAATGATAATGTACGCTCTATATACAACTTGCATGACATGGTGTATAACCATGATGACTACTACACGAATGACAACCCTTAGGGGTTAAGGTATGTATATAGTGTTTCTACGTGATACACGCTTACGGATGTAAGCAAAACAATCAATTTTTTAATTCAATTCTTTATTCCTCCTCCCTTGTGCGGGGCTGTATGGATGGAATAATACATCTTAAATAGAACATACTAACATGAAAGTAATGAAATTCGGCGGAACATCCGTAGGTTCCGTGAACAGTATTTTAAATGTTAAACGAATAGTTGAAGCTCAAAAAGAGCCGGTAATTGTAGTTGTTTCGGCGTTAGGCGGCATCACGGACAAATTAATCAATACTTCGAGAATTGCGGCGGAAGGCAATGCGGATTATGAAAATGAATTTCGCGAAATTGTAATTCGCCACATTGATATGGTGAAAGCCGTTATTCCCGAGGGTAAAGAACAAGAGAATCTGCTCCGTACGGTAGGCGGACTTTTAAATGAGCTCAAAGATATATATCAAGGATTGTTTCTGATTAAAGATCTTTCTCCCAAAACGTCCGCAGCCATTGTCAGCTATGGTGAACGCATTTCTTCACAAATAGTGGCCACGCTGATTGAGGGTGCGCAGTGGTATGATTCGCGTACCTTTATTAAAACAGAAAAAAAACATTCAAAGCATATTCTGGATTCTGATCTTACCAATAAGCTGGTTAAAGATACATTCGACCCGCTGCCTCGCGTAGCATTGGTTCCCGGTTTCATTTCTATGGATAAGAATAGCGGAGAAGTGACAAATCTGGGAAGGGGTGGCTCCGATTATACGGCGGCCATCATTGCAGCAGCACTGGAGGTCGACAGTCTGGAAATATGGACGGATGTAGATGGTTTTATGACCGCCGACCCGCGGGTGATCACTTCGGCTTATACGATTAATGAGTTGAGCTATGTAGAGGCCATGGAGCTTTGTAACTTCGGCGCGAAGGTAGTGTATCCTCCTACTATTTATCCTGTTTTTCATAAAAATATACCTATTCTGATAAAGAATACGTTCAAGCCGGAAAGCGCCGGCACTATAATCAAATACCAGACGGATGCAGGCACTAAGGCAATTAAAGGTATATCTTCCATTAATAATACAAGCCTTATAAATGTTACCGGTTTGGGCATGGTGGGAGTGATCGGTGTGAATTACCGTATCTTCCGGACGCTGGCAGAAAATGGAATTAGCGTGTTTCTTGTATCCCAGGCTTCTTCAGAAAACTCTACTTCTATCGGAATGAGGGAAGAGGATGCCGAATTGGCGCGACAGGTTTTAGATAAAGAGTTTGCTAAGGAAATAGAAATGGGCGAGATGTCGCCAATGAGCATCGAATATGGTTTGGCAACTGTGGCTATTGTGGGAGAAGGTATGCGTAATACGCCGGGTATTGCCGGAAAACTTTTCGGAACGTTGGGACGCAACGGTATCAATGTGATTGTATGTGCGCAAGGCTCTTCTGAAACAAATATCTCTTTTGTGGTAGATGCTACTCTGTTGCGCAAAACGCTGAACGTGATTCATGACAGTTTCTTCCTTTCCGAATATCAGGTGCTGAATCTGTTTATCTGCGGTATCGGTACGGTAGGTGGAAGCTTGATTGAACAAATCCGTTTGCAACAAGATCGTTTGATGCAGGAGAGAGGGTTGAAACTGAATGTGGTGGGTATCGCCAACGGACATCATGCCATGTTCAATCGGGCCGGTTTCGATTTGAGTACATTCAGAGAACAACTGGAACAAAGCGGACCCAATAGCATAGAACGTTTGCGTGATGAAGTGATAGGCATGAACATATTCAATTCCGTATTCGTTGATTGTACGGCAAGTTCGGAGGTGGCAGCCTTATATAAAGATTTCTTGCAGCATAATATTTCTGTGGTAGCGGCGAACAAGGTGGCGGCTTCATCCAAGTTCGAAAACTATAAGGAGTTGAAACATACCGCTCGCAGGCGTCAGGTGAAATTCTTATTCGAGACCAATGTAGGTGCCGGATTGCCTATTATTAATACAATTAACGATTTGATAAATAGCGGCGACAGGATACTGAAAATAGAAGCGGTATTGAGCGGTACACTGAACTATATATTTAATAAAATTAGTGCGGAGATTCCTTTTAGCGAGACTATACGGATGGCGAAGGAAGAAGGATATTCTGAGCCGGATCCACGTATTGATTTGAGTGGAAAAGACGTCATCCGCAAGTTAGTGATCCTGGCCCGGGAAGCAGGGTATGAGTTGGAACAAGAGGATGTGGAAGCACATTTGTTTATTCCGAAAGAATTTTTCCAAGGTACTTTAGAAGATTTTTGGAAGAAACTTCCCTCCTTGGATGCTGACTTCGAGGCTCGCCGCCAGATATTGGAGAAAGAAAACAAACGCTGGCGTTTTGTAGCCCGTCTGGATGAAGGAAAAGCTTCCGTATCGTTATGCGAAGTGGGTAACAAACACCCGTTCTATGGTTTGGAGGGTAGCAACAATATCATTTTGCTTACTACCGAGCGATATAAAGAGTATCCGATGATGATTCAGGGTTACGGTGCCGGAGCCAGTGTGACGGCAGCAGGGGTTTTCGCTGATATTATGAGTATTGCAAACATTTAATAAACTCTTTTTCGTTTTCAATTTTCTACTTTCAATTAAACAAAGATGAAGCATATCATTATTTTAGGAGATGGCATGGCCGACTGGCCGGTAGAATCGTTAGGAGGCAAGACGTTGTTGCAATATGCACATACTCCTTATATGGATTTGTTGGCGCGGAAAGGACGTACCGGACGATTGCTGACGGTTGCCGAAGGATTTCATCCCGGCAGCGAGGTGGCTAACATGTCGGTAGTGGGCTATAATCTTCCGAAAGTGTACGAAGGACGAGGTCCCTTGGAAGCTGCCAGTATAGGAATTGACCTGAAACCGGGCGAGATAGCCATGCGGTGTAACCTGATTTGTATTGAGAACGAACTGATAAAAAATCATTCCGCAGGCCATATTACTACGGAAGAAGCCGATGTATTGATTCGTTATTTGCAAGAGAAGTTAGGTAACGAACGGGTACATTTCCATACCGGTGTGCAATATCGCCATTTGCTGGTGATAAAAGGAGAAAGCAAACTGTTGGATTGTACTCCTCCGCATGATGTGCCGTTAAAACCTTTCCGTCCGTTGATGGTACGGCCTCTTGCTTGCGAGGCACAAGAAACGGCGGATTTGATTAATAGTTTAATCTGGAAATCGCAGGAGCTTTTGCGCAATCATCCCGTTAATCTGAAGCGTATGGCCGAGGGGAAAGATCCGGCAAACAGCATCTGGCCTTGGTCGCCAGGCTATCGCCCGCAAATGGAGCCCCTTTCGGCTACTTATCCTTCCATTCGTAAGGGAAGTGTTATTTCGGCAGTCGATTTGATAAAAGGGATCGGTTATTATGCCGGACTTCGCAATATAGATGTGGAAGGAGCCACCGGACTTTATAATACGAATTATGAAGGAAAAGTGGTGGCGGCTCTGAATGCGTTGAAGGAGGAAGACTTCGTTTATTTGCATATTGAAGCCAGTGATGAGGCGGGACACGAGGGAGACATTCCGCTGAAATTGCAAACTATCGAGAATTTGGACAGCAAGGTTGTTGGTCCCGTTTATGAAGCGATTAAGGGGTGGGACGAACCTGTGTCTATTGCAGTGTTGCCTGATCATCCTACGCCCTGCCAACTTCGTACCCATACGGCGGAACCAGTGCCTTTCCTTATTTATTATCCCGGCATAGAGGCGGATACAGTACAGACGTTCGATGAGGTAGCTTGTGTGGAAGGAAGTTATGGCTTGCTGAAAGAGGATGAATTTATGAACGAATTTATGAAACATTAGATATGAACTATTACAGTACAAACAAACAAACGCCCGCTACCGGTTTGCATGAAGCAGTGGTAAAGGGATTGGCTCCGGATAAAGGACTTTATATGCCGGAAGTGATTAAGCAATTGCCCCGGGAGTTCTTTGAGCATCTGGAAGAACTCTCTTTTCAGGAGATAGCGTATAAGGTAGCCGATGCATTTTTCGGAGAAGATGTCCCCGCTGAAACTTTGAGACGGATTGTGTATGATACATTGAGTTTTGATGTGCCGGCGGTAAAGGTAAAAGAGAATATCTATTCGTTGGAACTCTTCCATGGACCGACATTAGCTTTCAAAGATGTGGGAGCCCGCTTTATGGCCCGTCTGCTCGGTTATTTCATCAAACAGGAAGGTAAGCGCCGGGTGAATGTGCTGGTCGCTACGTCGGGGGATACGGGCAGTGCGGTAGCAAACGGTTTTCTTGGAGTGGAAGGTATTCATGTCTATGTACTTTATCCCAAGGGAAAGGTCAGTGAGATACAGGAAAAGCAATTTACGACGTTAGGACGGAACATCACGGCGCTGGAAGTGGATGGAGTGTTTGACGACTGTCAGGCGTTGGTAAAGAGCGCTTTTATGGACGAGAAGTTGAACACACATATGAAACTGACTTCGGCCAACTCTATCAATGTAGCCCGTTTCCTTCCTCAGGCGTTCTATTATTTTTATGCTTATGCACAGATGAAGAAACTGGGTAAGGCAGATAATCTGGTGATTTGTGTACCAAGCGGAAATTTCGGTAACATTACAGCCGGATTGTTTGGAAAACGGATGGGATTGCCTGTGAAACGATTTATTGCGGCGAACAATCGGAATGATATTTTTTACCAATACTTACAGACCGGTATTTACGCTCCGAAAGCTTCTGTCGCTACCATTGCCAATGCAATGGATGTGGGTGATCCGAGTAACTTTGCCCGGATTTTCGATTTGTATAAAGGGTCGCATGCGGCTGTAAAAGAAGAAATTTCCGGAGCAACATACAATGATGAACAGATACGTGAAACGGTTCGTACCGTTTATAATGAAACCGGTTATCTGCTCGATCCTCATGGCGCTTGCGGTTATCGTGCGTTGGAAGAGGAATTGTGTCCCGGTGAAACCGGCGTGTTCCTGGAAACAGCTCATCCGGCTAAGTTCCGTGATACGGTAGAAAGCATTATAGGCGATTCTATAGAGATACCTGCCAAGTTACAGGCCTTTATGGAGGGTACGAAGCAAAGTATTCCCATTAGTAAAGATTTCGAGTCCTTCAAGGCTTTTTTAATGAAAGAGTAAGTTGCTGAAGTTTTACAAACGGCAACTTTCAGGAAAAACAGGAGTTATCGTAATTTAAAGGAATTAAAGTTGAGTGCCTTTTGAAAAGGGTGATCACTTTAATTCCTTTCAGTTTTTATCTATTGCATTCTTTTTGATTTACTTGCCTTTTTATACCTTATTGTTATTTTAACAATATTCTTATTTCCCTTCTCAAAAACTCTTCAAACCAGTATGCAGGAATATTATTGCATTCTCTATTCAAATTCCGAATAGAAGAAAATAAGAAGATAAAAGAAGTAAATAAAAAAGAAGAATTTTTATGTCATTCAGCATTTAAAACTTTATCTTTACACCGTAAAACGTTTATCATAATGGATGTAGAAACATTTGTTCGGTTTACGCAAGGCGAGGAGAGAGCATTTGAGACGCTGTTTAAGCAATACAGCGCTTACATGCTTGTCTTTGCACGTCGTTTTGTACCGGAGGAATATGTTTCGGATATAGTACAAGATATTTTTATGCAAGTATGGAATCGTCGTGCCGAGTTTGCAGATGCCGGTTCTGTGAAATCTTATCTTTTTACTTCGGTTAAGAACCAATGTCTGAATGTACTTCGTCAGGAAGATGTTAAGTCGCGTTACCTACAATCGCTGACCAAAGAAGATTTTGAAGACCATATGTTGGATGTGGAAGTATATATCTTATTGTATAAAGCTATTTCCGAATTACCTTCTAATTACCGTACGGCTATAGAAATGTCGTTGAATGGCAGTCATTTGGAGGAGATTGCGAGGGCAATGGGTACATCCATAGATGCGGTAAAAGCCTATAAGAAGCGGGGTAAGGAGTTGCTGCGCAAAAAATTAGGTGCTGTATACGGAGTGGTGTTGGCCGAAGTTATTCTGAGCTTTATACATTAACGTCTGTTGTTAGTTTGCTATCTTTCTTCCAGAGAAAAATCTTCTTTTTATTCATCCTTTCTATTTTATAAGATGAAATTTATATGGAAGTTTCTTTCGTCCCGATATTGATACTTCTGGAATTTCCCGACTTTAAGCCGAAGTGCAAATCTAATTTCTTCTATAAATGTTTTCCTTTTGCCACACTTTACAATTAATTATGAAGTTTCGGAAATAATTAGGTGAATTTGATTATTGTAAGAGTGGGTCTACATACATAAGGCATGGTTTGATTATAATGGTATGTAAAAATAAACATTCTTATTCTATATGAAAAGTTTTTTTGCTTTTTGCGACACTTTTCTCAAAGAAGTGTGTCTTATAGTAAAAAGAACTTTAAATATGGAAACATATGATAAGAAAGAAATAGCCTCTTTGATTGTAAAATATCTGCAAGGCGAATTGTCGGAAGAGGAAATTCAACGATTGGAAGTTTGGCGGAAAGAATCAGTACGGCATGAAGCTGACTTTCAGAAATATCTTTCCACTGATTTTTATGCAACGATGAAAACTTTGTATACTCCCGGTGAGGAAGATAAGCTTTATATGAAACTGCGCAAGAAGCTGATTCAAAGGAGAGTAAAAAGGTATCGGGGGGGGGTAATATGGAGCTCTGCAGCAATCTTGTTGCTGTTGTTTGCATGGGGAGCCATGCGTTATATTTCCTCTTATGAATCTTCGGAAGAGGCTTGGCAACCGGAAGAATGTATTGAACAAATAGAACCCGGAAGTCAGCGTGCGGTGTTGTATTTGGCCGATGGGCAAAAGCAAAATCTTCCACCTTCCGCCAGAAAAATCCGTGTAAACGGTTTGCCGAAATTGGTGGTGACCGATGGCATGGAGTTGGTTTTTCCGGAAGCACAACCTGAGGATGAACCGGTAGAGGGAATGAACCGTATAGAAGTGCCGAGAGGCGGAGAATACCAATTGATTTTAAGTGATAAAACACGCATTTATTTGAACTCAGAGTCAGAGTTACAATTTCCTTCTGTATTTAGAACCCAATTGCGGGAAGTGGCTTTCCGCGGAGAAGCTTATTTTAAAGTTGCCCGTACGGGCGATTGCCAACCTTTTGTCATTAATACAGCAATGGGTAAAGTCGAAGTGTTGGGCACGGCATTTAATCTTCGTTGTTATGATGCATCAGGCATATTGCAACTGACTCTTGAAGAAGGGAGTGTCCGTTTTACTACTCCCGATAGTAAACAAAGTAAAGAATTACATTCCGGTGAACAACTTGTCTATTCGGTGCGGAAGGATTCCCTGTCACTCCGTAGTGTGCCTACTTGCCTGTACACTTCATGGAAAGATGGTGTCTATAGTCTGGAACAAACCCCGTTAGGGCAGATTATGGAAGATTTATCCCGTTGGTATGATGTGCCGATAGTGTACGAATCGGAAGATTTAAAACATATCACCTTTACCGGAGAGATTAAACGTTACAAGAATTTTAGGGAAGTGATGCAAATATTCGAGCTGACGAAACGCATCCGTTTTCGAATGAAAGGGAATAACATCCATATATTGAGAGAGTAAAAACTGTATTATTAATTTAGCTTTATTAAGAGATGAAGAAAATGCAAAAAGCGCATTGTTCAATCAGTGGATTGCACGATGTTCGTAAAAGACTGCTCATTTTCATGACTCTTTGCTTCTTTGTAGGACATACATGCTTGTATGCACAAGAGGGTAAAAGAGTGACTTTGCAGTTGAATGATGCGAAATTGGAGCAGGTATTGTCTGCTATTAAAGAGCAGACCGGATTAAAGTTTGTTTACAGTGATGAAGATGTGCAATCGGTAGACGGCATATCCTTGTCCGTAAGAAATGTAACGGCCAAAGAGGCCATAGACCGGTGTTTGAGAGGAACTCCCTTAACCGCATCGGTTCGTGACAATACCATCGTGATTTCCGCTGTGGTAAGTAAAGGAGGCAAAGTGACCGGTACTGTTTTGGATGCGGAAAATCTTCCTATGGTCGGGGTGAATGTGGCGGTAATGAAAGGTAAGCAAATGTTGACCGGCGTGACGACCGATATCGACGGACACTTCGAGATAGAAGTCCCGAGAGGAACGCAATTGAAGTTCTCCTTTGTCGGCTATAAGGAATTGGTGATGAATCCTTTGTTAGGTAAACCTATGGCCGTACGTATGCAGGAGGATACCAGTACGATGGAAGAGGTGGTTGTCAACGGATTCTTTACCCGTTCGAAACAAACCTTCACAGGTGCGGCAAAAACCTATACTGGGGAACAAATTTTGAGTATTTCGCCAACCAACTTGTTCCAAGCATTGGCAACTTTGGATCCGGGTATGACTATTACCCAGAACAATGCGATGGGATCCAATCCTAACTCAGTGCCTGAGTTGGTGATTCGTAGTACTACATCGTTGTCTACCAATGAAAGTGAAACTGGATTAAACACTCCGTTGATTGTGATTGATGGGGTCGAACGTTCCTTAACGGATTTATATGATATCGACATGCAAGATATTGAACGTATAGATGTGTTGAAAGATGCTTCCGCTACCGCTCTTTACGGTGAGAATGCCGCAAACGGTGTCATTATTATCGAACGTAAGCGGGTCAGCCAGTCTCCGGTGCGTATCCGTTATACGTTTACTCCCGAACTTAGCTTTGCCGACTTGAGCAGCTATGATTTGTGTAATGCCGCGCAGAAGCTGGAACTGGAACGGATGGCAGGTTTGTATAATACTACCGATGGTTCTTTAGACCAAAGCTATTACGACAAGTTGGCGTTGGTGAACAGCGGTGTAGATATAGACTGGATTTCGAAACCGGTAAGAAACAGTTTCTCGCACAGTCATTCTCTTTCTATTTCAGGGCGTGGCTCCGGTTTGGATTACAATATTACTGGAAACTTTTCGAATACGGCTGGTGTAATGAAGGGGGATGCCCGCAACCGTTATGGATTGAATGTGTATCTTTCTTATCGTGCCGTTGATAAATTGATACTTACTTTACGCGCTTCGCATGAGCAGTTGAACGTAAAAAATTCTAAATACGGCGATTTTTCTTCTTATTTGGAAGCCAATCCGTATGATTCGCCTTACGATGAAATGGGTAATCTGCGCTCCCAGCTTTCTTATGAAGCCAACAATCCGTTGTATGAAGCTTCACTCAGTAGTTTTAATAAATCGGATACGCGTAAACAAACCATTTCGTTGGATGCCCGCTACAACTTCAAACCGAATTTGTATGTAACGGCTCAGGGGTCTTATCTGACATCTCGTGAAACTTCCGATGTGTTTGTGTCTCCGCTTTCCAATACATTTGCCTCTGTAACGAATTTGGATCAAAAAGGAAAATATCAGTTAGGCAACCTAGGAGAGGATTCCTGGTCTGCCAAAATTGTAGGAAACTGGATCCACAGTTTTGATAAGGAAGGTACTATGTTTACCTTGAATGTGGGTGGGGAAATCAAACATTCTGATGCTTATACAAGATATTTAAGTGCAACCGGTTTCTTGTCGGATAGTCTGTCGGATATTGCTTATGCGGTAGGATATACAGGAGCTACCGTTCCGGGTGGCAGCGAGGACATTTCGGCCAGTGTGGGCGCTTTTGCTGCGGCAAACTTTATCTGGAAAAATAAATATATAATAGATGGTTCTTATCGTATGTCCGGTTCTTCTAAATTTGGCAAGGATAACCGATATGCTCCGTTCTGGTCGGTAGGTTTGGGATATAATATTCATAATGAGGATTTTATTAAAAAGTTGGGATGGGTGAATACCTTGCGTTTGCGTGGCAGTTACGGTTACACGGGTAGTGTGAAGTTTGATGCTTATCAGGCTGTTTCCACTTATCATTATTCTTCCAGCTATTTGCATTATAGTGGTGTAGGAGCGATACCTTACACTATGGCGAATCCGGATTTGACGTGGCAGACTACTAAGAAATTGAATGTAGGTATTACTTCATCTTTCTTTAACGACCGTTTGAATGTGAATTTTGACTATTATAATGAGGTAACGGATGATATGTTGATTGATGTATCGTTACCTCCCTCTTCGGGAGCCACTACGGTGAAAAATAATTATGGTTCGCAGGAAAGCAACGGTATTGAGTTCTCATTGTGGGGAAAGATTATTAAAAGCCGCAATTGGGAATGGAACCTTTCCGTAAATGGTTTGCATTCCAAAACTACCATTAAGAATATTTCGGAAGCTTTGAAACGACAGAATGAACAGAATGCCGCAAACAATGAAACGGTAGCGCCCTTGTTACAGTATCGTGAGGGAGAATCTCCCACAGCCATTTATGCCGTTCGCTCGGCAGGTATTGATCCGGCCTCGGGAGAAGAAATCTATATCAAGAAAAACGGAACTTATACCTATGCGTATAATGTAGAAGATATGATGAATGTAGGAGACAAAAATCCATGGATGCAAGGAAGTTTTTCTTCATATTTGGTTTATAAGCAGTTCTCTCTGAACCTGAACTTCTCTTATCGTTTTGGCGGAGACCTGTATAACAGTACCCGTATGGCAAAGATTGAAAATATTGATCCGCAGAAGAATGTGGATATACGTGCGTTTACTGAACGTTGGCATCAGGCAGGCGATGTGGTGCCTTATTTGAATATCTCGGCAACAGGAGGAAAAACTTATATTTATTCTGACCGCTTTGTGGAGAAAGATAATGAGTTGTGGCTCTCTAATATGAATTTACAATATAATGTACCGGATGATTATGTGAAGAAGTTCGGTTTGCAGAAATTGTATGTAGGAGTCGGCATGGAGGATTTGTTTCGTTTGACCACTGCCAAGTATGAACGGGGAACTTCCTATCCCTATAGCCGGAATGTGAATTTTTCACTTAGTGTAACCTTTTAATGGAGATGATGTTTATGAAAGGATTAAGTATAATGATCGGATGTATCGCGTTAGCATTGTCGGTCACTTCGTGTGATAGCTTTTTGGAGGTGCGTCCGAAAGCGGAGAAAGTAGAGGAAGATTTGTTCTCGAATGCACAAGGTTTCGAGGATGCCATATATGGTGTATATGGTTCTATGCAGCAATCTTCTTTATATGGACGGGATTTGATGTGGGGAGTGTCGGAAGTACTGGCCCAGAATTTATCTTGTGGTTCGGTCATGATGAAAGCTTTAGCCAAATATGACTATTCGGGCAATGACGATTTAAGAAATTATTTGTCGGCTATATGGACAACCGCGTATGCAACCATAGGTTATGCAAATAATGTGTTGAAGAATTTGGAGGGACATTCTACAAAGTCACTGCCGTTATACAATTATTATAAAGGAGAGATGTTGGCAGTACGGGCTATGTTGCATTTTGATATGTTACGTTTGTTTGCTCCTATCAGTACGGAGTCTACCGGCATTCCTTATGTCACCTCTTATTCTTATTCGGTGAAATCGTTCCGTAAAGTGGGAGAAGTATATAGTTTAATTCTAGAGGATTTGTTGGAAGCTGAAAGCTTGTTGGCTTTTGAAGAAGATAAAATAGCTTATCCCCACAATAATACTTATTATAATGCTTTTGAGAATTATAGGGAAACACATTGTAATTTGTATGCTGTGCGTGCGTTGTTGGCAAGAGTTTATTGGATGAAAGGGGACATGACCAATGCGGCGAAATATGCAGAGAATGTAATTAATAGTAAAAAATTCCCTTTGGTAGATCAAACGGAAGTGAAGGATTATTTGACAGGAGTGTTGTCTCCGAAAGAAACTATTTTCGGGCTTTATTCAAATACCACCTCTGCTACGGCTATTAGCTATTTGTATAATTTCCAATCTTTCTATTCATATGATCCCTATTATGACGGAAGCGGTATGAATCATTTATTGCCTTATACCACCTTGTATGAATTGGATGTCAATGCTATGACTCAAGATTTAAGAAGATCTCATTTTGAACCCCATACAGGATATGCAAGATTTTTAAAATTAGTGGATTATTATACGGCGAAAGATGAAAGTCGACCAATAAAAGGATTGATACCGGGTATAACGTTGATACATACTTCAGAAATGTATCTGATAGCTGCCGAAGCTTTGTTGGAAGCAGACTATGATAAGGCATTAGAGTATTTTGATACGGAAATTGCATCCCGAGGGCTGACTCCTTTGTCTGTACGAGGGGTACCTCTGACGAAGGAAATCATTTATAACGAATATCATAAAGAGCTATTCGGAGAAGGGCAGGTATGGTTTAATATGAAACGCTTGAACAAGGATATCATCTCTAATCTCGAATCGAGAGTTATTCCGGCAAGTAATAGTATATATGTCGTTCCTATTCCGGAAGAAGAATATGAATATAGAGATGAATAAGTGTGCAACTTTTAATGACTAGAAATTATGAAACGATGTAAATTTTGGGGAGGAGCAGTGTTGTTAGGGCTTCTGATGGCTTGTACGGATGAAGATTATAAACTATATGATACCGCTCAAAAAGACTCGGTGTTTTTTGAATATATAGATGAGAATGAGGAAGAAGCCGTTTCTGTGGAATATGCTTTCAATTTCGATGTGGCTACAATCCATACCATAGAAATTCCTGTTAAACTGATGGGTATGCCGGTGGATCATGACCGGACAATTTCCTTGATAGCGGTAAAAGATTCGACAGATATGGTAGAAGGAGTGCATTATACGGTAGATGATGCCGTTATTCCTGCAAACGAAGTCGGAACTGTATTGAAAGTGAATTTGTTGCGCGAAAACGATCCGAAGTTACAGGAAAAGGCTTTTACACTTTTGCTGGAAATTGTGGAAAATGAGGATTTGAGAGCTGTAGGACAGAAATATTTTAAGATTACTTATTCCGATATACATCCAACCCAGCGTCCCGACTGGTGGTATACATATTTAGGATTGCCTGTATATTCGTATGAGGCAGCTCAGCAGTTCTTTAAATATTTCTACGAACTAGCACCGGTAGCGAATAGAGATGTATATAATGAAATGATTAAGGCATATGGTGATTATTTCGTGAAGGCCGTTTATTCACAGGGACCGTTTGTGATATATACAAATTTCCTATTGAAGTATGTACAAATACCTATGTACAATGATTTAAAAGATAAATTTGAATGGCAAGCTGTGCCGTCTATGTAGATTTTAGGTGGAAAATTGATAAAAGTGAAATTATGAATATGAAAATACATATTATAGCATGCGCATTTCTATTGGCGGGATTTACTGCTTGTATTGATGATGAGAGTTGTTTGGGAGGCAAAGCTATACCAGAGCTAACAATTGCCGGTAATGCGGAGGAAATGCAAGTATTGAATTTTAATTTGGGAACAGACTGTGTGATTCGACCGAATATTTCTTATAAAGGAGGTACGGAAGAGAATCTGACTTATACATGGAGTATCGGTACGTACACGAACGGAACAAAAGGAGTACTGGAAGTGGTTAGTCATGAGAGAGACCTGACCTATTTCTTTACGCAAGGAGGCAGCTATTATGCCCATTTAAATGTAACAGATGGGGTTGTGGGTTATGCAATGGATTATCAGGTCAACATTAACCGTACGTTTGAAGAAGGATATGTTTTGATTTCCAAGGATGAGGCGGGCAATGGAAATATGGCTTTTATAAAAGTAATGACTCCGGAGGAAATTGAAGAAGGAGTAGAGCAAATCTATATGGAACATTGTTTGGAACAGATGAATGAAGGTGTTTCGGAAAGAGGGTTAGTAGATGTAAAAATAGGAGATGTAACAGTTGGGGCATGGCCTAATACAAGTGTGGTTACAAGGCTTATGGTTTCTGTGGGAAATAAATGTTATTTCATAGACCTGAATACATTTACCATTATCTCGGAAATTGATTATACAACTGTTTTCTCCGGTTTCAAGGCTACTGACTTTTTGTATAGTGATGCTCTTTATTATCCTTGTGCCTATGATCGCGAAATGGGAAAGTTTGTTCATTTGGATTTGCAGTATATGTTTGGATATGAGTATAGTTATTTTAAAAATGTTTCGTTCGATGATTTTTATTTGTGTACGTATGCAGGCTCATATTACTCAACAAAAGTTTTATTCGTGAACTATGATTCGCCGGAAGTTGCGGAGTATAATGCTTATGCCCCGTATTACGGATTATCGACTTATTTCCCATCCACTTTAGATATGTTGGCGGATGAAGAATTGATTTCTACATTTATGGGAGGAAATACACCGGATTATCCCAATATTACTCCCTTATATATATTGACTCGTTCGAAAATAAATCGGAATAAGGTTTCGTTGTATTCGATGACTTCCGGTTCGTATGTCGCGCCGGAGAATTTCTCTACGCAGGAATGTGAATTGACGGATGATATGGTTCTTCCTGTTCAGGGAACTCCTTTTGTAGCTTCGCCGGTATACAACCGTCACTATTATTATGTAGGGAATAATGTGTATGTAATGCTGATGGAGAATGCGTTTACTTTGGCAAAAAAGGATGAGGTTGCCATCAGTTTTCCGACTAATGAAGAAATTACTTACATGAGTGTGAATATCGATACCGAGGAGTTATATGTGGCTACTTACGATACTACCACAAAACGTGGCAATTTCTACATTTATGATACGGCGGATGTCAGAGCTGATAATCAAACTTCTCCTGCACCGAAAAAAGCGTATAGGAATTGTGCTGATAAGATTTCATCCATTTTGTATAAACCGAGAGTTTAAAAAACTAATCGATCATGAAAATAAGAAATTTATTCCTGTTGTCAAGTTTGTGTTTGTGCCTCTCTGTAGAGGCACAAACCTTGCATTTGTCAGGTATTCTTGTCGGAGACAATTTTAGGGAAACAAAGTTATATGCTTTTCCTATGGGTGGTACAGGATCGCATAAGATTGCTTCTTTGAATGTAAAAGACTCTCGCTTTGAAGGAGAGGTTCCTATGGCGCCGGACGGATTCTATACGTTGGCGGGAACGAATAATGGAGGACAGTTGGTTGTTCCGTTTTATTTGTCGGAGAAATATGATGGAACGGAATTGAAATTGAATGTTATAGATGGTTGTCCCCGGATCGATATGGATGCGGACAATCGGGCTTTATCGGCTTTTAATGAGGTTTATTATAAAAAGGGCCGTGAACTTTGGACGAATGGGAAAAACATGAAGCCGGAACAGGTTTTTGCTTTCTTAAAAGGGTATAAGAGTGCCATTGATTCCATTGCGTTGCTTTATCCATGTTCCGTACCGGTAAAGGAGTATTTAGCTTTATGGGCCTATACCGTTGCATCGGACAATTATAGTAACATTTCGCATATAACTGGACAGAAAAGGGATGATTTATCTTTTACAGCTGCGGATTTATTGGAAGAGCCTTCACGAGTGCTTGATACGCCTATGGCTCTTTATTTCTCCTCAACAGGATTGATTATCATGCAATCTCTTCCCAATGGTAGTCTGAGAGAACGGCTGGCTTATTTAAACGGGCATTATTCGTGTGAACCGATACGTGAAAGAGTGGCGGATGTCCTGTTGACCCATTATATCGGTTCTTTCAATTATGAGGAGAACTATGAAGCAGGACTCGCTGAACTGACATCGATGGTAGAAGAATTTGGTTTATCACCCCGATATATATCTGATTTCAAGGCTCGTAAGGCCTCGGTTAAAGGAACTCCTTTTCCTGTCGATATCCTGCTGACGGATGTAGAAGGCAATAAGGTGGATTTCAGCCGGTATAGGGGTTATTATGTGTATGTGGATCTGTGGGCTTCGTGGTGTGTGCCTTGTTGTCGTGAAGTTCCTTATTTACAGAAACTGGAAAAAGAGCTGAATAACGATCTGGTAAAATTTGTTTCTATTTCTATAGATAGAGGTACTAAAGAGTGGAAGGCTCGGATGGAAGCGTTAAACATGTGTGGTAATCAGTTAATAAACCAAGATAATAAATTGGCAGAAGCTTTAAATGTAGGCAGTATACCTCATTTCCTGATTTATGACAAGGAAGGTAAACTCTTTCAGTATAAAGCGCCTCGCCCAAGTAGTGGTGAGGAATTGAAACGGTTATTGGAGCATCTTCGTTAGGATATGTTCTCTCTCTCTTATATATGAGTAGCCCCGACGGACAGATGGTGTTCTGCTTTGTCGGGGCTTTTTGTTTTATTTGATGTGTTCCCTGATTTTAGTGAGATAATCTTTCATGCGGGCGGCATCTTTATCGCTGATGATTTGCAGCAACTCGTTCAGTTCCGTACGGATGTTCTCCACCTGTGCGGGCGTTCTGGGGTTGAAGAGGATTTCCTGTAACAGATAGTCGTCTTCGCTCAATACTCCTTTAGCTATAGACATATGACGCTTAAAAGTAGTTCCCGGAGCATCCTGATGTTTCATTACCGCTGCGAAAACAAACGTTGACACGAAAGGGATGGAAAGGGAATAGGCTACCGTTTCGTCATGTTCTTCGAAAGTATATTCGAAGATGTTCAATCCTAACCGTTGATACAGGTCTTTAAAGAATATCTTGCCCAAATGGTCGCCTTCACTGATAATGATGGCATTTTCGGTGCTCAGTTTGTCGAGGCTGGCAAAGGTAGGACCGAACATAGGGTGAGTGGAGACATAACGGAATCCGCTTTGGTCGTAGAATTCTTTCAGACCGGTCTTGACGGAAGCGATGTCACTGATAATACAATCTTTCGGCAGCATGGGCAACACATTGCGAAAAGCCTCGAGCGTGTATTTTACAGTCGCGGCGTTAATGACAAGTTCCGGCTTGAATGCTTTGATTTCTTCGGTTTCCGTAAATCGGTAAGTGTGATACATGAACCGAAGTTGTTTCGGATTGACATCGAACACTGCCGTTTCGTGCTGAAAACTAAGAACATCGTTAAAGAAGGAGCCCATTTTACCGGCTCCAAGGATTAGTATTCTCATTCTTATTAAATTGATGCGTATTAAGTGGTTATATGCAAATGGAAAGTGAAAAAACACTTTCCATTTGTTCTATCTTATTTGCTTGATAATTTCCTTTTGTTAGCGAACGGATTATTTGCTGATAATCTCCATTTGTTGACGTACGGATTCTTCATGGATGGCTTCGAATACCTTCTTTATGAATTCTGCACTCATCCCGCAAAGAGCTCCTTGCGCCCCGCGTTTCTCCAGAATCTCACTATAACGTCCGGTTTGTAGGATGGTCATATCGTGTTCCTTTTTAAAAGTTCCGATTTCACGGGATACACGCATCCGTTTAGCGAGGACTTCAATTAAATCATTATCGCAGTCGTCGATTTGTCGGCGTAATTCTTTCAGGTTCTCGGTGGTTTGTTTTTCTTCACGGATAACCAGCAGGTTCAAAATGTAATCCAGCACATCTGGTGTGATTTGCTGTGAAGCATCACTCCATGCACAGTCCGGATTGCAATGGCTCTCGACAATCAGTCCGTCGAAGCCCAAGTCCATTGCTTGCTGACAGAGTGGAGCTACCAGTTCACGTTTGCCGCCGATGTGACTCGGGTCGCAGAATATCGGTAAGTTCGGGATGCGGCGACGGAGTTCGATAGGGATGTGCCATTGAGGTAGGTTGCGGTATATTTTCTTGTCGTATGAAGAGAACCCGCGGTGGATGGCTGCAATCTTCTTTACTCCGGCATTGTTGATTCTTTCCATAGCTCCTATCCATAATTCCAAATCCGGATTGACGGGATTCTTTACCAAAACGGGGATATTAACGCCTTGCAAGGCGTCTGCTATTTCCTGAACAGCAAAGGGATTGGCCGAGGTACGGGCTCCAATCCAGAGCATATCCATTTCGGCTTCCAGAGCTGCTTCTACATGTTTGGCGGTAGCTACTTCGGTAGTGATGTACATGCCGGTTTCTTTTTTTACGCGTCGCATCCAGGGTAATCCTTCTATTCCGATACCTTCGAAACCTCCTGGTTTAGTGCGGGGCTTCCAAATGCCTGCACGAAATATTTTAATGCCTTTACTTGCCAGTTGCATGGCGGTGGTAACTACTTGTTCTTCAGTCTCGGCGCTACATGGACCTGCTATAAGCAGGGGACGTTTGCTGTCTATTCCCGGTAACAAAATTGATTCTAATTCCATAAGTGTATTTACATTTTGAGTTATTATTCTTTTTTAGGAGGTATTGCTTTGTTTGGAGAAATTACCCTTTCTGCAGACTACCGGATAAAGGAGTTACTGCTTTGTTGGGGAATGATTCTCTGTTTTTTCTTTACCTTCTTATTTTCTTTTCATCGGGAGAACTTCTTTTTTCTGCCGATAAGGGAGCTGCTTTATTTTATTACTTCCTTAATTCGCCGTAATGCTTCTGCCAAATTCTCTTCCTTAGCACAAAGAGAGATACGGATATACCGTGCTCCATTACTTCCGAAGATAAATCCCGGTGTGATGAAGACTCTTGCTTCATGAAGCACTTTTTCGGTTAGTTCCTCTACATCCTGGTAACGGTCGGGGATACGTCCCCAAAGGAACATACCCACCTGGTCGGGGTCGAATGTGCAGTCGAGTGCTTCCATTATCTGTTCGGCTACGTTCCGGCGGTTACGGTACAGGGTACGGTTCATCTTATCGTGCCACTCATCACTGTTTTGGTAAGCTTGTGCTGCCGCTAATTGCATCGGGCGGAAGGTTCCGGAATCGATATTGCTTTTGATTTTCAGAATCCATTGAACAAACTGAGCATTACTTGCCAGCATACCCACACGCCAGCCCGGCATATTGTGACTCTTACTCATAGAGTTGAACTCGATGCAGCATTCTTTGGCTCCCGGGACACTCAGCAGACTGAGCGGTTTGGAGTTAAGAATAAAGCTATAGGGATTGTCGTTCACAATCACAATGTTATGACGACGGGCAAAATCCACCAACTTCTCATAAAGTTCCATTGTTGCGTTAGCTCCTGTGGGCATATTGGGATAATTCGTCCACATCAGCTTCACACGGGATAAGTCCATCTTTTCCAGTTCTTCAAAATCAGGTTGCCAGTTGTTTTCCGGCTTAAGGTTGTAAGTTACGATTTCACTTCCCAGAATTTTATTCAAAGAGGTGTAAGTAGGATATCCCGGGTTGGGAACCAAAACCTGTTCGCCCGGATTGACTAAAGCCAGCGTGACGTGAAGAATCCCTTCTTTAGAACCGATTAAGGGCTGTATTTCGGTCGCAGGGTCCAAATCTACATTATAGAAACGTTTGTACCAATCGGCCATTGCCTTTCGCAGTTCGGGAATACCCATTGTTGGCTGATAACCGTGCGCATCTGCTTTGCGCGCATTTTCACACAGAGTGTTAACGGTTTCTTCCGAAGGAGGCATATCGGGACTTCCAATTCCCAGACTGATGACATTTTTTCCTTCTGCATTCATTTGTGCTACTTCTTTCAACTTGCGTGAGAAGTAGTATTCGCTGACATGTCCTAAACGGTCAGCCGGACTTATCTTAAATGTGTGACTTTCCTTCTGCATATTCTCCTAAAATTTTAAGTTCGCGGGTTAAGGGTGTGATGGCGTCAATCGATTGGTGATAGCGCAGGTAATTATTGAATGTAACATCTACATAAAACATGTATTCCCATTCGCGGCCAATGATTGGCAAAGATTGTATTTTGGTTAAATTGATTTTATAAAATGAAAAGATGGAAAGCACTTGCGACAGACTTCCTTCGCTGTGCGGGAGGGAGAAAACGATGGTAGCTTTATTCACCTTATCCAGACTTCGCAGTTCATCGGCTCTCCAAGGGTCGGATACCACGAGGAAACGGGTGAAATTGTGCTTATTGGTTTCTATACCTTCTTCCAACACCTTCATTTCGTAGAGCGGAGCGGCAAATTTGGAACAGATGGCAGCATGGCCTTTTAAATTCTCCCGTTTGATGATTTCCGCGCTTCCGGCCGTATCCTCAGCTTCTACGATCTTTACCTTGGGATGTTGTTGGAGGAATTCCCGACATTGGGCCAAGGCTACGGGGTGCGAATTGATTTCTACAATATCGTCCCATCCTTCATCGGGAAGGCACAACAGACTATGGGATATACGCATCTTATGCTCGCCGACAATAGTGGTGGGATTCTCGCGTACCAAATCATAGTTGTGAAGCAGACTTCCGGCAATGGTATTTTCTATGGCTAACATACCAATAACGGCGCTATCATGTTTCATGTAATCGAAAATCTCTTCGAAATTCGAACAACAAATCAGCTCGATTTCTTCGTTCTCGAAATACTGATGGGCCGCCATATCATGGTATGACCCTTTGACTCCTTGTATGGCTATTTTTTTCATTTCGCTATATAAATAAAAAGTCCCGCCTCAGGGAAGCGGGACTTGGTTGTTATTTAAAAATTGTCGTATTTACAATCACTACTTTACACACACGAACTCCCGCTTCACTTTGCTGCTAAAGTAAAAGTAAAAAAAGAAGTAAAAGTATGTATGATAAAGAGCTTTCATTGCTTATTTGTTAATTATACATCGGCAAAAGTAATACTTTTCTTTTAATCGCCAACAAAAAGAAACACTTTTTTTCTGTGAACTTGCATTTTTTTGTTTTTATCCTTGTGTGGGTTACTTGTTTTGTCCTTCCGTAGGGCTTGTTTTTTGAGCAACTCTTGCAGCCATAATGACACTTGTAGGGTATCGTGTTGCCTATTTGCCCGTACAATTGTCGACAGGCAATTGTACGGGAATTTCTACATTTTCTTGGAAGCCTATCCTAAAGGGTTGTTGATCTTATACGGGTTGGTGTAATTTCGGAACTCACCGCTTATTTGCTGTTCCTTTTCCGGATTTAGTTCCAGAGACTTTTTCAGGTCTTCGGCAGAACCTTCCTTGTCTCCCATCAGTAATTTAAGGTGTCCTCTGTGGTGATAGAGTTGTGAGGATTCCGGATTGATTTCGATGGCTTCATTCAGTTTCTCCATAGCCTGTTCCCATTTCTTTTCTTCGCTCAATATTTGTATAATGCTCAGGTAAGCCTTTTCATTAAACGGATTGATGTCGGTCGCTTTATTAAAGTATTCTTCTGCTTTCAGGGTATCGCCTTTCATATAATTCACTTCGCCGAGCATTAATAGAGATTGCTCGTCATCCGGAGCCAGTTGGAACATTCTTTCGGCATCTTCTGAGGCATTCTCTATCTGTTGCATTTTCAGCAAAATGGTTGCGCGCATCAGGTAAGCTTCATAATAGTCTTCTTTCAGGGAGATCGCAATGGTTAATTCGGCAATAGCCTGAATTTCATCATGTATACCATGATAAGCTTTTGCAAGCAAATAATGTATTTGAGGATGTTCCGGCTCTATCTGTGCGCCGCGTTGTATCACGCCGAGCATTCCTTTATAGTCTTCCTGCATGAAAAAAAGATTACCGAGCATTATATAATTGTCGATGTTTTGCGGTTCTTTTTCCAATGTCTCTCCCAGCAATTTGCAAGCGTCCTCTATTTGGTTCAGTTGTACGTAAGCGCTTACCAGATAACCGCGCGTTTCGGCATCATCTTTAATTGATAGCGCTTCTTCCATGCATTTTACGGCGTAAGGGAACTTGCCGATGCGTAGTGCGCGAATCCCGTCATACTTTAAAATATCGAAGTGCTTTTCTTCTGCCTGTGCTTGTTTTTCTTCCGGATTATCGATTGTTTCTCCGGTAAACAATTTTTTGATAAAATGTATCATATAAGTCAGTTTTAATAAAGTTACAGAATTAAATTTTAGCTATCATACCGTCTTTCAGGGTGAGAAGTTCTTCCCGTAATAATGTTTCCAGAACAAGATCCAGTTTATTTCGGTCGGCATTCAGAGAATTGAAGATATCGGCAGGATGATAAGTTCCATCCGAAAGTAACTCCATGATTTGCCGGCTCAATTCTTGAAATTCTCCTTGTTTGATTCCCGATGAATGCTTTGAAAGGCAGACATCGCATCGCAGGCAGTTGTGCTCGTTTTTTTCTCCGAAATAATAAAGCAGCATACGGCTCCGGCAATGGTTATCGGATGTGGCGTAATCAATCATGGCTTTGATGCGCGCTTCATAACTCTTCTTTCTTTCTTCGTATACCGATGGGGGAATAACCACTTTTTCGCAATCTATCCGTTTCTGCGTATAAGTGATATAAGGTGTTTTCTTTCGGGGAATATAGTGCAGGATACGCCGTTGTGTCAAATTCTTCAAGCATTCGTAAATCTGTTGTGGAGTGAATCCGGTTTGTCGTGCCAGAAGCGCTTCCTCTATATATACGTAGTCGCTGAATACGCCGCCGTAGCATCGCAACACGGTTTGTATAATCAGTTCCGTTTCCTTGTTCTGTTCTTTGAGGCGGTATAATTCATCGCGCCGTAAGGTAAACATAAGGCGGGAAGAATTTTCCTGTTCATCGGTATATTCAATGTAACCCGACCGGGAAAGAATGCGCAGTGCGCTGTCGGTTTGTACGGGGAAATGCTTAAAACGGCGACAGAAATCATCCAAGTTGAATTCGTAGGTACAACCCTGTCCGTCACCCATGGCCATTTGGTAGTAGTAGTTCAATTGTTCGTAGACTTGGCGGATAAAGCCTTTATCGGGAAACGTATCGGGTATTCGTCGTGCCAGTTGCACTTTATCACGAGGAGAAAACAACAACACGGCATAGGCGGCAAGTCCGTCTCGTCCTGCCCGTCCTGCCTCTTGGAAATAGGCTTCCGGCGAATCCGGCATATCCATGTGGATGACTAACCTTACATCGGGCTTGTCGATACCCATACCGAAAGCGTTTGTAGCTACCATCACCCTTGATATTCCGCTTTGCCAGTTTTTTTGCCGGGCATCCTTTTCTGCATTGCTCAATCCGGCATGGTAATTCTCGGCGCTGATATGGTGATGTAAAAGGAACAAGGCAATTTCTTTGGTTGCCTTGCGGTTACGTGTGTAGACAATAGCCGAGCCCGGCATACTGTTCAATATATGGATAAGTTCTTCTTCTTTGTTTTCGGTCCGACGAACCACATAGGAGAGATTCTTTCGTTCGAAGCTCATTCGGAAGACATTCTCTTCTTTGAACTCCAGTCGTTGCTGGATATCTCTCACTACATCAGGCGTAGCGGTAGCTGTCAGTGCCAGAACCGGAACTCCCGGCAGTAACCGGCGTACTTCGGCAACATTCAGGTAAGCCGGACGAAAATCGTATCCCCATTGTGAGATACAATGCGATTCGTCAACCGTAATCATGCTGACGTGCATCTTGCGCAGTTTTATCCGGAATATTTCCGTACCCAAGCGTTCGGGAGAGATATAAAGAAATTTATAGTCGCCGAAGATGCAGTTTTCCAATGCGACGATGATTTCCTCGCGCGTCATGCCCGAATAAATGGCAATTGCTTTAATGCCGCGTGAACGGAGATTGGCAACCTGGTCTTTCATCAGGGCGATAAGAGGAGTAACTACCAAGCATAACCCCTCTTGTGCAAGCGCCGGAACTTGAAAGGTAATAGACTTCCCCCCACCGGTAGGCATAAGCCCCAGTGTGTCCTTACCTTGACCGATACTGTTTATGATGTCTTCCTGTATGCCGCGGAAAGCATCGTATCCCCAATATTGCTTGAGTATGTCGTGATATGTGGCCATACGGCTTACCTATTCGCTTGGCTTGATATCTTCAATCTGCAACTGTACTTCACCCCGCTTGTGGGTGTTTTCTTCTATGGTGTAACAAATGTCGAACGAGCGTTTTGTCTTGATATAGCGGGCTTGCGAACTTTGTCCGAAAGCAATTCCGTTCATTACGTTGTTCGATTTATTATCTACTAATTCCAGTTTAATATGTTCCTGTTCCCGGCCTACCACTTTACTGGTTCCGTAATCATACACATGGTAAGTACTGAATATGGGTTTATGGTTATCCGGTCCGAAAGGATTGAATTTCTTCAAATCGGTAAAGAATTTCGGTGTAATATCCTTGAAATCGAGGACGGCGTCAATATTTATAATGGCGCATGTTTGGTCGGGTAAGATATGTTCGGAAACAAATTGCTCGAAGCGGCGTGTAAACTCGGGTACGTTTTCCACCTTCATGGAAAGGCCTGCCGCATAGGTATGTCCTCCGAAGTTTTCCAGCAGGTCGCGGCAATGTTCTATTGCCTTGTATACATCGAATCCGGAAACCGAACGGGCGGAACCGGTTGCCATGTCATTGGTACGGGTAAGCACCACAGCCGGCCGATAATAAATCTCCGTCAGGCGGGAGGCCACAATGCCGATTACTCCTTTATGCCAGTCCTCGTTAAATAATACAATGGAGCGTCTGTCAGCCAATCCCTCCAGTTTGTCGACAATATGATTAGCCTCTTCGGTCATGCTTTTATCGAGGTCTTTGCGGGTTTCATTGTATTGGTTTATCTGATTGCTTTTTTCCAGAGCTATGGAAAAGTCTTTTTCTATTAATAAATCTACCGCTTCTTTTCCGTTTTGGATGCGTCCCGAAGCATTGATACGCGGCCCTATTTTGAATACGATATCGCTGACGGTAATATCTTTTTCTGCCAGGCCACATACGTCGATGATGGCTTTCAGTCCTACACTGGGGTTTGAGTTAAGTTGTTTGAGCCCATGATACGTCAGTACCCGGTTTTCCCCCATAATCGGTACGATGTCCGAGGCAATGCTGACCGCTACCAAATCGAGCAGAGGAGTGAGTTGACTGAATTCAATACCATTATTTTGGGCAAAAGCCTGCATGAATTTGAAGCCTACGCCACATCCTGATAAATGAGGGTAAGGATAGGTGGAATCTTCTCGTTTGGCATTCAGTATGGCCACGGCAGGAGGCAATACTTCATCGGGTACGTGATGGTCGCAGATGATAAAGTCGATACCTTTTTCCTTGGCATAGGCAATTTCGTCTACCGCTTTGATACCGCAATCGAGTACGATAATTAATTTAACTCCTGTTTCGTACGCATAATCCACACCTTTTACCGACACGCCGTAACCTTCGTTGTACCGGTCGGGGATGTAATAATCGATGTTCGAGTAGAACTGTTGTAAAAACTTATATACTAATGCCACGGCGGTCGTACCGTCCACATCATAATCGCCGTAAACCATAATACGTTCTTTCTTCCCCATAGCTGCATTCAGTCGTTCTACAGCAATATCCATATCGTTCATCAGAAACGGATCGTGCAGTTCGTGCAACTGGGGACGGAAAAATCGTTTGGCTTCTGCGGCGGAGTTGATACCTCGTTCCAGCAGTAACCTACAGAGTATGGGGCTGATGCCAATCTCTTTCGACAGCTCTTTAGCCGCCTCTGTCTGTTCGTTTGTTGGAGGTTGATAATTCCATTTGTAACTCATTTTATATATTCTTTTTTTCTTTTTCTTTCTCGGAACGTTTTCCTTCATCCGTTCGCCGGCAATACATATTTGCGCGAATTTTAGGGTAGAACGTTGTATGATAGTCGCTTGAGCCGAAAATGTAATTTGCTGTAAGCGATTTCAATTTGTAAAGTTAGGAAAAAGAAATAAAAGAAGCGCTGTTTCTGTATTAATTTAACAGATACAACGCTTCTTTTTGAGGAGTTATAAGGTGTTCCTTACTTCAGTCCGAGTTTTTTAGCAATGTCTTTGGGAATAGCATTCTTGTGAACTACGATGTTCAGGGTTTTGTAACGGACAAATGCTTTGGAAGCGTACCAAACTCCTTTATATTTGCCGGCTTCTCCCCATGAGTTCTTTACCAGATAGTAATCAGTGCCTTCCTGATCTTTGGCGGTACCATAGATAAGCATACCGTGATCATCGGTCGTTTCCCAATTGTCATAAGCTTCCTGGCGTTCTTCTTGGGTACACCATTTTTGAGGTTGCGGTTTATTTGCCAGCTTCTTTTCCTCCGGAGTCATTTTTAACCAGTGTGCCATATCCGAACCGCTCAGCTCTTGTATCTTTTTCGTGTCGGGTAATACTGCGATGCCGTTACGGGTAAATCCCTCTTCACTGACGTCGGCTCCCCAAGCAATGGTGTAGCCATTATTGATCGCATTGTCGAAAACCTCCATCAATTCGTCGATAGGCAGGTTGTAAGAAGTTCCCCAGCGCCAGTTATCCTGTACTTCAATGACGAATTTGTCGTAGAACGGGTGGTGGGTGAAAGAGGTAAGCGATACATAGTCGTCGGCGTTCAGACCCGTAGATTCGTAGAATGACTTCGGAGTATAAGTCTTGCCTTTATATTGGAAAGTTTCAGGGCATTTACCCAGATAAGCATCGTAGATACCTTTCAGCCCGTTTTTCCATACCGGAGTGCGTTGGGGAGTCATTTGAAGTTTCTTCAATTCTCCTTTAGCAATAGCGGCGACATACGCTTCCGTAACAGCCGACAGTTCCGTATGGTTAGAGAGAGTATCTCCGTACATCACTCCCGGGCGCATTTCCTCTTCCGGAATCAATCCGTATTTTTTCATACCGTAAAGTACGTCATAGAAAGAACCTCCCTGTGAAAAAGATACGTCCCCGTGAGTCCGGATTGCCGCTTCGGCACGATCCATGTAAGTGTTGTAGACAGTATACATTTCTGAAAAATCATATTCGCCTTTTCCCATACGAAGCAATTCGGCTTCGAGAAAACCCATGGCGGAATAGCACCAACAAGTTCCCGCGCGATTTTGATTTTTCATGGAAGTAATGGGATTTTCTTTCACGGTAGTAAAGATAAAACCTTCTTCTTTAGTTTCTTCCTTCTTGTCTTGCGCAATGGCACTCAGACAAAAGAGGCCGAAAGCTGCGATAAGTAGATTTCTTTTCATGTTTCTGGTTTTGTGGTTAATTGTTATTATTAATTGAATATCAGTCTAGGTTTTTTTATTCGTTCATAATGGATTCAACTTCTTCAACGGTAAGCGGAATGCGCTTTTGCCCTAAGAAACGCGACCCTTCTTTGGTAATCAGAATGTCATCTTCCAGGCGGATACCTCCGAAATCTTTATACGTATCAATGACATCGTAATTTAAAAAGTCCGTATGCATCTTTTCTGCTCTCCATTTGTCTATTAAAGCCGGAATAAAGTAACAACCCGGTTCATCCGTAATGACGAATCCTTCTTGTAATCGGCGTCCCATACGTAAAGAGGCCAGTCCGAATTGTTCGGAAGGACGTGTCTCGTCGTCATAGCCGACATAAATTTGTCCCAGGTTTTCCATGTCGTGCACATCAAGCCCCATCATGTGACCCAGTCCGTGCGGCATAAACAAAGCGTGCGCTCCGGCAGCCACTGCGTCATCTACATTTCCTTTCATCAGGCCCAAGTCTTTCAAACCTTGTGTCAGTACCTTGCATACATTCAGGTGGACTTCTTTCCAGGTAGTTCCCGGATAAGCAAAGTCAATGGCATGGTCGTGGCAGGCCACAACGATGTTATATACATCCTTTTGTCGGTTGTCGAATTTTCCCCCGACAGGTACGGTACGGGTAAAGTCGGAACTATAATGGTAATTTGTTTCGGCCCCGGCGTCTGTCAACATCATACGTCCCGTCTCGAGAAAATTACCGTGGTAATGGTTATGCAATGTTTCTCCGTTTTGCGACAGGATGGTTGCAAAAGAAGTCATGCAGCCGTATGAGGAAGCAATGCCGTCCAGCACTCCGGAAATGTATTGCTCTTTCACCCCCGGTTTACAAAGGCGCATTGCGGTAGTATGCATTTCATATCCTATATCGCAGGCGCGTTCAATCTCTTCAATTTCACATGTTTCTTTTACCGATCGCAGGTCAACCACCGCTTTAATCAATGGCAACGAACTGTGTGCTTTCAGTTGAGCGACACGGATATCCAGCAAGTCTTCCAAATAAAGCATGATATCGTGGCGATATGGAGGCAGAAAATGAATAACACGGTTCTGCTTCCGCGCTGTTTGAACCACTTCTTTAATAGCTTTATATGGAGCGCTGTTTGCCACTCCTACTTTTGCCGCAAGTTCTTTTATGCCGGGTTGGGGTCCCATCCAGATAATGTCATCCATTGTTACATCGTCTCCGAAGAGATATTCTTCTCCGCTTTCGGCATCAATGACTCCGGTTATTCCGGGTTGGTCTATTCCAAAGAAATAGAGAAATGTACTGTCTTGACGGAACTTGTAGGTGTTGTCGGGATAATTGCAAGGAGCTTCGTTATTTCCCGGCAGGATGATGAGTCCGTTGCCTACTTTTTTGCGCAAATCTTCGCGGCGCTTTTTGTAATCAGCATTGAACATACGTTTCTTGTCTTTTGTTTATAATCGAGTTCTTTTGTTGCAAAAATAGTGATTAATATTGATAAAACTAATATCTTTGCTACATCTTTATAAAAAATAAGTATGACCATAGATAATCAAACGGGATTAGTATTGGAAGGTGGGGGTATGCGTGGTGTTTTTACGTGCGGAGTGTTGGATTATTTGCTCGACCACCAATTTTATTTTCCCTATGGCGTGGGTGTTTCCGCAGGAGCCTGCAATGGCTTGTCGTATATGTCGCGTCAACGCGGGCGGGCAAAGTTCAGCAATATCGATATGTTGGAAAAATACCAATATATCGGGGTTAAGCATTTGTGGACACAGCATAGTATTCTCGATCTTGATTTGTTGTACAAGGAATTTCCCGAACGTATTGTCCCGTATGATTATGAAACTTATTTCAGCAATCCGGCCCGGTTCGAAATGGTTACTACAAATTGCCTTACCGGCCAGGCTTGTTATTTAGAAGAAAAATCAGATCCGAAGCGGTTAGTCGCTATAGCCAAGGCTTCCAGCAGTCTACCATATGTTTGTCCGGTTACGTATGTAGACGGTATTCCTATGTTAGATGGCGGTATAATCGATTCCATTCCTGTGTTGCGAGCTTTTCAGCAGGGATATACAAAAGCGTTGGTGGTGCTGACCCGTAATAAAGGTTACCGGAAAACCGAGAAAGATATTAAGATACCTTATTTTATATATAAAAGTTATCCCCGTTTGCGTGTGCTGCTCAGTCGCCGTTGCCAATGCTATAATAAACAATTGGAGTTGGTGGAGAGGTTGGAAGATGAAGGGCGGATTCTGACCATTCGTCCCCGGAAACCGGTGGTGGTGGGCCGCATTGAAAAAGATATAAAGAAACTTACCGATTTATATGAGGAAGGATATGCTTGTGCGGAAGCGGCACTGCAGATTTAATCCGTCTTCTACTTTCACTTTTAAACCGGCAGTGAAGCCGGGTTGCTATTCGTGTCTCCTTTTGGGGTGGAACGCGTTTTTCCCTTCTGTCCTCATTTATACCCAATTGACGTTTTTTAACAGAGAGAGGAATAATTTCAATGTTTTATTGCGTACTTTTGTCGCGCAATAAGGGAGGAATATGTTCCCTTTTCTTGTGTTTCAGGAATAATTGAAATTTTCATAAGTTCCTATTTTTTAAGATGTAATAAGTTAATAATCAAAGAATTATATATGTCTTTGAAGTCCCTCGATTATATCCTGTCGGGAAATTAAAACCTTACAAAAATATTTATAGCGACCATTATGCAGGCAATTTCAGAAACTGTCGGTCAGGATTGTGCCCAATGGTATGTCATGATAGCCTTTAAGAAAGAGAAGGTGGCGAAAGATGATTTGGAAGCGGAAAACCGTGAGCGCGAAAAGAATAACATAAAAAAGTTAGAGTTTTTCGTTCCCATGTATTTCGAACTGAAAGGTCCGGAAGAAAAGAAGAAACGCAGGAAATGCCCCCTTATACCTAATTATGTATTCATTCGTGGCTCCCTTAATGAGATATATGCTTATAAACAGACGGCTGTTTACTTGAAGTTCCACCGTCCGGTTGCGGAAAACGGGCAACGTAAATACACGACTGTTCCCGATAGGCAGATGGAGGATTTCATGAAAGTAGCCCGGCATTATGAGAAAGATATATGTTATTATGCTCCGGGTGAAATAAGTCTGATAAAAGGTGACAAAGTACGTATTATCGGGGGCGAGTTCAATGGAGTGGAAGGCATACTGCTTTGTACGCAGGGAAAACGCGGCGACCGGGTACTTATAGAAATACCAGGGGTTATGTCCATTTCCACATGCAGTATCGCTCCGGAATTGATTGAAATCATTTCATATAGTTCCGATACCCGCCATCTTTATAATGATATGAAAGCTTTTTTCAATACTGCCCGTAAAGCTTTGTTTGCATTTATGCGTCAGGAGCGTGTGTCCGAACGGGATGAAATCAAGCTTCGTGGCTTTATCCGAAGGATGGCTAATCTGCAAGCTGATACGTTTAACATGGAAGCGTCCCTTTATTTGGTACAACTCATGGCCTATAAAGTGCTTAGAGAACCGGAACTGTTTGATATCCGGTTGCAGCAGTGCTGTGATTTTCTGCCTCGGATAACAGCGGATATCAAGCGGGCTTATTATCTTACTTATCTGTTCGGTTGTACAGGAGAGAAGGATTTCTTTCTTCAGGCTCATAAGATAACCGATACATGGCTTCCGGGAAAGGTAAATGTCAGACAAAAGGAGATAATGGAAGATTTACAGGCTTTTTATTCGATTGAAAGTAGTTACTATTCGCTTTGAAATGAACCATAAGTTATTTCAGTGTAAATAACTTGTAGGTTATCGATTTTGTATAATTTGTATAAATAGTTTAGTTAATTATCCATTGTATTGGATTATTTGCTTTCCAATACTATTATTCATTTATTAATCCGTATGATAATCGCCGTAGATTTCGACGGTACGATCGTCGAGCACCGTTATCCCGGCATAGGGCGTGAACTTCCTTTTGCCATCGAGACGTTGAAGAAGTTGCGTAGCGAACACCACAAGCTCATCCTTTGGAGTGTTCGTGAGGGTCGTCTATTGGAAGAGGCGGTTTCTTTCTGCCGTGAGCGCGGTCTGGAGTTTTATGCCGTGAACCGGGACTACCCTGAGGAAGCTGAAGGTCATAACAACCACTATTCCCGCAAGCTGAAGGCTGATTTGTTTATAGACGACCGCAACTTGGGCGGCTTGCCCGACTGGGGTACCATCTACGAGATGGTGCACAACCGGCTGACGTATGAGATGTTGTCGGAGCGTGGGCAGCATGAGGAAGAGCCTCCCAGGCCCAAAGGCTTTTTCAAGAGCCTGTTCAAAAAGTAATGCTGTCACAACCAGTTAAATAAGTTATCAACTTACAAATATTCATTCAGAGACTATGAACTTAAAGAAACTTTTCTATCTTGTTGCCATGTTGTTTTTGGCAAGTTGCACCTCTTATAAGAACGTGCCCTATATGCAGGAGATTGAGGCTGTCAACCGTGCTGTCCAGCAGGAGAGTCCCTATGACGCCCGTATCATGCCTAAGGACCTGCTTACCATCACAGTGAACACCTCCGATCCTCAGGCCTCCGCTCCGTTTAACCTGACCACTCAGACTCCTTACAATGTGGCCCAGCAGAATAGTGTGACCTCTCAAGCGGCCTTGCAGCAATATCTGGTAGATAACAGCGGAAGCATTGACTTCCCGGTCATCGGCCGTCTGAAGGTGGGTGGTCTTACGAAGAGTGAGGCGGAAGAGCTGATCCGGGGCAAACTGCTCCCTTATTTGAAAGAGACTCCCATTGTCACCGTCCGCATGACAAACTATAAGATCTCGGTACTGGGTGAAGTGAGCAAGCCTGGTACCTTTACGGTAAGCAACGAGAAGGTGAATGTGTTGGAGGCCCTGGCCATGGCGGGTGACATGACGGTTTACGGAGTGCGCGACAATGTGAAGTTGATCCGTGAGGACGCTTTCGGGAAGCAACAGATCATCCCTTTGGACCTGAACCGTGCGGATATCGTTCTTTCCCCCTATTACTATCTTCAACAGAACGATATCATCTATGTGACCCCCAACAAGACGAAGGCGAAGAACTCGGATATCGGTAACAGCACGACCCTTTGGTTCTCTGCCACCTCCATCCTGGTTTCCATCGCCAGCCTGATAGTAAACATCGTAAGATAAAAGGTTTATTATATTCATCAAATTTCAATTGACATATTATGAGCGAATTTCCTAACACTGCGGTTGAAGAAACGGAAGAAGGCATAGATTTCCACTCGCTGCTTATAAAATACCTGGTCTATTGGCCCTGGTTTTTGGTATCAGTCCTCACCTTGCTTGTCCTGTCGTGGGTTTACCTTCGTTTCCAGGCCCCTGTCTATAACGTTTCCGCCTCGGTTCTGATCCAGGAGGAAGATAAGAAAAACATGAGCTCTGGTGGCGGTCCTCTTTCAGCCATCCAGGATCTGGGCATGTTCTCCATGACCAATAATTTCGACAACGAGGTGGAGGT
>CANPVZ010000008.1 GCA_947581855.1 uncultured Phocaeicola sp.
ACAAAAAAGCCAACTAATTCGCAATACTTTGAGCTTGAATTAGTTGGCTAATTTTATAGTATTTTCTGAATGTCCCTATGTATCTGGAAACGGGTAATGATAAAAGGGCTGTTGAGATAGCGAAAATAATCGTATCACAACCGGTAAAGGTAGTGAACTCCTTTACGATTAATGCTCAAACAGAAGTAAGGGACTTCTTATCCGGTAAGTGAGATACGTTCTTCTATTTCTTTTTCCTTCTCAACCCCGCACGAATCCGACTTAAGGATTGCGGCGTAATATAAAGATAAGAAGCTAAGTGTTTTAACGGTACTTGTTGCAGCAACTCCGGATTGGCTTCCAATAAAGTAAGGTAACGCTCTTTTGCAGTAGGCGTACCGAAAGCTAACGTAGAGTTATCCACCGAAAGAATCTCCTGTTCAAATATACGACGTCCGAAGTTTGCCATTTCTATGGATTCGGAAAAGAGGATCTCTAAAGCAGGACGCGAAATCATGTAGGCCACGCTGTCCGTCACAGATTCGATATAAGCCTGAGAGGGTTGGTTAGCCACGTATCCCCATGACGAAAAAGCCGAATCGCCCGTAGTGACAAACCAAAGGGAAACCTCCGTGCTTTCTTTCAAAGCATATGCCCTCCATATCCCTTGTTTCAGAATGTAAAAGTTCGTATTTCGCTCACCGGCCGACACTATAAGTTCTCCTTTAGAAAAAGTCAACTCGGTCATATGCTGCAACAATGCACACAGTGTCCGCTCCGGCAATTTATATCTCCGGCAGAATCTCTCAATCATCTCTTCCATACCGCAAAAGTACATGATAATTTTGAGAATCTCATACTGGGCAATAAAAAGGTTTTCCGCTACGCCTTTTTTCTCTTCCTATGAAAATAGATGGCAATTACCAGGATGGTAGTCAATACCTCGGCAAACGGAACTGCCAGCCAGATGCCCGGTATTCCCATCACACGCGGCATAAGCAGGAAACAAAGAGTCATAAACACGAACCCGCGCATCACGGTGACCCATGTAGCTGCCATCGCCCGCTCCACACTTTGGAAATAAACAATGGATACAATGTTTACTGCAAAAAAGATAAAGCCGATGGCAAACAGAGGCAACCCCTCTACCGCAAAGGCATAAGCCGGATAACGGGTTTCGATAAACAACCCCACTATTTCGTAACGAAACAATGCCGTAAAAATGCAAAATAACAAACCGAAAGCCAGTGCTGATTTCAAAGCAATCCGGTAAGCCGCCTGTACCCGTATGCCCTGTCCGGCGCCAAAGTTATAACTGATGATAGGTTGTGCCGACTGTCCGATGGCATTATATACCATAAAGATAATCGGAAAAAAGTAACAGGCAATGCTGAATGCCGCCACACCGTCTTCACCCAGATAATGAATAAAAATATAATTGCCGATAAACATCATGAACGCAATGGTTGCTTCGCACAAGAACGAAGAAACGCCAAGTTTACACATGTATCCGACATTGCGGACTGTCAGCCGCAGACTTTTCCGGCTCCACTTCACCCGTATAAAACGAATCGTATTACCGTAACGGAAAAGGTAAGCCAGAATCAGGATTCCGCCTATCACCGTACCCAGACTGGAGGCTAAAGCCGCTCCCATCATCCCCCATTTAAAAATAAAAATGAAAACGTAATCGAGGGCAATATTAATAACAGCCGGTATGGCATTACACCACATAGCATATTTAGGTGAACCATCCAGACGAATAAAAAACATGCCCGATAAAAGTAATGCGGAAAAAGCCAGAAACGGCACAAACCAGTGCATGTATTCGGTAGCCAAGGGTTTTAAACGCTCTGATGCTCCCAAACTCACGGCAACCTCCGGCGCATATATACAAACAAATATGGACGCACATAGCAGAAAAAGCGAAGAAACAAATACCGCTTGAGTAATATTAATACGGGCTACCTTAATTTTACCTTGCGACAAATGGATAGAAGCCACTACGGATGCTCCCAACCCGAACATCAGTCCTATTCCGGTTGTGAGCAGAAATATCGGAGCCGTAATGTTTACAGCCGCCAATGCATCGCTACCTAATCCCTTCCCAACAAATATACCATCCGTTATGACAAAAGCAGCCGAAAAAACCATTCCCAACAACGTTGGTATCAACAACTTCCGAAAGAGTTTCGGGATTTCCATGCTTCCAAAATCAATTGCATCTTTCATATCTCAACACATTTCCTTTTTTAATCAGAGTGCAAAGATACAACCTCCTTCAGAAAGAAAGATTACCATTTGTTAAGTTCGTATACTATTTATCCAATAATTCCTCTAATTTCTTCTTGATACTGCCTTTGCTATAACCCAACCATTGAGTAATGATTCTGCCTTTAGGTGATATCAGCACAAAATGAGGCACTCCATAAACTCCATATTGCATAAAAATGCCTTTCATGCCTTTTAAATCATTCAAGTTTTCCCATGTAATATTCTTCTCTTCCGAAGCTTTCTGCCAAACCTTTTAAACATCATGACTGATGCTGATTACAGTCAAAGAATCTTTATACCGTGAGGAAATTTCTCTCAGCTTGGGTAACGCATATTGACACGGTCCACAATTCAAACGCCAAAAGTCAAGCAAAAGATACTTTCCTTTATAATCTGCCAATTAATGAATGTTTCCCTCTAAATCGTATAAATCGGCATCAATCAAATATTCACCCTCTTTAATTATTCCATGCTGATGAACCGTTTCATTTCTTTTGAAAGGGATCGTAGATGAACCTGATAAATCGAACCGAACAACCTCAGGATAAGAATTATAGGCTATAGCATACAGCGTCTTATCATCTTCCGATACAACTATTTGAGACACAGGAATATCCAATTTGCATTGGCGTACCTTCTCTCCCTCCCACGTATAGACGTATAAGGTTATCCCCTTGGAAAAAAGATAAGGATTTTTTGCATAACTCACGCCAGAATATTTATCTCCTGACTACGGTGCTTGCCATATCAACAACCGAACCATTCCGTCATAACCATCCTTTATCCTTGTAGTGTTCTTAGCATCAAACGATGCAAAACTCACTCTTATGGTACTGTCTTTCGGATTGTCATACTCATAAACAAATTCATGAATAACATAAAAGGGAACCGTATCTCCCGGCTGATAAGATACGCACTCCACAGAGTTAAACAGCATTTTATATCTTTTCTATCCGAAAAAGCGCCTTCCCTATTGCATGGAACGATCCACAAACCAATGAAAATACTGTTTAAAGTTTCTTTTACAATTGACTTATTTCTCCGAAAGGGATAACTGTATGCCTTTTACTTGCCAGTCGTTTCTGTCTTCGCCTTCCATATAATCAAAGGTTCGGGCATCTCCGGGTAAAGGTTCGAAATGCAAAGTCATTTCAACCTCTCCGCTTTCAGGTATCACCAAACGTTCGCCCAATGTCACTCCTTCGGCCCCTTTTACTCTATATTTCTTCCCATCATATGTAGTAAGATAAGTGTTCGGGCTGAAGTTAATCCAATTCCTTGGTAGATAATAAACTTTCAAATGAATCGTAGTTGCCGTATCGCTTAACTCCACTTGCTTAAAAACCAAATTGTCTGCATTGGAAGACTGATTAGACGGATAGTTTACCTGTTTGATCCCGGCTTTGTGTGTTATGCTCATCTCATGTTTAGGGATATCCAACAAAGCTTTCATCTTTAACTTCAAGCTATTCTTACCATAACCGCTCCAACTCTTCACGACTTTTCCTTCCGGCGAAATTAATACATAATGCGGAATGCCGGAAACTCCGTATTTGGCATAAAGCCCATTGGTTCCCTGCATATCATTGAGATTCTCCCATGTAAGGTTTTCCTCTTTCGAAACTTCCCGCCAGTTTTTCTCATCGTCCGAACTGAGACTGATAACCGTCAAACGGTCTTTATACATTTCGGCTATCTGTTTCATTTCCGGCAACGCCATCCGACAAGGTCCGCAACCGCGACTCCAAAAATCCACCAACATGTATTTTCCTTTATAATCTGCCAAATGATGCACCGTTCCGTCCAAGTCATACAAATCCGCATCGGCCATATCATCACCAGCTTTCACAACTTCAGGCGGAAACAAATTAGTAGTTATCGTTTTACCCGCTTCCGTTTGTTTATCAGCGGCCGGCAGTCTATTATATAAAGCTATCACTTCATTGCGATAAGGAAAGCCTTTCATATATTTGGCTTTAATACACAATTTATCTAAGAGCCTTATCCAAGCAGGACCAACCGGATTTTCCCGCATTAGCTTTAATACGACAGGCAGCTCTTGCAAGGACAATTGTTCCCGTTCCCGATCCAATTCCTTCCTCTCGGCTTTAGCAGCCTTTTTCTCTTCCGTCGTTGTTGTTTTCGAATCCTCCTTCTCATAAAGTTCAAGTATTCTGACGAGCAACTGTTGATTACGTTTTTTCATTTCACGTGTTGCATCGATATAAAGATTCTGGAATTTCTGCTCTTTCACGTCGCTTGAAACCTTCCAGGTACTGAGCAACTTATCATTTCCCGTAATCATTACCTTCGCTTCGGGAGTTATCCAAACATCCAGCCAGGTATTAGGAAAACCCTCTCCGCTTGAAGTCAGCATCAAACATTCGGGCTCGTTACTAAAAGCTTTCTCCTTAAAACGGAACATGCCGTTACGAAGTGTATCCGTAGCAATACGTCCCATTAAACGTCCTTCGCTCCGATATAAATTAATAAGAGTTCCATCTTCTACTCCCGACAATTTTCCTTCCATGGTAAATTCACCCTGTGCCTTCACCACCCAAACAAATAACATAAGACCAATGGTAAGAAATAGTTTTTTCATTGTATCCAATTTAATGATTAATTATTGCAACTGTGCCCTTTAAACCTCTTAAAGTTTCCTTTTGGATATCAACAGAGACCTTTAAGACACCTTTAATTTCACAAAGATAGAAAACATTGTATAGAAAGTTCCTTGTTTATACGTAAATTTTCAGGGCATTATATTATTTCATCGTATTCATCGAGAGAAATAAGATAGCTCTTCTTCCTTTATTTTATCTAAACAATGGCATAACAGTTATCTTCTTATATATACTGGAGTTTTGCAAATAGCTTTTCCATAGGGGATTATCAAGCATTCAAGAAAGGAAGAGAGACAAATAAGCCAAAGCGATAGTCCTATAAATGTTCTAAAAGAGCCTAAGCTTTAATTCCTGCCAAACAAAGCGGGAGGTGAACAACCATAAAAGACGTTTATTTCTGATAGAGGAAACCGACTTCTGACGGAAGGAGATGAATGATAACAAGAGGACTGCCCAAAAAGTAAAAATTGAATTAGCTAAAGTCACAGATTGTAACTGAATAAACAAAAAAGTATCACTTTAACCTATGAAGATTTAGGTGTAAAGTGGTGCTTTTTCTATATTGGAGTTCTGTCAGTCCTAAACCGAAAGTGGACTAAAACGGTTGACAACACAGGATTGCGGAGGCGCTTACCCGAAAGTTTTAATCTAAACTTTCAGACTTTTCGGATAACTTCTTCCGAGCAAATCAATTTAGCCCCAACGAAACGAAGTGAAATGATAACTACGGAATAAAACTATAGTTCTCTTTCATTCGGTAAAAAGAATCTGCTAACTTGGATATACTAACCTGTCTCCTTAAGCAATCTTCCTTTCTCACAACTATGAGAGTTATCTTCTACTATATGTGAGAGACATTTTGCACATTATGTGAGAATTCTATTTCACATAGTGTGCGAAAGGTAATATGTAAGAGAGAAACGATTAGTTAATGCCCGTATAGAGATAAATTCAAGCTTATCCGAAAATAAAAGATCTTATTACCTTAATTTCATTTAAATTACCGGGCTTAATCCGGAAGATTCATAGTAGAAAAAAGGTTCTTCGTCACGTTGATTGGCAGAATCAGTTCAAATGTACGTTAACATATCGGTGTCCAGATGATTAGAAGTTTAGTAAACATCTCTCCTCATCATACAGGTTCCCATTACCGGTAACCAAGTAAATCAATATCTAATGACGACCCAAAGTGACGAAGAACCAAAAGAAACAGAAAATCAATGGTGGAACAAACGAATACCGGTGAATGACATCGCTATACCATATTTGTCACACGTTTCAATAACATGATCGTCACGAACGGAACCGCCGGCTTGGGCAATGTATTCCACACCACTCTTATGCGCACGCTCAATGTTATCTCCGAAGGGGAAGAATGCATCGGAACCCAAAGAGACGCCTTTCAATGTATCCAGCCATGCACGCTTTTCCTCACGAGTCAACACTTCGGGTTTTTCGGTAAAGAACTGTTCCCATACTCCGTCAGCCAATACATCGTCATGGTCATCACTGATATAAATATCGATGGTATTGTCGCGATCGGCACGGCGGATTTTCTCCACCCACGGCAAGTTCAGTACTTTCGGATGCTGACGGAGATACCAAATATCTGCCTTATTCCCAGCCAGACGGGTGCAGTGAATACGGCTTTGTTGTCCGGCGCCAATTCCTATCGCCTGACCGTCTTTTACATAACATACCGAGTTAGACTGGGTATATTTCAAAGTAATCAATGCAATCATCAAATCTCTTTTGGCTGCTTCGGGGAAACTTTTGTTACGGGTAGGAATATTGGCAAACAGATCGTCATTGTTCAAACGGATTTCATTTCGCCCTTGTTCAAAAGTAATGCCAAACACCTCTTTGCGCTCTATCGGAGCCGGTCTATAATCCGGATTTATCTTTATGATATTATACGTTCCTTTACGTTTCGCTTTCAGTATCTCCAGCGCTTGCTCCGTATAACCGGGAGCAATCACGCCATCCGACACTTCCCGATTGATAAAGCGTGCTGTTTCTTCATCGCATACATCGCTCAAAGCAATGAAATCACCATACGAAGACATACGGTCGGCTCCTCTTGCACGCACATAAGCATTCGCCAATGGACTCAAGGGCAAATTGTCCACAAAATAAATACGTTTCATGGTCTCATCCAGTTCCAGACCGATAGCCGCTCCAGCCGGACTTACATGTTTAAAAGAGGTTGCCGCCGGCAGACCGGTGGCTTCTTTCAATTCTTTTACCAACTGCCATCCATTCAGCGCATCCAAGAAATTGATATAACCCGGACGACCATTTAATACGTCAATAGGCAATTCTCCTTCTTGCATGAAGATACGCGCCGGCTTCTGATTGGGATTACACCCATACTTTAATTCCAATTCTTTCATAGTAATATTTGATATTTAATTCACTAGTTTGTAATCGTTTCACAAGCTATGTCGTTTACGTTTTATCTTTCGGTTCGGCAACACCACAAAATCCGCTAAACGGATATTGCTTTTTTAGTCCTCACCACTCATCCGTGTTTTGCCGGATTTGAAGCATAAAAACTTTTTTATTGAAGTTGACAGATGCAAAAATACGGAATATTTCGGTGAATGCGTTATATTTGCCCGCACTATTGAATGTACATAAATTATGATAGACGAATTAATAACTTATAACCGTACTTTTGTTGAGAACAAAGGATACGAAAAATACATCACCAATAAGTATCCCGACAAGAAGATAGCCATCGTCACTTGCATGGATACCCGTTTAATAGAATTGCTTCCGGCTGCATTGGGATTAAAAAACGGGGATGTAAAAATGATAAAGAATGCCGGAGGAACTATTACTCACCCATTTGGCAGTGCCATGCGAAGTTTGCTTGTCGCCATTTACGAATTAGGAGTGGAAGAGGTAATGATTGTAGGACATACCGACTGCGGAGTGCAGCATATGGACAGCGAAATCATGCTCCGCCACATGAAAGAGCGAGGTGTATCGGAAGACCACATAGAAATGATGGAATACTGCGATGTAAATTTGCGCAGTTGGCTCAGCGGATTCAGCGATACGGAAGAAGCCGTACAAAAGAGCGTACACCTTGTAAAGCATCATCCGCTCATTCCGGCAGATATAAAAGTACGGGGATTCATTATGGACTCCATCACCGGACGGTTGAACGAAATCCAAGAGCCTGTTAATTAAAAATGAATCATAAATCAACAGGAGTCCACGATAATACAATATAAATAAACGTATGTTAGAAGACATGGTACAAAGTGACAATAATGAAGAGATGTTTCCGCTTGTGGATGAGCAGGGAAACATTATAGGCGCCGCCAAACGGGGAGAGTGCCACAATGGCAGTAAATTGCTGCATCCGGTAGTGCACTTGCACGTGTTCAACAGTAAAGGAGAGCTTTACCTCCAGAAACGGCCGGAATGGAAAGACATCCAGCCGGGTAAATGGGATACAGCCGTAGGCGGCCATATAGATTTGGGGGAGAACGTGGAAAGAGCTCTGAAACGGGAAGTTCGTGAAGAGTTGGGCATCACCGATTTCCAACCGGAGATCATCACCTCTTACGTGTTCGAATCACCCTGCGAGAAAGAACTTGTCTATTCGTACAAAACCCTATACGAAGGGGTCATTACTCCAAGCGACGAAGTAGCAGACGGACGTTTTTGGAGTATTCAAGATATTAAAGCGAACTTAGGAAATGGCACTTTTACGCCCAACTTCGAAAAAGAATTCTCTATTCTTGGTCTATAAACCTATTTCCGTGTTCGATAACGGATGAATTCTTGACGCAAATCAATAAATCGGCGGTTTTATGCATTTTCTTTTCCTTTTCTTATGTCGATCAAAAGAAAGGCTCTACTTTTGTGCTGTAAAACATAAAAAGAAAGGATAACAAGATGAAAAAGGTATTAGACTTAATTGTTAAATGTCTCGAAGAGCTTGGAAACAATCTTTTGAGAGGCGGCTATGAAGTAGCTTAGTTTTCAATTGAAAAGGTAAAAGGTAAAAAGGTGTGCTTCATTGTTTTCAGGAATAACAAATTTATTTTAGTAAGCACTCATACGTCTAATAAAAGGGACTGTCTTTTTCAGGATAGTCCCTTTTTCTATGCATTCATGTATATACCTCTCGTATTTGCCCGTTTTCAACAATTCTAAATAGCCTTATTAAAGGCAGATATCTTTCTTATTCCATCCGATTCTCCATTCTCGTATAATCGGCGTGGCGGAGTAATAGACCTCCCTAAAACAATGAAAAGAATAATCCGCCATAAATAAACGTATCAAGGGTCTTTTCCCACATGAACATACGACAGCTATATATTCCTTTTAAATATTTCCATCTTATTTGAACGATTTATATACACAGTTCCCCATAAAAAAGATATTTTTGCTTCCGAAACCTGTAAAACCGGAATCCAAACATTTCAGAAAACAAAAAAGTTGATATGCTAAAACAATCTTACAAGACTCTTTGTCTATCGGTCGGGCTCATAGGATGCCTGTTGCCCGGTACATCCGCACAGACTTATCCCAGCGACACACTCAATCTATCCCCTAAAGTTCGCTTAGTGAAAGTTGGTGAAGGATATAGTCAGACGTCCGTCAACACGGCTATTTTTCGGAACAATTCCTTAGCTACCCGGAACGATGAACAATATATAAGCTACTATGATGCCGACGGTTACCTTGTATTAGGGAAACGCTCTCTTCATTCGGACCATTGGACGCTCCGCAGAACCCAATATAAAGGTAATGTAAAAGACGCCCACAATATCATAAGCATCATGCCGGATGGAGACGGGTATTTGCACGTGGCTTTCGACCATCACGGAAATAAATTGAATTATTGCCGTAGCATTTCACCCAATTCTCTAGATTTGGGTGAGATGGAACCAATGACAGGAACGGATGAAGAAGATGTGACCTATCCGGAATTTTACCCTTTGTCGAACGGGGACTTGTTATTTGTTTACCGTTCAGGCGTCTCGGGAAGAGGGAACTTAGTGATGAATAGATATTCGGTAAAAGAAAAAAAGTGGAGCCGTGTACAAGATGTATTAATCGATGGCGAAAACAAACGAAATGCCTATTGGCAATTGTATGTAGACGAACGCGGAACCATACACCTGTCGTGGGTTTGGCGTGAAACGTGGCATGTAGAAACGAACCACGACCTTTGTTATGCCCGCTCATTCGACAACGGGATAACTTGGTATAAGACTGACGGAGAGAAATATGAATTGCCTATTCGTTATGATAACGCCGAATTCGCCTGCCGCATACCGCAAAACTCGGAACTGATAAACCAAACCAGTATGAGTGCTGATGCGGAAGGTAATCCGTATATAGCCACTTATTGGAGAGATGCTGACAGTGATATTCCGCAATATCGCATTGTCTGGCATGACGGCCTCCAATGGAAGAACCGACAGGTAAGCCAGCGAAAGAGTCCCTTCTCCCTGAAAGGCGGCGGAACGAAAATGATTCTCATTGCCCGGCCGCGTATCGTAGTAGACAAAGGAGAGATCTATTATATCTTCCGAGATAAAGAACGGGGTAGCCGGGTATCCATAGCTTATACCAGAGATATAGCTACCGCCGAATGGAAATTCTTTGACCTTACGGATTTCTCCGTAGATGCTTGGGAGCCTTCGCACGACACGGAGTTATGGAAACAAAAAAAGAAACTCCATCTGTTTGTGCAACATACCAAGCAAGGAGACGGAGAACGGAGTGTAGATTTTCCCGCACAACCGGTATATGTGCTGGAAATCCCCTTATTTTAACTTCGCATTGATTACACCAACACATCATAATTATAAATAAGAGAAGGGAGCAAAACTAATATATCTCACGAAGAAGTCGCAAATCATAACAAACACGAAAGAGCCATATCAAACCCGATTATCGAGTAATGATATGGCTCTTTTCATTGCAAATAAGGCGGTCAAGTTTCCAATTAAAGGCTATCTTCTCTAAAATTGAGTTTTGACACACCTCATTGCTCCATATATCTTAGCTATATAATTCTATAACTATTAAGAGAGTTTCAAGGAAAGAATTACATCATTCCGCCCATACCTCCCATTCCGGGAGCACCCATAGGCATTTCTGGTTTATCTTCTTTCTTTTCTACAATCACACATTCCGTAGTAAGGAACATTCCGGCAATAGAAGCTGCATTTTCCAGTGCTACACGGGCAACCTTAGCAGGATCTACCACACCGGCAGCATACATGTTCTCGTATACATCCGTACGTGCATTGTAACCGAAATCGGCCTTACCCTCGCGTACTTTCTGCGCCACAACAGCACCTTCTTTACCTGCGTTAGCTACAATCTGACGCAACGGTTCTTCAATAGCGCGCTTGATGATTTCGATACCGGTAGTTTCATCGGCATTGTCACCTGTCATACCGTCCAAAGCTTCGATAGCACGGATGTAAGCTACGCCACCACCCGGAACAATACCTTCTTCGATAGCGGCACGGGTTGCACATAATGCATCGTCCACACGGTCTTTCTTCTCTTTCATCTCTACTTCCGAAGCGGCACCTACATAAAGTACAGCTACACCACCTGACAATTTAGCCAAACGCTCTTGCAATTTTTCTTTGTCATAGTCGGAAGTAGTGGTTTTGATTTGCGCCTTGATTTGGTTTACACGCGTAGCGATATTCTCTTTTGAACCGGCACCGTTCACAATGGTAGTATTCTCTTTGGTAATAGTTACCTTATCGCAAGTACCCAACATTTCGAGAGTAGCCTGTTCCAGCTTCAAACCTTTCTCTTCGCTGATAACCAAACCACCTGTCAGGATGGCGATATCTTCGAGCATCTCTTTTCTGCGATCACCGAAGCCCGGAGCTTTTACGGCACAAATCTTCAACTGAGAACGTAAACGGTTCACAACCAAAGTTGTCAAAGCTTCACTATCCACATCCTCGGCAATAATCAATAAAGGACGTCCGCTTTGTACTGCCGGTTCCAAAATAGGCAACATATCTTTCAAGTTAGAGATCTTCTTATCGTAGATAAGGATGTAGGGATGCTCCATTACACATTCCATTTTTTCCGTATCGGTTACGAAATAAGCAGAAAGATAACCTCTGTCGAACTGCATACCTTCTACCACGCCGATAGTAGTTTCAGTTCCCTTAGCCTCTTCGATAGTGATAACACCGTCTTTAGAAACCTTACGCATAGCGTCAGCAATCAATTTACCGATAACCGGATCATTGTTTGCAGAGATAGCCGCAACCTGTTCAATCTTATCGTAGTTATCACCAACTTTCTCTGACTGGTTCTTGATTGATTCAACCACTTTGGCAACGGCTTTGTCGATACCGCGTTTCAGATCCATCGGGTTTGCACCTGCTGTTACGTTTTTCAAACCTACGCCAACAATCGACTGTGCCAATACGGTAGCAGTAGTTGTACCATCACCCGCATCGTCGCCGGTTTTAGAAGCAACCGACTTCACCAGTTGTGCACCGGTATTTTGGAACGAATCACTCAATTCCACTTCTTTCGCGACCGTCACACCGTCTTTTGTAATGTGAGGAGCGCCGAATTTCTTTTCAATGATAACATTACGACCTTTCGGGCCAAGGGTTACTTTCACTGCATTTGCCAACTCATCAACACCTTTTTTCAGTTGATCGCGGGCATCCATATTAAATAAAATATCTTTTGCCATAATTACTTGCTGCTTTTTAGTCTGTTATTAATTGTTTTTCATTATCCCAATACTGCCAGTACATCGCTCTGACGCATCATTAAATACTTCGTTCCTTCGAATTCAATCTCCGTACCGGAATATTTACCATACAACACTTCGTCGTTAACCTTCAATACCATTTCTTCATCTTTCGTTCCCTGGCCAATCGCAACAACTTTACCTTGCAATGGTTTTTCTTTTGCTGTGTCCGGAATAATAATTCCACCGATTGTCTTTTCTTCTGCTGGAGCAGGAAGAATAAGCACTCTGTCCGCTAATGGTTTAATGTTCATCATACAAAATCTTTTATTTATTGTTTGTTATTAAATCAGTGTCTTTTTCGCCCGCAGGCATCTTCCACAGAACAGAAACTGTGCCAAAGAGGTTCATTATCTCTAAAAAAATTCATTCAACTTGATATTAACCTTATTCGGTCTGTCAAAAGAGAAGGGGTTAATGTCATTATGTCACATCCAATGCAATTTTTTCTGCCATGTCAGGAAAAAGAATAGAAATTCTTATGTTTAATTCATTCCCTGTAATTATCTTTGTAAAGAACATATAAAAGGAAAGTAGTTATGGTTGGTATTAAGGAGTCAGTACTTTGCTCAGAAGACAAGGATTATTAAGGAAATAAAGAAGCTAAAGTACTAAAAAGAAACAAAAGGGATAAAGTCTTTAAAGAGTCGAAACAAACATACTGATAAAAAAAGAGATTTATGAGACACATTATTCTTATTTCAATCCTGCTTGGTAACGCATGGGCCTTTATTCATGCACAACAGCCTGAAGTCAGGGTGCGCTATGAAAGAAATGAAGACCGGAAATTTCAGTTTTACGCCAGCAGTACTACCTACGCACCGGTTACTTTATTTCTTACCTTTACTAAATTAGAGGGAACACGAGAATTCAGTATCGGAATGCCTAAGACTTATCTTCTGCAATATGGAGAAAACGACTTATTTACTTTAAGGCCCGATCAAGAGAACGCTTCGATAAGTTTCGCGTATAAAACATCATGGAGAATCGGTAACATGACAGAAGTACCCGATACGGATTTTGTTTATCTGTCTCCTATTGCCCCAGGCAAGAAAGTGATGGCAAATCCAATGGTATCATTGAAAAAGTACCTCAACAACAAAATGAAAAAAGGTGAGAAAGAGGATACGAACCGTCCCACAGGCCTCACGATAAAAACGCAAGAGGGAGATACTATTTATGCCATCCGTTCCGGAATAGTAGGAAAAATACAAGATAACAGCGCTTCGCAAGGGAACGGACGGGCTTTCGACCGGAACGAAAACTTTGTAGAGATTTATCACAAAGACGGAAGCGAAGCGAAATACAAATTGTTTAAAGACCATGGAATATTTGTTTCGGAAGGTGACATAGTAGTTGCCGGACAGCCCATCGGAATCATCGGTGGGGAGAATTACGAACATGGTTCTCATTTGAGGCTTATCTTATCCGGATGGTTCCGCCCTCAAAAAGGCGACCCGGAGAGGGATATTTACAACAACAAAATATACAGGATTTTCATACCTGTATTCTGCCTTCCAGATAACGAAACATGCCGCCCCACTGCCTTGACACGTTTTGTATCCGTACATCCCGAAGCTGTTATCATGCAAGAGATGAGTAAAAGAGAGAAAAAGAAATATCTGAAAGGAAAAAGTAAATAAAGGCAAATATTTCTTTTCAATAATCCATCTTCATGTCGTGTAGAACGCAAATGAACGCGGATTTATACAGAAACAATTTAATCAACTGCATAAATCCGCGTTCATCCGAATAAGTATTTATTTCCAATCAATCCACGTTCCAAGTATTATCCAGTCGGAACACTTTTTCCGGAGTTATCTTGGCAGCCTCTTTCTTTGTAAGTTGTTTAGCCCAAGGAGCACGACCTTCTTTCTTGGCTCCCTCACCGGAATTATTATATTCTGCATAACGGGCAGTCCTTTCATTTTCCTTCTTACCCCAGTTTTGCCATCCGGCCGGAGTGATATGTCCACCCAATTCGCAGTTCATAAATAAGGTATAGGCATACGGGCGCCACGGACGTCCCAGGAAAACCTTGTTTACTCCTTCTGCCGCCGTCAATTTGCAACGGTTAAACACATAACCGTAATCATACTCTAAAGGAGTGGAAGCAGCCGTTACATACGAATTCGTTAAGCTATGGATAGTACACCCTTCGAACCAGGCGATAGACGGACCGAAAATAAAATCGGTAGTACCCTCTATATAACAATCCTTAAAGTAAAGGCGTGTTCCGGCAACTCCCGTATATACCGTATCCTGATTTCCCAAAATACGACAATTGATAAATTTCAAACGGTCGCCCTCGGTATGCAGCGCCAAAGCCTGTCCTTTGCGTCCCGAATTATTTTCGAGCGTAATGTTTTTAAAAGTAATATCATTTCCCTCTACCTTCACCGTATACGAACGAAACGTGCCCATTTTATTTTTAGTCCCTTCTATATACAGGTTGGCATGATCATCATAAGTAATGATTGTTTCATCCCTGTCTTCTCCCAAAATCTCGATATTGGTCAACCAAGAGGGAACAATCACTTTCTCCTTATATACTCCCTTCTTTACAAAGATTACCTTATGATAATCCATAAAAGCACGGCAATCTTCCAAAGCATCCCACAAAGTGGTGAATTTTCCCGAACCATCCTTGGCCACTACCAAAGTATCAGGGGTATCGGTTGCCGCAAAAGCTATACTCTGGCAACCCACAGCCAACAACATAACAAATAGTTTTTTCATCATACTTATTTTAGTTTTTATTTCTTCACTTTCCAAGACGTTCTCTTTCCAAACACAAATTAATAAACGGGCCGACTGCTTTAGGGTCATTGGCACGCACTTTCTCATGGATATAATAATCATATTCTCCCGAACGGTATGGATTACCTCCCAAACCGGCTACCGCACACGTTTTTGTAATGGAGACCACTCCATCCTTATCCACTTCTACAAATTGTTTCATTATTCCATCGTAGCCCTTGTCCGCCACATCTAAATAAGAGGCATCAATAAATCCCAAACGCACAGCCTTATATAAGGTATATACAAACATAGTGGAAACCGATGATTCCAAATAGTTCCCCTCATCACCACTACGGTCTATTACCTGATACCATACGCCTGTACTCTTATCCTGCCAGCGTTTTATTTGTGCCGCTACATTATCCAATATCGCCATTACCGAATCACGTCCGGCTTCATGCTTAGGAATAAATTCCAAAGCATCCACCAATGCCATGGCAAACCATCCCATAGCACGTCCCCAAGTATGAGCCGACTGTCCTGTCTGCTTGTCCGCCCACTTCTGCGCTTTTCGTTCATCCCACGCATGCCGGTAAAGCCCCGTTTTCGGGTCGTAAGTATGTTTGGCAACTACCTTGAACTGCCGAATCACATCTTGATAATCCTGCGGACGGTTATTTCGAAAAGCATACTCTGCATAAAAAGGAGAAGCCATGTAAATGCCATCGAGCCACATTTGATGCGGATACACCTGTTTATGCCAGAAGCCGCCCTCCTTGGTACGAGGTTGCGCCACCAATTGTGCACGCATATTCTCCATAGCCCGTCTATATTTCTCTTCTTTGGTCTGTTCATAGATACGGAAATAAATCTTTCCGGTATTAATGCGGTCTAAACTCAGTTCAGACGGACGATAGGTTACAATGCTTCCGTCCGCATACGTCATGGTATCACAATAGGCCAGCGCATAATCGAAATACTTTTTGTCACCATACGCATCATACAAGTTCAAAAAAGCCTGTAACACCACGCCATGACAATAATCCCATTTCAACTTCGGTTGAAAATCCAGTTGCCAAGCTTCCGGGCAACGAATCATTTCCGATTCGGCCATTCGAACCGACCATGGAAGTTCGGTACTCACTTTCTTTTGGGCAAACAAAGATACCGAACAACAAACGGCTCCACACAAAATCAGTCTGTTTATAGTATTTTTCATCATAAGATATAAAGATTTCCTGCAAATGTAAGCAAGAAGTGTCTAATTACATACGATTATAGACAGCTTTTTACCTTAAAAATGTAATTTCATAACAAGAGAGAGTTTATTTCTTCCTATCCGTAATTAATAATTCAAAAAATAAGTCAATATTATATAGAGATTTCAATAAGATATTTTACCTTTGGTGCCAATTTAGAATTTTAACGAATAATAATGAATAAATAATATATTAAAATTAAATTTATTGCTATGAGTACATTAAAGACCGGAAAGATGACCAACTACCGTTGGTGGATTTGCGCCATGCTTTTCTTTGCAACAACAGTTAACTACATGGACCGTCAGGTGTTGTCCTTAACCTGGAAAGATTTTATTGCCCCCGAATTTCACTGGACTGATGATGATTACGGAACGATTACTGCCGTATTCTCCATTATATATGCAGTCTGCATGTTATTTGCCGGACGGTTCGTCGACTGGATGGGAACCAAAAAAGGTTACCTTTGGGCTATCGGCGTATGGTCATTGGGTGCATGTGCACACGCTCTTTGCGGATGGGCAACAGAAGCCACGTTAGGTGTTGGTAGTGTACAAGGCTTAATCGATGCTACCGATAAAACAGCCATCACAGCAGTAACTATCGCTACGGTGAGCGTGTATTATTTTATCGCAGCCCGCTTTATACTAGCTCTTGGTGAGGCAGGAAACTTCCCGGCAGCTATTAAAGTAACCGCTGAATATTTCCCCAAGAAAGACCGTGCTTTCGCAACCAGTATCTTTAATGCCGGTGCAACAGTCGGAGCTTTGGCCGCCCCTGTAACGATTCCGTCTTTAGCCAGTTATTTCAAAGAAATAGGCGTAGGAAACGGATGGGAAATGGCATTCATTGTGATTGGTGGGTTAGGTTTCATCTGGATGGCATTCTGGGTATTTATGTACTCAAAACCCAATAAAAGCAAACATGTTAATAAAGCGGAGTTGGTTTATATCGAGCAAGATAACGATACTGACGAGGCTCCGGCAAAAGACGCTGCGGGTAACGAAAAGAAAATGTCATTTGCCCAATGTTTCAAATACAAACAAACCTGGGCTTTCGCTTTCGGTAAATTTATGACAGACGGTGTATGGTGGTTCTTCCTATTCTGGACTCCGGCCTATATCAGCGATGTATACGGCTTACCCTCCGATAACTCAACCGCTCAGTTACTGATCTTCGTATTATACGCTATTACTATGTTATCTATCGTAGGTGGTTGGCTTCCTACTTTCTTCGTTGACAAGAAAGGTATGAATCCCTATGCTGGCCGTATGCGTGCGATGTTGATTTTCGCATTCTTCCCCTTACTGGCATTATTTGCCCAACCCTTAGGCGAATATTCATATTGGTATCCGGTTATTATTATCGGTATCGCCGGTGCAGCTCACCAAGCATGGTCAGCCAATATATTCTCTACCGTAGGCGACATGTTCCCGAAAACAGCCATTGCTACCATTACCGGTATCGGAGGTATGGCAGGTGGTGTCGGCTCATTCCTTATCAACAAAGGTTCCGGTATGTTATTCACTTATGCAGGTGACACAAACATGACATTTATGGGATTCGAAGGAAAACCGGCCGGCTATTTTATTATATTCTGTATCTGTGCCGTAGCTTATCTTATCGGATGGATTGTAATGAAAGCCTTGGTTCCGAAATACAAACCTATCGTGATAGAATAATTAAAAAACAGAATTACTTTGTAATCCTATAAACAAGGCTGTCTCAAAATAAAATGAGGCAGCCTTATTTAAATCTGTCACTTATCTCACTCATATACACCATTAAAGTACGGTATTTCCACCTTCCGACCATACACTAAATTTTCCTACGTATAATAGGTGCAAGAAAACTCTATCAAATTATTAAACGTCTTCTTCTATTTCACATCTTTAACACTTTATTAAGCAGTAATTCAACGCTCCAACTGTTTATCTCTATTAGAATTAGGAAATATTCAATGAAGAAGGGTAGTTAATTCATATAAAATATCTACCTTTGCAAAACTAAACCTATGGGGCTAATTATGACAAGAGGTACAGAAAAAACACTAAATTCCATGTCTCAAGAAAAAAAATCGCCTGAGAATCATCGGGCAGCAAGTGGAGTTTGTACCTATCAAAGTGAAAATAGACCAACAGTTTCAGTACTGGTCTCTACTTACAACTGGAAAGAAGCGTTAGCCCTTTGCTTACACAGCGTCCTTATCCAAACGGTTAAACCTGACGAAATTGTGATAGCGGATGACGGATCCCGAGAAGATACACGTGAATTGATTGACCGGATAAGGAAAGAAACAAACATTCCTATTATTCATGTGTGGCATGAAGACAAAGGTTTTCGTCTCTCGGAAATAAGAAACAAAGCAATAATAAAGGCCAAAGGTGAGTATATCATTCAAATTGACGGTGATGTCGTTTTAGACAAGAATTTTATCGCAGATCATTTAGAAGTTGCAGAACAAGGACATTTTGTATGCGGAAGCCGAATAGGTTTATCTTCGCGCCTTACCAAACGTTTTTTTTATCGAGGGCTTCACTATCGCCCCTCTTTCTTTATCTTAGGCTTTATGTATATGTTTAATTCTATACGTTCACGCTTTTTGCGCCAATATTTGTCAACTCATTACGCTCAAAAAAACATTCTTAGATTAAGAGGATGCAATATGGCTTTTTGGAAAGCAGATTTATTGAAAGTAAACGGATATAATGAATATCTCACAATGTGGGGACAAGAGGATGCGGAAATAGCACATCGTTTAATTCACGCTGGATCAGTTAAGAAATACCTAAAAGCCGGTGGTATAGAATATCATCTTTACCACAAACCCGCCTCACGGGAAAATCTAAAGTTCCACAATCAGATTCTACGTGAAGTCATTGAGAAAAAAATTATCCGGTGTAAAAATGGGATTATAAAAGAAAGCTAACATACTAACATTTCCCTATTTATTCTCAGTTTCCACCTCAAATAAAGAAATATGGACATAGTTTGCAATATTGACAACCATTATGTAAAATACTGTATCGTTACACTGGTTTCTTTGTTTCAAAACAATCAACAAGAAAACATTCGCGTACATATCATTGCCGACAATCTATCTCAAATAGCCAAGCAATTGATGCACGAAGAATTAGACCGATTCGGTAATGAGCTCATTTTTCATGATGCAGGCCACCAAATTATTGCAAACTGTCCTATCAGTGATGAATGCCATCATATCTCCATTGCCACTTACTACCGTATTTTTCTTCCGGTCATCTTACCGGAATCCATATCAAAGGTGCTCTATCTCGACTGTGATTTGATAGTGGAAAGCTCTGTTTCCGAATTATGGAACACAAACGTAGAGGGATATGCTTTAGCGGCAGCTGAAGATTGGCGTGCGGAAGTAGAAGAATTTTATGAACGATTGCATTACGAAAAGAAATATTCCTATTTCAATGCAGGTGTATTGCTTATCAACCTGGATTATTGGCGTAAGCATCATCTAATGGAAGCATGTGTCCGCTATATACAAAGCTATCCTGAGCGTCTGACTTACAACGACCAAGACGTATTAAACGGAGTACTATATGCCCAATGGTTGCATCTCCCCTACCAATGGAACATGCATTATTACCTACGTAAAACTACAATGAGTGAAAAAGCACTGAAAGAAATAGAAACCACTCTATTTACGCCTGCCATTCTGCATTACATCACCGATGTAAAACCATGGAACCTCCATTGCTACCATCCTTTAGCACACCGTTGGTTTCATTATCTCGATCAGACTCGCTGGAAAGGGGAACGTCCCAAAAAGACATTGAAAGACTTTTTCAATTATTATATAAAGCCTATAGGATATTTAATAGGAATAGATAAACCCAGATATAAAAAACTTCATAAGTAAATTTATCATCTATTTTATTCTAATTTTAACACAAATACGCCCTTCATGATTTCAATAATTATATGTTCCGCTTCTCCTGAACGTCTACAGAAGGTAATAGAAAATATTGATCGAACAATTGGATGCGAACATGAATTTGTAGCCATAGACAATAGAGAAAAGAAATGGCCTATCACCAAAGTGTACAACTATGCAGCAGAAAGATCAAAATACCCTTATCTATTCTTTGTTCATGAAGATATTCAGTTTCATTCCCATAATTGGGGAGTTTTCATTGAGCAGAAGCTACAAGAACCAGACTGTGGAGCCATTGGTTTTGCGGGTTCAGCCATGAGATTTCCTCAATATTCAGGCTGGTGGGAACACGGTTGGCCGGAATATGGAACTACATATTACTATCAGAGAGTAAACAATAGAACCGAATTCAGAGTCCAAAACTCTTGTTTGGAAGTCCCTTTTAAAAGAGTGCTCGTATTAGATGGGTTAGGTTTTTTTGTGAGAAGAAACGTATGGGAAAAACACCCCTTTGACGAAGAGCTATTAAAAGGATTTCATTGTTACGATATAGATTTTACTCTACAATTAGCAATCAACAAATATAAAAACTATGTATGTTGCTCAAATCAAGTACTCATAGAACATTTTTCATTCGGTAATTATACTGACGATTGGTATTCATCCACTATAAAAATGCACCGAGAAAAATGGAACAAATTCCTGCCTTTATCACTACCAAATATACAAATATCACAAAAACAAAGAAGAGCTTTCGAAGAAAAAGTGGCTTCTAAGTTCTTAAAAGATATATTGACAACCCATTGTCCGGAAAGAAAAAGTGTACTTAGAGAATTTTGGAAAATGCCTTTTTCATTCAATCACTTAAAAGAGTGCATCAATTACACAATCTATTATTTGAAGCATTCCAAATAGAATTAACATAAGTTCGATATAATCCGATTAAAGTAAAGTTGCCCGTCATTGTTGATACAATTTACATCAATAACGGGCAACTTGCTTTATTTTAGTCGAAACTCACATTGATATATTGAAAAAGCATGCAGCTAACAACCATAAAAAAGAGTTCTCCTTCAAAATCCCCAAAAGTAGACTGTTAAACACACAGCAATTTCACAGACACTATAAATTAACACTCAAGTATTTGCTTTTTAATATTCTCTTTAAAACATGCCATCGTAAAATTTTCATCGTATATCTTTCTGGCTGCTTTACCCAGTTTCGGTAAATCCTCTCTATGCTCTACAACCCACATTATAGCCTTAGCCAACGCTTTGGGATCACCGGCAGGAATCTTATACCCATTTATCCCATTTTCTATAAAACTGGCTGTTCCTGTGTTTTCACTTACAATAATTGGTTTCTCTAAAATCATGGCTTCCGTGCATACAATCGGCATAGGGTCATCAAAAGATGGCGTCAAAATGACATCCATATCACTATATAGCTGCATCAATTTATCATGATCCAACTGACCTAAATATTCTACGCATGAATAACGACAACGCCTTATCATTTTTTCGACTCTTTTACTAAGCACAGCACCTGCCATATAGACTTTTATCTGTTTACGTACCTCATTCGGTAAATATTTCAAAGCCTTGAGTAAGATCTTTTGCCCTTTTCGTTTCTCAAGCGAACCCGGTAACAAGATATTAAGTTTCCCATCAGCATGGCCTTTTAAAGACTTTACCTTTTCTATCTCAGGAATACCATAAAGCAAAATACCTAATTGCCTTTTATCCGGCACGTAAGGAGCCGCAAACGATTTACAATAAGCCCCTACCGCATAAACTTCATCAAATTGAGGCAATAAAAAAGAATAATCATTAATTTGGCTCAAATAGCCAAACCCATAACTACCTTCGTGCAACCAACTGATTTTTTTAGCCTTAACCACCGGGAAATATTCTATTAACATAGCCATATCCAATGTATTGAACACAATCGTATCAAAAACTGATAAGAAACAATCCGAAGAAAGGCGACCATGTTTCAATTTTAGACAAAAGAGAGGATCAACAATCAATTCGATACCTAAATCTTTTACCTCCTGCTCCATAAGACCGGCTTTCATAGAAAGAAAAACCGGAATGGCACCCAATTCCTTTAAAGTAATAGCCATATTTAATAAAGCACGCGGAGCACCGGTCAAAGACAATTCATGACTGATAAGCAGGACTTTCTTCGCAGCGCTATCGTATTTATCAAAATAAGCTGCATCCCAACCCTGCAAGGGATCTTCTATAGAATCTACCGATACTATCTTCCTCTTCTTTCTTTCCTTTGTTTTCTTCTTACTTTGCTCGTAATCCAATAAGGGGTTTATATCATTATACCGTAACCATTCATTAATAGTCAAATAACCATCCGTACTAAATTGGGCCGAGGGATTGTATCCCTTTTTCCAACCGGACAACCAATAATGCACTGCCGGATCGACATCTTTTAACAAATTGCCATAATGTGCAGTATAATAGTCCACATCAAAGTATTCCGAGTTTCTTATTATTTCAATTTCTTTTGAATGCAATTTGAACCAATCCTTTCCATTCAACAACTCACTCTTATAAAAAAAGAGATCCAAATCTTTGGCATATATCCGGCACATGGCTATATCATTATAAGACTTATGTAACCTCCAATAAGTAAGTCTTTCTTTAGTATAATATAAATATGCATCCCTTAATATTTGCCGATATAGCCAAGAATCAATCCAAGCCGGAATAGGGGTATTAAAATCAAGTTTCTGCAAAACATCCCTTCTTATCATTATAGAAGAAAACGTTGGTATATAATTAACCTCTTTATTATAATGCAGGTCAATCCGATTTCCTCCTTCCGATAAAAAAGAATCGATATTTTTTATATACGGTTTGCGTATCTCTATCGTCTCCTTGTCTCCAAACAACTCTATATTATTAGAAATGATTTTCACATCCTCATAACTATTCACCATCTCTATTTTCTTTTCCAAATATTGAGGATGCCACCTATCATCGCTTTCACAAAATGCAATAAATTCCCCTCTAGCCTTTTCCACACCTAATTTTATGGTAGCAGGCAAACCTTTGTTTTCATGATTAGGATGTGTATACAGATAAATGTTTTTATGCGTTGATACATATTGCTCTATTATCTCTATTGACTTATCTACCGAACCGTCATCCACTATTATAATTTCATAATTCGTGTAAGTCTGCTTCAAGATAGAATCAATGGTCTCAGGCAAAAAGTTCTCATAATTGTAGCTTGCCACGATAACGCTGACCAAAGGACAATCATTTGTTTTTTTATCCTTTAATATTCCAACCTGACCAACAGGAAAACATATCCGTCCCTCTTTTTTTCCACACCGTAAATAATGTTTTAAAGGGTTTTTATTTGCCCTTCGTATATCTGGATAAGAAAAGAGATATTTATTTGTATCAAACTTCTCGGATGGATTTTTCCCTTCTTTCCAGCCTCGTTCAATGTAATGTCTAACCGGATCTATATGTTCTTGCAGAACTTCGGGATACTGTTTAAGATACCAATCCTTATCAAAAAAGGTTGATTTTAGCATTCTTCTTCTAAGAAAGAATAATTTTATTCTTTTGTTTATCTTCATAATACCATTAAAGAATTGTTATGACGTAGCGCTTTATTTTAATATCACACATATCGTAAAACAGTGTGAATATAAAATCCTGCACCGCTCTATGTTAAATATATAAAAACAAAACTACTCCTCCGCTCGTTTACCGATCGAAGGAGTAGCAAAATGAAAACTTATTTACAGACTCTGCATATCGTTCAATTTCTTGTAATAACCGCCCAGCGCGATAAGCTCTTCATGCGTACCGCGTTCCACAATCACACCTTCATAAAGTACACATATCTCATCGGCATTTTTTATGGTACTGAGACGATGGGCTATAGCAATAGTTGTACGTGATTTCATCAAACGCTCCAAGGCTTCCTGCACCAAACGTTCCGATTCGGTATCCAAAGCCGAGGTAGCCTCATCTAAAATTAAAATAGGAGGATTTTTTAAGATGGCACGAGCTATACTGATACGCTGGCGTTGTCCGCCGGATAAGCGACCACCCCGATCACCCAGCATTGTATCATAACCATGTTCTGTTTCCATAATAAAATCATGGGCATTTGCTATCTTTGCAGCTTCTACTACTTGTTCCATTGTAGCATTTTCCACTCCAAAAGTAATATTATTATAGAATGTATCATTAAATAATATGGCTTCTTGATTAACATTCCCTATTAAGGAACGTAAGTTATCCAATGTAACGTCCTTTACATTTTTTCCATCTATCAGCAATTCCCCTTCTGTCGTATCATGATAACGGGGAACCAAATCTACCAAAGTAGACTTACCGGAACCGGACTGCCCGACTAAAGCAATGGTCTTACCTTTCGGTACAACTAAATTGATATGTTTCAGAACATCACGGCCTTCTATATAACTAAAGCTTACATTCTTAAATTCCAATTTATCTTCAAATCCGGTAAGTGGCAAAGGATTCACCGGATCTTTAATATGACTTTCCGCTTTTAATATCATATCGATACGGTCCATGCTGGCCAAACCTAAAGGGATATTATAAAAAGCCTTCGAGAACTCTTTTAAAGGATTAATAATACTATAAAGAATAATCAAATAGAAAATAAAAGTAGCCGCATCCATCGGAGCATGACTACCGTTTAAAATCAACGCTCCGCCAAACAACAGCACCGTTACAATAACACATGTTCCTAAAAATTCACTCATAGGATGCGCCGAACTTTGGCGTATTACCATCTCATTCATCGCTGTTCGGAATTCATTATTTGTTTTCGCAAAGCGAGCAGACATTTTCCGCTCAGCAATAAAAGCTTTAATAATGCGTAATCCGCCCAGCGTTTCATCCAATTGAGACATAATATCTCCCCATTGCGCTTGGGCTGCGGAAGATTGCCTTTTTAATTTACGACTGATCACGCCCATTATCCAGCCAGCTAATGGAAGAATAACAACCACGAATAAAGTCATCTCCCAACTTACACTAAACAAAGTGATAAAACAAACTAAAAGAGCAATCGGGTTACGAATCAACATATCTATGGAGCTCGTCAAAGAATTCTCTACAACAGAAACATCCGCACTCATACGGGCAATAATATCACCTTTGCGCTCTTCCGAAAAGAAACTAAGCGGCAAATCCAATACTTTATTATATACCTGAATACGTATATCGCGAACAATACCCGTTCGAAGCGGAACCATCACGGCGGCAGAAGCAAAATAACCGGATGTTTTTAAAAGCGTCATCACCACTAATAAAGTTCCCAGCATCACAAGAGTAAGAAAAGCTCCATGAGTTTGTACGATATGACTTATCCAATAATAGGCATTATTTATTAAAACATCTTTATCTATATGATTAAAATCCATAGGAATATATTCGTAGGTCTTTGTATCAATCTTAAACAAGATATTCAAAATAGGAATAATGGCCATAAATGAAAAGACATTCAACCATTGTGATACAAAGTTCAATATAAGCGCCCAAGTTAAATATTTGCGATAAGGAGCAATATATCGCTTCATCAAAGAAAAAAATTGTTTTATCATAAACTGTTATTTATAAGGAAAAATTTCAAATCCTATCCTTCCAATATTCGGTTATAACTAGTAATACTTCACTCTAACATTCTATATGAAAAGAAAAATAAATCATAAACCAGTCTAAATATAAATAAGGCTTTGTTACTCATTTAATTTAAGTGTGCAAAGATAGGAAATTTGAGTGGTAGTTTTGTTTTACTACATCTCTTTAACTCTTATTTAAGATTCAAAAAGTCAAATAAGCATAAGAATCAGTTCTATTCCTCTAATATCCGGGGGCTATATTCAGCATAGGGATATGTATCTGCTTATAAAATGTTATAAACGGCTACTATCCGATATGACCTATAAGAATCGGAACTATATAAATTTTATCGGCAATTTAAACCGTCGCATTCGATTAAAAAGAAAGCATTCACAAATTCACATCTAATTTACTTATAATCAGAAATATCCTACATTTATTAAAGACCTATCAGGGTTCTATTAGGACCAAAAACCTATATAACCCTTTATCTAGAAAAAGTTCCTCCGAGATAGGCACAGTTTCTCTCGAATGTACCTTATATAAATGAATCTTATTTAATAGTCATCGCCTGTCAATCCTTTTGATTGACTCTCTATATACCCTCTTTCTGACCTCCTTTACGAGAAAGCATACTTTTTTTATATAAGAGATTCTCTATCACGCTGATAGTCCGTTCCGTCACCTTTGCATTTTGTGAGATTTCAGGAATTGTTATAGCCTCCTCATCTTGAATAAGATTAAATATAACTCCCTAATGCTTTAAAAAATCAGTTCCTTTCTGCTTGAAAGAAGACGTTTAATTCCGCTTTTAATCACAATTTAACAGAATTCTTTTCATTATAAAATGAAAAAGGAGTAATTTCGAGCGTTTTTATGCAAAAAAGAAACATTCTAGTATAATTAATCTTACAAATAAGAAATAACATGGACAATTTAGGAACTGGATTACTTTTAATGGTAGTCGGTATGGTTACCGTTTTCATTATCCTACTAGTAGTAATCAATCTGGGTAAACTGCTTATTTCCCTAGTCAACAAATTCGCACCGGATGAAGTACAGGCGAAGGTCTCTGCTCAACGTGCTATTGCCGATAACGATTCGGTCGCCGCTATTAAAGCGGCCGTAAAAGTGCTGACTGCCGGAAAAGGGAAAGTGGTGAAGATAGAAAAACTACCATAGTGAAGCAACAACTGAAAAACACTTAAGGAGAGTAAAAACAACATGAATAAAAATATGAAAAGAGAAGTAAAATTTAGTCTGGTGTTCCGTGACATGTGGCAATCTGCCGGAAAATATGTTCCACGCGTAGACCAGTTGGTTAAAGTTGCCCCGGCCATTATTGAAATGGGATGTTTTGCCCGTGTAGAAACCAATGGCGGAGGCTTTGAACAAGTAAATCTATTATTCGGGGAAAACCCAAACAAAGCAGTCCGCGAATGGACGAAACCTTTCCACGAAGCCGGTATCCAGACACATATGCTGGACCGCGCCTTGAACGGTTTGCGAATGAGCCCCGTTCCGGCAGACGTACGTAAACTTTTCTATAAAGTAAAAAAAGCACAAGGTACCGACATTACCCGTACTTTCTGCGGACTGAACGATACACGCAATATCATCCCTTCCATTGAATATGCCCATGCTGCAGGAATGATTTCACAATGCTCGCTGTGTATCACCTTCTCGCCAGTTCACACGATAGAATATTATGTAGGCATGGCCGATGAATTGATTAAGGCAGGCGCCGACGAAATTTGCATCAAGGATATGGCAGGTATCGGACGTCCGGCTACCTTAGGAAAAATCGTAGCCGGCATTAAAGCGGCCCATCCGGATATTCCTATTCAATACCATAGCCACGCAGGGCCGGGATTCAACATGACTTCCATTCTTGAAGTCTGCAAGGCAGGCTGCGACTATATAGACGTGGGTATGGAGCCTCTGTCGTGGGGAACCGGACACGCGGACGTTATCAGCGTGCAAGCGATGTTGAAAGACGCAGGATTCGATGTGCCGGAAATCAATATGGAGGCTTACATGAAAGTTCGTTCCATGATTCAAGAATTTATGGACGATTTCCTAGGACTTTATATCAGCCCCAAGAACCGCCTGATGAACTCATTACTCATCGGACCGGGATTACCAGGCGGTATGATGGGCAGTTTAATGGCCGACTTGGAAACAAACTTGGAATCTATCAACAAATATAAGGCTAAACGCAACCAACCGTTTATGACACAAGACGAACTGCTTATCAAACTGTTCGACGAAGTGGCTTATGTTTGGCCCCGCTTAGGTTATCCGTGCCTGGTTACCCCTTTCAGCCAATACGTGAAGAACGTCGCTTTGATGAATGTAATGGCTATGGAGAAAGGCAAAGAGCGTTGGGGTATGATTGCCGATGATATCTGGGACATGATTCTTGGAAAAGCCGGAAAGCTTCCGGGCACGCTAGCTCCGGAAATCATTGAAAAAGCAGAAAGGGAAGGGCGCAAGTTCTTTACAGGTAATCCGCAGGATAATTACCCCGATGCGCTCGACAAGTTCCGTGCACTGATGAAGGAAAAGAAATGGGATACCGGACAAGATGATGAAGAGTTGTTCGAATATGCCATGCATCCGGCCCAATACGAGGCGTACAAGAGTGGAAAGGCTAAAGAAGACTTCCTTGAGGATGTAAAGAAACGCCACGCCGAAAAAGATTTCAAACCGGAAGAGCCGAAAGCTCCGAAAATTCTGACCGTAAACGTAAACGGACAGTCATACAAGGTAACCGTAGCTTATGGTGAAGTAGATGCCGCCACCCTGGCTCCTGCCGACGACAAAGTACAGGCAGCCATTACAGGCGAGGGCAAAGACATCACGGCACCGTTGGAAGGCAAATTCTTTTTGACTAAAACGGCACAAGAAACCCCGCTTAAGGTAGGCGATAAAGTGAAGACCGGAGACATTCTTTGCTACATAGAAGCAATGAAAACATACAATGCCATCCGTGCCGAATTCGACGGAACGGTGACGGCCGTATGTGCCAATCCGGGAGATACTGTTGCAGAAGATGACGTTATAATGAAAATTGGATAATGGAAGATATATTAGAAAAACTATATGACATGACGGCGTTCAGCAACATCATTGCTGATCCGTCGTTCCTCATCATGTATGCCATTGCTTTCGTCCTGCTTTATCTGGGTATTAAGAAGCATTACGAACCTCTGTTACTCATCCCGATTGCATTTGGCGTATTGTTGGCCAACTTTCCGGGCGGTGACATGGGTGTAACGCAGGCAAACGAAAACGGAATGGTTGACATTAACGGAGTTATGAAGAATATATGGGAAATGCCTTTACACGAAATAGCCCACGACATGGGATTGATGAATTTCCTATATTACATGCTGATTAAAACGGGATTTTTGCCTCCTATCATCTTTATGGGTGTAGGGGCGCTGACCGATTTCGGCCCGATGTTGCGTAACCTGCGTCTCTCTATTTTCGGAGCAGCCGCACAATTAGGTATCTTTACCGTATTATTGGTTGCCATTCTTATGGGATTTACTCCCAAAGAAGCGGCCGCATTAGGTATTATCGGTGGTGCCGACGGTCCTACGGCTATCTTCACCACCATTAAGCTGGCTCCGCATTTGCTGGGTCCTATTGCCATTGCAGCTTACTCGTATATGGCGCTGGTTCCGGTAATTATCCCGCTGGTAGTAAAACTCTTATGTACTAAGAAAGAGTTGAAGATCAATATGAAAGAGCAGGAGAAGCTTTATCCTTCCGCAAAAGAAATAAAGAACCTGCGGGTACTGAAGATTATTTTCCCGATTGCGGTAACTACAGTCGTGGCTCTGTTTGTGCCGAGCGCCGTACCTTTAATCGGTATGTTAATGTTCGGTAACCTGATTAAGGAAATCGGTAGCGACACAAGCCGTTTGTTCGATGCTGCAGCTAACAGTATCATGAATGCAGCAACTATCTTCTTAGGATTGTGCGTGGGAGCAACCATGACTACCGAAGCTTTCCTTAACTGGACCACTATCGGTATCGTTATCGGCGGATTCCTTGCCTTTGCACTCTCCATTTCGGGAGGTATCTTGTTCGTGAAACTCTTCAACGTGTTCAGCAAGAAGAAGATTAACCCGTTAATCGGTGCAACCGGATTGAGTGCCGTACCGATGGCGAGTCGTGTAGCCAACGAAATTGCCACTAAATATGATCCAAAGAATCATGTATTGAACTACTGTATGTCGAGCAACATTTCCGGAGTAATTGGTTCGGCCGTAGCTGCCGGTGTATTGATTTCGTTCCTGGGTTGATTGCTGCTTTACTGTTGGGATCATATACGATTTCATTGAATAGAGGCTGTCTCAAAATAGAAACGGGAAGTCTTATAAATTGGAATCTCTATTAAGATAAATCCCCTTGTTTCTGCCTTATAATGTAAATTATGGCTAAAACAAGGGGATTTAATTTATTCCAGCTTACAAATGGAAAGACTGTCTTTTTTTTATTTAGAGACCTTTGTGTTGTCCGCTAAACTCATCCCACTCATAAGCCTTAATGTCTTTATCTTCTGTAGTTCGAACCGGACGTTTGCCACAGGCTTTCTTCAAATCCACCTTACAACGCTCCCTTCATTTGCCCCGACATTTCCTGCAGTCAAGGGTATGTCTGAACCTTTCATCTCGTAAAATACGTTCTGGACAAACAAATCAACCAAAAGGGCAAATCCTACGTCCTCTCCACATAGAATTCACCCTTCTTACAGATTATTTCCTAACCACTTTCTTTTGCACTATCCGTAATGAAACGAAAACAAGTATGTACCAGTCTATTCAGACTACTCTTGAAAATAAACACGTTTTACACGGTTAGAGACACCGGTGAGTATTTCATAAGGAATGGTATCCAATATCTCGGCCAACTTGCTTACCGGCAACTCATCTCCGAAAATAATGACTTTATCACCTTCTTTACAGTCGATGTCCGTTACATCAATCATGCAGACATCCATACAGATATTTCCCACATAAGGAGCTTTCTGCCCGTTTACCAAACAATAGCCATGTCCGTTGCCCAAATGACGGTTCAGCCCGTCGGCATACCCGATGGGGATGGCCGCTATACGAGAGTCACGCGTCAAACGGCCTTTCCGGCTGTAACCTACCGTTTCCTCTTTCGGCACATCGTGTATCTGAAGGATAGTGGTTTTCAGCGTGCTTACATGGTGAATGGCCGAATTATCTACGGGATTCACTCCATATAAGCCCAAGCCCAAACGTACCATATCAAACTGCGCGCCGGGGAAGCGGGAGATACCTGCCGTGTTACAGATATGACGGAGTATTTTATGCGAAAACGCCGCCTGCAACTCATCGGATGAAGCCACAAAACTATCGATCTGCCTATGCGTAAAAGAATCGAAATCCGGACTATCGCTACCTACAAAGTGAGAGAATACGGAACGCGGAATCACAGCGGTCTGGGATTTGAGACGACGAATCAACGCCGGAATATCTTCGTGAACAAAGCCTAAACGGTGCATGCCCGTATCGAGTTTGATGTGTATCGGAAAATTGGTGATACCCTCTTTCTCAGCAGCCTTAATCAGCTCTTCCAACAGATGGAAGCTATATACTTCCGGCTCGAGCTTGTAATCGAACATGGTTTTAAAGGCTGTCAGTTCGGGGTCCATGATGATGATGGAGGAAGTAATGCCTGCCTTGCGGAGTTCCGAACCTTCGTCGGCCACTGCCACGGCCAGATAGTCCACCCTGTGATCTTGCAATGTCTTGGCCACCTCATACGAACCGGCTCCGTAAGCAGAAGCCTTGACCATACAAGCCACTTTGGTCTCCGGTTTCAGAAGGCTGCGGTAATAATTCAGGTTGTCTACCATAGCATGCAGGTTGATTTCCAAAATGGTTTCATGCACTTTCAGTTCCAGCCGTTCGGAGATATCGTCGAAATGGAAGCTACGGGAGCCTTTTATCAGAATCACCTCATTACGCAAAGCCGCAAACACGTCTGAAGCCAATAAAGCATCGGTATTTGGGAAAAAATATTTCTCCATGCTGAAACGGGAAGAACAGGAAGATATCTCCGGCCCGACCCCTATTATTTTTTCTATTCCCCTGCTCTCGACCAACTGCGCAACTTTCCTATATAATAAGGTGGAACTTTGCCCTGTTTCCAGGATGTCGGACAAGATGAGCGTACGTTTGCGTCCCTGACAGTCGGGACGGCGGGACATAAAGTCGAGCGCAATATCCAACGACGCCAAATCGGAATTGTAACTGTCGTTAATCAACGTGCATCCGTTCTTGCCTTCCTTCACCTCCAATCGCATCGCCACCGGTTCCAGTTTCGCCATACGTTGCGCAATGGTTTGGGTGTCAATCATCAAATAGAGACACGCTGCCAAACAGTTCAGCGAGTTTTCAATGGAAGCATCGTCGATGTAAGGTATCTTGTATTGATTGTCCATCCCCAAATAACGGTATTCAACGGTTGTTTCCGTTTCACCTTTCTTGACAGACCTGATAAAGAGCGGTCTGTCGGCATCGGTCATCGACCATGCGATCTCCCTTGCTGTGAGAAGCGATTTCGCCACACACCCGCTTATCAGTTCGTTATCACCGTTATAAATTACCACATCACAATCCTTGAACAAGGAGATTTTCTCCATACATTTGTCCTGCAACGAAAAAAAGTTCTCTTGATGAGCGCCGCCGATATTTGTCAAAATGCCAATAGTGGGTTGAATAATGTTCCGCAGTGCGTCCATCTCTCCCATTTCTGAGATACCCGCTTCAAAGATTGCCAGTTCGGATTCATCATTCATGAGCCATACCGACAACGGCACACCTATCTGTGAGTTGTAACTCCGTGGGGAACGGGTTACCACTCTATCAGGGCTGATGAACTGGTAAAGCCACTCTTTCACAATGGTTTTTCCATTGCTTCCAGTAATGCCTATCACCGGTATCTGAAACTCCCCGCGACGCTGTTCAGCCAGTTTTTGCAATGCTTTCAACGGGTTAGCCACCTTCAAAAAATTACAATTCTCGTAACTCTCCGCTTCGTCAGGAAAACTACTGATGACGAAGTTACGCACTCCCCGGTTATATAGTTCCTTTATATATTTATGACCGTTATTCCGCCTTGTTGTCAGCGCAAAAAATAAAGTTTCCTCAGGAAAACAGAGCGAACGGCTATCGGTAAGAATCCAATCGATGTGTGCTTCCACCTGTCCGAAACGTTCCGCTCCTATCAATTTAGCTATTTTTTCAATCGCATACGACATAGTTCTAATTCTTTTTGAAAGTCTAAGTACGGGTATTTATCATTAAGTTGTTTTATTTTTAACTCTATTTGTCCTAAAAAACGCAGATATGCTTCCGAATCGGGACGAAAAGGCTTATGACCCATATCTCGCCGGAGAGCTTCAACTTCGTCCATCACCCGGAAAGTTTCCTTTGTAAAAAAGGTTTTCCCGAAGCATTCCCAAAGGTAACTTACCGCCAGATCCGAGAGGTGTACCATATCGTCGGCATAAAAACGGTAGTCGCGCAATTCGTCGACCACAATTTCATAAGACGGAAAATAAAAGACACATTCGGGGAATTGCTGTTCCAAACGCTCTATAGCCATCAACAACACCGATTTGCTTAGTTGGTTGGCATGAAGTCCGTCGTGCAAATGGCGGATAGGACTTACGGTAAACAATAATTTCACCCGAGGATTACGTGCGCGTAACGCCTGAATCAAGGGGACATACGTTTCTAAAACCTCCTCCACCGACAGGCGGTAACGGTCGAAACGGTTTGCAGGTAATTTATGACAATTGGATACCATTTCGCCCGATTCTTTCAGCACATACACATACGAAGTGCCGAAAGTCAGTATCAACCAGTCTACATTCAGAACTTCTTCCTGAGCTTTACAAAAGCGTTCATTGATTTTCGCCATAGTCGACTCCGGCGTAGTTCCCGAAAAGGAACCGTGGTGCATGAAGCTATGCCAAGTATCCCCATAACAGAAAAGGTCATCCTCGACATAGGGTTTCCCGTCCAGCAGTTTCCACAATGCATCCGCTATGGAAGAAGGATTGTAAATAATACCGAAAGGATTGACATCCACTAGGAACTTATTCTCGGCAAACAGTCCGCCGATGTTCTCTGCAAAGCAAGAACCCATTATCAGGATGCGGTCGGTATGACTGATAGCAGGCATACCTGTAGGTAACTCCACAGGAGTACTAAATTTCATAATTTACTTACCTTAATTATTTTCTATGTAGCAAAATTAGCAAAAAAATATGAGCTTAAGCAAGAATGTAACCCATGAAATGAAATCATATTGTAACGTTGCCCACCAAACGGGGATTTCCAGCCCCTGCAAACAACTGTTTGTCAACTTCTTGATGTAGACAGCGCAACCTCATAACGCTGACAGCTCTATCTCGTGACGTAGACAGCTTCACGTCCCCAGGCGGACAGCGCAACGTCGACAGGCAGCATATACCACCTCCAAAACCTGTACAACCAAACATATCCGATTCCAAGAATTTAATGGAAAAGTAAGCGACTTATACTTTCTTTTACTATTTTTGCGCTACATTTCGTAATATAATGGATAAAGACTCAACATATAAATTGCTTAATGCCATTCATTACCCGGAGGATTTGCGCAAGCTTTCTCCGGAACAACTCCCGGAAGTGTGCAAGGAATTAAGAGAAGACATCATTGACGAACTCTCCTGCAATCCCGGCCATTTTGCCGCCAGTTTGGGAGTGGTAGAACTGACTGTAGCACTGCATTATGTATACAATACCCCTTATGACCGCATTGTATGGGATGTGGGACACCAGGCTTACGGACACAAAATCCTGACAGGAAGACGGGAAATCTTCTCAACCAACCGTAAATTTAAAGGCATACGCCCGTTTCCGTCTCCCGACGAAAGCGAATATGACACGTTTACCTGCGGTCACGCTTCCAATTCCATCTCTGCTGCATTAGGTATGGCCGTGGCTGCCAAAAAACACGGCGAAGACAACCGGCATGTGGTAGCGGTAATAGGCGACGGATCGATGAGTGGCGGACTGGCATTCGAAGGGCTCAACAATGCCTCGACCACTCCTAACAACTTGTTGATTATCCTTAACGACAACAACATGTCCATCGACCGCAGTGTAGGCGGGATGAAACAATATCTGCTCAACCTGAACACTTCCAACTGTTATAACCGTATCCGTTTCAAAATCTCCCAGATGTTTTTCCGTTGGGGCATACTCAACGAAGAACGCCGGAAAAGTATACTGCGCTTCAACAACAGCTTGAAATCGATGCTTTCCCAGCAACAGAACATTTTCGAAGGGATGAACATACGCTATTTCGGTCCGATAGACGGACACGATGTGAAAAACTTGGCTCGCACGCTGAAAGACATCAAACACATGACGGGACCTAAGTTACTGCACATCCACACTATCAAAGGCAAAGGTTTCGGCCCTGCCGAGAAAGCGGCCACCATCTGGCACGCACCGGGGATGTTCGATAAAGAAACAGGCAAACGTCTTGTGGCCAATACGGAAGGGCTGCCGCCGCTGTTTCAGGACGTATTCGGCAACACGCTTCTGGAATTGGCGCAACAAAACGAAAAGATTGTAGGAGTCACCCCCGCCATGCCTACGGGATGTTCCATGAATATATTGATGAAAGCTATGCCCGACCGGACTTTCGATGTGGGCATCGCCGAAGGTCATGCCGTCACCTTTTCGGGAGGCATGGCTAAAGAAGGACTTGTTCCTTTCTGTAACATCTATTCGTCGTTCATGCAACGGGCTTACGACAACCTTATTCACGATATAGCCATTCAAAAACTGAACGTAGTATTATGCATCGACCGCGCCGGACTGGTTGGCGAAGACGGACCCACCCATCACGGAGCGTTCGATTTGGCTTCCATGCGGCCTATCCCAAACCTTACCATTGCTTCGCCTTACGACGAACACGAATTACGACGTCTCATGTATACGGCTCAATTGCCGGACAAAGGTCCGTTCGTCATCCGTTATCCCCGAGGACGTGGAGTTTTGGTAGATTGGCGTTGCCCGCTGGAAGAGATTGAGATAGGAAAAGGACGAAAACTAAAAGACGGAAAAGACATCGCTCTCCTAAGTATCGGCCCGATAGGAAACACAGCGGCTAAAGCCATCCGTAAAGCAGAAGAAAGCGGACTGAGCATTGCCCACTATGACTTGCGTTTTGTCAAACCGCTTGATACGGAACTGCTTCATGAAGTGGGAAAAAACTTCAAAAAGATAGTAACCGTGGAAGACGGAGTGATAAAAGGCGGAGTAGGAAGTGCCATCCTTGAGTTTATGGCGGACAACGGATATTATCCGCACGTGAAGCGAGTCGGGCTGCCCGATGAGTTTGTGGAACACGGTTGCGTGAAAGAATTATACCATCTGTGCGGCATGGATGAAGAGGGGATTCTTAAGGAATTAAAGGAGTTAAAGTAATAAGGGAGTTACAGGAGCTAAAGGAGTCATAAGAATTATAGAAAGAAGTTAAAGGAACTAAGTAAAAAAGAAGTTGAAGAAGTAAATAATATATAAGAGATAAAGAAAGCAAGTAGTAAAGTAAGGTAAAGGTCTCCAAACCGATAATAATATGTTGAACGGATAGCAAGACATTTTACTTTAACTACTAACGAAGCAAAGCAAAAGAATGATTTCTCTACCTCTTTAACGAAGCGAAGTTAACATAAAAAGGAGCGAATTATGAAAATAATCATTGCGGGAGCGGGGTCGGTAGGTACCCATTTAGCTAAGCTGCTTTCCGGAGAGAAACAAGATATAATCCTTATGGACAGTAACGAAGAGCGGCTTAATAAATTGGATTCCAACTTCGATTTAATGACTGTGAACCTTTCCTCTACCTCCATTTCGGGTTTGAAAGAAGCCGGAGTATCGGGAGCAGATTTGTTTGTAGCCGTCACACCGGACGAAAGCCGCAACATGACTTCTTGCATGCTGGCCAGCAACTTAGGTGCAAAAAAGACGGTTGCACGCATCGACAACTACGAATATCTGCTTCCGAAGCATCAGGAATTCTTTAAGAAACTGGGAGTAGATTCGCTCATTTATCCGGAAATGCTGGCGGCTAAGGAGATTGTAGACGCTGTAAAGATGAGCTGGATACGACAATGGTGGGAAGTCTATGCCGGCGAATTGGTTTTAATTGGGGTGAAACTTCGCGATACGGCGCAAATTCTGGACATTCCTCTATACGAGCTGGGCGGACCGAATACTCCTTACCACGTGGTGGCAATCAAACGTGGTAACGAAACTATTATACCGCGCGGAGACGACCATATCAAAAGCCTCGACTTGGTGTATTTCATGACTCTTAAGAAGCACATACCCTATATACGCCAAATAGCCGGAAAAGACTCTTATAAAGATGTCCGGAACGTAATGATTATGGGAGGCAGCCGCATTGCCGTACGCACCGCGCAGTACGTGCCCGACTATATGCAAGTGAAAATCGTAGAGAACGATGTCAACCGCTGCCACCGCCTCACGGAGCTATTGGATGAAAAGGTAATGATTATCAATGGCGATGGACGGGATATAGATTTACTTCTGGAAGAGGGTATTAAAAATACGGAAGCTTTCATCGCCCTGACAGGCAATTCAGAAACCAATATCCTTGCTTGTCTGGCTGCCAAACGACTTGGAGTGAGCAAAACGGTTGCCGAAATAGAAAATCTGGACTATATCGGTATGGCCGAAAGCATGGATATCGGAACGATAATCAATAAAAAGGCCATTGCCGCAAGTCATATCTACCAAATGATGCTGGATGCAGACGTATCTAACGTTAAATGCCTGACGGTGGCCAACGCCGATGTAGCGGAATTTACCGTCAAAGAAGGCGCCCGTATAACCAAACACCCGGTAAAAGATTGCGGTCTGCCCAAAGGAGTCAACATCGGCGGTATGATTCGTAATGGTGTAGGTTCGCTGGTAACGGGAAATACCCAGATACAAGCCGGCGACCATGTAGTGGTGTTCTGTTTAGGTTTGATGATTCAAAAAATAGAGAAATACTTCAACTAATGATAAACGCTAAAATCATCTATAAGATTATAGGCACGTTACTATATATCGAAGCGGCGCTCCTGCTATTGTGTGCTATTTTCCCCATCTGCTACGGAGAAGATGATTTAAACGGGTTTCTCTATGCGGTAGTGATTACTGCCATTGCCGGTACCATCCTCTTTGTCACAGGCCGCGGAGCGGAAAAGCATACTAGCCGGAAAGACGGATATATTATTGTCTCCGTTTCGTGGGTTATTTTTTCGTTATTCGGCATGCTGCCTTATTACATCAGCGGCTACATCCCCAATGTAACCAATGCCTTTTTCGAAACGATGTCGGGATTCACCACCACCGGTGCCTCGATACTCAACAATATTGAATCGTTTCCACACGGTCTGTTATTTTGGAGAAGCATGACGCAATGGATCGGAGGTTTGGGCATTGTATTCTTCACCATCGCGGTGTTGCCTATCTTCGGAGCGGGAGGTATCCAATTATTTGCCGCGGAAGCCACGGGACCCACCCACAATAAGTTGCATCCGAGAATCGGAGTAACGGCCAAATGGATATGGAGTCTATATTTCGGACTTACTATTACTGAAACCGCCTTACTTTACCTTGGCGGAATGGATTGGTTCGACAGCATTTGTCATTCCATGACTACAACGTCTACCGGCGGATATTCTACCAGGCAAAACAGTATTGCCGCATTTAATTCGCCGTACATCGAATACATCGTCACGTTATTCATGTTCCTTTCGGGAATTAATTTCAGTTTACTGTTCTTCTCCCTTTTAAAAGGAAAAATAAAAAAGCTCTTTCAAGACACAGAGTTCCGATGGTATGTGGGCACTCTTCTGTTCTTTACCTCTTTCACCGTAGTAGTATTGATTTTCACCAGTTCGTCAGACCTGGAAGAATCTTTCCGAAAAGCCTTATTCCAGATTGTTTCCATACAGACCACCACGGGTTTTGCCTCGGCCGACTATATGATGTGGGCTCCCGTACTCTGGTTACTGGTAAGCATCACTATGTTTTTCGGAGCCTGCGCGGGTTCCACCAGCGGAGCTGTCAAGTGTGTCCGAATAGCCATTCTTGCACAAATAGCAAAGAACCAATTCAAACGCATCCTGCATCCCAATGCCGTATTGCCCATACGCATCAGCCACACGGTGGTGCCCATTGGCATGCAGTCTACCTTACTGGCTTTCATTGTAGTCTACATTGCGGCAATCTTTATCGGCTGGCTGCTGGTCATGCTCACCGGAGTAGGCTTTATGGAATCTTACGGAGTCGTAGTTTCCAGTATCGGTAATGTGGGTCCCGGTCTTGGACTATACGGACCGGCCTATTCGTGGGAAACGCTGCCCGAGATCGCTAAATGGATATGTTCCATTCTAATGCTAATCGGACGACTGGAATTATTCTCCGTTTTACTGTTGTTTACTTCCAGTTTCTGGAAAAAACGCTAAAGTTTGTTTATTTTATTATTACCTATTAGAAATAAGTGGCTATCTTTGCAGTTCTTAAGAAATGAAACATGATGAAAAGCGTTCAAAAATTCATTTTAAGCACGACATTGTTCCTGTTATGCGTCATAGCAGGAACACATGACATACATGCCGAAACAATGGAACACAGCGCATCTTCCGCCTCATTCTACCAACAACAAGAAACACCTTTCGAAAAAACAATGCATTTCCTGTATATGAACGGAATTGCAGACTTGCCCCAACCTCCCTATTCTTCAGAGGTTTCGGCAAATACTTTATACAAACCGTTATTCTCACCCTCCTCCGATTCAAACAATCTATATCATACAGCTATCTCAGATTCTGCTGCCGCTTTAAACCGGCAGCAAACTTATTCTTCCGCCGGTATAGCATATTATATCTATACCCTCCGGAGGATTCTTATCTAAACGGGATTTGAAATCTTTTTCATGTCGGGCATTATATGGACAGGCCATACACATGCCGGACTTTTTTCGATTGTATCATCCTAATATATGCTATTTATATGTATTTTACACTTTTAATTGTCGTCATCTTAACGGCTATCGTGTTGGTAGCCGTTGCATTAGGACTTGCCGGAGTTATCTCGCCCCGCTCTTTTAATGCTCAAAAAGGAGAGGCTTACGAATGCGGTATCCCCACAAGAGGTAACTCATGGATGCAATTTAAGGTAGGTTACTACTTGTTTGCCATCCTTTTCCTTATGTTTGACGTAGAGACGGTATTCCTATTTCCTTGGGCCGTAGTGGTGCAAGACTTGGGAGTATACGGTCTGTTCAGTATTCTGTTCTTTTTAATCATATTAGTTCTGGGACTGGCTTATGCCTGGAAGAAAGGAGCTTTGGAATGGAAATAAAGAAGCCACACATCAAGTCGATTCCTTATGAAGACTTTAAGAATAACGAGTATCTTGAACAAATGGTTCAGGAACTCAATGCCAACGGTGGCAAGGTATGGCTGGGTTGTCTGGACGACCTCATCAATTGGGGAAGAAGCAACTCGCTATGGCCTCTTACCTTTGCAACCAGTTGCTGCGGCATTGAATTTATGGCAGTGGGTGCTGCCCGGTATGATTTCGCCCGCTTCGGGTTCGAAGTAGCCCGTGCCAGTCCGCGTCAGGCCGACCTGATTATGGTTGCCGGAACCATCACCCATAAAATGGCTCCGGTACTGAAACGATTATACGACCAGATGGCCGACCCGAAATATGTGATTGCCGTAGGCGGATGCGCCATCAGCGGAGGACCTTTCAAAAAATCCTATCACGTAGTGAACGGAGTGGACAGAATTCTGCCCGTAGATGTATACATCCCCGGATGTCCGCCCCGCCCGGAAGCATTGCTTTACGGAATGATACAATTACAGAGAAAAGTAAAACTGGAAAAATTCTTCGGTGGAGTGAACCGTAAAGAAGAAGAACCTCAAAAGGCGAAATAACTATGAATGAAATAATAGATATACCGGTGGAACAACTCCATGCGGAAATGAAGAAACTGCACGACGAACGGCACTTCGATTTCCTGAGAAGCCTGACCGGAATGGATTGGCAAGAAGAGGGACTGGGAGTCGTTTATCATTTAGAGAACACCCTTACGGGAGAAAACACGGTAGTACGGACACACTCTGCAAACCGGGAAAATCCCGAAATACCAACGGTATGTGACATATGGAAAGCAGCGGAATTCAACGAACGGGAAGCATTCGACTTCTACGGGATTCGCTTTACAAACCATCCGGATTTACGCCGCCTCTATCTCCGTGACGATTGGGTAGGACACCCTTTGCGTAAAGATTACGATATGAGTGAGGAAACCAATCCGTTGCGTATGACCAACGAAGAGCCGGTAGATACGACAGCACGTCTCGAAGTGCTTCGCGACGGAAGTGTTATCGAAAAGCGTGAAGTAATTTTCGAAGACAACGAATATATTATCAATATAGGCCCCCAACATCCCGCCACTCACGGCGTGCTCCGTTTCCGCGTTTCGCTGGAAGGCGAAATCATCCAGAAACTGGACGTGCATTGCGGTTATATTCACCGGGGTATCGAAAAGATGTGCGAAAGCCTGACTTATCCGCAAACATTGGCGCTGACCGACCGGTTGGATTATCTGGGCGCCCATCAAAACCGTCATGCCTTATGTATGTGCATCGAAAAGGCCATGGGGGTGGAAGTCTCCGAACGGGTTCAATATATCCGTACCATCATGGACGAACTGCAACGTATCGATTCTCATTTGCTCTTCTTCTCATGCCTTTGCATGGACTTGGGAGCTCTGACCGCTTTCTTCTACGGTTTCCGCGACCGAGAAAAGATTTTAGACATCTTTGAGGAAACGACCGGAGGACGCCTTATCCAAAACTATAACACGATAGGCGGCGTACAGACGGATATTGCCCCGTCGTTTGTACAGAAAGTAAAGGAATTCATCGCTTATCTTCGTCCTACACTACGAGAATATCACGAAGTCTTTACCGGAAACATCATCGCCGAGCAACGTCTGAAAGGCGTAGGAGTACTCAGCCGCGAGGATGCCATTTCTTTTGGAGCCACCGGAGGTACGGGACGCGCCGCAGGATGGGCATGCGATGTCCGCAAACGTCACCCGTACGGAGTATACGACAAAGTGGAATTTAACGAAGTGTTGTTTACCGAAGGCGACTCTTACGCACGCTATATGGTGAGGATGAAAGAAATTGAAGAGAGCCTGCGCATTATCGAACAATTAATCGATAACATCCCCGAAGGCGAATATCAGCAAAAGATGAAACCCATCATCCGCATACCGGAAGGAAGCTACTATTCTGCTGTAGAGGGAAGCCGCGGAGAATTCGGAGTATTCATAGAGAGTAAAGGAGACAAGTATCCGTATCGCATGAAGTTCCGCAGTACGGGGCTACCGCTGGTTTCGTGTATGGAAACCCTCACACGGGGCGCCAAGATTGCCGATTTGATTGCTATCGGCGGAACAGTGGATTATGTGGTACCCGATATTGACAGATAACGAACACAACCTCCGACAAGAAAGAACGGATAAAATTTAATAATTAAAGAGTATGTTTGATTTTAGTATAATAACAAACTGGATACACGAGCAGCTTATTTCTTTTATGCCTACCGGACTGGCGGTATTCGTAGAGTGTGTAGCAATAGGTATCTGCATCATGCTGATGTATGCCGTACTGGCCATTATCATGATTTTCATGGAACGTAAAGTCTGCGCGGCTTTCCAATGCCGTTTAGGTCCGATGCGTGTAGGCCCCTACGGAACCATACAGGTGTTTGCCGATGTATTTAAAATGCTGATTAAGGAAATCATTACCATCAACCATGCTGATAAGTTCCTTTATAATCTGGCACCGTACATTGTCATCCTGGCCTCTATCATGTCTTTCAGTTGTCTGCCAATCAATAAAGGTCTGGAAGTGCTCGACTTCAACGTGGGAATCTTCTTCATGCTGGCAGCTTCTAGCATCGGTATCGTAGGCATCCTGCTGGCCGGATGGAGCAGTAACAATAAGTATTCTCTTATCGGGGCCATGCGAAGCGGCGCTCAGATGATTAGCTACGAGTTATCTATCGGTCTAAGCATCCTGACAATCGTAGTACTGACCGATACTTTGCAATTAAGCGAAATCGTTGAACGACAAGCCGACGGATGGTTTTTGTTTAAAGGCCATATCCCGGCATTTATCGCATTCGTCATCTACCTGATTGCCGGAAACGCCGAGGTAAACCGAGGACCGTTCGATCTTCCCGAAGCCGAAAGCGAGTTAACCGCCGGTTACCATACGGAATATTCAGGCATGCATTTCGGCTTATTCTATGTAGCCGAGTTTGTCAACCTGTTTATCATTGCCGGTATTGCAGCCACCATCTTCCTGGGAGGATGGATGCCACTCCATATTCCCGGATTAGACGGATTCAACCAAGCAATGGACTATATTCCCGGTTTCGTCTGGTTCTTTGCCAAAGCTTTCTTCATTGTATGGCTGCTTATGTGGTTCAAATGGACTTTTCCCCGTTTGCGTATCGATCAGATACTAACGCTTGAATGGAAATATTTGGTACCGATAGGATTGGTAAATCTGCTGTTGATGGTGATCATTGTTGTATTTAAACTCCACTTCTAAGTCATGGAAAAGAAAAGAAACTATATAAACGGACTGCTCCACGGAATTGGAACGTTACTGACCGGAATGAAAGTTACCGGACGGGAATTCTTTACTAAAAAAGTAACGGAACAATATCCTGAGAATCGTAAAACGTTAGTGCTATCCGACCGTTTCAGAGGTATGCTCACCATGCCTGTGGATAAAGAAGGACGTAACAAATGTATTGCATGCGGACTTTGCCAGATGGCTTGCCCGAATGACACCATTCACATTGAAAGCGAGACAATCACCGATGAGACAAGCGGAAAGAAAAAGAAAGTATTGGTGAAATACCAATACGACTTGGGTTCCTGCATGTTTTGCCAACTATGTGTCAATGCCTGTCCGCATGACGCCATCCGTTTCAGTACGGAATTCGAAAACGCAGTATTCGATCGCAATACCTTAGTGAAGATACTGAACAAAACACAAAGCAATCATTAAAAAACAAACGATATGACTCTGAATCTCATTGTATTTTTCATTCTGGCAGTCTTTATATGTGTTTGTTCCGTGTTATCCGTGACCACTTCACGTATCTTACGGGCAGCCACCTATCTGCTGTTTGTTTTATTCGGTACGGCCGGAATCTATTTCCAGCTGAACTACTCGTTTCTGGGTGCCGTACAGTTACTTATCTATGCAGGTGGAATCACGGTGCTTTACGTATTCAGTATCCTGCTGACGAGTAGTCAGGGAGATAAGGCGGAGAAACTGAAAAACAGCAAGATGCTGGCCGGACTCATCAGCACTCTTGCCGGACTGGCCATCTGCCTGATAGTAATGTTAAAGAATAAATTCCTTCCCTCCCATTTCGAATCGGGTGAACTGGATGTGCGCGCCATCGGACATGCTTTGATGGGAGCCGGTAAATATCAGTACATACTCCCATTCGAGGTCATCAGCATACTATTGCTGGCCTGTATTGTGGGAGGTATATTAATTGCACGTAAAAGATAGAAGCTTATGGTACCAATGGAATATTACCTGGTGGTGTCCACCATTATGATGTTTGTCGGGATGTACGGATTCTTTACCCGACGTAATTTGCTGGCCATGCTTATCAGCGTGGAGTTAATCCTTAATTCGGTAGATATCAATTTTGTGGTATTCAACCGTTACCTCTTTCCCGAACAACTGGAAGGATTCTTCTTCGCCATGTTTGCCATAGGTGTCTCCGCAGCGGAGACAGCTGTCGCCATCGCGATTATTATCAATATTTACCGGAATATACGCAATATTCAGGTGAAGAACTTAAATGAAATGAAAAACTAATCGGATATGGAATATACATTACTAATACTGCTTCTTCCGTTCCTTAGCTTCTTGTTGCTGGGCATTACAGGCATGCGTATGAAACCTGCCGTAGCCGGTGCCATCGGAACGATAGTGCTCGGTGCGGTAACACTCCTTTCTTATCTTACAGCATTCCTCTATTTTGGAGGCGGCCGGAATGAAGAAGGTGTCTATCCTGCCCTTACACCTTATAATATGGAATGGTTACCTTTCAACGGTAACTTGCATATCGATTTAGGAATCTTGTTAGACCCCATCTCCATCCTGATGCTGGTAGTGATTTCCACCGTATCGCTGATGGTACATATCTATTCATTCGGATATATGAAAGGAGAAAAAGGATTTCAACGTTATTACGCGTTCTTGAGTTTATTCACATTCTCCATGCTCGGACTGGTGGTGGCCACAAACATTTTCCAGATGTATATCTTCTGGGAACTGGTGGGAGTTTCTTCTTACTTGCTGATCGGATTCTATTATACCAAACCGGAAGCCATCGCTGCCAGCAAGAAGGCGTTCATTGTAACCCGTTTTGCCGATTTGGGTTTTCTTATCGGTATCTTGATATATGGCTATTACACCGGAACGTTCTCTTTCCAACCGGGAATGGAGGTCATTGCGGGCGCCGACGGACCAACGGCGGCCATGACTTTATTACCTGCCTCAGCCCTGAGGGTGTTACCGGTGGCATTAGGATTAATGTTTGTCGGTGGCGCTGGTAAAAGCGCCATGTTCCCGTTACACATTTGGTTGCCGGATGCGATGGAAGGTCCGACTCCGGTCAGCGCACTAATCCATGCCGCCACGATGGTTGTAGCGGGTGTCTATCTGGTAGCCCGGATGTTTCCGTTATTTATCGGTTACGCTCCGGAAGTGTTACATTGGGTAGCTTATATCGGCGCTTTCACAGCCCTTTATGCTGCGATAGTTGCCTGTGTACAGTCCGACATCAAACGCGTATTGGCATTCAGTACCATTTCACAAATCGGTTTCATGATGGTGGGTTTGGGTGTTTGTACCTCCATGCTTCCTCACGAAGGAGGTTTAGGTTACATGGCAGGAATGTTTCATCTGTTTACCCACGCTATGTTCAAAGCATTGCTGTTTCTGGGAGCCGGAGCCATTATCCATGCGGTTCATAGCAACGAGATGTCTACCATGGGAGGCCTTCGTAAATATATGCCGATTACTCATATTACTTTCCTTATCGCTTGTCTGGCCATCTCGGGCATTCCTCCGTTCAGCGGATTTTTCAGTAAGGATGAGATTCTGACAGCCGCATTTGAATTCAGTCCCTTCATCGGCTGGACAATGAGTTTTATCGCTGCCCTGACGGCTTTTTATATGTTCCGTCTTTACTATTGCATCTTTTGGGGAAAAGAAAATAAAGAGTTGCACACAGCACATACTCCACATGAAGCTCCTTTGAGCATGACTTTCCCGCTGATGTTCTTGGCTGCCGTTACTTGCGTAGCAGGTTTCATTCCCTTCGGAGAATTTGTCAGCAGCAACGGCGAAGCATACGTTATCCATCTGAATACCCAGGTTGCCGTAACAAGTGTCTGCATCGCCATCGTGTCGATTTTGATTGCTACATGTATGTATATGCGCAGAAAACAAACTTTCGCAGATAAGCTGGCGCACACTTTTAAAACGCTCCATACAGCTGCTTACCACCGTTTCTATATGGATGAAATTTGGCTGTTCGTAACCAAAAAGATTATCTTCCGTTGCATCTCGACACCTATTGCCTGGTGGGACCGCCACGTAATAGATCAGTTCTTCAACTTTATCGCATGGGGCACAGACGCCACTGCCGACGAGATACGCAACATGCAGAACGGAAGCATTCAAAGTTACTGCATATGGTTTTTAAGCGGCGCAGTAATATTAACGATCATGCTATTATTAATCTAATTAAGACTCTTTGAACTATGAATATATTAAGTCTTTTTGTCGTGATTCCTTTGGTTATGTTGCTAGCCCTTTGGCTGAGCCGTAACATTCGCCAAATACGCGGAGTGATGGTCACAGGTTCATCCATGATTCTGGCATTGGCTATTTACCTGACCATTGATTTCATTGCATTGCGGCAAGCCGGCGCTACCGCCGAAATGCTTTATACGGACAGTTACACTTGGTATGCACCTTTGCATATAGCCTATTCTATCGGAGTCGACGGCATTTCCGTAGCGATGTTATTACTGTCGTCCATCATTGTCTTTACCGGTACCTTTGCTTCATGGAAACTGAAACCCCTTACCAAAGAGTATTTTCTCTGGTTTACTCTTTTGTCGTTAGGCGTATTCGGTTTCTTTATCTGTGTCGACCTCTTCACCATGTTCATGTTTTATGAAATCGCCCTTATCCCGATGTATCTGTTAATCGGAGTTTGGGGAAGCGGCCGTAAGGAATATGCTGCCATGAAACTGACATTAATGTTAATGGGAGGTTCGGCATTCCTGTTGATGGGTATTTTGGGAATCTACTTCGGCAATGGCGCCACCACCATGAATGTGTTGGAAATTGCTGCCAACAACCACATCCCCCACAACTGGCAGATGGTTTTCTTCCCACTTACGTTCTTAGGATTCGGTGTATTGGGAGCCCTATTCCCGTTTCACACATGGAGCCCCGACGGCCATGCTTCGGCCCCGACAGCCGTATCCATGCTACATGCCGGCGTGTTGATGAAACTGGGAGGATACGGATGTTTCCGCATTGCCATGTACTTGATGCCGGAAGCAGCCCGGGAGTTAGGTTGGATATTCCTTATCCTGACGACTATCAGCGTTGTATACGGAGCTTTCAGCGCCGTGGTACAAACCGATTTGAAATACATCAATGCTTATTCTTCCGTATCGCATTGCGGACTGGTATTGTTCGCTTTGTTGATGATGACGCAGACCAGTTGCACAGGCGCTGTCCTGCAAATGTTAAGCCACGGATTGATGACGGCTCTGTTCTTTGCCCTTATCGGTATGATATATGGCCGTACCCACACGCGTGACGTACGCCAAATGGGCGGTTTAATGAAAATCATGCCGTTTCTTAGTGTGGGATATGTTATTGCCGGTTTAGCTAACTTGGGACTACCGGGATTAAGCGGTTTCGTAGCCGAAATGACGGTTTTCGTCGGTTCGTTCCAAAATAACGATCCCTTCCATCGGATTTGCACGATTATTGCTTGTACCAGTATTGTGATTACCGCGGTTTACATCCTCCGCGTCGTCGGGAAGATTCTGTATGGAAAGGTACAAAACCCGGAACATCTGAAACTAACCGATGCTACATGGGATGAACGCTTCGCCGTAATCTGCCTGATAGTGGCAGTAGCCGGATTGGGGCTGGCTCCTTTCTGGATTAGCAATCTGATTCACGAGAGTGTTGCGCCGATACTTGGTAATTTATAAATGAAGAATGCAAAACGATGAGTGAAGAATGGTTGCCACACCGGTTTATACAAATTAATGACAAAGTGCCTCCTCTTCTTACACGCTGTTCATTCTTAATTATTCATTTTTAATTTTCAGTTTACTATGAACTACTTTCAATTTCTAGATATGATTCCTGAAGTAAGCCTCATCGCCATCATCATGGTGTTGTTCTTATATGATTTGTTCACAGAAGGCAAATCGAGGCGCTATTTCCAGCTTACGGCCTGCATATTGTTGGGCATTCACCTTATAGTCAACATCCAACCCGATGGCTATACCCAACTCTTCGGCGGCATGTATCAATCTTCACCGATAGCTCATGCCATGAAAAGTATCCTTACGTTAGGAACACTTATTGTAGTGCTTCAAGCGAACAATTGGCTGCGACGAGGCGACACTCGTCATAAACAAGGCGAATTCTATATGCTGCTGCTTAGCACATTGTTAGGTATGTTTTTCATGATTAGCGCAGGACATTTCCTGATGTTCTTTATCGGACTGGAACTTGCCTCCGTACCGATGGCTTGCCTTGTCGCTTTCGACAAATACAAACAACATTCCGCCGAAGCAGGAGCCAAATATATTCTGAGCGCTCTTTTCTCATCCGGATTAATGCTGTATGGAATCTCATTCATTTACGGAACCATCGGAACGCTATACTTCCGTGATATTCCTGCCGGTCTTACAGGCAGTCCTTTACAAATCATGTCGCTGGTATTCTTTTTCGCCGGATTGGGCTTCAAGATTTCTCTGGTTCCATTCCATCTGTGGACAGCCGACGCTTACCAAGGCGCCCCTACTACAGTGACGTCCTATTTGTCGGTTATCTCTAAAGGTTCTGCAGTCTTCGTATTAATGATGGTATTGGTAAAAGTGTTCGGAGCGATGATGGAACAATGGCATCCCATGTTGTACATCGTGATTATTGCTACCATCACCATCGGTAACCTGTTTGCTATCCGTCAACAAAACCTGAAACGATTCATGGCATTCAGTAGTATCTCCCAAGCCGGTTATATCGTTTTGGCCGTTATGGGTGGCAACGCAATAGGCATGACTTCTTTGGCATTCTACGTTCTGGTGTACATAGCAGCCAACCTTGCCGCTTTCGGCGTTATCAACATCATAGAGCAAAAGAGTCGCGGCAAAGTAGATATAGAGGATTACAACGGATTATACCAAACCAATCCGAAACTGTGTTTCATCATGACGCTGGCATTATTTTCGTTAGCGGGTATTCCGCCATTCGCCGGATTCTTCAGCAAGTTCTTTGTATTTGTTTCAGCCTTCAACGGAGGAAACTTCTGGTTGGTATTCATCGCTTTGCTCAACACGGTGATCTCCCTTTTCTATTACCTGAAGATTGTGAAAGCCATGTATATCCTTCCGAATGATGCACCTATAGCCACCATTAAAAGCGATAGCTATACCCGTTTGAGCTTGGTTATCTGCACAGCAGGAATACTCGGATTCGGAATATTCAGCGCTATTTACGAGAGTCTCTACTATTTCTCTATCGTATCGCTGTAAAGAAAAGAACAGAAGCAAAACCTGTGCTCGTTTCTTTAACAACACTTAGAGGCTTCCTCAAAGTAATAGAAAATTAATGGAGACAGCCATTCCCTATTGTCCAACTCACAAGGAAGACGAGAGAGAAAGGGAAGATAGATGACACCATGAGACATTGCCGAGGAAATGTCCGGGTTGCACACCCGATACACAGTGGTTGCCGTACCGATAAACGAGGTTATATGGTTACTCAAGCATGCTAAATACTTAGATAGGGCTAAGGCGACTATTTAAGTAGGCAGATGTGATTACTCTAGTTTAGTAGATGAGGTTTCTCTGGGTTGACAGATGCAATTTCTTTGGTTTGGCCAATGTCGTTACTCCGGTTTAGCCGATGCAAAGCCATAGGCCTATCCAATGTCGAGCCGTAGGCTTGGCACTTGGGGTAGCCGCAGGCCTACGGCTCAGGAAGTGACAGGCCTACGGCTTGACATCCCGCTAACAGGACGGATGAGTCCCCTAAAAGTGTTCATTATACGTTATACAAGAATGTCCCGTTTGCGGTAATGAAACGACCTATAAACAATATTCCCTCGAAAGAAAAAATGAACATTTCGTTTAACCTCCTATCGGTATTTTCTCTCTATCCCTTCAGGAAGCAAAATGCTTGGCTACAGGTAAGATATAAAATGCTCAACATCTTCCTTACGAGTAGCCCAACTAGTTACGAAACGTACTACAGTATCCGTTTTGCCGCGTGCTCCCCACAGCTCGAAAGTAGCATACTGTGACAAGCGGTCCAAATCTTCATTAGGCAAACAGAAAAACTGTTGGTTCGTGAGCGAATCTATATACATCTTATACCCTCTCTCTACAAACGCTTTCTTCAACAGCATCGCCATATCCACAGCATGGCGGGCTATACGCAAATACAGATTATCGGTAAACAATGTTTCAAACTGCACCCCTAACAAACGGCCCTTGGCCAATAAAGCGCCATGTTGTTTGACAAGCGGAAAGAAATGAGGCAACAAACCGGGACGGGTCACCACTACAGCCTCACCGAAAAGTGCACCCACTTTCGTACCACCGATATAGAACACATCGCATAGTCGGGCTATATCAGCCAACGTGACGTCCGTACCATCGGCAGTTAAGGCATATCCCAGCCGTGCACCATCCATATAAAGAGGTATATCCGCCTCCCTGCAAATCCGGCTCAATGCTTCCAGCTCATCCAAAGAATAAAGGGTTCCGTATTCCGTAGGGTGGGAAATGTAAAGCATACCGGGAGCAACCATATGCTCGTAGGTCTCATCACGATAGAAATCCGCTATATAATTCTTCACCGTTTCCGGAGATACCTTACCTTGGTGTTGCGGCAATGCAAGTACCTTATGACCGGAGGCCTCTATCGCACCGGCTTCATGCACATTGATATGGGCTGTATCCGCCGCCAGCACTCCTTCGTGACGAGCCAAAAGGCCGTCAATCACCGTAGCATTGGTCTGCGTTCCTCCTACCAAAAAGTGTACTTTTGCCTGAGGCATGCCACAAGCTTCCACAATTAATCGTTTCGCTTCCAAAGTATAGGAGTCTGTTCCGTAGCCGGAAGTTTGTTCTAAATTTGTTTCCATCAGGCGGCGCATCAATTCGGGGTGCGCTCCTTCCATATAATCGCTGTCAAAGTGTAACATATAATAACTTATTTTTCATTCACCACAATCTATCTGCCAAACCGCAGACGCAGCTAAAACTAAACAGGGAGAGTCCCGAGAAGAATTACATCAATCTAGTGAAGCTATAAAATCTTGAATATCTTTCTGTATACGCTGATACAAAACCGACTCTTTATATCCTACATGCTTCTTCAACATAAATTCCGGACTGGCCTGGCTATGTTGGTAAGCGGTGAGTTCATTCTGAAACTGTATATCGTGTTCAGCCAGATTCTTGATTTCATTCTCCCGTTCCCGACGCAAGCGGGCGCAAACCGGACCTAGGAGCTTCATCACCACATTATCCATGATATGATGTCCTTGTATGAACATATATGTATTATCGGGCGTCACTCCCAACCGCCTCAGTTCCTTACGCAACGCGTCCACTTCGGCCACAGCGAAAGCATACTCCTTTTCCAATCGCTTCAGCTTCCGTTCCACATACTTCTGCATCCGCTGTAAGGAAATCTCCGGATGATACATATCCACATGCTCCAGCTTTACCACATTGCAGAAGTCCAGCAAGGAAAACTTATTCAGTTTATGTCTGCGATAAAACCAGATGGACCATACAAAGAGAGGATAGGCTATTTGAGAATATAAACGCAGGAACGCAGGAAAATCGACCACCGGATGATCATTCAATGTAGCCATCACACAAACCTGATGCAGACCCTCCGCATAGCACTGGAAATTCTCTATGGCATAGGCATACGTATGAAAGATGTATTTATTGTTGATGATGCGGCGCGATGTATTAGTGGTTCCCTGTAGCAGATAATCATAATCACTGTCTACACACGCAATCATATTCTGACCCAACGAACAGCCCAATGTATTCATCAGGACTGTTTTTTTACCTTTAGCCAAAGAATGAGAAGAAGGAAGCATCACCTGAAAGCAATACTTTTCATTCTCGAACTCGCTCAATAAAGTCCGCCAGAAAAAGACATCATCATAACTTTCCACGTATGCAATGATTTTTTTCCGTGTATTCTTAGGCCTTAGTTGATTGGCCGCCCCAATATAGAACGAATTCAGATTTTCTACTAATCGTTTTCCCATGTTTTATCATTCCTATATAGAACAGGTTCCGGTTATTCTTCCACCAACGAACCAGTGATATCGCTTACTTCCGTTACGGCATCCATCCAACCATTCATAATGACGGCAGGCGAATGGGTAGTAAGTATAATCTGTACTTTATCGTTTAACTCGCGTATAAGTGAAATCAGTCGTTGCTGCCACTCTACATGTAACGACACTTCGGGTTCATCCATAAACAAAGTAAACGGTTGATTATCCTGCACCAACACAGTGAGCAGAATAGCCAGTATTTGCTTTTCACCGGAAGAAAGCTGATAGGGATACAGGGTCTCGCCTACCTGCTCGAAAGCAATTTCGTTACTCTTCCGCAAAATCTTCTTCCCGGTTTCGCTGAACAAATCGTCAATAATGTCTTGAAACTTCTTCTTCGGAAGGGATACTTCCGCAGCTTTAACCTGTGCATCCGGATCTCCGGTAGAAAGCAACTCAATGATGCGGTTACCGATATTCACCTGATAATCGAGATAACGACGCTGCAATTGATAGATCTGCCAATCGAGTTCCGTACCCACATTCTTATCCACTATTTTCTCCAATAAATCAGAATGTATCAACGGGCGGTCGAAACTCCGGATTACACTAAAACGAAGAAACGTAGCGTCCTCCGGCGAGAAGACCAACCGCACATTCGGCTCTTCATTTCCATTCAGTTCGCCGGAAGTCATCGAAGCCAGTCTATGAACCGACTTATTCAAAATGGTACTTTTACCAATCCCGTTTACTCCGCTTAAAATGTTCACGTCCGGCCGCAAATCCCAAATAATGTCCTTGTCCTTGCGTCCCCACAAGGCTTTAATCTCAATACGCTTAATATAGTCAGCTTGCTTTTTCATGGTAAATATCCTGTTTAAAGCAACATGGGTTGCCACTGCAACAAAGTTAGAAATAAAAACCGAAAGAAAAAGGGGCTTGGCAAAAAACTATTTATCGATGATTCTTTTTCCACCGAATAACCGTAACTTTGTCGCAAGAATAACTTATAATCCATGCATCATTATGAACAATAAGCATTATACCGGACACATTTGCATGCTGATAGCCAGCATCGCCTGGGGGCTGATGGCACCCATCGGAAAGGATATTATGAGCACAGAGGTGACGGCTCTTTCACTGGCCACCTTCCGTATGGTGGGAGGAGCTGTTTGTTTTTGGATAGCTTCCTTATTCGTTAAGCATGAAGAAGTGAGACCTCATGACTTAATGCTGTTGTTTTTCGCGGCACTGTTTGCTATTGTATTCAACCAAGGCATGTTTATATTCGGCCTTTCGCTCACTTCACCGATCAATGCCTCCATCATTACGACTATGGCGCCCATCGCCACCATGATTCTGGCAGCCATTTACCTGCACGAACCCGTTACCGGAAAGAAAGTCGGCGGTGTGTTTCTGGGAGCTATCGGCGCTTTGATACTGATTCTCGGAAGTTCGGGACAAGGAGGACAAAACAGTAGTATTTGGGGGGATATCATGTGTTTCATAGCTCAAGTTAGTTTTGCCGCTTACCTGACCTTTTTCAAAGGCTTAGTTACGCGATACAGCCCTATTACCTGTATGAAGTGGATGTTTACCTACGCTGCCATGTGTTTCATTCCTTTCTCCTATCATGAAGTTTCCGCTCTTCCCTTCGACAAACTGTCACTGACAACGTGGGGTGAAATAGGGTTTGTCATAGTAATCGCCACATTTATGACCTTCCTCCTGCTGATGGTAGCCCAAAAGATATTGCGCCCTACCGTACTGAGCATGTACAATTATACCCAGCCGATTATTGCCTCTATCGTTTCCGTCATCATCGGATTGGGAGTTTTCGGATGGTCCAAAGGACTTGCCATCGTATTGGTGTTCTCCGGGGTTTATTTAGTAACTCAAAGTAAATCGCGGGCTCAGATGTTGAAAGAAAAGGAGTTAGAAGAGGTAAAGAAGCCGGAAGAGGAATAAACAAATGAAGAAAGAGAGAAGACGAAGGAACAAGAGGAAGAATAGAAAGTATAAAAGAGATAGAGAATAAAAAGTATCAAGAAAGCAAAGCCGCGCAACCTGTGATAAAATAATCCGCATAAAGAAAGAAACACATGTCGTCAATATCAGCCATACAACAACAATACGAGCTACTGGAAACGGAGTACAATTACGAAAAAGAACTCTTCATGCAACAAACCGACCGGATGGGTATAGATAAAAAAGTGCGCAAAGGAATTTGTTGGTATCCGCTATCCATTGGCAAAAGCTACTATAACTCGCTCAACCAACTCGTGGTGGAGATTTCACGTACCGACCATCTGGACGAAGAGCACCATTTTGAGTTTGGCCGTCCGGTTATGTTTTTCGACGTCGATATAGAAGAGGGCGGCTGCCGCTACCTGAACTTCAATGCTACGGTGAATTACGTAGAGGACAATCGTATGGTGGTGATTTTACCCAGAACGGACGCCTTGTTGCTATTACAAAACATGGAACGCCCAGGTATCCAATTGAGTTTCGACGAGAATATATTCAAACTAATGTTCGCCTCTTTAAAAGCGGTTATGAACGACCGGAACGGACGCCTCACAGAATTACGCGAGATTTTTCACGGCACTCTCCCTGCCACGGAACTCTCGTTTACCCCGCTTCGTTTCCCCTGGCTGAATACTTCGCAAGAACAGGCCGTAAATAAAGTGCTCCATGCCAAAGATGTAGCCATTGTACATGGCCCTCCGGGAACAGGCAAAACAACCACACTGGTAGAGGCCGTGTATGAAACGCTTCATCGTGAGAATCAGGTACTGGTCTGCGCACAAAGCAATATGGCCGTCGACTGGATCTCGGAAAAGCTTGTAGACCGCGGCATTCCGGTACTCCGCATAGGCAATCCGGTACGTGTGAACGACAAAATGCTCTCGTTTACCTACGAGCATCGTTTCGAGGCTCATCCCGATTATCCGCTGCTGTATAGTATCCGCAGTACCATCCGCCAACTATACGAAACCCGAGGAAAAGGACATTCCCAAAGCATCAAGAAAAAGATTAATTCATTACGAGACAGAGCCGAGGATTTGGAAATGCGTATCCACGACTCCCTTTTCGGCGAAGCGCGTGTGATAGCCTGCACCCTGTCCGGAGCAGCCAATAAGGTATTGTTCAGGCAGCATTTTGCAACGCTCTTCATCGACGAAGCCGCCCAAGCCCTCGAAGCCGCTTGTTGGATTGCCATCCGAAAAGCGAACCGTGTGATTCTGGCGGGCGACCATTGCCAACTTCCACCCGTCATTACGTGTTACGAAGCGCAGAAAGGAGGATTAAGCACCACACTGATGCAACGCATTGCCAAAAGCAAACCGGAATGTGTCTCGCTCCTGAACATACAATACCGTATGAACAATGCCATCATGCGCTTCTCTTCAGAATGGTTCTACCATGGGAACCTCCAATCGGCACCGGAAGTAAAATATCGCGGCATTCTCGACTATGATACACCCATCGTATGGGTCAATACCGAAGATATGGAAGCCAAAGAGGAATTTGTAGAGAGAAGTTTCGGCCGTGTGAATAAGAATGAAGCCGAACTTACTTTGCAACAATTAGAAGCCTACCTGAGTAAAATCGGGAAACGGCGCATTCTGGAGGAGCGGATTGATATCGGCATTATCTCTCCTTATCAGGCTCAAGTACATTACTTACGCCAATTACTGCGCAACCATCCTTTTTTTGCGCCATATAAAGAGCTTATATCCATCAATACAGTAGACGGTTTTCAGGGGCAGGAACGTGACGTAATCCTCATCAGCCTGGTACGTGCCAATGACAACGGGGATATCGGCTTCCTTAATGACCTCCGCCGAATGAATGTTGCCATGACCCGCGCCCGGATGAAACTGATTATCTTGGGAGATGCCTCCACCCTTACCCGTCACCCGTTTTACAAGAAGCTGTATGAGTATGTTTCCTCACTTTATTAAAAAGGAAAAGGAATAAGCACGACTATTTAAACGCCTCCTTTGCCAACTTTATGAACACAGGCAGACTTTCCGGCGAATAAGTATGACCTCCTTCGTGATAGTGATACACAATGCTGCCACCATCATACACTGTATTCAATACCGGTTCTGTTCCTTCCATCACTAAACCTTTCTTGCCTAACAGTTCGTATACGGGCGTAGCGGCTTTTGCACTAAGGACAGCTCCTTTCGAATCGCTCCACAAATCGTCCGCACCGGCTGTAATAAATAAGGTACGAGGAGCTAATAAAGCTATAAAAGCATGCGTATCTATCTTCAGGTTGGCAACCTTACGTGGCAAATAACTGTCCTCGCTCAGAGCACCGCAATACTTCATCATGTTTCCGGCAAACCAATAATAAGGAATAAACTCCAGGTCTTCCCCAAAATGCCGCCGCACCGGAGTTACACCCAAACAGCCGGAGCAACCGGCATAAACAACGGCTATACGTTCATCGAACATGGCTGTCGCTATTGCCGTCTTACCCAAACGGGAGAATCCGATTACACCACAGCGCCGCACATCCAAGCCGGTAGTATCCAAACGGTCGAGCAAGCGGCTTATGCCCCAAGCCCATACGCGTATCGTCCCCCAATCCTGCGGACGACGCCAATTTCCTTTATTCAATAATCCTATCAGGTAATCGCTTAAATAAGCGCCGTGGTCGGGTTGCAAGGCCGACTGCTCATAGGTAAGATAGCCCCATCCCTGTGCCAAAGCAGCTTGTTTGAAAGCCTCACGGCATTCCCCGATATGGATTAAGAAGGGTATTTTGTGTGATGAGAGACGTAACGGGCTCCATAAAGTAGCCGCAATTTCCGGAGCATGCTTTAGTTGCGGATAAGAAGAAGTATCGATGATACCCCGGATTACCGTCTTCAGACACTTTCCGGCTATCGAATCCACCACGACTGAATCGGTAAGCTCCCATCGGATGATTAAATTCCCGGCTTCATCCGGAACCATTCCCCATATATCTTCTTCGCATAGCTTTGCCAGTTCCGGCCGACGTTTGTCCCACCACAGTTGCGGTGTATTGATAGGAGTACCATTTTCCGCCCGCAGTAAATCAATCGGCTCATACTGTCCTACAAACTCCTCTTTATAATTGTTCCACAATCCCCAGTCCGTACGGAAAAAATACAGATTCTTCGGCGAACCGTCTCCATACTCTTCCGTATCCGCCCATCCATAAGGACTATCAGACAGGGAATCGGGATAACGGGGAGTAGTCCCTTTCGGACGATTCGGATCGATGCGTGTAGAAGGTAACACGGGCAACCGGATTCCCAACTGTTCCAACATTTGTTTCTTATGCGTATTCTTGGTAAGACTGTCAGGTGGAAAATCAGGGAATTTATTCTGTGCGACTACCGGCAAACAACTACCGGCTACCAAACAAACGGTTACAAAAGGAAGAACCGCTATCTTCAATAAAAGTTTCATAGTATCTATTCTTAGAGTTTCCGGCTAAAGTAGTTATTTTATATCAAAAGACGAAACAATAACGCAATTAACACGGATAACGCAGATTAACCATCTATTTCTGCACACATCCGCATTAATTGCGTTTCAAAGGCCCGAACAAGTTGCACCTCTTCGTACCTTTATTCTATAATAGTCCGGAACGGATTGTTTACGGTAAGCCCATCTCTTTACTCGTTTCTTCAGGCTCTCCGTATCATCCGTAAAACGGATTATTTACGATAAGCTTCCAACTCTTCTGCTTTGAACTTACGAATAAAGTTGAAGTGTTTCTCTACTTCCGCTTCTGCATAATTCACATAAACCAATGCTGACTTAGCAAACATTTCCGGCTCACGGGTAGCATCCTGAATAAGGAGGTGAGACATGACACACACAGCTGCCATTTCGTAAAGACGACGGGCTACGAAGTCCAGCAATTCCTGATTCTGAGTTTCTTTCACCGCATTGGTGCAAGCCTCAAACTTAGCAGTCATCTCTTTCACACGTTCCAGCAAAGGTTTCATTTCTTCACTGCACGGCACTTGCTCATAGTTGCGAAGCGTAGCGGCATACGAACCGTTTGTTACGTATCGGATGGCAGCCACAGTCTGCAATTGAGTGGTTCCTTCGTAAATGGAAGTAATGCGCGCATCGCGATAAATACGTTGACAGGCATATTCCAACATGAAACCCGAACCGCCGTGAATTTGGATACAATCGTATGCATTCTGGTTGGCATACTCAGAGTTCATACCCTTTGCCAACGGAGTGAAAGCATCCGCCAACTTCGCATAGGTCTTCTGCTCCTGACGCTCTTCCGGAGTAAGTTTGCGTTCACGGGCAATATCGTCCAACGCTTTATAGATATCCACGTAACGGGAAGTCTGGTACAACAGCGAACGTCCGGCATCCAACTTCGCCTTCATGATAGCCAGCATATCGTATACAGCCGGGAAATCGATGATCGCCTTGCCGAATTGTTTACGGTCTTTGGCATAAGCCAGACCTTCGTTATAAGCTGCCTGCGACAAACCTACCGACTGAGCGGCAATGCCCAGACGGGCACCGTTCATCAATGCCATTACATACTTAATCAAGCCCAACTTACGGTCGCCGCAAAGCTCGGCTTTGGCATTTTTATATACCAGCTCGCAAGTAGGCGAACCGTGAATGCCTAATTTATTCTCAATACGACGCACATTTACACCGCCTTGATTCTTATCATAAATGAACATAGACAAGCCACGTCCGTCCTTCGTTCCCTCTTCCGAGCGAGCCAATACCAAATGGATATCAGCGTCACCATTCGTAATGAAACGTTTCACACCGTTCAGGCGCCAGCAGTTTTCTTTCTCATCGAAAGTAGCCTTCAACATCACGCTCTGTAAATCGGAGCCTGCATCCGGTTCCGTCAGGTCCATCGACATAGTTTCGCCTGCACATACGCGCGGAATGAAACGGCTGTGCTGATCTTCGTTACCGAACTCATAAAGCGTTTCAATACAATCCTGCAACGACCAGATGTTTCCGAAACCTGCATCGGCAGCCGCCACGATTTCCGCACACATGGTATACGGAGTAATCGGGAAGTTCAGTCCGCCGAAACGACGCGGCATGGTCATGCCGTTCAAACCGGCCTTCACCATTGCATCCAGATTCTGCACCGTTCCCGATGCATACTGTACCCGGCCATCGGCACAATGAGGCCCTTCGGCATCTACACCCTCCGCATTGGGAGCAATGATTTCGCCACTAATCTCACCGGTTATTTCCAGCACCTTATCATAAGAGTCTATTGCATCCTCAAAATCGACTGGTGCATAGTCAAACTCGTCTTTATCTCTGTAAGCGCGCTCTTTCAGTTCACAGATACGCTTCATCATCGGATTGTTCAAGTGATACTTGAGTTCCGGTATGTCTTTATAAAAGTTTGCCATTATTTACTGTTCTGTTTATAATACTTAATCATTTTGGGAATCACTTCTTCCACCGAGCCATTGATGACATAATCAGCTATGGTATTGATAGGTGCATTCGGATCGTTGTTCACCGAAATAATAATACCGCTCTCTTGCATACCGGCAATGTGCTGAATCTGTCCGCTAATACCGCAAGCAATATAAAGTTTCGGACGAACCGTCACACCGGTCTGACCAATCTGGCGGTCATGGTCGGCAAAGCCTGCATCCACTGCCGCACGGCTCGCACCAACTTCGGCATGGAGCTCTTTCGCCAGGTCGAACAGCATATCGAAACCTTCCTTCGAACCCATACCGTATCCTCCAGCCACCACGATTGGCGCCCCTTTCAGATTGTGTTTAGCCTTCTCTACATGGCGGTCTATCACCTTTACCACATAATCTGTTTCGGGCACAAATTTTGCCACATCATGCTTCACTACCTTACCTTGGTAATTAACGTCCAAGATTTCTTTCTTCATCACGCCCTCACGTACCGTAGCCATCTGCGGACGGTGTTCGGGATTCACAATGGTAGCCACGATGTTACCACCGAAAGCCGGACGAATTTGATACAACAGGTTTTCATACGTTACTCCCGCTTTTTTATCTTCGTGCGAACCGATCTCAAGCGAAGTACAGTCGGCTGTCAAACCACTGGTCAACGCAGAAGATACGCGCGGACCGAGATCACGACCGATAACGGTAGCGCCCATCAGACAGATCTGAGGTTTCTCTTCTTTGAATAGATTGATTAAAACAGAAGAATGGGGTAAAGAAGTATAAGGGAACAAGCCCGGAGCATCAAACACATGCAACACGTCCACTCCATAAGGCAATACTTGTTTTTCAACTCCGTCAAGACCGCTTCCGGCTACTACCGCTTCGAGCTGGCAACCTAACTGATTCGCTAACTTACGGCCTTTGGTCAATAGTTCGAGACTTACATCGGCAACTGTTTTGCCTTCAATCTCACAATATACAAATACGTTATTCATAATTTTATCCGATAGTATGGTTAGCTAACAGTTCAACAATCAAATCTTCTACATCCTTATCCGAACCGGAAAGAGTTTTGCTTTCCTTCGCTTGAAACACGATATTCTGAATGGCTTTCACTTTTGTAGGAGAACCGGACAAACCGCATTGGGCAAGATCACCCTGCACATCCGCCACATTCCATTCGATAATATTAAGATAGGAATACTTCTCGTAGAGGTCGGCATAAGGAAGCGCTTCTCCGTCCTTCGTTATAGCAGCCTTTTCCTGTGCTCCCAAGGCACGTTTATACTTCTGTACCAGCTTCGCATTACGCGGGCGGCAAGGAGCAGCCGAACCGTTTACGGTTATTACGATAGGAAGAGGGCCTTCCACTGTCTCAACACCACCATCGATATGGCGTTTTACCGTAATGCGTCCCTTTTCCTTGTCCACATTCAATATTTCCTCTGCATACGTAATTTGTGTCAAGCCTAATTTCTCGGCAACCTGCGGGCCTACTTGAGCCGTATCACCATCGATAGCCTGACGACCACCGATAATTACATCGAACTCCTTAATCTTGCGGATAGCTGTAGCCAATGCATACGAGGTAGCCAACGTATCGGCTCCGGCAAAAGCACGGTCGGTAAGCAGATAACCATTATCCGCACCACGGTATAAACCTTCTCTGATTACTTCGGCAGCACGACCCGGCCCCATTGTCAAGATTGTAATTGTAGAACCCGGATACTGGTCTTTCAAACGCAACGCTTGTTCCAAAGCATTTAAATCTTCCGGATTAAATATAGCCGGCAGAGCAGCACGGTTTACCGTTCCCTCTGCGGTCATGGCATCCTTTCCCACATTTCTGGTATCAGGTACTTGTTTTGCCAATACAACAATTTTTAAACTCATCTTTGTTTATTTTTGGTATTAGTAAATTCTTATCTACTCTCTCACGATTAGAAGCGACTTTATCTTTTCCTTCCAAAAGAAGTGTATCTTTCTCCTATCCTCACATAATCCTCTGTTTTCGGATAAGAGAGCCCCTTCTTTCCCCTTTCCACTTCTCTTTTTATATGAAAAGAAATAAAGCCGTGGCAAATTTAACCAATTGAATCTCTTATACAAAGGGAAAAATGAAAAAATTGAACTTTGTAGTCAAAGAGCCTCAAACAAAATCCTTATTTTGATGTTACACATAAGACTTAAACGTGTAAAACTTATGAAGAAGTGTTTATTCCTCCTTTTTGCAGTACCTATCTTATGCACGGCACAAATGCGTGATATCCATCCGGAAAATTCCATGCCAACCGTTTGGCCCGAAGATAGCCTGTTTCAACAACAACTTCCGGTAAGTGACATCTGGTGGAAGGTTTTTCACGACTCCACGCTCGACTCACTTATCCAAGTAGCTATAATACAAAATAATTCCGCCATTAAAGCCATTAATCAAATGGAGATGGCACGTCTCAACTGGCGGATACAACAAGGAAAATTCTTCCCCAACCTTTCGCTGGGTGGCGGATGGAACAGACAGAAAAGTAGCGGCACTACTACCGGTGAACCCCAATCATGGGCAGGATACTGGGATGCCGCCATATCTATGAACTGGGAAATAGATGTGTTCGGAAGCATCCGTTTAAGAGCAGAAGCACAAAAAGAAAATTTCATGGTCTCCCAAGAAGAATATAACGCCACGATGATTTCTCTGTGTGCACAAGTAGCTATCGCTTATTTTAATTTGAGGCAATACCAACAAGAATTAGAAGTATTGCAACGTAACAGCGCCTCGCAAAAACAGGTTGTAAATATCACTGAAGTTCGCTACCAGACAGGACTGGCCTCTAAATTGGATGTTGCCCAAGCCAAATCGGTATATTACAACACACTGGCTTCCATCCCTTCCGTTGAAGCCGGAATCATTCAATACATCAACAGTTTAGCTGTACTGATAGGGGTGTACCCGAATGAGATACGAAGCATGCTTTCAACTCCCAAACCGCTACCAGACTATGTAGAGGCAGTCGGCATAGGTTTACCGGCCAATTTGCTACGACGCCGTCCCGACATCAGGTCCGCCGAACGGAGTATCCGTGCCCAAGCCGCTTCTTTAGGGGCTTCGAAAGCAGACTTGTTACCTAAATTCAGCCTAAACGGTTCCATTGGTTATGCAGCTCACGAGACAAGAGAGTTAACGAAAAGAAAAAGCATGACCTGGCAACTAGCGCCCAGCATGACTTGGACTTTCTTTAGCGGAGGACAACTTTATAACGCCAGCCGATTGGCCCGTGTACAATTGGACGAAGCTATCAATCAATATAATCAAACCGTATTAACTGCCGTACAGGAGGTGGACGATGCGATGTCTGCTTACTCCAACTCCATCAAACAGGCGGTTGCTTTAAGAGAGGTAATTTACCAAGGGCGCGAGACTCTGAAATTATCGCTCGAACTGTACAAACAAGGATTATCTCCGTTTCAGAATGTGTTGGATGCCCAGCGTTCATTACTTTCTTACGAAAATTCCATGGTACAGGCCAAAGGTTATTCACTTATATGCTTGGTCAGGATGTATCAGGCTCTGGGAGGCGGATGGTGCTTTTAAAAAGTCCCGTTACTCGAGACAAGCAAAATCTGCGAAACTTGAATAACTATTTTAACTACTAAACTAAAATATAAGACCCAATATGAAAAAGCTATTTCTACTGACGCTCCTCACAGGATTCCTACTGACAGGATGCGGTAACAAGAAACAAGGAACGCAGGCTTTATCGGAGGCTCTTCCGATTGAAGTAGCCCGCCCCATAGTGAAAGACGTAACTCTAACCAAAGACTATCCGGGCTATCTGGATGCCGATGCTACCATCGCTTTGGTAGGCAGGGTAAACGGCACACTGCAAGCTAATTTGTTTAATCCGGGCGAACGGGTAAAGAAAGGTCAGTTACTCTTTATTATTGAGCCCACCACTTACGAAGACGCCGTAGCACAAGCAGAAGCGTCTTTGAAAACCGCAGAGGCCTCGCTCGATTATGCCCGCAACAATTATGAACGGATGAAAGAAGCTATTAAAAGCGATGCGGTCAGCCGCATTCAGTTTTTGCAAGCAGAATCAAATGTAAAAGAAAGCGAAGCTGCCGTCAGTAATGCTCAGGCAGCGTTGCGAACCGCGCGTACCAATCTGGCATATTGTTATGTTAAATCACCCAGCGACGGACAAATCAGCCTAGCTGTATACTCTGTGGGAACTTATATTGCCGGAGCCGTATCGCCTGTAACTTTGGCAACCGTATACAAAGACGACAAAATGTATTCTTACTTTAACGTAGCGGACAATCAATGGCTGGCACAAAATCTTTCCGAAAAGCTTCTAAAGCCCAACCCGAAGGAAAGTTATTATGTAACCGTCCGTCTGGGAACCGATGGCAAACAAACGTGGAGAGCCAAGCTAGATTATTTATCGCCAAACATTACTCTCTCTACCGGAACATTGAAACTCCGTGCCGAACTGGACAATCCTAACGGTTTATTAAAAACAGGTTCATACATCAGCGTTACTTTGCCTTATGGAGAAGCCAAAAATGCCGTACTGGTAGACGATGCTTCTATCGGTACCGACCAATTGGGTAAATATCTATATGTTGTAAACGACTCCAATATTGTGAATTATCGTCCTATAGAGGTAGGACAACTGATCGACGACACCTTACGGTTAGTGACCAAAGGGCTTGCACCCAATGAACGATATGTAACGGAAGCATTGTTGAAAGTACGGAATGGGATGCCGATTCGGCCGATTATGAAAGAAAGAAGGTAGGAAATAAAGAAAGCAAAAGAGGTAAAAGATATAAAAAGCGACAAAGGAAGCAAAGAAGATAAAGGAAGTAACGAGTAGATATCAACCGATAAACCGGCTCGATAGATAAAGAATAATAGTTTTTACGATCATTCCTCATTCAACTCCTAAGCGAAACAATAACTCCTTTGACTCCTGACGAAAACAATAACTTCTTTAACTTCCGAGCAAAACACTAGCTTCTCGATACTTTAATAAATTACAAACTCTCAAAAAATAAATAGCTTATGTTTTCCAAATTCTTCATAGAACGTCCCATTTTCGCCACAGTGGTCTCGCTACTCCTTATCGTAGCGGGATTGGTGACTTTAAACATACTGCCTATTGCGCAATATCCCGAAATCACTCCGCCTACCGTACAAGTGAGCGCCGTATACCCCGGGGCAAATGCACAAACCATTGCGCAAACCGTAGGTATCCCCATCGAACAACAAGTGAACGGAGTAGAAGGCATGATGTATATGAGTTCCAACTCATCCGCTTCGGGTGCTTACTCCTTAACGGTAACATTCGAAGTAGGAACTGATATCGACATGGCTACCGTCATGGTGCAAAACCGTGTAAACGCTGTAATGGCCAGTCTGCCGGAAGCGGTAAAACAACAAGGAGTGACGGTGCAAAAGCAATCATCAAACATCGTTATGTTCCTCACCCTTACCGGAGATTCCATATACGACGGACTCTATCTATCCAACTTTGCCCAACTGAATCTGTCCGATCAGCTTAGTCGTGTTCCAGGTGTAGGTGCTGTTAACGTAATGGGTGCCGGAGACTATTCCATGCGAATCTGGCTCGACCCCGAAACCATGCGTATCCGTAATCTTACCCCACAAGAAATATACGCCGCCATCTCGCAACAAAACATGCAAGTATCGGCCGGTTACGTGGGGCAACCTACCGGTAAAAGCGCCGATAACTCTTTCCAATACTCTTTAGATGTGCAAGGGCGTCTGAAGACTCCCGAAGAGTTCGGTAACATCGTATTGCGTACCGAAAGCGGCGGCCAGCTGCTCCGGTTAAAAGATGTAGCTCGCATCGATTTGGGAAGTGCTTCTTACGAAAGCGTCTCACGCTTACAAGGAAAAGAAGCGGCCGCTATAGCTATATACCAATTGCCCGGTTCCAACTCACTCGATGTATCCAAAGGAGTACGACAACGCATGAAAGAGCTGTCCGAAAGTTTCCCCTCCGGCGTGCAATATCACGTTACTCTGGATACCACCGATGTAGTACATAGTTCTATCAACGAAGTGCTAAGGACCTTCATCGAAGCCACTCTTCTGGTGATTCTCGTCATCTTTCTCTTCTTGCAAAACTGGCGCGCAGTACTCATCCCTTGTATCACCATTCCGGTATCCCTTATCGGTACACTGGCTGTTATGGCCATACTAAACTTCTCCATCAATACGCTTACCTTATTCGGACTGATTCTAGCCATAGCCATCGTTGTGGACGATGCCATTGTTGTAGTGGAAAACGCCACACGTCTGCTCGATACAGGCAAATATGAACCGAAAGAAGCAGTGGAAAAAGCAATGGACGAAATCATCGGCCCGATCATCGGCGTAGTATTAGTGCTATTGGCAGTATTCATTCCTACCACTTTAATCAGCGGCATCTCAGGACAACTATACAAACAGTTTGCTTTAACTATCGCCGCCTCTACGGTATTAAGCGGTTTCAACTCTCTGACATTGACTCCCGCATTGTGTGCGCTGTTTCTGAAACCCACTCCTGAGAAGAAGTCAAAAATATTCGTCTGGTTCGACAAATTTTATAATTCCATACAAAGAACCTACGACAAAGTAGTGGGAAAATTATTAATCCATCCGGTGTGGGCTATGCTTTCGTACGCCGCTATCACCGTGCTGGCCATTTTTCTGTTTATGAGAGAGCCATCCACTTTCATTCCAGCCGAGGACGACGGCTATTTCATTGTGGCAATACAACTTCCTCCTGCGGCTTCCCTGGAACGAACCGAGAATGTAGGGCTCCAAGTGGATGCCATATTGAACAGTTATCCCGAAGTAAAAACCTACATGGGAATAAGTGGTTTCGGCATTATGAGCGGAGGAGCACAAAGCAATAGCGGAACCTACTTCGTTGTCCTGAAGGATTGGAAAGAGCGCAAAGGCAAGGAGCATTCGGCACAGGCTATAGTGGACCGCTTCAACCAAGAGGCATATGTCCGCATACAGCAAGCACAGGCTTTTGCTCTGGTTCCTCCTGCTATCCCCGGGCTAGGCAACACAGGCGGATTGCAGCTAGAGTTGGAAGACCGCCGTTCGTTGGGCACCGAAGAATTGCAGAAAGCCGTAGAAACCCTTTTGGCCTCTTACCGAGAAGAGCCTTCCATATCAGGGCTCACCAGCTCATACGAAGCCGATGTTCCACAATATTTCCTTAATATCGACCGAAACAAAGTGCAAGTAATGGGACTTAACCTCAGTGATGTGTTTTCCACACTAGCTTACTATATGGGACAAGCTTATGTCAACGATTTCGTAGAATTCGGACGTATTTACCAAGTAAAACTTTCTGCCGGAGAGCAATCGCAAAAGCAAATCAGCGATGTGCTAAGACTAAGTGTCACCAATAACCAAGGTGATATGGTTCCATTCAGTAGTTTCGTACAATTGGAAGAACGGTTGGGCATGGACCAGATTAGTCGATACAATATGTATAATGCCGCCGCTATCACCTGCAATGTGGCACCCGGTTATAGTTCCGGACAAGCTATCGAAGGCATGTCAAGTTTGATAAAGAACAAATTAGGTAATGAATTCGGTTACGAATGGACGTCCGTAGCTTATCAAGAAGTCAACGCAGGAAGTTCCACTACCTTTATCCTCCTTATTGCCCTGCTGGTAGCCTACCTAGTACTTGCCGCCCAATACGAAAGTTGGACAAGCCCTATTGCCGCCGTCATGGGATTACCGGTTGCATTACTCGGCGCAGTGCTCGGTTGCTGGATAATGGGCATCCCTATCAGTATTTACACTCAAATCGGAATTGTGCTGTTAATAGCCCTTAGTGCCAAAAACGGTATTTTGATTGTGGAATTCGCCCGTGATTATCGCAAAGAAGGCAATTCCATACGTGATAGCGCATTCGAAGCCGGACACGTCCGTCTGCGTCCTATCTTAATGACATCTTTCGCATTTGTATTAGGAGTGATGCCGTTGCTTTTTGCCACTGGTGCCGGAGCCGGAAGCCGTGTTTCATTAGGAGCCGCCGTAGTATTCGGTATGGCTCTCAACACTCTATTGGCAACTGTTTACATTCCGAACTGGTACGAAGTAATGCAGAATCTTCAGGAGAGATATCTCTCAAAGAAGAAACTACCTCAAAAAATAGAACCTATAAAGTAAAATGCAAATGAGAATGAAAAGCATCCGATTTCAACTTTTAAAGAAATCTACTTTTTAGTAAATAGCTAACATCCTCTCCTCATATTATTGAATAAGCCATTTCCAAACTCAATATAGAGTAAAGAAATGGCTTTTCATATGTCTTAGTTATAATTTATAACTCTGTAGAACAGACTTTTATTCAGGCACACCTTTATTTTATTCAAAACAAGTGCAGCATCTAATACATGAATAAGGCGAACTAAAGGAGTATTTCCTCGTAACTAAACGCAGCTATTATAGAATAAAATGTACAGCGTCAGTTAAGAAGATCTACTGCATCAAGTAAAAAGATGTACCATAAAAGGAAGAAATAAGATATATGTATATTATTCATAAAGAAAAGCTCAAAAGCCATAGTGAAATATATAAATATACAAAATAAATGATTTCCAAATAAATAAAAGAGGTCGTGCCCTTCATATAGTTGGGTACGACCTCTCCGTATTACTTATTAGTTACTTTATCAAGTAACTGATATCCGGATTCTTTCAATCAGATTTTCTATTAATAACCGTTCGTTCCGTATTGGTCTGCATTCTCAATCTGATTCAAGAAATCATAAGAAATAGGACGTAACATATTTTTTTCGCTGAAAGATTTTGCAGCACGAGGATTACCTTTTTGCAATTGGTTTTTGAATACATTATAACCATGCCGTTTTAACAATGCCCAACGATTAAACTCACCAATCAATTCACGGGCATACTCATCTAAAACCACTTGCTCATTAGCAGTAGTAAGTTTCATATGAGCTTCATAATCTGCTGCATTACGGCAAGCACGCTTACGAAGATAATTTAACCAAGTTGCAGCCTGTCCTTCATTTCCTAACATAGCATTCGCTTCCGCAGCAATCAAATACACTTCGGCCATACGCATAATAAATACATCACCATTCTTTCTCTGCAAATTATTTTTAGCTGCGCCATTCGAAACTGTTCCGCCAAAAGCACCGTCAAAATTCCAGTTCAGCTTAATAAGTCCTGGCCACAACTGATGGGTAGACGTACCATCAAACGAAGTCTCTTTATACTTGCCTTCGCTGTCAAACAAATCATCAATGTTAACACATACACAACGATATTCTGCCTTTTCTGCAGCTGACAATGGTTCTTTTGACAGATAAATGGCAATACGGTCTTCATCTTTTTGCAACGGATAAGGAATAACATAAAGATTTTTCGGTTCCTGCAAATCAGCTATATTTCCTGTATGATCACTATTCTTAGGCCACATCTTTCCCGGATATTGTCCCCATGTACCCGCTATATAATTATAGTCTGCATAAGGATAGATATATTGACCTACATACTGAGCACCAATACCATATTTATCACACATTTCCTGAGTAATTTTCACTCTTAATTTATCATAAGTAGTCCAACCTGCCTGAACACCAGATTCATTACCAAAAGCACACATAAACGTATTTTCCCAACGTTTGTCGTAATCTGCATTAAATAAATCTATCACATATTTTGATGGTGCCAAGATATTATTATTCACACGTCCTAAGAAATAATTGGCATTATCTTTTGTCAAATAAACATCATTTAATTTATAAGGATTACAGAACAAATAAGTAAAGATATTGGAACACGCTAAATTTGCAGAAGGTGACATTGTTGTACTTGGACCTGCAGCAATAAACAATGCCTCTTTATTATTCTTATTATTTGCCGAAGCCCAAACGTCTTCTACATCCTCATATAAATAAGCTCCATAAGTAGAAGCATTGTTAATCAAATCTTCTGCCACTTCTTTTGCTCGTTGCCAATAAGACACGCCATTTTCAGTTAATCCTTCCCCTGCACCCTGTGCATATACACGAGCTAACAAGCCAAGAGCTGTCTTTTTCGTCACACGAGCATAATCGCCGTTATAAGGTTCTTTGCCAAGATATTGGGAAGCCAGTGTCAAATCCGTCACCATCTGTCCGTAAAGGGCTTCATAACTACTGCGTTCTGGTCTTAACACAGCTCCATCCTGAGAACTGTTCAGAATCAAAGAGATTTCTCCGTAGTTAGATACCAACAAATAATAGTAATAAGCACGCAAACAACGGGCTTCTCCTTCAAGAATCCGAACATCCGTAGCATTGCCCCCTTCTACTCCACTTGCCACTTCAATAACAGAATTGCATGTATTGATTAATGAATAAGCTTGTTTAAAGAGCTTATTTGTATAATTCGTATTAGTGGTCAATCCTTCGTAATGAAACACTTCCGATCCCCATGTCTTATTATTAGCAGTTTGCCATAAATCCGTGCCTCCTTCTGCTACAGCAAAATAATCAATAGCAGAGAAAAGTTGTCCATACAATGGTTCATAGCAATAAGTTACCATACCTGACCAATAGGAGAAGTTCTTTGTTTGATCGCCTCCTGTACCTGCGCCCGGATTGTATTCGTCCAAACTACAAGCATTCAGCATTAAAGTAGCACCAAATAACCACGCTACTTTACTTAATATATTTTTTTTCATTTTATAATCTCAATTAATAGTTTATATAAAATTAGAATGACAAGTTCACACCAAATACCATCTGTTTTGTTAACGGATAGTTCAAACTACCATTCATTTCCGGATCATAATCTTTCAATAAATCACTTTTTGCCCATACAAACGGATTGGTAATAGTTGCATAGAAACGACATTTACTAATACCTGCTTTTTGCAATAAGTTTTTCGGCAAAGTGTATCCCAATGTAATATTTTTTATCTTAATGAACGAACCGTCCACATACTGTAATGCATAATAGCCTGTATAAGAAGTAATACTTCTATTTGCATTGATTGCTGGGAAATCATTTGACGGATTATTTTCTGTCCAATAATTAAAATACTCAGGGAAATTAGCTTTTCCGGTCGGATCGTAAGAACCTAACATTCCATATTTAATCATTTGTCCCCATCTTACATATGCAAAGACACTCAAATCAAAATTCTTATAATTAAAGGTATTTTGGAATCCAAGTGTCCAATCAGGAGAATTATGACCTAAAATTTGGTAATCCTTATCGCTATAAGAATATGGTTTTTCAACATTATAATACACCTTTTCCCCGGTTTCTTCATCTATTTTATAGAATACACCATCCGATTCTTTATATAATCCCGGAACATTAATTTTCAAATCACCCGGTTCTTTGCCAAATACAGCAGCATCGGCCTCTTCGCCTTTTTGCCACACACCGTCTAACTTATAATTGTAGTAAGAATTAACAGCTTCCCCGATAGATAAGGCATAATCACCATTTGCTATATTATTAGCAACACCATCCGTTAAAGAAACAATCTTTTCTTTATTATAGTTGAATGTAATTGTAGAGTTCCACTTGAAATCTCTCGTATCTATATTGCGGGTATTCACTGCCAACTCAAAACCACGATTCTTTGTTTCACAAATATTCATGTTCATTTCATACTGTGTGCTTGCATTGTAACCGCCATTTACAATAGGAAGCTTACGACTCCAAATAACACCCTTAGTGGTAGTCATGTAATAATCGGCTGTTACATCGATACGGTTATTCAAGAACGCAGCATCAACACCAATATTCGTATTGTATGATTTCTCCCATCCTAACAGACGGTTCGTATAATTCTTGGAGAAGCGATAAATATTTGCATTTGAGCCACTAAATGACATCGTTGAATATTCCAAATTAGACGCCGTAGTATAGGGATCGATTGAAGCCGTACCCGTTACACCGTAACCTAAACGAATCTTTAAGTTATCTATCCAATCTCTTGTACCTTCCATAAACTTCTCTTCGGAAATTCTCCAACCTGCCGATACTGCAGGGAATGTATCCCAACGGTTTCCGTCAGCCAAACGAGAAGAACCATCATGACGAACAGATGCAGAGAAGAGATATTTGCCCTTATAAGAATAGCTTAAACGACCAATCAAACCAAATCCTTTTGACATTTCATACTTAGAAGAGCCTGTAAAAAATTCAGGGTTCAATCCCATGTGATGCCATAAATAAGCATTATCTTTTATATTGGTTTCTTGTTGCAATGTTTCATCATTTTGATTATGATTCCAAGAAGTAACCCCTGTCACTGTGAAATCATGATCGTTGGCAATCTGGAAATTGTAAGTAATCACATTCTCCCATTTGTAATTGTAGTTACGTGTTTGCTTAATGGAAGCATATACGTTAGAAGAAGTCTCTCCACTCTCATTTCCTCCGCCATTGTAATATTGGTAAGAACCGAGACCTTCAAAATGATTGGTGCGAGAATAATTTAATGTGGCACCTATACGGGAAAGAATTGTCAGACCTTTTAGAGGTTTCAATTCAATATACGGATTGAAATATAATTTAAAGTTTTGGTTATTATCTCTATAATTACTCTTGTCATTTAACAATAAATTCACTTGAGTGTCAAACGGAGAAGGGTTAACATTAAGATTACCCTCTTCATCATAAATAGTACCAAGCGGATTACTAGTCAATGCATTGTCTAATTTCGCATAGGCTTTATTCTGATAAACATAAGACATTTGGGCATTCACACCTAAACTTAACCAATCTTTTACCTTATGGTCAATACGCATATTAGAAGAGTATACCTTGTAGTCATCATTTTCGTACTGTCCGTTTTCATCCGAGAAGTTCAACGAGAAATAAGCTTTGGTTTTCTCTGTACCTCCGGAAACAGAGATACTGTAGTTCTGAGTGATTCCGGTTTTCAACAATTCATCAGCCCAGTCGATGTACTGCCCTTTCTGATGCATGGCATAAGATCCGTCACCCAATGCCAAGTCAAATAATGCCGAATCATCACCTGTATTACCGGCGGCACGCTGTGCAGCTACCACACCCTGCAAATAACTTTCTCCACTACGCATTTTTGGAGTGGTTGACCAACCGTTTATACCTAAATACGCATTGAAGTCAACTGTCGTTTTACCTTCTTTACCGCTCTTTGTAGTAATAATTACCACACCGTTTGCACCGGCAGCACCGTATACGGCAGTAGAGGATGCATCTTTCAGCACTTCTATAGACTCAATATCATTAGGATTCAAAGTTGAATAGTCACCGGGCATACCGTCGATAATAAAAGTCGGATCACCTTTTGCGGTAAACGAACGAGTACCACGTAACTGCATTTTTACTCCTGAACCGGCTTGTCCGGACTCCTTTGTGATATCCAAACCGGCAACACGTCCTTGCAACGCTTGCATTGGATTGGCACCCGGATTTAAAGTAATATCTTCGCTTTTCACAGATACAACAGAGCCCGTTAAATCACGTTTCTTCATTGTACCGTAACCGATAACCACCACCTCGTCAAGTAATTGGTTATCCGGTTTCAGTTTAATGTTCAACGGACCATTTCCAATGGCCATTTCTTGAGTCTTGTAACCGATGTAAGAGATTACCAGCGTTTTTGCCGATGCTGGAACATTGAGAGAGAAATTACCGTCGAAATCGGTAATTGTACCTGTAGTAGTACCTTTTACTACTACCGAAACACCAATCATGGGTTCGCCATTTTCATCGAGGATTGAACCTTTTACTGTCTTTTGCTGTTGTACGGATTGAGTGTCCTGTACTGAGTTCGCCGCAAAAGAAACAATTGGAGAAGATAGGCTAAAAAATGCCATTAAGCCCAATACAACAGGAGCAGTATGTAATACATTACCCCCCCCCACGCCTTTTGAAAAGACGCAATTAGCTTGATCTTTTTTCATTTTTCGGGTTAACAAATTGTTATTAATAAGTATAGTCGCTTTATTTCAACGCGGCAAAACTATGTAAAAAACTTAAATCTTAAAACTTTTTTCCGTTTAATTTGTTTATATAAGCCAAAAAAAGTGCGTTTTTGACTGTTTTAAGTCTAAAACGCACCTTAATGAAGCCTATTTTAACAGGTTATTTTAACCTTATGTAAGGAAGTGATTTATTTTATAAAACACTTGTTATTTGAATAAATCACCTTATTATACCCGATAGCACTGGGTAATTTATTCCTCAGCATAAAGGGCATAAACGCTGTCAGACGCACTTTTAGGCATCCACCATGAATTACTTACCGAATACGTTGTAACCAATATGCTCCCACCTTATCAACTTTCAATGTATATATATCTGACATCTTGTGCTTCTTTGACAGTATAATTAATTCACCACTTTGGGGATGAATATATTTAACGGAATAAATACCGGCAGGTAAGGATATTTTTATTTCTTGTTTCTTATGGGCATATACAACAGCTCCGTTCTTGCCGGAGAGCATCTGGTAATCAGTATTATCTATGGTTACCGGAACCATTCCCGGTATGGCTTTGAGAAAGGCTTCGTCCGAGACATTTATCACCGGGCAAGAGCCTCCGGCCATCAACACCGCCCAACCGAAATCGGCATAGTTTTGAGCATAATACAAAACAGCTTTATCCGGATATTTAGAACGATATTCGCTTACTGCCTTGTAAACAGCGTCATAACTCAACACTCCGACCGGAACCTGACGGGCATGTTGGCGAGGAGACATATTCTTTCCGCCTTCAGGGGCATAAAGAGTACCGTCATCACGATAATGCCAAAAACGGATATCGATGAAATCGACCAATGCCGCACGTTTCGGATCGTTCAAAATGGCATCCTGCACATCTTTGGTAGTGCTTAACGCGATAAAGGGATCTTTACCGGTTTCTTGTTTCCACTCGGCAACACAGTCCAACCAGAATCGGACAAAATGCAACGGACCGGTATATTCCGCACTGATAAACTGAATCACATTCTTGTTATCGGCAAAGTTATCCAGACACCAGCGAATGTAATTGCGGTGCAAATCCCGGCGTACCGGATGGGTTACATCATAGAACATATCGGCTACGAAAACACGCTTATCTCCCGCAAAGTTTACAGGTTCAGGAAATCCGGTCCGGTTGATATTATTAACCGACCGCCAGGGACTGTCTACCCAATGGGCTCCGGCCTCGATAATATTATGCTGGAAATAGTTCTGATGAAATAGAAGTAAACCTTGCGTTTCTGCTTTGTCGGCGTATTCTTTCAGGCGTCCCCAATACCACGAATTCGGACGGGTAAGATCGTAAAGGCTCATACCTTCCCAAGCAGCACCTTGCCCGCTGCGTGCGAAAGGTTGGTCGAAGAAAGGAGCCCACACATCGCTGTTGCGGCGCCGGATGCGCTCGTGATCGTCGCGGCGGCGTTCATACCAAAGACCATAGGTATGGTTAATAATCAAGCTATGATTACGCTTCATTGAAACGAGTACCGAATCGATGCGATCGGTCGTTCCGTTCACTTCCATCCCCGGAACAAAACGGGATATATGGGGCAAAGCTTTTCGTAACGCCTGATATCCCAAATTGACTCTCCAATAACGCATCTTCTGGATGTCTCCTACTAACAAACGATGATCGGCCACCAAGCGTCCGTTTTCTATGCCGTAAGCCAATTTGGATAATGCCGGTTTCGAAATCTCCCTAAACTTGATATCGCGGATATTTTTTATCCCGTCCGAAGATACAGAAGCCGGAAATGGCGTCTGATTAATCCAGCAATCCATCGTCAGACGAGGTTCGTAGGCTTTCTTTGCCAGCTTCATAGCCTGTTCTACAGTGGGACTTGTGAGCCCATCGTCTATCATACGCGGCAAAAGGCGGGTTCGTTTCGAAACATCACGGTTCAGCCGCTCAGAAAGTTGGGTATGAAACAGACTACGCGGGCGCACATGATCATTTGTCGCACCCCATTCTCCGTTCCCATAGAATTGTCCCCAACATCCATAGGCATAATTACGGGCATCGGTAGCGGGCGAATAACACTTTATTTCCGCCGCCGTACATTGCCAAAGCATGCTGTTGGCACTGTTCCATCCTAACCCGTTTTTATCTGCTTCCAGATTGGCAAGAACCAAATTGTGGCCGTCGATATTGACAAGGTCGAACAGCAAGCCGCATACCCAAGAGCCTGTAGAGCCGCTGAAACTTTTCGATTCTTTCGAGTCGCATTGTACAAATGCATTAGGTCCGGCAGCAGCCTGTCCGGCGGAAAAATCATTGATACCCTGCTCGGAATAGCAGCGTTGGAACAAGGTATGCTGTCCTAAAGTATAAAAGGTACGCCGCCGGAAGCCAGCCACTTCGGAAGCTGGAGCCATAGCAATACAATCTTCCACCGTTATATTAGACGCCTGATATTGCACAGCCACCGCACTTCCGGCAAACTGCCTGAAAGTAATGTTCCTCACCCAGCAATTCTCGGCATTATCTATATATACACCGGTCCACGCATGGTTTTCATCCTTCGGATATTGCCTGTCATAATCGGATATCAGGGTAAGATTCTCTACTCCGCTATCGGCAATACGACCGTTCCATATGTAACGAAGCACTTTAGAAGAGGCATTGTTTTTATCAAGCGCCATACTTAAGGGAGCATTCAAAGTAATACGATTGCCGTTCATCTCTACAATAGAACGATCCCAAAGCAAGTCGGCATCTCCGGGTTCCCACTTCAGCGAATGACGTCCGCCTCCAAAATAATCGCAACCGATGGAAGCTATCCAATCGGCTTCCGAAGGGCGGTATATCCTTATTTTATCGCCCGTTTTCAACTGTCTGGCCGTAGAAACATCCAATGTCACACTATTCACAGGTACATAGTCCGAGGTAATATCCAACGTATCGAGTACCTGCAAATCATCCATACCTTCTATATAGACCACAGACCCACGCTCGTAGCCGTGCTTCACCAACACCGTTCCGGCTTTGTCCTCTCCTCGAAGCACCACTCCCGAAGTCCGGATACGGAGAGGTTCATCGAGCCGATAAGTTCCCTTTTCGAGCAATACGGCTCCCCGGAAACCATCCGCATCAGGTTTCAAAGAAGATACATAATCAATGGCACGCTGAATGACGGGACTATTATCACCTTCGACGGGCGATACACAAACGGCTACAGGTAAATCGGGGATATCCACGTTCGAATTCCGATATCCGCAGTACGAAAAGTCCAAAACACGATTTCCTTTCGCATCGTTGGCATATTCCAACCGGCTATCTTTCAGGTTCACAGGAAATGTCTGCGCATACGCTTCCGCCAGAGCCAAGCTCACGAAGCCTAAGCAAAGTGTGTGTAAAATAACATGTTTCATTTGTAATAGTATTAGATAAATTAAGTATAAATAGCTCCATATCCGTAATACCTCATCTGCCGGGAATGAAAGGGAATGTCGCTTCTTTCCGCAACTTTCATTTTGTTAGGAATAAGAAAGTAATGCTACCTTACAGGCTAATATCTTTATCAATTTCACTTTCTTAGTTCAGCCTCTATTAAGCAAAGTTCATTCCTAGACTCACACAAGCATTCATATGACTTTAAGTTCTCAACTTGCACTTAGTAGCAACACTTATCCCTAAGTTCGTAAAAGTGTTTCCCCACTTTAGCTTCTTAACCAAGTCTATACCAAGTCACATTCAGCCCTAAACTTGTAAAAGCATCCACATGAATTTAAGTCCCCAATCCACATATAGTAGCAACCTCTATTCTTAAATTCGTAAAAGCGTTTCCACCTCTTTAGTTTCCACTGTCCGTCCAACAGATGATAACGTCTTCTAAAATCTTTAGCTTCCTCCTCTATGTTCCAACCCACGAAATTTCAGTAAATAGACTATTGAGTTACATCTCTCCAAAGAAACAAAAATTCTTTCAAAACAAGCATGGTTTCCTGCATAAAATAATGCAAGCAATATTTTATTTGGAGTGGTAAACTTAGCACTTTCGATACCTATGTTTCTACATGCAACCATACAAACAACACAATAAGCTGAGGATTAATTCGCCGACAATCGAGCTAACGGTTCCCTACATATAAACATTAGCTGCATAATGTTCGGATGCTACACTATTTACATCACGAAATAGAACTCTATTCACTTGTGAAGTAAAGTTCGTTGTAAAGTAGAACTGTCTACGTTGTGAGGTAAAGCTGTCCACGTCACGAGATAGAGCTATCTACGTCACAAAGTAGAGCTGTCCACGTCACGAGTGCACGGATAGCAAGATATTACATCTTATTAATAATTCAGTTAGCATTCTTCACATTCTCCAGCTCTAAAGAAACAGATACCATAAAAAGGATTTTAATATTCTTTTTCTGTAGCGTTCTTTCTCTTCATGAAAACCTGTAGACCTTTAAACAATCAGGATACAGAATATCATTCACAATATATTTCTTCATCTTTTTTAAAAGCAGGAAATAATTATTGACATCCAAGAGATTATTTTAAAACACAGTAACAAGAATACCCTATAAGATGCGTAGAATGGAAAAGTTTATAAACTAAGACGCTTATAGATAAAAAAAGACTATGAGCTAAATACTATATAACAATCCCCTTATTTTACCTTTTTGTTCATAAGACAAGGTTAAAATAAGGGGATTATTATATTTGAAAGGTGCATCACAATTAGATGCAAAGATAAGACGACCTTCTTCAAATAAGGTCGCTATTCTATTTGAAACAGTTAACTGACCGTATCCACATTATTACCAAGATTACGATAGTCGACTTTCTCTCTCGGATTGGTTCCGTTGAGATACTCTTCCACATTCGTATAGCCGTCTCCGTCAGAATCGAGCGCACCATCAGCCGGGTTATTCGGGTCTAAGTTATAGCGTTTTTCCCATTCATCGGGCATACCGTCACCATCGGTATCAACCGGAACTTCCGATGGCTTATAAGTCAACACCGGATAACCGCCCACTTCGGCAATATCCTTGATAATACCTGTTTCGGTCAAGGTCTTTCCGGTACGAACCATTTCTGTCACCCGCGCATCTACGGCATCCCGTTTAGGTAAGGTAGCACCTGCTTTCGCCAATACAGATTCAAATGCATCTTCGGCTGTCTGGAACGGCGCTACGGGCCATCCTTCGAACGGAGTATTCACACGGGCTAACTTTTCAGGACCACGCACTCCGCTCCAGTTATTATTTGTCACTTCCTGATTGCCGTGCATCACATTGCCGGCCACATACCATTTGCCAGGACGCTTGCCTACCTTCACATACCAATCACCTGCCGCCCAAGCGCTGCCCGGCGAATACATATCTCGCGACTCAATACGAGCAAAAACCGCACGCATATTCTCATTGGTTCCGGGCCCCGGCTTATAATAGTTGTTGATGACATTAATCAAAGATGTTTCATCACCCCCGTCCATCGTACGGTGACGCCAGTTAAAGATCACATTGTTCCGGAAATCAAACGGACCCGACATACCTATCGACGGATTGCGCGCCGTGTTGCAAGCGAATAGGTTATGATGGAATGTAGACGGATTGCCACCCCATGTTCCGCCGAAAGCATGATTGCGGGCATTCAGCGCTTCGCTCGAGATAGTCCATTGAATAGTTATATATTGAGCGGGATCTTTAATTTGAGTAGTTCCATCGAGTGAAGGACGCATATGACGGTAAAGTGAAATGTTCTCATCCATACCCCAACTTGTGGAACAGTGGTCGATAATGATATGGTGGAAAGGATTTCCGCCGATATTATCATCTCCCTGTCCGCCTACCGGCACACCGCGACGAACACGTACATGACGGACTATTACATTATAAGTATTGATATTAAGCGTACCCGCAATGCAAATACCGTCACCGGGAGCAGATTGTCCGGCAATGGTAATATCAGGATGGTTAATATTCAAATCACTTTCAGGCTTAATCGTTCCTGCAACACGGAACACCACGATACGCGGGCCTTCGGCCTCGAGCGCCGCACGCAAACTACCCGGACCACTGTCGTTGAGATTGGTTACGGCTATCACCTTTCCACCTCTTCCGCCGGAAGTGAACATTCCTGCGCCCCATGCTCCCGGAAAAGCAGGAATAACCCCTTCGGGCAATCTTGGCGGATGCGGAGGCATCTGCCCCGGTTCCGGATGATTAATACTCTGTCCGCCTTGTTGTGCATACACCGTTACGGTGGAACACAACACTGCGAACAACAATAAACTCATGCGAATCATTCGACATGCTTTTTTCATACGTTTCTTATTAGTTTATTAGAATTAAAGAATTACCGTTTTCTATTCATAGACAGAACATCTACTTTTTATTAGAGATGAAATAGGCAATAAGGTTTAATCCTGTCGGTTAAATTCATGGAATATATGCTTCATTATCATACCTTCGTGTTAGCATTACTAAAGTTAAACGACGGTAAGTAAGCGGAAATTATCCCTATACCAAACGCTGCCAGGCATGACATGTATGATACGCCCCTCACTGGTGACATTATTACAAATGTCACAAACAGATTTCTTATCCGTTCCGATTTTCGAAGAAAGATGACAAGAGACTACCTGCCTGATCTTAAATGAGCGGGTTGCTCCGAATCCAAAGAAAGGATTCTTCTGCAGATATGGAAAGATTGGACAGACTTGTGCAATGTTGTTACTTATACCTACATAATGGGATTGCTCAAGTGTATGTAACTCCATTACTTAGGCATACGTAACAGAATTACCAAAAAACGTGCGTCTCCGAGCAAAAGCCAATCGGAAACGCACGCATCTTTTCTTTAATTTAACGATTTCGAGTTGCCGCTTACACCCTTAAAGCTTACGACAGTCATCCAAAAGTTTACTTGATACGCTGCAACCAGTAAGCTCCGGCTTTCTCTGCGTTCAACGTATAAGCACCATCTACCTTCACCTTCTTTGTCAGAAGCGTCACCTGTCCGCTACGGGGCTGGATATATTTTACTTCATATACGCCGGCCGGTAACGAAAGCTCGATATTTCCTCCCTTTTGTGTATAGACCACTACACCATTCTCTCCGGACAATAGCTGATAAGCGGCATTTTCCATCACCACAGGTTTCATCTGAGGCACAGCGGCAAGAAATCCCTTATCCGCAATGTTCAATACAGGGCAGGAACCTCCTCCCATCAATACCGCCCAACCCATATCGGGATAGTTCTGCGCATATAAGGTTACCGCTTTATCAGGATATTTAGTACGGTATTCACTCACCGCCTTGTAAGCTCCTTCGTAACCCATCCGGCCGGTTTTCATTTTACGGGCATGTTGACGGGGAGCGAGGTTTTTACCGCCTACGGGCGCATACACACTCCCGTCACTGCGGTAATGCCAATAGCGAATATCAATCAAATCGACTACCTCCGCGCGCTTCGGATCGTTCAGGATAGCATCCTGTACATCTTTAGTAGTGCTCAATGCAATAATGGGATGTTTACCGGTTTCTTTCTCCCACTCGGCAATGCAATCGAGCCAGAACTCTACGAAATGTAACGGCCCCGTAAATTCTTCACTAATCAAGTGCACAACGTTGGTATTATCGGCAAAGTTATCTAAACATTGACGGATATATTGACGATGCAGAGCACGGCGAACCGGATGATTCACATCATAGAACATATCGGCTACAAAAATACGCTTGTCTCCGGCAAAATTTACCGGTTCGGGGAAACCCGTATTATTGATATTGTTTGTGGTACGCCACGGGCTATCCACCCAATGTGCACCGGCTTCAATAATATTATGCTGGAAATAGTTTTGATGGAACAAGAGCAAGCCTTCGGTTTCGGCTTTATCGGCAAACTCTTTCAAACGTCCCCAATACCAAGTGTTTGGACGAGTAAGGTCATATTTGCTCATTCCTTCCCAAGCCGTTCCCTGACCGCTACGAGCAAAAGGCTGTTCGTAGAAAGGCGCCCATACATCTCCGTCGCGGCGGCGGATACGTTCATGGTCATCGCGACGGCGATCATACCAAAGCCCGTAATTATGGTCGAGTACCAAAGAGTGGCGACGCTTCATGTTGACAATTACAGAATCGATGCGATCTGTCAGGCCTTCACCTTCCATATCGGGCACGAAACGGGTCACGTGATCAGTGGCTTTCGGCAATGCATTATACTTGATGCTTCCGCTCCACCAACGGATACTCTGACGATTACCTGTTAACAAACAGTCATCGGCTACCAAATACCCGTTCTTTATAACGTATTGTTTCTTTGGAGCCACCTTTTCAGGCATCTCCTTAAACTTGACATCGTTTATGTTCTTTACCTTTGCGGTAGAAACCGATGCGGTAAAAGGCGCTTGGTTAATCCATTTTTCCAATGTCAGAAGAGGTTTATAAGCTTCCTTGGCAAGTATCATTGCCTGCTCTACCGTAGGACTGCTGCTTGCATTGGTAGCACGAGGCATGACGCGAGACCGATCGGCAATATTCTGTTTCAACCGTTCTGCCAGTTGAGCATTGAAGAGGCTACGGGGAGATACATGATTATTCGATTCGCCCCAGATTCCGTCACCCGAGAATTGTGCCCAACATCCATAAGCATAATTCTTAGCATCTTCTGCCGGAGCATAACAATGAATCTCGGCCGCCGTACACTGCCAAAATGTACTGTTTGCCGTATTCCAGCCGGCACCATTCTTCGCTTGTCCCAGATTAGCAAAGACAAGGTCATGCCCGTCAATATTCACAATATCGAACAGCAGACCGCAAGCCCAAGCACCTATAGAACCACTGAAACCTTTCGATTCTTTCGACTCGCACTGAACAAAAGCGTTCGGACCCGGAGCGGCCATACCAGCCGCAAAGTCATTGATTCCCTCTTCCGAATAGCAACGTTGGAATAAGGTATGCTGACCTAATGTGTAGAACGTACGACGACGCATTCCGGCAATTTCAGAAACGGGATTTGTAGAAATGCAGTCTTCCACGGTTACATTCGAAGCATGATGCTGTACAATTACCGCACTTCCTGCAAACTGCTTGAAATCCACATTTCTCACCCAACAGTTTTCAGCGTTATCTATCGAGACACCCGTCCACGCATGGTTTTCATCCATCGGATATTGTTTGTCGTACTCAGAAACCATCGTCAAGTTTTCTACACCGCAATCGGCAATACGCCCCGGCCAAGTATAAAGAAACACTTTGGATTGCGCATTTGCTTCATCCAACGCCATAGATAAAGGAGCATTCAATGTAATCATATTACCGTGAATAGACTCAATGGTACGATCCCAATTCAAATCGGCATCTCCCCTTTTCCAGCCTAACGCCCCGATTCCTCCGCCAAAGACATCGCACTTTAACGACTGTATCCACTCAGCTTCCGCCGGACGATAAACCATCACTCTGTCTCCCTTTTTAAAACGGGAAGCAGAAGAAACTTGCAGCATGGTTTCATTAACCGGTACATATTTAGAAACGATATTGAAAGTATCAGTTACTTTATAATCGTTTTTTCCCTCAATATAAACTACTGCTCCACGATCATATCCCCTCTTTACCAATACGGTTCCCGTTTTGTCTGCTCCGCGCAACACGACCCCGGAAGTAGTGATATAAAGTCCGCGATCGAGGGTATACACACCTTTTTCAAGCAATACGGTACCTCGGAAACCATTCGCATCCGGCTTTAAAGATGATACATAATCGATAGCGCGTTGAATGCGCGCACTGTTATCCCCTTCTTCAGGAGAAACATAGACAGCAACAGGCACATTGGGAATGCCGACATTAGAGTTTTTATAACCACAATAAGAATAATCCAATATCCGGTTGCCTCTTGCATCCTTTTTATATTGGATATGTTCTCCCTTGGGATTTAAAGGAAAGGTTTGCGCGTTCAAGTGCGCAAACCCCAGAAGCATGAATCCCAAACTAACTGTTTTAAGATTTAAATTTCTCATCAGAATAAACTTTTACGTTTTGCCAAAGTATCATAGTTGTTCTTTACATCAGTCCAGTCGACTTTCTTAGTCGGGTCGATTCCATTGATATACTTTTCTATATTCGTATAACCGTCGCCGTTGCAATCTTTCACTGCATCTGACGGATCATTCGGATTCAAGCCATATTTAATTTCCCAAGCATCCGGCATACCGTCGCCATCCGAGTCCTTATACGATTTGCCTTTATATTCCGGCAATCCGCCTACCTGACGCGGATCGGTGATGATACCATTTTTATAGGAATCGGCCGGAAGACGACGTTTCACATACGGAGAAGAACTTGTAAATTTATCGGCATCTTTTACATAAATAGCTTTGCCTTTCTTCACAGTCTTCACTACGCGCGCATCTACCGCATCGCGTTTTGGGAAAGAAGCACCGGCATTATCTAATACAAAATCGTAGGCTTCTTTAGCATCCATAATGGTTGCATGAGGCATCGGGAAGGGCTTGTCCATACGGATATCCGCCATATGTTCTCCTACTCCTCCTTGATTGCCTATCTGTACACCGCCGGCCCAGTTGTCGTTCGTTACCTTCTCATTCCCCCAAACTACATTACCGTGTACATACGCTTTACCAAACTTATCTTTATTAGCCTTGTCTCGTCCGGATTCCAGCTTTACGATACGGTAGCGGATAGGTGCGTCCGGTTTATTGGTTTCAGTGATAGGTCCTGGTTTGAAGTTATTATTAATCAAATTCAAACGACTTGTGTTATCGCCTCCGTCTACCGAACGATTCCACCAGTTATAAGTTATATTATTAATAAAATTGAAGTCTTCATTCATACCGATGGAACAGTTACGTGATATGTTTGACGCAAACAAGTTGCGGGCAAACAAACTATTGTGTCCGCCAATGGTCGCACCAAAAGCATGATTGTATAAATCGAGCGCTTCAGAGAAGATCGAGTTCTGAATGGTAATGTTGACCGTAGGAAGCTTCTCTCCCCTGCCAGTTTTCGGATCACGATTATATACATGGCGATAAACGGACATGTTTTCATCTAATCCCCAACATGCCGAAACATGGTCTATCATAATGTTTCCCACTGCATTGCCGCCTAACGCATCATCTCGGAAAGCTACGTCCTGTGCTCCACGACGAAAACGCATATGGCGAATCACCACATCGTGCGTATCAATAAGGAACGAAGCCCCTGTTACGCATACGCCATCACCTGGAGCTGTCTGTCCGGCTATAGTTATATAAGGAGCACGTACATTAATCGGAGAATTCAGACGGATAATACCGGAAACATTGAATACAACAATGCGTGCTCCACCGGTTTCACAGGCTTCACGCAACGTTCCCGGACCTCGGTCGGCCAAAGAAGTTACTACAATCACCTTGCCACCCCGTCCTCCGGGTGTATAAGCGCCACCTCCTTCGGCACCGGGGAAAGCAGGAATATTGACTTTAATCAAGTCCTCCGGCTTGGAAGCCCACGGCCGATACGGACGACCGTTTTCTTTTTCTTCCTTCTGTACAATAGGATAGGCTTTTTCCCAAGCCATATCCGATAGTCTGTCAATCTCAGCTTCCTGACGAGCCGCACGCGCTTTCACTGAATCGGGAATAGTCGGATACTGTGCAGCCAACGGCAATACACAGACCGATAAAATCATCATTGATACTAATTTTTTCATTTCTTTCTAATATTAGAGTTACTCTTTATTATTGATTCACGTTATATAAATTACACTCATTAAAAGGTGAAAGGAGAGGTCATTTTACTCTTACCAAAAGTTAGAAGAACTCGCCGCCTTATTTAGAAATTATCACTTCGTTTCGCTCTAGGAATTACAACTAGTGTGTAATGTAAACGCCCCAACAAAAGCATTTTTCTTTAACGGTAATTTCCGTCGGGGGAGTGCAACCTTTCCTGTATAAACAGTTAGCAAAACCATTGGCTTTAACTCCCAAGCCGGCTATCAGGATAATAACTCTACCAATTCCTTTACCTCTTCCAAATTTTCCGGTTAAAAGACCTCAGCAATTTATTGTATTCCAAATTCCTGTTGTTGCTTATCTACTTCTTCCAATAATTTGCGTTTTTCATCTTCCGACAACTGGGTAGAAGTCGCTTTCTTCGAAACGGGAACGACCTGCGCCGGACGATTTTCATCTATATAGCAGAAAGGTAATTTTGCCGGAACGCTTTCAAATTCAATCTCAGCAGGCGTCGGCGCATGAGTCCCTTCAAACTGTACACGGGCTTTCACTTTAATCTTCCCCGCTTTCTTAGTAGAACGAATCAATACTGGAGCTGATCCCCACTCTACTGGGCGAGGATTGGCATATATAGAACCGTCACCTATTATTTCTCCTTCTCCTTCTACTGTAAAGACTATATTTTCTTTAGCCAAACGGCGCACGTTACCACTATCATCCGTAACCTCAGCGACTACGACTATAAAGTCCGAACCATCCGCTACCAACGGCTTATTTTGCCAATCAACATATAAACGAAGTTTTGTAGAGCGACGAGAAGGCATCTTCTTCATCGTACAAACTACTTTACCGTCTACGATACCTTCGGCCAGCATATTTACTTTCTGCCAGTTCTTTTGTGTATAGCTGTAACCACGGGCTTCCCAAAAATCCCAAACATCTTCGAAAACCACCGGTGCGTTTGGCATACCTCCTTTACGATGGACTACCGGTTTTGTCCAAGATTTTGTTCCGTCATAGACTGACAGACGCACCGAATCACAATTGCTGAATACAACGACATCTTTATCCGAGAACTGTGTCATCTCGTGCATAATATATACCATCGGGCCGCTTTCTGCCAATGGATGATTCAAGTCAGAAGCCGTCTGACTGCGAAACATATAATAAGCATATTTCGGTTGGCGGAAACAGTCGAACAAACCACCCCAATACGGGTCGGGATGATACCCCCGCTGATGGTCGAACGGATGCCATTGCGTACCGCCGATAAACTTACCGGTAGTACGGTACAATCCATCATAGGTTTTAGCCAATGATAAAGCCTGAACCTTCATCGGACGCTCTCCCCAGCTGCGCGAAGCACGGTTGTCATTATTATGGGCGTACCAATCGTCCACATTTTCACCGAACTCACGAGTAAAAATACATTGTTCCGGCGCATCGGCTTTTTCGTCATCACCCGGCCAGCCATATACTACATCGTAGTTTTCTTTTACTCCTGCCGAATGGACATCCGCCGCTGCAACAGGGCGTCCGGGATAAGGATATTCGTCTTTAGTTATCTGCAACGCTTCCAAAGCAAAATCCTCTGGATAGCGGGTTTCATTCAATATAGGTTCCCACATCAACACGGAAGGATGATTCCGGTCGCGACGGATAATATCACGCGTATTCTGATGTACCCGTTCCGCAAACTCCGGATTTTTATTCCAGAACTGCCACCCCGGGGTAGCCACAATAACAAACAGTCCGAGTTCGTCGCAAGCATCCATAAAAGAAGGATCCTGCGGATAGTGAGCCACACGGATAATACGACACCCTGCATCACGCAAACGCTTTGCGTCACGCCATTGTTGAGAATTAGGCACTGCATTCCCTACATAAGCAAAGTCTTGATGGCGATTAGCACCAACCAACTGACCGAAAGGCTTCCCATTCAACCAGAATCCATCTTTTCCTTTGAATTCAAATTTACGAATTCCAATACGCGTGATTCCTCCGTCACAAACCTTGCGACCTTCCTTTACACGGGATTCCACTCTATATAAATAAGGAGTATCGGGAGACCATAATTGAGGATTCTTTACCACGATACGTTGGTTCGCCGTTTTTGTTTCGCCGGGAGCAACGGAAAGTCTCTCCGACACCTTCTTTATTAACAACCCCTTTGCATCTGTAAGGGTGGTTTCTACGATAATACTTTTTGCCTGCTTACCGCTATTCTTTACATCGGTATTCACAAAGACTTCTGCACTTCTGTCCGAAATATTATCAAAATGAACAAATACGCCGCCTCCGGCTACCTTTCCGGCTTCCACTGCATCGGTAATGGCAACAGAAGATTTGGCAATCATCCATACATCCCGATAAATGCCGCCATGATAAGCGAAATCCAATGTATATTGTGTCTTACCGGGAGGAAAGCTCTTATCGTCACTGTTATCTGCCATCACCGCTACCAGGCAAGAATCGCCCGCCTGCACACCTGCTTCGGTCAACGATACAGTTATAGGCAAATAACCACCCAAATGTTCTTTTACTAATTTACCGTTCACATAGAACTTCTGTTTGCCCATGATAGCTTCAAAATGAAGCACCAGTTCTTTACCTGCTGTTTCTTTCGGAGCTACAAAATGTTTGCGATACCAGGCTATACCTTGATAGTTACGACACCCGCTATCTTCTGCCGGCATCAGTTCAACCGTATGAGGAGTAGAAACCACCGCCCATGAAGAGTCGTCGAAATTTAAAGCGCCAGCGTTCGCTACATCTCCTTTATGAAAGCGCCATCCGGGATTAAAATCATATACATGGCGTCCGCTCTCCTGCAAAGGGATAAAACCGGCCACCGAAATCTCTTGACGTGAGTACTCTTCCGCAGTCATAAAACTCGGAAACAATAACAAAATCAGGATAGATAAAATGTTCTTCATACTATAATATTGGTATATACTTTTATATTCTTATTCAATTAGGCAGGTTCTCCTTATTTCTTTTTTTATTCCTTCCATTCGGGATTCACCACCACATCTTTCTTACGTTCTGCTGGAGTAACTTTTAACTTCACTACTTTACCATCTTTCAATTCGGCTTCCACAATCGTCTGCCGAGGAGCGTGGAGTTTGAAATTCACATTCCATTCTTTAGGCCATGCCGGAAATAACAGAATCCGATCGCCACTTGTCTGCATCAACATCTCCTGTAAACCTATCATACCGCTACCACCCCAATTGTGGTCGGGCGTCCAGTCGAAACCAGGTCCCCAAAAAGCCGGAAAACGATGCGGTCCATCAGAAAGTTTTTCCTTATTCAAACGGACAGCTTCATCAGTCAAACCCAAACAGGCAGCCCATATATTATCTTGTTTCCATCCTTTGGAAGAGCGAAACTTCAAGGCATCCGGATCATTATAATAAGTATTCAGCGCAACTTCTAACTTTTTCTTGTTCTCATCCGCCACACTATAGATGCGCCAGGGAAATACAGGATAAAGCTGGGGAGTTTCCACATTGTTAATACGCTCCCAAGTCTTGGCAGGTGCTATCATTTCCCTACCATTTAAGGTGCGAAAAGGAATTTCCGGTATACGCGCCAACATCTGTTTCCATTTCAACGTAACGGTATCTACATTTACCGACTGTATATCTCCGCTACATTTAACAGTAGCAGTAGCCTCTTCCTTCATTTCTATATACGTTTTCAGTACAGTCTGCAAGGCGGCAATCGTAGAAGAAGCGTTATTAGCCATCTTATACGTTTCACATCCTGAACCGGGAAATAAAATCAACTTCCCATCGCCATCAAGTTTCTTAGCGCCACGACGGGAAGCCAAGTATTGATAGTGTTCATCGAAAAAAGTCAAAGCACTTTCTATCAACGGCACATACCGAGCAATATCTTTTCCAGCATAACGGCGGGTTTCCAATATCATCTGGCAAAATTCCAGTACCGTATCCCACTCATATTCCAACCAAGCATTATATTCCACTCCTTTGTCGAACCATTCGGGTCGTTTACTACCATACTCCACCATGTTAGGCAAACCAAACAACTCTATTTGTTCGGAAAAACATCCTCCTGCATGGTTCCAATAAAAGCGACTACGAAGTTCTGCATTTTTCAACATCCGATTATAAAATTCAAACTGCGAAGGCATCATATCGAAATCTCCGCTCTTAAGCATAGGCCAATAAACCAAACGTTGGTTTTGTGCAGTCATCGTTCCTCCACCCCAGTTACGATAATCCGGAGTGAAAGTTTGATTCTCATCCACATAAACAGGATCAAAAGTAAACAACCCCCCGTTGAATTTGGTGGGTTCGGTGCCATAAGCGTTACAACCAAGCATATAACGGAACAAGGTGTAATTACGGGTTAAAGATGAAGGTTCCCCCTCCGCCGTAATAAAACTCCGCTGCCAGAAAGCATTCCACCAGTCACGCGATTTCTTCTTGTCTGTCTCTGTCCGGACAGAAGACTCCGTACGAGACAAACCAGCCTTCCACTGTTGTACATCCGGAGTTTGTTCCGTATGAAGCGCTATCATTATATGATGTTTCTTAGCAGGCTTAGATGAACGGAAATTCCACGAGCGATAGTCCGTTCCGGCATACTCTCCTTGCGAAGTACCGACATACTCCAGACGATCACCCCACATTCGTCCGCCAAATATCAAATTAGCCAAAGGATTCCACAATTGTTCTTTTACAGCATCCATCCCCTGTACAGAAACAGTGCGATCGAACACGGTTTGTTGGGGATTCCGGTGGTAGAACAAAAGAGTTCCATTCTCCACTTGAATAGAATCTTTAGAAGTAACCAATCCTTTTACCGACGACCATTTCAGAGAATTCTGACGTCCTTCTCCTTTCCGGAAAGGTCTGTCGGCATATCGCCAATTCTCATAAGACACCTCACAAACAACCGGTCTTTTATTCTCTGTTTCTACATGAATCACAGGACGATAAACATCGACCCATATATGAATCTTAGTACCGTTTAATTCCACTTCCATATAGCCGTCTTTCAACTTTAACGTCTGACGGAAAGGTGTGGCGACAGCTTCATCCAACTTCAAGCGCACACGTCCTTGTTTAAGCAATGTGTTGTGCTCGTCATAAGCTCCGCTCCGACTCATATAGAAAAGTAAATCTCCTTCCTCTACCCATACGTTCAACCCGATATCTCCACCACCACAAGGCATGGATTCCGAAGCGTTCCGGCTGGGAGCGGTCCATGTATAATCATCAGGCTGTCCCCATACCATAAGGGTTTCACAAAGACAAAAAAGAAGCAAGACTAACTGTTTATTCATTATAGTTACATTTTTATGATTCTTATTCAATTACCGTACAACTTCTAAAAGCATACCTCTTAACAAACTGAAACGCTCCTCTTGCTAAACGAACAAGATTTGAATTACCTATTTAATTATTTCATTCTTTCGACTTCAATAGGGCTTTTCAGCAACGTCTGATCAAAGCACTTCAATTCACCCGCAGACACCTAACTTTCATTCTTTTATAGGTCTATTATCCGGCCAATCATCCGAACGGAAAGAAGATATAGGCAATCCGTCAACACTAAACAAGTCGCCCTCGGAATCATTTTCGAAAGCATAACGAACGGCCACCGGATGAGGAACCTTATCACTCTTCACATATACTTTGCTACGTTGAATCCAAGCCTTAGCAGGATAAAAAACTTTATCGGCTCCCGCTACTTTAAATTGAGAGGATTCGAAGCTATGTCTCCCACAAATCCACATGGGTGCTCTTTCAAAGCTCACAATCACCGTATCATTCTGGATTTCCATAGATTTGTAATAAGGACTGTCACCGATAATGCCTTCAATGCCATATGTTTTATTCAAGGCCAGCAATGCCAACCTCTCTCCCGGCGTACGTTTATCGTAGGGATGAATACCTTCCTTAAAACCTACATCCATCAATACAGCCATTCCAGTATTGGGAACCATGTGTTCTACTTTTGCCTGTGCTTCACGCAAATATGCCGAATTAATAATTTCTTTTCCTTTTTCAGTGATGATTCCATAATCATACGGAGCTATCTGGCAATAATAGAAAGGAAAATCTCCTTGGTTCCATAACTGTCTCCAGCCTTTTATCATCGTCGAGAACATATCGGCATAAGTATGAGCACGATTCCAATTATCCTCTCCCTGATACCAAATAACTCCTCTCATTGTAAGACCGATTAACGGACTTAACATTCCATTGAATAAAACGGTTGGAGTTCGGTTCTTTGATTCTATTTTACCTTGAGCTTGAGGAATTTTTGCCACAGCCTCGGGAAAAGCTTTTAACATATCCCCGTTCATCCAAGCCTCACATGCAGATCCGCCCCATGCCGCTACAATCAGCCCGACAGGAACTTGCAAGGTTTCTTCCAACTGACGGCCAAAGAAATAAGCCGTAGCACTAAATTCGCGAACTGTTGCGGGATTTGCTTCTTGCCATTGTCCTGTAACATCTTTCACCGGTTCTGTAGATGAATTACGCTTTATGGTAAACAAACGTATATTGGAATTTTTGCTCTTCAATGCAGCCACATTAGCCCCTTCTACTGGCTGGTTTTTAAAACCTTTCATGGGCATTTCCATATTACTTTGTCCAGCACAGAGCCACAATTCTCCCACCATCACATTCTTTAAAGTAAGCGGATTGCCATCACTGACAACAACTTCATACGGGCCTCCCGCCTCAGGAGTAGGGATACTTACTTCCCATTTACCAGAAGCATCCGCCTTCGTTGTATAACTCTTATGATTCCAACTCGGAGTTACAGTAACTTGCTTATTAGGTGTAGCAGTTCCCCATAAATTAGCATTAGTCTGTTGTTGCATCACCATATTATCGGCAAATACAGCCGGCATCTTCACTTCTGCATTTACATTCGAAATGATTGTACACGAAAAAAGCAACGCAATCATTCCACCTAGGTATTTTCTCTTCTTCATTATTATTTATGTCATTTGTTCCACTATACAAAACCAATATCCGGTTCCGGTTTATAATACCCTCTCTGAGCAAATAAAAGTTTTCTTACTTATTACTTCGTACTAGTTTAACCGGTCCTAACAGTCCGGCCGGCAGCAAATCCTTACTAGCCAGACGATATTTGCCGTTTGTCCATATACCGTTATAAGGCGCTTTCCCCTGATCGGCTCCATTCAAAGCGTTGGCCCATGAATTAGTTACTTCAATTTCGATTGTGTTATCTCCCTTCCGTAAAGCCTTAGTAATGTCCACCTCATAAGGTGCTGTCCACGCAATGCCACAATCCATACCGTTCACTTTTACCGAAGCTACATCACACAATGCGCCCAATTCCAACCATACTTTTTCGCCTTCCCTCTTAGACTGCGTATAAGGGAATGTTCCCGTATAGAACGCGGTGCCGGAATAATAACGAATCTGTTCGTCGTCCTCTTTACTCCAGTCGAACAGTTCATTCCGTTTCAGTTCTTTTTTAACCGACTCAAAACGAACAGTCCATTCTTTCACCTGCAAATTCTCTTTTTTATTCCATACAAAAGTACCTCTTTCCACTTCTTTCGTAGGCTGGCGAAACACAATGAAAGTTGATTCACCTGCATTCAGTTTCATCGTTACTTCCGTTCTATTTCCATTTGCTTTCCAAGCAAAATTATCGGAAATCTCGCCCGTCATAGGGTTCCACCACTCTGGTAACATTCCTTTCATTCTGAAAGAAGCTACAAATTCACGAGGAGTATCTTGCTGATTAGAGATGAAATAAACATCCGTATTTTCCTGTTCATTCCGACGGTGTGTCCATGCAACATTTTCTGGCACTACCACATCTCGTTCCAGACCATAAGCGGAAAAATCTTCATCGGTATAAGGCAGTTGCGGTACTACTATGCCTGCCTGACGCAGAGCTTCGACTTTAGCCTTCACCTCATCACTCATTACATTATTCGGATTCATAGGACGCTCCAAAGGCATAACCAACACCTTATACGAAGCTCCGCCCGGTAATACCATACGTCCGTCTTTTACTGTGGCAAGACGTAACAAAGCGTCTTTATTAAACGAATCATAAGCATATCCACGTAGCGGATTCACCCAATCCTCAGGATCCGCCATATTGGCCGAATGTGTCACACCTACCGGCATAACCCTCAACGGTTGTCCCACATTAGCCAAACGAACTTTCTCGCTTCGCACCCTATTCTCTCCGTAGATACCTGGCAATGAAGAAACCAATCTATCCGGCAGTATCGCACGGCGAGGCATTTCTTCACCCGTAAACACAGCAATGTCCGTAACAGGCACACCGTATTGCAAGAGTGCCTGACAACGAGTAATATAATCAACCAAAGCTTTTCCACCATTCTTCCACCAAGTATTATCACGTTGGAAGAACAAGCCGATTCCGTCAAGCGTCATGCCGGGCTTTTTATCCATATAAGGATTATGCACGTACACATGGAAGAAAAGCTTATTAATGCCTAACGCATAATTTCTGTCCAATAAGGTTTTCAACATAGCCGGAGTTTCGTCCCAAGTGCCTCTTACTTCTGTAAAACCTTCCGCTTGAATAATATTCTTACCATAAATATGCGCTCCGCTAATCGCATCCAGCATATCATTCAACTTATCGTGAGTAGGGCTTCTCAACCAAAATTCGCCCATCGGCAGATCCACCATCTGATAATGAAGCAAACCGTCACTTACCATCGTAGGCGCTACACATTCTGCCGAGAACCGGCATCCGTATTCTTTAGCACTTTCCGCCAACACTTGGTAGAAAACATCTTTTACCAACTCGGCTATCGTTGTCCTAACATCACGCAATATTCGTTCCGATGTCTGGGCACTATCCAACGGAATACCTGCCAATAGAGGCAGATAGGGCATTAAATCATAGCCTCTTCTCTTCTTAAATTCCTCGGCAAAGTTATCGCTCCAGTTTTGACTTCCACATTCCCAACTATCGACATGCATATATTTCAATACCCGATGAGCTAAATCCGGTCCTACCTCAGTAAATACCTTTCCAAACCAATTATCAAATTGCTTACGCACCATCGGAGCACTGAATTTATTACACTCCAAACCTTTACCGCCACCTCCGGTAGCATTCGTATGTCCGGTAGCAGTATGTCCCATGCGAAGAATGCGCCATTGTCCTTTAGGCAACGTTGCCGTCAACTGACCATCACGCATCGAAGTGGTAAGATTCAATACGTCTTCTTTCTTTATGCAATCAGCTACCGGCACTTCTTCAACAGGAGTATCTTTTGCTACACGCCACACTAACCCGGCTTTACCTTCCCACTGATTCAAGCGAGGTTGGGAATGCAAAACAAGCTGTTTAATTTTCAGATTCGGCTTCCATTTAGCAGCATCCATATCTTCACTGCCCGGTTCGCTTCCTACCGGTGTCCAATAAAAACGGAAATAGCGCGCGGTAGTAGCAGGAATAGAATGTGTTGAATTCTCATCGGTATTCTGCCATCCCTGACGTGCCGGAGTTAGTTGTTTCACTGTATAGAATATCACACCGTCATTGCTAGCCATTACTTTCAAACGATGTGCCTGATAATTGTTACCATTCAACACAATTTCAACATTTCGGCAAGTAACAGGAGTTTCGTATTCATATTGAATCCAACAGGGTACGGAAGAACGAATCACACCCGATTCATCTATCGAAACTGATTTCTTTGCATCCGCTTCTTCTTTTATATTACCACAGGTGATTTTCGGCACTTGCGTAATTTCCTCTCCTCTCAAAGGCAATGCTAACAAAGCAATATCTTCATAATAGCCTTCAAAACTTTCGGGTACAGGTAATCTCAAGTTCTGTATTTTTCCTCCTTGAACAATCGTATCGCAAAAAACAACTTTCTGCATCGACTCCTCTGGGGTAATCCAAGGACCACCGGCTAAAGCAAACCCATCGCAAATATGCATGCCCAATTTCAAACCCAAACGGTCGGCCTCCTGCATGCTGTAACGAACCATTTTCCACCATTCCGGTGACAATTGTTCCGCTTTTCCCTGATACTGTTTCCCTTGCTCTACGGATTTGATTGGCATCAAATAGGCTCCTCCCAAACCAATTTGCTTCATTGCTTCCAAATCGGCTTTAATACCTTCCCGGCTTACGGCGCCGTACATCCAATACCAAAAAGTCCACGGTTTAGCCTCATCCGAAGGTTTGTCGAAAAGCTGCTGCAAAGATTTCCCACCCTGAGCTTGCGAATTGTCTGCAGAAAATAAAAAGGTACTTTGTTCTTTTTCCAACAAACCAACCTGCGGACAAAACGAACTTCCTGCTGAAAGCAAAAACGAAGCCTCTTCCGCTTCTAACGGTGAGTCTACGAAAGGCTGTTGCGTTTTCTGCGCCGGAGCTTGCAGTGAAAACACTGCAAGCCAGGTCCATGCAAATACCGCTTTAACTAATATATTATAATTCATTCGTCTTCTTATTCAAATCGTAAAACAATGCGGCCGGTTTGAGGTCCATCTACCCATTTAGCCTGCGAAGAAGGACCAATCAAATCGGTAGTATTCACTTTATTACGTACCGGAGGAATGACTTTCATTACGGAAATACCTGTTTTCGGCAACGTGTAAAGAATATGGTCGCGTCCGTCACGAGGCTCATATAAGCCAATATAGCTTTCGGGTGTTTCATTCTGAATGCAAATAGTACCATCCTGTGTTTTCAGGTTCATCCATGAAACATTAGCAAAATAACCTTTAAATTCAGGATAAGTGAAACTCTCCGCCGGAATCGGGTCGTTGTAATCATTCTCCCATACTCCATACTGCGGACCGTGCAAACGATTCTGCCATACACGGTACGGACCATCACCAACCCACCGTTTACTTATTACTTTATCTTCTGGATAATCGAATTTTACTCCCATCAAATCAACTACACCACTAAAGTTGTAGGTAAAATCCAAAGCAGCCGAGCCATCCGGAGCAATTGTCCATTGAGCCTTGTCGAAACAGCCGAGTTTGTAATTGGCTGTTACCACAATAGAATTATCTTTCTCCTTTACATCTAATCCGACAAACTTGCCTACATCTTCAAATTCTTCATATTGTGTTTTCTTCTTTTCGGCATCTTTATCATCATGGTTATAGAACTGATCCATAGAACGATCGGCACGACGTGCACAGATAAAACGAGGACCGTCTTTCAAATCAATATTCTTACCATTTAAAGCAACACCTTTCAACTGACCGTCCTTTTTACAGAATGTATAGGTGCGCCCGTTTGCCGTCACAGTCAGTTTTTGCTCATCCTGACGATAAGTCGGCTTGCCTCCCTGATAACTCTGAGGAATACCCTTTTGCTGATAAGTCAACGGATAACTCCATGTAAACAACTCGTCACCATAAGTATCAATCACGGTTACCTGCAATGCATCCGCTCCGTCTTTTGCAAACGGAATCTTCACGGTTCCGGCGCTATGAGGAGCCACATCAGTCCCTTTCACTTCACCCTGAGCCAACACCTTCACACCACCATTTTCATTGTATGCAGGGAATTGAACGCGTTTCCATACGAAACGGCAAGTATTCAGGTTAAGGAAGTCATAACGATTTTCTATCTGAAGCACTCCATCGAAATCCTTGTTTATATTCTTGTTCATAATTTGTACGGGGCACCAAACTTCCTTGATGGTCCAGTAACTCCCTTCTTTCTCATGGTGAGGACCTACGATACCATCGGCTCCATAATTACCGCAGTTGTCAATAAAGCCATTCATGTCCACCCGTTTTACTCCTTCATCGGCCAATACCCATAAGAAACCGCCGGCACAACGAGGATGTTTACGCATCATCTCCCAATAATCGTATAAACCGGCTCCATGTCCCCCATCATAAAGCCCATGCAGAAATTCGGTAGGCATAAAGATTTCCGGTTTGCGCATATAGTTCTGACTTTCGCCATACGAACGGTAGTGCATGGTTTCGAATCCGCCGAAGTTACCTTGCGGATGCAATACGGGACGCTTTTGCGGGTCATATTTATGGAACTCATCGTTTAACTCATCATTCCAACCTTTTTCATTACCATTACTCCACCAAATGATACATGGATGATTTACATCCCGTTCCACCATTTCTTTTACTAACTTCTGTCCAACCACAGTTTCATGTTTGCCATGCCAGCCCGACAATTCATCCATTAAATAGAGTCCGAGCGAATCGCATGCTTCGTAGAATTCGGGATCTGCCGGATAGTGTGATAAACGCACGGCATTCATATTCATGCTTTTTATCAATAACACGTCCTCAATATTCTTTGCCTTACTCAAAGTACGACCACTTTCGGGACGGAAACTGTGGCGGTTGACACCACGGATATTTACGCGCACTCCGTTAATATAAAGTCCGTCACTTTCTCTCACTTCAATAGTACGGAAACCAAACTTCTGATTTTCCTGATGGAGCACTCTTCCCGAAGCATCCGTCAACGTAAATTGAGCGTTGTACAAATTAGGTGTTTCAGCTGTCCACAACGCCGGATTATTCACTTTCAGACGTGCAACACACTGGTCACTGCCTGTGCGGACAGGAGTAGTGCCTTCAGCCACTTTCTTTCCCTTTTTATCGAACAAAACGGTTTTTACCGAAGCTCCTTCCACAGCCATATTCAGATAGCAATTCGCATTAAAAGTTCCATCAGCTTGGGCATCGATAGCCAAATGATGAATGTTTTGTGCCGGACGAGCCAACATAAATACCGGACGGAAGATACCTCCGAAATTCCAATAATCGGCACGACGCTCTGACAGGTTTACACCTGCATTTTCACTCTCCTTGCTAACTGTCACTTCTAATACATTCTTCTTTTTCGGCCCGAAAAAGACACGGTCACTCACATCATAAGTAAAGCGATAAAACGCTCCCTGGTGCATCGAACCGGCTTTACGACCATTAATCTTTACCTGTGTATCCGTCATAGATGCTTCAAACACCAGCTCTATCTGTTTGCCATTCCACGATTCAGGAAGTTCAAACTCATATTTATACATTCCTTTCTCACTGGCAACACCTTCCGGAAAAGCTTTTCCATAGAATTTCATTCCATACTGATAGGTTCCGAATCCCTGTAGTTCCCAGCAGGAAGGAACACCAATCTTAGTCCATTTACCGGAATTATTGCCTTCGGTACACATGAAATCCCATTGTACCATGTCATCACATCCTGTACCCGAAAGATACTGTTTTTCCGTTTGTACGGACTGTTGGGCAAAAAGAGCGGTTGCCCACAACAACGAAAAGAGAAGAGTCACTGTTTTTTTCATATAATCGATTCTAATTTATTTTTTCTTTTACTTACATGGACTGAAACGAACGTGCAACGTATGTTCTTTCTTAGGTATTGAATATTTCTTCAACACGCCCGGGCCACAACTGCTGTTGCCTAACCCCAATACAGCTGCATCCAAATTTAAGAATACAGCCTCACGCGGCTGTAAATCACAGTCGTGGGAAGCTTTATATAAATCATTCGCTGAATAAGGCAAAGCCGAAGCAGAGAAAGGCTTACCTAACGTAATTACTTTCACACCGGCACCTTTTTGGTCTGTCAATGAAAGTTCCACTACGGATTCCTTGTTACCGGAATCTTGCGGACGTGGATAATGAACATACTGTTTGTCGACGGTAGATTTCCACAGTCCGATTTTAGAAGCAGACAAGCGATCAGGATAGTTTTCAAACGGCCCGTAACCATACCAAGTGAAATTAACAAGCGACTTATCGGCTACCCACGCACTGCCTAAACGTGGAAGCTCAGGTAAATCTCCTTCCGGCAAATAAGTCTGCTTCAAGTCTATGGTTCCGTCACCATAAACCGTATACAGGCTTGTTACCAAAATACTACCCGACAAATAATTATAACGTTGAGTTGTTTTTATTTCCACCTTATCTTCAGCAATTTGCTTCCATGTGAGCTCCGCCGATGATATACGGGGAGCATGCATATTATTTTTTTCCCAATCTTTTGCCAACCAGTTCCCGAAGCTCTTGTCATTGTCTGTTGGAGCACGGAATGCCTGGAAATAGCTTGCCGTTGTTGTTTCATCCGCATGGAATACTCTCTTATCTCTGTATGTCAGCGCTATCAATGCAGCATCCGGCTGACTCCACTCTGCTGAAAAAGTTTTCCCCTTCACCCAAACAGTAGAGCCTTCTTTATAGACTTCCAATTTACCTCCTGGTTTAATGTCGGACTTCGCTATTTGCGTTAAATTATCTTGAATTGGAAGTTGTTCCATAGCCACTTCATGCCCCGCCTTAGCCCAGCTGCAATCGTTTTTCAAACGAACAGAAATATTTAAACGAACATCGTCTTTATCCGATTTAACTTTCTTCATGGCTTTAGCCAATTTCAAAGAGATTGTTCCCTTCTCACCGGGATTGATTTGCGGAAGTTCCGCCTCACCGCTTCCCACAGGCTTTCCATTGGCATAGAGTTCCCATATACACTGATAACCGGAGAGATCAATATGGTGATTATGATTTGTTAATTCAACCTGACATTCTCTTGTATCCGGATGATAGGAAAGCAATTTCATATACACAGGTTGGTATACTTTTTTCACTTCCCAATATTTAGGATTTACACTTCTATCACTGAATACCACGCCATTCATGCAGAACGCTTTTAGGTTTGGCTGGTCACCGAAATCTCCACCATAGGCCACCTGCGTCCGTCCGTCGGGTAATGTACGGATGATACCCTGATCAACCCAGTCCCATATAAAACCACCCAACATACGAGGATGACTGTATATTTCTTCCCAATATTCACGGAAATTACCTAGTGCATTTCCCATGCAATGGGCATATTCGCTCGTTAATACGGGTCGGTCGTCGTTTGTCCGCATAGCAATGGACAAAAGCCGTTCCCAACGGGCATTTTCCGCCCGTTCCTTATCATCGCCTTCTTTAATTCCCGGATTCAGGTATTCATCCTGCACACGAGGGTAGAAACGGCTAATGACATCTACTGTTTTCGGATCCGGTTCCCCGTCTACTCCCTGCGCTCCTTCATAATGAATAGGACGAGTAGGGTCGAAATCGCGCAACCATGCAGAAATTGCCGCAAAGTTAGGTCCGTAACCACTTTCATTGCCCATACTCCAAAACACAACGCTAGGATGGTTTTTATCCCGTTCGGCCATACGCACAGCTCTGTCCATAAAAGCGGCATGCCAATCCGGCGTACTGGCTAAAGTTCCTCTTAATCCATGTTCTTCAATATCCGCCTCATCCATAACATAGAGCCCCAACGAATCGCACAGTTCATACCATCTGGGATGATTAGGGTAATGACTGGTACGCACGGCATTCATGTTGCACTGTTTCATCAACAAAATGTCCTGCATCATTCGTTCTTCAGTCATCACACGGGCCATATAGGGGTCGTGCTCATGACGATTGGCACCTCTGAAACGGATAGGTTTACCGTTCACCAAGACTTGTCCCTTCTTTACTTCCACACTGCGGAAACCTACTTTCGAAGTGGCCTTTTCCACTACCTTGCCCGAAGCATCTTTCAACGAGAGTTCCAATGTGTATAAATAAGGAGTCTCGGCCGTCCAGCGTTTCGGTTGTTTGATAACCGTACTGATACGTCCCAATTTGCGAGGGCCACGCTGAGGATACCATTCATTCATAATAGAAGCTTTATGGTCCAAATCCAAAATAGGCTCAATGGAAGTTTCCGTCCGGAAGACTTCCGCTCCCTCGGCATCTTTCAACTCCGCCTGTATTTGATACCCTGTTCCTCGTTCTTTACCGAACACGCTAAACTGAGGGTCTATCTGCAAAGTAAAATCCTGATAATCCGCATCAGGCAAAGTACGGACCGCATAATCACGCAAACGCACATCCGGTGTATGGAACAGTGTAATGTCTCGATGAATACCTCCGAAACGCCAGAAATCCTGATCTTCCAGATAAGAACCGTCGCTGTAACGGTATACTTCCACTGCAATTTGGTTTGTTCCGGCTTTCAGGTACGGAGTAATGTTAAATTCCGAAGCCTCCATACTGCCTTGGCTATATCCCACTTTCTGTCCGTTTATCCATACATAAAAGGCACTCATCACTCCATCAAAGCGAAGAAACGTCTGACCTTCACTTTCCCAACCGGAAGGCAAAGTGAAAGAACGACGATATTGTCCGGTCGGATTCCGTTCCACATAAGCCGTATATTTTTCTTTCGGTGTTCCCATCACTCGCGGAGGGTCTATCTTAAAGGTATAGCCTGCCGAAGCGTAGATAGGAGTTCCGTAACCATTCACTTCCCAATTGGCTGGTACCGGAAAATCTTTCCACCCTTTATCTTCAAAATCCGTACGATAGAAATCCTTTATTTTTCCATCCGGTGTAGGAGACCAATGGAATTTCCAAGTACCATTCAACGAAAAGGAACGGTCTCCTTTTACAGCTCCATACGGAATGAAAGCCGCCCTAGCGGGCTCTCTGTTTATCTGGAGAACGTGATGATTTTCCCAGTCATGAGATTGGGCCTGTACTTGCATATTCGTCCAACCTAGCAACATACATCCCAATATATACCATTTCTTCATAGAAACATTTTATTATTAGCCGTTTTACAACGGTGTGTTAAAACTTATATTATCAATCTTATAGCATCAATCTAAACTGAGGCCGTATATCCTCGTGACGTAGACAGCTCTACATCGCGACAGAGAGCTATCTACGTCACGACGTTGAGCTGTCAAGCTCAGAACTTAGAGCGGTGCAGCTTTTCAAGTCCCGACCCTCATTATTACCACAAAATTATATTATTCCCACCGGCCGAACGCCGGCGGGCTTTATTTACTGCACATCCAACGCATCAAAAGAAAGTTTGTCCATATTCTCGGCAGACAAAATCACCTTATAGGTTCCTGCATTGATATAACCTCCGGTAGTAGTGCTCATCATACGCCACTTTTCCGGGGTATCAGGAAAAGTCAACGTATCATTCTTCAGTACACTGCCGTTTGGAGCAATCAGTTTCAAGTTTACAGGAATAGGTTTTCCGCTCAAATTCATAAACTTAAAGCGTAATGCGTATACTTGCGCCAATCCGGTGGATATCGTCCATTCAATGCTATTATTCTTACCCGCGCCGAAGAAGACACCTATATGTTTTTTAAACTCTTTCTTCATAAATTTCCCCTTCAACGCCGCATTCTCTGCTTCGTAAGTTACACTGGCACGGGCATTTTTATCCTCAGGTAACATTTCTGTCGGCATCTTCTCTATCACCTCCTTACCTGCTTTTTCCCAGCTCCACGAAGAAGTTGTGCTTTGTAAAGGTTGTAAAGGAGTTTTCGAGGCTATGGCTATAGCGGAAATCACCGCTTGACCGGCTTTCACTTCCGGAAAGTCGATAATCAGCTTTCCACCTTTCACTTCGGCATCCACTACTTTTTTCAAGGCGCCGTCATGACCGGCTTCCGCCCATATATCTAGATCGTCAATGACAGTTTTACCATTTACGGCCACATCAAAGATACGAAGTCCTTCGCAATCGGTTCCGACACCTCCACCCGTGCCATGCCAAGGCTCCGTAAAGTAAAGTTCAACCCGGTATGTACCGTCGGGAAGCGGGAACTGGTAGTTCAGTTTGTGGCGTCCGAAACGGAAATTCTGGAAGAGCTTCCAATCGCGAGTTCTCCGTATAGGGTCGTAAGTCACGCGCTGACTTGCCTGATAAGGAGAGAATCCCTCGAATGCTTCCGCCCAAGAGTGAGAGTAAGTAGAATCATCCGTAGCCCATTGCTGGCCGAACTCATCAGTGTATGCGTCTCCACCGCAATTCATACGGTAAAGATAGGAATATCCGTCCTCCCCTTTCAACAAAGGAGTCACCTCCTTATATAATGCCTCAAAATGCGGTGCTTTTTCCAGATTATTCAATACAACGATGTCTTCCGCCACCGCTTTACCTTTGTAATATCCTACGGCACGAAGTACATTATAACGAATATCACGGTTCTCCCACACAAAGTGAGTCCCAACGCCCTGATTAACCTTTCGTCCCAAGAAAGCTTCATTCGCCGCATCATTATAGAGAAGTACTGAATCACAATTACTATAGACTTCTATCGTTGCACGCCGACGCTTCTCGAAACGGTCGGGCCAGGTATGTGATACGATGTAAACCATCGGATCTTTTTTAGCGTCCGTATAGTTGGCACGATACATATAATATACATCCAAAGGCTCCTCCCAAGGAGTAGTCAAACCTTTGTAATTGAAAGGACCCACCTTATCAATTTTACGATAAGCCTCATCCGGCTGTCGGCGACCTGGGTTATCATGACTACTGAATATCCATTGAAAATGCCCGCACAAGCTATCTTTTGCTTTCTCGGCCAAACGAATTTTCGTTTCCATCAGCTGGCACATGCGCTCTTCACTCCAAGGTCCCTTCGGATCAAAATCCGCCGGTTCCGTATGAAAGTCAATGCTGCGCCAAGCGCCATATTCGCCATTAAGCAACTGGTTAGGTTGCGACAACTCTGCATCGTATTTATTTATATCTCCGCCATACGTTCCGCTCCAGTTCTGAATTACATTCCAATCGGTTCCTTCTCCCCCGTTACAGGTAGTGATAACACGCATATTACGAGCTGTCGGATCCATTTCTCGGATAATCTCACTACATTCCTGAGCAAACTCACGAGGAAGAGTGCTTTCGTTCTGCAATCCCCACATCACTACGGAAGGAGAGTTACGGCGTTCTTTCACCCACTGACGAAGCAGTTTCTTAAAGTTTTCACGGAATTCCGGGGTATCATACCAGATATGGGCAGAGAACTGGGTCCAGAAAAGAATTCCATTCTTATCCCAATAACTCTGGTAGTCCAGATGATGAGGTTGATGTGCATCGCGAAACGCATTAAAACCCGCATTTTTTATTTGTTTCACCCGTGCCGCGATCTGTTCTCTACTAAATGCATGACTTTGTCCGAACTGATGTTCGTATTCACAAACACCGTTTAAAAACACAGACTTTCCATTCAGATAGAAACGCCCGTCTCCATCATTACGTTTTACCGGCCAACTGATAATCCGAATCCCAAACGGAGTAGAAATCTCATCCGTAGTTTTTCCATTACGTTTAATCATGGATGCCAGTTTATAGAGGTAAGGTCGTTCTGTGCTCCATAAAACAGGATTTTTTACGGGAGCCTGTTGTTTAATGATCTTAGTCTCACCCGGCGCCAAGGTTACATTTTCTGCCAAACGGAATACTTGCGCACCGTCTTCATTGCTGAACTTATTGACAAATTCTACGGTTTCCGTAGTCTTACCATAGTTCGTTAACTCTGTTTCAATAAACACCCTCTCAGCTTTGTCATCATTCCAAATATGCACACCAAACGGATCTATACGGATTTCATCGGTTATCTCTAACGTTACAGGACGGAAGATACCCAACGGCTGAGAACCTTCGCTAAATCCCCATTCCGACGAACAGCCCCCGCAAACCCAAGGCATATCGGCAATCATTTCAGGATGTTCCGCTTTTACTTCCAATCGATTGGTTTGTCCAAGTTTTAATGCATCCGTTACATCCAAAGTCAATGTAGTACGACCTACCGGATGACGTCCGAAATCCACTCCGTTCACTTTTATAGTAGCATACGTTCCAACACCCTCAAAACGTAAGAAGTAGCGTTTGTTTCCTTCCAACTGCGGTACGGCAAAATCCTTTTGATACATAGCCGTTCCATGCAGATTTCCGTGTGTCAATTGGCGATAACCATAATAGTCATCCCAATTATGAGGAATATTCACTGTTTTCAACGACTGCTGTTTGTTCGGTTGTTTCTCATCAACCAACCAAGTTTTCCAGTTCTGTTCCAAATCCAAAGAAACTCTTCGGTCTTTAGACGGGCGTTTGGGAAAACGCACGGCAGAGCGCCCCATCGGTTTGCTTGTTGCCACAGCAATACCCCGTTGTTCGGCATTATTCACTGCACAATAGAAATGATATACCACTCCGTCATGTTTCACTACATAGCTCTTATGTGCAAACATTTCATCGTAGTCTTTTGTCGGATAAATCAAATCGTCACCTTGCCAGTCGTCCCACGTAAGCAGGTCGTAACTGCAAGCAAATGTATTGAATGCTTTATATGGACGACTCGGGTTAAAAGCAGAAAAATAGAACATAACATAAACATCCCCCATTTTCTGTATCTGTGCATCACCGGTAATTGTTCCCTGCGCCTCATGCGCAAAGACCGGATTTCCCTCATAACGCTTCCATTTCTTCATATCCTTGGACAACGCTATGCCAATACGTTCCCCCTTCAGGCCGGTTTCCGGATGAACTCCACCAGCATTGTAATACATTATAAAAGGAGCACCTAATGTTTTATTCTTATCCCAATAGACAGTACTTTTATATTGAGTCAGCGCCTCCCACCACTGCACATCCTTATCTTTAACAGAGAGAACAGGCTTATCGAGTGCTTCCCACTCATGAGAGACTCCTGGATTACCTTTCGTCCAAGCTAAACCGACATATAAGGGTGCATTCACGGCCTCATAACCTGTACCTTCACCACCGATATAGGTCATCCAGCAACGGTCTTTATAACGTTGTATGGCATAATTGCCTCCCCATTCCATATCAATCAAACCAGGGAAGCCTCCCCGTTGGTTTGCATCCCAAGCTCCGTCCCGATAGGAAAGAATTCGTCCCAGCGTTTTCCATTCAAGTAAGTTATCACTCTCTGCCAGCCAGGTTTCATACCCCCGTCCGTCTTTCGCACCTTTTCCGTTGTATATTACATAAGTCATGTACCACTTTCCGTTCTCTTGAAACACAGTGGGACAATCTATTTTATAATTGTTGTTCTCAGGAGCGATTACCATTCCGTACTTATACGGAGTTTTTGCTTCCTCGTAAATCTCGGCCATCCGCTCCTGCGAGACGTGGCGTTGCGCATATCCGTTCATCAACGCCCATCCCGCAAGTGCGAACAATAAAAGTCTTTTCTTCATTCGCTGTTTCTATATTAGTAAAATAACCAATCCATTGCTTCATCGGTACCTTCCAACGCAGCATTGCGTGCTTTCAGTTCCGTATCGGTAAATCCTAAAACCAAGGTATATCCTTTCGGCAATAACAAGGTATGCTTTCCCGCATTAAAATGATAAGCATGAATATTAGCCAAAGGCATTTTATCCAAATGAATTGCATTAGTCAACAAAGGCTCGGCTTGTCCATATTCGTTGGCCGAAGCATCTGTTTCCAATTTAGGCGCTTTCGCATATTTCTTCTGGTCATCTTTGAAGTAACCTACCAACAACTGAACAGGGCCTTCACACTCGAATTCTAATTTCGTGCCTTCCTTACGCTGAGCGTCACCATTCAAACAGAAAGCTGTTAAACCTTCCAATTCCGGCGCCAATGCCTTTACTTTATTATCCGGCATATTACTTAACAAGGTTGTTCCTGCGGTGAGCGTCACCCGTTTCCAGTTTCCATTCAGTTTCACTTTAGCATCGGTAGCCGGTGTAACAGTCTCTTTTGTTTCCTTCAAAGTTCCAGCTTCTTTTGCTTTCAACATTTCCAAGTTGGCCTTGAAATTGCTCAGTTCTTTCTCATAATGCAGCAACATTTCAGTCCAAGTTTTATTTTTACCCTCATCACCACCGATAGGAATACGACGCTGTGCCGTTTGCATACTGTTAGCATACAAATAATGCCCCTTTGTCAACTCCACTAATTTACGATAATGTTCAAGGCTCTCCTCTAAAAGCGGCACTGCTGCATCCAGATACTTCAAATCTTTTCCCCATTGATAGTTAAGCACCTGTTGCGCTGCCTTTACTTTCAAATTAAATGCATAAGCGAACTCTCTGTAACAATGCATATCATTACGCAAGCGGTCCAATTCTTCCTTATTCCACTTAGCCTTGCCTTCCAATTGATCGATCGCTGCAACTGCCTTCTCACCATGTTGAACGCATTGCTCAACAATATCCAAGGGAAGCTCACCTTCGTGAGGTTGTTTCTTCCACTCTTTCTCTACAAACTCAATCAGCTTTTCCCCTTTAGGACCACAGCTTTCATAAAATCCCGGATAAACCGTATACTTATAAGGATTCACCAACTGACTCACGAACATTCCCAGCAAAAGTGTTTGACGGTTACCTTCCGTAATACCGAAACGGCGTAACAATTTAGGCGCAATTTCGCCGGATTCTTCATACGCTTCACGTACCAAAGCAGCATTATCTGCAGAAAGACCATAAAAACGACCGAACACATGGTCCCAGTAAACTTTCTCATTCTCGCGATCGCGACGGCAATTCCATGCATAGCGTCCCCACGCCTTATACCAAGGCCAATCACGATCTAATTGCAGCTCGCGTCCGCCCGCTATGCTATCCGCGGAATAAGGCCAATCCCAATAAGAGGCTTGCGGATAAAGATGCAACGCATTGGCTCCATGTACATCGTGCATTGCTTGCACTGCTTTCTGAGTAAAATCTGGAGAAGCCCAGCGGAACGGCTCCAAATTTGCCAACACATGCACATTACTGATATGAATACTACCTAAAGCACTCAGTCCTTTATGGATCTCGCCCCAGGGTCCGCCCGGCTGATAAGTTGTTAACGATTCTCCATTATACTTATGCATCGTATATAGGTTTTTATAAAGCGGAAGCGCAGCATCCATCACCATTTTACAGTTAGTATCATGAGCACGTAGCAATACAGGAGGTTCGTCCGTACGTCCTAATGCCGTCAAACCATCCTTTATACCCGGAATAATGGTTTTGGTAAACCACTCCACATCGTCTTCATATGTATCCATTGCTTCACCCAAGCAAACCAGCAAACCTACATTAGGATACTTCTCAATAAATGCCGCAACACTTTTGCGGGTATAATCGCTTAAAAGTGGAGTGATAGGACGGTTACGATCTTGCGTCTTAATACCGTAATGTTCAGCGAACGGCTTAGATACAAGAATATTATAGAACATCTGAATCACAAAAATACCACGTTTATCGGCCTCTTGCGTGAGGAAAGAAAACATCTCTTCGTTCTTTTTGAATGTTTCATCATCTACTTCTACAGCAAACGGATAATCTTTCAGTTTCACCAATGACGCAAACGGATGACCATTCCACAAATAGAGAGAATTCATGCGATTCTCCACCAACATATCCAGATATTTTATCCAAAGCTCTTTATCATAGAACCACGGAAAGTTCTCCGGAGTATAAGGATATTCATATACGGCACGTCCCGGCAAAATAAACATCTTTTGAACACCAATGCAACCGCCACGAAGCACCATCTCCGGAGCTTCCGTAAGGTTCTCGGGACAATCCAATTCATCCTTCAGCTCCATACGATCAATCAATTCACGACAACCATAAATCACACCACTACCGTCGTTTCCACATACAGTCGTCAAATTATCTTTTGTCGTAATGGTAAATCCTTCTTTCGGCAAGCCGTCCTGTTCGGAAACCGTCAATCGGATAATTTTCGATGCTTTAGAATCAGCGGAAGGACTCTCTGTTGTATAAAATACTTTATATCCATGTTTTTCCAAAGCCGCTTTCAGTTGCTCTCCAGCAAATTCCATCCGGTTGGAAGGATTCTCCTGCAGTTGCACTGCAATCGTCTCTCTCGCACAACTGGTCACCAAACAAGCCAGCACTATAACTACTATATGTTTTAATATCTTCATATTCAAAATAACTTTTAATATTTAATAATTACTTCATCGGATGTTTCAATCCACAAGCGGAAATTAATATCACCTACTTTCTCTATTCTTCCGGCAGAAGTTTCGGGAATATTCTTCTCCGATACAAAATATACATATCCTTTACCCTTATTGGGTTTTACTTTTATTACTTCGGTGTCCATATATACGTGAATATCTCCGTCAGGAGTCGGCACAGTACCTTCCATCCATTTCAAGCCGCCTAATACAGGTCTTACTTCGAATTCCTCATACCCTTTCTTCACCGGCTTCACACCTAAATAGTACTTACCCAACAAATAAACAGGACTTGCTCCCCAAGCATGGCAAAAGCTCTTTCCATATGGGCGCCCGTACATAGTGAGATGTTGCGTACCGCTTTCATTCGGATTATATTTCTCCCAAAAAGAGGTTGCTCCGGCTTTCAACATACCGCCCCAATAATCTTTCATTTCCTTCATCACTTGTGTCTGATATCCCATGGCACACATTGCCTCCAGCTCATAAAATCGCATATATGGAGTAGTAATTTTCAACACTTCATCGTTGAGCATCACGTTCTTCATTACCGAATTTTTCTTCTCTTCGTCAAGATAACCAAGCGTAATGGCAAACATATTCGGAAACTTATTTATTTGCTCACTCTTCTTGCCATCCTCTATATTGTGAACAATAGCTTGTTTTTCCTCATTCCAAAATGCAGGTAACAGTTTGGCACGAAGATTAGCTGCAAGCATATTGTATTTAGCCGCATCTTCCTTATTATCTACCAACCCTGCGCAAAGTTGCATCGTTTCGAGGCTTTTACAGAAAAGAATTTGCTCAAATGCCAAGGCACCTTGCTTACTCATCGGAAAATCCGCCCAATCGACAAATACCCAATCACCGGTCAGACCTTCCACCATTCCGTCTTTATTGGTACGCCCCAACACATAATCCATCATTGTCTGCATACGCGGATAAACTTGCGATACGAAATGCTTGTCACCCGTATACATATAGTAATCATAGATACTTAGAAACCAATAGAACGTATAGTCCATAATGGTATTAGAATGGCTCGTTACAGGATCTTTCCCACGTAATAGCCATATAGTACGTTTTACTGTTTCTGTATCAAAGAAAAGATAATAATTCATTAAATAGCTCTGGATAGCATCGCCACTCCAAACCCAACGATCGCGCTTGATACCGTCGATAAAAAACTCGCGGGTAGTCAGATGCATGGTATATGCGCCTATCTCCCAGATTCGATTCAACTCTTCATCATCACACTTGAACGAAGCCCGATAATTCTCCGGCAAATATTCGTATTGCATCGATATATCTGTCAGCTTCACCTCCGTATCAGTCGTCACGTATACATAGCGGAACGCCTTACTATTCTCCAGCACATAGTCGCCGGCCAGTTCCGAAGTATGATTCAATGCCATATCGGTAACAAGTCTACCGTCTATCGCAATCTTATCTAAAGTCTCGCAATATTCTGTATCCAACGCCTCTTCCGCACTTTCGCCATAGTATATATTAACGATACCTTTACCGCCCAATCCTTTCAGCACGACAAATCCAAAAGTCTCCTTACCAAAGTCATACAATATTCCTTCTTTCTGGTTTCTTTTCGATACGGCATTCTGCGGTTCACGGGCCAAAGTAAATGCCGACGGACGTTGAGAAGCCTCATCAAAGTTCCAGCATCCGGCATCCATATAGACTGTTGCAGAAGTATCACTTGCTTTACCGCTCTCGTCAATCCACTCCTTATCTTCGTAAGTGACTTTCCAAGTAGCGTCGGAATTGACAGTTTCACCTTTTATATATATAGCAGGAGGAGTTGCCTGATTCCAAACCTTTATATTCAAGCTATGCTTTCCCGCAGGAAGCATAAATTTCTCCGGCATACCAAATTGCAACTTACCGTCAAACTTTATATTATACTTGCCCTCTACAGCAATATATATTTCCTCAGCCTGTTGTAAATCAAGTTTTTTACTAAACTCTACCGTTACATAATGACTGTCCATCTTCCAGAAAGGCGGAAAGAACGCACCTCGCTCCGTACGACGGTTATTCATTTTGTTACCGAGCCATATCTCATAATCGCCCGGATACCATATCCATGTAGCTTTAGATGTTGTCCCCATATCTTTCTTTAGTAATCTGTTCCAACGACTTTCCACGTGTTTTAGGAGCCCATACCGTTCCGATAATCATGGAAGCAATCAATAATCCCATCATAATATATGCCGCACGATAGAAACCTTCGCCATTCTCACCATAGATATACACGAAGCCTAATCCCCATACAGCGGATACACCACGTACCACAAAGAACATAACTCCCTGAGCTGCCGCCCTATACTTAGCAGGAAACAGTTCGGAAGCCCACAGCGCATAGAACGCCTGTACAGATACACCTGCCTGGATAGCCCAAAGGAACGTGAAGAACAGCAAACCGGAAATACTGCGTATACCTACCGTCACAATTATAAGCCATGCAATCACTCCCGTGCCTACACCAAAACAATATAACCATCGTTGGTTCACCTTATCCACTACCATGGCAAAACCAAAAGTAGCGAATATAATAATGATCCATTGTGCAGCCGACAACATGTTGGCATGCACATTGGATAGTCCGCCGGCTGTTTCATAAATATGCTGTTGGAAAAATCCCATTACCGAACTTACCAGATTCCATGTAAGATACATACCTGCAAGGAATATCATCGTACGAATATTTACTTTATTGGTAAACAAAGTGCCAAATGAAGCAAATGTCCCGCCCTGCTTTTGTGTAACCTGCGCCGACTTAGCGGCTTTCCATTCTTCCGATTCGTTCAAACGACGTTGCAACATCCATGCCACAAGCGCAACTACAAACAGCGAAGCAAATACGATCCGGCTACTGAACACATTCAGAGCCGCGCCGCTTACAGTTCCATCGGTTAATAGTGAGGCAACTTTTTCCACCCAACCGAAGAGAACGCCTTTCGTACCGTCGCCTGTAGGAGGAGCAAATAACATACCAAGCACCAGAATGATGGTAGGTCCCACGCCCCATGCCATCTGCGAGATGCCGATATTTCGTCCACGGTTACTTACCTCGGAATTTTCGGAAATATATGTCCACGAAGCAGGCACTCCCACACCTACCGATATGCCCGTAATCAGGAATCCGGTAAGCAACATGGGGAAATTCACCGATACAATGATGATTGCCACGCCCAGCATATAGATTAACATATTATACGTATAAATAGCTTTTCGTCCGTATTTATCGGCCAAGAAGCCTCCCATAATCGCACCGATCGCCGCTCCCAGACAGTTAGCGCTGATTGCGTTAAGCCAACCCAGATGTCCTTCGGTCAGCCCGAGATAATTTTGCCAGAGAGTCAATCCACTGGCTCCCGCCACAATAGCGCCGGCATCCAAATAGTTGGTCAGCGATACGGCAATTGTGCTTTTCAAACTTCCTTTTTGGTTTTTCATATCATTTAATATTAGATTTTAGGTTCTTATTTCATCGGTTGGATAAGTCCGGCTTTCGCCTTGATGCTGTCGTTCACCATCGGACCGTTGTTCTCCCATACGTTGCCCGGGCCATTGGCATTTTTCAGGAATTTCTCCCCTTCCGTCCAATTATCCTTCACGGTAATGAACGAAGAACCCTCGTCGGTATAAAGGTAGAACCAATGATTCGGGTCGTGTGCATAGCCCGGCACATAAATGCTGTGTACAACATTCTCTGTTATATAACTTTTCGGCTGCGAACCCAGCGTATAGATACCGGCCGTATCATACATGTGTTTCGCATAATGGTGAATCAGGTTCGCATGCACCACATTATTGCGCATGCAATTCACACTTTGTGTCCACCCCCAGCCCAAACTGATACCGGTATAGGACACTTCGCTTATTTCGTTATGTTCTATTGTAATGTCTGCAACGTAACCGGCACAGATGCCCACGCATCCCCAATCTTCGTTGGAAACATTTGTTATCAGAGAGTTACGTATAGTTTGATGCGTACAAAGTTCACGACGATCATACGGATCATACGGTTTATGCGTTTCATGTGCTGCGGGAGAGAAACTGCCTACCACGATTCCGTTTCCGGCAATATCCCGAAACAGACAGCCCTCTACAGTCCCTCCGTGTGTGGCTTCCACATAATCCAAACCGGTAGAGCCTAGATGTTCGAACGTACAACCCGAAAAATCAATATCATCGGCAAAACGTACCTGCACTGCTGAGGCAGGACGCCCCAGCCAGCCCTGATTATCCAGCTTATGATTGCGATAGTTACGAATCATTTTAGGATTAATTTTGTAACCGTCCGTCAGATACATACCTGCCTGCAAAGGAACATGGCCTTGTAAAGAAGGACGCATCCAGGTAGAATGGTTGAAAGTTACATTCTTAAACCGTACGTTTTTAACCGGATCATCAATTGTTCCTAGCACCTGTACAAGCGTCTCTACTGCCGGTACCACCACTTCTGCGCTGCGCATATCTTCATTTGCCCGCGGATAATAGTACACTTTACGAGTATCTATATCATGGTACCACTCACCCGGACGGTCGAGCAATTCTTTCGCATTGGTAAGATAGAAAGCCGAATTGTGTCCGTCGGTCGTTACCATCGGACGCGGCCAAGGATGCTCAAACTGAATACGGCTTTCGGGATCGTGGAAACGAACAGCCGCCGAATCACCTTGTATATCGATGGACTTGATACGCAGATTGGCCACGCACCACATTTCATGCAGCACCATCTCGGCATAAGGCGCATTTTTTATCTTTTTCACCGCCTCTGATGGCACCCAAAGGATACGGTTTTTCGCATCATTGTTAATAATACGATACATCTTCTCGAAATCTTCCACATCGCGGGCGCGGTCGGCTTTCACCCCGTTCACCCACAGCTGGCGGAAGTCCAGCGGTCGTCCGTTAAAAGAAGGAACGTCCGCCACCCAAAGCTTTCCTTGTTTCTTCCAACCGGAAAGAATTACTCCTCCACTTATCGAAGAGCCTTTTTCTCCTTCTATAATAGTAGGAGAATCCGGTGTTCCACTATCTTCCGGACGTATAAATAAAGGTTCGTACACGCCATGTACCCCTTCCATCAAGTGAATGGTTACTCCGTTTTTCACGCTTTCATCGTTTAATCTGCGCAATTCCCGAGCCTGACGCAAAGCAGCTGTCAACGAAGCCTTTGGAGCACTCTTCGAACCGTCTCCCGCATCGTTTCCGGCAGGTGACACCCATATATCCGCAGCCGAAAGGCTGACACTCATCGCTAAAAATAATCCTGTAACGATATGTTTCATAGTTTCAATCGGTTTTACTTTGCCAATGGCATCCACACGGTCATTTCCGCCTTACCCCGGTTTCCCCATGCAAAATAAGGAATTAATTGTATCTTCACTTTTTTGTCGGCCTTGCCCACTTCGCGGTAAAGCGTATTGGTCCACGCTTCGTCTTCAATCAAACGAGCTGTGCCTTCCAGCGCCACCATACGGCTTCCGTCAATCGAAATTTCTTTGGTGGAAAACTTCATATCCGCAGGAATTAACACATTATCTATTTTCTTGCCGCCTTCGATATCCATGCTTTCCAAGCAATATACCAACGGACCGCGCTTCACTACTGTTTGGTTACGAGTTTCCTCTACCAACGGGTTAGACTCCAACAATTTCACTTCCATGTCCATATCGAACTCCACTACATCACCTTTCTTCCACACACGGTTTACTTCAGCATACGTATTGGGAGCTACCTTTACTTCAACCGGTTCACCGTTCACCTTGACCGTAACTTTGTCGCACCATTCGGGGATACGCAAATAAAGAGATAAAGCCTGTTTCTTCGGGGCTTCTACAAAAGTCAACTTCACATTGCCGTCATACGGATAGCCTGTTTCCTGTGTTAACGTTAAAGGCATCTTCTTACCGAAAGAAGTTTTTAATTCGTTCGCGCCATACAGATTACACCAAATGGCATTCTCGCCCACCGTATAAGCATAATTCTGCGCTTCGCAAATAGTACGTAACGTATTAGGCGGACAGCAGAAACAACTGATATATTCCTGGCGTTCTTTCGGCCAGCGAAGTGTATAAGGGAAGTCGGCACTGATACGCAACGGATTGGTATAGAAATAACGTTTTCCATCCAAGCTTACGCCGCTGAGCACACTGTTATAAAGGGCCGTTTCTACAATTTCGGCATATTTGGCATCACCAGTAGTGGCGAGCATACGCCAATTGAAAAGCATATTACCGATATTGGCACAAGTTTCGTTATGAGCAGTGCTGTTCGGCAACTGATAAGCGCGTCCGTAGCTTTGATGAACTTTCTGAATACTATCCGGTTCATAGCAAGTCCCATCGGGAGAAGTTCCGTCATATAAGGCACCACAGGCACCCGTTACATACATCTTGCGGTTTACAATATCGTTCCAGATACTTGTCAGATTCTTCATCAGTTGTTCCTCACCGGTCTCGGCATAGACATCAGCCACACCGGCATACAAATAGTTGGCGCGCACGGCATGTCCCATAGCGTTATATTGGTCGCGGAAAGGAATACGGTCTTGATTGTCATCGGTACCATTCTCCACCATACCGCGGATATTGATTAAGTTTTTGGAAAGTTCAAGATAACGAGGATTTCCTGTCGCACGGTACATCTCCACCACACCCATGTAGTGAGAAGGACAGATGGCATTGCGAGCTAACTCGGCCGAAGCTGTTTCATAGAAATGGCATAAGAAATCGGTTGCTTTGATAGCCGCGTCAAACAAGGTACGCTTGCCCGTTGCGCGATAATGAGTGATTCCGGCCATCATCAAGTGGCCTAAGTTATAAGTTTCAAAGTTAAGACGATTAGCAAAAGCACCTTTTTCATCCTCGGCGCCCACTTTTGTTCCGATTACGGTCTGTTTCTGTTTGGTATGCGTATCCACGCCGCGGTTTTTCTCGTCAATGATAACCGGAGTGTGAATATAGCCATCTTCCCGTTGGGCTTTCACCACCTGATCGATAAACTTATCCATCAATGCATCCAGTTCGGGGTTCTTATTCACAGCATATACCGCAGCTACCGCTTCTAACCATTTATACATATCACCGTCGTGGAAAGGAGGTCCCCAATGTTCACCCTGACAAGTACCCGCCGCAATCTCAAAATTACGGAAACCATGCGATACATCCGGGTTATTCCATGTGTTCCACATGCTTTGCAAAGAGGTATTGCTGTATACATTAAAGCGTTCGCCCCAGAATCCGCCGGTCCAACGGACAGCTCCTAAAGGCGTGTTAGCCATCTTGGCATATTCGCTTTTGCTCATATCCGTCAAACCGTTAGACTGAGCAAAGGTTGATGTGCCGGCTACGCTCGCCGTCACCACTACAAAAGTAAAAAGTTTTTTTATCATAGTAATTTGTATTAGTTTCGTAGATTAACGGACAAATATACATTAATTTATAAAAATCCCAAGTAGGAGTTCAAGAAAACTTTTAATTTTATAAGGAGTTTTACAATATCTCTACAAGTATTCGTCCGTCAACCTTCTCGAAACCAATTCAAATTACCGGTTAATCCATCAGATTAGGTAGGTTTACAGCCTCTTCCCACTGCGAAAGAGTAAGTGTAGCCAAATCGGCCGGAGTCATGCTTTCGGGTATGCAACGCTGCGCCAAATAGAGGTTCGGCGCACAAGCAATGGTACATCCGAGACTACCGTGTTCAACAAAAAGATATTTACATCCAATATAGATTTTATCGTAAATCACTTGCTGGTCTTTTCCCGTCAAAGCAATGCCATATGTCACTTTACGCAAAAGCCCGTCCATATATCCGATCATATCGTTTTCGTTATTAGTATCATTGCCGAAAAGGCCCGTATCGTGCCATAGCATCACCGCCGCTACGTCTCTGTTGTTGGGAATAGCCACTGCCATCACGCTCCACACCCATACCGGTCCATGCGCTTCGATCATTCGGTTACAACCGATCACATGTGCGCCGGGCATTATCGGAAAACGCTGTTCATCAACCGTTCCGAACAAACGCTCGGTAGCTTTTAACAAAGGTTTCAAATCATATACAGGAATTTCTCCCGCTCCTTGTTGCGGTTGTAAATATATAGGTTTCTGCGTATCCAATTCATCGTTCCGCACGAGGTCATATCCCCACAAAGCACCATTCAAACCTATATAATGAGAGCACCCGTGCAAGTTTACCTGTCCCATATATGCATCATTCCGTGCACAACGCTTATATGCCACGCCTATCTGCGATATCGTATCCAAATTATTTAACGAAACAGAATCCGACGACATTTTCAGCGCCACTACATATCCGTTGCCGTTTATCGCTCCGGGATTCATATATCCCATACAGAAATTAGGGTCGCCGCCAATGGCACCTTCCGCTACTTTTGCCACATCATAGTGTACATCATAATCCAATTCTTCCATAATCCTTATCATAAAAAGTTTGTAGGATTTAACAAACAATAAGATAGATGGTTGAATGGATTATACTAAAGTTCGTGAAAAGTTCTCACACCAACAGAACGCTTAATAGCGAAAAGGCACTCCCATCATCTGCAATAAAAAAGAAGCTTTCCACATTACGGCCCAACAGGGAAGTAATCTGCCATCCCAATTGGCTTGAGAATTCCATCTATACAAAATTATCAAAGCGCCCAAAGCACGCGTTTCTTTATGCGAAAACCAAAAATAGGGAATAGAACGGATAACGGAACGAAAGGAATAGGCTCCGGGAACAATCTGTAAATAGGTAGCCATTAACTTCATAAAAACGGCTTTGTTTGACCTCTCAACCTTCCAGAACAGGGTCTCGAATTTCTCAAAACCAAACTTTCGAATATAATCCTCCACACATTTCTTATACATTTTCTCGAGAGAAAGGGAATTGTTATCATTCATCGCTTCCGGATCTTCATCATCTGCCTGCCATTCCTTTCTTATATCCCATAACGAAGGTCCATGATATCCTAAAATGCCAAGAAGTTCTTTGTCGGAATCACAAGTATAAATATAGGTATTACCATCCATAAAAGAAGCGATGCTCTCTAAGACCTCTCCACACGAAAACAAGGTCTTTCCATCCTTTCTGCATTTTTTGAGAATCTTTTCCATCTCTTTCAGAAAACGGGTAAGATGGCAATACGGTTCCGACACAGTGGTGAGTAGAAGCGCCGGATTAATCAAAACCAGTTTTCCGGTATCTATCTCACGGAGTTTTAAAAAGGCGACCCATACACAACGCTTTGAATGACGGCTCCATTTACACTCGTAGGCAATATAGTCGGAAGGATTCCAAAGTTCGTAAAACATATAAGGGCGGGGCTCGGGACGCAATGAAGCGTATATAGGGCCACTCAGAAAGGGACGGTCCATAGCTTCCTGTATCTGTTTCCGAAAAAGGAAGGAAGCAAAAGGAATCTTCATAGTAATCTTAAATCTAAACTCTCTCCTGTTCCCTAGTGGAAGTTAAATTTTTAATAAGAGGCGTGGGAACTATGAATATTACAGAACTGAGGCTCTCGACTGCCCTACTCATCATAATAAACATAGCCCACGCCAATGATATATGAGTATGGTTATACCAAGCCCATAACACCGGCGCAAGCATTCTGTTCATTATCCGATGAGTGAAATTGTCGAGATTCCAGTTCTGGATAATATCCTTAACGCTCTCCGTTTGTCAATAATATACTTCCTGCATTGGAAGTGCGACAAAGATATATAGAAAAAATCAAAATTCCCATACAATGGGACGTATTTATTCCATAATTGTTCCCTTACAGGATTCTTCTTCCATGAGCTAAAAAACAGAGTTCTTTAGCGTTTATACTCAGGGAAAGAAGAACATGACTTGTATGTTTATTGTTGAAAAGCATAGCTCTTAACCGTCCATATCCTACAATAGCGAAATGTTTTTTAAATAAAATAACTTCGGCAAAGAGGCTGCGTGCTGCATCTTAAAGAACCGCCCAGACTCCGGGAAATTTGGAAATCCACTAATTCCACATGTATGTTGCGCTTTTCCAACTCCCCGACTAACTGCTCAAACGCCGGGTCTGTGATATAGACCTGTTCATTGACAGGAAGTCCGTTGACAGCCAGATGGGCTACATCCTGATACGAAACGGAGATTCTGTCCCAGTTTTTCAGGGGCTCGGGAACACCGTTCAGCATGGCCTCCTCACAAATAATCATTAATCCTTCGCGTACAAGACTCAAAGCACAATCCAAATGGAGTACGTCTTCCCTCAACGGGACTTCAATAACGCGATAATCCCAATGAGACAGATAAGATTTGAGCCAAAGAAAACCGTTGTGATTGGACGCAAGTCCGGAATTACCCACAAACACAGTTTTCCCCCAAATAAGAATATCGCCACCTTCCAAAAAAGGTCCCGCTTCGGAATCTATACCTGTAGCCATATCGGCTTGTGGAACAGATACATAGAAAGCATCGCTCACAGAAGTTTCCTGCATCAAAATATCCCGAACAGGCCATATTTCGTTTCTGCGGTGGAAAAAGTGCAAAGAGCCCTCAATTACGGAAGAACCAATGGTAAAGAAAGGATCCCTCACAAAGAAATTAGAACATCCGCATTCTTTGTTGAATTCTTTTTCATAATCGGTAAGCAAACGCGGGCGCAAAACTCGCACGCCGTATTTCTCCAGAATCGTTTTCAGATTTTCCCTCTCCTGCTCCCATTGCCGCTGCCGCTCCGGAAAAAGATCCTTGTAATTCTTACCGGCAATATCCACGCCTTCATATAAATCGAGAATTTCTTCCGGTAAAAAATCATAGTCGCCTCCATTATCTTTTTCATGGGGAAACACAAGCTCCGATTGGGTTAAAACAACCGTCCTCAACGGAGCGAACTCGCTTTCAACATATATAGTCTGAACTTTATCCATAATCTTATCTTAACAAAATCTCCGTACAAACTGTTTTTATGAGCAGAGTTTCGAACATACAAGTATACATATCCTCACCGCACTTTTCACTTGGCAGAGCGATGCCTTTTGAAGCCTTTTAACGGCAATTTGGGGAAGAGTTTCCGAAAACGAATTAAATAAGAGGTTATGCCGCCGCCAGCTATTACAAACGTTACCGCTACAATAATCATTACCAACCCCACGCTTTCCCGGAGTGTCAGCACTTCGCCGAACACCGACACACCGAAGATGATAGCCGTAACAGGTTCTAAGGCGCCTAATATAGCCGTAGGGGTAGAACCGATGTATTGAATGGCGCTGGTAGTACATAAAAAGGAAATGGCTGTAGGGAACACCGCCAAAGCTATCAGATTGCCCCACAAATACCATTCGTCCGGTACGGTAAGTTCGCTACTTGTATATAAGCGGACAATGAAAAGCGACAATCCGAAAAGCAGCACATAGAAAGTGACTTTCAGCGTAGCAATGTTTTTCAGAATCGGCTGATTGACGCCCACAATGTAAATGGCATACGAAAGGGCGGATACAAGCACCAACAAGGTACCGGTCAGACTGAGAGTGCTACCGTCTGCCGTTTTATAGAGCAAACCGATACCCGCCAAAGCCAGCACCATACAAACGATGGTCTGCAAAGGAAGTTTCTCCTTATAAGCAACAGCCATAATGACTGCAACCATAATAGGATAAACAAACAGAATGGTAGAGGCAATGCCCGCGCCCATATAATTATAGCTTAGAAAAAGGGTAAGAGATGAAAGAGACACAAGCACTCCCATCACTACTAAAGGCAATATTTCCCGCCTGTTCAGTTTAAACGATCGTCCCCTTGCCTTCAACATAATCCCTAACAAAGGTATAGCGAACAAATAACGGAAAAAGAGTACCGAATCGGGATTCATACCTGCCTTGTACAAAGGGAGTGCAAAAAGAGGGTTCATTCCATAAGTTGCTGCCGCAATAGAACCTAACAAATATCCTTTGGCTTTTACATTCATAAGTCGATTCTTTAAAAATGGTGCAAAGGTAACACTTGAAACGAAAAGAGTTTCAAAAAAGTGCAAATTATTCAGTTTCATTCAGCATAGGGAGGGCTTCATCCGCTACAGGGCGTGAAGCGGCGCTGTGTACATCATGAGGTAAAGCTGTCTACATTACGAGCTAGAACTATCTACGTCGTGAAGTAAAGCAGCCTGCGTTACGGGGTTACGAAACCAAAAAGAGAAGCTTGCAAAAACCTTCTTTCCTCACGCCATCATTTCCCAAAAATCTTCTTTAAATCAGCAACCCCCTCTTCCTGTTATAGAGTTTCCATCTTTTCGTTACCTTTCCAAAAAGCCCCATTCGAGCACAAAAAATAGTTGTCACAGCAACAGTTATTCACCATATTAACAAAATACTGAATTTCAGCGTGATACTTAAATTTCAAAATTTATAATGTCCATTTTAAGAGTATTAATGTTACATTTAAGCCTCAAAATGCTGCATTAATTCCACAAAGAAAAGAAAAGGAAAGTAAAGAGAAATATAACCTCCTCCTAGAATCCTCCTCCTTGCAAACAAGGAAGAGGACTCGAGGAAGAAAGAGGAGATTTTTCATCTTCCCTTTCAGACAATTCGACACACAATTCCAACTTAACAAAAATCAGCACTCCGGAGAAGCCCAAAGCAAGGAAATAAATAAATCCGTACTATCCGAAGAATCCACCGTTCAAAACGAATATAAAGCGCAAGCCCGGCTTTAAACCTTTCACCGGAAAGAGTGTCAAAAGAACAACCATAAGTTTGAAAGAAGCAATAATTTAAGTTAAAAGAGCCAATTTAACAGGTTTATGCACCAAAGCAGGAGCGAAATACGAGATATTTTACTATTTTTGTCAAGAAAACTATTTATCGGAGAACGACTATTTGAAACGAAACAAATTAATATTTTTAATCTACATGAAAGCACTCACTAACGTATTGGCGGCATTATGTATCCTCTTGCTGGGAGCTTCTTGCAGTCAACCTGAAAAAGAACTTTATGTATTTACCTCTTTTCACGAACCGGCCGATGAAGGATTACGCTTTCTCTATAGCGAAGACGGCATTCACTGGGACAGCATCGCCGGAAGCTGGCTGAAACCGGAAATAGGACAAAACATCATGCGCGACCCTTCCATCGTACGCGGCAAAGACGGTACCTACCACCTGGTATGGACTATAGCCTGGAAAGGCGATACGGGATTCGGGCACGCTTCATCTAAAGATTTGATTCACTGGACGGAACAAAAACGCATTCCGGCTATGGACAACATACCTACTACCCAAAACGTGTGGGCTCCCGAACTTTTCTACGATGACGTGAACGACCGGTTCATGATTATCTATGCTTCATGCGTAGTGGACAAGCACTTCGACCTTGGCGTAGAGGACGAGACGAACAACCATCGTCTATATTGCGTCACTACCAAAGACTTTGAGACCTTTTCCGAACCGGAACTTTTCTACGATCCGGGCTTCAGTTGCATCGATGCTGTATTGGTAAAACGTGCGCCGCAGGATTATGTGATGGTGCTGAAAGACAACACGCGCCCTAACCGCAATCTGAAAATCGCTTTTGCTAAAAGTGCGGAAGGACCTTATACCCCTCCGTCGGAAGCTTTTACCGAAACGTTTGTAGAAGGTCCTTCGGTAGAAAAAGTGGGAGATGATTATTACATCTACTTCGACGTGTATGCCAAAAAGATTTACGGAGCCATGAAGACGCGCGATTTCATACATTTTACCGATGTAACGGACAGTGTACGGGTTCCCGCGAGACATAAGCACGGGACCATTTTCAAAGCGCCCGAATCGGTCGTAAAGAATCTCATCGCTAATCAGAAACAATAATATACTAAGTCAGGAAACTATGAACTATTACGCTAAATTTTTCCTTTTGTTGGCTGCCGGATGGGTAGGCGTCACAGGCCTCAACGCCCAAGACCGTATCCATTATACGGGAAGCGAGCTTTCAAACCCTAATACACACGACGGGCAGCTCTCGCCGGTTGTGGGGGTACACAACATTCAAACCATGCGCGCCAACCGTGCTAAGCCCGATGCCACCAACGGTAACGGATGGGCCTATAATAACACACCTTATGCCGAAACTTATTGGAAAGGCAATTTTACGAATCAGGAGAAGGCATACACAAGCAACGGCAACGGATGGACCTATAACCATCAGCCGATGATGGCTTACTGGAAAGGTAAATTCTATATGCATTACCTCTCCGATCCTGTTGACGAACACATTCCGCCATCCTGCACATTCCTGCAAACTTCGACGGACGGCTACACCTGGAGCAATCCGGAAGTATTGTTCCCCATATACCGCATACCCGACGGTTTCACAAAGGACGGAAAAATCTTTGCCAAGGATATTGACGCCGTGATGCACCAACGGGTAGGTTTCTATGTATCGAAAGCAGGCAAATTGCTGGCAATCGGCAACTACGGTATCGCTTTGTACCCGAAAGACGATCCCAACGATGGTAACGGTATCGGCCGCGTCGTGCGCGAAATAAACGAAGACGGCACGTTCGGCCCTATATACTTCATATACTATAACCATGCATTTAATGAAAAGAATACTTCTTTCCCGTATTACAAACGTTCGAAAGACAAAGCCTTCCGCCAAGCTTGCGAAGAGATTCTGGCGAATCCGTTGCAGCGTATGCAATGGGTAGAAGAAGCTGACCGCGAAGACCCGATTATCCCTTTACACAAAGAGTATAAGGCATTTTGTTCGTATACATTGCCCGACGGACGCATTGCCAGTTTATGGAAACATGCGCTGACTTCCATCAGTTCCGACGGTGGCAATACATGGGAAGAACCGATTGCACGCGCTAAAGGATTTGTAAATAGCAACGCCAAAATCTGGGGACAACGCCTGAGCGACGGAACCTATGCTACAGTATACAACCCGTCGGAGTTCCGTTGGCCGCTAGCTATCTCCCTGAGCAAAGACGGATTGGAATACACTACGCTGAATTTGGTACATGGTGATGTACCTCCTATGCGCTATGCCGGACAATACAAATCGTATGGCCCGCAATATGTCCGCGGTATTCAGGAAGGAAACGGAACGCCTCCCGACGGCGACCTGTGGGTAACTTACAGTGTAAACAAAGAAGATATGTGGGTGGCACGCGTTAAAGTGCCGGTACAGCAAAAAGCTTCGAGCCATGCCAACGAGAACTTTGCCGACTTTAAGCATCTAAGCGACCTGACGATGTGGAACCTCATGTCGGGAGTTTGGGCTCCCGTTTCACTGGAACAAAAAGACGGGCAGACATGGTTGACATTACGCGACAAAGATCCGTATGCCGATGCTAAGGTGGAACGTAAGATACCTAACACTAAAGAACTAAGCCTTGAATTCGATTTAATGGCAGAACAGAATGACCACGGAACCTTACAAATCGAGTTTGTCGACGAAGACGGTACGGCTTGTGCCCGTTTGGATTTGACACCGGAAGGTGAGTTCCGCTCGAAAGGTGGCGCACGCTACGGTCGTATCTGTATGTACGAACCGGGAAAAGTATACCACGTAAAAGTGGACGTCACCGTAAACGACCGTAATTCGGTTGTATATGTTAACGGTCAAAAGAAAACAACGCGTATGTTGTTTGCACCGGTAGAATCTATCGAACGAATCGTATTCCGCACGGGCGAACGTCGTCATTTCCCCACCGTAGACACTTGGGCGGACCAATACAGCGATATGCAGGATCCCAACCGCGAAGACCCGTTGACCGTATACCGCATTGCTAATGTGAAGACGTCTTCAAGAGACGTCGACGGTTCGGCGGCGGTATTGAAATATCAGGATTACAGCCACTATGTCGACTATTTCAACGGTATGGAGGACGAAAATATAGCACAGGCTATTCCTAACGCACAAGCTTCGGAATGGATGGAAGAAAACATTCCTTTATTCGACTGTCCGCAAAAGAATTTCGAAGAAATGTACTATTATCGTTGGTGGACTTTGCGCAAGCATATCAAAGAAACTCCGGTAGGCTACGGCATGACCGAATTTCTGGTAAACCGCTCGTATGCCGACAAATACAATCTGATTGCCTGTGCCATCGGACACCATATTTATGAAAGCCGCTGGTTACGCGACCCGAAGTATCTCGATGGTATCATTCACACTTGGTATCGCGGCAACGAAGGGAAGCCGATGAATAAAATGATGAAATTCAGTTCATGGAATCCGGATGCAATCTATAACCGCTATCTGGTTGACCTCGACAAGGAATTCCTGACAGATATGTACAACGATTTATGCGAAGAATACAAGCGTTGGGAAGACAGCCATCGCTTAGCCAACGGACTTTATTGGCAGGGCGATGTACAAGATGGTATGGAAGAAAGCATCAGTGGCGGACGTAAAAAGCAATATGCACGCCCTACTATCAATAGCTACATGTACGGCAATGCTATGGCTCTCTCTGCCGTTGCCGCCATGCTGGGCAAGACGGAAGATGCCAAACAGTATGCCGAAAAAGCCGCTACCATCAAAAATCTGGTTGAAAACAAGCTGTGGAATGAAAAGCATCAATTCTTCGAAACAGTAAGAGGAGATACTTGTGCGCAGGTACGGGAAGCTATCGGTTACATTCCCTGGTACTTCAACCTCCCTACAGCAGACAAATACGACGAAGCCTGGAAACAACTGAATGATGAAAAGGGATTCTCCGCTCCTTACGGTTTGACCACCGCCGAACGCCGCCATCCGGAATTCCGTACACATGGCGTAGGCAAATGCGAATGGGACGGCGCTATCTGGCCGTTTGCTACCGCACAAACTCTGACGGGACTGGCAAACTATCTGAACCGGACAGAGAATCCGGCAGTAACAGACAGTACGTATTTCCGCCAGATGGAACTGTATGTCGAATCGCAACATCACCGCGGACGCCCTTACATCGGCGAATACTTGGATGAAGTAACGGGCTATTGGCTGAAAGGTGATCAGGAACGCAGTCGTTACTATAACCATTCTACATTCAACGACTTGGTAATTACCGGGCTGGTGGGGTTACGTCCGCGTGCCGACAATACCATCGAAGTGAATCCGTTAATTCCCGACAACAAGTGGGATTGGTTCTGTCTCGACAATGTGCTTTACCACGGCCACAACCTGACAATCCTTTGGGACAAGAACGGAAATCGCTATCACAAGGGAAAAGGCCTGCGTGTATGGGTAGATGGTAAGGAAGTCGGTCATTCCGACACTTTAGGCAGGTTGATTTGCCCGAATGTATTATAAACCCCATACTGATTTTCGCCGATGCATTCAGAATAATCCGTTTCTTAAAGTCTTGAACAGTTCTGATAACTTCGGAACTAAAAAGTTCAAAGAAACAGGGTTTGCCATAATCGGCGAAAATCAGTATTACAATAAAAGCAAAAACATCCGTGTCAATTCGTGATGACTTGCATTGAATAAAAAAGAGAGGCATCTGTAATAGCGGATGTAAAAAACAAGTTTTAATTTAAGTTCTAACCATATATGAATTTTAAAAGACTCTTTTCCATAGGAATCCTTTCTTGGGTGGTTATTCTCGGTGCACACGCCATCGAAGTTACAAAAACCACCTGCGAAATGACGCTTAATCCGTTAGCACTTGCGACGCAACAACCCCGTTTCGGCTGGCAAATGCAAGGTGAAAACGGATGTATGCAATCTGCTTATGAAATTGAGGTGTACACTCTCGATAAGGGAGAAAAAACATTGCGCTGGGAAAGCGGCAAAACGCCTTCCACCCAAAGCCAATTGGTGGCATACGGCGGACAAACATTAGAACCGTTAACCCGTTATTTCTGGCGGGTAAAAGTGTGGGACGGACAAGATCGCCCATCCGAATGGAGTGAGCAAGCAGAATTTCGCCTCGCTCCCGACCGGGTATTCTTAAATGCATCATGGATCGGAGCTATCACACAGAAATTTGCACAACTTCCTGCCGGACGCAATTATCATGGCGGAGAATTGAAGCATCCGGAGGTAAAAGCGGCATGGGATAAAGTAGATTCTATGGCATGGCGAAGCATTTGTCTGAGAAAAGAATTCGATGCGACAAAACAAATTGCCGATGCTACAGTGTATGTATGCGGACTGGGGCACTATGAGCTGTCACTTAACGGCCAGAAAGTGGGAGACGGAGAATTCACCCCGCTATGGAGCGATTATGATAAAACGGTTTATTACAACACATTCGATGTTACCAACATGTTAAAAAAGGGTGGAAACGCCATCGGAGTATTGCTGGGTAACGGATTCTATAATGTAGTGGGAGGCGGAAGATATCGCAAACTGCAAATAGGTTTCGGTCCGGAAACTCTCTTCTTTAAGATGTTGATTCGTTATACCGACGGAACTCATCAGGAAATAATGTCCGACAAAAGTTGGAAATATAGCCTCAGCCCTATCACCTTCAATTCCATTTACGGCGGAGAAGATTACGATGCCCGTATGGAACAAGATGGCTGGAACATGCCGGGCTTCGATGATGCAGACTGGAAACCGGTGGTAATACAAGAGAGTCCGAAAGGAATATTACGCCCGCAACTCACTACTCCGGTGAAGATTATGAAACGCTACGGTATAAAGAGCTCACACAAGCTCACTCCCGAAGAAGTGAAGAAAGCCACAAAAGCCACAAAACGCACAGTGGATAAATCGGCCATATTGTTGGATATGGGACAGAATCTGGCAGGATTTCCGGAAATTACCGTACGTGGCAAACGTGGACAAAAAATCACTATGGTAGTGGCGGAATCGGTTGTGGACAGTTGCAACGCTGCCAACCAACGACAAACGGGACGCCAGCACTATTATACGTACACGATTAAAGGGAACAAGAACGAAACGTGGCATCCGCGTTTCTCTTACTACGGCTTCCGCTATATACAAGTGGAAGGAGCTGTGTTGAAAGGACAAAAGAATCCCGATAAGTTGCCGGTGATTCAAAATATCCAGTCATGTTTTGTCCACAATGCCGCAACAGACGTCAGCACATTCGAATGTTCCAACCCCATATTTACCAGTGCACACAGGCTGATTCATAATGCGGTACGCAGTAATATGCAAGCTGTATTCACCGACTGCCCACACCGCGAAAAGTTAGGCTGGTTGGAACAGAATCATCTGAACGGACCGGGACTGCTGTACAACTATGATTTAACGACCTACATTCCTAAAATGATACGGGATATTACCGATGCGCAACGTGCTGACGGTATGGTACCCACCACGGCTCCGCAATATGTGATCTTCGAAGGTCCGGGTATGGATGTATTTGCCGAATCGCCCGAATGGGGAAGCGCACTGATTATCGTACCGTTCATGTACTACGATACTTATGGCGATGATTCGCTGATTCGCCAATATTACCAGAACATGCGTGCTTACGTGGATTACCTGTCAGGCCGTGCGAAAGACCACTTGGTTGACTTTGGATTAGGAGACTGGTACGACTATGGAAATTTCAGGGCGGGATTCTCACGTAATACGCCTGTAGGTCTGGTAGCTTCCGCCCAATATTACATGGATATCTGTTACATTATCCAAGCTGCGGAAATGGTAGGCAACCAATACGATGTGGCTTACTTCACCCGTTTGGGGAAAGAAGTCAAAGAGGCTTTTAACAAGAAATATTTCAATGCAGAAACCAACCAATATGGTACAGGTAGCCAATGCAGCAACGCTTTACCCCTGTTCCTTGATATGGTTCCGGAAGGAAAGCGCCAAGCCGTACTCAACAATCTAGTAAAAGATATTAAAGCACATGGCACACGACTTACAACCGGTGATGTGGGTAACCGTTATTTGTTCCAGACTTTGGCGCGTAACGGACTGAATGAACTAATGTATGCCATGCACAATCATGAGGAAGCACCGGGATACGGCTTCCAACTGAAGTTTGGAGCTACAACGCTCACCGAACAGTGGGATCCTCGGCAAGGTTCCTCGTGGAATCACTTCATGATGGGACAAATTGACGAATGGTTTTTCAATTCGCTAGCAGGTATCCAACACAACGAAAAAGAAAAAGGATACCAGCACTTGATTATCCGTCCTCAAGCAGTAGGCGACCTGAAGAGTGTAAATGCTTCTTATGAAACGCTATACGGAAAAGTATCCGTAAAATGGACACACGAAAACGGAAAGTTTACTTTGAACGTAACGGTTCCGACAAACTGTACCGCCAGCGTATATCTGCCGGACGATGAAAAGCCCCAATCCATAAAAAGCGGGACATACAACTTTACCAAGAATTTTTAGTTAACTCTTAATATATATGAAAAAGCTTACTTTTACACTATTACTTATGACCGTTGGCGCCTCTACACAGGCGCAAAACACTTATGAGAACCAGTTTTCACGCCCGTTAGGCGAAGTATTAAACGAAATAGCCGACCGTTTTCAAGTCCGGCTGAAGTATGACATCGACACGGTTGGCAAGGTACTGCCTTACGCAGATTTTCGTATCCGTCCTTATTCGGTGGAGGAATCATTAACCAATGTATTGGCACCTTTCGATTTCAAGTTTGTGAAACAAAACGACAAGCTTTACAAGCTGAAAAAGTACGAATATCCCCGCCGCACGGATGCTGACGGTAAGAAACTACTGACTTATCTGAATTCTCTTTACAACGACAGAAACTCTTTCGAACAACGTAAATCTGTATTGAAGAAAGAGGTGCGCGAACGTTTGAATATCGATCCGATTCTGGCACAGCGTGTCAACTCTGAACCGATACTCTCCAAGATACGCAAATATGACGGATATACAGTACAGAACTTCGCTTTGGAAACTCTTCCCGGACTTTATGTTTGCGGTTCCATCTATACTCCGAAAGCAAAAGGTAAACATGCGTTGATTATTTGCCCGAACGGTCATTTCGGTGACGGACGTTACCGCAAAGATCAGCAACAGCGCATGGCGACCCTGGCACGCATGGGAGCTATTTGTGTGGACTTTGATTTGTTCGGTTGGGGCGAATCGGCCCTTCAGGTAAGTTCGGTCAGCCATAACACCAGCTTTGCCCAAATTATCCAGGCTATGAATGGTATCTCTATACTGGATTATATGATAAAACGTAAAGATGTAGACACCAACCGCATAGGTGTGAACGGAGGTTCTGGCGGAGGCACACAAACCGTATTGCTCACCGTATTGGACGATCGCTACACGGCAGCCTGCCCTACCGTAAGTCTGGCTTCTCACTTCGATGGCGGATGTCCTTGCGAAAGCGGAATGCCTATAACATTAGCCGGAGGCGGAACTTGTAATGCCGAATTGGCTGCAATCTTTGCCCCTAAACCAATGTGCGTCATTTCAGATGGGAAAGACTGGACCGCTAGTGTACCGGCCTTGGAATTTCCGTACCTGCAACAAGTTTATGGTTTCTATAATGCTAAAGATAAAGTAACCAATATACACTTACCTAAAGAAGGACACGACTTTGGGCCCAATAAACGCAATGCCGTTTATGACTTCTTTATCAATGTATTTAATCTTGATAAGAGCAAACTCGATGAAAAGAAAGTGACGATTGAACCTTATGAAAATCTGTATAGTTTCGGCAAGAAAGGTGAGAAGATGCCTAAAAATGCGATTCGTTCAGTCAATCAATTGGGACAATACTTTGGTAAGACAACCGTACGCAACGCAGCAGCCGATGAATCGGTTTTGAAAAAAGCACAGGAAATCATCGCTTCATTAAACCTGACCGATGAAAAAGCGGCGAACATAGCAACAACAGCCGTTTACAATCATCGCCGTGCCGTACGCGATTGGCATAATACGCATCCATACACTATCATTCCGGAAAAGGATAAAGCTACCGGAAAGACACTAAATAAAGTAGAACGCGAAATGATGGCGGACAAAATGATTCCCGCTACCGTACACGAACGTTTGCTGAAAGATTTGAACCGCGTACTAACTCCCGAACAGGTAGAAGCCGTATTCGATGCCTACACGGTAGGTAAGGTTGCTTTCACAATGAAAGGTTATTATGCTATCGTACCGGATTTGACCGATGCTGAAACAAAAGTATTGGAAGGATATCTTAAACAGGCACGCGAAGAGGCGTTGGAATGCAAGAGTATGAAAGCGATTTCGCAAGTATTCGAAATATATAAAACCAAGTGCGAACAATATCTGAACACAAACGGACGTAGCTGGAAACAGTTATTCAAAGCCTATACGGACAAACGTAAAGCAGAGAAAGCTGCGGCACAGGCTGCAAAAGAAAAAGCAGGAAAAAAGTAAAGGAAATAAAATAAAAAAAGAAGTGCTTTGCTACTGCCGGGATTTCAATGTTCCGTACAATCGGGAAAGCATGTATTTCCTAACTAAATATAGCGACTTCTCTGATATTTGAAAGATTCCAACCAATTGCCTATATTTGTTGGCTACAAAAGGAATAAACGGCAAAAAGTTGGATGAACCGACATAGAGGGGTTAAACAACAAGAATATTCCGTTAAACTTTAATCGGAAACTTGCGATACTGAAACTTGAATAAATTAAGATACAGGAAATCCCGCTCTTTTTTCAAAAAAGGAGCGGGAATTCCGATAAAACAATAAGTTGAAAACTTTAATACCTTAATCCATATGATTATCAAAAAACTATTTCTGACAGGCTGCATGGCTCTCTCACTCCTCCCTTTGCAAACCAGGGCACAGGAGTACAAGCTATGGTATGACCAACCTGCTCATGTCTGGACGGAAGCCTTACCATTGGGTAACGGTCGCTTAGGCGCCATGCTCTATGGAAACCCGGCAGCCGAACAGATTCAACTGAATGAAGAAACCATTTGGGCGGGAAGACCCAACAATAACGCCAATCCGGAAGCTTTGGAATGGATTCCGAAAATACGGGAACTGGTGTTTGCCGGTAAATATCTCGAGGCGCAAACTATGGCCACGAAACATGTAAAATCAAGCACGAACTCGGGTATGCCTTACCAAACATTCGGCGACTTGCGCTTAAATTTCCCCGGACATGCCCGCTATGATAACTATTATCGGGAGCTAAGCCTCGATTCTGCCCGTGCGGTAGTGCGCTACCGTGTAGATGGTGTGAACTATCAACGCGAAACATTCACCTCGTTCACCGACCAGGTGGTAATTACACGCATCACTGCCGACCAACCGGGAAAAGTGACTTTTACCGCAACTCTCACATCGCCTCATCAAGATGTAGTTATCACATCGGAAGGCAGTGATATTACTCTTTCAGGCGTATCTTCCTTGCACGAGGGATTGAAAGGAAAAGTGGAATTTCAGGGACGGGTAACAGCCAAGACACAAGGCGGTAAGATGACAAGCCGCGACGGAGTTCTGACCGTAGAAGGAGCCGATGAAGCGATTGTATACACTTCTATAGGTACCAACTTTAATAATTATCGGGATATTACAGGTGATTTTGTTGCTCGCGCCAAGGGGTATTTGGAGAAAGCACTTTCCTCCTCTTATGCCCAAGCAAAGAAATCGCATATTGATTTCTACCAAAAACAAATCAATACAGCATCGCTTTATTTGGGAGAAGACCAATATCCGAATGTAACTACCGACAAACGAGTGGAACGTTTCAAAGATACCAACGATGCTTTTCTCGTAGCCACCTATTTCAAATTCGGACGTTATTTGCTTATCTCCTGTTCTCAACCGGGCGGACAGGCAGCCAACTTGCAAGGAATCTGGAACGACAAGCTTTTCCCGTCATGGGACTCCAAATATACTTGCAACATCAATTTGGAAATGAATTACTGGCCTGCTGAAGTAACAAACCTCACAGCTTTGAACGAACCGTTGTTCCGCCTTATCAAAGAGGTAAGCGAAACAGGTAAGGAAAGTGCCAAAATAATGTATGGTTCCAACGGTTGGGTGTTACATCATAATACGGATATCTGGCGTGTTACCGGAGCCATCGACAATGCCCCTTCGGGTATGTGGGCTTCAGGCGGCGCATGGCTGTGTCGCCATTTATGGGAACATTATCTATATACCGGCGACAAAGAGTTTCTGCGTGAAATTTACCCGATTATGAGAGGCGCAGGATTATTCTTTGATGAAACAATGGTAAAAGATCCCGAGCATGGTTGGCTGGTAGCCTGTCCGAGTAACTCTCCGGAAAATACACATGCCGGAAGTAACGGGAAAGCGTCTACTGCCGCAGGTTGTACAATGGACAACCAACTGATATTCGACTTATGGAACCAGATTATCACCGCTTCCCAAATACTGGGTACCGACCAAGAGTATGCCAAACATCTGGAAGGACGTTTGAAAGAGATGGCACCGATGCAGGTAGGTCGTTGGGGACAATTGCAAGAATGGATGTATGATTGGGATAACCCCAATGATGTGCACCGCCATGTATCCCATCTTTACGGTCTCTTCCCTAGTAACCAGATATCTCCGTATCGCACACCGGAATTGTTCGATGCTGCACGCACTTCATTGATTCATCGGGGCGACCCCTCGACAGGCTGGAGCATGGGATGGAAAGTATGTCTATGGGCCCGGTTGCTAGACGGCGACCATGCCTACAAACTTATTACCGACCAGTTGACTTTGGTACGTAACGAAAAGAAAAAAGGAGGAACCTATCCCAACCTTTTTGATGCGCACCCACCTTTCCAAATAGACGGAAACTTTGGCTGCACTGCCGGTATAGCAGAAATGTTGATGCAAAGTTATGACGGATTCATTTATCTGCTTCCTGCCTTGCCTTCTCTCTGGAAAGAGGGCGAAGTAAAAGGTTTGAAAGCACGGGGCGGATTTGAAATTGATATGAGCTGGAAAAATGGAAAAGTATCCAAACTTACCATCACTTCCCATAATGGAGGGAACTGCCGTCTGCGTTCTCTGAACCGTTTATCCGGTAACGGACTCAAAACGGCAAAGGGAGTGAATCCAAATCCGCTCTATGAAGTGCCGCAAGTAGCAGAACCGCTTATCAACAAAGCAGCAAAACTCAATAAGGTTGAACTGAAAAAAACTTATTTATACGACCTGCCGACCAAAGCGGGAGAAACTTATACAATCATTGGAAAATAATTAAAAACCCTAATAACCCATTATGACAAACATGAAAAAGATTACTTTATTGTCCATGCTCTTCCTGTTTATTGCAGGAAACTTATTTGCACAGGATCCGAAACCCCACATCTATCAACCGTGGAAAAACGGCAAACTGAAAGTATCCGAAAACGGACGTTACCTACAACATGAAAACGGTACCCCGTTCTTCTGGATGGGTGAAACAGGCTGGTTGCTGCCGGAGAAACTAGATCGTAATGAAGCAAGTTATTATTTGAACGGTTGCCGTAAAGCCGGATACAATGTGGTACAGGTACAAACCGTAAACGGTGTGCCTGCCATCAATTTTTACGGACAATACTCTCATCCTGACGGATTCAATTTCAAGGATATCAATAAAAAAGGAGTATACGGATATTGGGACCATATGGATTACATTATTAAGAAAGCCGAACAAAACGGCATCTACATCGGTATGGTTTGTATCTGGGGTAACCTTGTGAAAGCCGGACTAATGAGCGTGAAAGAAGCCGAAGCTTACGGTAAGTTCCTTGCCGAACGCTATAAGGATGCTCCTAATATTATCTGGATTATGGGAGGCGATGTGAAAGGAGATATCAATCCCGACCAATGGAACACCATGGCACGCACCATCAAATCGATCGATAAGAATCACTTGATGACTTACCACCCATTCGGAAGAACTTCTTCCATTTATTGGTTCCATAATGCCGACTGGCTTGATTTCAATATGTTCCAAAGCGGACACCGCCGTTACGATCAGACTCGCGGCGATGGGGACAACACAGCCGAGGCTGCCGTAGCGGAAGATAACTGGCGCTATGTGGAAGCCGGATTGGCCATGAAACCGGCTAAACCGATTTTAGATGCAGAACCGAGTTACGAAGAAATCCCGCAAGGATTGCACGATCCCAGCGAACCGTGGTGGAAAGCTCCGGATGTTCGCCGTTATGCTTACTGGGCCGTATTTGCCGGAGCCTTCGGACACACTTACGGACACAACTCTATTATGCAGATGGTGAAAGTGGCTAATGATGGCGGTTATGGAGCGAAAAAAACTTGGTATGAAGGCATGAAAGACCCAGGCTTCAACCAAATGCAATATCTGAAAAACCTGATGCTTAGCTTCCCCTTCTTTGAACGCGTACCCGACCAAAGCATTATTGCCGAAGAAAACGGAATACGGTACGATCGGGTAATTGCTACAAGAGGTAACGATTATATGCTGGTTTATAATTACACGAACCGTCCTATGAAGCTTGACCTGAGCAAAATCAGCGGTGCCAAGAAAAATGTATGGTGGTATAGTGTGACCGACGGTACATTGGAATACGCCGGAGAGTTCGACAGCAAAGTGCAGCCATTCCATTACGACGGAGCGTTCGGAGCTGGTAACGACCGTGTACTGATTGCCGTCGACTCATCTAAAAATTACATTACCAAAGACCAAAAGAGCATTCCTACCAAATATTAATATACAATGAAACAAAGAATAAGTTTAATCATAAGTGCCTTATTCCTGACAGTAGCGTTGCACGCCACGGTTAGTGTAGACCGGCTGCGCACGGAGCAGTTGGACACTCCACTAAATGTGGAAACCCCACATCCCCGTCTCAGCTGGATAATCAACTCTACCGACCGAGGCGTGATGCAGACTGCTTACCAAATTCTGGTGGCCTCCTCTCCAGAGAAGCTTGCGGCCGGCGAAGGTGACTTGTGGAACTCAGGTAAGGTAAATTCCGATCAATCGATCTGGGTGCCTTACCAAGGTAAGAAGCTGAAAAGTAATCAGCGTTGCTATTGGAAAGTGAAAGTCTACACAACCAAAGGAGAAAGCAATTGGAGCGAACCTGCCCAATGGGGTATGGGACTCTTGGGCGAAATCCACTGGGGTGGACGGTGGATTGGTTGGGACGCTCCGTTCGAATGGGATCGTGAAGATTCGCACAGCCGCATGAGCTCCCGTTATCTGCGTACGGAATTCAAGACACAAAATAAGGAAATTAAACGTGCTACCGTACATCTGAGCGGATTGGGCATGTACGAGCTGTTCATCAACGGCCAACGCATCGGCGACCAAGTGTTAGCTCCCGCACCCAGTGATTACCGCCGTACAGTGCTCTATAACTCATTCGATGTAACACCGCAACTGGCAGGCGGAAATGCCGACAATGCCATCGGTGTGACATTAGGAAACGGGCGTTTCTATACCATGCGCCAGAATTATAAACCATATAAAATTCCGACATTCGGTTATCCGAAGTTGCGGCTGAACTTGATTATTGAATATACCGACGGAACTACTCAACGTATCAATAGTGATGAGAAATGGCGTCTGACGGCACAAGGCCCTATCCGCAGCAACAACGAATACGATGGCGAAATATATGACGCACGTATGGAACTGGGCAAGTGGACACAGCCTGGCTATGATGATTCCAAATGGCTGAAAGCGCAGCGCGTGTCTCTTCCTTACGGAACATTACGCGGCAACATCGCTCCGAACATGAAAGTAATGCAAACGCTGAAAGTAGGTACGATGAAACAATACGGCGATCGCTACATGATTGACTTCGGCCAAAATACAGCAGGCTGGGTACGCCTCAATATCCGTAATGCTGCAGCAGGCGATACCATCCGTATCCGGTATGCCGAACGGGTAATGAACAATGGTACAGAACTTGATGTAGAGAACCTGCGTCACAGCCAAAGTACGGATTACTATATCTGCAACGGCAAAGAAAACAATACTTCATGGAGTTCTCGTTTTTCCTACCACGGATTCCAATATGTGGAAATAACCGGTTACAAGAATTTGAAAGCCGAAGATGTGATAGCCGAAGTTGTGTACGATGATTTGGAGAATAACGGTTCTTTCGAATGTTCCAACGACATTATGAACCGAGTTTACCGGAATGCATGGTGGGGAGTATCAAGCAATTACAAAGGTGTGCCCTTGGACTGCCCGCAACGCGATGAACGCCAGCCCTGGCTAGGCGACCATGCCATGGGAACATGGGGCGAAAGTTTTATGTTCAACAACGGAAACACATACGCCAAATGGGCGGACGATATTCGCGAAGCACAACGTGAGGATGGTTGTATACCTGATATCTGTCCGGCATACTACAACTATTATACCTCGGAAATGACATGGTCATCTACGTTTCCGGTAATTTGCGACATGATGTACGAACAGTTCGGAAACCTCGAACCGATTCGCAGGAACTACGATGCCATTAAGAAATGGATGCACCATATTCGTAGCGAATTCACAACTAAAGAGGGTGTGATTAGCGCTGATAAATTCGGCGACTGGTGTATGCCTCCCGAAGCTCCGGAGCTGATTCATAGTCAAGACCCTGCTCGCAAAACAGATGGTACCCTGATTGCTACAGCCTATTATTATAAGGTATCGCAAATGTTGGCCAAGTTTGCCCGCCTGCAAGGACTGGAAAACGAAGCAAAAGAGTTTGAAAAGGATGCGGCGGAAATCAAAGAACGCTTTAATGCCCGCTTCCTGACGGTCAAGAAAGGTACTTCACCGGTAAAAGAGCCGCATTACCTCTATCCGGATAGCATATTCTACGGTAACAATACGGTAACCTCCAACATTTTGCCACTGGCATTTAATATGGTACCTGATGAATATAGAAAAGAAGTGGAAAAGAATGTGATAAAAACCATTATCACCACGAACAGGGGACACATCAGTTGCGGCGTTATCGGCATGAATTGGCTGATGCGCGAACTAACCCGTATCGGACGGGGGGATATAGCATTCCTGTTAGCAAGCAACAAAAGTTATCCAAGCTACGGCTATATGATCGGAAAGGGCGCTACTACCATTTGGGAACTGTGGAACGGCGACACCGCCAGCCGCAAGATGAACAGTTGCAACCATGTGATGATTCTCGGAGACTTGATTACATGGTATTTTCGCGATCTGGCAGGATTCACTCCCGCACAACCCGCTTACAAGCAAATTATCCTGAAACCCGACTTTTCCATACAGGAATTGAGCTATGTAAAAGCATCACACAACACCTTGTACGGAAAGATGGAAAGCAAGTGGAAGAAGAACCTGACGCAACTGGAATGGGACATCACCGTTCCCTGCAATACCACTGCACTGGTTTACCTGCCTACGTTAGACGAAAAAGCAGTGCAGGATAAAGATATCCACTTTGTACGTCGTGAGGGTAACAACACCGTGTGGAAAGTACCATCGGGAAGTTACCACCTTTCTATCAAAATGGACCCGTCTTTAGGTAAGGACCGTGAAGGTATCCTGACCGACCAATTCCTATACGAAAAGACTTCGTTCCCGGAATGCCACGGCGCTACGATTGTGGAATTGAAAAACGGCGATTTGGTAGCTGCTTTCTTTGGAGGAACAAAAGAGCGTAATCCTAACTGTTGCATCTGGGTGTGCCGCAAACCGAAAGGAGCTACCGAATGGTCGGCTCCCTATCTGGCAGCCGACGGAGTTTTTGATTTGAACGACCCTAATGCGGCCCTCGCTGGTATTACAGCCGAATCAACTCCTGCCAGTGCCGGACCCATAGCTTCTACTTTTAAAGGAAACGCTACCAAAGCACACCGCAAAGCGTGCTGGAACCCCGTTCTTTTTCAAATTCCGGGAAAGAATGAAATCCTGTTGTTTTATAAGATTGGATTAAGCGTAGGCGACTGGAGTGGTTGGCTTGTGCGTTCGAAAGACGGCGGGAAAACATGGAGCAAACGTGAGCCGCTTCCGAAAGGTTTCCTCGGCCCGATAAAGAACAAGCCGGAATATGTTAACGGACGCATTATCTGCCCCAGCAGTACCGAAGGTAAAGAAGGTTGGCGGATACATTTCGAGATATCCGATGATAATGGAAAGACTTGGCGCAAAGTAGGTCCGGTGGAAGCCGAACTGAATGTTCCTACTCAATTGAGAAAAGCCGGAGCAACTGCTGAAGATGACATGGAAGGCGGCGAAGCCATCAAAGGCGAAGGAGCCAAACCTATTTACGCTATTCAGCCGAGCATCCTGCGCCATAAAGACGGACGTTTGCAGGTGCTTTGCCGCACACGTAACGCTAAAATAGCTACCAGTTGGAGTAGCGATAACGGAGATACCTGGAGCAAAGTTACATTACTCGATATCGAGAATAACAATTCGGGTACGGATGCGGTAACAATGAAAGATGGACGTCACGTATTGGTGTATAACAATTTCGAAACATTACCCGGAACCCCAAAGGGAGCCCGTACGCCACTTAGCATCGCAGTTTCAGATGACGGCATCCATTGGACTCACAAACTGACTTTAGAAGACAGTCCGATAAGCCAATACTCATACCCCAGCATCATACAGGGGAAAGACGGCAAGTTGCATGTTGTATATACATGGCGCCGCCAACGTGTGAAATATATGTTGATTGATTTGAAATAAAGAGTTTGCTTACTTTGGCTCTCTAACTATTTACCCGGATAGTGCTTCCAACAACTTCTGTTGGTAACTATCCGGGTAACTTTATGTCATTCCCGCTTCTATCCCATCAAACATTTATTCTTTATAACAAGTTTTCCGATACAACTTCTATAATACTGCCGAAACAAAATATATAGTATAACGCATCAGTGCATTATACTAGTTTTCATCCTATTTAAAAGTTACGGGTAAATCAAATTTGTCTAAAGAACATGTGTCTACAAATAAGTTCGTTAGTTATACTTGTTAAAAACGAGCTCTTCCATAGGTACCAAAACTATATGACAGACAAATAAAAGACAACGGTGAACGGACACAACCACCGATACATATGAAAACAGCATTCCATTGAAAATCCTCCGGAATAATTAGCACTTAACACGCTTGACGGTACTCCTGCGGGCTGCATCCTACCAACTTCTTGAATAGAAAGGTAAAGTATTGCACATTGCAGAATCTCAATTGAGTGGCTATTTGTATGATAGGCTTATCCGTCGTGCGCAACCACTTTTTCGCAATCTCGAAACGTTGACATTTCACAAGTTCCGTTATATTCTTACCGGTTTCTGCCTTTACCAAATCACCGAAATAGAAAGAAGACATCCCCAAACGTTCCGCAAAATAACCGCCATCGGGCAGTTTGCAAGAACAATGATCGGAAGAATTGAAGTAATCAGTTATCAAACGGTAAGTCTGCTGCACTACTTTTTTATCCGCATCACTGCGAGTAATAAATTGTCGTTCGTAAAAACGAGCACAATAATCTAACAACAGTCCCACATATTTGGCTATCAGTTCTCCGCTGAACCTATCTATGCAATGTCGTAATTCACGGTCTATATGCCGGATACATTCCACAATAAGCATTTTTTCCCTTAACGACAGATGAAGTGCTTCCTCTCTTTTATAAGACAGAAATGTATAGTTAGAAAGGTTTGCACCCAAAGAAGTATAACGTATCCAATCGTTATGCAAAATCAGCAGATATCCTTTAGAACGGTAAATACAATTCCGGTTGCATGCATTCATAAAATTTGCAGGAGTGAAACAAGTCAGCATTCCATCCTGATAATCATAGCTTTTCCGCCCATAACATGCCATATCATTGGTATCCTCTTTAAGGAAAATGACATAGCAGGCCATATCTAGGCAGGCAGGCTGTACTGGAGTAGCATCGGACAAGTCAATCACACTAATCAGTGGATGCAACGTCCGGCAACCCATATAAGTATTATACTGGCTGATATTATCGATATACATCCCCTCCTTTTTCATCCTCCTCTTCTTCCGAAAAGCAAATAATTTTATTCACAACTTATTACTAGAACAAGCATTAAGCTTGTAAACGATATTCAGACGGAGTGCACCCTACCCGTTTCTTAAAAGAGCGAACAAAATGCTGGGGATACTGAAAGCCTAGTTCATAAGCAATTTCAGTAATTGTTTTGTTCGAACTCGTCAACATATCCTTGGCTATAGCCATCGTTTTGAGCTGTATATATTCGATAGCAGATTTACCGGTTTCCTTCTTGATGAGATCACCGAAATAATTGGCTGACAAACAAATTTTATCTGCAAAATAAGCCACTGAAGGTAGTCCCTCCGTCGGGGCATAATGTAGAAAATACTCGTCAATCAGTTGTTCGAAGCGTACCAACACATCTTTGTTCACAACCGCACGGGTAATAAACTGCCGCTCATAAAAACGTATGCAATAATCCAACAGAAGTTCTATATTCATGGCAATCAACCGTTTGCTATGCTTGTCGATGGAATGTTCCAACTCTATTTGGATTTTACGAATGCAATCCTTCACAATATCCCTTTCTTCGTCCGAAAGATGGAGCGCCTCGTTGACGCTATACGAAAAGAAAGAGAACTCTTTGATACGCTGCCCCAGCGAAGTGCCACGTATAAACTCCGGAGAAAAAAGCACACCTATGGAGGAAGCTACATTTGGAGCCTTATTCACATTCTTGAGCCCTATAATTTGTCCGGGGCCATAACAGACAATCGTCCCTTCCTGATAGTCGTAAGAACCCCGTCCGTACAGCAACTCCCCGCAAAGCCCTTCTTTCAGGAAAAGCGCATAAAAACCAAGGTTCATACGGTAGGGTTTTGAAGGTCTCGTAGCTGAAAAGTCCACCACACTCACCTGAGGATGCAGCGTTTCAAAACCAAAGAACTTGTTATACTCGTCAATGCTTGTTATGTTCAAAATCTCCGTATCCATAAGGCTTATTGTTTTTATTATTTTAATTTCGCATATCTTCTCATCCTTCAGCAATAAAGAAAATGTCAGCTTATTTACAAATAAAGATTTTCATGTAAACAGACTATTCTTCCTGCACTCCTAACGGGATATACTAACAAGTTGGATGGTAGGTCCGTTATTTCCCAATTTCTCCTAAAGCGAACGTAACTGTATGATAACGATCAAACCGGAAAATCAACAGTTCTCTTCATTCCTAAGTTGTTAGTTTAGGGCAAATATAAATTATTTCTTCCTATCCTGTACCATCCGGCCAGCAGATTCAGTAATTATGGTAGTAGAATCCGTAATATGTGTACATCATCTAACTATCTCCGGTAATTCGAAAAACTATTTTCATTCATCATATTCCTCCGGAAGTTCTCCGGTTTCCTTTAAGAATAGCTCGGCAATACTTGAAATTATTTATATCTTTGTGGCGTAAACCCGAATGACAACCATGCGTTAAACGTTTAATAAATTAAAAGTTATGACACTATAACTTCATGAAGGAAAGCTAACCTTTTTAACACAACAACCTGTTGTTAATGAAATTCCGGAAGTTTTTATGGTAACCTGGATAATTCGAAAAGAAACCATTATATTACAAAGTATTAACAAACGATTCATATGAAAGAAAATATATACGATACCCCCTCTTTCTTCGAGAAATACAGCGAAATGCTACGTTCAAAACAAGGGCTGAAAGGTGCAGGCGAGTGGCCTGCATTAGAAAAAATGTTACCGGACTTCAGTGGGAAACGAGTCCTTGATTTGGGGTGCGGATATGGCTGGCATTGCCAATATGCGGCATCTAAAGGCGCAACAAAGGTGATAGGAATCGATCTCTCCGAAAAGATGTTGCAGGAAGCCGCACAACTAAACAATTCTGATGTAATTGAATATTATCAGTCCGGAATAGAGGACTTTGACTATCCGAACGAAAGTTTTGATGTCGTTATCAGTTCATTGGCATTACATTACATCGAGAATCTGGACGAAATTTTCCAACGGATTTACCGTACGCTTCTTCCTGGAGGCATGCTTATATTTACGATAGAACACCCTATCTTTACGGCATATGGTTCGGAAGACTGGTTTTACAACGAAGATGGCGTACCTCTTCATTGGCCTGTAGACCATTACTTTACCGAAGGATACCGAGAAACTCGTTTTCTGGGAGAGAAAGTAATAAAGTATCATCACACGTTGACTACCTTGCTACAGGGACTGATACAAAATGGTTTCACCATCAAAGATGTTATGGAACCGCAACCTACGGAAGAAATGTTGCAAACCATACCAGGCATGAAAGAAGAATTGAGACGCCCTATGATGATCATTTTATCAGCTTTAAAAAATTAAGAAGCTACCGTAAAAATGGTTACGAATTCCGTAATTCATATACCGGACCTTCTTTTTTCCACTGTATCTTTGCACTATCCAAAACAAATAACAGTATGAAAAAGAAAGTATTGATTTTATCATCCAGTCCACGGCGGAACGGGAATTCCGATACGTTGTGTGACGAGTTTATGCGTGGCGCTATAGAAAACGGCAACGAAGTAGAAAAGATTTTCCTCCGCGACAAAACCATTCATTACTGCACGGGATGCAGCACATGCAGTCTTTATAATAAGCCTTGCCCACAAAAGGATGACGCCGCCGAAGTGATTGAAAAAATGGTGAATGCCGATGTCATCGTAATGGGCACTCCTGTTTACTTCTACTCCATGAGCGCCCAAATGAAAACGCTGATAGACCGTTGCTGCGGACGTTATCTGGAAATGACTAACAAGGAGTTCTATTTTATCGTGACAGCTGCCGAAGACGACCGCCAGAAAATGCTCCGCACGATCGATACATTCCAGGGGTTCTTAGATTGTTTGGAAAATCCGGTCATCAAAGGTACTGTATTCGGTTTAGGTGTTTGGCACGTAGGAGAAATCAAAGGTCACCCGGCTGTACAAGAAGCTTACGAAATGGGCAAACAAATAGGCTAATTGCCGGCGAAAGAATATATCCAGTTCACTGCGGAAAAAGAAGTTACTTTACAAGAGAGCTGAAAGCGTGTAATCTTACCGATAAACCTCTGTATAATTCTCCTCTCATTCTATTTTTCGAAAAGTGGAATGAGAAGAGAATTATATGTTTTAGTGAAAAGCATCTGACGTATTCTTCTATTCAAAGTTCCTTTACCAAACAGGAGCAAATGATAGGTTATACATACCGGCTTAGTATGTTCCCATTCACTATTCTTTTAACAAACAGGTTCTTATGATAAATTGTCACAATGAATTTCAGAATAGACCGTAATGCCGATAGACTTATCCAAATACCACAACAAACCAACTTGTAATAAAACAGTAGAATCGCCCGTTGTATATACCCCTAAATAATGCGCCCTTCGTTTTTAAGCAGAAGCCACATTAAAATCAGCAATGTTACACGCATCCGAGTATCAAATCTTATTACCATTAAATGCTACGAGTCTCTTCCTAGAACCTCTAATCAATACAAATATATTTTCGAACTCTAAAACCGTATTTTACATCCATTTTTCAAAAATAATCCATGCGTATTAAGCAATAAGTCTTATCTTTGCCGGAAAAGATATAGATGTATGAAAAAGGCAGCCTTATTTCTTTATTTTACAATTTGTACCCTCTCCCTTATTTTCGCTCAAAACGAAAATCCTTGCGATAGCCTCCAACCCAACCGTTTTGTCATGCGTTCCACCTTATATGGTATCGGATACACCAATATTTTGGATACTTATCTGTCACCCGCCGAATATACGGGGGCGGAAGCGCGTATTGTACATGAACGCATGCGAATGACCCGTATGATGAAAGGAAGAGTATCCACCCAAAGTTTGTTACAGGCCAATATCGCTTATACGGAAAACAATTCGGACACGGGAAATGAACTTTCCGGATTAGTAAACTGGAGCTACGGTTTGCACTACCATTTTCAAATAAACGAACATCTTAAAATCTTAGCCGGAGGACTGGGAGAGTTAAACGGCGGCTTTATTTATAATACACGCAATTCCAATAACCCTGCTCAGGCAAAAGCCTATATCAACCTTTCGGCTTCGGGAATGGCAATTTATAAGTTCCGTATTAAGAATCGTCCGTTCACCGCCCGTTACCAAATCAATATTCCGTTTGCCGGACTTATGTTCTCGCCCGAATACCAGCAATCTTATTATGAGATATTTACTTTAGGCAACCATTCGGGAATTATTCAATTTACCTCCTTACATAACCAGCCTTCTATTCGCCAATTGTTGACGTTGGATATCCCTATCAGCACAGCCACCCTGCGAATCGGTTACGTGGGCGATATACAACAATCAAAGGTAAACCAGATTAAATGCCATACTTATTCACACGCATTTATGTTAGGTTTCGTGAAGAACTTCTATCTTATTAAACAAAAGGACAAATTGAATGCCCGTTCACCTTATTAATTAGTTTACAATGAAAAGATTGTTTATACGTTATCATATTGTTACAACAAAATTCGAAAGCTTTTTCAAGAAAAAGATGATTACTTATGCTTTCAAATTACTCGGCAACTCTGTAAAGCAATACAAAGAAATTCATAGATGCAGAGTTATTGCATCGTTATTCTCACTACATTTACTCACAGTATTGTCGCTTTTCCAAACATCCTGTATTCGAGAAGACGTATACAATGACGACCCGATAGGCAACTTCGAAGCCCTATGGAAGATTATAGACGAACAATATTGCTTTCTGGATTACAAAGCCGAAGAATATGGATTGGATTGGAACGAAGTGCATGAGCGTTACAGTAAGCTAATTTCGGCAGATATGACAACAAAAGGTTTATTCGAAGTATTAGGCAAGATGTTAGCAGAATTGCGCGACGGCCACGTGAACCTTTACGCTACATTTGATGTGGCCCGCTATTGGGCTTGGCATGAAGATTATCCGCAGAATTTCAGCGATAGCATTCAACGTATCTATTTAGGAAAAGATTACAAAATTGCCTCTTCACTTAAATATAAGGTATTAGACGATAATATCGGATATATATATTGCGAAAGTTTCGAAAATGGCATTGGCAATGGAAACCTGAGCGAGATGTTACAGGAACTGGCTATCTGCAACGGGCTTATTATCGATGTACGTAACAATACGGGCGGTAAACTTACCACATCAACCAAACTCGCAGAGCGTTTCACCAATGAAAAAGTACTTGTAGGGTATATATGCCACAAAACAGGAAAAGGGCATAACGATTTCTCCTCTCCGCAGGCTGTTTATCTGGATCCTTCCGGCGGAATTCGCTGGCAAAAGAATGTAGTGGTTCTTACCAATCGAAGTTCTTACAGCGCTACCAATGATTTTGTAAACTCTATGAATCAGCTTCCGAACGTAACTCTTATCGGCGACCGTACCGGAGGTGGTTCGGGTTTGCCTTTCTCTTCGGAACTTCCTAACGGATGGTCCGTAAGATTCTCCGCCAGTCCGATGTTCGACCCTCAAATGAACCATTTGGAATTCGGCATAGAACCGGATATTCCAATCAATATGACCTCCGAAGATATGAAAAAAGGAAAAGACAGCATTATTGAACGAGCGCGCAAGTATCTGAACGATCGGTATGCTGAAGGGAATTAACTACTTGTTAACATCGTTGATTTGACTTTGACTGTTTACATAATTGATATACAACATATTATATAATATATAAATGTAAGCATACGATTTGCATACAAATATTGCATTTATCGGAAAATAAAAATAAGTATCTATAGTTAGGAAAAGAAAGATGAGGCAAGTATTTTTGATTTTGCTTTCCATCAATTTTACCTCTCTTGAGTCAAAGGTATAAAAAATCACACCCATGAAAGGAGAATAATAAATTTTCTTTCATGGGTATGATTGTAAAGATTATATTATCCGATTTTTTAAGTAAACACGGAAGAAAAAAGCAAAATTGATGATAATACAGCAAAAGTGCAGGTTATTAACTAATTAGTTGTTCGATTCATAGTCCTACACAAGCGGAGAAAGGACCGTCCGGTAAAGTTGAAAAAAACTTCAGTTCCAATATTGTTACTGATATGACAGGAATAGGAAGTGACACAATGGAATCTATTTCAGCAATTTGCGCAAATTTTCATACCAGGTAGAACTGTGAACGATTATAGTCTCCATTCGCGCAGAAATCCTTTACCATTAAATTGCTTTGGTATGTTGAAGGAAAATTCTGAGGGACTCCTCCCTTGTCATCTATTTTGCCATAAATCCTTTTACGCACAAAAATAAGGAAGAAAGACTATAATGACAAGATGCATTTCAGCAGGTGCTTACACTAAAACACAGTAACTCTTTTAGTAAAAACAATCTCAATCCATTCTTCCGCCCAACTATGTGTGACAGAAAAACCGATAAAAGCATTACTTTTTATCAAGTCTATAAGAGCATCTCGCAACATAGCGCTCTCCCCGAAAGCAGAGCGATAAAGGTTTTATCGCTCTGAGACAGACCTATCTCGAGGCTTTCCAGAATTGTTGCAGACGCATGAGTTCGGCCCGTGTGATAGGCACGACAGCCCCGTGTTTTTGTTCCGAGAAGTTTGTGCGCTTCATGGGACTGTTCGGAGCATCAAAATATCCAATTGGACGGTAAGTAAAGAAGTCGCGCGTCTCCACGAACCCGAAGTTCATGGGCTTGCACCGATAGTTGTCGTACATGACGACATAAGTATCCGAGTCAAGCCGCTTCCAGCAGTTGGGTGCCTCGTGGCCTTGGGATTCACCATCGCGATAGGTGTCATCAAAAGTGTACGGACCTGTGATGCACTTGGCCGTGGCATGTTTGGGCATTGCCGTATGTTCGTGGCTGACGTAGAAGAGGTGATAGGTATCTCCCACGCGGATAATGTCCGAATCGATAATATTATAGGCACGCCCGGGAGCTTCTGCCAACAGACGGGGCCGGCCGATAAGGGCGTTGTAATCGTTATTGACATACACATAGTAAATTACGTTTCTTCCGTTGCCCTGCCGGGTGGTGAAGTGTATCATCAGTTGTCCCGCCTGCTCGTCGAATACGGTTTCGGGTGCCCATACACAGCCAGCTTCCGGCCAGTTCATGTCTTCTTGCAGGGGTAACTGGGTGAAGTCGAGGTTGGTGCGCGTCCAATGGATGAGGTCAAAGGACTTCATCAGCACCAATCCGCGGTTGTTTCCCCAGCCGTAGAGTTTGCCGTCACGTTCCCATTCGGTTGTCCGCTTTCCATCGCGCTGGCCGAACACGTGAAGGTCGGTCATGGAGAGATAGAATGCGCCGTCGGGACCGCGGAAGATATGCGGGTCGCGTATGCCGCGCTGCATGGCGATGGTGTCGCCGTCGATGACGGGACGATCATCGTTAAGTGCTGTCCAGGTATAGCCATCTTGGCTGACTGCCATGTGCAGTCCGTGGTCACGGTCTTCATGATAAACCATGAGATATGCGCTCAGCCGGTCGTCAAGATTGCCGACACCCTCGGCAGTAGGCGGCATAGGCCGGATATTGCCTCCGGCATCATAATGCAAAGGTTCGGCGATGACACTGCGGTGAGCACCGTCACCATCGGGCAGTGCGCCATTATGGCTGAAGAATATCCACTGTCCTTTATACTGTATGATGGCCGGATGTGTGGTTGTGCTGTTGCCTGCTATTTCACTGATAATGCCTTTTGTCTCATACGGTCCCATGATGCTGTCGCTCACGGCATAAGCTATCTTCTCGGGGAATCCGGTGGCATAGGTCAAGTAATACCGGCCGTTGTACTTGTGTACCCACGGAGCCTCGGTGAACGGATGCTTGTCACCCAAGTACAAACGGCTGACGGAACCGTCAAGTTCAGTCATATTGTCTTTCAGCTTGGCGATGTAGCACTCACGGTTACCGAAGATGATGTAGGGCGTGTTGTCATCGTCGATGAATATGGCAGGGTCGATGCAACACCAGCCGTGACTCGAATCGAAGCAATCGTCCCGTGTCAGCAAAGGCTTGCCGATGGCGTCTTTGTATGGTCCCGTAATCCGGTCGCTCACGGCCACACCGATGCCGCACCCGTCAGTCGACACGAACCAATAATACTTACCGTGGCGTTCGACTGCATGAGCGGCGTATGCTCGTCCTTTCTTGGCCCACTTGAAGTCGTGGATAGTCAGCGGCACGGGATGCTGCGTCCAGTGTTCCATATCGGTGGTCGAGAAGAGCAGCCAGTCGCGCATGGTATAGCCTTTGTGAGGACCATTCTCATCGTGGCCTGTGAAGAGCCAAAGAGTGTCACGCTCCACCATCACTGCGGGGTCTGCAGTGTGGAGATGACGTATGATGGGATTGCCGTTACTCTCGAACCGGTAAGTGCCTACATACCCCCATTGCTCCTGCACCCGGTTCATTTCCTGCTCGGTGAGCGAGATGACAGAGCCGTGGCGTGGAAAGAAATCCTTGTTGAACGATTGTGGCTTGGAAGTAAAGTTAGTTAGGTCGGTCGAGGTCTGATACTCATAGCGTCCGGAACTGTAGAGGTCGTACATCAGTACCCACTTCTGCTGCCCGTTCAGTTTGAAGACACTGCTGCCCTCCACGCCGGTCTTTACATCGGCATAAGCGTCTATATAGTCGAAACCCTCTTTCCATGGACCGCGTAGGCTCTTGGAGGTGGCTTGCCGGATGCCGTTCTGTATCTCCTTGCCCGCGGCATCTTTCGTGTTGCCTTTGTAGAACATGTGCCATAAGCCGTCCGGCCCCTCAACGATGTCATTGTCTATACAGCCGAATTCGGCACGGAACAGTACCTTGGGCTCCGACTCGAAACCGGTGAAATTCTTGTTGGCATAGGCATAGTAAGTTATGAGCGACTTGCGGTCATTGCGTTGGAGGGTGAAGTAAATCATATACTTACGGGCTTTGCGGTCGTAGATAGTCTGGGGTGCCCACACCCAGTACGCGTCACCGAAGTGTTTGGGATAATCACGTGACAGGTTTATCTTAGAGTGTGTCCAACGGATGAGGTCGTTGCTGCGCAGCAACACGATACCCGGGTTCGCATTCCATCCCTGCTTGGGATCGCGGGTATGCATGTCAGTAGCCACGATAAGGTATTCGCCATTCTCGCCGCGCAAGATATGCGGGTCGCGAATACCGCCACTCTCGCTGATGGTGTCCGACAGAACAATGGGTTTGTTTCCATTGAGGGCATGCCAATTGACGGCATCGTCAGAGATGGCAAACCGCAGATGCTCCTGCTGCTCGCCACGTCCCTCGAAATATGCAAAAAGATAACCGGTAAAAGAATCCGTCTGTGCCTTGGTCGGCAGCATCGTACCCCAAAGAAGGATACAGATAAACCACATTTTTTTCATGGTCATTTCTCTATAAAAGTGTTGAACGAATGAAGAAGCAGTTCCATATTGAGATATTTGCCGGTAATCTTCACGCTGACCTTCCTTGGTTTATCGGTGAGGTTACCTGCCGTCACAAGGATGCCTTTCGCACCGCGAAACGCCACAACGGGAGTACCGGAATGATTGCGCCCGGCATACCCTATCATCCTTGCGCCAAGAGCCATGAAATGGCAGAAATGCTTAAGCATAGTATTCGGCTGTATATCGCGACTTGCGTGTCTTTCTGTCCACCTGGACGAGAGCATTCTGCTGCCATCCCCGGGGTGACTCGTCGTTGTCGGTGAGGATGAAGTTCCTGTTGTCGTACTCGTTACATCCGTTACCGACATTGTCGAAGAGGAGGAACAAGACACTTTTCTTCGCCCTGCGTGCATTCAGTACCGACAGCACCGAAATTCCATCCTTTGAATACTTGTACATAACCTGCTGTTTTTGATGGTTCTTTACTTGGTTTGTATGCAAATATATGTGCATACGATTTACATACAAAAATAGAGATTATTGGAAAACGATGCAAATTATTTGGAAAGAAAACTTTCTAAAATGCGCTATAATACAGCAATTTGCATATGTAGACCAAATGGTAGAAAATAAATAAAAATGGGTTTATTTTCATTCCTTGTCAGGACTTGTATCGAATGAATAATTCAAACGATAGAACACGAGGACATCTCAAAATAAAAAAGAAATCACCCAACTTAGAGATATTCAGTCAATAAAAAATATACAGAGTATGTTAAAACAGAGATGTTCGCTTTAAATAGTTACAGATTATAATTAATAAATATAAAAGAGCCATATCAAACTCAATTTTCGAGTAATGATATGGCTCTTTTCATTGTTGATAAGAGTCGTCAGCTTTCAGATTAAAAGTGTTCTTTCTTTAAAATGGAGTTTTGCAACACCCTTAGTATCTTTAAGCAGAGATATTCAGTAAATATCGCGAAAATCTCAATAGTATTTGTAAATGAGTTTTTTGTCTAACTTTTGGGGAGCATTTCAAATTTGTTATTAAGCCAAGAACACGAGGATTTATCTCAATAGAGATATCAATCTATAAGATTCTCAACTCTTTATTTGAGACGACCTCCTTACCTACCCATTAACGACATTATCCAAAAAAGAACGCATATCATTTACAATAACTCAAAGATAAGCTCCACATGCCTACCGGAAAAAAAGTAAGCCGATGATCATCGCCAAAACCAGATCGAAAATGATTTCCACTTCCAACTGTATCATTTCAATTCACTTCCAGCCGAACCGATTGCAGATCATCATCCTGGGAAGAAGAACCCACCATAATGGTAAAAGTCCCTTTTTCTACCCCGTACTGCATCCGGGCATTATAATAAGAGAGCATCTCCGGCGTAATATCGAACGAAACCGTCTGCGTTTCCCCTTTCTTTAAATGAATACGCTTGAAATCCTTCAACTCCTTCAAAGGACGGGTAGCCGAACTGTAATCATCCCGGATATAAAGTTGTACCACTTCATCTCCATCTCTTTCGCCAACATTCGTTACATTTACCAAAAGTCTGGCTGTATCTGTCGCTTGCATGGTAGTACGATCGATGGATAATCGGGTATATTCGAACTGAGTATAGCTCAATCCATATCCAAAACAGAACAATGGATTGCTGTTTCCTAGAGCATAAGGAAACCAGGTATTAGCAGATTTCTGATTATACACACACTGTATTTGTCCTACATGACGCGGCACTGTTACCGGCAACTTACCGGAGGGATTTACCTTTCCATATAAGATTTCTGCTACAGCTTGTCCACCGAATGAGCCTGGTTCCCAAGCTTCTATCAAAGCTGACGCATGTTCTGCAATCCATTCTACCCCCAATTGCCGTCCATTCACCAATACTACCACAACAGGAATTCCCGCTTTATGCACTTCTTCTACTAACTCTTGTTGCAATCCAGGAAGATGAATGTCCGAACGATCCATATTTTCGCCACAAGTCTTTTCCATCCATTGTTCACGCATCGAGTTTTCTCCAACTACAACTATAGCAGCGTCCATTTGTCGAGCCAGTTGTCCCGCTTGTTTTACCTTTTCCGGTTCCATTTTACGAATTTTCCACCCAACATCGAAATAATGAAACGAAGTAGAAGGAGAAATCTCACGTAATCCTTCCAATACGGTCGTCATATTTCCCTCGGGCTGAGGTAGTCCCCAGTCACCTAAAATAGCATGCGAATCAGCATTTGGCCCCACAACCAAAACATGTTTATATTTGCTTTCATCAAAGGGCAAAATTCCATTGTTAGTTAATAGAATTATTGACTTACGAGCAAGCTCTAAAGCTGTTCTTTGGTGAGCCGGATTAAAAAGAACGGTTTTACTTTTTTCTTCGTCATAATATGGATTTTCAAATAATCCCAACTCAAACTTTGCTTTCAGTATCTTGCCAACGGCCTCATTTATCCGCGCTTCCGAAATTCTTTTTTCTTTCACGGCCTTGATTATATGATCCATAAATCCAGGGCCATGCATATGCATGTCAATTCCCGCTTCTACAGCCATTACCGATGCCTCCTCCATTGTTTCTGCCGTACAATGTTGCGAATGCATCCTTTCCACATCCATCCAATCGCTGACTACAAAACCATTGAAATTCCATCTATCACGAAGCAATTCAGTAAGCAGATACTTGTTTCCATGGCAAGGAATGCCATTCAATTCATTATGAGCAGCCATCACCGTATATACTCCTGCTTCTATACATGCTTTAAAGGGTGGATAGAAGATTTCATTCAGCATTCGTTCCGAAGCATCAAAGGGAGCACAATTCCTACCGTTAACCGGTTGTCCTCCTCCAACCAAATGTTTAGCGCAAGCCAATACCCGTTCAGACTTATCCGCTTGTTCTCCCTGCAATCCCTTGACGGTAGCCACTCCCATACGAGATACTAAAAGGGGATCTTCGCCAAAAGTTTCTCCTGTACGCCCCCAACGCGGATCACGAGCAACATCCACATTCGGCGTAAAAGCCCAATGCGCACCGGTAGCCCTCACCTCAAGAGCTGTTTCCTCAGAAGCTTTTCTCACTAATTCCGGCTCAAAGGTAGACGCTTGCCCGATAGCCGTAGGATAGATAGTGACTCCTGTGCAAAGGCCATTTCCATGAACGGCATCGATCCCTATCAATAAGGGAATTTGCAGGCGACTTTTCATTGCCAAACTTTGCAAATAATTGGCTTCTTGTAAGTCCGTCACATGCAAAAAAGAACCTACCATTCCCTCTTCTATCAGTTTCACCATCTGGGATGAATGCAAATCTTTATAAAAGCCATGAGCATGATTCTTTTCCAATTCTTCTATGCTCAAATGCTTTTCCGAATTTTGCATGTGTTTAATTCCTACATACTGACACATTTGAGCTACCTTTTCTTCAAGTGTCATCTGCCCAAGCAAGTTTTCCACCCTCTTATCAACCGGCTGCCTCGCATCCTTATAGAGGGAAGGATTTTCAGAACAACTAACGGCACCAAATAAAACGGTAATAAGAATCAATCTTTGTATTTTCATATTTTCTCCTATTTATTTTTATAGTATCCCATTCATGTCAGGAAATTATTATTTTCTTGTTTCTATTCTTTTTATATAATTTATACCATATGCTTTGCCCATCTTTCAATTCTAATCAGCAATTAGCATTTTTCACTTTAAAATTAAGAAATACATCTATTCCTTTAGTCACATATGCATTGATGTTATAACTTGTTCCCTATAACTCCCTTCTCAACATAAAGAAAACTCGTTCTTCTAAAGACTAAATTCGATTCTACTCATTTCAGCAAATAATACATCACATCCAAGTTTCCTAACCTCTCCAAGTATTCAAATAAGACACTTGCCTCCGAAAGGCACCGTCCTTTCAATATTTAATAACAACTTCTTCCCTGGTATCTATATAAATTCGATAAGTTCCATCCGAAACTTTTTCCACAACACCTGCAGAAGTTTTCGGATGCTTTTTCGAATTGATGTACACATAGCCTTTACCTTCCGTTGCCTTTACCTTCACTATTTTTTTATCCATATATACATGAATATCACCATGAGGAGTAGGTACACTACCTTCCATCCATTTCAGCCCGCCTAAAACCGGAGTAATGGCAAACTCCTTATATCCCTCCTTCACAGGTTTTACCCCTAAATAATATTTACCCAACAAATAAATCGGACTGGCTCCCCAAGCATGGCAAAGACTTTTTCCATAAGGACGGTTATACATGGCATAATGTTGCGTTCCTCGCTCCTGCGGATTATACTTTTCCCAGAAAGAAGTGGCTCCTTCCCGAAGCATGCCTCCCCAATAAGACTTTATATCTTTCAATACATTTTCTTGCTCCCCTATGGAACATAAAGCTTCCATCTCGTAGAAACGCATATATGGAGTAATAATTCTGGTTACACTATCATTCAGTAAGACCGAAGTCTTAATATCCTTTTTCTGCTGCTCATTCAGATAATTATAAAAAATAGCAAACATATTGGCATAACGGGTAACCTCCTCACTCTGAACTCCCTGCAAACGACTGTTGACAAATGCTTTTTTCTCCTCATTCCAAAATGCAGGCAATAACTTGTTCCTCAGATCTTCCGACAATTCAACAAACTTCTTCACATCGGCCTCATTACCTACCAAACGAGCACATTGAACCATCGTTTCTAAGCTACGGCAAAATAATATCTGTTCAAAAGAAACTTCTCCTTTTTTATCTAACTCCCCATCCGGCCAGTCGATAAACACCCAATCGCCATGTAACCCTTCAACCATACCATTAGCGTTTCTTCTTTCCAAAACATAGTCCATCAGGCTTTGCATCCGAGGATAAATCTGCATTACGAAATCTTTATCACCCGTATACATATAATAATCATAGATACTTAAAAACCAAAAAAAGGTATAATCTAAAATCGTATTGATATGACAGGTCACAGGATCTTTTCCACGTAACAACCAAATAGTCCTTTTCACTGTTTCTTGATCGAAAAACAAATAATAGTTCATCAAATAACTTTGAATGGCATCCCCGCTCCAAGCCCATCTATCACGCTTTATGCCATCTATAAAAAACTCCCGGGTCGTCAAATGCAGCGTATAAGCCGCCACATCCCATATCCGATTCAGTTCCTCGTCATTACATCGAAATACTCCTCGATAAGTCAACGGAGCATATTCATATTCCATACTTAACTTTTCATACTCGACGCTTCGTTCAGGTACGACATACACGTAACGGAAAGCCTTGCTATTCTTCATCGTATAATTCGGAGTTTTCTTTTTAAAACATTCTCCTGTAATAGCATCAGACACCACAGAATCAGCAACCTGTATTCGGTCGTATGTTTCACAATGGAGCATATCAAGTGCCTCTTCAGGAGTTTCGCCGTAATAAATGCCGATATGCCCGATTCCCGCCAACTTCTCTAAAACCACATAACCAAAAGTTTCTTTTCCAAAATCATAAAGAATACCTTGGCCCACCTTTTCCTCCGATAAAGCAGCTTGCGGTTTACGTGCCAAAGCATAACGGGAGGGCAATTGGGATGAATTATTGAAATTCCAGGAACCGGCTTTCACATAGACCACTCCCCATGTTTGCTTATGTTGATTCAATTCCTTCACTGAAACTTTATCCAGGCAAGAAACCGTCCAGTTAGAATCTGTCTTAACAGTCTGGCCTTGCACGTACAACGCGGGCGGAGTGAGCGGATTATATACCTTTATATTCAAAATATGCATACCCGGACTCAGTTTAAGAGTTTTCGGCATATCAGGCAACAAGACATTATCAAGCTTCACCGCATAGCGTCCTTCTGCAACTATTGAAATCTCTTCTGGTTTCGCCAATTCAAAACGATGTCTGAAATCGACCACATCATAATGAGTATAGGTTTTCCAAACGGGAGGATAAAAAGCGCCTCGCTCCGTTCGTCGGTTATTCATCTGGTTACCCAGCCATATTTCATAATCTCCCGGATACCATATCCAAGTTTGAGCTTGTGCAAACTCCATAGAAACAATTGCACAGAAAAGCAATAGCCATATCTTCTTCATAGAATCTTAGTTAGGCAACATAAATTAAAAATAGAAACACTGTTTAAATAATACGAATCAATATACATTCTCACCTAATTTTATCACGAATATAACACAAAAAGACATTAATGTATATAGGAAAAAGAATGGAAGCAGCAAAATATACTGGATTTACAAATAGGGTGAATCCCATTTTCTCACACTTGCGAAAATATTTTCTACAGTTACAGAAAATATCTTCTTGAATGGATGTTATAGGTTGAAATTATGCGAAGTTAACAAAGCTTCTTCATGAGGTTTAAATAAAACTTTCTCGTTATACAGATTTACAGAAGTTAGTTCTATGTATAATTTTGAAATCCTTTAGATTGTTACGTTGGTCCTTAATCCCTTGTTCCCTCCGTAATTATCATCTATATACTCACAATAAAAAAACGCTAACTATCTTAGAACTAATAGTTAACGTTTTTATGTGCGCCTGATAGGACTCGAACCTACACGTCGCAAGACACCAGATCCTAAGTCTGGCGCGGCTACCAATTACGCCACAGGCGCAGATAAATCAATAATTTATCATTTCGAGTGCAAAGATAATGATATTTTTCATTGTTACCAACTCTCAGCAACTTATTTTCTTTTACTTTTTACTATTATAAGAAGTTGTTCTAAATAAACATGTCACTTCTTCAGAAAAAATATTGAAAAAGAAAGGAATTATCGAATCTTCATAAGATAAACAAGAAAGGATAAGGATATATTAGATGTTTCTTATCTTCTCAAAAAAAGAAAAGGATAAAAACACAAGAACGCAACAACAATAAAAAGGAGGAAAATAGCTCTTAAAGGTACTCACCTGAACATTATATTAACACATTTACACCTCCTTCTCCATACATACAAACCAAAAAGCAAAACCTAACACATCCAAACGTAAAACCTAACACATTTAAACGCAAAACAAACACATCCAAATACACATCAAAAAACTAACAAACATACACAAGTCTAAACACAAGCTCCAACGCATCTAAACGCACATCAAAAAGCTAACAAACACACACCAAAACACAACACAAACACATCCAAACACCCTAACAAACCACACCAAAACAAACACACAACTACAACCACACCCTCCC
>CANPVZ010000009.1 GCA_947581855.1 uncultured Phocaeicola sp.
GTTCTCAATCAATCTATTGCTTAAAAATAACTGGTAAAGCAATCAAAACTTTCCTCCTCTTATATAGAGGCGGAAAAGTCGCAAAACAGACTGTTAATCAAAAAGATACCGCATACATTATTTACAAATAAGTATTTTATCCGTCTGTCAAATCATCCTTTTTCCTATTTTTTTCATGGACAAGTTTTTGTACCACACCGATATTTTATATCTTTGCGGCAGAATTTTTTCCGCCTCTATATAAGAGGAGGAAGAAAAAAATAGAACAATTTCAAGAGAGAAAGAAGTTATTAGACACAAAAAAGGGGATTTAAAATAAATATGTTTACACGCTTAGTTATCAATAGGATAACATTCTATTGATACAACTTAAAAATCAACAAATAATTGAAAATATGTAAGCTAATTATTTTAATATCATTCATAACTTACATTTCCGATACAGAGATTTTAAAGAACTACTAAAGCTCATATTAATATATATATATATAATTTCATGCGTACTATATTCTGACAACCTCAATTACTCAAAAGGTAGTTATCTTCTTACGTCAAAGGTTAGTATTTGATTTTTTCGTTTTTAGCTCTCCTTATATGAAATTAAATCTATACCTTTGTTTTCGAAATCATGTCACAAGTAACATAAATTTAAAAGCCATGATAGTAAATAGAAATATTTATATCGATCTGTCATCGCGTTCTAAAGAGAATATCATCTACAATGAAATATACTAAAATTTTCAACTAACGGATCGTGCCATAACATGGAGAACTTAATTATACAAGAACTTAAAAGAAGAAAAGAAAAAAAGAACGGACTGGCAAACAAACTGCTCATTCTGGCAGAAGAATTGATACGCCAAGCAAGTAATCATCAGAAGCGTGTACTTCAAATTATGCCAGAATTTGACTTACATGATGAAATTCACTTAACAAAGGTTCTGGATAATATAGCTGATTTAATTGGTAATAAAACGATTAAACAGGTTACCGACATTGAACTTTTTCTCCTGATATGTTCCTCTTATCTGCATGATTGTGGGATGGCACCTGCTGAATGGGAGATAAAGCTGATGTCAATGACTGAGGGGTTTGATATGTTTAAAGAAGATGAATCATCTATTTGTAATGATGGTAAAATCCCGTTCACATACCTTGAAGCTGTTTCATTCATTAAGAATCATAAGGCTGAGATATATCGAATCCACGATGGTGATGTTAAGTTGTGGCCTTTTTCAGAGAATAACGAAGACGAACTTATAAACTCGCTCGCTTTAGTTCTAACAGACTATCAAAATTTTAGAAATGGTTATATTTCTAATTTAAAGAAATGTGGCAGCATTACAGATTTCAGAAAACTAAATAGTCGGATCAAAGTGGATTTTATCAGAACCCGGCATCACCTTCTCTCTTCTCGATATATCATCAATGCAACCCCTATTTTCCTCTCAAATATAAACGAAACATGGATGAAAGGCCTTGTAAAGGATTTGGCCAATATTTGTCAATCTCATGGGGAAGATTTGTCATACATAAAAAAGAACTCTCATCAGAGATCAATTACCAACCCCAAGAGAGTGCTAACCTTCAGTTCGTCGCCATGATGTTGCGATTGGGGGATATATGTCACTATAGTTCAGATAGAGCTCCTCTTGTACTAAGAAATGGAAAATTATTTCATTCCGATTATAGCTATAATGAGTGGAAAGTTAAGAGTGCATCTGTAACTTATTCCATAAAGGATGGAACAATTTCTTTCTTCGCTTATTGTGAAGAACCGGACATTTTTTATAAACTACATAACTATCTCAATTGGATTGATGAAGAGATTAACAACTTATACAGTTTGCAGAGAGGGTGGAGTGAAAAATACCGACTATGTGTAAAAGACGTTGATAGATCCGGTATTCGATTTAATGAAGGGATATTTATACCTGTAAGTGGCGCGAAATTTACTCTTCAACAGAATAAAATTATCGAACTTTTGATGGGCGTGGGTTTGTATAAGGAGCCATTTGCAAGTCTACGTGAATTATATCAAAATGCATTAGATGCTTGTAAGTGCAAAATACATCGATATCGTGTTCAAGGGATTAAACTTAAGGGTCGTATTGAATTCGGACTTCAGAAAGAAAATGGAAACTCTTTCTTATATTGTCTTGATAATGGAACAGGAATGTCTGAACATATTATAGAGAACTATCTTTTGAAAATAGGCAATTCATATTATAATTCATCTGATTTTTATAGAGATCAAGTGTTGTGGAATAGCGATTTCGTTCCTATTTCTCAATTTGGAATAGGCATCCTATCTTGTTTTATGATAGCTAATAGAATTGAAATAGTTACGAAGACAGAGGATTCAAAAGACCACCTATCTTGTTGTATTAATGGACCAGAAGAATATTTCTATTATAGACCTCCAACTGTTGCAGAGAAATCACTTATACCTATATCAGGTACACTGGTTAAATTGTTGCTGAAGGAAAAATACTCTCAGGAGTTAAACAATGAACCTGTAGAAAAACTAGGACTAGTAATGCAGTATCATAGAGATAATCTGTTCCGTGAAGAATTTGAAAAGTATAACAAGTACTATGACATCTGGACTGGACATATCTATAACAAATTGAACGACTTTATCTGCAAAAAATTTCCAGAAGTGGATGTGGTATGTCGAATTAGTAATGGCGAAAATATCCCAATTCTCAACAAACCATTTGCCTGTAGGGTTGGAGATTTCGGTATAACAAATGATGACAGAGCTTTCATAGATACAATTATATCACGAAGTATGTTTTGCCTAAATGCATTAACTTTATCTGCTATCCAAGACTATTTAGTACCTTACGATGTAAATGTTGTCGTTGAAAATATCGAGTATAATACTATTGTTTCTATGCCTCTGCCAGGTACTCCTTCCACTGATGATGACAGGCATTTATTTAACCTGCTACAAGTTAAAGGCTCTAATATCTCTGTTGATGGAATTTCTGTAAAAGATAAGAATCTTAGTAGTCATAATGTATATTTTAATTTGTTGATAAGGAATGGTAACCTAAATTTTAAAGGGAGCAATAAACCGCAATTGTCTGTAGATAGATTACAATTAATTAATTTGCCCAATGTAGATGATGAAACATACAAACAAATTGCAATAGAGGCTATAGAACGGATTTTTATAATAGCAACAAAACATATTGAACGATATAATCTTCAGGAAAATGTAGGTTTGATTAATCTAATATGGAAATACATTTTTGACAGAATTTACATGGCTGATATTCTTTTTGTTAACTATCTGGCAAAGTCAGAACTAGGTAAATTTCAATGGCCAACATTAAATAAAATTGCTAATAATGAAATCACAATATGTGACTTTATGAGCAAGAACGAAATTGACATAGAGAACTATGACTTTAATCATTTTGATTTGTTGACAGGGAAAATGGTACTCTCAAAGCTGTTGGGAGCAGATGAAATTTCAGTAGATGACCATAATACTGTTCATATAAAGTGTTGTTCAAACTCAGTATATCCTGAAAATGACAGTCTATTCAGCCATGAAAAATATCTGGTTCCCATTTCCGATACTTGTGAATGCTTTAAAGAATTTGATATAATATCAAACTTATATCCATTGGTTCCAGAAAGACTCGTAAAATCTTTGTTGCGATACGATACGATTGATATTAATGTAAAAAATAGTAAAGCCATTTGTGTAAATCATTATGCAAATAGCTATATCGCCTATTTTGACCAAGACGCAAGACTAGTACATCCATTATATGGTATGTACACAAAAGATCAAAGCTTTGGTCATAAAACTGAAAATTACATTCATTCTTTCGATAACAAACGTACCTCAATGCAGCTGATGGATTTCGGCTTTGATAGGTACGAGAATAAAAAAGGGTTGATGTTGCTTTCCTATATAGCTCCTCGTGATTTAACAGAAAAGGAGAAAGATGAGATAGAACAATACAAAGACACTGAACCAGAATATTACAATGGTGTGAAGAATGGGTGGACAATACTTACCACAGGCTTAGATGTGGATAATGTTGTCATCATGCCCGGAAAGAGAACGCGTAAAGAACTGCTTTCTCGTATAAGTAGTGAATTTTGGGAAAAGTATAAAGACTTTGAGTTTAAGTTCCTTGATGGTACAATGGTAAGTCCTTCAAAATTTGAGCCCAACAATGTTTCCAATGCCTTTTGAAACTCATCACCCTGACGGTAAATTACATTTAGTACATTTTTTCTTTGACAATCCTAATGAGGGACATTCAGGAAATACTATAAAATTAGCCAACTAATTCAAGCTCAAAGTATTGCGAATTAGTTGGCTTTTTAGTATCTTTAGATAGGGATATTCAGTAAATGTCCCTGCGGTATACCATTCATATTCTTTTCACCCCTATCTTTTGACGAACTTATGGTCGGTGAAAGTAGCTCTTCATTTTTCTCTGCATGCGCATCTATGCAATCTCTGACAACCTTAATAAGTTGATTAGGAACATCATGCTTAATGCAATCCGAAAATACATATTGTAAATATTTATTTAGCACTCCCAACACCAAACGACCTCTAACCGTTGGTATGGAAATCACACGCAGATATTTATTACGACCCTTAAAAATCAATAGCTCTTTATAAGGTAAAAATGAAAAGTCCCATTAAGGCATTTATTAATTATCGTAGAACACTGGTCGTGATAATATCTCCAAAAAACATTGGGCTTCATACCATCTCTTCCACCTCCACTCCTCGTTATAAGATTTTCTTCAAAATACTTAATAAAGTATTCTACAGAAAAAATCATTTACCATTTCCAACATATAATACTTCCTTCCAACTATCTCCGAAGTTCCATAAAAGTAACTGTCACCAACCTGTATTTTTCCACACAGCCTGATACCATTGAGTGTTTTGAAAAGCCTTATTCCATTTAGCATGAGAAGGAGAATCATAAGGCACATACATGGAAACTCCGCCATAGGGCGAAACATGTTCGTCCTTCACTTTTAACCATTTTGCCCAACTTCCTCCTCCAAACCATTCATCCGTATGAACTCGACACACCACAGCTTTATTAAATTGAATCAACCATTGAGCATATTCATCACTTGTGTTGGAAAGAGAATAGATTGCACCACAAAAATCGTAAAATTCGGGCCAGGTACTAGTTCCCCGATATGTTTGTATATCGCTACCTATAGGCAATAAATGCTTATCCGAAGCTTCCCGTTCAATAATAGGAGCCGTCAATGCGGCTAAGGCATCTAACTCATTACAACGAATGGCAGACAACAAACACCCATAATTTTCAGGATGACTTTTATTACCTACTTCATAAAAGCTAAGATAATACTGATAATTCTTCAATACTATTCCCTCTACATCAACCGTAGACGCAAACATAGGCAAAATAATCCGATCGTATCTTGCACCTATAGCAGGTGTTTCCGCGGGACAACCTATACTATAATCCGTTACTTCTTTTAATTCATAGGCCACTTCAATACCCTGCATATAACAAGCATCAAAATAAAGAAAATCGAGTTTTCCGAAATCAGCGAGTACCTCTGCCAAGGCTGAAATTTCCATTTCAAAACCGATATTGGAGGCTGAGTTCTCTTCGTTGTCTATTCCAATTGAACGAGAGTCTTTCACTTTCGCAGCAGGAAGCCAACCGCCTCCATGCGACCACATAACCAATCCATATCCTTTTGCGGGAAAATTCGTTTTTACATAATCTAATACCTCTTCCAACACAGCCGGATCGGTAGAACAAAGTTCTGCCGGATATTCCTTAACCAATTCGACCCGCGCTTTCATTTTACCTGTAGCTTTCTTTATCTCATAAATACGAGGATTATGAGATGTATTAGCATCATCCAAAAATACAATCAGATGATCGTTATCCGGAATAGAAGAAGCTCCCAAAACCATTTCCTCTATGTCACTATCCAAATTTCCAGAACCCTGCTCCGCAAAATTCGACAAAGAATTTTCCGCCATCATGTATACCAATACTGTCCGGTTAGCAGGACCGGTTTCCGGTATGTCCGATTCATCATCATTACAAGCAGAAAAGCCTCCCAACATAAGTAGAAGGCCTAAAATCCGGATATATTTAAAGGAAATATTCATTGGATAAACTATTTATTCGGTTATTGCTTCAGGTTTAACATACTGAAAATCTTCCTTACTGAGATTATGAATTACAGAGGAATGATCATTCATATACCTTTTGGTTAGCTGAGCCGCTTTTTTTTGCAATTTGGATCTGTCATCCGAGAAAAAAGTAATACAAGTATGATTACGGTTACCATCCTTTGATTCCAAATAGTTCCGTAATTGATAGCTATAATCATCTCTTTGAGGTAAGAAACCCTCTTTAGTCAATTTCACATCGGGAATATTTTGCACATCGGTCAAATATACTGTGGAGTCCGTAAAAGATATGGAAACGCCCATTACATATACTGACTTGGAGGCTTTTTTCGCTAATGAAAAGGCTGAACAGAGAGTAAACACCAAAAAGAGAGCTGTCAAACATTTAAATATTCTCATAACTATTTTCTTTATTTTGTGAGCAAAGGTAACAATTCTATTTATAGAAATCCAAACTTCATTATTAAATTAACAATCAATAAGAAAGTCAATCTGCTGAAGCAGACTGCCTTTGCTGAATTGTAAAACTAATACCTATATCTGTAATTACCTATTGAAACCCTATTCCTGTGTCAAATCTACCGCATAGTTTGCACGTTTTCCCGACGGGAATACCCCTGTAATAAACAATACTTGATCAGGAGATTGTGCCGCTGCTTTCAATACATTTTCCAAATCGCTCACACTACGCATCGGCTCACCGTTTGCTTTCAGGATGATAAATCCTTTACGTATACCGGCTTCCTGCATCTTACCGCCTGTCACACCGGTTACTTGAAGACCATATCCCAAATTCAACTGTTTCTTCAACTCTGCCGACAGTTCCTTAAAGGCTGCACCCAGAATTTCCATTCCGGCATTTTTCACCACTTTCGTATTGCCTTGAGCATTTTTCAACGTTACATTTACAGTCTTCTCTTTCTTATCACGCAACAATGTTACATTAACCTTATCACCCGGACGATGTTTAGCCATATTTTCTTGTAACTCGGCCATATTCTTCACTTTCTTTCCATCGATGGCAGTAATCACATCACCGGCTTTAATATCAGCCCCGGCTGCGGCTCCTCCCTCAACTACTTCCGAAATATAAACGCCTTCTACAGCACCCAAATCTTTGCCTTTCAATTCTTCGTTGATATCGCCGCCTTTCACACCTAACAAAGCACGTTGAACCGTTCCATACTGTTTCAAATCGGTCACAACTTTCGTCATGATGCTTGTCGGGATAGCAAAACCATACCCGGTATAAGTTCCGGTAGGAGAAGTCAACACCGCATTGATACCGATTAATTCTCCTTTCGCGTTAACCAATGCACCTCCACTGTTCCCTTCGTTAATGGCTGCATCCGTTTGAATAAACGATTCAATACCTCCATTATATACACCCAGAGAACGCGCTTTCGCACTTACAATTCCGGCTGTTACGGTAGAAGTAAGATTAAACGGATTTCCTACCGCCAATACCCACTCTCCAACTTTCAACGCATCGGAATCGCCAATAGGAAGAGTTGGGAAATCATCTCCTTCGATTTTTATCAAAGCCAAATCAGTACTAGCATCCGTACCAATCAGACGCCCTTTAAACTCACGATTGTCATTCAAAGTCACTGCTATTTCATCGGCACCATCCACTACATGATTATTTGTTACAATATAACCGTCTTTAGAAATAATGACTCCCGAACCAATCCCGACACGAGGCTGGGTTTGAATCTGGCGCTGCCGTCCATTACCATTTCCAAAAAAGAAATCGAATATATCCGTAGGCGCTTGTACCGTCTGCATCCTCCCATTCTTAGTAGATTTAATATGCACTACCGCATGTAATGAACTTTCGGCAGCCTGTGTTAAATCGATAGGTTGAGCATTAGCAGCATTATAAGAAGCTAATTTTGCTTGCTTATTGGTTTGAAAAGCTTCTTCAAAAACCAAACTATCCTTTTTCTCCGACTTCATTAATGTATAGGTAGTAAAACCTGCTACACCCGAACTTAAGAGAACGATAGCTACTGCTCCAAAGATCTTTTTAGTTGTTTGTTTCATAATTAATATCCTTTTAATTGTTAATTCACTAGCTTGTTTTAACATTCACGATGTTAAAGTAAAAACAAAAAATATTCTCTTAGTCTCTTTGTCACTGTTTTTTGCTATCTTTTAACAGAGGCTGACAGGTACTTAACAGCAGTTAAGTTGAGGAACTGCCAAATTTACATTCGTTATACATACCTGACAATCTGTACATAACGACTATTTTTCAAACTTTTTTCCGTTTAATAAGTTATTTTTCCTACTTTTGCAGATGAAAGCAGATAACCGGTCTGTCGCCGACATATTGATATGGAGGAGGAAAGTCCGGGCAGCATAGAGCATCCCACTTCTTAACGGGAAGCTATCCGCAAGGGTAGAGTAACGCAGAAGAAAATAACCGCCGGTCTGAATCAGTCCGGTAAGGGTGAGAAGGTGAGGTAAGAGCTCACCGGTCGAATGGTGACATTTCGAGCCGTGTGTCTTGGGAGCTGTAAGATCATGTAAACCGGCGTTACGAGGGTTGCTCGCCCCAACTCGTCGGAGGGTAGATTGCTAGAGCCTGTTGGTGACAACTGGCGTAGATAAATGACAGACACCTTGCAAAAGGTACAGAACCCGGCTTATAGGTTATCTGCTTTTTTATATCTTAATACAGACTTCATACTATATGGCTACGAAAATTAATCTAAAAAGAACTCAGCATTTTCTGAAAGAAAGTATTTGGCGTATAACGGAAGATGAAGTAAGCGGACTACGCTATACCATTTATAATGTAATCAAAGTCGGATTACTCTCTATCAGGCGTTTCAATGAAGACAGAATTGTAAATCGAGCCTCTGCTTTAACTTACAACACCTTACTTTCCATTGTGCCGATTCTTGCTATTTTATTTGCAGTAGCTAGAGGACTAGGTTTTTCCAATATTATGGAACAACAGTTCCGCCAAGGATTAGAAGGACAATCGGTAGCCGTAGAAACAATCCTCCAACTAATAGACTCCTATCTTACACATGCCAAAAGCGGTATTTTTATAGGAATTGGATTAATTGTATTGTTATGGGCGGTTATTACACTGACGGGAAATATTGAAAGAGTATTCAATATGATATGGCAAGTAAAAAAGCCACGAAGCATTTTTCGTAAAATTACCGATTATTTCTCTATTTTCCTACTACTGCCGATAGTTATAGTCATCTCGGGAGGTTTATCTATATTCATGACTTCTTTTGTGAGACATTTGGATGGTTTTGTTGTCCTAGCCCCCTTTGCTAAGGTGATGGTACGTTCCATACCTTTTATCTTTACCGGGCTAATGTTTACAGCGCTTTATATATTTATGCCTAATACTAAAGTTCTTTTCCGACATGCTATCTTACCGGGATTTATTGCAGGAGCAGCTTTCCAATTGCTTCAGTACTTTTATATAAACAGCCAGATATGGGTTTCTAATTACAACGCTATCTATGGTAGTTTTGCCGCTATTCCCATGTTTCTTTTATGGACTCAAATTTCATGGAGTATCTGCTTATTCGGAGCAGAAATAAGTTATTCGAGCCAAAATATACAAAACTATAACTTTGCGAACGAGACCAAAAACATCAGCCGCCGTTACCATGATTTCTTGTGTATCCTTATCATGTCATTTATCTGTAAACGTTTTGCAAAGGGAGATACGCCTTATACGGCCGAAGAAATATCACAAGAGCATAAAATACCGATCCGCATGACCAATAAGATTTTGTATGAGTTGCTTGATTTACATCTGATATACGAAAGCTCAATAGACGAAAAGAGTGACGACGCCATTTATCTACCAGCCGAAGACATTAACAAGCTGAATGTGGCGACCTTACTAATAAAGTTGGATACGATAGGCACGGAAGATTTCAAAATAGACCGGGACAACCAATACAGCAAACAATGGGAAACTTTAGAAAATGCCCGAGAAGAGTATTATCAATGTACAAGTTCGGTACTATTGAAAGACCTGTAATTACCATTAAAAAGAGTAGAGAGTGAAAATCCTCCACTCTCCACTCAATCAATATTTATTATATGAAATCACTTTCTCTTTGGCCTTACGGGATTTCAGCCGTTTACCTTTTTCCGGATATCCGATTGTAATATCCAACAATAAGCGCTTCGATACAGGAATACCTAACAAACGTTTCAATTCTTTTTCATCGAACCAGCCTAATATACATGACCCCAACCCTTCCGCCTCCGCAGCAAGAGTTATATGAGCGGCTGCAATCCCGATATCTATCAACGGAAAATGCTTATCCTTTATCTTCGAGCCAAGCAAAGAAGTGATGTTAGCCGACTCCTCCACAATAAGGATATGTACCGGAGCATCTTTCGCAAATTTGTTCATACCTAATCCGGCTGTCGCTTTTCCTACTTTTACCGACAGCTCAGGATCTGTAACAACAATAAATTTCCATGGTTGGGCATTACAGGCTGACGGCGACAAACGTGCAGCCTCCAGTATACGTTCCAACTTTTCCGGTTCCACCGTACGGCTCTTATCATAAGCCCTATCACTCTGGCGGGAAGCTACTAACTCTAAAAAATCTTCCATCTATTTATATTGAATCATTTTACTGATGTACTTGCCAATAATGTCAAACTCTATATTTACAATACTTCCTACCCGGAAAGTATGAAAATTGGTATGCTCATAAGTATAAGGTATAATAGCTACCTGAAATGTTCCATCAGTAGGATTACATACTGTCAGACTCACTCCGTTCACCGTAACCGAACCTTTATCAACCGTTACGTATCCACGCTGCGCCATTGCTTTATCAAAAGCATATTCAAACGTATAATACCAACTTCCATCAGCATCTTCAATCTTTATACACTTAGCTGTCTGGTCTACATGACCTTGCACTATATGTCCGTCTAAACGGCCGTTCATCATCATGCTCCTTTCCACATTGACTTTATCGCCCTGTTTCAATAATCCGATGTTCGAACGTTCAATAGTTTCTTTCATAGCCGTTACCGTATAGGTGCCATTTTCTATTTTCACCACAGTAAGGCAAACCCCATTATGCGAAATGCTCTGATCTATCTTCAATTCATCTACAAATGAACACTTTAAAGTTAGATGGAGATTTTCTTGCTCCTTTATTACCGAAACTACCTCGGCATATTCTTCAACTATTCCCGAAAACATATTATCTTTATAATTTAAATTTTTACGCTGTAAAAATACAAAGAAAAAGCAAAAACCCTATACTATTTGCCGTGTTTCTTATTTAATAGATAAAAACGAACCTTTTATCGGCATAAATAAATAAGGAATCTATTATTATTGTATCCTGTTTAAATGCATAATATCTTTGTACAAAGAAAAAAACAAGAAATTATGAAACCTAAAAGATTCATACTTATAAGTTATGCACTATTCTTAGGCTGTGGGCTAAAAGCTCAAAACGATAGTGCATGGAGCTTAAAAAACTGTATTGAATATGCAATTAAAAACAACATCGACTTACAGAAAAGCCGGATAGCTGAAAAGGAAAGTGAAGTGGATCTGACTTCCGCCAAAGCAACCTTATTCCCAAGCCTGTCATTCAGCAGTAACCAGAATATAACAAACCGTCCCTACAGTGAGTCGCAAACCAACATTATAAACGATGGTAGCGGTAATCTTACAGCAACTTCGAGCAGCAGCAAAACAAGTTACAACGGAAGCTATGGTCTGAATGCATCCTGGACGGTATGGAACGGTGGAAAACGTATAAAAAATATCAAGCAGCAAAAGCTGAACAAACAAATAGCAGGACTAAGTATTATCGAATCGGAAAATAGCCTGCAAGAATCCATCACGCAACTATATGTGCAGATTTTATATACTATCGAATCCATTGAGGTAAACAAAAAAGCATTGAGACTTTCGGAAATACAACGCGACCGAGCCAAAGAGATGTTAGCAGTCGGCAGCATTGCCAAAAGTGATTTAGCACAATTGGAAACACAAGTTGCCAACGATAAATACCAAGTAGTAAATGCACAAGCGACTTTACAGACTTATAAATTACAACTGAAACAATTGCTGGAAATTGAAAGCACGCAGGAAATAGTTCTTGCCACTCCAACAATTAGTGACGAACAGGCTCTGCTTCCACTTCCTTCGCAAATAAGCGTGTATGAATCAGCTTTAGCCCAACGACCTGAAATACAAAGCGGAAAATTAAACATACAATCTGCCGATTTAGACATACGCATTGCCAAATCGGGTTACCTGCCAACTTTAAGCTTAAGCGCCGGGACCGGTAGCAGTAACGGTAGTAACAGGGGTATGGGATTTGGTGAGCAAATAAAAACGAATTGGAACAATTCCATCGGACTGACGGTATCCGTCCCCATATTCGATAACCGTCAAAATAAAAGTAACGTAGAGAAAGCCAAACTTCAACGTGAAAGCATTGCTTTAGATTTTCAGGAGGAACGAAAGAATCTGTTCAGTACGATAGAAAAATTATGGTTGGACGCCCGAAGTGCCCAAGAAATGTTTTCGGCTGCCCAAAGCAAAGTTGAGAGTTCACAGATCAGTTATGATTTAGTAAGCGAACAATTCCGATTAGGATTAAAAAACACAGTAGAACTACTGACGGAAAAAAACAATTTACTCAGTGCGGAACAAGACAAATTACAATCTAAATACACAGCCATCTTGAATGCTCAATTATTAAACTTTTATCAAGGTGGAGAAATTAATTTATAATTACTGATAACTAAATAACCAACTAATAATATGAGTAAAAAAGTAAAAATCATTCTTACGGTTCTTGTTCTGTTAATAGTAATAGGAATAATATGGACATGCAGTGATTCAGGAAGCAAATATAAAGTGACATACGAATTCGAAAACGTTCAGAAACGAAATATCAGCAGTAGTGTGACAGCAACCGGCACTGTAGAACCTGTTACAAAAGTAGAAGTTGGTACACAGGTTTCGGGCATTGTTAGCAAACTTTACGCCGACTATAATAGTACCGTTAAAAAAGGAGATATTATAGCTGAACTGGATAAAACAAACCTTCTTAATGAATTAGCCTCTGCCAAAAGCAATCTGGCCAGTTCTAAAAGCGAATACGAGTATCAGTTGAAAAACTATACACGAATGAAAACGTTGCATGAGAAACAACTTATCAGCGATAATGATTACGAATCGGCTGTCCTTTCCTACGAAAAAGCAAAAAACACTTATGAAATGAACCATATTGAAGTCAATAAAGCCCAAACTAATTTAGGGTATGCTACTATCACTTCTCCCATTGACGGGGTAGTGCTAAGCCGTGAGGTAGAAGAAGGACAGACAGTAAATGCCGGCATGGAAACCCCGACTCTATATATCATCGCACGCGATTTGACGGATATGCGTGTAATTGCCGACGTGGATGAAGCAGACATAGGCGGAGTAACAGAGGGACAAAGAGTTACCTTTACGGTAGATGCCTATCCGAACGACACCTTTGAAGGTAAAGTAACACAGGTTCGTCAAGAAGCTACAGAAGAAAGTAATGTCATCACTTATGAAGTAGTGATATCAGCTCCCAATCCGGATTTGAAATTAAAACCGGGATTAACTGCCAACGTAACCATTTATACTTTGGAAAAGAATCATGTTTTGTCCGTTCCTGCTAAAGCATTGCGTTTTACTCCAAACAAATCTCTGATTAGTCCTGAAGATGAGGTGGTAGATTGCGAAGGGAATCATAAAGTGTGGACCCGGGAAGGCCAAACATTTAAGGCTCATTCGGTAGAAGTAGGCATCAGCAACGGTTCGTTGACGGAAATCCTAAGTGGCATCGGCGAAGGGACCCAAGTAATAACTGACGTAACAGTGGGACAAATGCCGGGAAACAGTAATGCGAATGCAAGTACAAACAGTGAAAGCCAAGAAAGAAGTCCGTTTGCACCGGGTCCTCGGGGAAAAAAGAATAAATAGAAAGGACAACAACCATGAGTAAAGCAATCATCGAATTAAAAAATATCAAACGGAACTTCAAGGTTGGCGATGAAATTGTCCATGCCTTGCGTGGTGTCTCATTTACTATACACGAAGGAGAATTTGTCACGATCATGGGTACATCCGGTTCGGGAAAATCTACATTACTCAATCTTTTAGGCTGTCTCGACACCCCTACTTCCGGTGAATATTTTCTTGATGGAGTATCTGTGAGAACAATGGGCAAAAACGAACGGGCCCGTCTTCGGAACCATAAAATAGGCTTTGTTTTTCAAAGTTACAACTTACTTGCCAAAACTACAGCCGTAGAAAATGTGGAGCTACCGTTAATGTATAACGCCCGGATATCGGCTGCAGAACGCAAAGAACATGCTATAAATGCTTTAATAGCAGTAGGATTAGGTGATCGCCTTATGCATAAGTCAAACCAAATGTCGGGAGGACAAATGCAACGTGTGGCCATTGCCCGCGCTTTAGTAAACGATCCGGCGGTAATTTTAGCCGATGAAGCGACAGGAAACCTAGACACACGTACTTCATTCGAAATACTAGTATTATTCCAGAAACTACATGCAGAAGGACGAACTATCATTTTTGTCACACATAACCCAGAGATTGCACAATATAGTAGCCGTAACATCGTTTTGCGTGACGGACAAATAAAAGAAGACAAGGTAAATGAAAATATTCTTTCCGCAGCCGAAGCTCTTGCAGCTTTGCCGGTTCCTATAGAAGATTAACCTAAGACGAAATTAATATGAATGGTACAAATTTATTTAAAATAGCCCTCCGCGCATTAAGCAACAATAAAATGCGTGCATTCTTGACCATGCTCGGAATTATTATCGGTGTCGCATCGGTTATTACCATGTTGGCAATCGGACAAGGTTCTAAGAAAAGCATTCAGGCACAAATTGCTGAAATGGGATCCAATATGATTATGATTCATCCCGGAGCTGATATGCGAGGCGGAGTAAGGCAAGACCCTAGTGCCATGCAAACCCTTAAACTGGAGGATTTCTATAATATACGCGATGAAGGAAAATATATTTCGGCAGTAAGTCCCAGTGTAAACAGCTCGGGACAGTTAATTTACGGGGCCAACAACGCTCCCTCTACTATTTATGGAGTGAGCCAAGATTACCTGACTATCCGCCAACTCTCTGTAGAAGACGGAGAAATGTTTACTGATCAAGACATCCAAACATCTGCCAAAGTTTGCATTGTCGGGAAAACGGTTGTTGATAATTTGTTTCCTAACGGCGGGGATCCCATTGGAAAAGTAATCCGTTTCAATTCCATTCCGTTCCGCATTATAGGAGTATTGAAATCAAAAGGATATAACAGCATGGGAATGGATCAGGATGATGTTATTCTGGCTCCTTATACAACCATCATGAAACGTATTCTGGCAGTAACTTATCTACAAGGTATCAACTGTTCCGCCATAACAGAAGATATGACAGACCAAGCGATAGAAGACATTACTTCTATTCTCCGGCGCAACCATAAATTAAAGGAAGATGCCACCGATGACTTTACTATTCGGTCACAACAAGAGCTCAGCAGCATGATGAATTCTACTACAGACTTAATGACCATTTTGTTAGCATGCATTGCCGGAATCTCTTTAGTTGTAGGAGGTATCGGAATTATGAACATCATGTATGTTTCCGTTACGGAACGTACTCGCGAAATAGGTTTGCGTATGTCGGTAGGTGCACGTAGTATCGACATTTTGAGCCAATTTCTAATAGAGGCTATTCTGATTAGCGTAACAGGAGGTATCATAGGGGTCATAATCGGAGTAGGCGCATCTTTTATTGTTAAATATGTAGCTCATTGGCCTATTTTTATTCAAAGTTGGAGTGTAATGCTTAGCTTTGTAGTTTGTACAGTTACAGGAATCTTCTTCGGTTGGTACCCTGCAAAAAAAGCGGCAGCACTTGATCCGATTGAAGCAATCAGATACGAATAACCCCTTCAATTCTTTTAAATATGAAATTCTTTTCTTCTAATAACCAACGCCCCTTAGAAATATTCATTCATATTATTGTATGGATGCTGATTTTCTTTTTTCCGATTTTATTATCAGGAGACAAAAGCCTCAGCGACATCAACTGGTTAGAATACTTCCGGCATGTAAAAATGCCTTTCATGTTTTTAATTGTATTCTATACGAATTACTGCTTTCTAGTACCCCATTTTCTACTCAAAAAGCAGAGTAAGAAATACATACTATACAACTTTATATTAGTGGTCGGTATCAGTTTACTTACTCATCTTGGAGATAAGCCACTCAATAAACGTCCTCCCCTATTAAAAGAAAATATAGAAGAAAAAATTTCCAGACAGTTTGATAATAAAGAGCCTGATAGAAATACTCAAAAACAATACTTTCCATCATCTCGTAGAAAACATTTCAACCGTCCCCCGCGCTGGACCTTTATTATGCGCGACACTATCCTGCTTCTCTGTACGGTTGGATTAGGAGCAGCAATCCGCATGAGCGGAGAATGGAGCAAAGCTGAAACAGCTTTACAAGAGGCGGAAAAAAATCGTACAGAAGCTGAATTAAATAATTTAAGAAATCAACTTAATCCGCATTTCTTGCTCAACACACTCAATAATATTTATGCGTTAATAGCTTTTGATACAGATAAGGCGCAACAAGCGGTACAAGACTTGAGTAAACTTTTGCGTTATGTACTTTACGAAAACCAACAAACTTATGTACCTTTGGCACGAGAAATTGATTTTATCAACAACTATATTGAATTAATGCGTATCCGTTTAGCAAAAGAGGTGGAAGTATCTATTCATATACATGTGCCGGCTAACAGTACTGTACAAATCGCTCCGTTGATTTTCATATCACTTATTGAAAATGCTTTCAAACATGGTATAAGTCCTACAAAACCTAGTTTCATCAGCATTTCCATTGCTCAAATAGAACAAAAAGAAGTTCGTTGTGAAATAATAAACAGCAATCATCCTAAGAACAATTCAGATAAAAGCGGAAGTGGTATTGGACTGGAGCAGGTACGGAAACGCCTCGAACTATTGTACCCAGAGCGATACGAATGGAAAAATGAGATTAGTGAGAACGGAGAAGTTTATTCTTCCATTCTCACGATACAAGTGTAAATAAATTGAATTGGATTAGGTAGCATATTATAAATTCTAAGAACAAGGGATTTAAATATATAGCTAATAAAAAAAGAAGAAATTATGATTATAAGTTGTGCCCTAGTTGACGATGAGCCTTTAGCATTGGACTTATTAGAAACATACGTACGTAAAACACCTTTTCTACGTTTGGCAGGTAAATATTCAAGTGCAATAGCTGCCATGAAAGGTTTACAGGAAGAGCCTGTAGATGTGCTTTTCCTGGATATTCAAATGCCCGAACTAAGCGGACTTGAATATTCGAAAATGGTAAATACCGACACACGAATTATTTTCACCACAGCTTTCGGACAATACGCCTTAGATGGATATAGAGTAAACGCGCTTGATTATTTGTTAAAACCCATTAGTTACAAAGACTTTTTAGAGGCTGCCAATAAAGCTCTTAACTGGTTCGAAATGAAAGAGGGCACTTCTAATGCTGGAACACCTACCCATATAGAGGACGATTGCATATATGTAAAAAGTGACTATAAACTGATTCAAATCAAATTGAGAGATATTCTATATGTGGAAGGATTAAAAGATTACGTCAAGATATATGTAGAGAACGAACCGAAAGCTATTTTATCCTTGATGAGTATGAAAATGATGGAAGAACGACTTCCTTCCTCTCATTTCATTCGTGTGCATCGTTCATTTATTGTACAAAAAAACAAAATTAAAATTATAGACAGAGGACGTATTGTTTTCGGGAAAGAATATATCCCCGTTTCCGACAGCTATAAACAAGAACTGCAAAACTACTTAAATGAAAAAACAATGTAAAAATTCAATGGCGGGATTTCTTTCCTATCCATTGGTCTAAAGAATATTTTCCAGGACCGGCAATATACATTAACACGAAAACGGATAAGTATACAAAAGCCAATTCTTTCGCAGCAAAGGGCTCGTTTCCATGTATAACAAAACAAGCTATACCCATGGCAAAAATCATAGGGAGAAGAAATAAACGATAAAGAAAACCAAACATAAAAGCTATAGAACAACCCAGTTCTGCCAAAATAGTCAATAATAACGACAACTCCGAACTAAAGCCTAATGGATCGGGAAAAGTACCGGACAACATTCCATAATTCATCAGTTTCTGAAAACCATGTATAAGAAAAAGGGAACCAAACAATAAGCGCATAGCCAATAGAAACAATGAAAACGCCGTACTTGCGGGTTTCATCGGAAAAAGGAAACGATATAGTGCATTCATTTTATTATTCTTTGATGTGGCTTTTATTTAAAAACACGATAAAAGAAAAAATAGTTTTCCTTTTTGCTACAAATCTTTTCCCGAATCGTCAGTCCACTCTTCAAATTTTTTATTTTGCATGACTTCTCTTCAACCAATAAAAATAGGGATCAGATATAGCATACATATAAAAAATACCGGCACAAGGTGGAAATCCTCCTACATGCCGGTACCATTTTCTCGGGTTTTATAGTTATTCAAGATCTTTAATTTCTTTCCCGTCGACAACTACATTGTCCATTATTATATCTTTGCAATTCTGGAAGACACAAGGTTCCTTCGCGTCTTTAATATGGATATCACGCAATACAATGTCTGAAATCGGCGCCTCTTCCAAACCTACAATTTTTATTGGGGTTTGTACACCTACTACTGTCACACCCGAAACATGAATATTGCGGAATACCGGCGTACGTTCGCTCTTTGGCTCCTGTGGCATCTTACTATATTTTAGATTGAACACTAAAGCCTCTTTCCGAATATTATTCATTACAATATTACTAACTCGTACATCCTCGACTATTCCACCACGACCACGTGTAGACTTTAGACGAATGCCTCTGTCCGTACCATCAAAGACACAATTGCTAATGGTTACCTTCCGTACACTACCACTCATCTCACTACCAATAACTACTCCTCCATGACCACTAAGCATGGTACAGTTGGTAATTGTAATATTTTCACATGGCTTAGCTAATTTACGAGCCTGCAAGTCACGTCCGCTCTTTATGGTAATACAGTCATCTCCTACCGAAATATGGCAATCGCTGATATGCACATTGCTGCAAGATTCCGGATTAACCCCGTCTGTATTAGGAGATGGTACATTATGAATTGTAATGCCTTTCACTGTTACATTGTCACAAAACTCAGGATTGACAGTCCAAAAAGGTGAGTTTTGAATCTTCACTCCTTCAATGCGAACATTCTTACAACGAATCGGTTGAATAAAAGGTGGCCGAAAAAAACGACGGTCGGCTGTTTTATGCCAGTCTTCATTCGTTTCGGCTTTGATAGCCTTCATATCGTTTGCTTTATCCCACATTGGCTGATATTTGTTTACGTCGCGTACCCCATTATCCCGCAAATCAATCAAAACTTTGAAAAACTCATCCCACCAGGCTTTTCCCTGTCCATCAAGAGTACCTTCTCCTTTAATTGTGATATTCTCCGCATCCACCGCATATATAAGAGGAGAAAAGCTTTTCATCATCACTCCTTCATGGCGTACTTCTACAAAAGGAAGAAAATCATCAAAATTAGTAGAAAATAATAAGGTCGCCCCAGCTTCCAATTCTAATGTAATGTTACTTTTTAAATGAATTGCCCCTGTCAGATAAGTGCCACTTGGAAAAAATAACGTACCGCCGCCAGCTTCGCTTAAGCGTGTAATAGTAGAATTAATTAATTGTGAATTTAATGTTTTTCCATCAGCCTTAGCTCCGGCAAGTTTCATATCTACTCGTTCCGCAAAGGCATTAATAGATATCATACATGCTGCAAACAACACCCATACATGTTTCGTCATAGTAGTATATTAATAGTGAATAAATTTATTTTCGATACAAACATACACAATTTTGCCAAATATTCATACAAATTCAAAGAAATCTTTCTTTAAATGGCAGTAAATAATTCCGAAAAGCGTGCCGAATGGAATATATACGAAGCCGGAAGTTCTTTTGTCTCTTCTTCCACAACTTTCCGTATAATAGAACATTTTTGTTTTCCGACAACCAAAAAATAAGTACGTCTTGCATTGATTAACGATTTTCCAGTTAAAGCGATACGAAAACTTCCATCATACGGATTTTGTACTACAGCATACACTTCGGGACTATCGAGTAAATCGGAACGGTCTGGAAAAATAGAGGACGTATGACCGTCCTCTCCTATACCGAGCAACACGTAATCAAAAACAGGAATTCCCCTTTCTGTAGGAACAGAAGCCTTTACTAAAGCTGCATAAGATACTGCTTCTTCTTTCGGAACGGCCTCCCCCATAATGCGGTGTATTTGAGTACGAGGAATACTCAGAGGAGATAATAAAATTCGATCCGCCTCACCATAATTACTGTCCAAAGAATCAGGTGACACACACCGTTCATCTACCCAATAAAAATGTATACGTAACCAAGGAGTTTGACCTGCGAATTGTTGTCTCCACACTTCAAACAACAATTTGGCAGTGTTTCCACCCGATAAAGCAAGATGAAATATACGTAAAGGATTTTGATCCATTTCTTCTATCATTTGCATCAACATCGCCGAAGCGGCATCTTTCCCTGTTTGATAGTTATTCCATATCATAACTCGCAATATTTATCTGTATTAGTTAAATTCTTACATGGATTCGACCAACTGAATCCCAAGTCCTCCATCATTTTATCAGCTTCATGCGGTCCCCATGTCCCGGCCGGATAAGAATAAAGCGGCGCCTCCGGATGATTTTTCCAATACTCCAATACAGGTGTAAAAAAGCTCCAACTATCTTCTACCGTATCTCCTCTCGAAAAAAGAGTGGAATCGCCAGAGAAACAATCTTCAATTAAACGGGCATACGCTTCCATTGCAGGCAAATGCCCTAACGACGCATAACTGAAATCCATATCCGTCATTTTTACTTCAAACCCCGAACCCGGAACTTTTAAAGCAAACCGTAAGACAATTCCTTCTTCCGGTTGAATACGGATGACCAAAGAATCGGCAACCGGACAATGTGTTCCCAAGCATTCAAACAAATGATAAGGAGCCTGTTTGAAATGAACGATAATTTCGGTAACCTTTGTAGGCATGCGTTTACCTGTACGTAGAAAGAAAGGGATACCGCTCCATCGCCAATTATCAACAAACACTTTCATCGCTACAAATGTTTCCGTACGCGAATCAGGTGCTACCGATTCTTCCTCCCGATATCCCTTTACATTTTCGGCTGTAGTATATTGTCCTCTTACTACCTGTTCTCCGATGCTCCCTTCTTTAAACGGTTTTAACGAACGGTATATTTTAGACACTTCATCTCTAAAAGAGATCGCATTAAACTGTCGTGGCGGTTCCATAGCAATCAAGGCTAACAATTGCATGAGATGATTCTGTACCATATCACGCAAAGTTCCCGTTTGCTCAAAGAAGCCTGCACGGCGCTCTACTCCTATTTTTTCAACAGCCGTAATCTCAATATAATCTACATAGTTACGGTTCCATATAGGCTCGAAAATACTATTGGCAAAACGTAAAGCCAGGATATTCAAGACCGTTTCTTTTCCTAAAAAATGATCTATACGAAAAATTTCATCCTCACGAAAAACAGATGTATATATCTCATTTAATTCCTGTGCCGAGTTCAAATCATATCCAAAGGGTTTTTCCACAACTATGCGCTTAATCCCAGGTTCACCAGTTAAACCAGCTTTTTTCAGCAACTTAGGAATGGTTTCATAAAGAGTTGGGGGAACAGCCAGATAGAATAGATAATTGCTTTCGTTAGTTAATTCTCGATCCATTTCTTTCAAACGGTTTTGCAACAGAAAGTAATCATCTTCGCGTGTAGGGTTCATGGGCTGATAATACAGACATTCGATAAACTCCGACAAAACAGCCTCATCCAGTTGATTTTGGTGCAAAGAACGACTTAATTCCTCCTTCATCATTTGTCTAAAAGACCTATCCGAATGTGAAGTACGAGCAGTTCCCAAAATAGCAAAGACAGAAGGGACACGTTTTTCTTTATACAAAAAGTACAAAGCAGGCATTAATTTACGTTTACACAAATCGCCCGAAGCGCCAAATATTATTAATACCATAGAACGTGGTATTTCCATAGTCAGCTCCTCCATAATTCATGAAAAAATGAACCTCGAGGTTCATCTATTCTTTCAAAAGTATGAGCACCAAAAAAATCACGCTGTGCTTGAATCAAATTAGCCGATAGATGAGCTGTTGTAATACCATAAAAATAATTAAGAGCTGCAGATAGAGCCGGTATGGTAATTTCCTCTTTCACTGCCATTGCAATAATTTTTTTCCAAGAAGGCAACGTATGTTTTACTTTCTCACTAAAAGAAGATACAGCCAGAAGATTCTCTAATTGGCTGTTTGAAAGGAAAGCTTTCGCTATAGAATTCAATAATTCAGAACGCAAAATACATCCTTCCCGCCAGATTAAAGCAACAGAAGCGTAATTTAAATTCCATTGATAAGTATCAGATGCTTTCCTCATTAAAGAAAAGCCTTGTGCATAAGATACGATACGAGAAACACTTAAAGTATCAAATAATTGAGCCAGCAATTCATCACGCTGATATAGTGCCAAGTTAGTATCCCTATTATAAGTACGACTTAATGTCTCACGTAATTTTTTCTTTTCGGACAAGTCGCGTGCAAAAACCGCTTCAGCCACCATATCTAACGGTTCATTCAAATTCAAAGCATTTTGCACACTCCATCTGCCGGTTCCTTTTTGGTTAGCCACATCCAATATCTTATCTAATACATAATCACCTGTTACATCTCGATGACGAAGAATCTTGCTTGTGATTTCAATCAGATAACTACGCATATCGGTTTCGTTCCAACGAGCAAAAATCAATCCCATTTCCTCATTATTCATATTCCCGACTTGCTTCATTAAAGAATACACCTCGGCTATCAACTGCATTTCCGCATATTCGATACCATTGTGTACCATCTTTACATAATGACCGGCTCCTCCACTTCCTACCCATTCGCAACAAGGAGTACCGTCTTCGGCTATTGCGGCTATACTCTGTAATATCGGCTTCACAACGGGCCATGCCTCTACTGCGCCCCCTGGCATAATAGATGCTCCGTGTAACGCTCCTTCTTCACCGCCAGAAATCCCGGCCCCAATAAAATAAAAGCCTCTCTTATATAGCTCGTCAACACGCCGTTCCGTATCTTCAAAATTAGAGTTTCCTCCATCAATGATAATATCATCCTCATCTAAATAAGGAATGATCTTCTCTATGACTTCTGTAACCGCTTCAGCAGTGACCATAAGCATAACAATACGCGGACGCTGTAAAGTTTGAGCAAAATCTTCTAATTCTTCACAAGCAATAATTGATTTTCCCTTTCCACGTACGCGGACAAAATGATCCGCCACACTCTCTGATGCTCCTGATTTCGGTCGATTCCATACAGATACAGACCAGCCCTTATCCGCCAAATTTAAGGCTAGATTCTGTCCCATAATTCCAAGACCAATCAATCCAATATTTGATTTCTCCATACTATATTCATTTATTTTAGAAACAAGAAAAGAGATTTATTGTTCGAAAACATTATCTTTGCGATTTAAAAACATAGATAATTATGATAAGAATACAACTCGGGCTGCTCCCCCGTATTTTAATCGCAATTTGTTTAGGTATCTTTATCGGGCATTTTTTACCGGAATGGTTCGCACGGATATTCATCACGTTTAATGCTCTTTTTGGAGAATTTTTAGGATTTATTATTCCTCTCATTATCGTCGGACTAGTAATACCTGCTATCGGAGATATTGGAAAGTCTGCTGGAAAAATACTAATTCTCACAGCATTAATCGCCTATACAGCAACTCTTTTTTCAGGTTTCCTTTCTTATTTTACCGGAATCACCTTTTTCCCATCTCTAATAGAGCCTGATATCACTCTCTCTCCAATAGAACAAGCTCAAGGACTGTCACCTTATTTTAAAATCAATATTCCGCCATTGATGAATGTTATGACTGCATTGATTCTAGCTTTTACATTGGGCATCGGCATAGCTAATATCTCTTCCACAGCATTGAAAAAAGTATGTAACGATTTCAAAGAAATTATTGTCAAAACAATCAGCATAATCATTCTCCCTCTCCTTCCACTATATATATTCGGAGTATTTACAAATATGTCTTATACCGGACAAGTTTACGAAATAGTGACTGTTTTCATTAAAATCATAGGTATCATTTTTCTTTTGCACCTATTTTTACTAATTCTGCAATATGGCATAGCTAGCCTATTTGTACATAAAAATCCTTTCAAATTACTATATACAATGTTACCGGCTTATTTCACAGCTTTGGGGACCCAATCATCAGCCGCAACAATTCCGGTAACTTTAGCACAAACACGTAAAAATGGAGTACAAGAAGATATTGCAGATTTTGTAATTCCTTTGTGTGCCACGATTCATTTATCAGGAAGCACTCTAAAAATTGTGGCGTGTGCTTTGGCTTTAATGATTATGCAGGATATTCCATATGATTTTGAAACCTTCGCCGGGTTCATCTTTATATTAGGTATCACAATGGTAGCAGCTCCAGGTGTCCCCGGAGGAGCTATTATGGCTTCTCTCGGAATATTAAGTTCCATGTTGGGCTTTTCCCAATCAGATCAAGCACTTATGATTGCGTTATATATAGCCATGGACAGTTTTGGTACAGCATGTAATGTGACCGGTGACGGGGCTATTGCTTTAATAATAGACCGGGTTATGAGACAAAAAAAATTAAAACTATAGTTTTTCCCAAATCATTATGGTACAATAAAGTCTGAAGTGAACTCATTCTATTACAGCTTTAATTCGAAGAAATCACTTCTTTTCTAAAAATATACCTGTAACAACTAACAATCTATTACTTTTAAATCATTATAGTTATCAATTTGAGGTTATTAAACAAGAGAACAAACACAAATTAAAACAAAGATCAAACATACATAGATATTAAGATACATATTAATCTAAAAGCAAAACAAAAAGATATATATTTGCATCAAAATAAAAGAAAGATCAGCCTAAAAAAGAAGTATTGATAGGAAATGACAAAAACAATCAGATTCACGAAAACGCCCAACTTAAGAATAGAAATATGGCACTTGTAAACGAGCATTTCTTAAAGTTACCAAACAACTATTTATTTTCCGACATTGCAAAGAAAGTAAATACGTTTAAAGTTACTCATCCTAAATCAAACATTATCCGTTTAGATATCGGGGATGTTACAGAGCCATTACCGGAAGCGGTAGTCAAAGCTATGCATAAGGCGGTAGATGAAATGGGCTGCAAGGAGACTTTTCATGGATATGGACCGGAACAAGGATATGATTTTCTAATTGAAGCAATTATTAAAAATGATTATATACCACGAGGCATTCATTTAGAACCTAATGAAGTATTTATTAATGACGGAGCTAAAAGCGATACCGGTAACATTGGAGATATCTTGCGCCACGACAACAGCATTGGTGTAACAGATCCTATCTATCCGGTGTATATAGACTCGAATGTAATGTGTGGCAGAGCCGGAATACTAGAACACAACAAATGGAGCAATGTAGTTTACATCCCATGCCTAAGAGAAAACGAGTTTGTTCCCCAGATACCGGACCGGAGGATTGATATTGTTTATCTTTGTTATCCCAATAATCCTACAGGCACGGTAATCAGTAAAAACGAACTGAAGAAATGGGTGAACTATGCATTGGCCAACGATACATTGATTATGTATGATGCTGCATACGAAGCATATATACAGGATCCGGAGATACCACATTCCATCTATGAGATTAAAGGAGCCAAAAAAGTTGCCATCGAATTCAGAAGTTTTTCCAAAACAGCCGGATTCACCGGTGTTCGTTGCGGTTATACAGTGGTTCCAAAGGAACTGACAGCTGGAACATTAACTGGAGAACGTATTCCTCTGAACCGGTTATGGAACTGCCGACAAAGTACAAAATTCAACGGAACATCATACATCACCCAGCGTGGAGCAGAAGCCGTTTATTCATCGGAAGGAAAAGAACAAGTAAAAAATATCATCCATTACTATATGACCAATGCCAAAATCATGAGAGAAGAGCTTCAAAGTACAGGTTTGTCTGTATATGGTGGAGAAAATGCTCCCTACTTGTGGGTGAGAACTCCCGAAGGCGTATCATCCTGGAAGTTCTTCGAACAGATGTTATATGAGGCAAATGTAGTGGGAACACCGGGCGTCGGATTCGGACCCAGTGGAGATGGCTATATCCGTCTGACCGCTTTCGGTGAGCGCACGCATTGCGAAGAAGCAATGAGAAGATTAAAAGCATGGCTGAAATAACGAAGATTACCATACAATGGGATATCAAGAGAAAAAGAATAGAAATATAAATACCACTTGTAGAGCTAAGTGTTAATTTTAAAAGGTTAAGAGATTATGAGGAAATGTTTACAACACATCACATTATTGTTATGTATGACTATGATAGCTCCGGCAATAACAAATGCTCAGGAAAAAGTAGAAGCATCGATAGGAGCCGACATTGTCAGCGGATATATCTGGCGCGGGCAAGATCTAGGCAATGTAAGTATCCAGCCTTTTTTAGGTATATCCTACAAAGGATTCTCCTTTTCTGCCTGGGGATCTGCAGGAATCAGCAATTTAGCCGGAGGAAAAGAGCAACCCAAAGAGTTAGACCTGACATTAGGATACACCATAGGCGGTTTCAATGCAGGAATAACAGATTACTGGTCCAGTGGCGGACCGAGCTATTTAAAATATAGTGCTCATAATACCGTACATGTTTTTGAAGTATCTCTAGGATATGACTTTGGAGTAGCAGCTATTAATTGGTATACAAATTTTGCCGGAGACGATTACAAAGCAAACGGTAATCGAGCCTATTCTTCTTACGTGGAAATAAATGCTCCTTTCAAATTAGGAGGTTTGGATTTTGCAGCCTCCTTAGGAGCCACTCCATTCCAATCCTCAGCGGTATATGGTGAAACATCCGGATTTTCAGTCATTGATATCAGTTTGGAAGCATCGAAGGATATAAAAATAACAGAAAGCTTTTCTATTCCTATGTTTGCCAAGATTACCATGAATCCTCAAACAGAAGGAACCTATTTTGTTTTTGGGGTTAGTTTTTAAACAGAAAAATTTATAATATACAATATGAAAGAGAGTATAGGAAGTCATCGTAGTTTATTGAGATATACTGGTTTGTTGTATAATATCTTCAGCTTTAGGCTGTTTCCTTCCTATACCTCTTTCTTACAAACATTGGTCGATTATGAAAAAGACACCACACGTCCAAGAAAAATGTATCATAGTGTCGGTATATGCTACCAATATTAGGAGAAAAAGACTAGAACATTTATGAACATGGAAAAACAGCATATAACTACGAATACAAGAAGATAAAGGAAATATAGAAGAAAATTAGTTTATATTCCTCTAGTTTCTGAATAAAACAATTACTTCTTTATTACTAAAAATATAAATTATTCCGGAGAGGCTTGATCATCTCTCCGAAAATGAGAAATAAAAAAATAGTATTATTATATTAACAACAAACAATTAAGTAGTATGTCAAAACTAAGATTCAGAGTCGTAGAAACGGCTTTCAAAAAAAAGGCAGTAGAGGTTCCTACCCCAGTGGAAAGGCCCTCGGAATACTTTGGCAAATATGTATTCAACAAAGAGAAGATGTTTAAATACCTTCCCAGTAAAGTGTATGAGAAGCTAATTGATGTCATCTACAACGGTGCTCCTTTAGACCGTAGCATTGCTAATGAAGTTGCTGCCGGAATGAAAAAATGGGCAATAGAATTAGGAGTAACCCACTATACCCACTGGTTCCATCCGTTAACGGAAGGTACGGCTGAAAAACACGATGCCTTTGTTGAACATGACGGAAAAGGCGGTATGATGGAAGAATTTTCCGGGAAGCTCCTTGTCCAGCAGGAACCGGACGCATCTTCCTTCCCTAACGGAGGTATCCGCAACACTTTCGAAGCTCGAGGTTACAGTGCATGGGATCCGTCATCTCCAGCCTTTATTATCGATGATACTCTTTGTATCCCTACTGTATTTATCGCTTATACAGGTGAATCTCTCGACTATAAAGCTCCGTTGCTAAAATCTCTCCGCGCTGTTGACAAAGCTGCTGTAGAAATATGCCACTACTTTAATTCCGATGTAAAGAAAGTATATACGTATCTAGGCTGGGAACAAGAATATTTCTTAGTGGACGAAGGATTATATGCAGCTCGCCCCGATTTATTGCTTACGGGACGAACCTTAATGGGACATGAATCCTCTAAAAACCAACAGTTGGAAGACCACTATTTCGGTGCAATCCCCACCCGTGTAGCTTCATTCATGAAAGAGCTCGAGATAGAATCCTTGAAATTAGGAATTCCATGTAAAACACGCCATAATGAGGTAGCTCCCAACCAATTCGAATTAGCTCCGATATATGAAGAATGTAATCTTGCTGTAGACCACAATATGCTGATGATGGCTTTAATGCGCAAAATTGCACGAAATCACGGATTCCGCGTATTATTGCACGAAAAACCATTTAAAGGCGTAAACGGTTCCGGCAAACATAATAACTGGTCTCTGGGTACCGATACCGGCATTCTGTTACATGCTCCTGGTAAAACTCCGGAAGACAACCTGCGTTTTGTCACTTTTGTAGTCAATACCTTAATGGCTGTCTACCGTCACAATGGTCTGCTGAAAGCCAGCATCATGTCGGCAACAAACGCACACCGTCTAGGTGCTAACGAAGCACCTCCCGCAATTATTTCCAGCTTCCTCGGCAAACAGTTAACCCAGGTACTCGATCATCTAGAAGAAACGACCACCGATGAATTAATCAACTTCAGTGGAAAACAAGGAATGAAAATGGATATTCCTCAGATTCCGGAGTTATTAATTGATAACACCGACCGTAACCGTACTTCACCATTCGCATTTACCGGAAACCGCTTTGAATTCCGTGCCGTTGGCTCTGAAGCAAACTGCGCATCTGCTATGATCGCGTTAAATACAGCCGTAGCTGAACAATTAACTTTATTCAAACAAGAAGTGGATGCCCTGATTGAAAAAGGCGAACCCAAAATGTCTGCCATCCTCGAAGTTCTTCGTAAATACATCAAAGAATGTAAGCCAATACGTTTCGATGGTAACGGATATTCAGACGAATGGAAAGAAGAAGCTAAAAAACGCGGTTTGGATTGTGAGACCAGTTGTCCGATTATCTTTGATAACTATCTGAAAGAATCCAGCGTAAAAATGTTCGAATCAACCGGCGTCATGACCAAAAAAGAATTGGAAGCCCGTAACGAAGTAAAATGGGAAACCTATACAAAGAAGATTCAGATTGAAGCACGAGTTTTAGGCGATCTGGCTATGAATCATATTGTACCGGTCGCTACTAAATACCAAAGCGAACTGATTGACAATGTATATAAAATGAAAGATCTGTTCCCTGGTGAAGAAGCATCCAAACTTTCTTCCGAGAATCTGAAGCTGATTAAAGAAATTGCGGAGCATACTATTTTTATCAAAGAACATGTAGATGCCATGATTGAGGCCCGTAAGGTAGCAAATAAAATAGAGAATGAGCGTGAAAAGGCGATAGCTTATCATGATAACATTGCACCTATGTTAGAAGAAATCCGCTATCATATCGACAAGCTCGAACTTATTGTGGACAATCAGTTATGGACTTTACCCAAATATAGAGAATTGCTTTTTATAAGATAATCTAAACTATTATCTATTTTCTTTCGTTGATTATTTTAAGTTTAAAAGGGAGATGCTTCGCAACATCTTCCTTTTTTAATTATTTAAAGCATTTATCCTTAAACTGTACAATTTTCTAGGAATATGTACAATTTTCCATTGTTTTCCATCTTTTTCCCCACTACTTTTGCTTCATTATTTTATGATATCAAATTACTACTTTGGAAAATAAAATAAATAAAATGTTTTTTGTTAGATTTAAGGTTAAACAAAAGTTCTGAAACATTATATCAGAACAGAAAAGAGGACTCTGTGAAGAGTCCTTTTTTATGACTTTAATCTTATGGGCCTCTACTCTCTATCAGATACTTGATAAAAAATCAGGGTATCCCTCGTGCCTTGAGTTGAGAATACCAATCAACACCATCCTTTCATAAGACAGACCTAAACCGAAATTTAAATAAACGATTATATTTTCCTAAACAAATATCGCTTCTTCGCTGTTTATGAAATAAATACTAAAAAGAAAGACTTATGAAAGAAAGAAGAAATGTATGGATTATCGTATTTATCCTCTTTATAGTTATTTTCGCCTGTTGGCTATTCTTCAACCATCAAGTAAAAACTGCAGTTGAACAGGAAGGCGTGGAAGTTCTTGATGATATGACCATCAGCGAATAGCCCGACCCGAAATGGCAATCAGGAAAGTATGGTATGTCCCTATTTAAATATAATCATTCACGCGCTTTACTCAACATCATATGGCTTCATAGCTATATAGGAGTAAATACTGTAAACTAATTTCTATTTTTATATAAACTTTATTCTCGACTACTCAGCTAGAATGGGAGAACGAACGTTCATTCTCTCTTAAATGAACGTTCGTTTGTCCCTAATTGAACGTTCATTTAGTCTAAAACGAACCGGAAGAAAAAAACAGTTCTTTGCGCACTTATAATAATGTTAGCATTTATTACCTATAACAATTGAATATACGGCAGCTTTTACAGAAAGTATGACTTATTCCCCCCCCTTTGAAAAACCTACTCACCAATCGTGTTATCATAATATACGAATCATGTAGGGAGATAACACATCTCACTACGAGCTAAAATAAGCGGCTCAAACCTGCCTATTATAAGAAAATAGCTCGGAATACTCCCCTATCAATGGAAAATATTATTTATCGTGATCACTCAAAGGTGGAGTTTCCTCTATAAAAGTGACATCCTGAATACGATTATTACGATTTCGGAACTTATAGTAATTAATTAAATCGGAAAGACTGTAACAGATGCAACTTACACCCAAAATAATAAATGGAACAGAAGCTGTAGCAAACGGATTGAGCAATACTAAAATTCCAGCCAACAATATCAATACCGGAACAACAAAAAAACCGACCGGAACCATGGATGCCCGACGTACTGAAACTAAACTTGAGATCAGTTGAATGCCGGCCAAGACCAAAAATGCACCTAATATATACATCAATATACTGACAAAGAAAGCAGGCATAATCATAAGCCACAGGCCAAACAAAGCACTACCTAACGCTGCTACGGGAAACGTCTGTTCCACCTCACCGGTACGATGAGCAAAATAACCGAGCATTGAAACCAGTCCCGGTATTAAAAATAGAACCCCTATAGTAATAACCAAATAGATCATAGCCGTTTCAGGCCATACTACCAATAACACGCCAATTACCAATGAACAGACGCTACGAAGAATTGAATTAGATAATGTTCTCATACCTTCTTAAGTTTTATACCGAACGAAATTACTACTATTTTCTTAAATAGAAACAAATAAATTGTACTTTTGTACAAAAATCATTCAAATATTAATCGAGTATGACCACTCTCTATCTGATAAGGCATGGAGAAACTGCAGAAAATGTTATGCATATACTACAAGGACATATGCCGGGAACACTTACTCCACAGGGAATCCGACAAGCGGAATTGTTACGCAACGATTTAATTGACATACATTTTGATGCCTTGGTATGCAGTGATTTAAAAAGATGTATAGATACGGCCACCATCTTAAATTCCGAACGCCGTTTGCCTTTACAAACAACTCCCCTTCTACGAGAAAGAGATTGGGGAAGCTTTACCGGCAAACATATCCCTGATATTCAAAATAGCCCTCTTCCGGAAGACATAGAGAGTGTAGACGACATGCGTCGGCGAGCGGCCAGTTTCCTTGAATTCATCCGGATACATTTTCCTCATCAATACGTCATGGCAGTCGGACACGGACTAATGAACCGCGCTATTCAAGCGGTACATTACAATAAAGATATGCACGAAATCGAAAGGATGGGAAATGCCACTTACCGGATACTTAAACTATAGGATGAAATCGACGAAAGTTCCTCCTCCGCATCTTCATTAAGCAAAACAGCCACATAAAGCCACCATAGCAATAGCACAATCAATACGGCAACACCTAATCTGATCCAAAATTTTTTATTCATAATTATTTTATTTACTTCGTACTAATAACACGACTTTTACATAAATTGTTTTATGCCAAAGTTTACTAAAATATAAAACCATCTAAACCAGCGTATGTTTACAAGGCATCACTTTAAAATAATAAAGATTATGAGTCACTCTAAATTTACATTGGGTTTGGGTCTAGGTACCTTAATTGGCGGAGCATTGGTTTGCTGGTCACGTACACCTTCTGGACGTAAAATGAAAGATGAATTGTGTTGCGCCATGCACAAATTAAGTGCAGGTGCACACGAAATGCTCCATCAAGTTAAAGATGAAGCAAAAACCAAGGAGAACAATTTACCGGAAGAATGGCATAATATGCTGAAACGGTAAAAGAAAAAACAGAACCGAAAAACGACCCATAATAGGTTATCGGTTCTTTTGATTCTCTATTCAGGGGCATGTTAGAAACTCATAAAAGAGATTGATAAGATGCCCTCTCCTTATTATAAAAAGAAAAAAGACAGATTCTCTGAAAAAAAACAGCAAATTTATTTGTTCGTATCAAATAAAGCTATACATTTGCCACATCAAATAGAAAAGAATAAGATGACATTTATAGTTAATACATATTGGTGGTGGTGCCGCTTGCAACTCAAAAGGTCGTAAGGGAACTAAGCCATATGTATATACATAGGAAATAATGATATACCAAAAAGGGCTGTCGTACTTACGACAGCCCTTTTTAATTTTTAATCCAGAATAAAAAACATATAAAATAGAAAATCAATGAAAACATTTCAAGTAAACGAAGACGGCTATTATGGAGAATTCGGGGGTGCTTACATACCTGAGATCTTATACCAATGCGTAGAAGATTTGAAGAAAACTTATCTAAAAGTTCTAGAAAGTGATGATTTCAAAAAAGAATTCCACCAATTGCTACGCGATTATGTAGGACGCCCCTCTCCTCTTTACCATGCACAACGTTTGTCCGAACAGTATGGATGCAAAATATACCTGAAAAGAGAAGATTTAAACCATACCGGTGCACATAAAATCAACAACACCATCGGACAGATCTTATTAGCGCGCCGAATGGGGAAAACCCGTATCATTGCCGAGACCGGTGCAGGACAGCATGGTGTGGCGACTGCTACCGTATGTGCTCTGATGAATATGGAATGCATTGTATATATGGGCAAAACAGACGTAGAACGGCAACATATCAATGTAGAGAAAATGAAAATGTTAGGAGCCACGGTCCACCCTGTCATCTCAGGGAATATGACTCTCAAAGATGCTACTAACGAAGCTATCCGAGACTGGTGCTGTCATCCTTCCGATACATATTACATCATCGGCTCCACAGTAGGGCCTCATCCTTACCCTGACATGGTAGCTCGGTTGCAAAGTGTAATCAGCGAAGAGATAAAAAAGCAGTTATTAGAAAAAGAAGGACGCGATTATCCCGATTATCTGATGGCCTGTGTAGGCGGAGGAAGCAATGCCGCCGGAAGCATTTTCCATTACCTAGATGACGAGCGGGTAAAAATTGTTTTGGCAGAAGCCGGAGGATTGGGTATTGACACGCAAATGTCAGCTGCTACCATTCAACTGGGAAAGCTTGGCATCATTCATGGCTCCCGAACTTTGGTGATGCAAGATGAAGACGGCCAAATCCAAGAACCTTATTCTATCTCTGCCGGATTAGATTACCCCGGTATCGGTCCGATTCATGCGAACTTGGCAAGCAGTAAACGTGCAAGCGTATTGGCTATCAACGATAGCGAAGCTTTAAAAGCAGCTTTTGAACTGACTCGTCTGGAAGGAATCATTCCGGCATTGGAATCAGCACATGCATTGGGAGCCTTGGCGAAAATGCAGTTCAAACCTACGGATATAGTAGTACTTACCGTGTCAGGACGAGGAGACAAAGACATCGAAACTTATTTAAACAACATTCCTAATGCATAAATTTCACTATGAAGCAATTTACATATCATACCGTTCACAAAACAGTTTTAGGAGATCTACATACTCCTGTAAGCACTTATCTGAAAGTACGCGATATCTTTCCTCAAAGTGCATTAATGGAAAGCTCTGATTACCACGGTAGCGAAAACAACCGTTCTTTCATCGCATTGCGTCCTCTGGCTAATATTGCCATCAACCATGGTATAGCAACTTTTACTTTTCCTGATGGAAGCATCCAGAAAAAAAACATTACCGATGCTTACAGGGTGGACAACGCTATTAACGATTTCCTAAGTTGCTTTAAAGTAACGGGAGAGTACAATAATTACTGCGGACTTTACGGATATACTGCCTTCAATGCTGTTCGCTATTTCGAAAATATTCCGGTAAAAGATAGTAAAGAAGCGAAAAACGACGCGCCGGACATGCTTTATATTCTTTACAAATACCTTATTGTTTTCAACGATTTCAAGAATGAGATGATGATGTTGGAAATGGTGGAGAAGGAAGAAGACGACCATTTGAATACCATTGAAAAAGCTATTCATAACCGCAATTTCTCTACGTATGATTTTCATGCTGTCGGTCCTACAACCAGTCCGTTAACGGATGAGGAACATAAAGCTAATATTCGTAAAGGCATTGCTCATTGCCTTCGTGGCGATGTTTTTCAAATAGTCCTTTCACGCAGGTTCGTTCAACGGTTCGTTGGAGATGATTTTAAACTATATCGGGCGCTGCGAAGCATCAACCCCTCCCCTTATTTGTTTTATTTCGATTTCGGAGGTTTCCGAATTTTCGGTTCTTCTCCTGAAACACATTGCCGTATCGAAGGAGGAAAAGCTTATATTGATCCGATAGCCGGCACGACCAAACGTACCGGTAATGTCCAAAAAGACTTAGAATTAGCAAAAGCTCTACTAGCCGATCCGAAAGAAAATGCCGAACATGTGATGTTAGTCGATCTGGCACGTAATGACTTAAGCCGTAACTGCCATCATGTTAAAGTCGATTTCTATAAGGAAACTCAATATTACAGTCACGTCATTCATCTGGTAAGTCGCGTGAGCGGCGAATTAAACGAAGACGCCAATCCTATAAAAACATTTATCGACACCTTCCCGGCCGGCACTCTGTCAGGTGCTCCTAAAGTAAAAGCCATGCAATTAATCAGCGAATACGAACCGCATAACCGAGGAGCTTACGGAGGATGCATCGGATTTATTGGTCTTAACGGGAATCTGAATCAGGCCATTACCATCCGTACCTTTGTAAGCCGCAACAACGAATTATGGTTCCAAGCAGGAGGAGGCATTGTTGCAAAGAGCAATGAAGAGTATGAATTACAAGAAGTCAACAACAAATTGGGAGCATTAAAAAAGGCTATCTGCATGGCCGAAACTATGTAAACCCTTCTAAAAGAATTTTAGTATGAAAGTAATCATTATTGATAATTACGACTCGTTTACTTATAATTTATATCATCTGATAAAAGAACTGGGAGCAGCCGTAGAAGTGTTACGTAACGACAAATTCACTTTAAATGAGCTTGAGAAATATGATAAGATTGTTCTTTCTCCGGGACCCGGAATTCCTTGCGAGGCCGGTTTACTATTAGAGGTTATTCGAACTTATGCCGGCAAGAAACCGATATTGGGTGTGTGTCTGGGACATCAAGCCATCGGTGAAGTGTTTGGAGCTTCCCTTATTAATTTAGATGAAATCTTTCACGGAGTACAAACACCTATCGAACTGTCAGGTAACGACTTTCTATTTAAGGGATTAAAAAATGAAATTCCTGTCGGACGTTATCATTCATGGGTTGTAGACAGAAAAGGATTACCGGATTGCCTGGAAATAACAGCTCTCAGTAAAGAAGGACAGATTATGGCAATGAGACACAAACAATATGATGTCCGTGGAATCCAATTCCATCCGGAATCGGTACTTACTCCGGACGGAAAAGTCATCCTAGAGAATTGGTTAGGAAAAATAAAGTAAAGAAATAACCACTTTTACTGTTTCCTATTTAGTCAACAAATAAAAAATACAACAATGAAAACAATATTGACCCGTCTCTTTAATCATGAAGAGTTGAATCAGGAAGAGACAAAAAACATACTGCTGAACATTACCAAAGAGAAATACCCTGAAGCTCAAATTGCGGCCTTGTTAACAGCATTTCAAATGCGTGGCATCACAGTAGACGAGCTAATCGGTTTCAGAGAAGCTTTGATGACAACAAGAGTACCTGTGGATTTAAACGTTTACCAACCTATTGACATTGTAGGAACCGGTGGAGATGGAAAAAACACATTCAATATATCTACATGTGCATGTTTTGTAGTGGCGGGTGCAGGATACAACGTTGCCAAACATGGTAACTATGGAGCGACCTCGGTAAGCGGGGCAAGCAATGTTATGGAACTACATGGAGTGAAATTCACGAACAAGCAAGATAAGCTGGAACGTTCCATGGAAGAATGCCACATGGTGTATATGCACGCACAACTTTTTAATCCGGCCATGAAGTTCGTAGGCAACGTACGCAAATCCTTGCAAGTACGAACCATATTCAACCTGCTAGGCCCCTTGGTCAATCCGTGCCAACCGGCATACCAGTTACTCGGGGTTGCCGATTTAAACCAGATGCGTTTATACACTAATGTATTTCAGAAATTAGGTATTGGATTTGCTGTAGTAAATAGTCTAGACGGATATGATGAGATTTCCCTTACCGGAGGTTTCAAAGTTACCACGACTCATTATGAGCAGGTTTACAAACCGGAAGATTTGGGTATGGTTGCCGCCAAACAAGAAGAGCTGTATGGGGGAGCAAACAAAGAAGAAGCAGCCCGAATGTTCGATAATGTATTAGAGAATAAGGCTACTTGCGCCCAAACGGATTGTGTACTTACCAATGCGGCATTTGCCATCCAAGCTATGGAACCGGCAAAAGACATTGAAGAATGTGTAGCTATAGCCCGCGAATCCTTAGAAAGTGGAAAAGCATTAAGGACATTAAAGAAATTCATTGAAATTAATAGTTAAAGGTAGAACCCATATGGATATATTGGAAAAAATTACCACCTACAAGCGAAAAGAAATAATGCTTCAAAAGCAAGCATTCGGTATGGATTTACTCGAAGAAATAGTGGAGGCGGAAACACGTTCTACCTTAAGCATGCGACACAGTTTACAACAGTCACCTTACGGAATCATAGCAGAATTTAAACGCAAATCTCCATCTAAAGGATGGATTAAAGAAAACGGCTTACCCGAAGACATTCCAGTGCAATATGCCGCCAACGGTGCTTCTGCCCTTTCCATACTTACGGACGAACACTTTTTCGGAGGACATTTGAAGTTTATAAAGATTGCCCGTCCTTTGGTACAATGCCCTATACTGCGGAAAGACTTTATTCTCGATCCGTACCAACTCTACCAGGCACGTGCAATCGGAGCCGATGCGATTCTGCTCATTGCAGCTTCTCTGACTATTGACGAATGTAAAAGTCTGGCCGCAAAAGCGCATGAATTATCTTTAGAAGTATTATTAGAAATCCATAACGAAAAAGAGCTTGAATACATCAACGAACATATTGATATGGTAGGAGTAAATAACCGGAATCTGGGAACGTTTCATACGGATATAGAGAACTCGTTCCGACTTGCGGAAAAATTACCGAAAGAAACATTATTAGTATCCGAAAGTGGCATCTCAAATCCCGAAACCATCAAGCAACTGCGTTTAGCAGGATTCAAGGGATTTCTTATTGGAGAAAGCTTTATGAAAACACCTGTTCCCGGTGAAACCTTACGGACTTTTATTCAAGCATTACAATGATTATTAAAGTATGTGGTATGCGCGAAGCCGAAAATATTCGCGCCATAGAACTATTGGGAATTCATTGGATGGGCTTCATCTTCTATCCTCCGTCTCCGCGCTATATCGAAAAGTTACCGGATTATTTGCCTGTATCGGCACGGCGTGTCGGCGTGTTTGTGAACGAAAGTATCGAAAACATTGTCTACCGCACAATAGAATTTGGTTTAAATGCTATACAGCTACACGGAAAGGAAACGCCCGATTTCTGTAAGGAGTTACTCCGTGCCATCCATACTACAGGGAAAGAGATTATCCTTATCAAAGCTTTTTCTATTGCCAAAAAGACGGATTTGATATATACCGTTCCTTATGAAGCATATTGCCAGTATTTCCTCTTCGACACACCATGTCAAAGCTATGGCGGATCAGGAGAAACTTTCAATTGGAAGATACTCTCGGAATATCACGGAAATATACCCTTTTTACTAAGTGGAGGCATTGGATACAACCATATCCGAGCTCTTCAGGAATTTGAACATCCGCTATGGGCTGGTATTGATTTGAACAGTTGTTTCGAAATACGTCCGGCATACAAGGATCCTTCACTTCTACAGGAATTTATACAAAAGATTAATGGAGAAGTATAAATAAGGTAAAGAAATTAACCAGATAATTCACTTACAGATAGCAGCTTTCATATTTCATATTAGCAATCAGGGCTATCTGGCGTGAAGTAGTTAGTATTAAAAAATAAAGTGCAGAAACTTATTTTCAATAATGAACAATTTAATTAAGAAAAATACTATTATGAACAGAATTAATCAATTATTCAGCGAACAAAAGAAGAACATTCTTTCTATCTATTTTTGTGCAGGATACCCTACATTGGAAGGAACAGTAGAAACCATTAAAGCTTTAGAAAAAAACGGAGTCCGTATGATTGAAATAGGCATACCTTTCAGTGACCCCATGGCAGATGGTCCGGTGATTCAAGAAGCTGCCACTCAGGCGCTGCGTAACGGAATGAAACTAACCCTATTGTTCGAGCAACTGAAAGATATTCGCCGGGAAGTAAATATCCCGCTTATCCTAATGGGATATTTAAATCCGATTATGCGCTACGGCTTCGAGAATTTCTGTCGGTCATGCCAGATATGTGGCATAGACGGAATGATTATCCCCGATCTTCCATTCAAAGATTACATAGAAACTTATAAGGAAATAGCAGATAGATACAATCTGAAAATCATTATGCTTATCACTCCCGAAACTAGCGAAGAACGTATCCGTTTTATCGATGAACATACCGACGGATTTATTTATATGGTTTCTTCGGCCGCTATCACCGGAACACAAAATGACTTCAACGAACAAAAACAAGCCTACTTCAGACGTATCGAGGAAATGAATTTACGTAACCCTCGTATGATAGGATTCGGCATTTCAAATAAACAAACATACGATGCTGCATGCGCTCACGCAGCCGGAGCTATCGTAGGAAGCAAATTCGTTACGTTATTAAAAGAAGAGAGAAAAGCCGAGAACGCAATTATCAGGCTCTTGGATGCTTTAAGAAGCTAAACAGTTTCCTTTATACAAAATGTTATTTTTAATTTGTTTTTTCTTATAATTACAGATTAATTGCTATCTTTGTGCCAAATTTTCAAAGAGGAGACCCTATGTTATTAAGAAAATATCCTTCCGTTTTGCTTATTTATACAGGAGGTACGATCGGTATGATTCAAAACCCGGAAACAGGTGCTTTGGAGACATTCAACTTCGACCACCTGCAAAATCATGTGCCGGAACTGAAGCTCTTCAATTATCATATTAATACTTATCAATTCAACCCTCCGATCGATTCTTCGGATATGGAACCGACATTGTGGGCTAAAATTGTTAAAATCATTCATTATAATTACGATCGTTATGACGGATTTGTGATTTTACATGGAACCGATACCATGTCTTATACAGCATCCGCATTAAGTTTCATGCTGGAAAACCTGACCAAACCGGTCATCCTGACAGGAAGCCAACTTCCTATCGGTATGTTACGTACCGATGGAAAGGAGAATTTAATTACAGCTATTGAAATAGCCGCAGCAAAACATTCAGATGGAACACCTATCGTACCGGAAGTATGCATTTTCTTTGATAACTTACTAATGAGAGGAAATCGGACTACCAAAATTAATGTAGAACACTTCGATGCTTTCAAATCATACAATTATCCGGCACTAGCCAATGCAGGTATTCATATCAATTATATCGAAGACCGCATCCGTAAACCGGATTACTCGATTCCTTTGAAACCGCACTATCTTTTCGATACGAATGTTATTGTGCTGACACTTTTTCCCGGTATTCAAGAGAACTTGGTTTCACAAATATTGAATGTGCCTGGTTTAAAAGCAGTGGTACTGAAAACATTTGGTTCCGGCAACGCCCCTCAAAAGGAATGGCTCGTAAAACTGTTGAAGAATGCTGTAAAACGAGGATTGGTTATTGTCAACATCAGTCAATGCTTAGCCGGCGCGGTAGAAATGGAACGCTACGAAACAGGAATTCATTTGTTAGAAGCCGGAATTGTCAGTGGTCATGACAGCACTGTCGAATCTGCCATTACGAAACTCATGTTCCTATTAGGCCACGGCATGAGTCCGCAAGAAGTCCGTTACCGTATGAACAATCCCATCTGTGGAGAAATAACATTATAAATAAACTTTTCATTTTTAGGATTGTTACAGCTATATTACTAACTAACAGACCTAATTATGGATAAGCAAAAAACAGTTTCCGAACAGGGAAGCACGGCTGCTCCAGCCACATTTTATATTAAAATTACTGCGAACGGCCCTTATTTAGTTTATGGACATCCGACTATTAATCAGGAGATTATTTGCCCGAATGATGAAGGAACATCATGGGTATATCGCCAAGGACGCAGTTTCGATAATTCCGCCGAACCGATAGCCCTTTGCCGCTGCGGGAAATCCAACAATAAGCCTTATTGTGACGGGACACACCAACATGCATTCTGGAGTCCGGAAGAAACTAGTGACAAACGACCGCTTTTAGAAGATGCCGAAGGATACGAAGGACCGGAAATGATTCTCGCCGATAATGAAAAATATTGTGCTTTCGCCCGTTTTTGCGATGCTTACGGAAGAGTTTGGAATCTTGTTGAACGAGCTCGTACACGAGAAGAAAAAGAGTTGGTACGCCATGAAGCCGGACATTGCCCTGCCGGACGCCTCGTACTATATGAAAAAGAATCGGGTAAAGTATACGAACCTCCTTTCGAACCTTCCCTCGGTTTGATTGAAGATCCAGGCATAAAAGTCAGTGGCCCAATTTGGGTTAAGGGAGGTATACGTATTGAAAGTGCCGACGGGACCAATTACGAGATACGGAATAGGGTCACTCTTTGCCGATGCGGACAGTCCATGAACAAACCGTTTTGTGACGGAACCCATGCTTCTTATCATTTCCATGACGGAATTCCAATCGAAGAAAATGGAAAAGAGTGGTAAAAGGTGATCAATCTTACCAACAAAGCTACCTCAAAATAAATTTGGGCCACCAACAAAAGTATGGGACAAAGCGTAAATCCGGGTTAATCTATACAAGAAAATGGTTATATCCCCTCCCATCTAAGTTGTGCCCTAAATTATTTTATTTTCGCATTAAAAGCCTCAGCGGCAACGTTGGACGAACGAGAACTGACGGTGGAATCGGACTGTTGCGACTCCCGATAAAGTCGGTCGAACCCACAAGTCCGACCAATGGAATTGCGTAAGTCTGACTAATGGAATTACGCAAGTCCGACTAATGGAATTACGCAAGTCCGACCAATGGAATTGCGCAAGTCTGACTAATGGAATTACGCAAGTCCGACCAATGGAATTACGCAAGTCCGACTAATGGAATTACGCAAGTCCGACCAATGGAATTACGCAAGTCTGACCAATGGAATTACGCAAGTCCGACCAATGAAATTACGCAAGTCCGACTAATGGAATTGCGCAAGTCCGACTAATGGAATTGCACAGGCCTATCTAATATCAAGCCGTAGGCCTGTCACTTGGGGTAGCCGTAGGCCTATGGCTCAACATTAGACAGGCCTACGGTTTAACCTCCCGTAAGTATGGCAGATACGGTAGCGAAAGACGTCACTTTCCACTACTAAACACGTCACTTCTCACAGCTAAATACGTCACTTCACGAATGAAACTCCGGTTTAGGAAATTTCCACTATCCCATAAGAATCCGGAGATCCGGTTCTCAAAACGGCCCTAAAGCTTTACCTGTTATATCCTATAAAGATTTTCCGTCCGACAGACTTGCCGGAAAAGTTACCTTATCTCCCTATTTTGAGATAGTCTCATCTCCCTCCATACACCACGTTAATACAAAATCATCTTCTACTTGATAATGGAGGAGATATTGGCGCTGTTCCTTCGTCTTGTATTCGCAAGCCTTCATCACTCCTTCCGGTGTCACCGTAAAAGGTAAAATACGAAGATGTTTTTTAAAGTCCACTTCTTCCTTCCCCAACAATTTAAACAGGGTTTCTTTCGCACTCCAATGCAAAAGCAAAGCATATATTTCATCACCTTCCGCGTTTTCATCCTCACGCATAAAGCGTTCTTTTACACGTTCCACTCTTGTTGAATATTGTTCAATATCGATACCTACTTCCTTCCGAGAATGTAGAGCCACCGCTACATAACCTTTCGTATGGGAAATACTAATATGACACGGAATCTCTCGCAAATAAGGTTTTCCGGAAGGATAATAAGCAATCTCCATTTCCTTACCAGACAAATAATACAACAATACCCTAACCGTAAGCCACTCTTTACGCCTGCATTCATTGGCAAAAAGTTGCATAGCTTCTTGAAATAATCTTTCTCCGCTAGGAATAAGTGAAGCTAATTCTTCAACCGTTTCATCCATTTTCCAGATGCCCCAACAAAGCTCTCTTTTATAAGTTTCGTAAACAGGCATTAAACTTATACTTTACCGGTTAATTCTACAAGTTCACTCTCATTAGGAGCTTTTTCCCGCCCAATTACTAACTTTATCTTCAAAATACGACGTGCATCCATCTCCAGCACCTCAAATGAATAATTCTTAAATTCAAGCTTCTCATGCAACTTCGGAAATTCACCTTTTATTTCCAATAATAATCCGGCAAGTGTATCCGCTTCCCCAGCTATAGATTCAAACTCTCCTCCATCAATTTTCAATACCTTATAAAAATCGCTCAACAAAGTTTTGGCCTCAAAAATGTAAGTATGTTCATCCAATTTTACATATGAACGTTCTTCTTCGTCGTATTCATCATTAATTTCACCCACAATCTCCTCAATAATATCTTCCATCGTAACTAAACCGGAAGTACCCCCGAATTCATCAACAACAATAGCAATATGAACCTTATTTGTCTGGAAGTCACGCAACAAATCATCAATCATTTTGGTTTCAGGTACAAAATAAGGTGGACGGATCAACGATTGCCAACGAAAGTTATTCCCTTTATTCAGATGAGGAAGCAAATCCTTGATGTATAAAACACCTTTAATATTATCTCTTGAACCTGCATAAACAGGAATCCTAGAGTAAGCATTTTCAATAATACATTGCAATACCTCTTGATAAGTAGCCTTCACATCTAAATCTACCATATCCATACGGGGAGTCATTACTTCTTTGGCGGTCTCATCTCCAAAACGAATAATTCCTTTCAACATATTCTGTTCTTCGGAAATATCGTTTTTATCAGTTAACTCCAATGCCTGAGACAATTCGTCTACTGAAATGTTATAATTCTCCTTCGCCACCATTTTATTGGCAATCACTGTCGAATGTACCAATAACGAAGATATAGGATAGAAAATTTTTCTGAAAAACAAAATACCGGATGCCGCCATCCTGCAAAACTTTAAAGTATGTTGAGCCGAGTAAATCTTAGGCATGATTTCTCCAAACAGTAACAATAAGAAGGTAAGAATTACCGTGATAACAATAAACTCCAAAATAACAGAAGTCCCAAAATTTATCACATTGACAAAAAAGTAATTGCACAACATGATAATCGTCACATTTACGAAATTATTTGTGATTAAGATTGTGGCTAACAAACGTTCCGAATCTCCCAAAAGAAGTTGTATCTTTTTATCACTTACCAAATTGCCTTGCTCTATCTCATTCCGATCGTTAGGATTTAAAGAAAAAAATGCAATTTCCGAAGCGGAAACAAAACCCGAAACCAATAAAAGAAAAGCTGCTAAAAGTAGGGCAACCACCGCTCCGAAATCCGGAGGCGTCACCGTTACACCGTCAAACAAACCTGCCAGTTGGCATATAAACGAATCAGGGTCCAAGTATTTATAATTTAGTTAAACAATCAATTTCATATTTCTTGCCTGGAGCGTCCGTCTCATTATAACTTATACATATGAATGAAAACAAACTTACATACTCCGGACAAGAAAATTATTCCATATTAAAACGGCAAATCATCGGGAGTGTCGTTAGTCGTAACTGTAGTTTGAGGAGTTGCCTGCTGAGCTACAGACGGCTGTGAAGAAACCTTAGGCGATAACATCTCCATATTATCCGCAATAATTTCCACCGTGTAACGTTTTTGCCCGTTTTGGTCATCATAACTACGAGGTCTCAGTTTACCCTCGATATATAACCTATCGCCTTTGTGAACGTATTTCTCAACAATATCAGCCAATCCGCGCCACATTACAATATTGTGCCAATCAGTCCGATCGGGCACTTGCGTACCATTCTGCAACGTGTAACCTCTTTCTGTAGTAGCTAAAGGAAATGTCGCTACGGCTACACCTGTATCCAAGTGTCTGACTTCCGGATCTCTGCCTACATTACCTATTAATATTACTTTATTTACTGACATATTCTTACATTTAATTAATTTCGTGCTTCAAAGATAATGGTATTTGTTATAGAACACAAACAAACTCCCAAATAATTCGTAATTTTTGGCATTACATCATACAATACCGTTCTCCTCTAAAAACTGATGAATTAAACGAGGTACGGCATACTGTTGCAATTTAGCAACGGGAATTTTTATATATTGATTAAACGAACGACTATCTTCCGGAAGTGTTACTTCATAAAAATTGGCATAAATTATACGATGCGAAAGTACATGTTTCACTTTCTTTTTTAGGCACCGAAACAAAGGTTCTTCTCCTTCCGCAAACAAAGCTTTTGCCTCCACATCTGCATAAAACTCTTCTTCGGACAATTCCCGAGAGGTTTCTACTAAAGGTAACTCATACAGATTTTTCCAGATATCCTTGTCATTTCTTCTATTTATAAAGGTGAACGCGCCTGCGCGAACATATATATAATTAAAATAACGATTCGTTATTTTGGTCTTATGTTGCTTTACCGGTAATTGCCCCACTCTCCCGTTTTTCCTAGCTACACAACTTTCAGCTAATGGACAAAACAAACAATCGGGCGAAGAGGGCGTACATTGTAGAGCTCCAAAATCCATGATAGCTTGATTATATAACCCAGGTTCTTCTTTATCAAGTAACTCCTGAGCCAAAGCCGCAAACAACTTTTTTCCTTCCGAACTATCAATAGGCGTATCAATCCCCATCCAACGAGACAGCACCCTATATACATTGCCATCCACTACGGCATATGGAAGATTATATGCAAACGAACAGATAGCGGCAGCCGTATAATCACCGACTCCCTTCAAAGCCCGGACACCTTCATATGTTTTCGGAAATTCTCCGGCAGCCACAATACTTTTGGCAGCTTCATGCAAATTACGTGCTCTCGAATAATAGCCCAACCCCTGCCACAATTTCATCACCTCATCTGATTCGGCCGCGGCCAACAGATTCACATTCGGGTAATGTTCCATAAAACGTACGAAATATTCATATCCTTGTACCACCCTCGTCTGCTGAAGAATAATCTCTGAAATCCAGATTCGATAAGGATCTTTCGTATGTCTCCAAGGTAAATTCCTCTTATTTAACTTATACCAATCAATTAATATTCTGCTAAAAATCTCTGTCATTTATAAGTTCTATATCATTTTACAATGCAAAAGTAAGTAAGAATGCACAATAAGGAATGTTTTTTTCAAAAATGTTCTGAATATATTTTCGAGAGAGGAATAAAAGCTATATATTTGCAGACCAAAAAATTAAGAACGAACGTATAACAATAATTACTATCAAAAATGACTAAAGCTGATATTGTAAACGAAATTTCAAAAAGAACCGGCGTGGATAAAGCCACAGTCCTTGCAACCGTTGAAGCTTTTATGGATGCCGTAAAAGATTCATTGTCAAAAGAAGACAACGTGTATCTTCGTGGGTTCGGTAGTTTCATAGTTAAGAAAAGAGCCCAGAAGACAGCTCGTAATATCTCTAAAAATACTACCATTATCATACCTGAACATAATGTTCCGGCATTCAAGCCAGCCAAAACTTTTACTATTCAGGTAAAGAAATAATAAACAAGAGTATTAACCTATAAAATGTTCAAGCTATGCCAAGCGGAAAGAAAAAGAAAAGACATAAAATGTCTACTCACAAGCGTAAAAAAAGACTAAGAAAGAACAGACACAAAAGTAAATAGGCCTTTTTAGTCTATTACGACTGAAATAAAGAACAAACTTGCAAAGCAAAAGTCTTTCGGGTTTGTTCTTTGTTTAATCTGAGGTTTTAATTTAATAACAGAAAATGACCAGTGAATTAGTAGTTGACGTACAGCCCAAAGATATTTCCATAGCTCTTCTAGAAGACAAGAACTTGGTGGAATTTCAACAGGAAGGAAGAAGTGCTTCCTTTTCGGTGGGCAACATCTATTTAGGCCGTGTCAAGAAATTGATGCCAGGCTTGAATGCATGTTTTGTAGATGTCGGTTATGAACGCGATGCATTCCTGCATTATTTAGATTTAGGACCTCAATTTCACTCTTATCAAAAGTATCTGAAACAGGTTTTAAGCGACCGCAAAAAACTGTATCCTATCTCTAAAGCAACCTCACTTCCCGATATAGATAAAGAAGGAAGCATATCCAACATCCTTCAAACCGGACAAGAAGTGATGGTGCAAATTGTTAAGGAACCTATCTCTACCAAAGGGCCAAGATTGACATGCGAATTGTCATTCGCCGGCAGATATCTTGTATTGATACCTTTTAATGATAAGGTTTCCGTTTCACAAAAAATTAAATCAAGTGAAGAACGTGCTCGTCTGAAGCAATTGCTGCAAAGTATCAAACCGAAAAATTTTGGTATTATTGTGCGTACGGTAGCCGAAGGCAAAAGAGTAGCTGAACTTGATGCGGAGCTTAAAGTATTGTTGAAACATTGGGAAGAATGTATAGAAAAAGTACAAAAAGCCTCCAAACTTCCGGCTCTGGTATACGAAGAAACCAGCCGTACTGTAGCTTTATTGCGTGATTTATTCAGTCCGTCGTTTGAAAATATTTACATTAACGACGAAGCGGTGTTCAATGAGGTGAAAGATTATGTTACCCTTATAGCCCCTGACCGGACAAACATCGTGAAACTGTATACGGGCAAACTTCCCATTTTCGATAATTTCGCCATCACTAAGCAAATCAAATCATCTTTCGGTAAAACTATCTCCTATAAAAACGGAGCATACCTGATTATCGAACATACGGAAGCGCTTCATGTCGTAGATGTAAATAGCGGCAACCGTTCCAAATCGAATACCGGACAAGAGGCGAATGCGCTTGACGTAAACTTAGGAGCAGCCGACGAATTGGCTCGACAACTTCGCTTGCGTGATATGGGAGGAATTATTGTAGTAGATTTCATTGATATGAATCTGGCGGAAAACAGGCAGAAGCTCTATGAACGTATGTGCCAAAACATGCAGAAAGACAGAGCCAAACATAATATCCTTCCGTTAAGTAAATTCGGATTAATGCAGATTACCCGCCAACGGGTACGTCCCGCCATGGATGTGAATACCGCCGAAACTTGTCCTACTTGTTTCGGAAAGGGCACAATCAAACCCTCCATCCTTTTTACAGATACATTAGAGAGTAAAATTGATTACTTAGTCAATAAATTGGGAATCAAAAAGTTCACCCTACACATCCATCCGTATGTAGCTGCCTTTGTAAACCAAGGAATTTTTTCCCTGAAACGCCAATGGCAGATGAAATATGGATTCGGAATAAAGGTTATTCCAAGTCAAAAACTTGCTTTTCTGCAATATGAGTTCTACGACTCGAAAGGCGAGGAAATAGACATGAAGGAAGAAATCGAAATCAAATAACAAAAAAGGAGATTGCTAAACTTTGAGTTTGTAATCTCCTTTTGTTTATCTTCTCTTTTCTTGCTTTTCCACCATACACTTCTCAACTCCATTTCCGGCAAATAGTCTTCAAAGAAGAAAACGATTCACTCCCATCCTTATAAGCTATTAACTCAAAAAGCAAAGATAATTTTCAATTACCAAATTTCCATCGATTTCAATCCACATGGAATACTTCTTCCATATCAGCCCACCATTCTCCTTCGGCACGTGTTTCCAATGGTTGCTGACACGGCATACAATACGTCCACCAACGCTGTGTTTCAGGATCAGCAGCCATTTTTGCCATATCTGCCGCATAATCATCACCGATATATTCGTAGTAACTGAACAAATAACCGTCTTTATAATAAATACTGTAATTGCGCAGGTTACACTCATAAATCGTTTTCAACACTGACGGCCACACTGCCGCATGTAATTTTTTATACTCCTCCAATTTACCGGGAGCTACCTTAATAACACTTCCATATCTTTTCATGGTATTCTTATTTTATTGCGTTAAACAATGCTTCTACATTTTCAGGCTTCGTATCCACTAGGATCGCCTCATGACTGGGAGAAAGAATCAAACCTGTAGGAAAAATTTCCTTGAGCTCATGTACTTTGGCAGTAACTTCTTCGGGAGTTCCGTTTACCATCAAATGCTGGGCATCTACCCCTCCACAGAAAGAGACTTTCTCACCGAAATCAGCTTTCAAACGCTCCGGCTCCATCTTTGCTGCTAAAGCCTGAATCGGATGAATGGCGTCTACTCCCATCTCTATCAAATCAGGAATAATATCATGAATGGAACCGCAGGAATGGTGAATCACTTTCAGTCCATACTGTTTGGCTTGCTCTATTAACTTCCTAGTTCCATCGAACACAAATTCCCTTAGCTGTTCCGGTCCGACCATCAATCCCTGCTGACTGCCAAAATCATTACCAATCAGTACCGCATGCAGTTTCCCTTGAGTTGCTTTGTAAAAAATCTCATTTGCCCGCAGATAGAAATCCGTAATCTTATCAATCACCGCCTTAAACAGCTCCGGCGCAAGAAACATTTTCATCATTGCATCTTCCATGCCAAAAGCAGCGCATGCATCCTGAAAATGAGCCGACCAAACCACACCTAAAACAGCATAGCCTTCAGGTACACCCTCTACTACTCTACGGCATTCCTCCGGATCAATATATCTTTCCGGTTCCGGCCAATCAAACAAATCTACTGCCGAAGCCTCGGTATAATCTTCAAAAAAACCGGGAGCAGTCAATGTACGCTCCTCATTCGAACCGTCAGATTTTCTTTTGGCAAAATCAAACGCCGCGTAAATGGCATTACTTGTGGGAGAATGATAAGGCATCTCTATCGGATATATATCATCTCCGATACAAGCCTTCAGCCCTTTCATATCAGCTACTCCAAAATATTTATACAAATGAGGTAAAGCTCCCGCATCGGGAATGCCTAACCAGGATGCCGGTCTGTCCACCGGCCGTCGTTCAATAGTCGCATAAAAGCGTTCAACATGATTCATGGTAAAAACTCTGCCTTAAAGTTAATAACAATAACTATCTTAATCTCAAATAATCCCCAGTACGAGGAATGTAATCTTCCGATTTCTTATTCAATTTATATAAGCTTTTCAATTGCATGCCGTAACGTTGTGAAATGGAATGCATTGACTCCCCAGGCTCCACCTTATATAATATATGAGGTTTCAAAGCTTTCCGGTTTTTCTTCTGCAAATAAATCACATCTCCCGGTTGCAACTTATATCCCTTATATAAATCATTATATTTAATCAACTTCCGTTTCGATATTTCAAATTCTTCGGATAATTCCTCAAACGTATCTCCTTCTCGTGCAATAATATACAGTAATCCATTAGCTAAATATGTTTCATGCGGAGTAATAGGCACTTTATATTTACGTTTACCTAAACGGGTATCGTATTGTTGTAAATCATACAATTCAATTATGCTAATCAATAAATTTGCATAATTGGGATTAGTGGCATAACCCGCTTTTTTCAGTCCGCGTGCCCAACCTTTATAATCCGTCCTTTTCAATTTAAAAAGAGCGGCATATCGGGGACGGTTCGCCAGAAAACGGGAATGATCTTCATACGATTCACGTGCATTCTTATAAACTCTGAAACATTCCCCCCTGGCATCATCATCGTGATACGTGGTTTTACCGTTCCAGTTTCCTCCACATTTAATACCAAAATGATTATTCGAATGTCGAGTTAGCACACTCTGCCCCGCTCCACTCTCCAACAAACCTTGTGCTAAAGTAATACTGGCAGGAATTTTATAACGGTTCATCTGTTCTATAGCTAAATCTTTATATTTACGGATATATTCCTCATAACGCTTATTACGAGTTTGGGCGGAAACAGCAATCAATATGCTAAACAAGATGATAAAGAAAGAGAGTAGGCGTTTTTCCATATTACTTTTTTCTATTTCTCCACAAATTAAATAAAAAAATAGCAGAGAACACAAACACTTTACTAACTTTGTGGAAGATAAACTTAATACCTGTGAAAATATGAAAGAACTGACTCTTAAAAGTAAGGTTTGCGTCTACTCTTATGAGGAGTTAAGCGAAATTGACCGCCAACTGATTGATAAGGCTAAAGAAGCCACAAACCGTAGTTATGTACCTTATTCCCATTTCCATGTGGGGGCAGCCGCTCGTTTAATGAACGGCACAGTTGTAACAGGTAATAATCAGGAAAATGCAGCTTATCCGTCGGGCATATGTGCCGAACGCACCACCCTATTTTATGCGAATGCCCAATATCCCGATCAACCAATAGAAACATTGGCCATTGCTGCCCGCACCGAAAAAGATTTTATCGATAGCCCGATACCTCCCTGCGGGGCCTGTCGTCAGGTAATGCTCGAAACAGAGAATCGTTTCAAACATCCTATGCGTATCATATTATACGGTAAAAAAGAAATATATATAATGGAAAGTGTCGGAACATTACTTCCGCTTTCTTTCAAAGCAGAAACAATGGAGTGATTTGTCTTAATATAAAAGAAAGTCATCGAAGAAAATTGACATAAGACGAAGAAGGAGCGAAAGAAACCTCATGCGTTTTACCGTGAAAAACAAAAAAACATTCAAGGAGCTATCTAAAAAGTAAAAATTAAATTAGCTAAAGTTATAGATTGTAACTGAATAAATAAAGAGTGCCACTTTAACCCATGAGAATTAGGTGTGAAGTGGCACTCTTTTCTATACTTAGGGCTTGCCAGTTCTAAATCGAAAGTTTTAATTTAAACTTTCCGACTTTTTGGACAGCCTTTTGCTTAGGTAAACACATAAGGTTTAGTCCCATATAGTTATGGCTTTTCTTTGTTTTCTATCTTTTGTCCATACCTTTAAGAAATAAAAAGCCAAGTATCAATCAAACAAGCTCTTAAACTTCTTAAAAATCTTTTCCTTAATGCTCATATTCGGTCGGAAATTATCCGAAGCATCCAGTTTTTCCAATGCTTGTTTCTCATCTTTACTCAAAGCTTCCGGAACATAAACACTTACGTTAACCAGCAAATCGCCAGTTCCGTAACCATTTACACTTGGCAATCCTTTCCCCCGCAAACGCAGCACTTTCCCAGGTTGAGTTCCCGACTCAATCTTCACTTTCACCTTACTGTCAATTGTCGGAATCTCTACAGCTCCACCCAATGCAGCCGTAGGAAAACTGAGTAATAAGTTATAAATCAAATCATCATCCTGACGAATCAAATCCGGATGCGCTTCCTCTTCTACCTGAATCAGTAAGTCACCGGCAACACCGTTATGACGACCTGCATTTCCTTTTCCACTCATTGAAAGTTGCATGCCTTCAGCCACTCCGGCAGGAATTTTCACCTCTACCACTTCTTCACCGTATACCACTCCTTCGCCATTACATTCTCTACATTTATCTTTGATGATTTTTCCTTCACCATTACACTGAGGACACACACTTTGAGTCTGCATCATACCGAAAATGCTCTGTTGAGTACGAATCACCGTTCCTGAACCTTTACAGGTAGGGCATGTTTCCATACCGCCTGAGCCTTCGGCTCCACTACCATGACAATGAGAACACGGAACATATTTCTTCAACTTAAACTTCTTTGTAGTTCCTTCAGCAATCTCTTTCAGACTTAGTTTCACCTTAACCCGCAAATCGGATCCACGGAAACGACGTTGGCTTTGACCGCCACCACCGCCAAAACCGCTGAAGCCGCCAAATCCTCCCCGACCGCCGAAGATATCGCCGAACATAGAGAATATATCATCCATAGACATACCCTGTCCGCCGAAGCCGCCGAAACCACCTGCTCCTTCCATGCCCGCATGACCGAACTGATCGTAACGTGCACGCTTATCAGGATTACTCAATACCTCATAGGCCTCAGCCGCTTCTTTAAATTTCTCTTCCGCCTCCTTATCTCCCGGGTTCTTGTCGGGATGATACTGTATTGCTTTTCTACGATACGCCTTCTTTATTTCCTCTACGCTAGCCGTCTTTTCAACTTCCAGCACCTCATAATAATCTCTTTTTGCCATGTTTCCTCTTTTACTTTATTTAAAGCTTATTGAGCCACCGCCACTTTTGCATGACGTACCACCTTGTCATTCAACGTATATCCGGTTTGTACACAATCTAATATTTTTCCTTTCAACTCTTCGCTGGGAGCAGGAACCATTGCAATGGCTTCATGGTAATCCGTATCGAAATCTTTTCCTTCAGTTTCAATCTTCTTCAGACCTTCCTGTTGTAATACTTTCAGAAATTTATTATAAATAAGTTCTACTCCTTGAAGCATAGCATCGGCATCACCCGTTTTTTTCATATTTTCAATAGCCCGCTCCATATCGTCGAGCACAGGAAGAATAGCAGTAATTATTTTCTCACCGGCACTTTTAATCAACTCGGCCTTTTCCTTTAACGTACGTCTGCGGAAGTTATCAAACTCAGCAGCAAGACGCAAATATTTATCCTGTTCTGCAGCAATCTTCTCTTCAGCCTCAGCCAACTCATTCTGCAACTGTTCTTCTTTTGAGAGTTCTGCTACTTCTTCTGCGGCACCCGCTTCAGCACCCTCTTCCAGAGCCTCTTCTTCCTGAGCTTTCTGGATTTCCTCTTCTAACTGTTCTTTCTCGGTTGAGTTCATATTCATTGTCTTTTTATTATTTTCTCATAATAGTTACTTATCTCAGCTAAATTTTTAGGGTTACATTCTTAGCAACAAATACTTTGCCAATATGTTCTCCCAAGCAAATGAGTTTGCAAAAATAGATAATTTTATTCGAATTCTGTCAGATTGACACAGATTTTATGTACCTTTGCAACCTCAAAAGAAAAAGGTGAATCCGTAGGAAAGAAGTGGAGAAAATAAAGCGATAAAAATTTGGTAAAAGTAAAGCTGTAAAAAAGAAGGTTTAGCTAATAAGGAAAATAATACAAGGTGAAGCCATAAAATAAGAAGGTTAAAGAAAAAGGTAAAGAAGAAAGGGCCAAAATCAATAATCATACGGCCGATTTATAAAATATTGAACTTTGACTTCTAACGCAACAAAGCAAATTGACCGTTCCTTTAACTCTCCTCTTCTGTTAACGAAGAAAGCGAATGACACCTTAACTCCTAAATAAAATAATAATTATAAAATATGATCACAGTTTCGAATCTTGCTATTCAATTTGGTAAAAGAGTATTGTACAACGATGTAAATCTAAAGTTCACAAACGGAAACATCTATGGCGTCATCGGAGCCAACGGAGCCGGTAAATCAACTTTCTTGAAAGCTATTTCAGGAGAATTGGAACCGACAAAAGGCACGGTTACGCTCGGACCGGGCGAACGTCTTTCCGTTCTATCACAGGACCACTTCAAATGGGACGAATTTACAGTAATGGATACCGTGATGATGGGACATACTGTACTTTGGGACATTATGAAACAGCGTGAAGAGCTTTATGCCAAAACAGATTTCACAGATGAAGATGGTTTGAAAGTATCGGAACTGGAAGAGAAATTTGCCGAACTCGATGGATGGAATGCCGAAAGCGATGCGGCTGCTTTGTTAAGCGGACTGGGTATCACGGAAGATAAACATTACTCCCTGATGGGTGAACTTAGCGGTAAAGAAAAAGTACGTGTCATGTTAGCACAGGCCTTATACGGCAATCCGGACAATTTGTTATTGGATGAACCGACCAACGATTTAGACATGGAAACCGTAACTTGGTTGGAAGAATATTTGTCTAATTTCGAACATACAGTGTTAGTTGTCAGCCATGACCGTCACTTCCTCGACTCTGTATGTACACACACGGTAGATATTGATTTCGGTAAGGTGAACCTTTTTGCCGGTAACTATAGTTTCTGGTACGAAAGTAGTCAGTTAGCTCTCCGCCAGCAGCAGAACCAAAAGGCTAAGGCCGAGGAAAAAAAGAAAGAGTTGGAAGAATTTATCCGCCGTTTCTCCGCTAACGTGGCGAAAAGCAAGCAGACTACCAGCCGTAAGAAGATGCTGGAAAAACTGAATGTAGAAGAAATCAAACCTTCATCTCGTAAGTATCCTGGCATTATATTTACCCCCGAACGCGAACCGGGCAACCAAATTCTCGAAGTATCCGGTCTTCGTGCAGAAACAGAAGACGGAACTGTACTCTTCAACGATGTAAACTTCAACGTAGAAAAGGGCGACAAGATTGTATTCCTTAGCCGTAACCCACGTGCTATGACTGCATTTTTCGAGATTATCAACGGTAACCAGAAACCGGCAGCCGGACATTACAACTGGGGCGTAACTATTACAACCGCTTATTTACCATTAGACAATACCTCTTTTTTCGAATGCGATTTGAATCTGGTAGATTGGCTGAGCCAGTTTGGCGAAGGTAATGAAGTCTATATGAAAGGATTCCTGGGCCGTATGCTTTTCTCCGGCGAAGAGGTACTTAAAAAAGTCAACGTGCTTTCAGGAGGGGAAAAGATGCGTTGTATGATTGCCCGCATGCAATTAAAGAACGCTAATTGTCTGATTCTGGATACTCCAACCAACCATTTGGATTTGGAATCCATCCAAGCATTCAACAATAACCTCAAAACTTATAAAGGGAACGTACTGTTCTCCTCACATGACCACGAGTTTATTGAAACCGTAGCGAACCGTGTGATAGAACTCACCCCGAACGGCATCATCGATAAAATGATGGATTATGATGAGTATATCACCAGCGACCATATCAAGGAGATGCGTGCCCGCATGTATAAATAATCTGTAAAACGGAAACGAGAAGCACGCAACCCTCACTTCTTTACTTTTTACATATTTTACTAATACACCATAAATGAAAGTGCCGGTACTTGGAAAAAGCCATCGGCACTTTCTCATTTTCAACAAATAAATCCCCAATCTTTACGAAGATTTCCACGAAGTATCTTGTTTTACCATAGCCTATACCATAGCCTACCCGAACTATATAGATATCCATTAACGCTTATCCACCAACTTTACGGAATCATAATTCTCATGATTAGTATGCTTCACTTTCAGTGTTCTTTCTACTAACTTACTAACTAAAACCTTAGCAAAGATCTTCCCCGAATGTGGAAATATTCATTCCACTCCTCTCAGAAAACCTGTAACTTTATGTTCTTCATATTCATGTCTTTTTTAAATCAAACAAGGGTACAAACATACACTGATAATTTATGGATTTTCAATTATTTATATCTTTGAAATACTATGAGCATATATAAAAAAGATAAGGATAAATTATGTTTTATCATAGGGAAACTATATCTTTGTTTGTCAATAGTTATCTTTTCCACAATTGTGCAAGTTGTCTTTCACAATATGTGCAAGATATCTTGTACAACTGTGAAAGACAACTTGCACATATTATACAAAAGATAATATTCTAAGAGAAAAAAATAGATAGAACTAAAGAAGAACATAAATCCTTCTTATAAAACAATAGAATAATGAAAGCACCTTATGATTTTTTTCGCACGCCCCAGCCGAAAGACAAAGACAAAGTGAATTATCATGCTCGGCTAGTAGTGAGAGACACCGTTACCACCAAAGAAATAGCCAAACGGATAGCTAAACGCTGCACCATTAAAGAGGGTGATTTAATAGGGGCTCTGACAGAACTGGCACGCATTATCCGTTCGGACATTTCGGAAGGTTACAGCGTACATTTGGATGAGATAGGCTCTTTCCGCATCAGCATTCAATCTCCTTCTGTTCGCTCAACCAATGAAATCCGTGCAGAAAATATCCGGTTTAAGGGAATTGTATTCACACCGGAGAAATCAATGCTCCGAGAATTAAGATCGACAAAATTCGAGAAAGTCAGTCATTCCAATCGTTCGGTTGATATCAGTGAAATAGAAATTGATGCAAAACTGACGGAGTTTTTTAAATATAATGACTACATTACTACAGCCAATATGCGAAGTCTCTGCGGACTTAGCTATTCAACCGCTTTGCGCCGGCTGCAAAACAGGGTAAAAGAAGGACGCCTGATTCATCCGGGACATTTACGTGCTCCGTTTTACTATCCAGTAAAAGGAAATTATGGTATCAATAAATAAAAGATGAAAGTTTTTAAACAATATCTGCACTTTGTCACTTCTATTCAGAGTAATACTGAAAAAATAGATGAGTGATAAAGTGCAGATGCTTATTTTTATTTAGAAATCAAGTCATTAAGGATATATTCCTACAAACAGAATCCTTTCCTTATTTTTCTTTAGCCAAATAATTCCTCCTAACACTTAAATATCTTGCCGAGCGTTTACAACACTCACACTACATACAATTATCTATTCTTGTACATTGAATCATAATAAGATTGATAATCACCCGAAGTAATATGATCCATCCACTCCTGATTCTCCAGATACCATTTTACAGTCTTCTCTATCCCTTCTTCAAACTGTAAGCTTGGTTCCCAGCCCAGCTCTTTCTGCAATTTGGATGAATCGATAGCATAACGCATGTCATGTCCTTGACGGTCTGTCACATACGTAATCAAATCCAGATCTTCACCCTCTTGTCTTCCGAGAAGTCTATCAACAGTATTAATTACCACTTTAATGATATCAATGTTCTTCCACTCATTAAAACCTCCGATATTATATGTTTCTGCAATCTTTCCTTTGTGGAAGATCACGTCAATGGCACGTGCGTGGTCTACCACATATAACCAATCGCGTACATTCTCACCCTTACCATACACAGGCAATGGCTTACGATGACGAATATTGTTTATAAATAATGGAATCAGCTTCTCGGGAAACTGATAAGGACCATAGTTATTGGAGCAGTTAGTCACTACTACCGGCATTCCATAAGTATCATGAAACGCACGTACAAAATGGTCACTACTTGCCTTCGATGCAGAATAAGGAGAATGAGGATTGTATTTTGTCGTCTCTAAAAAGAATTTTTCACCATATGCCAAATGATGTTCCGAAGAAGATGCGGTAGTAGTAAAAGGAGGTTCTACCCCTTCGGGATGCGTCAGCTCAAGCGCACCATATACCTCATCAGTCGAGATATGATAAAATAGTTTCCCCTCATAAGCCTCGGGAAGTGCTTCCCAAGTCAGCTTTGCCGCCTGCAATAAAGAGAGTGTCCCCATCACGTTGGTCTGTGCAAAAGTAAACGGATCTTTGATACTACGATCCACATGGCTTTCTGCCGCCAAATGAATCACTCCGTCTATATGATACTGCTTGAAAAGCTCCATCATCCTGCTAAAGTCGCAAATATCCGCTTTTACAAACGTATAATTGGATTTATCCTCAATATCTTTCAGGTTTGCCAGGTTACCGGCATAAGTCAACTTATCCAGATTGATAATATGGTAGTCTGGATATTTATTCACGAATAATCTCACAACATGGCTGCCGATGAAACCGGCACCACCGGTGATTAATATATTTTTCATTTGAATGAAGTATTAAAATTGAGTTATTAAAACTTACTTATAAAGGTCGTCTTGATAATCGAAAAGCCAAGGCGCTTCTTTTAACAGACCGTGATGCTTGTCTTTTTCACTTAACAGCACTTTATCGGCTGGTATTTTCCAATCTATAGCCAAATCAGGATCATCCCAAGCCAAAGCCCCTTCACTTTGGGGTGCATAGAAATTATCGCATTTATATTGAAACACCACTTCAGGCGTAAGAACACTAAAGCCATGTGCAAAACCACGGGGAATGAAGAACTGACGGTGATTCTCTTCAGTCAGTTCGCAAGACACCCACCGGCCAAATGTGGGAGAACCTTTCCGGATATCAACCGCCACATCCAACACCGCTCCCCGTACGCAACGAACCAGCTTACTCTGCGCAAAAGGAGGTTTCTGAAAGTGGAGCCCTCGTAACACGCCGTAAGAAGACTTACTTTCATTATCCTGTACAAAATGTACTTCACGCACTTGAGTATTGAAATCACGTTCTGAAAACGATTCAAAAAAATAACCCCGGTCATCTTTAAATATACGAGGCTCTATAATCACTACATCTTCTATGTAGGTTTTGATAATATTCATTTTTCAAACTGAAATTATAAATTAAAAGTATAATTCCCGCCAGCTTCACTTAGTAGAAATTGAAAGAAATTATTGCTTCACTCAGGAATTAAAACCTATTCAACCAACCTAGTTTCCACTTTTTATCTGCTTTCCTAACAAAAAGCCAAATAGACTCTCCGTTGAAAACAATTTTCCACCTTTCCCACGGACAAAAAAGTTTTCTAAATCATTACTATCCTAATGAGAATTTAAAATTTTATTCCAGCGACAAAGGTCGGAATTTATATGATACCATACCAGAAACAAACGTTAAAATCAAATTATAGTTAACTCTCATTATTGAGATTACTTTCAACCCAAATTACTTTTTCCGGTACGCCCTACTTCACCGATAATCTTTAAAAGATATTGTCCGTATTGGTTTTTCAACATGGGCTGAGCTAGTTCCCTCAGCTTATCTGAAGTAATCCATCCCTGACGGTATGCAATACCTTCCAAACAGGCTATCTTCAAGCCTTGCCGTTTTTCTATCACTTCTATGAATGTGGAAGCCTCGCTGAGGGAATCATGAGTGCCTGTATCCAACCAAGCAAAACCACGACCCAAAGTCTGAACCTTCAACTCCTTAGCATTCAAAAAACATTGGTTCACCGTAGTAATCTCTAATTCACCACGTGCAGAAGGTTTGATATGTTTTGCCACTTCCACCACCTTATTCGGATAGAAATATAGCCCTACCACCGCATAATTACTTTTAGGATCTTTCGGTTTCTCCTCAATGCTCAGACAATTACCCCATTTATCAAATTCAGCTACACCGTAACGCTCCGGATCATTTACCCAATAACCAAAAACCGTGGCCTTATTCTCTTCCTCCGCTACACGAACCGATTCTTTCAACATGCCGGTAAAGCCCACTCCATGAAATATATTATCTCCCAATACCAAACAAACCGAATCATTACCAATGAATTGTTCGCCGATAAGGAAAGCCTGTGCCAGTCCATCCGGAGAAGGTTGTTCAGCATACTCAAACGTCATCCCATAATCGCTACCATCACCCAATAAACGTTTGAACCCCGGTAAATCATACGGTGTGGAAATAATCAAAACCTCACGGATACCCGCTAACATCAACACCGAGATAGGATAATAAATCATCGGTTTATCAAATATAGGAAGAAGCTGTTTGCTCACTCCTTTAGTGATGGGGTACAAACGCGTACCACTACCGCCTGCTAAAACGATACCTTTCATATTAATTATAGTAATTATTATTAATTAAAGACCCCAATTCAATCGTATGTATACTCTAATATATCTCTCATTTTTGTTATGCCATTATTCCTGTCAAATAATTATATTCACAAAAACAATATGACTCTTCATTCTAAACAAGTGTCTTATTTCTCTGTGAATTATCTCGTTATCGATGGCTTTTATTTCATTTCTGTTAATTTTAATCTCCCCTATAAAAATCCTTTAATTTCTCTTTGCAGCGGAGACACGAAACTCATTGATTTTATAGCTCCTTTTCCTAATCGTAGATAAAGCTTCTTATCGAAGTTTTTTCTTCTCCAGCCCTCTTCTCTTTCTTTTTCAATAATTACTTTACAAAGAAATGAAAAATATTGCGTATAAACAATGATTCAATGATAAATCACTAATTTATCAAAAATAGGGAACAACCCCTTATATACAAGTTTATGAGAAAAAACTTTTCGTTAAACGACAAGTGCACTTCGGTTTCACTAATTCGAAACTTTTAGTTGCATGTCTTTAAACAATTCATTCTTTATATTAATCTCCTTCTACCTCGCTTTTTCGCCTCCTTCAATTCTTTAACCAGAGTCATATCGGTCACGGCACTATATACTTGTGTAGTTTTAATATCTTTATGCCCCAAAAGCTTTTGTACAGTAGTAATACTGACTCCTTTATAAAGAAGCAATGTGGCGTTCGTATGACGAGCGGAGTGAAAGGTGATATGTTTCCGGATACCTAAATACCCCATCAGGATAGCCAATAATCTATTCACCTTATTATTAGAAGGTAAACGAAATATGGAAGCTCTCCTTCGATGATATTTGCTTACAATGCCTAAGCCTTTTCCTTCGAACATTAAATAAAGCGGAATACGAATAATGGTTCCAGTTTTCCGGGTTGGCATGACAATCCAACGTTTACGGTTAATAGTTTGGAAATGTTGCATAGTAAGACGGCATATATCCGAATATCGCATTCCCGTATAGCAGGAAAACAAGAAGCTATCAATCATTTCCCCGAATTCGGTATGCTCAGGATGTTCTTCCCGATATTTCTCTATAGCTTCTATTTCTTTTAGATTAAGACTTGTTTTATGGGTTTCCACCTGATGTATCTTGAAATTACGAAAAGGATAATGGAACATACGTTCCTTGTTTATAGCAATATTGACATAGCGTTTGATATGTTTGAAATGTTTAGCTATCGTATTGGGTGCGAGACCTTTTTCCGTCATAAACATTTTAAAATTATATAGTAACTCATAATCTAAATCTGTAAAACTGATGGAAGATCGGAATTCACGCAGATTCTTTAAAGTAGACAATTGATTGAGGCGTGTAGATTCACTATTATCCGAATGACCAATTTCTTTCTCCATAAACAGTAAAAAATCATCTTCTCCTACATCGGGGAACTCGATACAGGGATTCTCATCTCCATTTAAAACAGGAGACGGAATTACAGAAGCGTCTATCTGAAATTTAACTTTCGAAACCGGAGCCTCCACAGACATAGCAGAGAAACGAGCATCATTATCTTTTTGAGAAAGAACTAGATCATTCAAATTCCCATTAACACCTAAATAATAATTTCCCTGAATATTTGCCTGAATAAAAAGAGTAAACTCTTCTTCCGATATATCAAAAATCTGACAGATATTCTTCTTAAAGTTCCCGACTAAATAATCCATCTGAGTTTTTACAAGCTTGCTATCCATTGTTCCATGGTTTATTTTTAGATTAACACAATTAAAAATACAAAAGTTGCAACCGATCACACAAACCTATACTTAAATCTAACGGTCTTTCTATTTAACAAAAGGGGCTGTCCAAAAAGTCTGAAAGTTTAGATTAAAACGTCTAATTTAGAACTGACAGGGCGCAAGTATAGAAAAAGTGCCACTTTACACCTAATTTTCATAGGATAAAGTGGCACTTTTTATTTATTTAGTTAGAATCTATAGCTTTAGCTCATTCATTTTTGACTTTTTGGACAGCACCACTTAAAAAGTCTGCATTATTTTACAAATCGAGCTGCCTCTTTATATTTAAATCGAAGCAGCCCATTTTATTTTTATTCTTTATAATAATCGTTCATTTTATTAAATCAAATTTGGTTGCATAAACTCCTCCGCCTTTCATTCCACCTAACAATCGCATAGCATATTCTATTCCTTGCACAGCCATTTGGGAAGCATGCGCATCAACAGTGGCCAATAACGAGCCGTCAGCCAATAATGGTTTTATTGAAGTATCATTATCAAATCCTACCACTTTAACCTGTCCGGCTTTTTCGGACGCTTTCAATACACCAATTACTCCTAATGCCATAGCATCATTGCAGCAAAATACACCTTTGATATCCGAATGTTGCGCTAGCAATGCAGCAAAGACTTCCGCAGCTTTTTCGGTTTCCCAATCTGCCGAACCAGAAGCAACCAAATTCAATTCGTGATTTTCAATAGATTGCATAAAGCCTTTACGCCGCTGTTGGGCATTTTCGGCAACTTGCAAACCTTCAATAAGCACTACTTTATCACCTTTCTGCAATGTATCCGCCAACACATCACCTACCAATCTGGAAGCAGTCTCATTATCCGGCCCTACATAGGTAAGTTCAACGCCTTCTTCATGAAGCATATCTTCATCTAAACGAATATCAATGTTTACTACTTTTATACCGGCTTTGATAGCTTTTACTACCGGAGCCACTAACGCTTTCGAATCTATAGGAACTACAACCAAAGCATCTACACGCTCGTGAATAAAATTTTTCACAAGCTCTATCTGAGCCTCTATTTCCGTTTGAGATGCTGTCCCTGCTGAAATTAATTCAATTTCGGGATGCGAGACGGCAAAAGCTTCCGCTCCTCTCTTCATCTCCTGAAAGAAATCGGCTTGGAGCGATTTCATCACCAAGCCGATTTTATAAATTTTATTTTCTATCTGTATCATGCAGAGTACATCGAATGTGAAGTATTTTATATTTTACTCATGCACATACAAATCCCATCCCAGATAACTATCGATAGACTCCTGAAGAATATCTACCACATCGGTACGACACATAGCTACATGATGCTCAAATCCGTTTTTACAAATGTACTTCATCAAACCTTGCAGATTGTCTACTTGCGTTACAGCAATACAGCCATCCATTCCATACGGATCATTAGTCATCTGACCTTTTCCCAAGTAACTCTTAATACAACCTAAAGTATCATCAGTAGAAATACGGAAATAAGTGAACTCGCCCTCTGTACATTTACCGTAAACAGCACCAAACGTATTGACTTTACCTAAAGTACGTCCAAGGACACCCAAAGGACCCAACGCCAATTCGTTCTTCACGAAACTCTTCGGAAAATTACCACAGTGAGTACATACACATTTATTACGATCTTCCGCAAAATTATTATTCCAATCGAGTAATGCAGCAGGTTGTTCAGAAGCCAAACGCAAAGCATACATTGATACGGCACCTGCTATGTCGGTTTCACAAGCACACGGAATTAATTTTTCACCCAGCATACTCATAGTAACACAAGCTGCACAACCATAATTTTGTTCCAAAGAATCCCAACATTGAATAGCAGCAGCATCCACTTCATTTTCATTGATCCAGTTCTCCACAGCTAAACCTAATTTAGCCTGTTTTGCCAATTTTTCTTGATATGCAGCGGGGACTTTCGCATAGTTGCTAATCTCTTCCATCTTTGCTTTTAATGCTGCGGCATCATCATCAATTTTCTGCGCATTAAAAAGGATTTCCGATAAATCGACCGGTACTACGGTAATACCACTTGCCTGTAACAGTTTTTCACTGGCACGACAAGTATTGAAACCTAACGGACGGGTACCTATCTGACCGATACGTGCGTGAGTCAGTTTCTTTACTACACGACAGATAGCAGCAAATTTATTGATGTCTTTCATCAACAAATCGCTATGGATAGAGTATGTATGAAGAGTAGTATCTGTAAAAGGAATGCCATACTGATATAAATTATTACATACGGATATCTTACCACAGAATGCATCACGACGACTATCGAGATCTACCTTATCATTCTGGTCATCGCATGCTTGTACTAAGACCGGAACATTCAGTTCGGCACGACTGATGGCATTGATAATACCGATTTCGAAACCGAAATTCGGTAACGATACAATGATACCGTCTATATCTTCTCGATGTGCACGGAATAAAGCAGCGCATTTCTTTCCGTCTTCCATTGTTTCCATTGAACCACCTGTGGAAGTATCGCACTCGTCAAGAATAACATAACCGTATCCGGCTTTCTCAAGTTCTTCAAGAAGAGTTTTACGCACTTCTATAGCTAATTCTGAATTAAAGTAGGCACGTGTACCGATAATTATACCAAAAGTTTCTTTCCTCGGTTTTGCTTGTTTTTTCATGATGACTAATTTAAGTTAGTTGTATAAAATTAAATCACTGTTATTTATTTAATAAGTTTTACAGCTTCTACCCAACCTTTATAAAGTTGAGCGCGCTCCACTTCACCCATTACAGGGGTAATACGATTATCCGTAGTACGCAAACGGGCTACCTCGTCCAAGTTATTCCATACCCGACGTGCTAATCCGTTCATTAACATAGCTCCCATAGCCGAAGCTTCTTCTACATCGGAACGGTTGATACAAGTATTTAACATGTCTGCCTGGAATTGCATTAACAATTTATTCTTAGTAGGCCCGCCGTCAACACGAAGTTCTTTTAGAGAAACATTAGCTTGTCCGGTCATCAAGTCTATCAAATCTTTGATTTGATAAGCTATGGCTTCCAATGCTGCACGACAAACATGTCCGGTTTCCGTACCTAGTGTCATACCGCAAAGAATGGCCTTTGCTTTAGGATTCCACCAAGGAGCACCTAATCCGGCAAATGCCGGAACCAAATAAACTCCTCCATTATCCGGTACACTCAAAGCCAGTTGTTCTATTACAGCAGGACTTTCGATAAGTTTCAGTTTTTCTACCAGCCATTTGATGGTAGCTCCTGTACAGTGTATATTCCCTTCGAAAGCATAGAAAACTTTTCCACATGCTGCAAATCCTACCGAGGTAACCAATCCTTGGGGAGCACTGACAGCATCCCCGCCAATATTTACCATCACGGAAGAACCTGTTCCGTATGTAGCTTTTCCCATACCCGGTTCAAAACACATCTGCCCCACTAACGCCCCATGAGAATCTCCCAAGACTCCGGCAATCTGTATGCCTTCCGGGAAAATACCCTCAACAGTGGTTTCACCAAATATAGAATCACATGGAAACAGTTGTGGCATCATAGAACGCGGAACGGTAAAAAGTTTCAGCAATTCATCGTCCCACTCAAGCGTATGTATATTAAATAATAAGGTACGCGAAGCATTCGTATAATCTGTAGCATGTACCTTACCTCCGGTAAGCTTCCAAATAAGCCAAGAATCAATAGTGCCCATCAAAAGTTCGCCTTTTTCCGCTTGTTCTCTTGCTCCTGCCACATTATCAAGAATCCACTTCACACCGCTTGCCGAAAAATAAGGATCTATCAATAAGCCACTTTTTTCCTGAATCATATCGGAATAGCCTCTATTCTTCAAATCCTTACAAATATCGGCTCCACGCTGGCATTGCCATACTACGGCATGGGATACAGGCTTTCCTGTCATGCGGTTCCATACGACAACCGTTTCACGCTGATTGGTAATAGCCAACGAATAAGAAACTTCGTCCTCATCTTTACTCAAATCTACAATACGACGGATAGCCTCCACCATATTATTATATATTTCCTCCGCATCATGCTCTACCCAACCAACTTTAGGATAGTACTGCTTGTGCTCCACATTTACGCGGTTTACCAAAAAGCACTGTTCATTAAACAATACTGCCTTAGTGGCAGAAGTACTTTGATCTATTGCTATAATGTATTTTTGCATAGTAACACATCCAAAGTATATTATTTCAAAAAGTCAATAGCGGTCTGATAGATGCCTTCACTATCCAACTTATAATAGTGGAAAATCTCAAGTGGCTTTCCATGTATTGCGTTTTCATCAGGAATTCCCAATATTCGCATTGGAACAGGACAATGTTGACAAACGGTTTCGGCTACGATGGCACCAAGCCCTCCATACATACTATGTTCTTCCACCGTAATAATCTTACCAGTTTCTTCAGCAGCTTTTATAATAGCTTCTGTATCGGCAGGTTTCAATGTATGCATATCCAACACACGAACATTGATACCTTCTTTCTGTAAACGTTTACCAGCTTCATAACAATGGTACACAGTTTCGCCCGTACCAATAATAGTCAAATCATTACCTTCGAGCAAAGTATTGGCTTTACCTATCTCGAAAGGGAAATTATCATTTTCATAGACATCAGGTACGGCATTACGTCCTACCCGAACGTAGACTGCTTCCGGATAATCTACTAATTTCATCACTAACTTACGAGTCTGGCGAGCATCACATGGCAACACGACATTCATTCCGGGAAATGTGCGCAATACGGCAATATCGTGCAGACTGTGATGAGTAGCACCCAAAGCACCATAAGCCACTCCTCCGCTAACTCCCAAAATCTTAACCGGATTCTGTGAATAAGCAACATCCACTTTCACTTGTTCCAAACTTCGGGCTACATAAAAACATGCAGGACCACACACAAATGTTTTCTTTCCACATGATGCCAGGCCAGCGGAGATACCCACTGCATCCTGTTCTGCTATACCACATTCTACAAATTGTTCGGGAAGTTCTTTGGCAAAATCCGTCAACGTAACCGAACCTCTTGCATCGGTAGTAACGGCAATAATATTTTTATCTTTTTTTCCAAGCTCCAACAACGTATCGGTGAAGCTTTTTCTACAAGGAATACTCTTAATTTCCATAGTTATTTCTTTAATAATTCAATACGTTGTTCTATTTCATTGATGGCTTGTTCATACTCAGTTTGGGTGGGAACACCATGATGCCACTTAAGGATATTCTCCATAAGAGATACTCCTTTGCCTTTTGTGGTACGGAAAATAATCAGATGAGGTTTTTGGTTATTATAATCAATGCGATCAAATGCCTTAATTATTTCGTCGATACTGTTTCCATTTATATCTTGTACATCCCAACCAAACGCACTCCATCGTTCAGCAATAGGCTCAAGCCCCATCACATTTTCCGTTGTATCACTGATTTGTAAACCGTTTCGGTCGATAATGGCTACCAAATTATCCAGTTTATATTGACTTCCGGCCATAGCAGCTTCGTAAATAGAGCCTTCACCTTGTTCACCATCTCCCATCAGCACGTAAGTCTTATAATCTTTTTTATCCATTTTCGCAGCAATTGCCATCCCTACACCAATAGGTAAACCATGACCTAATGCACCACTGTTAACTTCTATTCCCGGAACCTCAATTGTAGGATGACCAGCCAAAACAGATCCAAACTGTCCATAGGTGTTAACTAACTCCGGCGTGATAAAGCCACGTGCTTCAAGCACACTGTAAAGAGCTTCAACGCAATGACCTTTACTCATTACAAAACGATCGCGATCCTCCATTTTAGGATTTAACGGATCGATATTCATCACACGAAAATAAAGAGTTGTCAAAACATTGAGGGAAGATAAACCTCCACCGATATGGCCGGCTTTCGCCTTATAAACAACTTCAACCAATCGTTTACGGACAATTTCCGTCTGTAAACGAAGCGCATCCGCGCTTACTGTTTCTTTCATACAATATTATTATATTAGATAATAGATTTTTTGTTATGTCCGCAAACTTAGCAAAGTATCGCCACAAAAACAAGAATAATGTCTATAAAGTGAAGAAAAATAAAGATATTCATACATACCTATTATCTAAAAAGAACCATCATTATTTAAATCTTTCCTTTTATGCTCGTTCTAATATAGTTTTATCTGTTGGCAGCTTTTTTATAAAGTCATTTTTTATTATATATGCATCCATCAGGTCGGCATTATACGGTTTTAAAAAAGAAGCAATTTCTGTTTTCTGCAAATTGGGTTCCAACCATTTTGCTTCATCTTCTTTCGACAAAATGGCTGGCATTCGGTGCTTAGTATTATGAATATAGTCGGTCAAAGAATTTGTATCGGTAGTGATGATGGAAAAAGTATAATATTCCATTCCGGTCTCCTTATCGAACCAACTGTCATATATTCCAGCCATAGAAAAAATCTCCTCATTTTTCAAGTAGATATAATAAGGAATTTTTCTACTGCCTTCGTGTCTCCATTCAAAATAACCGGTGCTTGGCACTAAGCAGCGTTTTTTCATTATTGGTTCGCGAAATGAGGGTTTATCAAATAGAGTATCTGCCCGCGCATTAATTGTCATTCTCCGAATTTTATCTGCACTTGCCTCATTTTTTGTCCAAAATGGAATAAGTCCCCAATTAAATACTTGTACTTCATCAGAAGTAGTGATAATCGGATATTTCGGATAGTTAAACGCACTTACATGATATTGCTCATTCAGGATGTCCTGATATATTTCAACGACATCTGATTTACGGCCATAGCGAGCAGCTAATTTTAGGGTTTTTGCCGACATGGAATTATGAAAACACATAATATCAATTGTTTAGAAGAAGGTAAATATATAGATAAGTTGTAAAATAAATCCAAACTATTTATGCCAGAATAAATGAAACTTACCATACTACGCACATAGTTTTTAAGGATATATATCACAACACAAATATCTAGTAAAAGTATATCTATAAATTCCAATAAGGAATTTGAGGATGCCAAATTTCGAACAAAACTAAAGAAAAATCGAACACCTAATTGTTTTATCAACCTTTTTTTCTTTATAAAATCAGAGAGTTCCATCATGTCGATAGATATTCTTATACAAAAAGATATGATACACCCTAGTATGGGAAAAATAATGTCTGAAAACACTAATTTCCGTATACTAAAGAAGCAATGCCCTGAACTAATTGAATCTAATTGCAAAAATCTTGCAGCTAATTCAATTATGGAATCCATTAGTATAGGAAATAAAATATACACCATCTTATTCATGCTCCCATTTTATAATACGATCATTGATTCCTGAACAATATAACACTCAAAAAACGATACTTGTTTAAATTACCTATTTATTCGTGGAACTCACATAAATAGCTTGAGAAGCCATAAGGTCTTTTACGATACAATATATTCAATTTCGCTTTTCAGGCCTATATCCAATTATAACATAACAGTATTTTCCCGTTTTATTTTACTAAAATGGTGATTTGGAATTTCATTTTAATGAATTTGTCTATACATATGTCACGTTTATATTTACCATTTTTCCGACGATTTTCAGGAAATACAATCTTTTGGAATCTGACAATTATTTAATTCGGAATACAAATACACCTTTACTGTATCAATTATTTCTACAATTATTGAAACTCAATATTTATTTAAATTTTAATGCGCAAGTTATACACGTAAGCTAGAAAATATAGATATTTGCACATATTATAAATATTATTGAAACATGACCTACGAAGAAACTTTAGAATACCTGTATCAAATTGCACCGTGTTTTCAACAAATAGGACAAAGTGCATACAAAGAAGGATTAAACACTACTTTTGCCTTAGATGAATATTTTGGACATCCTCATACCCTATTTAAAACAATTCATGTAGCAGGGACCAACGGAAAAGGTTCTTGCTCGCATACACTCGCTGCTATCTTACAATGCGCAGGTTATAAAACCGGACTTTACACATCCCCTCATCTAATTGATTTTAGAGAACGTATCCGAGTAAACGGGGAACCGATCTCCAAATTATTTGTCACCAATTTTATAGAACAACATAAATCTTTTTACGAACCTATTCACCCGTCCTTTTTTGAACTTACTACGGCTATGGCTTTTGATTACTTTGCCAACCAACATGTAGATGTTGCCGTGATAGAAGTAGGATTAGGCGGACGGTTGGATTGCACCAATATCATCCATCCTGACTTATGCGTAATTACAAACATCAGCTTTGATCATGTGCAATTTTTAGGAAACACTTTGGCGAAAATTGCAGGCGAAAAAGCGGGTATAATAAAAGAAAACGTACCCGTCGTTATAGGAGAAACTAATAAAGAGACTCGTCCCATATTCGATCTTAAAGCAAAAGAAATGAATGCTCCTATTTATTTTGCAGAAGATGAGCAACTCCTTATTTCGGCTACCCCAAACCAAAAAGGATTTTTATACCAAACTAAAAATTATACCAATCTACAAGGCGAATTAGGAGGGCTTTGTCAGATAAAAAATACAAATACCTTATTATCCGCACTACAACGATTGAAAGAAATAGGATATCATATCAATGAAACGGATATAAGAAACGGTTTCATGCAAGTAAGTGAATTAACCGGATTAATGGGACGTTGGCAAAAAATAAGCAACCATCCTACGGTGGTTTGCGATACTGGTCATAATATCGGTGGCTTTCAATATATTACCTCACAATTAAAACGGCAATCTTATCGTATTCTACGCATCGTTTTTGGCATGGTAAATGATAAGGATATTCGCGGCGTATTGAAAATGCTTCCCAAAGAGGCTGTATACTATTTCACCCAAGCCAGTGTAAAACGCGCTATACCTGCCAAAGAGCTACAAGCCCTAGCTGCATTATACCAATTGCAAGGAGAATGCTATCCTACTGTTAAAGAGGCCTTGGAGGAGGCACGTAAAGACTCTTTGGAAACAGATTTCATCTTTATAGGAGGCAGTAGCTTTATTGTTGCCGATTTCCTGACAAGCATCTCCCAATAAAAAGCTTACAAGATTTATTTTTAAGAGTTATATCATCTATTAAAGCACCTTTTATCATTCAATTTTAATCAAATTTAGACAACAGTACATCAAAAGAAGCAGTTTTACCATCAAATCTTTGTTGAAACCAAAGATGTTATATAACTTTGCGACTAACAGATTTAATAAAAATAAATAGATAATACCATGAATAATTCAACCACCCTTTCCGGACTCAAAAGAGAAGATTTCAGACGAGTCATAGATGGAAAGGAAACGGATCTGTATGTTTTAACCAATTCGCACGGTATAGAATTAGCCGTGACCAATTTCGGATGTGCCCTTCTATCATTTATGACTCCCGACCGAAACGGCAAAATGGCCAATATCATTCAAGGACACGATAGCATAGAACATCTGATGAACAGTGAAGTCAGTGTTCTCAGTACTACCATTGGACGTTATGGAAATCGTATCGCCGACGGCAAATTCACGCTTGGCGGTAAAGTTTATAAACTGGAACAAAATAATGGAAAGAACTCTCTTCACGGTGGCTCCAGAGGTTTTCACAAACGAGTATGGGACCTATGCCGACAAGCACCAGATACGTTAGTTTTCGGTTATGAAGCGCAAGACGGTGAAGAAGGATTTCCCGGCAATTTAAAGGTAGAAATGAGTTATACATTAACAGAAGACAACGCGCTAGTCATACAATATCAGGCAACCACGGATAAAAAAACAATTGTCAATCTGACCAATCATGCTTTTTTCAGCTTATCCGGCGTAGGGAACCCTACTCCCAGTGCAGAAAACAATATTGTCACAATTAACGCTGACTACTATCTGCCAACTGGTAATACTTCCATTCCGACAGGTGAGATATTGAAAGTAGAAGGAACTCCTATGGATTTCCGAACTCCACATGTAATAGGCGAGCGCATAGATATTCCTTTTGAACAGCTCATCTTCGGTAAAGGTTACGATCATTGCTATATATTAAATAAGGTAGAAGCCGGAGAAGAAAGCTTTGCCGCTGAATGTACCGATCCCATAAGCGGACGTACGTTAGAAGTGTATACAACCGAACCTGGATTACAATTCTATACCGCAAACTGGAACAACGGAATGACTGGAGCCTTAGGCAATACATTCCCTGATCGAAGCGCTGTCTGTTTTGAAGCACAACATTTCCCTGATACACCCAACCGGAGTTATTTCCCCACAGTCATATTAAACCCTGGCAATATTTATAGCCAAACAACCACCTACCGAGTAAAAGTTAAAGAATAAACCATTAAAACGAGATACCTATGGAAATAGAACATGTGAGAAACCGTTTCATTAAACATTTCGACGGCACAACGGGATCAATATACACTTCTCCAGGAAGAATCAACCTTATCGGAGAACACACGGATTATAACGGAGGTTTTGTTTTTCCGGGCGCCATTGATAAAGGTATGATAGCCGAATTGAAGCCAAACGGCACACAAACAGTACGCGCATACTCCATCGACTTGAAAGATTATGTAGAATTTGGATTGAACGAAGAAGATGCGCCACGCACAAGTTGGGCACGTTATTTGTTCGGAGTATGTCGTGAAATGATTAAACGAAGAGTTAAAGTAAAAGGATTCAATACAGCCTTTTCCGGAAATGTTCCTTTAGGAGCAGGCATGTCATCTTCAGCTGCATTAGAAAGTACGTATGCCTATGCTCTGAACGATATGTTCGGCGATAATCAAATAGATAAATTCGAATTGGCAAAAGTAGGACAAGCCACAGAACATAACTACACAGGCGTAAATTGTGGCATTATGGATCAATTTGCATCAGTATTTGGCAAAAAGGACAATTTGATCCGATTGGACTGTCGTTCTCTCGAATATCAATATTTTCCATTTAAACCGGAAGGATACAGATTAGTGTTAATTGATTCGGTAGTAAAACACGAACTAGCCTCCTCCGCCTATAACAAACGTCGTCAAAGTTGTGAAACTGTTATTGCCGCTATTCAAAAGAATCATCCGCATGTAGAGTTTTTACGTGATTCTAACATGGACATGTTACAAGAAGTAGCTCACAGCATTTCACAAGAAGATTTCATGCGTGCGGAATATGTTATTGAAGAGATACAAAGAGTTTTAGATGTATGCGACGCACTGGAACGAAACGATTATGAAACTGTTGGACAAAAAATGTACGAGACCCACTATGGTTTAAGTAAATTATACGAAGTCAGTTGTGAAGAACTAGACTTTCTGAATAACTGTGCTAAAAAGAATCAAGTGACAGGTTCACGCATTATGGGAGGAGGTTTCGGAGGATGTACAATTAATTTAGTGAAAAACGAACTATATGATACATTCATTAATGACGCAATCGAAAGTTTCAAATCAAAATTCAATCGAATTCCCAAAATATATGATGTAACCATAAGTGATGGTGCACGCAAATTAATTTGATCTTAAAAGAGAAAGTAAATATTGTGTAAAAGAGAAAACGAAATAAAAATCATTCTTGACTTTTATAAAAAAGAGAATTAAAAAGTGTAAGGCATACACTTTTTATGTTGAAAAACATATAAACATCTTTTCTTATTTCTCTAAAGAATAATACTTTTACACGCGGATTAAAATAAAAATAAATTTATAAAACCATTTACAGTATAAAAGCATGAAAAACATGAAAAAATGTATGTTCGGGGCAGGAGTCATGATCTTTCTTATCAGTTCATGTACTCCTAAAGCTCCAGAAACATTGACTTTATCGGGACTAAACCCTACTAAGTTCCAAACAGAAGTGCACGGAAAAAAGACTCAATTGTATACGTTGAAAAATGCCGCAGGCATGGAAGTATGCGTTACAAACTTCGGTGGGCGTATTGTTTCCATCATGGTTCCCGATAAAAATGGAGAGATGAGAGATGTTGTTCTGGGATTCGACAGTATAGCTGACTATATTAATGTACCCAGCGATTTCGGCGCATCCATAGGACGATATGCCAACCGTATCAACCAAGGTAAAATCGTTCTGGACGGCGAAACTATACAACTTCCCCAGAATAACTACGGACACTGCTTACACGGTGGTCCGCAAGGATGGCAGTATCAAGTGTACCAAGGGAACCAACTTAATGACAGTACTTTGTCTTTAGTAATGCATTCACCGGATGGTGATTCAAATTTCCCTGGTAATGTTACCGCAACGGTTACTTACACTTTAACTAGCGATAATGCTATTGATATTCAATATGAAGCTACTACTGATAAGAAAACGGTTATCAACATGACTAATCATTCTTATTTTAATTTGTCTGGTGATCCGAAGAATACAATCACAAATGATATTTTGTATGTAAACGCCGACAACTTTACTCCAGTAGACAGTACTTTTATGACAACTGGAGAAATTTCTCCAGTTACAGGAACACCAATGGACTTTACTTCTGAAAAGGAAATTGGTAAAGAAATTAATAACTACGATTATGCGCAATTGAAGAATGGTAATGGTTACGATCATAACTGGGTATTGAATACAGCTGGTGATGATACCAAAATTGCCGCTAAACTAATATCTCCATTAACAGGTATTGTTTTGGAAGTATATACTGACGAACCTGGAATACAGGTATACACAGGTAACTTCCTTGACGGTACGGTAACCGGGAAAAAAGGTATTGTATATAACCAACGTGCAGCTATTTGTCTGGAAACCCAGCATTATCCCGACAGTCCCAATAAGCCCGATTGGCCTTCAGCTATCTTAGAACCGGGACAGACTTATAAGAGTCATTGCATTTTTAAATTCAGCGTAAAGAAATAAACTAAAATATTTATCATAAAAACACTTTAGAAAATGAATGGATCTGGATTCGAAACCATTGATTATATAATCTTTGGAGCGTATATAATACTACTTATCTGTTTGGGTTTATTTCTTTCCCGTAACAAAAACGGAAAAGAAAAAAGCGCAAATGATTATTTCTTAGCAGGAAACACATTAACATGGTGGGCGGTAGGCGCCTCATTAATTGCCGCTAATATTTCAGCAGAGCAGTTTATTGGTATGAGCGGTTCCGGTTATAAAATTGGTCTGTGTATCGCTGCATATGAACTAATGGCCGCCGCCGCATTGATTCTGGTAGCCAAATTCTTATTGCCAATCATGATTGAGCGGAAAATTTTTACTATTCCCCAATTCTTACGCGAACGCTACAACAATGGTGTAGGATTGGCATTCTCTATCTTTTGGTTATTTCTTTATGTATTTGTGAACCTAACTTCTGTTGCATGGTTGGGAGCTTTAGCCATTGAACAAATCTTAGGAGTAAGTCCCGAATACCGCATCTACATCATTATCGCCTTATTCGTTATTGCGGGTATCTATTCTATCTATGGAGGTTTATCGGCTGTTGCCTGGACCGACGTGATGCAAGTTGTCTTCCTTGTGGGTGGCGGTTTGATTACTGCTTATTTTGCATTGGAAGCTGTATCGGGAGAAGGACATGGTGCCTGGGAAGGCTTTACAATCGTATTTGATAAACTTAAGTCTTTACCGGATGATACTCATTTCAATTTGATTGTGGACAGAGCCAAATCACCCGATTCATTTAAAGATCTTCCAGGTATCGCTGCTATCGTAGGTGGTTTATGGATTACCAACCTCGGATATTGGGGTTTCAACCAATACATTATACAGAAAGGTCTGGCTGCAAAAAGTTTGAAAGAAGCCAAAAAAGGTTTGATATTTGCTGGTTTTCTGAAAATTCTTATACCTTTCATCGTTGTACTACCAGGAATTTGTGCATATGTAATGTTTAACTATCCAGAATCTATCCCAGGTTTACAACAAGGCTATTTCGATATTCACGGAAGTATCAATGTTTCTGACGATGCTTATCCTTGGATGATTCGCAACTTTACACCGATTGGTATTAAAGGGCTTTCATTCGCAGCATTAGCAGCAGCTATTATTTCATCATTAGCCTCTATGTTTAACTCTACTTCTACTATTTTCACGATGGATATTTACAAACAATATATCAATAAAAACGCATCTGAAAAGAAATTGGTACAAGTTGGACGTATGACAGCCTTAGCCGCATTGATTATTGCAGCCATTGCCGTAGAACCTTTATTAGGTGGCCTCGACCAAGCATTCCAATACATTCAGGAATATTCAGGTTTCATTTATCCGGGTATCTGTATTGTATTTGGTCTTGGTTTATTATGGAAACGTGCTTCAGGCAAAGCGGCAGTATGGACCTCTATCGCAACGATTCCGGTAGGTGTATTTTTCAAGATTATGTTCCCTGATATGCCTTTCCAATTCCGTATGGGTTATGTATTCATCGTGTTATTCCTGATATTCGTAGCCATTACTTATGGTGACAGAACAGCAGTTAACGCCGACTTACCCATCGCAGACGACCGTCGCAAGATGATGAAATGGAGCAAAATAACAGGTTTGGCTGCCCTTATTTGTTTTGCGGCTGCTACTATCCAGAAGATACTCTACTTGGGGGGATCTACAAATGAGATAATCGTTTATTTGGATAATATTGGCTTTGAAGCATTTTTCTGTACCACAGCTTTGTTCTCCACCGTATCTTTATTACTTTATTCAAATTCAAAAGATACTGTAAAAGATCCGAAAGCCGTAGATATCGATTTAACATTGTTCAAGACAGACAAAGGCTTCGCACTTGGTGCACTAGGAATATGTCTTATTTTAACATGTTTGTATGTTATTTTCTGGTAATTGGATAATATGACTACCTATTATGATATAAACCCCCGGTTCTATGTAGCCGTTGATTGTATTATCTTCGGATTCAATCAAAAAGGGCTCAGTCTGCTTCTTTTAAAACGGGGCATGGATCCGGGAAGAGGGGAATGGTCATTAATGGGTGGATTTGTACAAAAAGATGAAAGTGTAGATGATGCGGCCAAAAGAGTCTTGAAAGAGTTAACGGGCCTGACGAATGTATATATGGAACAGGTCGGTGCTTTCGGTGATATTGACCGAGATCCAGGCGAACGAGTAATATCGGTCGCCTACTATGCTTTAATCAACATTGACGAATACGATAAGGAATCAGTAAAAAAGCACAATGCCTACTGGGCTGAGATAAATTGTGTACCTACTCTCCTTTTCGATCACTCATTAATGGTAAAACAAGCTAGGGAGTTAATGTGCAGAAAAGCGACTACAGAACCGATTAGTTTTAATCTGCTACCCAAGTTATTTACCTTGACGCAATTGCAAAATTTATACGAAGCTATATACGGAGAGCCCATTGACAAGCGCAATTTTAGAAAAAAAGTAGCTGAAATGGACTTTATAGAGAAAACGGAAATGATTGATAAAACAGGGTCGAAACGAGGAGCCTACTTATATAAATTTAATCATAAAGCTTACGGAAAAGACTCTAAATTCAAACTTTAAAGATATGTTAGAAGCATTAAAAGAAAAAGTTTTTCAAGCGAACTTGGATTTGGTAAAACATGGCTTGGTTATTTTCACTTGGGGAAATGTATCAGCTATAGATCATGATAGCGGATTGGTAGTGATAAAACCAAGTGGTGTGGAATATGATGTAATGAAAGCTGAGGATATGGTTGTAGTAGACCTGAACGGAAATATAGTGGAAGGAAATTTGAACCCATCTTCCGACACACCGACTCACCTTGTTTTGTACAAGGCATTTCCCGAAATCGGAGGTATAGTACATACCCACTCAACTTATGCCACTGCATGGGCACAAGCAGGCTTGGATATCCCTAATATAGGAACAACTCACGCTGATTATTTCTATAAAGCTATACCTTGCACGGCTGATATGACCGAAGAAGAAGTTATGAATAACTACGAACAAGAAACGGGTAACGTTATCGTAAATCGTTTTAACGGAATGAACCCTGTCCATACACCGGGTGTTCTGGTAAAGAATCACGGACCTTTTGCTTGGGGAAAAGATGCTCATGAAGCTGTACATAATGCTGTAGTAATGGAACAAGTAGCCAAAATGGCAAGTATTGCTTATAGCGCCAACCCAAATCTGACTATGAATCCTTTGCTAATTGAAAAGCATTTTAGCCGCAAACATGGACCAAATGCTTATTACGGTCAGAAAAAGAAATAATAAACAAGTAAGTAATATCAAGGAGGAAAAAGGAGTTATTAGTCGGAAAGACTACTTTAAGAATAAAAAATAATTCATTATCAACCAAATTTCAATTTCCTTCATCCTAAACAATGAAGGTGATGATTCTTTATATTACTTAAAAAATTAAATGACATAACCTATAAATAACGTATAAAATGGTATTTGACAATTATGAAGTATGGTTCGTAACAGGAGCTCAGCTCTTGTACGGAGGTGATGCGGTTATCGCAGTAGACGCACATTCTAATGAAATGGTAGCAGGATTGAACGCTTCAGGTAATCTTCCTGTAAAAGTAGTATATAAAGGTACGGTTAATTCTTCTAAAGAAATTACCGATGCATTTAAAGCAGCGAACAATGATCCACACTGTATTGGCGTGATTACTTGGATGCACACTTTCTCACCTGCTAAAATGTGGATACACGGATTGCAGGAGTTAAAAAAACCTCTGCTTCACTTCCATACTCAATTCAATAAAGAAATTCCTTGGGATACCATGGATATGGATTTCATGAATTTGAACCAAAGCGCACATGGTGACCGCGAATTTGGACATATTTGTACCCGTTTGCGTAAGAACCGCAAAGTGGTAGTGGGCCATTGGCAAGATGAAGCAGCTCAAAAAAAGATTGCAATATGGATGCGCGTTTGTGCCGCTTGGGCTGACGCACAAGACATGCTGATTCTCCGCTTCGGCGACCAAATGAATAATGTTGCCGTAACTGACGGGGATAAAGTATCCGCCGAACAAGTATTAGGTTATCACGTAGACTACTGTCCGGTAAACAAACTAATGGAATATCACAGAGCTATCGAAGATAGTGATGTGAAAGCACTTGTAGAAACTTATTGGAAAGAATACGACCATGCTCCCGAACTAGAAAAAGAAGGAACTGAAGCTTACACTAAGATATGGAATGCCGCTAAAGCAGAAATCGCTCTTCGCCGCTTGTTAAAAGACTATGGAGCTAAAGGTTTTACAACTAACTTCGACGACTTGGGCGAATTCGACCAGATTCCGGGACTGGCATCCCAACGTTTGATGGCTGAAGGCTACGGATTCGGGGCTGAAGGTGACTGGAAAACGGCAGCTCTATATCGCACCACTTGGTTCATGAGCCAAGGTATGCCTAAAGGGTGTTCTTTCTTGGAAGATTATACTTTAAACTTCGACGGTGAAAACAGCGCAATTTTGCAAGCTCACATGTTAGAAGTTTGTCCCTTGATCTCTGAACATAAGCCTAAATTGGAAGTTCACCGCTTGAGTATTGGTGTCGACAGCGAAACAGCTCGTTTGGTATTCACTTCCAAACAAGGAGCAGGTGTGGCTGTTACGGTTGTCGACCTGGGTAACCGTTTCCGAATGATTGTAAATGAAGTAGAATGCATCAAATCCAAACCGTTGCCTAAGCTCCCGGTAGCTTCTGCATTATGGATTCCACAACCTAATTTCGAAGTAGGTGCAGGTGCATGGATTCTAGCAGGTGGAACACACCACTCCAGCTTCTCTTTCGATTTGACCACTGAGTATTGGGAAGACTACGCCGACATTGCAGGTATAGAAATGGTAGTAATTGACAAGGATACAACTATCAGTAACTTCAAGAAAGAGTTACGCTTGAATGAAGTATATTACATGTTGAATAAAGCGCTATGCTAAAAATTTATTAGCTTAAGCCCCATACAACAACTTGATAACATCTGTCATATTGAGTTTATCAAAATACTCTGATAACACTTGGTATGACAGATGGAATCAAGGTAAAATTAAAATTATTTAGTTACTTACCTTAAATTATTGATCCCTATATGAAATTAGATGCAAAATCAACCATTGAAACAGGCAAAGCTATTCTTGGTATAGAATTCGGTTCAACTCGAATTAAAGCTGTCCTAATTGACCAAGAAAACAAGCCTATTGCTCAAGGAAGTCATACGTGGGAGAATCAGTTAACTGACGGTCTTTGGACTTACAGCACAGAAGCTGTTTGGTATGGAATGCAAGATTGTTATGCGGACCTTCGTTCGAACGTTAAGAATCAATACGATATAGAAATTGAAACTTTAGCCGCTATCGGTATCAGCGCTATGATGCATGGCTATATGGCATTTAATGAAAAAGCTGAAATCCTCGTACCTTTCCGTACATGGAGAAATACCAATACCGGTCAGGCCGCAGCAGCCTTGTCAGACCTATTTGTCTATAATATTCCTCTGAGATGGAGCATTTCTCACCTATACCAAGCTATTTTGGATAACGAAGAGCATGTCAAAGATATTGATTATCTAACAACACTTGCCGGTTATGTTCATTGGCAAATAACAGGTGAAAAAGTATTAGGCATAGGCGACGCATCAGGTATGCTTCCTATAGATCCGAATACCAAAAACTATTCCGCCGAAATGGTAGCTAAGTTTGATTCTCTTATTGCTCCGAAAGGATATAACTGGAAGTTGCTTGATATTCTTCCGAAAGTCTTGCCTGCAGGTAAAAACGCTGGTTTCCTCACGCCAGAAGGTGCTCAAAGACTTGATGTCTCAGGGCATTTAAAGGCAGGAATACCTGTTTGTCCACCGGAAGGAGATGCGGGTACCGGCATGGTTGCAACCAATGCTGTCAAGCAACGTACAGGCAATGTATCAGCAGGTACATCTTCTTTCTCCATGATCGTATTAGAAAAGGAGCTGTCAAAACCATACGAAATGATTGATATGGTTACTACTCCGGATGGAAGTCTTGTAGCGATGGTACATTGCAACAATTGTACCTCCGACCTTAACGCATGGGTTAACTTATTCAAAGAATATCAGGAACTTATGGGTATGCCCGTAGATATGGATGAAATATATGGAAAACTCTACAATCATGCGCTCACAGGAAATGCTGATTGCGGAGGACTGATTTCATACAATTACATTTCAGGTGAACCTATAACAGGATTGGCAGAAGGCAGACCACTATTCGTACGTTCGGCAAACGATAAATTTAATCTCGCAAACTTTATGCGAACTCACTTGTATGCTTCCGTCGGAGTACTTAAGATAGGTAATGATATACTTTTCAAAGAAGAGAAAATAAAAGTCGATAGAATTACAGGGCATGGAGGACTATTCAAAACGAAGGGTGTAGGTCAACAAATACTTGCGGCTGCTATCAACTCGCCTATTTCTGTAATGAAAACAGCCGGAGAAGGCGGTGCATGGGGCATCGCTCTACTTGCTTCTTATCTTGTAAATAATGATAAGAAACAATCTCTTGCCGATTTCCTGGATGAAATAGTATTTGCTGGAGACGCAGGTATCGAAGTTTCACCTACAGCCGAAGAGGTAGATGGCTTTAATACATATATTAAAAATTACATGGCAGGACTACCTATTGAAGAAATAGCTGTCAAATTAAAAAAATAAATAACAGAAAATTCAGAGCTGTTTTGTTCAACTGAATCATCTTTAAACACCAAATTTACAAATAACTATGAATGATAATAAAATAATGAATCGCGCAGCGGACAATATTCGTATCCTCGCCGCTTCAATGGTAGAAAAAGCTAATTCCGGACATCCGGGTGGCGCAATGGGAGGTGCAGACTTTATAAACGTACTATTCTCTGAGTTTTTAGTATATGATCCTGAAAATCCTCGTTGGGAAGGTCGTGACCGTTTCTTCCTAGACCCGGGACATATGTCACCAATGCTATATTCCGTGCTAGCGTTGACGGGCAAGTTTACGATGGAGGAACTTTCTCAGTTCCGTCAATGGGGAAGTCCTACTCCGGGACATCCCGAAGTAGATGTAATGCGTGGCATTGAAAATACATCCGGTCCATTAGGACAAGGTCATACATTTGCAGTAGGCGCCGCTATTGCCGCAAAATTCCTCAAAGCACGTTTGGGTGACGTGATGAATCAAACCATCTATACATATATTTCCGATGGTGGTATCGAAGAGGAAATATCACAAGGAGCAGGACGCATTGCCGGACACTTAGGATTAGATAACCTCATTATGTTCTACGACTCTAATGATATTCAGTTATCTACTGAGTGTAAGGATGTCATGAGTGAAGATACTGCAAAAAAATATGAAGCATGGAACTGGAAAGTCATTACTATTAATGGTAACGATCCAAACCAAATTCGTGAAGCATTGAAAGAAGCCAAAGCAGAAAAAGAACGTCCGACTCTAATCATCGGCAAAACAGTGATGGGCAAAGGTGCACGCAAAGCGGACAACTCAAGTTATGAAGCAAACTGCGCAACACATGGTGCTCCGCTCGGAGGTGACGCTTACATTAACACAATAACTAATCTGGGCGGTGATCCTACAAAACCATTCCAAATTTTCCCCGAAGTAAAAGAACTCTATGCAAAACGTGCTGCCGAACTGAAAGAAATCGTATCGAAAAAATATGCAGCAAAAGCAGAATGGGCGAAAGCTAACCCTGAGCTAGCTGCTAAAATGAACGATTGGTTTGCGAACAAAGTACCGACAGTAAATTGGGCAGGTATCGAACAAAAAGCTAATGCGGCGACCCGTAGTGCTTCAGCTACTGTCCTGAGCGCATTAGCAACACAGGTCGAAAATATGATCGTCGCATCAGCGGACCTTTCTAATTCTGACAAGACTGACGGATTCTTGAAGAAAACCCACGCCTTTACAAAAGGTGACTTTACAGGAGCTTTTTTCCAAGCAGGTGTAGCAGAGTTGACAATGGCTTGCTGTTGTTTAGGTATGGCTCTTCATGGTGGTGTAATTCCGGCTTGCGCTACTTTCTTTGTATTTTCTGATTATATGAAACCTGCTGTACGCATGGCTGCTTTAATGGAGTTACCGGTAAAATTCATTTGGACTCATGATGCGTTCCGTGTGGGAGAAGACGGACCGACTCATGAACCAGTGGAACAAGAAGCTCAAATCCGCTTGATGGAGAAACTGAAAAATCATAAAGGACATAATTCTATGCTGGTTCTTCGCCCAGCAGACGCAGAAGAAACCACAATTGCGTGGAAACTAGCTATGGAGAATACCACGACTCCTACCGCACTGATTTTTTCTCGTCAAAACATTACGAATTTACCAGCAGGTACGGATTATGTACAAGCAAGCAAAGGTGCATATATTGTTGCCGGAGCCGACGAAAATCCGGATGTAATTTTAGTAGCTTCCGGTTCGGAAGTAGCTACATTGGTAGCGGGTGCCGAACTTCTTCGTAAAGACGGAATCAAACTTCGTATTGTTTCCGCTCCATCTGAAGGATTATTCCGCAGCCAAAGTAAAGAGTATCAGGAATCTATTATTCCTACAGGAGCTAAAGTATTCGGTCTGACCGCTGGACTTCCTGTAAACCTTCAAGGACTAGTTGGTGTTAATGGTAAAGTATTTGGTCTGGAATCATTCGGTTTCTCTGCTCCATATAAAGTATTGGACGAAAAGCTTGGTTTCACGGCTGAGAATGTATACAATCAAGTAAAAGAAATGCTTTAACGAGAAAATGTATAATCTTTGAGAAAGTGAAAAGCGGTTTACCGGCTTTTCACTCTCTCTCACTAAAAAAAGCAATATGAAGAAAATCGGTTTAGCATCAGATCATGCAGGCTTCGAACTAAAACAGTTCGTAAAAATCTGGCTCGAAGGACGCGGAATGGAATATCAAGATTTTGGTACTTATACTTCGGAAAGTTGTGATTATGCAGATTTTGCCCATCCTTTGGCATTGGCTGTGGAAGCAGGTGAATGTTATCCAGGTATTGCAATCTGTGGAAGCGGAAATGGTATCAACATGACATTGAATCATCATCAGGGAATCCGTGCCGCACTTTGTTGGATTCCGGAAATAGCTCATCTAGCTCGTCAACATAACGATGCCAATGTGCTTGTAATGCCTGGGCGCTTTATCACCACCGAGGAAGCCGATCAAATCATGACCGAATTCTTTAATACTAAATTTGAAGGCGGACGTCACCAGAGACGTATTGAAAAAATTCCTGTTAAGTAAATAACAAAGAGCAAAGTAAATGGACTGAAATAAATTCAATATTTACCAGAAAATAAACCGCCTCAAACAGAACTGCACTTCAAAAGTTAAGCAAAAAACTTCTGAAGTGCAGTCTTTTATATCAACATATATATTTGAAAAAATCCAACGATTACTTCTCAAGTAAAAAATGATCTTCACTTCTGTATATAACTTGTGAATCTCACATACCTATAATATAACATTAAAATGAGTAAGAAAATACAATCTCTATAATAAATTGGGAAGTAAAAGTAATAAAGATATTTTGTCAATAAAGACATCAATCGGAAAGATTTAATTCCCAGTTTTTACTTGAGAACAAATTTCACTTTTATATGCTCTCTACTAAAAAAGCATTGTTATGAAATAATCTCAATGCCAAAGCTGCCCAACAAGCCTTCCAAACCATATCGGGAAAACCGTGCTTTACGCAAACGATTCTGATTAGGATTAATACTATAATATTGCGCTGTAGTAAAATCAGCACCTTCAAGATTGGTATGCTGAAATATTGTACGTGAAAGGTCGCACTCTTGAAAAACAGCACCTGAAAGATTGGCTCCGCTAAATTCCGCTTCCTGTAAGTTACATTTAACAAAATGAGTCCCTTGCAATTTCAGATCCTGAAAAATAGCATACGACAATATACACTCTTCAAATGAAAGCGATAACGAAAATCCATTACTGGCAGCCAAATTAGTACCCGTCATTTTACATTCATAAAAGGATACCTCTTGCCAAGAAGTATTACTTGCCATCAGTAGACTCAAATTACAATGTTCAAATCGACACTGCTCAAATAAAACTTTCCCGATACGCATCCCGGCAAAATTACAGTTCTTAAAATTACATCGGTAATACTCAACATCCAAAGAGAAGTGCGTAAAATCTATATTAATTAAATCTCTATTCTCCATCTGCCAGTCAGATTTTATAAAAATAACACTGAAACTCTATTTTTCTTAGCCAATCCATCTTACTATCAGATAAAATCCATCCGATAGCGTAATACAAAATAATGCGATTTCAATACAATATCCAATTTTTATGGAGCTTTTATCTCAACAATAGTAAAATCAGAGTTTCAACAGACTGGAAAGTCCCCTCTTCTTTTTTATTTTTTCTCAATGAATTATTTCAATAAAGACCTCCCTTCGTGTATTCTATCCTAATTTCAACCGAACGTTATACATCACTCTTTTCCCTTTTTTATTCCTGACGCAAGTCTGGAATACGCCCATATTTATTCTATATAAGTCTACGCCTTATTATCCTTGTCTTTTATCTGAAATACCCTTATTCTTTAATTGAGTTAGACTATTAATCCTTACCGAAATAGTAATCTTTCAAAATAGTTGTCTATGTCTAAACTATTTTCCCAATATCTTGTCTGCTAGAGCTCTACCTAATGCCTTACATAGCTCAAGACTCTCAGGCTTTACTCCATACTTCATTTCAACCGGTGTGCCAACAATTTCAAATTTCAATCGTTCACTTATTTCAGTAATTCGCTTGACAACCTGACCAGACCAACTAAAACTTCCAAAATATCCTAAATAATGATCCTTTATATCACGGCAAACAAGCTTACCTAACAAAGATTCCATTTCCGGAAATAAAGCTCCATTATATGTAGGAGCTCCCACAGCCAAACCATTATAACGAAAAACATCTGCAATGATATACGAATGATTCACCCGCATTACATCATGCATGATAATTTTTTTCACTCCCTGCTCCGAAGCACCCTCAGCAATGGCTTCAGCCATCTGCTCGGTATTGCCATACATACTTCCGTAACAAACAACAAGTCCTGCCTCGGTAGCATAACGACTCAGCCGGTCATATGTAGCCACTACACGCGGAATCTGTACGGTCCACACAGGTCCGTGGGTAGAAGCAATAACTTTAATATCCAAACCTTGTAACTTCTGTAGAGCCTTTTGAACCGGAGAACCATATTTTCCGACTATATTAGAATAATAGCGTTCCATCTCACTCCAATACCATTCCGTATCCATCGATATATCCAAAACCCCTCCATTCAACGCACCAAAACATCCGAATGCATCACCTGAAAAGAGTACATTTTCCGTTTCGTCAAACGAAATCATCGTTTCCGGCCAATGCACCATAGGTATCATATAAAATCTTAAGAGATGACATCCCAGCGAAAGCGAATCCCCTTCATCTATCGTCAAAAAGTTTCCAGTCTCACCATAAAAACCCGCCACCATATCAAAAGTCCTTTTATTTCCTACTAAGGTAATCTCCGGATAATATTTACGAATTAAATTGATTGAACCGGAATGGTCGGGTTCCATATGATTAATAATCAAATAATCAATGGGCCGGTCAACTATCACTTGTTTTATTTTATCTAAATATCTTTCAAAAAAGTCCACTTCTACCGTATCCACCAAAGCAATCTTTTCATCCGCTATAAGATACGAATTATACGAAACACCATAAGGCAATGGCCACATTCCTTCAAACAGAGGCTTGGTCCGATCATTTACACCCACATAATATATGTTACCTTTTATTTTCATTGTTTCAATCATTTATGTTTACTCTTCTTTAAGTTTCGCAGTTTTTTATCTTTCAGAGCATAAAAGAATTCTCATTTCTTTCACAAGTTAGAAAAAATAAGAATACAAATAAAAACTTTTTCCAAACAAGTTTGCCAACCTCACTATTTTCACTCCTTCACTACTCCTTTATAAAACTTTCCTTGATAGGACATACGCTGACGCATACGTTTTTTCACCATATCAGTGAATTCATAATTCTTCAATCCCCAATCGGGAGCAATCAACATCTTCTTTGGAGACTGTGATATAAAACGATCTAACACTAAATCCGGACGAAGACGCTCAATGTAATCAATTACCAAATCAGCATATTCTCCAGCCGTGTACAAATGAAACCGTTCAGGATCCTTCTGGTACTCATAAGCCATACGAGTACCCTTAATCAATTGCAACTGATGCAATTTCAAAGTAGTTAACGGAAGTTCCGACAAAACAGCAGCCTGTTCAATCATCTCTTTCCTTTCCTCCCCAGGCAATCCTAAAATCACATGTCCTCCCGTAAAGATATTACGTTCCGCCGTACGACAAATTGCGTCCTTTGCCACAGCGAAAGTATGTCCCCGATTGATACGCAATAGAGTTTCATCATTCGTGCTTTCTATACCATATTCAACAATTAAAAAAGCATATTGATTTATCTCTTCCAGATAATTCAACAAGGCTTCCGGCATACAATCGGGACGGGTTCCTATAACTAACCCTACCACATCCTGTACCGAAAGCGCCTCTTCATACTTCCGCTTCAGTTCGTCCAACCCGGCATAAGTGTTACTATAAGCCTGAAAATATGCCAAATATTTCATCTCAGGATATTTATGCGAAAAAAATGCTTTTCCTTCTTCCATTTGGAGAGAAATACTTTTTCCCGTGTCGCAATAGGCAGGATTAAATGTTTGATTATTACAATATGTACATCCTCCCCATCCCACAGAACCATCACGGTTAGGACAAGAGAAACCGGCGTTCAATGAAATTTTCTGAACTTTATAAGGAAAATGCTTTTTCAGAAAAACATTAAACTCGTTATAAAGGGAAACCGTATTGATATTATTTTTGTTCATAACGGACGCAAAAATAACAAAATAAGAAGAGGTATCCACCGAATTTTCATTACTTTTGCAGCAATTATCAAAAACAAACTGTTACTATAATGAAAAAAACAACGCTTCTATTTATATTATGCCTCTTAACCGCTACTTTTACTGAGGCTGCCGACAAGCTGAGTTTAAAAGATGTCATTAATGGTGCTTATCGCTCACAACGTATTTACGGAGTTAATCCTTTATTAGACGGAGAACATTATGCTCAAATCAGTCCCGACAGCAAACGTATTGTTAAATATTCCTTTAAGAACGGAAAAGAAGCCGGTGTTATTTTTAATGTAGAAACGGCTCGTAACCATAAATTAAAGAATATTGACGGCTACATCATGTCGCCGGATGAAAGCCGGATCCTTATCCAGACAGAAACCAAACCTATATATCGCCGTTCGTTTACTGCTCAATACTATATATATACAGTAAAGAACAACACATTGGAACCTTTATCTAAAAACGGTCCGCAACAAGTGCCTTTATTTTCTCCAGACGGAAACAACATCGCTTTTGTACGAGATAACAATATTTTCCTTGTAAAACTCTTATTCAACAACAGTGAATCTCAAATAACCAAAGACGGCAAATTTAACCAAGTACTTAATGGAATCCCCGATTGGGTAAACGAAGAAGAATTCGGTTATAATCGAGCTTTCGATTTCAGTGCCGATAGCAAAATGATTGCTTATATCCGTTTCGATGAATCTCAGGTGCCCATGTTCTCTTTCCCTTTATACAAAGGTATGGCTCCTTCATTGACTCAATTCGACGAATATCCGGGAGCATACAGTTACAAATATCCGGTAGCCGGAGCAAAAAATTCAAATGTCACCGTACATACATTCGATATAAAAAGTAGAGTAACCCGTAAAATGGAGCTTCCATTGGATGCCGACGGATATATTCCACGTATCAAGTTTACACAAAATCCGGATATGTTAGCCATAATGACTCTAAACCGTAACCAAAACCGTTTCGATATTTATATGGCGAATCCTCGTTCTGCCGTATGTAAACTGATTGTACGCGATGAAGCTCCTCAATATATTAAAGAGAGCGCATACGAAAATATTGTATTCTACAAAGACCATTTTGCACTTATGAGCGAACGCGACGGATATAACCATATTTATTGGTACACATTGGGAGGGAACTTAGTAAAACAAGTAACGAAAGGCAATTATGAAGTTACTTCATTTATCGGTTGGGATCCAACGACCAATACATTCTATTTCGAAAGTAACGAGGGGAATCCGTTACGTAATGCTACCTATAAAATCGACTCAAAAGGAAAAAAGACCGAACTAACTAAGGAACATGGAAGCAATAATTCTATATTCAGCACCAACTTCCGTTATTTTATGAATATGTATTCTAATCTGAATACTCCTCCGGTATATACTCTGAATGACAACAACGGGAAGGTTCTCATTACATTATTGGACAATGAAGCTCTGAAAGAGAAACTTAGTAAAATAAACATGCCTAAAAGAGAACTGTTTCAATTCACTACTTCTGATGGCACACAACTTAACGGATGGATGGTGAAACCCAACAATTTTGATGCGTCAAAGAAATATCCGGTTATTATGTATCAATATAGCGGCCCCGGTTCACAAATGGTAAAAGATAGTTGGAACGTAGGCGGAAGAGGCGAAGGATGCATTTGGGAAGCATATTTGGCACAAGAAGGATTTATCAGCGTATGTGTTGATGGACGTGGAACGGGCGGAAGAGGTTCGGAATTTGAAAAATGTACCTATCTGAATCTAGGTGTGAAAGAAGCACAAGACCAAGTAGAAGCTGCCAAATATTTAGGCTCGCTACCTTATATAAATAAAGAAGCCATAGGTATTTGGGGATGGAGCTACGGAGGCTATAATACCTTGATGTCAATGAGTGAAGGTACGCCCGTATTTGCAGCCGGGGTAGCCGTAGCACCTCCAACCTGCTGGAAATATTACGATTCGGTCTATACGGAACGTTTTATGCGAACTCCTAAAGAAAATGCTGACGGTTATCGCATCTCTTCTGCATTGGAGCGCATAAACAACTTACATGGAGAGTTGTTACTAGTACATGGTTTGGCCGATGATAACGTTCATTTCCGTAATACGGCAGAATATAGTGAAGCATTGGTACAAGCGGGTATTCCATTCCAAATGCAAGTATATACTAATCGCGACCATGGCATTAGAGGAGGAAATACAAGTTATCATATTTACTCGCTCATTGCCAAATTTTTTAAAAGCCATTTAAAATAAAAACAAGAGTTCAATCATGTTCATAAAGATAGTCATTTGGATATTGGGAATCATAATAGCATTGTATACTATAAGATTTTGCATACTTATATATATAAGAAAAAAAAGCATTAAAGGAAAAGCAGTGATTATGGATGAAAAAGGGATACCTATTAAATCAATTCCCTTACCATATGTTCACAACGTACCGGCTAACGAAGCTGTAGTAATCGTACGAGTTGCTGTTTTTTATCAAGGTATGATTTATTTGAAAGAACGTCCTTCCACTGATTTTTATGAACCGGGAAAGCTTGACTTGCCTTTTGAATTCTACTATTCGGTTAGTTTACCCCTCAAGAAGTTTGTAAATAACCAATTAAAGAAGTTTATTGTCCGTGAGGAGACCGAGATACGTTACAGCATTCGATATATGTATCACGATGAAAAGATAGGTAGATGCGTTTATCTATACTTTATATATCTCGAGAATGAAAAAGACCTAAAATTATCGGGAGGTAAACTTTGGACATTAAAACAGATTGAGCAGAATGTAAACAAAGGAGTATTCTCTTCTCTATTTGAAAATGAACTTGAACATTATAAAGTAACCATCCCCATATGGGAGGAATATCATTCTTAATAAAGATATCTCTAAACTATCTATAAAGCAAAAATATACAGGGAATCTTAGAAAGATCGGGTATTTTTCCTTTCCATTCCTTTAATGTGCGGGTCTTTATATATTCTCCTTCACACGTCAGATTAGCAGCAATACACATCTTTGTTTGCGGACGACAAGTACGTAAGATATCTTCCGCCATCTTATTGTTCCGATAAGGAGTTTCTATAAAAAGTTGCGTTTGATTTTCCGTATAAATACGTTGTTCCAATAATTTCAACGCCTTGACTCTCTCCCCTGCTTCAATAGGCAAATAACCATTAAAAGCAAAACTCTGTCCGTTAAAACCTGATGCCATAACGGAAAGAATAATAGAAGAAGGTCCGACTAATGGAATAACTTTCAAATTCTTCCTTTGTGCGATAGCTACGACATCCGCTCCGGGATCGGCTACCGCCGGACAACCGGCTTCGGAAATAACTCCCATGGGAAAGCCATCCTGCAAGGGTTTCAAATAACCGGAAATATCTTCGGGAGAAGTATGTTTATTCAATGGATAAAAATTTAACGTATCAATCTCAATCTCACGTTCCACTTTCTTTAAAAAACGGCGTGCAGAACGTATATCTTCTACAATAAAATGTTTTATTTGAAGAATAATTTCCTTATTATAAGAGGGTAAAACAGACTCTATTGAAGTATCACCTAACGTTACTGGTAACAAATACAATGCGGTTTCCATAAAATGACAAATTTATAGCTTAAACTCAATATCAGCCAACATCTTTCTATAATCATTATCTTCCAGTAGCTCAGCAATCGTTACATTCTTATTTTTTTTCATGTAAGCATCTATCATCTGTGCTCCCACCCAAACGCCTAATTCAAAAGGTGAATCATCTCCAAAACAAGCCGTGCACGGAGCCGGACGCAAATACATACGAAGCAACATCGGATCTTTGGCATCCAAATGGTTATTCCGAAGCATATAATTCCAGATTTCCGTCCGATTTTTCTCACACCACGCAGCTTCTTCCTTCGTATAACCGATTTCTTCTTCTAATGAATCATAGTCAAGTATCTGTGCAATAATCCAATGCATCTTTCCACTATGCATTATGTGATCGACTAACGAACGGTTCCAATTCCAAGGGATAGGATATTCACTAATCAGGTAATATACAAAACAATCGGGAACAATACGGGATGGTTCCATTGTACGACATTGATAATCATAGTAATATTTCTTATATAAAGGATAATCAGCTCCCATATATTTATCAATGCTGAACCCTAAAATACTATCACCAACAACAACGGATTGGTTTAAAGCCGATATTTGAGCATATACTCTGGGAATCTTAAACGAGGGTATTTCCTTTTTTAACTTTCGAAATCCTTTAGTCAACTGTTGTTCAATGCCTTTCATATCCTCAAACTTCTCCATCGCATCCCGCATCAACACACGAATTGTAGAATCCGCATAAAAAGCCTTTAACCGACCGTTGATATTATTATCATCCACTTCACCAATCGTGAGCACATCTTCCACCAAAATTTTTGTTTCTTGCGGATACTCTGTATTCATCTTTTGTAAAGCAGAAAAGCTGTTGAGCGAGACATACTCGTTCAACAGCTTGTCAAATCGACAAACCTTAATATCCATGTCAGTGTCTTTGCCATCCTCTCCGGACAATTTCCATTGACAAGCAGCCAGACACAAACAGCATACTAGCAGGATATAAGATTTATGCCACATATTTTTTAACCGTAAATAATTTTTCCGTTCTCGTCCTTATATTCATCAAGACCCTTTTCATAAGTAGCCATTGCACGCAAGCTCATACCCACACTGGAGAATCCGCCGTCGTGGAAAAGGTTTTGCATAGTCACTTTTTTCGTTAAATCAGAGAACATAACAATACAGTAGTCAGCACATTCGGCAGCCGAAGCATTACCCAACGGAGACATACGGTTAGCAAAATCAAACAATTTATCCATACCTTTCACACCCGATCCTGCTGTAGTCATAGTAGGTGACTGAGAAATGGTATTGACACGTACCTTGCTTTCACGTCCGTAAATATATCCGAAACTGCGGGCAATAGACTCAAGCAAAGCTTTTGCATCCGCCATATCGTTATAACCATAGAACGTACGCTGAGCAGCTACATAGCTTAGCGCCAAGATAGAACCTTCTTCGGCTATAGCATCTAACTTTTTGGCTGATTGAATCATTTTATGGAACGAAACAGCAGAGATATCCAATGTTTTCTCCAACATATCATAATCCAAGTCATCATATGTACGTTTCTTACGTACATTAGGAGACATTCCGATGGAATGCAATACAAAATCTATTTTACCTCCTAAAACTTCCATAGAACGTTTGAAAACATTTTCCAAATCTTCTACCGAAGTGGCGTCTGCCGGAATCACTTCACAGTTCAATTTTTCGGATAAAGCCGACACTTCACCCATTCTTACGGCAACCGGAGTATTAGACAATGTAATCACTGCACCTTCTTCCACCGCTCTTTCAGCTACTTTCCAAGCTATTGACTGCTCGTTTAACGCACCAAATATGATGCCTCGTTTTCCTTTCAACAAATTATAACTCATACCTAAACTTAATGTTAAATTTGGTTGCAAAGATAAGACTATTTAAATTAATAATCGAAAAATATCAATTAAATTGCCCTAATACAACAAAAAAAGATGCATTTTGATTGCTCAATAAAGGGGTTTGCGTTAAATTTGCCTCCTAAGTAATTTAAAGGCATTAACTCTTTTACAAAATTCAATCATTAATTACTCATAATATACTAATTTATACACAATGAAAAAAACATGGATGTATGCAGTTGGTTGCGCCTTAATGGCATTCACCGCATGTAACCAACCTGCACAACAAGAGGTTTCGGCTATTTTAGATCCACACGTGTACGAAAATCTTCCGTTTAAGATGGAGAAAGTAATACAGCCGTCTTTCAATTCTTACGAAGTAAATATTATTGATTTCGGGGCAAAACCCGGAGGTCTGGAACTAAACACGGCAGCCATAAATAAGGCTATTAAGGCAGTACATGAAAAAGGAGGCGGCAAAGTAGTTATTCCGGCCGGATTGTGGTTAACAGGCCCCATCGAACTTTTGAGTAACGTAAACTTGTATACGGAAAAAAATGCTTTAGTTGTATTCTCTTCCGACCATAGTTTATACCCTATCATCCACACGTCTTTCGAAGGTTGGGAAACTCGCCGTTGCCAATCCCCTATCTCGGCACGGAATGCGGAAAATATAGCTATTACCGGTTATGGTACTTTCGATGGAAACGGCGAAACATGGCGTCCTGTAAAAAAGGGGAAACTCACCGAAGGCCAATGGAGAAACTTGCTTAAATCTGGTGGAGTCACCAATGAGAGAGGTGATGTATGGTATCCGAGTGAAAGCGGACTGAAAGGAGCCATGAGTGCGCATAAATTCCAACAAGGACAAGCAAACGATAAGGAATGGGAAAGCGTCCGTGATTTCCTCCGTCCGGTAATGGTCAGCATCGTAAAATGCAAAAAAGTATTGCTCGAAGGAGTAACTTTTAAAAACTCCCCTTGCTGGTGTATTCACCCCCTTTCATGCGAAGACATTACCTTAAATAAAGTCAGCGTATCAAACCCGTGGTACTCCCAGAACGGTGATGCGCTTGACCTCGAATCTTGTAATAAGGCCTTGGTGGTTAACTGTTCTTTCGACGCTGGAGATGATGCTATTTGCCTGAAATCCGGAAAAGATGAAGAGGGACGTCGCCGTGGAGAACCCTGCCAAAATGTAATTGTGAAAGACAACGTAGTATTGCACGGACACGGAGGATTCGTTGTGGGAAGCGAGATGTCGGGTGGTGTGCGGAATATCTATGTGGATAACTGTACCTTCCTAGGAACAGATGTCGGACTCCGTTTTAAAAGTAGACGCGGACGCGGCGGTTTGGTAGAGAATATTTATATAAGCAACATCAATATGATCAGTATTCCAGCCGAAGCGATTCTATTTGATTTATTCTACGGCGGAAAATCTCCAGTGGAAGTAACGGCTGAAGATACCAAAGATAAATCTCCGGTAATCCCCCCTGTAACCGAAGAAACTCCGGCTTTCCGCAATATTTACATTTCCAATATAGCCTGCAAAGGTTCCGGTCGCGCTATCTTTTTCAACGGTCTGCCGGAAATGCCCATCCAAAATATTAACATAGATAATATCATAGTTACTGATGCAAAAGAAGGTATTGTACTGAGTCGGGCTGATAGTGTTAAAATAAATAACGTAACAATCCGCACATTGCAACCCGCTCCTACCGTTAGCATGAAAAACGTACAAAATGTGACTATCAACGGTAAATCCTACAAAGATGTCGGAGAGAAACCCGAAGAACTGAACTTCTAAAGATTATAAAATTAGAACAATACACATTTTTTACTATGATTCCGCGAGCTGCTCTTAGCAGTATTTAAAGCCTCTTATACAACGAACGTTCGTTTATCGTTAAACGAACGTTCGTTTGTCTCATAATGAACGTTCATTAGCGGAAAAGAGAGCGTTCTTTATAAACTATCTGGTAAAAGAAAACTTTCCATTCACCGCATTGTTTGCTTTTTTCCTTTCCTTAAGTTCCTGAATTCGCATTTATCAAATTTACGGACAGTCATTAATATATACCGATCTATACTTAATCAGACTATAAAAAGAAAATTTACCGATTGATTTGTGCCTCTTTTCAAAGAAGTTATTATTATAAAAACTTCTCCTTCAAAAATCCTCCATTCCCCTGACATAGGAATATTCTAAATACAGAAAACTATTTAAATTTAAATAAACTTCTCCGGAGATTTGACAATTTAACGTGTATACCGTATTTTTGCAAAAAACAATATGTAATCATGAAACGTATAACAACCATCTTAATTGCCAGTCTTATATGCGGCACTTCACAATCAGTATGGGCACAAGCCAAAGAAAAAAACATATCGGTAACGATTCAAAATGACTGGAATCAAGAGAAAAAGAATGAACCGGTTGTAATAAAGTTAAATCAACTAAATGTCAACTTTGCGATAAATTCAGCTCGCGTTTGGGATGATAATAAAGAAATTCCATCGCAAATAGATGACTTGAACCGTGACGGAGATGCAGATGAATTAGCTTTTGTTATAGATATTCCTGCTAAAAGTGCCAAGACATTGAAAGTAACGTTCTCATCACAACCGGCTACCGTTACCTATCCGGCACAAGTATATGCTCAAATGAAACTGAACGATAAAGGAAAAAAGAATCCTTCCATTCAATATTTATCTGTTCCGGGAACAACGCCTGCCAAAGAAATCTATAGTGCATTGTTTCATCACGGCCCGGCTTTTGAATCAGACTTGGTAGCTTACCGCATCTATTTTGACAACCGCCAGTCAATAGATATTTACGGCAAAAAATTACAACAACTGGAGCTAGCCAAGAGTAACTATTATAGTAGTACTGAACTAAGAAAGCAAGGTTATGGCAATGATGTGCTTTGGGCAGGAAAAACAGTTAGTGTAGGTTCTTTCCGCGGATGGGAAAACAATGAACCTCAATATATAGATAAGGTAAGCTTACGTAGCGAAGGAATCATTGCATACGGCCCCATCCGTACAATTATTGAAGTGGAAGACCGTAACTGGGAATATCAGGGGAAAAAACTGAATATGAAACAACATTATATTTTATATGCCGGACATCGGGACTTGCAGGTAAATATCTCCTTTAAAGAAGCTTCGGTAAAAGAAAACACCTTCTGCACCGGAGTTATGAAAGTTGAAGAACAGAATGTAGGTTTCCTTCAAGCCAACGGATTAGCCGGCTCATGGGGAACTAATCTGCCAGAAAAGACCGACACCATAAACAATCCAAGAGAAACTGTAGGGTTAGGAGTATGCGTTCCCAAACAATATGTAAACAGCACTATGGAAAACGCAGCCAATTATTTAGTGATAATGGATACCGACGGAGGCCAGAATCTCTCTTACCACCTTACTTTCTGCACGGCAAAAGAAGATAAAGGTTATAAGGAAAGCAAAGAATGGTTCGCTTACCTTCGTCAATGGCAAAAGGAATTGCAGCATCCTTGTCGAATTACTGTAAAGCCTTAATAAAGGACATATACCTTATCTGAGAAAGACATGAGTGAAAAGAGATTTTATCTCTACCTTGCCACTTAAAATTAATCTATGGTGAAAAAACAACCGGCGATAATCTGTGTCTGGAATTTAAAGAACAAAACAAATTTAATATTACATGAAAAAAACAACATTCGTAATTGCTCTTTGTACGTTGCTTGGCATGCCAAGTCTTAATGCACAAGAGAACTATGTCTCTAAAGTTTGGGTAGCCGACCAAGGAAACGGCACTTATAAGAATCCGGTATTGTATGCTGATTATTCTGACCCGGATGTATGTCGTGTAGGAGATGATTATTACCTCACTTCATCTAGCTTCAATTGTATTCCGGGCCTTCAGATTCTACATTCCAAAGATTTGGTAAATTGGAGCTTCGTAGGAGCTGCTCTTCCTTACGCCGTTCCGCCGGTAAACGACGAACGACCGGAACATGGAAATCGGGTATGGGCTCCAAGTATCCGCCATCACAACGGAGAGTTCTATATCTTTTGGGGTGACCCGGATCAAGGCGCGTTCATGACCAAAGCCGCTAAAGCGGAAGGGCCTTGGAGTGAACCGGTATTAGTGAAACCCGGCAAAGGTATTATCGACACTTGCCCTTTATGGGATGAAGACGGGAAAGTATATATGGTACACGCTTATGCCGGCAGCCGTGCCGGACTGAAAAGCGTTATTGCCATCTGTGAACTGAATAAGGAAGCATCGAAAGCCATCACTCCCTCACGCATTGTATTCGACGGGCATGAAGCGCACCAGACATGCGAAGGGCCCAAATTCTATAAACACAATGGTTACTATTATATCTTCCATCCGGCAGGAGGTGTACCTACGGGCTGGCAAGTAGTGCTCCGTGCGAAAAACGTTTATGGCCCTTATGAATGGAAAACAGTATTGGCACAAGGTAAATCGCCGATTAACGGTCCTCACCAGGGTGGATGGGTTGACACTCCTACGGGGGAAAATTGGTTCATGCACTTTCAGGATGTAGGCGCATACGGTCGTTTGGTACATTTGCAACCAATGAAATGGGTAAACGACTGGCCTGTTATCGGAATAGACAAAGATGGCGACGGATGTGGTGACCCTGTACTAACATATAGAAAACCGAATGTGGGCAAAACGTATCCCATCTGCACCCCCAAAGAAAGTGACGAGTTCGATGGATACACTCTCGGACTGCAATGGCAGTGGCATGCTAACATGAATGAAAAGTGGTACTACTGTGCCGGCGACCAAGGCATTCTCCGCCTTTACTCCTATCCGGTTCCCGATGATTACAAAAGCCTTTGGGACGTATCTAACTTGTTACTGCAAAAAACCACAGCACCTAGTCAGACTATAAATACAAAACTTACCTTCAAACCTGCCGGAAAATATCAGGGAGAACGTACCGGACTGGTAGTGATGGGAATGGATTATGCGGCGCTGGTTATGGAGAATACTAAAGAAGGTCTTATTCTTTCGCAAGTGGAATGCAAGAAAGCGGACAAGGGCGGAAAAGAAACCGTCCACGCTACCCTTCCGTTACAAGATAAGACGATCTATCTGAAAGCCAAAATCTACAACACAAATAAAAAGATTAAAGGTAGCGAAGGCGGTCACGATCAAGTAGTGATGTGCGATTTCAGTTACAGTCTTGACGGTAAGAAATACCAATCATTCGGCAAGCCATTCCAAGTACGGGAAGGTAAATGGATCGGAGCCAAGACCGGTCTATTCTGCACCCGTCCTGCTATTGTAATCAACGATGGCGGCTGGACGGATGTAGACTGGTATCGAATAGAAAAATAAATGAGCATCGGAGACCAACAGTGTCAGTATGGATTTTCACGGAAACTGTACAAGAATCAATATTGAGGCTCAATAATCTTACAGATTAAAATATTGCTAGAAATAATCTCTTTATTTTAGCTTTTTACCCTAACAATGGTAGGCTAGAATGAAGAGATTATTATATCTCTACTATTTTAGTTTCACAAAATTCCATTCTTATAGAGCTTAAATAGGAATATATCCTTTCTCTATCACCTATGCAGAACTTAATTCAATGATGTATCAGAAATAAAGTTGTTACAATTTTATACCGGGGGGGGAAACTATTTTTGCCTTTCATTCAAACAAACCAAATAAAACTCTTATCAGTACCTACAAGGTACCTATTTCATAACATTACTACTTATTCTTTCCAACATTATTAGTTATTCAAATAACTTTATTAGTTTTTCATCTTCACTTTATTAGTAACGAAAAGTGTTTCTATAAGCTATAAAATATCTCAGTATCCAATATGAAAGAAAGAACTTCTCGACAAAAAACATTACCTTTGCATCGGATAAAACGGTAAAAAGATGAAGAAACTTGTTATTTTCGATTTAGACGGTACACTATTGAATACCATTGCCGACTTAGCAATCAGTACCAATCACGCTCTCGCACAATTCGGCTATCCCGTCCACGATGTTCCCGCATATAACTATTTTGTAGGAAACGGTATCAACAAATTATTCGAAAGAGCATTGCCGGAAGAAGAACGTACCGAAGAAAATATCATAAAAATACGTTCCGTATTTGTTCCCTATTACAACGCACACAATGCAGATTATAGCAGTCCTTATCCCGGTATCCCAGAACTTCTTTCCACATTACAGAAAAAAGGCATTGCCATAGCTGTTGCCTCCAACAAATATCAAGAAGCTACAGAAAAACTCATCCGCCACTATTTCCCGGACATTTGCTTCATAGCCGTACTGGGACAACGGGAAAACATTCCGGTAAAACCCGATCCTACTATCCTCTATGATATTCTTACCCTCAGCGGCATAAAAAAAGAAGACGCACTTTACGTAGGAGACTCCAACGTAGACATGCAAACCGCCCATAATGCTCAGATGGAAGTTGCCGGCGTAGCATGGGGTTTCCGTCCGGTCAGCGAATTAGAGATATATCATCCTCACCATATCATATACAAAGCAGAAGAAATAGTTGCGTTAACCGAAAGATGAAAGTCTGAACTTATTAAGCCAGACGTTGAAAACCAAGAGATAAAAAAATATCGCAACAAGTTGCCTAAATAAAGGAAATAATAAACCACAGTAAAACATTCATTTAAATGAAATCAGGCGGAACATCTCTATCGAACACAAAGTAAAAAGAATCCGGTCTTTAATGAAGAAAAAAGTAGAGAGGTTACTTTTTATACCGTGAAGAACCTTACCTCGTGCAAGAAATAACGAAGCCAAGCAAATCATTACTTTCGGATACATCAAACAAAAAAATTGCCTTTAGTAGAAGGAGCGTAGAGAAATTCCTTCCTTTTACCGTGAAGAACGCTGCCTCATACAAGAAATAACGAAGCCAAGCAAATCATTACTTTCGGATACATCAAAAAAAAAAATTGCCTTTAGTGGAAGGAGCGTAGAGAAATTCCTTCCTTTTACCGTAAAGAACATTACCTCATACAAGAAATAGCAAAGTCAAGCGCATTTGATAATGTTCAGGTAAAAGAAAAATTTAGCTCCAGAACGTAGCGGACACTTTTTAAAAGGTTCTATCTTTCTTTTGTGTATACAAAACACTGCTGTCCCGTTAAAAGATTCACCTATTATTGTATGTAATTAATAATCTGTCGATTATAGGCATGTTTTGAATAAACGGATTTGAATTTATATTCTCTATGAAATTCGTTAGATAATAAATTCTGCCGCTTGTATATTCACACTTTATTATTGTACTTCAACAAAAAAATAGGGGTCTTAAAATTTAACGGGACACTCATGTATACAAAAGAAAACGAACAATTACCGTAACACCTCCCCCAGCCACTCTTCAGCCAACTCAGTCCAATGATTGGTTGTCCCGGGATTATTTCTCAAAGCAATACTATGTCCCCCTTCCGGAAATATATGCAACGTACTCTTAGCCACATTCTTCTCTTTCAATGCCTTGAAATATGCCAAACTATTTAAGCAGGAAACCGAACGATCGTTTAAAGCATGCACTACAAAAGCGGGAGGAGTTTGAGATGTTACCCTTGTATCACAAGAAAACATCACGCACAATTCCGGCGAATCATACTTTCCCAACAAATTTTCACGACTTCCCTTATGGGCAATTTCTCCCATCGAAATCACCGGCGATATCAGAATTGTAAAATTGGGAGTAAAAGAGACTTCATCCAACTCATCCCCTACACGACTCCAATCTTCTGTAAAAGTAGAAACGCACGCCGACAAATGAGCTCCTGCCGAACATCCCATCACACCAATTTTCTCCTTTTCTATACCCCATTGCTCCGCATGAGCACGTATGTAACGAATAGCTCGCTGCGCATCTTGCAAAGGAGCTTGATAACTCACTTTCACATCCGGAGATTGCGGTAAGCGGTGATTCAGCACAAAAGCGGTGATACCTATCGTATTGAACCATTTGGCCAACTGAAAACCGCTTATCTGGTAAGCCAACCGAGCATATCCGCCTCCGGGAATAATCACTACGGCAGCACCTTTATTCTCGGTCTTGGAAGGTTCAAACACATAGAAACCCGGAGTACCTACTTGATAAACGCGCTCGTTGGCAATACTATCGTGCAATGCCAAACCTTTGCTATTAGGCATCTTCCCCTTCTCCCAAATAGGCAGAAACTGTTGTGCTCGTAACGAATAAATAAAAAACGATAAAACAAATAAAACAGCCAAATTCTTTTTCATATCTTTATACACGGATTAATTTTTTTCTACCAACGTAAACTTTTATTCTATAATTCCTTCTAATTGACATAAAGGAATATTCGTCCTTATAACATACTAAAATATTTGATTCCTTTCATATAATAACTCCACAAAATACTGGCGGGCTTCTGCTCCGGGATCTGTTTTACCTGTACATACGACCATACATTCTTTCGGGCTTCCCGACAATATGAATGCATACGCCAAAAATCCCACCGTGCTTTCAATACAGCTTTTGCATCAGGAACATGACCTTTAAAAAGAAAAGTCAAGACCGCTACATAATCCAACAGAGCCCGTAGACAAAGAATAAATACTAGCTGATTCGAAGGCAAATTCTTATATAGCATAAACAAATTATTGCGAAAATTCAGATAGGTTTTACGTGGATTTTCTTTATGTAAAGTCCCTCCACCCACATGATACACTTTGCTTTGGGGCACACAAACAATTTGTCGTCCGGCGTGACGGAGACGCCAGCAAAAGTCGATTTCTTCCATATGGGCAAAGAATGTCCCGTCTAATCCTCCGTATGCCCAATAATCATCCGAACGTACCATAAAAGCCGCACCGGTCGCCCAAAAGACAGGTACTATAGCATCATATTGTCCCTTATCTTCTTCTACAGTATCAAAAATACGTCCTCTACAATACGGATACCCTAATTTATCCAAATATCCTCCACACGCACCAGCATATTCAAATTGATCTTTGTGATGCCAACTCAATAATTTAGGCTGGCAAGCAGCAACTTCCGGATGTGCGTCCATATATTCCAATAATGGGTCAAGCCAATTTTCGGTAACTTCTACATCTGAATTCAACAATAAATAATAATCGGACTCTATTTTCGACAATGCTTTATTATATCCTTGGGCAAAACCATAATTACGATTTAATCTGATTAACTGTACATAAGGAAATTCTTTTTCCAACAATTCACACGAAGCATCAGAAGAAGCATTATCCGCCACCCAAATACTGACCCCGTCCAGGTGGGAATATCGGCACACAGAAGGCAAAAACGAACGAAGTACCTTTTCACCATTCCAATTTAAAATGACTACGGCCAGTCTGTCTCTTTTACAACCGAGTCTTCTTTCATTCCATTTAATATCCTCATATTTCTGTTTCATATACCGATATTTACATCCTTCATATATCTATTTTCCATCATACGTAAAGACATCTATCCGTTCTGTTTCCTCTATGGAATTTTCAATGCCTATTAACTTTACCCCTCCAAAAAATAATCTTATTGCATAATCACTCCTTTCAAAGCTGTTCCCTCCTCATTGAATTCACCTAATTTCACTTGTACTAAATGGTTATCCAATGAATGAGGAGCATACACTTCCACACGTATGTAGTTATCCGTAAAACCGTGCATAAGAGCACCAGGTTTCGGTTTCTCCAATAGCACAGACTTTATCTGGCCTATATGACGGGTATAAAATGCATGTGTTTTCTCTTCCGAAAGAGCTAATAAACGTTGACTGCGAAGATGTTTCATCGCAGGTTTCACCACATAATCTATTTTTAAAGCTTGTGTACCGGGACGTTCGGAATAACTAAAAACATGCAATTGAGTTACATCCAACTTATTTATAAATGAATACGCATTTTCAAAATATTCATCCCTTTCCCCTCGTGTACCCACAATCACATCGACACCAATAAATGCGTCAGGAATGACGGAACGAATTTTCTCTATTTTCGATGCGAACAAAGCTGTATCGTATCTTCGACGCATTAATTTCAATACATCATCGGAACCAGACTGTAACGGAATATGGAAATGAGGCATAAAAGCACGCGAACAAGCAACATATTCAATAATCTCATCGGTTAGCAGATTCGGTTCTATAGAAGATATGCGATAACGCTCAATCCCCTCTACTTCATCCAAAGCCTTCACTAAATCAAAAAAAGTCTCACCGGTAGATTTACCGAAATCTCCGATATTAACACCGGTTATTACTATTTCTTTACCACCTTCCTGTGCCGCCTGACGTGCCTGGGCTACAAGATCCGCTATTTTTCCGTTCCGGCTACGTCCCCGCGCATAAGGAATTGTACAATAAGAACAAAAATAATCACAACCGTCCTGGACTTTCAAAAAATAACGTGTCCTGTCACCTCGTGAACAGGAAGGAATAAACGAACAGATATCCTTCATCGCCACTGTATGTGTCTCTCCCTTATCTTTTTTATGCAAATCTCCCAAAAATTGAAGTAGCTCTCCTTTTTGTTCAGCTCCCAATACTAAATCCACGCCCTCGATATCTGCAACCTGTCCGGGTTTTAACTGCGCATAACAACCGGTTACGATAACAAACGCACCCGGATGCTGTTTCACCAAACGATGAATAGCTTGCCTACATTTCTTATCCGCAGTCTCTGTTACAGAACAAGTATTCACCACACAAATATCTGCACATTCTCCTTTCCTAACCGTACGGACCCCAACCTCTTGTAACATTCGTCCAATGGTAGAAGTCTCCGAAAAGTTCAATTTGCAACCTAAAGTATAATAAACGGCCTTTTTGTCTTGGAATATGGAAGTATCAATCATATTTAGCTTTATTTTGACCGCAAATTTACGCATTAATCTCTATATTTGAGGGTATTTAAAACTTTTATTATAGGCCATCTTGATAATGTCCCTAAAAAGTGTATTCCAAACACTTTAAGAATGAGATGGTTATAAAACCTTCGAAAAAAAATCGAAAAAAAAGTGGTATTTAAAGTACAACCTATTGAAAAAGTACATACCTTTGCAACGTTTTAATAAGCAAATGATTGTTTTATAGATTTAAAAAGCAAAGAAAATGAAAACATTAGTATTCTCATTCGTAGCATTTGCAGCTGTTTCTTTGGCATCATGCGGAAACAAAGCTGCTAACAATGGAGAAGTTGCTGACACAACAGCTGTAGAAGTTGTAGAAGAAGCTGCTGAAGTTGTTGTAGACACTGTAGCTGTTGCTGCTGATACAGTTGCTGTAGACTCTGTTGTTGCTGAATAATTGAACAACTGAAAGAAATTAAAGATCTGTTATGCTAAGCGTAACAGATCTTTTTTATTAGTACTCACATCTAAATACTAATATATTGCAAACAAAAACTTCCTGACTGAAACGAATTAGAGAAGTTAAAGAAAACAGTCCCGTAAGTATATGACAAAGTATAATACTCTACTCAGATAATAAACAGAACAAAACATAATATCCAACTGCACAACCACGAAATCCCATTCACTAAAAGTCTAGACTCTGATAATAAGTGGAATAAAGAGCTATATTCACAAATTAAACCAAAGAAGTTATTCATTAAAAGTTTTTACTCCAGTAAAAAAGTAGACAGAATCCAGAATTCGTTTACGTAGTTATCCAGCTACTTAAACTCTTAAGCAAATAAAGGCGCATAATGTAAACCCGCCAATTCACAATTATTCTTTAAAATCATAGCACTAAAGATCAATCAGCACCAACGGAGCGGAACATTAGCCTTAAAAATCAGTACCGCACTATTACAAAAAAAGAGTCGGATCCATGAGAGAAACCGACTCTTTTTATATCAATAAAAACTTATTTTATTAAGCTTAAGCCTCTTCAGCTACTACAGTGAAAGGAATTTCAACCGAAATCTCTTTGTGAAGTTTCACAACAGCTTTGTAAGAACCAACTTCCTTCACTGCATCTTTCACAACGATAATCTTTCTGTCAATCTTATGACCTAATTTTTCTAGCTCTTCAGCAATCTGTATATTACCTACAGAACCGAAAATCGTACCTGTTGAGCTAACTTTAGTAGCAATCGTTAAAGATACATTGGCTAATTTTGCCGCCAAGTCTTCTGCATCTTTTTTAATTTTCTCAAGCTTGTGAGCACGTTGTTTCAATTCCTCTGCCAACATCTTCTTTGCAGCCGGAGATGCGATAATCGCTTTACCGGTAGGAATGAGATAATTACGGCCATAACCTGATTTCACAGTTACAATATCATTCTTGTAACCTAAGTTCGCTATATCTTCTTTCAATATAATTTCCATACAAATTCCTCCTTCTTTTTATTTCATCATATCAGTTACAAATGGAAGCAATGCCAAGTGACGAGCTCTTTTCACTGCTTGAGCAACTTTACGTTGGAACTTCAAAGAAGTACCAGTAATACGACGAGGAAGAATTTTACCTTGCTCGTTTAAAAATTTCTTCAAGAATTCAGGATCTTTGTAATCAATATACTTAATACCACTCTTTTTAAAACGACAGTATTTTTTCTTTTTAACATCTACTGAAGGTGGAGTTAGATATCTGATTTCCGATTGTTGTTGTACCATAATTAATCCTCCTTTTTAGCTGATTTAACATTTCTTCTCTTTGCAGCATACTCCATAGCGTATTTATCCATCTTAAAAGTTAAAAAACGGATTACACGCTCGTCACGACGGTAATTTAATTCCAAAGTTTCAATGACTTCCGGATTAGCTTTAAACTCAATCAACTGATAAAATCCGGTTGATTTCTTCTGGATAGGATAACATAATTTCCTCAGGCCCCAATTTTCCTCATTGACAATCTCTGCCCCAGCCTCAGTCAGAATACCTCTGAATTTGTCTACCGCTTCCTTCATCTGAACATCAGACAAAACGGGAGTTAAAATGAAAACGGTTTCGTAATGATTCATACTTAGTTAATTAATAATTAAATAATAAATTTTAAAATGCGACCGCAAAGGTAGTGATTTTTGATGGAACAACAAACATTTGTCTCTTTTTTATTTCATTATTTATTTTTTCAGTCCCAGATTGTGATTATTACGAATAGGTATGTTACCTTTGCAAAGTTGCTTAAACAATAATTTCATGACAGCACCATTCAATTTTGATATCCGGCTTATTTTTGCCATACTCAATGGAAAAGTTTCAGCCGCAATAAATAGAAAACTGTACCGCAATTTCAGACAGAATGATTTAGAGATCACTCCTGAACAATGGACTGTGCTTCTGTTTTTATGGGAAAAAGACGGAGTAACCCAACAAGAATTATGTAACGCTACATATAAAGATAAACCGAGCATGACCCGCTTGATAGATAATATGGAACGCATGCACCTAGTAGTCCGCATATCAGACAAATCAGATCGCCGTATTAATTTAATACATCTTACCAAAACCGGAAAAGATTTGGAAGAAAAGGCCCGATATGTGGCTAACCGGACACTAAAAGAAGCACTTTACGGTCTGACTACCGAAGAACTGAGAGTGAGTCAAAACGTACTTCGTAAAATTTTCACGAATACAAAAGAGTAACTTATAAGACACATTACAAATAAAATTCGGGGGTAAAAGACTTTTTTTGCTAAAATAATTTCTTCCATTAAAGAATTATGCTTTAATTTGTCACAAGAATAAATAAACTATAAAAATACACACGAATGAAAAGCTTATTGAAGAATTTAGGCTTAATACTGATTGCTATCGGAGCCATAGTCTTAATTGTATGTTTCTTTTTAGGAGATACAAATAACAACGCAATCTTAGGTGGTTCATTTGCCACTATGATCATCGGTTTAATTGCATATATTATCTTGAACAAAAGAATTACGGATTAAACCATAAAACATTGCTGAAAAGAAATAAAAAGGTTGCTTTGATTATAAAATATCAAAACAGCCTTTTTTTATAAATATTTTTTTCGTTACCAAGAATTTGTTACTTTTGAATAATGAAATTTTCACTTTCTTTAGGCAATGAACCAAAGTGGGGTCTAACCATAATATATTATATAGGCACCTTTTATAGCCTGACTAGTAAATTCCGAAAGCAGATTTAAGCTCCGAAAGAATTTATTAAAGAGAAAGAATAAAGAACAAAACCGTTGAAAAATTACCTTAGGATGAAAACAAACAATCAAAAGAAATCAATATTACAAACTGCGTGCAGCATTTTGCTATTCATTGCGCTCTTTTTACCTTGGGTTAGTCTTTCTATCCAAATAGATAGTTTAAAAGGCAGTAAAACCATCTCTTTTTTCGATGTGTTTAACTTTATAGCTCAAACAGGAAGCAAAGTCTCCGAATGGTCATCTTATACAGATCACTCTATAAATAATTATGCCCTATTGTTTTATGTAATACCTATACTTCTTATCATAAATATAATCGTGCAATTAATCAAAAACGAACCTATTTTATCATTTTATGCATCCGTTATTCCAACAGTTCTTTCTTATACCTTATTATATTATGGTTTCAGCTACCAATTCGATGATCAAATACTAAATAGTCCAGGGACAATCATAACATTAACGGCGGGAAGCATTGCAATCATCGAAGCATGGATACAAATAGGATATTCCAGTAAAAAATACAAAGGGTATTTATTCTTCCTTGTGGGATGCATATTGCTCGGAGTCATCGGCGCTATCATTGATTCTTACGGTTACCGTTTTCTGCACCATAAAGGGGGCGATACATTTACAAGCAGCAGTTCACAATTCATACTGCTATTACTGACAATCACACAATATATCGGCGCTTTCGGTTACCTTCACATGCCTTTTTTTATTATAGGAGGAATCGGTATGGCTATAGCAGCTGGTAAGAAGCATGACCAATATATCCAAGAAAGTTCTAATGATGATTCCCAGATTTCAATCCTAAAAAATAAAGAGACCCAAAGTATTCCTTCTCCTATAAAACAGGAAGATATCACCCTTGACGAATCCACTTCAAAGGATACGAATCAAGAAGATGACAATTTAAGGTTCGCACCCCCACAATACCGCAAATAAGAAATACTTAATTTTGAATCTAAAAAAATTCACTCAAGTTTACAATATTGTACTGTAAACATGAGTGAATTTTATTAATTTTAGAATATCTCTTTGTTAATCAATACGAGAAATCCCACTTCAAAACTAAAAGGATATCTGAATATTCAGATTTTGCTTGTTCACTATCCTTCAACTTCCGGAGTTATCAATTTATACCCTTTTCCGTGAATATTGATAATTTCAATAGAATCATCAGCCTTTAAATGTTTACGAAGTTTGGTAATATATACATCCATACTTCTTGCATTGAAATAATTATCATCAATCCAAATAGTTTTCAAAGCAAAATCACGTTGAAGAATCTCATTTGCATGAGCGCAAAGAAGGCCAAGCAATTCCGACTCTTTTGTTGTCAGTTTGGTCTGCTTTCCATCAATAGACAAAATCTGTTTCTGTGTATCAAATACAAACCGACCGATTTTATACATATTGCTTTCTTTATTTTTCTTTCCCCGTACACGACGTAAAATAGCCTCAATACGGAAAGTCAACTCTTCCATGCTAAACGGTTTGGTAATATAATCATCCGCACCGATTTTAAATCCTTCCAAGATATCTTCTTTCAGCGTTTTAGCGGTCAAGAAAATAATAGGAATTTCAGCGTTCGCCGCACGAATTTCCTGTGCCAACGTAAATCCGTCTTTCTTAGGCATCATTACATCCAACACGCACAAATCAAATTTAGTCTTCAAGAAAGCCTTGTATCCGGCTTCTCCGTCAGGACACAACTCAGCAAAATATCCTTTTGCCTGCAAATACTCTCTTAAAAGCATGCCAAGATTCTCATCATCTTCGCATAACAAAATGGTCAATTTACCGTCCATATCGTTAATTTTTTAATAATGGTAATACAATTATAAATTTAGTTCCCACACCCAATTCACTTTCCGCACGAATCGTACCTTTATGATCTTGGATTATTTTCTTTACATAAGCCAAACCGAGTCCGAATCCTTTCACATCGTGCAAGTTTCCAGTATGTACTCGATAAAACTTATCAAATATCTTTTTCAAATTTTCCTTTTTAATACCGATGCCATTATCCTGAATCGATATATAAAGTTTCCCATTCTCATTCCAAGTCTTTACATTCAACAGTAAATCTTCTTCCGGACGTTTGTATTTCACTGCATTGTCCATCAAATTGAATATAACGTTGGTAAAATGCATTTCATCTACAAATATCATAGGATCTTCCGCACTCAAATCCGACGTAATTTTACCGTTGTATTTCTCCACTTTCAATGTAAACGTATTAATTACTCCCGCAATCAATTCATTCGCATTGATCTCTTTCATTTTCAAGGTTGCTTTCTGACGTTCAAACATAGACATCTGCAACACTTTCTCCACTTGGAACCTCAAACGCTTCGTCTCATCATTAATGACTCCGGATATATGTTGAAACATCTGAGGAGACTTTCCTACCGCCGGATCCTTCAACATCTGCGCAGCCAATGAAATAGTCGAAATCGGTGTCTTAAACTCATGCGTCATGTTGTTTATAAAATCATTCTTTATCTCTGTCAATTTCTTCTGACGGAATATCAGATAAATGGTAAAGATAAACGTAACCAACAACACAAAAGTAAAGATCAAAGAAGGTATCATAAAACGCACGGAACTAAAAATATAATCGTCCATGGTAGGAAAATGCACCTTCAACATTCCCATTTTCGAAGGCGGATCGTTACGAAAAAGTATTTGAGAAAATGTATTCTCCTGTCCTTTTTCCTCGTAATCGGGACACTTGTACACTTCACGTCCTTCGTTTGTAGAAACAGTAAAGTGATAAGGTATCTCTATTCCGTTGTTATACAATTCCGACTTCAAATCAGAATCCAACAATTTAAAATTTATACGTTCCTCCAAAGGTTTGTCACTCGCTTCATAAAGAATATTCATCACCACTTCATCCAACAAGCCTTTTTGGTAAACATACCTATTTTTCAATGTCTCCAACATGTCTTGTGCCGTTTGCGGTATCGTCTTCTTTCCATGCTTTCTCGATATCACCGCCTTAGGCAACGTTGACGGATTAATCACAAATGCCTTCAGCTGAAAGAGCGTCTGTATTTTTCCATCCTCCGAAGCAGCTGTATAAGACTGATGTATCTGCATCACCTCATTACCGCTTTGTGTTTGTCCTTGCGTTAAATCAGCTTGTGCTCTTAATGCCGCTCGTTCGGTATTAGCTATGTCACTTTCCAAATACCGTGCCGTCTCATTCAACTCTAAATTATGGGATGCCGCATACAGGCTCCGTTTGACGGATTCATCAAACTGCTCCTTTCTCATCTTCACCATCTCTTCAATATAGCTTACCTGAAGATAAAGCAAACTAAGAAAAGAGAGTCCCATAACAACACCTAATATCCAAATAGTAGACTTTTTCATGTCAGCAAAATTAAATGCGATACTTTAACACACCTAACTGATTAACAAGTTTTATACGCCCATTCTTCTTTATTAACCGAAAAAGCCAAATTAAATGATAATTCAAGTACTACAACAAAAAAGAACTTCTCCGGTTCGCAAAAATAATAAAAAATTAAATAGTAACCTATAAAAGCCTCTTAAATCTTTAAGCAAAGTTAAATAAAAAAGCCGTTCTTTTTAACAAAGAACGGCTTTTCCTCTTTTAATTACGTTATAAAGTTATTCGTCTTTATCTTGTTTAGATTCAAACTCTTTCATTAACTTTTCCTGAACATCAGACGGCACTAACTCGTAACTTGCAAACTTCATAATAAATGAAGCTCGTCCTCCTGTAAGTGAACTTAATGCAGTAGAATACGAAGACATTTCCTTCAATGGAACCTTTGCAACGAGCTTCTCATATCCGCTTTCGCTACTCATACCCATAATCATCGCACGACGTCCTTGCAAATCTCCCATCACATCACCCATTTTATCACTGGGGACAAAGACTTCCACATCGTAAATGGGCTCCAAAATCTTTGGACCTGCATTTTTAAAGGCTTCACTAAAAGCGTTTCGTCCAGCCAGCATAAAGGAAATTTCATTCGAATCTACGGGATGCATTTTACCATCATATACAATCACCCGCACATCTCGAGCATACGAACCGGTCAACGGTCCCTGTTCCATACGGCTCATTATACCTTTCAAAATAGCCGGCATAAAACGGGCATCAATAGAACCTCCCACAATACTATTAACAAATACTAATTTTCCGCCCCACTCCAATGGAACTTCTTCCGTACCTTTCACATTTATCTTGAACTCCTGACCATTGAACTTATAAGTATCCGGCATAGGCATACCTTCATAATAAGGTTCTACTATTAAATGTACTTCGCCAAACTGTCCGGCACCACCCGATTGTTTTTTATGACGATAATCAGCACGGGCAGCCTTAGTAATAGTTTCACGATAAGGAATTTTAGGTTCTTCATATTTAATCTGAAGTTTTTCATTATTCTCCAACCGCCATTTCAAAGTACGTAAATGAAATTCGCCTTGTCCGTGTACAATCGTCTGGCGCAATTCTTTCGACTGTTCAATTACCCATGTAGGATCTTCTTCCCGCATCCGATTTAATACAGCCATCAATTTTTCCGTATCAGCCTCATTAAGAGGTTTTATCGCACGAGAATATTTAGAGTTGGGATATTTAATGAAATTAAAACGATTTTCAGCACCTTTTCCATTCAATGTATTACCTGTACGTACATCTTTCAATTTTACCGTACAACCTATATCACCCGCACAAAGTTCTTCCACTTTAATACGATTGGCACCTGCACAGACAAACAACTGAGCCATTCGTTCTTTCGAGCCCCGATCGGCATTTGTTAAGTCATCACCTTCATGTACCTTACCGCTCATCACCTTAAAATACTGCACATCACCAATATGCGGTTCAACGGCTGTCTTAAAGAAATAAAGAGAAGTCGGCCCGTTGGAATCCGGTTCCACTACTTCTCCTCTGGTATTATGCACTTTCGGCATTTCTGAAACGAACGGCACTACATTCCCCAAAAATTCCATCAAACGACGGACACCCATATCTTTTCCAGCACACACACAGAACACAGGAAACATGCCTCTCGAAGCCAATCCTTTTCTGATACCTTCACGCATTTCATCTTCTGTTAGAGAATCCTTCTCAAAGAATTTTTCCATCAGTCCTTCATCATGTTCGGCCGCTGCTTCTATCAAGTTTTTATTCCACTCTTTAGCTTTTTCCATCTCCTCCGCAGGGATGTCTTCAATTTTCGGTTCGCCTCCATCCGGTCCCCACGAATATTTCTTCATCAACAGTACATCAATCAACGAATTAAAGTTAGGACCCGTTGCAATCGGATATTGTACCGGAACTACTTTTGAACCGTAAATACTCTTTAATTGCTCCAATACCTGATCATAATCACACTTTTCATTATCAAGTTGGTTCACCAAGAAAATAACCGGCTTTCCCAGTTTTTCAGTATATCGGAAATGATTTTGTGTACCAACTTCCGGACCGTATTGTCCGTTCAATAAAAGAATAGCCGTATCCGTTACATTCAATGCTGTCATAGCCGCTCCCACGAAATCATCACTTCCCGGGCAATCGATAATATTCAGTTTTTTTCCATTCCACTCTACATGAAACACGGTGGAGAAAACCGAATAACCATACTCTTGCTCCACCGGAAAATAATCACTTACCGTATTTTTTGCTGTAATGCGTCCGCGACGTTTTATAACACCACTCTCATAGAGCAAAGCCTCTGTGAGGGTGGTTTTACCCGAGCCATCATTGCCTAACAGTGCAATGTTTTTAATTTCGTTCGTCTGATATACTTTCATGATATGCTAATATTTAAAAGTTAACATTTGTATGTACTAAGCATACGTTTATTTTAATGCCACGCAAATTAGGAAATATTACTTAACCTGCCAATTATTTATTCGTGTTACTAAACTATGTTTTCTAACAGTTTTCAAATTCATCTATATTTTCAATAATCCTCATACTTAATATATTTTAAATAAGTAAAGGAGTATAGTAATTTATAAAAAACAATCCTCCACATTTTTGCCGAGCGTTGCCAGAGAAGAAACGCTATTCTTCTCTAAGCCTTGAGCGAAATGAAAACACCTTTACCTACTAACAAGTCGCTCTTTTGAAACTTTAATATTTTATTGAGCATTCATATTGTTAAATCGCCACTTTCTTCGTAGTTTTGCCCCATAATTATATGAAATAATACTATGAAACTAAAATTGAGCCGTTTCTCTACTTTTTTAGATATTCAAAGTCTTGTTTTTACTTAACTTTGTTTTCCGGCTCGTTTACAGCGTGTAATTAAATAATTGTATAATATAAAAATGATTCTATGAAAAAAGTGACCATCTTAGGAGCATTCTTGCTGATGATAGGTTTTGCAAATGCCCAATCGTCCATGGAGGAGGCTTTCAAACAAGCCGAACAAATCGTTCAATCTATTAAAAGAACCAGCTTTCCCGACAAAACCTTCAAGATTACCGACTTCGGAGCAGTGGCCAATAATCCGGAAAAACTAAACCACGAAGCGATAAACCTAGCTATCCTTGCATGCAACCAAGCAGGCGGAGGTACGGTTATTGTCCCGAAAGGCAACTTCTACACAGGTCCGATTACACTTAAAAGTAACGTAAACCTCCATTTAGAAGAAGGAGCAGCATTGAAATTCACTACAGACCAATCTTATTATTTCCCAGCAGTGATCACTCGGTGGGAAGGTATTGATTGCTATAACGCACATCCGCTAATCTATGCATATGGAGAAACAAACATCGCCCTTACCGGAAAAGGTCTGGTCGACGGACAGGGTTCACCTGAACATTGGTGGTATATGAAAGGTGGCAAAAAACATGGATGGAAAGAAGGTATGCTGTCCCAATTGTTAGGCGGACGCGACCGTTTGCTCGGTTATGCCGAAACCTTTACTCCTATCGACAGACGTATTATGAAACCGGAAGATGCTTTGCGCCCGCAGCTAATTAACTTTTATCGTTGCAATACAGTCTTGATTGAAGGGGTAACTTTAAAAGATTCTCCATTTTGGGTAATTCATCCGCTCTTCTGTGATAATTTAATTGTCCGTAACGTAGAAATTGACGGTATCGGACCTAACGGAGACGGATGCGATCCTGAGTCCTGCAAAAACGTATTGATTGAAGGATGCAAATTTAATACCGGCGATGACTGTATTGCTATCAAATCGGGCCGAAACGCTGACGGACGCCGTTGGGCGACTCCAAGTGAAAATATTGTCATTCGCAACTGCCAGATGGCTAACGGACACGGCGGAGTAGTAATAGGCAGCGAAATTTCAGGTGGATACCGTAACTTGTTTGTAGAGAATTGTGAAATGGACAGTCCCCAATTAGACCGTGTAGTACGTATCAAGACAAGCACTTGCCGGGGTGGAATTATCGAAAATATCTTTGTCCGCAACATAAAAGTGGGACAATGCAATGAAGCCGTGATGCGCATTAACCTACAATACGAAGGAAAAGAAAAATGTGACCGCAGCTTCCCACCTGTGGTACGGAACGTAAATATCGAAAACATCACTTGCGAAAAGAGTAAATTCGGTATTCTAATCAACGGATTAGACGAAGATGAAAATATCTACAACATCAATGTAAAGAACTGCACTTTCAACAATGTAGCAAGTCAAGGCAATATGATTACCGGTAAAACTAAGGATATCCGTTTCGATAATCTAAAAATCAACGGAAAGAAAGTAAAAGAAGCCAAGTCAGATGCAAAAGGCAACTTCGAAACGTTTTAATCACTCATAGGGTGATCTGCTTAGTAAAAATAAGAAAACCAATTAACCATACAAAAATAAGGCTGCCTCAATTCTTATTCTGAGGCAGCCTTATTTATAAAGTATACTTAACAATAACGATCTTTTCTCAATCTTTACTTTAGGGTTGACACACCTTCGAAGAAGATTCTCATAACCCTCCACTACCTTCATCTCCAAATATGAGAAGCATAGATCATCCGAAACAACATGCCGTTCCAGAAAAAGAAATCCGGTTACCGCAAAAATAGCAGTAACCGGATTTCTTTTTTTGATTAAAAATCAGATATTTAATAACTTACACTATGAATTCGGGATTATATACCTGTCAAATAAAAAACAATTCTTTCTCTAAAAGGAAAGACCAGACAATAATTAAAAACAACCGATGGTATCTGTTTGGTTTTCAAATTCTTTTTTATTCCCGACTCAATAAGCGTTCTGTTCCCCATGAATAGCATTCTTTACCGTCAGGTACATGATGCGCAAATCCAGCCAAAAACTCCAATTCTCCACATACCAGATATCTTTACGAATGCGGGCCTCCATCTGAGACAACTCCTTTGTCTCACCACGACAACCCGTAACTTGCGCCCAACCTGTGATACCGGGCTTAATAAAGTGACGAACCATATACTGATTTATCAACTCGGAATACTCCTCCGTATGCTTGAGCATGTGAGGACGAGGACCGACTATCGACATATCCCCCTTCAGAACATTCAAAAACTGAGGCAATTCGTCAATACTACTGCGACGAAGGAAATCACCGAACTTCGTCTTACGGGGATCGTGTTCAGTTGCCTGCAACGTATCGCTTTGGGCGTTAACCTTCATACTGCGAAACTTATAACAGTAAAACTCTTCCCCGTTCAGACCGTTACGCTTCTGACGGAAGAATACAGGACCGGGAGAAGTCAATTTCGTTATGATTGCCACAATCAAATAAATAAAAGGAAATAGCGTGCACAAGAATACTGAAGAACAGATCACATCGAACATCCTCTTGATAAAACGGTTCAAAGGCTGCCGTAAAGGCTCCTTCCGGATATAAAGTACCGGCACATCACCTATCACCTGCATACACATCGAACGCCGCAAATAATTACGTACGTTCGGAACACTATAAAAGCGGATCAGATGATTCTCGCAATAGTCGATTATCTGCCTGATTTCACAACCCCGAGCCGAGGGAAGACAACAATAAACCCGACCTGTAGGATGGAAATGAGTACGTTCCATATACTCCCCAATACTCCCAACCGGGCCCAGATAAGGAATCGGAATTCCGAAATCATCCTTCGGCTTATCATCAAAATAACCCAATACACGGTAGCCTGTGGTCGGATCGCCCATCATCTCGTTGTAAAGATCCGCCATATTCGGGTAACTTCCAACAAAAAGAACGTCACGGGTATTACGCCCACGGCGACGGTACCAATTTATAAAAGCTCTGGAACAAAGACGGGAGACCGTAATGCAGACAAACAGACATGCGTAAAAGACAAGTACAAACTTCCAGGAAAAAAGATTAGGATTAAGATAATGTATCGAAAGGAACGAAAGAGGCGCATAACATATAATAAGCGTAAACACTCGTCCCACTATCTGTTCAGGACGCACTTTACGCATCTGCAATATAGGCCCTTTGATGGATACACACACCAAATATATTACATTCAGCACAAAATAAAACAATTCATAATTCTCATGTACACTTGCCGGAACAAAAGAAGACAGACCAAAAACAAATACACTGATCAACACGTTCAACACGATCAAGTCGACAGTAATTACACACCATTTAATTAAAGAATATGTTTGAGTTTCTTGTTGCATAAAATTCAAGTGTTTTCTATAATTTATTGAAATTTAATAGAATCACAATATTAAAAGCATCTTTATGTTTTAAAATATTATTTATTCAATACAAAAAAAGACAATTTATCTGATAATAACAAATAACAGATGCTTTTTTTCTGAAGATATACAACTTTTTATTAAAACTAAAATATTCTCACAACACAATTCGCACTAAATGATAACAAGGATATTCTTTTGTATCCGCACATTGATACCTGTGTAATCTTGCGAAGACAGTTTTGTCACTTCACTCAAGCAGTTTCACGGTTCCCTACAAGCAGTCTCATAAACCCGATCCTCTTTTTTAACCATTTATTTAGCTATATTTTGATACTTCCACCCCCTTTCATTATAATCTTTATTTTATTCTCGCCGAAATGAACTGCGGAATTTTAGAAACAATCTTACAACATAACGCCCAATAAGCAGGAAAACCATGCTGACGGTACATACGCAAATCTTCAGACCACTTCACCTTCATCTTCGCCGGATCAGTGGAAAGTCCGCCCATACGCATGCGTACAACATACTCCCGAATGTAATGAACACCCAGATCTGCCTCATAAAGATAACGCACTAAGAATTCACTGTCGGCAGCAATGCGATAGCTTTCATCATACATACCCCACTTCTCAATGACCTCCCTACGGATATAGCATGTCGGATGAAGAGGCAACCACCCCCGACGAACTTTACCTTTCGTATATCGGCCGCTTATCCAGTTACGAACAACCTTATCCGGATCAAACGCATCCACAAACAATCCGTCACCATACACAAAATCAGCCTGAGAACTTTCAATCTCCCGGGCAATGTGGCTTATGGTATGAGAGCTATAGAGGAAATCATCCGAATGCAATAAACCGATAACATCTCCCCTTGCAACACGAAGTCCTTTATTGATGGCCTCGTACATGCCCGTGTCTGATTCGGAAATGACAGTCGATATACGGTCTTTATATTCATTAATGATGGAAAGCGAACCGTCTGTGGACGCACCGTCCACCACAATATACTCTATATCCGGATAATCCTGGGACAAGACACTTTCGATACAGTCACGAATAGTAGACCTCCTGTTGAAACAGGTAGTGATGATAGATATTTTCATGTGAAATGGATTATTGGTACAACTAGATTTACAAGAAGTTCTAAAGGAACAAGAACTTAAAGTATTTATAAAGCATTAAGAGTTATCATAGCTTAAATTTTATTCTCAGACTACCAAACTTTGCATTTGATTTTAAACAACCGTATTTCTTATCATAACCGTAGCCATAATTGTTCTTATGAAAACTCATGTTAGTTCCAAAGTTTCAATTATTAATCAGGGAACCATTCTGTCAATTTTTTCCTTATCAAACGTTCTGCATTTCCTTTTTGCAAAGACTTAAAATGAAAAGAATAAGCTTCCTTCACTTTTTGAGGGAGCTCTTTTTCATCGAATACTCCAATTACGCACCCTAATTGATCCAATTTACGTACCAATTGGAACTGATCATGAATATGCTCTACTTTATCATGACGAGGAATCACCACTATTCTTTTCTTCTTTTCCATTGCTTCGGAAATAGCGCCCCATCCACCCTGTAAAATCAATAAACTCGCCTCATCAATAAATCTTTGCATTTCATCTTTAGTACAAAACTTAAAATAACGAGCATACTTATAAGGATAATCCGTATATCCGGTTTGTACTACTATCTCTTCCCCAATCATTGCAGCTAAATTATCCACCGCTTCAGCCATTCGGCTGAAATCCATGTCCATGGTACCTAAACTTGCAAAAATCATAACACACCACAACAAATTGAATTCGGAAATATATTTTTCATATCACTCCACTGAACAAGAAAAAGATCTGCGTATTTTTCTATCCAAACAGGAGTTTTAGATGCATGCGTCACATCTGCAGCCGAATTGATAAAAATAATCTTTGTTTTCAAAAGTTTCTTAGCGAAAAATATAGTAGGAACTGCAACCCCAGCCCCCGTTGTAATAATAACATCAGGTCGTTTTATCAGTACCCAATACACGGCCTGAATGCTATTTACCAACAATGTCCATTTTTTCGCCGGCTGAAAATTAGTAAGAAACACATGTTCTTTGTCTTTCATAAAAGCTTTGGTAGAAGTTGTTTTTAATGTCAACCAATAACATTTCCACTCATCCGGAATATTCCCTACAGCCAATTGTAATTCTCTCAAATGTCCTCCCGCCGAGCAGGCTAAACATATTTTAGGATGTTTACGCATACAGCCTCCTTTCTTGAACAGACCGTAAGTGTAACACCTGAGTTAAAGTAAAATTATACCATTTTACCCCCCCCCTATCAATTTTTGTTAAGTAATTATCCCTTAGATATTTCTTTATGCTTTCGACATCGAAACCGAAACGGCTTTTCAATTCATAAATTTTTGCATCCACCAACAACCTATACCAAAAACCCTGTAATATATGCCAGATAAATCCTTCCTTACCATCCAAGAAGCCGCCTTTCAAAATATACCTAAATATAAAATTAACAAAAGGACGCAGAAATAACGGAGCCTTTATATATCTCAGTTTCAGCCAACGTTTACGCTGTTCTTCCGTGCCATGGAAACTTGGAACAACTTCTTCTACCTTGGTATCCATTCCATACTCCATCATCAACATATCCACCATCTCACGGGTTGCATACCCATTATGCTTTCCTGTCCACCAAGTCAAATCATTCAGGTTTGCATCCACCTGGTTTCCATCTTTTATCGTAATGACCCTACCACCAAACACGCGTATATGCTCATCCATCCATCGATTCTCGCAATCCCCGTGTCCTCTTCTGAATACTTTCAAATGATAAGACGGATACCATCCACCATGCAACAATGGACGTCCCATAAAATCGATACGTTTACGCACATAAACACCATTTACATCCCGTTCGCATTCCATTAAAACCTTTTTCATCGCACAACCTAGGTCGCCTTCCAGATATTCGTCCGCATCAATACGCCAAACCCATTCGGCTGTAATAGGACAGTTTGCGAGTCCCCAGTTAAACTGAGTCGCATAATTCGTCCAAGCATGTTGATAAACTCTTGCTCCCAACGATTCTGCTATTTTCACGGTACGGTCCGTACTGAAACAATCGACTACAAAGATTTCTTCGCATACCCCCGATAAGGAACGGATGCAGCGTTCTATATGCTTCTCCTCATTGAATGTGAGGATGATAGCAGCTATACTATTCATAAAAATGATGATAAAGATTTATCCGTGTACGGATTAGCACACAGAAATCATATGAAGTTAAATAATTAGATTTAGATTAATCCAGAACGCAATTTTTGAAAATGATTGCGTCAAAGCAATTAGTAGATAATAAAATACAGACTTTATATATTCAAATCCAATCACACATTTCCGAAATAAACCATCGTATTCCGCAAAGCAGAAGGATTACCCATATCATACATTTTTCCATTCAACACTACTCCCATCATTCCTATATTCTGCCGAACTCGTTCTAAAGCTGTAGTTAACTCTATCTCTTTACCATCATCCTCGGCATGGGTAATATTCCACCGTAATTGTTCAAATATTTCAGGAGTCAACACATATTGACCGAAAACAGAATAATATTTTTTAGATTCGTTGAGATTTTCCACTCCTAAATATTCTTCCGCATAAGCTACAGAAGGTTTCTCTGTGATATTACTTATCTGTAATACAGTTCGTTCCTTATTGATCCATTCGCCAGAAGTAACTCCATAATAAGAAACCACATTTAACGGTATTTCATGTATAGCTATCAAAGGCTTAGCGTAACGTTCATATGCTTCAATCAGTTGTAACGCGCAAGGCTTATTACTAAAAGACTTATATAATGTATCTCCCAATAATAACAGGACAGGTTCATTATCAGCAAAATCTACGCATCTATACACCGCATCTCCAAATCCTCTCTTTTCATATTGATATACATATCGCAAATGTTTTCCGATTTCTAATATATGGTTTTCATATTTTTGATTAACCTTATTGAGCTTACAAAAATGCTCTCTCGGCAATTTATTCTCAAAGAAATCTTGATACTCTCTCCGTTCATCTTCACTACCAAGTACCAAACAAATTTCTTCTATACCACTATTTATCAACTCCTCCAAAAGAATCAATATAACAGGTTTCACCAATCCATCTTTATCTATAATCGGAAAGAAATCTTTCTTCAGACATCGTGTCATAGGATATAAACGGGTTCCAAAACCAGCTACCGGAATGATAGCTTTGCGAATTGTATGTTTCGGTTGAATAGTCAACGGATATGCATGCATACCTTGATTCCTTAAGTATTCAACCAACGCTTCTTGATCATCCTTACTTCGAGCTAAAAACTGTACCGAACCATCACCTTGAGACCCTACTCCTTTACCGCCATACGTCCATTTTTTGATGTTTTCATCATCAAGTACAGCATGCAGCCGAGGAGAGGTCAACTGCTCTGGGCACATTGGTGCCACATATTTATCAAAAATAGCTTGTGCTTCTGTCATGAGTTTCCCAAGCTCTTCCGTACGCCCATCACGCATCAACTCAATAGCCTTTTTAACTATTTCTTGATTTAATTCACCCAAAGCTTTATGCTCATTTGTCTCTTGCTCATTCGAAGCAAAGGGATAAGCCTTATTTAAATCCGCCAAAATTTTAATGGTATCCTTTTCAGCACATAAATCACTGAATACCCAATACAGCTCTTTTTGAATATTAAAATTAATCACCTCCACTTCTTCCGCATCAAATGTCATTAAAACCGGACGAACCCCAAATGCACACGCCTGATCCAAACGTCCGCAACGGGAAGAAGTACGCAACTCGCCCCAATAAGCTATATTCATTTCTCCCATCGTATTCAAGTTCAACTCATATAGCTGATTGAAAGCCCGAGCCACCAATACACAAATAGCAGCACTAGAAGACAATCCGCTTTTCATAGGAAGCGTCATTCTACGAATGGTTATTTTTACGCCACCTACTCTATACCACTCTAACATATAGGAAGCAACTCCGGCGCAATAAGAAAAAAATGACCCCGACCGAGCTATCTCTTTTAGTTCCGCACTATCCATACGGCAACTAAAATCTTTCCATACATCATTTGTTTCAGGAGCAACACTTGTTACTTCAAAGCACGATGATTTCTCCACCGTAGCCTCAATACCTTGCTCTATGCCCGTCACAATAGCCATACCGGGCACAATATCATCATTCATTGTACGGTATTTGCCCGCCCAATCACTATGTTCACCGAACAAACATAACCGGCCCGGCACAAATAATTCTATTGACATCTTTGTATATTCTTTATAAATATTAATAGCACATAATCTATATTCTTTCTATATTTTTCAATACCCTTCTCTTTAACACCTTTGCAGGATTACCTCCTACAACTGTCCAAGGTTCTACATCCTTAAAAACACAAGCACGTGCTCCAACTACCGCTCCTTCACCTATTGTTACTCCCATACTAATAAAAGCATCAGCAGCTACCCACACCCTATCTTTCAAAATAATAGGAGCCGTGATAAGGACATGACAAGGATCTGAAATATCATGAGATGCCGTACATAAAAAAGCCCCTTGGGAAACAACTGTATTATCACCAATTACAATTGGATCTTTATTATACAATTTCGTATTGGGTCCTACACAAGAATATTTTCCTACTGTTAAATTCCATGGAGCCCAAATTTTGCAAGAAGAATAAATTAAAGATTCCAAAGGTATACTAGCTCCAAAACACCTTAATAACAAGTTTCTCACAAAGCGAAGTTTACGTCCTATCAACAAACGAAAAAATGTTATATTTACAACATGCCAACATATCCGTTTTAAATGACGAGGTTTTTCTTCTCTATATTCATTCAAATTCATATCAATTTTTCAATTTATATTTTATATATGCTATCATATCTGGCAAACAAGGAAAACAAAGAAAAATCTTTAATAAAAAGGAATAATTTCCCCTATTCGTATATCCGTTCTTCTGATACCGTAAAATCTCCTTTCTTAGCCTCTTATAAAATACATAACGAGAATCATAAATATCCCCTTTTAATATCAGTGCACGATTAAAGTTTATCACAAGATTTTTACAGCAGTTAAACAACATTTTAGCCCAAAAGACATCATTCCTAAAAATTTCCAGCCGCACATAATACTTATCAAGCATGGCATAATATCCATTGTAATATTTAACAAAAGTCTTTACATTACCACGGCTAAAAGAATTAATCATTATTTTATAATAATACAGTACATCCGGAATAAATCTGAAAGTTTTGGCGTAAAAATATGTTTCTAACAAAAAGTCCTCATCCTCTGGAATAATATCAAACCGAATATGGTTATTTATAATCAAATCTCTTCGAATTACCCTATTCCACAAAAAAGCAGGAATATTATTCTGTGCATAAGCATCCAATCCAGTTGTTATCTTCCCATATACATATTTCCAGTCTTTATACTCATTAAGCAGACGTCCCTGCATATCTGTTTCGCGATAATTAAAACAAATAATATCTGAAGGATTAAATTCTATTTCCCCCAACAATACGGATAAGCAATTATCCGATAAATCATCATCAGCATCCACAAACCAAATATATTCTCCTATAGAATATGCAAGTCCTGTATTCCTTGCCATAGCAGGACCAGCATTTTCCTGTGACAAAACTCTCAAAAATTGAAAATGATTGGCCATATCCTTTAAAGCCTCCAATGTCGCATCACTAGACCCATCATTTACAGCTATCACTTCTACATTTGTCCCATTTTTTATTTGACATTTTAATTTCGATAGTAGTAATGGCACATATTGAGCCACATTGTAACAAGGTATAATTATAGAAAGTTTCATCATGCTGCCCTCCTTTCCACATAAGAACGGATTCGGCAGCTCAAACTATTTACTTCTAAAATATAGTAGATTAAATTACCCCCCCCCGTTTAATTTACTATTTTTCAGCTCATTAAATAGTTCAATCCACATATCTACAATCTTAGTTCTTTCAAATCGTTTCACTGTTTTCATTCCTGAAAAAGCCATTCTTTCTCTTTTCTTCTTATCAAGCATAAGATTTTCCACAGCTTTCACAAACTCATCCTTGTCATACGGATACTTTAATATAATCCCATTTTTTTCATTCTCAACAATATCATGAAGAGCCGTATAGCTATCTAAAGCAACTGGGACACAAGCATGGCTTTGAGCTTCAGCTAAAACAATTCCAAAGCCCTCATATTCAGAAACAAGTAACATTATTGCAGACCTATTAAAATATTTATCACCTTTCTGAAAGCCTTCAAATGATACATGCTGTAATCCATATTCTTTTGTTCGCTTCTGCAACTCCTTCATATCTGGTCCATCTCCAACTATTGTCAAGCACCAATCCGGATATTTCTTTTCAAGTTCGTTCCAGATATCTATCACGCGACGTACTCTCTTTTGGTTATAATCTAAACGTCCGAGATACAGAATCTCCTTGTTTTTTTCCGGTAATGTACCATTGGCCGTAGAATCAAATGTTTCCGGTATGGCGCACATTTTATAAGCATTTCCAACCCATATATATTTTTCAAATTGCGATATAAATGTCGGAGACAACACGGCAAACTTATCACATACATGATAAACGTATTTTAGACTCAATCTGGATATAAGATTAATAAAATGCCATTTCAATTTATTAAAAGCATACACTCCTTTCTTTTCTTCCATTTTTATCTCTAAATCCTTTAAACGGGCATTTGTAGTAGGCAAATTCTGATGAGCTTGAATAAGCTTACAAGCCGTTCCCTTTATTGATTTTCGGATTAGCATAGTTACATAGAACGGCAGGACCCAATCATTTATTACAAAATCCACACAATGTTCCTTAATATATTCGCTCAGAATTATCCTATTATTCTTGGATAAAACCGGCTTTGATAATTTCAGTAACTTAACATCTGGATGTAACCGCATTTTTTCCAAACTACAACTCGATTCAAACGATACAATATGAACCGTCATACCCAAGTCTGTAAAATCATTCGACAGATTTGTCACAACAGATTCAACCCCTCCAATACTCGGATAAGATCCTAAAACAAAAAGAATATTCATATTTTTTTATTTTTTATTACACATATGTAATTCTACTATTATCCCAAACCGTTTTTTTCGTAAACCATTAGGAAAATATATACTTATTCACCTCCTGAAAGTATGCGAATCATATCTTTAGGTAATTCTGATGGAGACAAGCGAAGCATAAATTCATGCGTACAAATACCCTCTCCCGAGAACCTCATTTTTTATTAGTTTCGCAGGAATTCCACCATAAATACCATAAAGAATAAGGTCTTTTGTCACAACATCTAAAGTATATTCAAAGCCGAGAGTATCACAGTTATCTTCTACCAACCATAGATTGTATTTTTTGCAGAATGCAAGGACAGCCTTTAAATTAAAAGGATTTCCCAATGAATGAGCTATTATCACGGCCTTTACTTTGGAGAATATACCGCTTCAAGCTGGTTTATGCCAAAATCCGATTCATTGCAAATCATTTTATTCTACAAATAAGACATAAACAAGTAGACTTCGCCTTATCCACAAGACAAAATCAACTTTCTTATATCGAAGTATTATGCAATTTAGCGTACTTATTGATTGGACGCTCTATGATGGTGAGAATGCCCCCATTCGGAACATGGTTTGCCACCTGGGGAGAATGGGTGCTAATTGAAAAACCGGCAATTGGGTTCACCTGCCAATATACACTTTTTCTATAAAACGAAAGTTCACAAACTACACTTTTCTATCAAATCCAATCGATTAAATGGTAGTGTAATCCTTTTACAAACAGAATAAAGATACTATGTATTTCATGATAACGTACATAAGCATCCCATCATTCGTTTTATATGAATGTTTAAAAAATATCCTTCACCTTCACATATTCCACTTATTTTATTAATTATCAATACAATAACTTGTGAAAGATTATGAATGATATATCCTATATCTCACACAAAATACCCAAAAAGCCTCTAATTTAATACTATTTTGCGTTTTAAACTGTTGAAATATACCCTGTTTGAAGCCTTTTTCAAGGATAATCCTTAGAAATATCATTCCAAAACAGGTCGGTGTGGCAGTGCGTCCCTCTCCGCTTCGTGAAAGCGGGGGCGGCACCTGTTACTGCAGCCTCAAGGACATACACCTGATAACAGAGCCGGAGCGGCAACGGGTTGTACCCCCCTCCGCATCGTACGGATACCCTGCTTCCGGCTTGTTTGATGGATATACGGAGCCGTATGAGTAGATCGGACATATGCTTGCACAACTATTGCAACAGTATACAACGGTTGTTGCACACGTCATCAAACGACTGTTGCAACCGTTATTCCACTGTTGTTGCATACGGGGCCACACGGAGCTTGCGGCCACTGCACTGAAGTCATCCGTATTACATTTGCGAACAGATTCCATTGTCACAGGAAGCATCGTGTGTCTTTCATAATTGTTATAGAACCATGAAATATTTCCTCATGCCTGCGTATCTCCTCGTTCCTTTATCAATTTAACCGAAACCACACCATCAATGTCCTAAGCATCAAGGTCTTTTAAATCAATCCCTTCTGAAAATATCCCTGGTATATACCTTTTCTTGAACATCGTCCAAACAAGTATCATAACGATTGGCGATGATAGCCTGGCAGCGTGTCTTAAAAGTTTCTATATCATTCACTATCTTGCTACCAAAAAACGTGGTGCCATCTTCCAATGTAGGCTCGTATATAATCACTTGCGCACCTTTGGCTTTTATCCGTTTCATGATTCCCTGAATAGACGATTGACGGAAGTTATCGCTATTGCTCTTCATGGTCAGACGATAAACTCCGATAACACACTCTTTCTCTCCGGAAGTATTAAAATCACCTTGCGAATAATAATCATAATAACCTGCCATATGCAAAACCCTGTCGGCAATGAAATCCTTACGGGTACGGTTGCTCTCTACAATAGCTTCAATAAGGTTTTCCGGCACATCCGCATAATTAGCAAGAAGTTGTTTGGTATCTTTCGGCAAGCAATATCCACCATAACCAAAACTCGGATTGTTATAATGATCTCCAATGCGCGGGTCAAGACTCACTCCCCTGATAATAGCTTGCGTATCGAGTCCTTTCACTTCTGCATAAGTATCCAATTCGTTAAAATAACTGACCCTTAAAGCCAGATACGTGTTAGCAAATAACTTCACTGCTTCCGCCTCTTTCAATCCCATAAAAAGAGTCTCTATATTTTCCTTCACAGCCCCCTCTTGCAACAATGCAGCAAACACATGCGCTGCCTTTTCTAACATTGGCACATCAGCAATTTTTCGGATAGCCATATTTTCTTCCACAAATTCGTCACGCTCAATTATTTTCGGATAGCCTACGATAATACGGCTTGGATAAAGGTTATCATAAAGAGCTTTGCTTTCACGAAGAAATTCCGGCGAAAACAACAAGTTCAATTTCTCCACACCCAAAGCTGCATACTTCACATATAGCGAACGACAATATCCGACAGGAATCGTACTTTTAATAACCATCACGGCATCAGGATTAACACTCAACACCAAATCTATTACATCCTCAATATGATGGGTATCAAAGAAATTCTTTACAGGATCGTAATTAGTAGGCGCGGCAATCACGATAAAATCTGCGTCACGATATGCATTTGCTCCATCAAGGGTTGCTGTTAGGTTCAATTCTCTTTCTGCTAAGAATTTTTCAATATATTCATCTTGTATTGGCGACTGCTTTCTATTCAACATCTCTACTTTCTCAGGAATCACGTCTACCGCTGTTACCTGATGATGCTGACTCAACAAAGTCGCAATGCTCAATCCCACATATCCCGTGCCTGCTACAGCAATTTTTAAATCTTTTAGTTCTTTCATTGTTATGATGTTTTGTTTTTGATTACCACTTTCCTCCATTAACCTCAGGAAACAAGGTATGCACAAAATCCGGTTTGTCTTCTTTATTCAATATCCACGAATACAACTGTTTCATTCTTGCGGCAACGGACTCTACGGAATATCTGCGTTCCATAAGCCTACGCCCGTTCATTCCCATAGCAGTAAGTTCTTCCACACTTGTATGACGAGCTTGATATATAGCCTCCGTAATATCCTTTTGAGTGTAAGGCACCTGCCAACCACAATGTTCCGTATTCAGTTCGCTCCACGGTGCTCCTGTTGTCGCAATACAGGGAATACCACGTACAAGTCCTTCGAGTATCACGTTACCAAGGTTCTCAAACTCACTCGGCATCACAAGTACGGAACATGATGCGAGTGCTTCATCCTTCTCTTTACCGTTAAGAAAACCTGCAAAACAGACAGTGCCATATTTCACCTTTTTAGCCATTTCAGTAAGCTCCTTCATGTATGTATCATCTCCGCCACCTATTATCAAAAGCTCCGTGCCTTTCATTTCTTCTTCCAAATCCATGTATGCCTGGATAAGCCCATGTATATTCTTACGTCGGGAAACACGCCCTATATAACCTATGCGAAATACGTCATCCTGCTTCTTATCCGAATATTCCTTTATCTCTACAGGGTTAGGAATAATGGCAATCGGAGCCGTCACACCGAGATTGCAACAATGTTTCAGCTCATCAACACACGTTACATGAACACATGCGGCACCATTCAAATCATCGAGTAGTCTCCATTTCAGGGACAATCGTTTAAAAACAGCGTTCGACTTCGCAATATCCTGTGGATAGAGCATACCACGCGGCGTAATAAGATACGGTATATTCGCCCTTCGCGCTTCATCCACCAATGCATAGGTATTGTATTGCCATACTCCCTGGGCATGATAAATATCATATGTTCCTAACGCCCGTATAGCCTTTCGTAGTGAAGGAGAATATCCGAATTTATGTTCTATCGGAGGTTTCGCATAATGAACAGGCACTTCTTCACCCCTCAGCACATCACCTTCAGTAAGAGGATACTGCATTATCTCTGCATCCACATTCTGCAGTCTTAATCCATACATGGTAAGATAGACGCTCATGGCTGGACCACCTGCGGTAGCGGCCAATGTTCCGCTATATAACACTTTCATTATAATATGGGGTTATAGACGTGTTTTATAAATTTCACGTCTCATTTTTTATTTTATTTAAAGAGTTTACTATTTCTCCACTTCATATTTTTTCAAAGCCACCTCGCTGATAATATATTGTATCTTTCCTTTATTGCTTTTGATATAATCTGTCAATTCTATATTTACAGGCATTTCGCCACGTGTGTCCTTATTTAATTGCGACTGAATACATTTCAATGCCGCCTGCGTAATTTCATCATTCTTATAGGCCTTTACGTACACAGTAATTGAATAATCATCCCATTGTTTTACTTGATACTGACTAAACAGCAAGGCATATTTGTCAAAAATTGCAGTAAGATATTCACCGGTAATAAGTACTCCTGAGGGTGTATATACAGCATCCGAGATACGACCTTTCACAGGACTCATCAGCGGCATTGGATTACCACACGCACACTGGCGTGAGAGGCGCACTCCACGATCACCAAGACGATATTTTATGAGGGGAGCCACACGATTACGAAGATGAGTAAGCAAAATATCACCTTCCTCATCCATAAGTAGATGACCTTTAGTATCCACGATATCGATGTGCGCCATATCATATTCTATGTGCAGGTCTCCACAGTGTGGACACTGCATTGCTATATTACCCATTTCATTACAACCATACTGATTCATTATTTTGCAGCCAAACGCACGTTCCATCTTCATTCTCACACTGTCGTGTAGCGGAGCAGACGTACTCCATACCATGCGTAGCGTATCCACTTTCAGGTTATGTTTTATCATGTAGTCTGCCACCATCTCTAATCCTCCTACATAGCCCTGTATCCAAACTATGTTTTTATGTTTTAAGTCATTTACAAACTTTGCCACATCCTCCCAGCTCATCGATGAAGCATTCAGATAGGCTCTTTTTGTAGGCCACCACAATAACCTATTTTTCATTTTTGAAACGAATGTAGTGGGCACACGGCGGTGTATGATGCCCTCATTATCAGCTGGAGAAATACCCCAATGACCAAACGCTCTCCAAGTCTGCACCTCAACGAGATGACGTCGGTCGGTATAGACGCGCATCGGCGTACCTGTGGAACCACCCGTTTGTGTGTAACTGATAAACTTCGGGTTGGCACTAGGATCTTTCATTTCCTCCAAATTATCACGCACAAAGCGTTTTTCTAAAATTGGTACCAGCTCCCATGTTTCAGGTGTAGTAAGCATCGAAGGATTAAAGTCACGCTCATTATAGAACTTCTTATAAAACGGTACTCTTTCGTAGGCAATTCGCACAATTTCCTTACGCAATTGCCAATTCTCTTCTTCTATTTTACCCCCCCCCACTGTTCAAACGCCAGTGCTTTCCGATATTGACGCATCGCCTCCGGACGAAAGGAGTTTTTAGTCCAGAAAATAATGTCTTGAATTTTACTCATTGTTATTATAGTTATCATATTAATAAACATATCCGCTTTCCCTTAAGAAATACTTGTCATTCTCGTTAAATTTCTTTATCGGCCGCGCCGGTATACCACCATACAGTGTCAACTCTTCTTTATATTGTTTATTAAGCACTGCACCTGTGGCGAGCACCGAACGTGGTGGTAATATCGCTCCGCCTAATATTTTGCAAGCCGTAGAAACAAAGCAATAGTCACCAATGATTATCGGATAACTATCTTGCCGCCCACGATGCACATCAATACTATGAGTAAGTAACTGTGAACGATAACCGGCGATCGTTACATAATTTCCAACATGTACTGCATTAGTGCAATCTATATGATGATTTTTTGTAATCGCGCTTTCATCACCGATAATTAACTCCGAACGCCTACCTACATCATGACTAAAATGTAATGACATTGTTTTTGTTGGAAATCCGGTTATCCAATTTCCGCGAGCTATACTACTATTATGTCCTATCATAATTTTATCAAGATAAATAGCCACATTTAAATGCCCAATTTTAGCACCGGCTTTCATAATCAAATGCTTTGGAAAAATATAACTTAAGCCTATATATGCAGTTTTATCTATCTCATAATCATAAAGATGTACCAGCATCCATCTCTTTAGTTTCCATGGCATTAAACAAGTAAATAAATTGACTATTTTACCCCCCCCCCCGTTTCTTTTCATAGCTTCACAATATATATCTTTATATGCAGTATAAATACTTGAAAGAGAGAATCGTTTTACATTTTCCAAACCATTATCGATAATACGTTGGCGGAGAGTGTCATTATTAATAGCGGAATCAATTGCATGACGCAATTCTTTTTCATCTTTCGGATTCTCCACAAAAATAGCTCCATCCTGTCCTGCTACCCAATTCATTGGTTCTCGATTTGTTGTAATAACAATTCGTCCGGTAGCCTGTCCTTCAATAATAGGCATACCAAATCCTTCAAAATCAGAAGGGAACATAATAATATCCGCTTGTTGATATTTAGCAATCACTTCCTCATTCGACACATCGAATATATTAGTGTAATCTATCTCCCACTGTTTACAAAGATGTATCTGTTCATCAGTCATTCTTTTCAATACACATAATTCACAATTAAGTCCCTTTATTGCCTTCATTGTAGTAAAGAGATTTTTGTGTTCCCCTGTTCCGCATTGAAACAGGACAGGCTTTTGTTTATTAAATGTTTTTGGAACATATTTAAAATCCTCATTCATACAGTGCTGAGACACCACTTGCAATTTTCTACTCTTCACGTAATGGTAGATACGGTTTGCTGTAAAAGGTGAAATACATACTACTTTGCGTGATAGTTTTATAGGTAACCAAAGCCACATGATATATTTATGGATTTTATCAAACAACCCACGGTGTGCCGTACGCATGGCATAATCATCATGAATTGTCAACACAGAAGCCACACCTATTAGTCCAAGCATACAATAATGTATGTCACCGGCAATATGATTTACCCCTTCCTTTGTACGATGTTTTCTCACATACAAAATATTACGACACATATTGATAGGATTTCCACCGGCATAAGGCACTATGAACTCCACCACTTCATCTGTTTGGCTAAAAGCTTTCATCATAGGTTCAAAACTGCGATGTATACTCACACTGTTTTTAGGATAAAAGACATGTATTTTCATTTACACAAATATTCAATGCAAGGCTTATTTCACGAATCAGCCTTTAAGTTAATAAATTACTGTTTCTTCTGTAGCGCTCCAAACACTATCACACTAAATAAATGGCTTCGCTTAAAACACTTAGATAGCTCATTTAAACTTTACCAAAAAACAGACGACGCGTAATGGAAAAGCAATTAAGAGAAAAGTGAATAGCCATCCCAACCACCACAATAATTGCAGTCTGCACAGGAAACGATAAAAGGCGCACGCAATCTAAGATGTAGGCATGAGTGAAAAATATGGTGATACTACATATACCTATATAAGAAAGTATATTTCTAAGCAACAGTATCTTATCGACCATTATACTGATATAATATAGAGCCAATGAGAAGAAGAATGGTACAAGTATATCAAGCAATGGATGAGAATAAGACATACTGCTCATATTGAGGTGATAAGATACTCCTTCGGACAACTGCCAACACACAAAGACTATACAACAAAACACCGCTACTATGCCATGCCACCAATGACGCACATAATCGCGAAAAGCCGCACCTATGGCCATATACATTATCGCTCCACACATTTGATCGAGACTCCACGGCAAAGGACGGGGAAGAGGCAATATCCATTGCGCTACGCTCCACAATGCTACGATAGGAAACATCAGAACAATCCATTGTTCCAAATTCCCCCCCCCCTCTACGGTTTACCATTTCTTTGCCCCAACGGATACAAGTCAATGTAAATCCTCCAACCAACAACGCATTTATAAACCAAAAAGGGTATCCATATGGCGTGATATTATTGTACCCGGCATACACTGTACGCACGATATTTTTCAATATACCTTCGTGATGTACCAATAGAAAAAATATTGAGCTCCAAATAAAGAACGACACAACATAACGCTCCACTTGTTTCCTAATATAAATCTTATCACACCACGGAGCAGCCTCCGGACGATGCAGAAAATACCCTGCTACCATAAAAAAACGCAGGCATGTGAAACCAAAAAATTATTTTGTGCAAGGTAGTGTGAACATCTACCACGTGTCCAATTACCACAAACACAATCAAAATGCCTTTCAATATGTCGAACTCCGCTTTTCTTTTCATCTCATTTTTTTGCTTACATTTCCTAAAACTACCACATTGAGCCAACGGCTGTAACGGACGGCTATAGCGACGATGATACATAGGGAAACAATCGCTACAACTATGGCGAGCGTAAGAATTATCATCAACACCAGATTGCTATTTTGCAGCAATAACTGTTTCGGTTCACTCCATATATACCTTGACGCCCGGCATGACAGGCAGGAAGAACCAGTGAAAGATATATATCTCTAAACTATATCTACCCACAACGGACAACATACAGGGGATCTTTGCATCGTACTTTATAAATAGTTGCAAAAGCAGGATGATAATAAACATCCCCGTGAAACTGAACGCATGGGGCAAACTATGCCAAAAAAGGAACAACACTATCGTCGTCACCACCGCCACCGAATAAGCGCTGTTTGACTCCACCATCAACCGCTTCACCCTGCCGAACCTTGTGAACAACGCCCCGAGATAGAAATAGGGAAACATCTTTAAGGCAGAGAGGAAATAGGGAAACCTCATCCCTAAAACATATGCAGCGCAAATAGTCCCATAGACCGCCAACAATATAATAAAAGTCAAACGGGGGGGGGTAAAAATGCTTGATAGTTTGTTGATGGTAAATCCCAAGAGCATGCACATAAAAAGTGCAGGCAGAAACCAGTAGCCCCCCAATGTACCATTGTAGACATCGAGCGGATTGCCTGAATTCACCAAACCGTAGAAGCCACCAACGGTAATGAACGGCACAAGCACTCTAAGAAATTTTTTCTTCATCCAAAGCCCTACCTCCACCGCTGAATAAGACGTAAACGACCTGTAGGCAAAGACACCACTGAGGAACATGAACAGCGGCATGTGAAAAGAGGCGTATAGGGCGTTGAAAGGAGAACCAACTATGTTTATGGAATGTTCCGCCAAATGTCCCATCACTACAAGTAATATGGCCATCCCTTTTAGCTTGTCAAAATATTCTAATCGTTGCATATATATTATTATTGCTTTTCCAATAAATTTAATGATTTCTTAAAATAATAGCCCTTTTTTATACGTTCCGATACTCTTCTTACATTCTTTTTTATTAAGGCTTTTTCAGCATCACTCAAACTATCTATACTTGTCTGTATGTCGTTAAGCGAATTTATTACGATTCCTATTCCATTATCCTTCACGAAATTCTTCATCGCCGACTGGTTCCACACGATCAAAGGCTTTCCGCATGCCAAATATAAGGCATTCTTGTGACTGGAATTTATACGTAAATAGTCACCATAACACCCTGAACAGGTTTCTATGCTTTCACCATCCCAAACCAACCCCCAGTCTCCCTTTACATTTTCGATATCATCTGCACTGAATCTTCCCATAAATTGAATGTTATCACATTCTTCACTTACGTACTCGCCCGTATCGCCGTAAACGTAAAAGTGCAACTTGCCATCAACTTTACACAAATGTTTTACGAATGGAGCTTTCTCAAGATTTCCCGCAAAGCACACGCTATTTCCACAATGAGAACTGTATAGGCAACTATGGTCAGTTATATAGTCCCACACATAAGTCACCCTTATGTCTTGTTCACATTTTATTTTCGTTTGCAATATTTCTTTGACAGCTTCTGTGTTGACAATTATGTTTTTTGCGTTTCTCAGTAGTTTCAACTCATCGTCATACAAGCATTTTCCTCCTCGCAAGTCATCCAAGTCATGAACCAAAATAGTATATTTAGCTTTTTTCACTACCAATACACGCAGAAACAGTTTTTTGAAATTATAAATATAAGGGAACTGCCAAAACACTTCGTCGTTTTTCTCTATTTTCCATAACAGCCTAACAATTGAATAAACCAGTTGCAAGTTTTTCAATATAAGATTATCGCTTTTACCACCTAAACATACCGGAGCAAACCCCATTTGCTTTACCATTGTACGAATGTCTTTTCTTGCTTTACCCCCCCCCTGAAATGTTTTTACACTTTATCGGGAAATCCACATAATATTTGCTCATTTTTCACATACATTTGTTAGCGTCTATTTTTGACGTATAGCCCAAGTAAAGCCGCCACAAGGCGATTTCCTTATAAAAAAACGTCAAAAATGATATTAATTTTTAATATTTATTATTGATTCAGTCCTATTGTCAAGGGCTATAAATGTCTATAATCCCTACGCCCTTTAACAATTTTGCTGAAGAATCTCTTGATTATATTATGTTCATGTTCTAGGAGAAATTTATTTACCTTCTCTTAAAAATTTATTTACTGAAGCCGAAAGTTCCTCCTCATACTTGCTCCAAGGACGCTTAGCAGCTGTACGCATAGCCTCCTTACCAACCTCACACAACCGTTCAGGAAAAGTTATAAACTGCTCAAGCAATTGGCGGATGGGAGCAGCCGTACCTGGTTCTATAATCCAACCGTCCTTGCCACTAGTTATAATGTCAGGTCCACATGTACGATCTGTAGTGATAACGGGCGTACCCTGAGCCATGGCCTCGGTTATCACCAGACCAAAGCCCTCAAAGAGCGATGGAAAAATGAAAAGGTCATGCTCGCTCATTAGCTGCAGCACTTCATTATGGGGCATTGTAGAGATGTATTTCACACTTTCAAGAGCTTTTTTCAACGCAGGGCAAGCATCAATATTACCGCGTCCAACAACTGTCACCTCTATAAAATCCTCTAAGCCATTAATTGCTTCGAAAAAATAGGATATACCTTTACGCTGTGACAATCCACCCACATATAACACTCTTATTTTACGCCCATCAAAAGATCGATAATGGCGTTTCTTGTTCACATCAGGAAATCCATATGGAATAACCTCTATGTTAGCTAATTGACGAGGATAACTTGCAAGACTATTCTTGGTAAACGTGCTTGCTACATAAATTTTATCAGCCATGCGTAGTTCTTCGTCCTTTATGGCGAGTTTATGATCGGAATCCCCAAAACCACCGAGCGTTATAGCCCAATCCGGATTGTTGCGCCGCTCGCTATCAAGTAGCTTATGCATCTCACGCCAATAACCTATCGGCAAATCATAAATACACTTTTTATTGAGTCGCTTGCCTTCAGTAAAAGTTTCAATGGCAATATCCTCGTAACAATATACAGCATCCACCACTTCGCTGTGACTCCGTAAATAAGCTGCCGCTTTATGATCCATATAAAGTGAACATTGATAGGAACTAAACGCACAATTTTCTTTCTCTACAAGGCTCCGAATATTGAACTTGATACAAATCTGACGTCCTATTTCTTTCAATGGATAACATACAGTCGAACTACTGAGGTAATCATCGTAGGTCTTACGCTTGAACATTTTCAACCCTGGCAGTTCCGAAATTAAATGAAATATGCCATGGCTAAACACAGCCACAGAAGTGACATACTTATAAAGTATACCTTTCTGATAGAATGAACGAACAGCCGCTCGGGTATTAGCATTACCTCCGGCATGTGAAATTAGTATCTTCATATTCTTATTAATTTGATATTACTTGTTGATTGTTTGTTCTAAGACTTACAAGCACAGAGATTATCATCAGGGTCATAAAGCCTAGATTATAAGGTGCCTTACACTGGTATATGCACACACTAAAAGCTGCCATAGGCATGAGCAACCATGAAAGATAGTCGCAACGGCGACACAAAGCATTAAGCGATTGACGCCACACATTATAGGCAATCTTAATGCGAGCCACAATAAGCAGGATACCAAGAATTACACCATCCTCACAAACGATACGTCCCCACTCCATCTCAGTAGAGTCGACTACATTTTTAATGGCACCTGTATAAGCGTTCGTATCACCGTGAAGAATCTTCATACCAACATTCGAGAAGTATCCATCGCCAAAACCAAACAGGGGCGCTTTGTCGATAGCACGAAAAAGCCACCCAAATATACGCTCCATTGCCGACTTCGCCAACCCCCCTTCAGATTCGTTAGCTCCAGTGAATCGTTCCATAAACACATCTATGAACAATTTCGTATCATTGTTAAGAAATAACAATGGAATTGCAATCACAACAAATAGGGCAAACATAATTACTCTACTGAACGACTTACCGCTGCGAATTGCCATAATAACAAAAAATACCAAGATGAAACCGGTCTGCACAAAATGGGTACGCGATATACTCACAGGTATAGAAATAAAGTAGGCGCAAACCGACAGTATAATAAGCCACCGACTCAACTTCATGCGTGCAGCATCTTCAGGACAAAAGTAAAAATAGAGAAGAAATCCCAATGAACACGCATAATAATCAGTCAGACCGGCAATAAATGTAAAGATACCAGGTGGACGAAAATATCCCATTGCTCCTCCAAAGCCAGCTCCATCTTCATCACCACCTACACCTATATTTACGAAAGACGACTGCGGTGAAAAGAACTGCACTATGTTTAGAAATACCATCGGAATAATCATCAACACCAATACCTTGCCAATCTTTAGCACATCATCACGACTGAGCACTCGCGATACAATATAAATGAATGGAAAGTAGAATACCGTGATACGTGCTCCGTAAATAGCCACTAATAGGTTTCCATGTCCTATGGTAAGTGCAAAAATAAAGCACAGAATACCTATACCCATGATAAACTTAGCCACGCCAGAACGAAATAGTCCACATCGCATGCCCAGTACTACAGCATAGATTACAAATGGATCGCGTATTACAAGAAACATATTGTTGAATTCTGGAAGCAACCATCTGCGGAATATTCCCTCTGTCAACAAAAAGAAGAAGAATATCCAGAAACATTTCTTAATTTTATCATAAGACTTACTCATTATTTATATTTTCATTTTTATTATGCTTGCTTAACAGAAATGGATTTCAACTAAATAGGTGGGGGTATCTTATCATCTAAGTCAATAAAACAGAGGTACTCATCCTTTGCAATATCTATACCAACATTGCGCGCTAATGAGGTATTGCTGTTGACTTTATATATAAAGAATATACGAGGATAATTTATTTATATTTTTCACAGAATAATCCCGAATTGTTTAAATTACCTCCATTTACGAAGATTAGCTCCCAATCAATAAATGTTTAATTAAGGATTTTTTCGATCAACTGAAGTAGATAAGCTTCAACATTGTAAATGGGTACTACAATTGATATCATATTTTGTTGTAAATTAAAAGTTATTCATAATAAGATAAAATCCAAAAGTTAAGAGTTACATATACTATAAGCAGTTTTTATACCATAAGATTTGTTTATCTATCTTTCAATACGAATATCATTATTCTACAAGAAAGTTTTATCTTATAGTTTACCTTATTCTGCTCCAATCCCTTACCTTGTTTAAAGTGGCATAAACCAGTTTTTTTTCAAAGTCATTGATACCGACCAAGAGAATTACAGACAATATTATCATACTGCCAAACAGGAGTTGAGCTACAAGTCCTAAGAAATTTTGAGGTAGAAGCGATGACAGAGCATAACAAAGCATAGAGGATAAGGTAAATACCAACATAACGGGTAAAACTACATATTTTGCTAAATCCCTTATTTTTATCATACTGACACGTGTCCCAAACCAAACCATGACGGCACAATAAACAAATTCCATAAAGATGATAACTAATACGAGATAAGTAGGATTTTGACTCCCTATTCCAGCCAAGTAAGACAGTGGAAGAACGAGAGTATGTATCAATTCGGAATAAATGAAAAAGCGCGCCACATCACCGGTAGCAAGAACCGCTGTACGGAACGGTTCAAAACCGGCATAAAGCAATGACTGAAACACAAATCCTACGGCAAACAAGGAGGTGTAATTGGGCACTGTCCCTAACCATAAAACCATAATGTAATGACTGCGCAAGCAAAATGGGATAAGAATGAACAGAATCATGTAAACACCCATTTTACTTCCACTGTAAACCAATCTCAGATGAGTATCAATCTCTCCGGAGGCGTAAGTCTTTGTTATTTGCGGAGAGATAGATTTCTGTATATTCAGTCCGAAACTCAATACCGAATTCTTCACTTGCATACCAATATTATAAACAGCATTGACGGCAATCCCGTATGTCCAATTGATTATTAAGATAATGCCCTGTGATATGATCATTTGCAACACACCGCTAAAAGTAGAAGCTCCGGCATATTTTGCCATATCATGTACAAGTACACGATCGATGACGTATTTATGCTTAGTCTCAGGAAAATGGTATTTGCAATAACCAATGTACATCAACTGAATGATAACTTGAATTATAAAACCCAACAAAGCATACCAGAATAAGCGATACCCGATGGCAAATAATGTCAAACTATACGCAGACAAACAGCTAAGCACAACCTGAATGATAGAGATAACGGCCCATGCTGACATACGTTCATGCGCTATAATCAACGCATTGTATGTTGTAGAATTCAGATTGAGAATACATACAAATATGGAAAACTGGAGCACCCAACGGGCTGCTTCCATGCTGTTTTCTGGAATATTCAGGTTACATTCAAGCATCCAAATTCCTCCAATTTCCATTACTGCAAATAACACGATGGAAAGGAGCAATATCAGGTTAGTGGATGTATTGAACACGTTATTCACATTTCCATTGGTCTTACCCAGTTCAAACGTAATATAACGTTGTGCGGCAGAAAGTAAACCGCTTACAAAGACAGTAAACATGCTGACTACACTACCCACAACACCATATACACCCATATCTTCAACACCGAGAGCGGACAGAACGAAACGCGTTGTAAGCAAATTTAAAAACATTGTGAACATCATACGAACGTACAATGTTACGGAGTTTTTTATGATTCTATCTTTGTTAAAATTATCAGACATATTGTATCTAAAAAGGTTCTTTTCTTGTGAGCCTCATAATCGTTTCCAAGCAAAACTTTTATTTTCCTAAAAGCCATTTTGCTTTTGAGTTAATAAGTTGAATGCTTCCAAATAGAAGTGCCCAAATTATAACTTGTTCCATTATTTTATATATGATTTTAGATGATATGAGCGGCTCAACATAATGACAGCTCAATGATATAAAGAACATGTGGAGCAACAATATGACAAGGGTATTTTTACCAAGATATAATATAATGGGCTTAATTCTATTCGCATTCTTCAAGAAAGTATTGGATGCTATCAATATTCCAACAATCCCTACCAAAGCTATCAAAATATAATATATCATTGGAAATGGTATAGTATTTGAACTTAAATCGATAGACAACTTAGTAAAATACACAGAAACGGCTGGAATAATCAATAAAAACAAAGCAATTACCCCCCCCCTGCCAATATTTATCGCCATATTATTGAACATTTTCTTCATCATAAAACCTAAGCCATAAAAGAATGTTGCAATAAATACACTACAAATATTATATGGTAACTCCAATTCAATCCACATCAAAAGAGCACTGATACCTAAGCATATAAACAAAAATATTATTTTCATTGTCTGTGTTTTGAATATTCTATTGGATTCATAAAAGAATAATTCGCTTAAAAACAGAGTAAATACAAACCAATAAGCTGAAGGAAATTTAGAACTAATCAACGATAAATCATAATAACTTGGCAGAACCAATGTTGACAGTATAAGCATTATTGCCGTAAAGTACAAACATGGTATAAATAAAGTCTTCACTCTTTTTTGGAGAAATGATTTAAATGTAGGATAACGGTTGTCATTAAAGCATAATCCTGAAATCATAAAAAATAAAGGCATGTGATAAGACCATATGTATTGTCCTAAAAATCCTTGGCCATCCACACAATGACCAATAACAACCAACATAATACCTATACCTTTAGCCAAATCAATATATTCCAATCGTTGAGAGGGCTGTAAAATAATGCTTTGTTGCATATGAATAGATTATTTTCTTTTTCTGGTTTGCTTGTATATCTCATAATCTCCGCCAAGCAGAGATTCTACGACCAAATCAGAATGTACACATTTCCTCTTTTTGAATTCTTTGGCAGGATTACCGCTAATAACGGACATTTGTTCCACATCCTTAACGACCACACTACCACTACCTATCACTGCTCCATACTTTATGTTACGGCAGCTTGGAAGAACTAACACCTTAGTAGGAATCCAAACGTAATCTTCTATCGTAATACCATAATATTTGTGTTCCCAATCCGGAGAATCAATATGATGAGAGGTCGTTATGATTTCAGTATTATTTCCGATAATTACATGGTTGCCAATATGAACCGGAGATCTTAAATCTATTTTATCCGTTTGAATCGATGTATGGTCACCAATCGTTAAGTTTTTATTAGCACGTTTCGCCAAGGACATGGGCAAAATAACACCTTCTCCTATCATTGCACCTTTTTGGCGGGCAATCCTTCGAGCGCGTACATATTTTATATTTTGTTTCCAACGTATTAGAAGTCCTGCAACATAACGCAACGTACTTCTATCTTGAATAGAGCATTCATATAATGTCCTATTTTTACCCCCCCCCTCTACAGATTTCACATATTTATTTCTACTCATACTATTTTTAATACAAATACTAAACACAAAAAAAATTATAGATACAGAGACATATTATTATCACGATAGTGCTCGAAATAATAATGAACCTCTTAAAATCTGATTAATCGTATAACTTGTACCCACACGGGCGCTTCCGCAAAGCGTCGGTAACAAGAACCTCCCATTTCTTTTTGCCATTCAACAAGCAGAGGTACAAGTGATGGATTATTTTACGAAGTTTCGGTAAGGTTATCTTTCATCTAATCACTTTGCGTTCACCATAAATGGTATTTTTTTTCAGAACATCTTTCCAGATAATGATATTCATGTTCCACTTCCTTGGAATCCACATCGCAATAATGTTTATAACGGAGAATAAATGCAGATTATACGGATAATACAATGGATTTATAACTCCCTTACGCGCGCAGGAACTTTTTTCTATATATATTTTATGACTATATATAGTATATACTCCTATAACATGCAGATCTTTATATGCAAATCTGCATGTTCCTCATAAGAAATGCTCATGATACACAACTATGGCACTTTCATCCCGAAAACGCCATAGTTACATACACCAAATGACATACTTTTAAAGTTCTACCCACCTTTCGGCTTCCCAAAATATCAAACAATAGCGTCCATCAAAAATTATATTACTTTAATTTCTTCTCTGTCTCGTAACCGTAGCCATACCGTTTGCCATAACCGTAGCCGTACTTCTTACCGTAGCCGTAGCTATAGCTGTTCTTACGGCTCGTCAAATCGATACCATTGAGAACCGTGCAAAGACTGGAGCTCTTCAAATCATTCTTCAACGTGTTGATGTAAGCAAAGCCTTCCTTCGGAGTGTAATCCGCACGGCACACATAAACCAAAGCGTTGGCTACACGCGCTATCAAGGCAGAATCCGTTACCATGCCGATAGGGGCAGTATCCAATATGATGTAGTCATAATGCTGCTTCAACGTTTCTACGGCATCCTCCAAGGCCATGCGGGCTACAAGCTCCGTAGGATTGGGAGGTACAGGACCGCCAGGAAGGATATCCAGATTCTCACTGATATCAGAATGCCGTATCATATCGAACAGATCCGTATGATCAGGGTCACTCAGGTAATTCGTAATGCCTGCCACACGCTTGCTAAGGTTGAACACCTTGTTCAGACCCGGCTTACGGATGTCCAGGCCCACAATAACCACTTTCTTACCCATAAAGGCAAGACTCACTGCGATGTTCCCCGCAACGAAAGACTTACCCTCACCAGGCATCGTGGAGGTGAACATGATCACACGCTCATCCGACTTCAGCATGAAAAGAAGGTTCGTACGCACTCCACGGAACACCTCCTCCATCATGTCGTTGCGGTTCTCCCGTATCACAATGGCGCCTCGTTCCGGTTTCTTCTCCAATGGGATCTCACCTATAACAGGCACTTTCGTGATCTTCTCCACATCCTCGCGGTTCTCTATCCGGTACTTGAGCAGATCCCTCACATAGATAATACCTACCGGAAGGGCGATTCCCAGAATCAATGCAGCCAGATAAATAATGCCTTTCTTCGGGGAGACGGGATAGATGTCAGGCAAGGCCTCCTCAATAATGCGCCCGTTATTGGCCGTGGCGGCCAGCGTCATGGCATTTTCCTCACGTTTCTGAAGAAGCATCGTATACAAAGTAGCCTTGATTTCCTGCTGGCGGGCAATGCTCATAAATTCTTTTTCCTGTTCCGGAGCCTGGCTGATACGGCTCTCAAACTTGGTGGCCTGACGATCGATATCGGACTTCGTGATTTGAAGACCTTTTAAGACACTCCCAACAGTGGTCTGAACACTCTTGCGCATAGCTTCCAGACTAATATCGAGTTTCTTCACCGCCGGGTTTTCTTCAGAGGAGGTTAGTAACAATCTCTTTTTCTCACTCAAAAGGGTGTTGTATTGTTCAATAACCGTACTGAGTTTCTGGTCTTCCAAACCCACATTGGAGGGAATCACCTCATTCTTGTTGGAGGGGCTGGTGATGTAATCACGCAAGTATTTCACCAGACTGATCTGGGTCTCGTTCTGCACACGCTGCTGATTATATTTGCTGCTTTCTTCCAAAGCCAACCGTGCGTTACTACTAAGGTCTGTCAATCCGGAACGTTGCTTGAAGGAAGCCAACTGGTTTTCTGTATTGCCTAACTCACTGTTGATGATTTCCAGACGTTCCTCTATGAACTCCGCCGTCTTGGCCGCCACCTCGTTCTTGTCGTTATTCGCGTTCTGGTTATAGCGTTCAACCAAAGCGTTGATGAAATCCACCGCACGGTTCTTATCCGTATTCTTTAACGAAAGCTGGGCGATGGTGGTAGTCTTGGAGGTCGG
>CANPVZ010000010.1 GCA_947581855.1 uncultured Phocaeicola sp.
TTAACTCCATATATCTATAAATTTGAAGGCAAAGATAAGAATTTATAATTTCAACCCTCAGATTTATTCATTGATCCGATATCGCTTATGCCGATGACTATGGCCGTTCGGCCATTTTTGCCAAAGGCGCGAAGCATCACAGAACTGTTGAACCTGATCCCGTTGAATACATTTTCAAAAGACTTCCGGAAATGTTGCCGGTAGCTGTTGCCGTAACGTTCTATCTGCATAAAATTGATTTCTCGTGGTATAACTATACATAATATTCATCTTGGGATGAAGATAGTCTTAAAACTTTTTCGTACTTTCGCAGTGTAGCCTTTTAAGACGTCATTCATGATTCCTTTATATCGGTCAAATGTTGTGTTCTGCATGGCTTTATGGTGTAGATGTATTTCTTCAATAAATAATAAAGATTGATTATGGAATAAGATATACGTTGGGTGCAGAGGTATGATAACTTTCACCGGGCTAATAAACGGATTTTGGATATAGTGGAATCTGATAAAACTCCGGATAGTTTGTCTGAACTGGAAATGGAGGGGTTTATATAACGGTTTGAGCATACTTTTGAACTTGGTTGGAAAGTACTTCAATATCTGTTGAGATATAAAGGTTAAGAATTTGTACAAGGTCCGAATGCCACTCTTCGGAAAGCTTTTGAAGATGGATTGATTAAAGATCACGAGGGCTGGCGAAGAATGGCAAACAAATGCCAAAGTTACTACTTCGCATACTTATAACGAGGGTGATGTGATAGAGATTATGCACAAAATATATGAAGAATATTCTTTTTTGTTGAAGCGCTGGATAGTAAACTGAATGAAGAAAAGTTACGACTTGAAATGAATACATTATTTTGAGTATGTACGGTTTAAGCGATACAGTCATAGCGGACATCTGCGGTGTATTCCGGCGTTTTTCGAATATTGATGAGGTGCTTATTTTTGGAGCTGGGGCAAAAGGCGCTTATTCGGAAGGGTCTGATATTGATTTAGCAGTTATAGGAGAGTTCCTTTCTTTTAACTAGCTAATGGATCAATATTCAGATAGAGGATTGGACATATTATATAAGGTGGATGTGGTGAGCTATAATAAGCATATAGGTACTCCCATCGGTAAGCAATATCCATCGTATCGGAAAACCTTTTTATAAGAAGACTGAATAGGATAGAAGCTAAGGATGAAATAACAGTTTCGCTCCGGAGACAACTGTGGTAGGCATTACAAAAATGTGATCCTGGGGAGTTAGAAAAATTACGTAGACTTATAGATTTTACATTAATTATTAGCTTATAAGAGACTTATAGGCATAACAAAAAATTTAATTATGGAACAGAAATTTTGCCAAAGCTGCGGAATGCCGCTGACGGATGAGAACAAAGGAACTAACGCTGACGGAAGCTGCAATGAGGACTATTGCGTTTATTGTTACAAAGAGGGGGCGTTTACCCAGGATTTTACAATGAGCCAGATGATTGACTTCTGTGCGCAGTTCACCGACCAAATTAACAGTCAGACAGGGTGGAACCGGACACCTGAACAGGCTAAGGAACAGATGCGCCAAGCATTTCCGCACTTGAAGCGATGGAAAAAGAGAGATGATAAGACGCTTGCAGAAAAAGCGGTCGGTTTGCTTGCCCAATGTAAGGAGGTGACAATTGCTTCCGTTAATGCTGATGGGTATCCTCGTCCTGTCCCTATGTCAAAAATACATACAAAAAGCTATAACGAAATATGGATGGCTACGGGAGCCGACTCTGTGAAAACCACCGATTTTCAGAAAAACAAAAAGGCTGGCGTTTGCTATTCGGCTTATGGAGACAGTGTGGCACTGCGCGGGGTGGTTGAGATTGTTACCGATGATGCGATCCGCAAGGAAATGTGGCAAGACTGGTTTATTCATCATTTTCCCGGAGGTCCGTCGGATCCCAATTATGTCCTTCTTCGTTTTGTCGGTTCTGAGGCTACGATTTGGATTGATGGAGAATTTGCCCACGAAAAAATCTAGGCTAAGTAGTACAATTGAGTAAACAAGTATTTGCTATGAGTAACGAAATCTTATATCTGTTGCTGCCCGATTATGCAGCTCATGAAGCCGTCTATTTGTCAGAGGGCATTAGTTGTGACGAACAATCACTGAAAACGAATCCCAAATATGTCAACAAGGTTGTTGCCCCGACACTGGAAGTTGTATGTTCTTGCGGTGGATTCAGGACATTACCCGATTATTCCTTTGATACCATACCCGATGATTATGCAGCTCTTATCCTTATTGGGGGTTTCGGGTGGTCAACAGAGATTGCAGAGCGTGTGGTTCCTATTGTGCGTAAAGCGATAGGAACGGGGAAAATAGTAGGAGCAATTTGTGGTGCAGCTTCATTTCTTGCTAAACACGGATTCTTGAATAACGTCAGGCATACGGGAAACGGGCTGGAACAATTAAAATTGTGGGGTGGCAATAACTATACCAATTCGGCGATGTATGTGCATGAGCAAGCTGTCAGCGACAAACGTATCGTGACCGCCAATGGTTCTGCGGCTCTTGAGTTTGCCCGCGAACTGCTTCTGCTTTTAGAGAATGATATTCCCGAGCGTATTGATATGTACTATCAATTTAATAAACAGGGATTTACTACTTTGTTTCCTGCCGATAACTGATTCGTAACAAAAGAATACCATATTCTGTTACCTTTAATTTTATCGGCTGTCCAAAAAGTCTGAAAGTTTAGAATAAAACTTTTGATTTAGAATGGATAGGATTTAAGTATAGAAAGAAGCGCCACTTTATACCTGATTTTTATAGGTGAAAGTGGCGTTTTTTTATTTATTCAGTTATAATCTGCTACTTTTGCTAATTTCATTTTGAGTTTTGTGACAGCTCTGTGACTTCTTGTATTGTGTGTTTGGATTAATCTCCAATAAAATATGCTTGTATGTTAGAATTGTTTGGCTAATTAGTATGCCAAGTACAAGCAAGACGGTGCAATTAACTATCTTCGAATTTTTACCGAAAATTTGCTCTTTCTTTTCTTTTTGATTTAATTCAGACAGACGACTTATTTAATTTGGCGGAACGGTAATAAATGATGTTTTAAGCTTTTATCATTATTCATATTTCTGCAAATTCTATGCCAAACGTTTTACATATGGTATAGAATCAAAGTTCATTACTAGAATCAAGCGAAGAACATGTCGCTACAAGAAATGTTTCATTACAGGAAACAAAGTATTTTAATCGTTCAAAACAGAGTGTTTCACTATGAGAAACAAAGTGTTTCATACGCATAAAACACTTTATTTTTACCCTATAAAACAACTTATCAACACATAAGAATCATTCTTGAAAGAACTATCAATTATCTATCAACATGGAAGATACCATTCCTATTCTCTTATGTTTGTATAGGAGAGATGGCTCTTTTGCTTTGTTCTTCTGTATGGGAACGGGATGCAAAGAGTTATACAGGACTTTTTCATGTACAGATTATTTGTCATAATACATTTTGGCAGACCATCTGACATCTGTCACACTAATTGCTTTGGATAAGGAATGATAAGCCATTACATACCAGTTTATTACATGCATTAGTGATAGATGTGACAGATGTCAGGTGCATTTTTTATTTTTTTTGAGAAGGAAATTAAATCCCAGAGAACTCTTATAAAGATTGTTTTCTGAATTAGAACCCATAAAAATATGATAAGATAGGGAAAGTGCTTCCCGTTATATGCTATTTAATAGAGCATAATTATATATTTTTGAAATTAGTTGCAGGGTATTGGGGAATATTATAGAATAAATAAGGGTAATTAAGAATGAGTGATCTTTAGGAGATGCGATAAAAAATAAACAGAGAAATTTGTGTGGATTCATATTTAAATGGAATGGATTTATGAAGGAATCCCTACTTTTAATAAGGTGTCTTTTTTAACTTTATGATAAATATATAAAGAGAAAAAGTGTGGTATGAAAAGAAAATTTAGGAAAGAAGATGATTTTTTTATTAAATTGTTTGGAGTGTATTATTATAATACATATCTTTGCACCCGCTTTCAAGAAGTAAGGGCGTTTAGCTCAGCTGGTTCAGAGCATCTGCCTTACAAGCAGAGGGTCGGCGGTTCGAATCCGTCAACGCCCACAAAAAGTTCCTTTTTTGATTCGAGTAGGGTCGGAAAAAGGAACTTTTTTTATTTCATTTATGGTAGTAGCCGTTTTTAATTGAACTTTTTGGTATTTAAAGCTGTTTACTTCCACAAAAAGAGCTAATTTTGCAATTGATTAATTTGATTTATAATATGGGGCTTGATTTACTCACGGCAATATCACCGGTTGATGGTCGTTATAGAGGCAAAACTGAAGCGCTGGCTTCTTATTTTTCAGAGTTTGCACTGATTAAATACAGAGTGCAGGTAGAAATTGAATACTTTATTACTTTATGTGAGCTGCCTTTGCCGCAGTTGAAAGGTATCGATAAGGGTATTTTCGAATCTTTGCGTGCTATTTATCGGGACTTCACCGAGGCTGATGCGGCACGTGTAAAAGAGATTGAGAATGTGACAAACCACGATGTAAAAGCGGTTGAATATTTTATAAAAGAGCAGTTTGATAAATTAGGAGGTTTGGAAGCATATAAGGAATTCATTCATTTCGGCCTGACTTCCCAAGATATAAATAATACTTCTGTTCCTTTGTCGATAAAAGACGCCTTGAATGAAGTTTATTATCCGCAGATTGAAGAACTTATTGCTCAACTGCGTGTTTATGCCGAAGAGTGGAAAGATATTCCGATGCTTGCCAAGACGCATGGTCAGCCTGCATCACCAACCCGTTTGGGAAAAGAAATCATGGTATTTATTTACCGTTTGGAACGTCAGTTGATTGTTCTGAAATCTTGTCCGATTACTGCGAAATTTGGTGGCGCAACGGGTAACTATAATGCACATCATGTGGCTTATCCGGAATATGACTGGAAAGCATTTGGAAATAAATTTGTAGCCGAAAAGCTCGGATTGGAGCGGGAAGAATATACTACCCAGATTTCTAATTATGACAATTTGGGTGCTGTTTTCGATGCCATGAAACGTATTAATACTATTATGGTGGATATGAACCGGGACTTCTGGCAATACATTTCTATGGAGTATTTCAAACAAAAAATTAAAGCCGGTGAAGTAGGTTCCAGTGCGATGCCCCACAAGGTGAATCCGATTGATTTTGAAAATGCGGAAGGAAACTTGGGTGTTGCCAATGCTTTGTTGGAACACCTCTCTACGAAGCTGCCGGTGTCTCGTTTGCAAAGAGACTTGACCGATTCTACGGTGCTGCGGAATGTTGGCGTTCCTTTCGGACATATTATAATTGCCATTCAAAGTTCGTTGAAAGGCTTGCGTAAACTGTTGCTCAACGAACCCGCCATATATCATGATCTGGATAATTGCTGGAGTGTAGTGGCGGAGGCTATTCAGACTATTTTGCGTCGGGAAGCTTATCCGCATCCTTATGAAGCGTTGAAAGCCTTGACAAGAACCAATCAGGCGATTACGGAAGCTTCTATTAAAGATTTTATTGAACAATTAAACGTTAGCGAGGAAATTAAAAAAGAATTGCGGGTTATTACTCCGCATACATATACAGGTATGTAAAACCAGCCCGCGAGGGCAAAGTATTAATTTTTTAAAGGTAGAAATATGAGTACAGACCATGAAAATTGGCAGGATAATTCTGATGAGAATCAGAGTTCTGACCGCGAAGTGAATCCTTCGTATAACAAAGAAAACAAATTTAACCGTACTTCGAATTATAACCGTGACGAACGTCCGTCTTTTAGTAGGGAAGGAAATGAAGATCGTCCCTATCGTTCGTCGTTCAATCGGAATAATACGGAACGTGGAAATAATTACACTCGTGGCGATCGTCCGCAGCGTCCCCGCTTTAATCGCTCGGTAGCAGGAAGCGAGCGGGTTAGCTATAATCGTGAAGAGCGCAATTCATTCAATCGTGAGGATCGCCCCTCTTATAACAGGGAGGGTAGTGAAGGTCGTCCGTATCGTGCATCGTATAATCGGGAAGACGGAGAACGTCGCTCTTACCGTCCTTCATTCAATCGGGAAGGAGGAGAACGCCCTAACAATTATAATAGAGGAGAACGTCCGCAACGTAATTATAATTCTTATAATAATGAGGAGCGTCCGCGTATACGCCGTGCGAATACAAGTGGCTACAGCAATAATAATTATGGTAATAATAGCTATGGAAGCGGATATAACCGGGGAGAAGGAGGTGAACGTTCTCGGTACAACTCTTATGACAACCGCCGTCCTCAGGGAGGAGGCTTCCGTCCGCGTCGAACCGAAGGATACGATCCGAATGCAAAGTATAGTAAGAAGAAACAAATAGAATATAAAGAAATTCTGGCAGATCCGGATGAACCGATCCGTTTAAATAAATATCTGGCTAATGCGGGTGTTTGCTCTCGTAGAGAAGCCGATGAATTTATTACAGCAGGAGTCGTTTCGGTAAATGGGGAAGTGGTTACGGAATTGGGAACAAAAGTGAAACGCAGTGATAATGTGACTTTCCATAATGAACCTGTAAGTATAGAACGCAAAGTGTATGTGTTGTTGAACAAACCCAAAGATTGTGTTACTACTTCGGATGATCCGCAGGAACGTAAAACAGTAATGGACTTTGTAAAAGGCGCTTGTAAAGAGCGTATCTATCCCGTGGGCCGTTTGGACCGGAATACGACGGGAGTCTTATTATTGACTAATGATGGCGATTTGGCTTCTAAATTGACGCATCCCAAATATCTGAAGAAAAAGATTTATCACGTACATTGTGATAAGAATGTGACGAAGGGGGATATGGAGCAGATTGCAGCCGGCATTACTTTGGATGACGGTGAGATTCATGCAGATGAAATCAGTTATGTCTCTGAAGATAAATCGGAGGTAGGCATTGAAATTCATTCCGGAAAGAATCGTATTGTACGGCGTATTTTCGAATCGTTGGGATACCGGGTCATTAAATTAGACCGCGTATTTTTTGCCGGATTGACCAAGAAGAATTTGCGTCGCGGTCAATGGAGATATTTAACGGAGAAAGAAGTAAACATGCTTCGCATGGGAGCTTTTGAATAAATAAATATACACAAACATATATGGAAAAAATTCGTAGAACAAAGATTGTTGACCTTTTGAAACGTACCGATTTTGGTGCGACGGTTAATGTTAAAGGATGGGTTCGTACCCGTCGTGGTAGCAAACAAGTGAATTTTATCGCTTTGAATGATGGTTCTACAATAAATAATGTGCAGATTGTTGTGGATGTGGCAAACTTCGATGAGGAATTGCTGAAGCTAGTCACAACGGGAGCCTGCTTAAGTGTTAACGGCGTCCTGACAGAGTCGGTGGGAGCCGGTCAGAAGGCTGAGATTCATGCGAAAGAAATAGAAGTGTTGGGTGTATGCGACAATACATATCCTTTACAAAAGAAAGGCCACTCTATGGAATTCTTACGTGAAATCGCTCATTTGCGTCCGCGTACAAATACCTTTGGCGCTGTGTTCCGTATTCGTCATAACATGGCTATAGCAATTCATAAGTTTTTCCATGAAAGAGGATTCTTTTATTTTCATACTCCGTTGATTACCGCCTCGGACTGCGAAGGTGCCGGACAAATGTTTCAGGTTACAACGCTGAATCTGTATGATTTGAAAAAAGACGAAAAGGGTTCGATAATTTATGATGACGATTTTTTTGGTAAGCAAGCTAGCCTGACCGTTTCCGGACAATTGGAAGGAGAACTGGCTGCTACGGCTTTAGGAGCTATCTATACGTTCGGACCTACTTTCCGTGCAGAAAACTCTAATACACCTCGCCATTTGGCCGAATTCTGGATGATAGAACCGGAAGTCGCTTTCAATGATATCACAGACAACATGGATTTGGCTGAGGATTTTATTAAGTATTGTGTGCGGTGGGCCCTTGAAAACTGTTATGATGATGTGAAGTTCCTGAACGATATGTTCGATAAAGAATTGATAGAACGTCTTCAAGGTGTATTGAAGGAAAGCTTTGTGCGTCTGCCTTATACCGAAGGTATCAAAATCTTGGAGGAGGCTGTTGCCCAAGGTCATAAGTTTGAGTTCCCAGTATATTGGGGCGTCGACTTAGCTTCGGAGCACGAACGTTATTTGGTAGAGGAACATTTTAAACGTCCTGTAATTCTGACGGATTATCCGAAAGAGATCAAAGCGTTCTATATGAAACAGAACGAGGATGGCAAAACTGTACGTGCGATGGATGTATTGTTCCCCAAGATTGGAGAAATTATCGGAGGCTCGGAACGTGAAGCTGATTATGATAAACTGATAAACCGTATTAAAGAACTCGATATCCCAATGAAAGATATGTGGTGGTATTTGGATACCCGTAAGTTCGGCACTTGTCCTCACTCCGGATTCGGTTTAGGTTTTGAACGTCTGCTGTTGTTTGTAACCGGAATGACGAATATTCGCGATGTAATACCATTCCCGCGTACACCTCGTAACGCAGAATTTTAAAGATTTCCATAACGATTCTGATATCCCGTGCATTCGTCTGGCTTGTCTAATGGATAGCCTACGATGGATGCACGGGATTTTTTTGTAAAATTTGCCATAAAAAGAGGATAGAATGATAGGTTTATTCAGAAAATTTTATAATCTTTGTAAAGTACTTTAAATATAATCGTTATGAGAAACTGCGTTAAATATCTCTTGTGGGCGGTCATGTTACTGTTGGCAAGTAATGTCTATGGGCAGAGTCGTGATTTTATCACTCCGTCTGTCAATAATTTGAAGGGAATTTGGCAAATGCATTTTTATGTATCGGGCTCTCCGAATATTCCCGGAACCCTTAAAGCCGGAAATACATTTAAGATTCTGAGTGAAGACGGGTATGTAACCAATTTTACTGTGATTCCGAATAAAGGAGCTATCATTACGGGTTTTGGTACTTATGAACAGCTTTCCGATAAAGCCTATAAGGAATATATGATTAAAAACATTCACCTGCCTATGTTGGATGGAAGAGATTATATAATGGAATACGAATTGAAGGATAACGGTAAGTTGATAGTACTTAAATTTTATATAGATAAAGATAAAAACGGTAATATATTGGATGCATGGTATTATGAAACTTGGAAAAAAGTGGAGATGCCATTGGAATATCCGAAAGATTTGGTTCGATAACCGTTATTTCCCCGTCAAGTGGAAAGAAAATGACGAATGTTTAAATACTTTGTTTGTTATCCGAAATATGTATTAACGCAAGCTTTTGCAGATTCAGAAAAATAGATGTCTGCGAAAACTTGCGTTAATTTGCGTTTTGCAGAGACAGTTCAATCCGCTTATGTAACCTTTTCTCTGCTAAATTTTTATAGGATTTGTTTGCTAATTAAAAGAAAACCCGTACCTTTGCAAGCCGATTATTATCAAAAAGTGATAAAAGTTTAGTTTTTAGCGTGTTAATAGTCCATAGTCCGGGACGGTTAGGAGCGCTAAGCAAATGTTTTTTAGTAGTTAACAATTTAAAAAGAAATTAAGAGTGGATACTTTAAGTTACAAGACCATTTCTGCAAACAAAGTAACAGCAACCAAAGAATGGGTTGTTGTAGACGCTACCGACCAGGTGTTAGGCCGTCTCGGTGCGAAAGTTGCGAAACTGTTGAGAGGAAAGTATAAACCAAACTTTACCCCTCATGTTGATTGTGGCGATAATGTTATCATTATCAATGCCGACAAAGTAAAATTAACCGGAAACAAATGGAACGACAGAATCTATTTGAACTATACAGGCTATCCTGGTGGTCAGAAAGAAATTACTCCTGCTCGTTTGATGGCTAAGCCTAACGGTGAGGAAAAATTATTGAAGAGAGTCGTTAAGGGCATGCTTCCTAAAAATCGTCTGGGAGCTAAACAACTTGGCAACCTTTATGTTTACGCTGGTAGCGAACATAAACATCAAGCTCAGAGCCCGAAATCAATTGATATAAACTTACTTAAATAATAAAGAATGGAAGTAGTAAATGCATTAGGCAGACGTAAACGCGCCATTGCTCGCGTATTCGTAAGCGAAGGTACAGGAAAGATTACTATTAACAAGAGAGACCTTGCAGAGTACTTTCCATCAACTATTCTTCAGTATGTAGTAAAGCAGCCGTTGAATAAACTGGAAGTTGCAGAAAAATATGATATCAAGGTAAATCTTTACGGAGGAGGTTTTACAGGTCAGTCTCAGGCTTTGCGTTTGGCAATTTCCCGTGCGCTGGTTAAAATCAATCCTGAAGATAAAGCCGCTCTTCGCAGCGAAGGATTCATGACTCGTGATTCACGTTCTGTTGAGCGTAAGAAACCGGGACGTCCGAAAGCACGTAAAAGATTCCAGTTCAGTAAACGTTAAGAGTTGGACTCAACTGATAGAGCGTTTAGTATCTAAACTGTCGAGATTCTTATATAGACTACCCGATGGTTGGTGAAAACAAAAAAGAATGTAAACGATTTAAAGAATAAAACAATGTCAAGAACAACATTTGATACATTATTGGAAGCTGGCTGCCATTTCGGACACCTTAAAAGAAAATGGAATCCTGCCATGGCTCCTTATATTTTCATGGAACGCAATGGTATTCATATCATTGATCTCCATAAAACAGTTGCTAAAGTAGATGAAGCTGCCGATGCACTGAAACAAATTGCAAAGTCAGGAAAGAAAGTCCTGTTTGTTGCTACTAAGAAACAAGCTAAACAAGTGGTGGCCGACAAAGCCGCTTCTGTAAATATGCCTTATGTAATCGAGCGTTGGCCGGGTGGTATGTTAACTAACTTCCCGACTATTCGTAAGGCTGTGAAGAAAATGGCTACTATCGATAAATTGACTAACGATGGTACTTATTCGAATCTTTCAAAAAGAGAAATCCTTCAGATATCTCGTCAACGTGCTAAATTAGACAAGAACCTTGGTTCTATAGCTGATTTAACTCGTCTTCCGTCTGCATTATTCGTGATAGACGTTATGAAAGAAAATATTGCCGTTCGCGAAGCTAACCGTTTGGGTATTCCTGTGTTTGCTATTGTAGATACAAACTCAGATCCTTCAAATGTGGATTTTGTTATCCCTGCAAATGACGATGCTACGAAATCGGTAGAAGTAATTCTCGATGCATGTTGTGCTGCAATTGCTGAAGGTTTGGAAGAAAGAAAAGCTGAAAAAGTAGATATGGAAGCTGCCGGAGAGGCTGCTCCTGCTAAGTCTAAAAGAAAAGGCGCTGCCAAAGCAAGACTTGATAAGTCTGCTGAAGAAGCCATCAATGCTGCGAAGGCTGCCGCTTTCTTGAAAGAGGACGAAGAAGCTTAATTATATAATTGAGAGTTGAGAATTGAAAGTGGAGAGTTAGGCGGTAAACTTAGTTCTCATTTCCAACTCTCAGCTCTCAATTTTTTTAATACGATTTTAATCACTAATAAATAAATACAATTATGGCTGTAAGTATGGCTGATATAACCAAGCTTCGTAAAATGACCGGAGCTGGTATGATGGATTGCAAAAATGCATTGACTGATGCAGAAGGCGATTTTGACAAGGCAATGAAAATTATCCGTGAGAAGGGACAGGCAGTTGCTGCAAAACGTTCTGACCGTGACGCTTCTGAAGGTTGTGTATTGGCTAAAGCTGAAAAGGATTTTGGCGCAATCATCGCTTTGAAGTGTGAAACGGATTTCGTTGCTAAAAACGAAGATTTTGTGAAATTGGCTCGGGCAATCTTGGATGCTGCCATAGCAAATAAGTGCAAGTCATTGGATGAAGTGAAGGCTCTTCCTATGGGTGATTCTACGGTAGCTCAAGCTGTGATTGACCGTAGCGGTATCACGGGTGAGAAGATGGAGTTGGATGGTTATAAGTTTATTGAAGGCGAAAACATTGCTGTTTACGATCATATGAACCGTCACATCCTTTGTACAATGGTTCAAACGAATCTTCCTGCTCAGGAGCAAGCTCATGAAGTAGCTATGCAGGTTGCTGCTATGAATCCGATGGCTTTGGATGAGGCAAGTGTGCCGCAGGAAGTGAGAGACAACGAATTCAATGTTGCTGTTGAGAAAACTAAAGAAGAACAAGTAAAGAAGGCCGTAGATAATGCTTTGAGGAAAGCTGGATTCAATATTTATATTTCAGAGACCGAAGAACACTTGAATGAGGGTATCATGAAAGGATTGATTACAGAAGCTCAAGCTGACGAGATCCGTGCGGTGAAGGCTAAAGTAACGAAAGAAAAACTTGCAAACTTACCGGAACAGATGATTCTGAATATTGCAAACGGACGTATGGCTAAATTTTACAAAGAAGTTTGTTTGCTGAGACAGGAATATATTCAAGATGCTAAGATGTCGGTAGCTGCCTACTTGAAATCTGTAAATAAGGATTTAACTGTAGTAGCATTCAGACGTTTTACTTTAAGAGCTGAATAAAAGACTTCGAAAGTAGTATATAAATCAGTGAAAGGTCGTTGGACGAAGGTTCGGCGGCCTTTTTTCTTGTATCTTGGGAGAAACTCAAGATGGATATTATAAAGTTTAGTTTTTTATAAGAGAGGTTTCCGGGATATGCATCATTCATTTTTGGGATTTGTTCCATTGTTTGTCGGAATGAATGTTCATAGATCGAAAGAGAGAATCTCTTCTTTATCGGCACTATATTCCGTAACTGCGGAGATAACATATATATAAGGAATATTCAGTTATAGAATCCCAAGTGTGGAAATAAGAGCATCGTTTTGGGATTCTATATTTGTATGTAGGCTCACGTATAAGTGTAATTACTTTGTCCGTACATATCCTTCTTTCTTTAGCAATTCGATTACTTTTGTTTTTAAGTCGCCTTGTATGAGAATTTCGCCGTCTTTGGCCGAACCTCCTACGCCGCATTTGCTTTTCAGTAACTTGCCCAATTCCTTTAAATCTTCTTCGTTGCCGACAAAACCGGTGACAAGGGTAACTACCTTTCCGCCACGGTTCTTTTTTTCGATATTAACATGCAGATTTTGTTTCTCTTTCGGAAGTGTTGCTGTGGTTTCTGTATCTTCTGTGTCATAATGAAAATCAGGATTGGTAGAATAAACCACATTCAACCGTTCTTTCCAGTCGTTCTGTTTCATAAGGCTTTTTCAATGTATTGTTCGCAAATGTAGATAAAATCCATGAGATTTTACACTGACAGGATATAAAAACGATTTCTTTATAAAGGAAAGATGACAGAAAACGAATAATGGAACATTACGCACTTAATAAGAGACAATACGTTGATATCTAGCTGGCAAACTCATAAAAATGAAGCGGATTCCTTAAAGGAGATGAGTGAAATTGAAAAAATTATCAGTAAATCATGATAAATATACTTATCATTATGCTATAGCTGGAAATAGTATTAAAAATGATTCCTATAGCGGATACATATTCATATATATGTTCGGAAAGTATGCACATAATAAAACTATAGTTTCTCATTGTTTGTTATAAAGGATGTAAAGTATTGTATCCTATAATTATTCTTTTTCTCCACAAAGTTGGCTTTTTCAAAAAAAACAGTAATTTTGCATCTATCATAATGTGTGAGTATGAGTATTCGTTCACGAAAAGATACGGACAAAGTGCCGGAACCAACACTGAGAAGGCTTCCGTGGTATCTTTCCAACGTTAAGTTGATGAAAGAGAAAGGGGAGCATTATGTTTCTTCCACTCAAATTTCCAAAGAAATAAATATCGATTCATCGCAGATAGCCAAGGATTTGTCATATGTGAATATTTCGGGGCGTACACGGGTAGGATATGATGTGGATGAGCTGATTAATGTGCTCGAAAGTTTTCTTGGTTTCACTAATATGCATAAAGCTTTTCTGTTTGGAGCCGGTAGTCTGGGACAAGCTTTGCTGGGCGATTCGGGTTTGAATCATTTCGGATTGGAGATTGTGGCGGCTTTTGATGTGAACCCTGATTTGATAGGCAAAGAAATTAATCACATTCCTATCTTTCATATTCATTCTTTCGAGGAGAAGATAAAAGAATATGAGGCGGTAAATATCGGAGTGCTGACGGTGCCTATCAATATAGCTCAGAAAGTAACCGATGAGATGGTAGCCGGAGGAATTAAAGCGGTATGGAATTTTACACCGTTCCGTATACGGGTACCTGAAAACATTGTAGTGCAGAATACATCGTTATATGCTCATTTGGCCGTGATGTTTAATCGCTTGAACTTTAATCAAATAAAATAATGAAAATTATTGCTGTAGGCATGAACTACGCCGACCATGTAAAAGAGTTGGACGGAAGTTTCGTGCGCCCTGAAGAACCCGTGATTTTTCTAAAGCCGGATTCTGCTTTGTTGAAGGACGGGAAGCCTTTCTTTATTCCCGATTTCTCTCGCGAAGTGCATTACGAGGCAGAATTAGTGGTGCGTATCTGCCGACTTGGAAAAAATATTGCCGAGCGTTTTGCATATCGTTATTATGATGCGTTGACGATAGGTATCGATTTTACGGCTCGCGATTTACAACGTAAGTTTCGTGCGGCAGGAGATCCGTGGGAATTAAGTAAAGGATTCGATAATTCGGCGGCTATCGGTGAGTTTGTTCCTGTAGAAAAGTTTCAGGATATACAGAACCTGAATTTCCGTCTCGATATAGACGGGAACACTGTGCAGCGAGGGCATACAGCCGATATGGTGTTCCGTGTGGATGAAGTGATTGCTTACGTAAGCCGTTTCTTCACCTTGAAAATCGGTGACTTGCTATATACGGGAACACCCGTGGGAGTAGGTCCGGTGCATGTCGGCGAACATTTACAAGGCTATCTTGAAGGGGAAAAGTTGCTTGATTTCCATATTCGTTAGCAGAGGCTGATGCCGGGGAATATCATGCCTTACGTTCATGGTTATAGAAGGTGGGCTCTGATTAATGAAAGATAAATATGAATGGAACGCATGTTCTCTTGTTCCGAGGCGGAATGAGTGCCCCCATCGGACGGGAACTTTTTATTTATTTGATTGGAATCAGAAACAGGATGATATGGCGGAAAAGTAAGCCGGAATAATAAAGAATCATGAACTATAACAAGAAAAATATTGTATAACGATTAAATAATATACAATGAAAATACGTGTAGGTTTTGGGTTTGATGTGCATGCTTTGGTCGAAGGAAGAGAACTTTGGTTGGGTGGCATCAAGTTGGAGCATGAGAAAGGTTTGCTGGGGCATTCGGATGCAGATGTTTTGGTACATGCCATTTGTGACGCTTTGCTGGGAGCTGCCAACATGCGCGATATAGGTTATCATTTTCCCGATAACGCCGGGGAGTTTAAGAATATCGACAGCAAGATTTTGCTGGCGCGTACCATTGAACTTATTGGGCAGAAAGGATATAAGGTTGGTAACGTGGATGCGACGGTTTGTGCGGAACGGCCTAAACTGAAAGCGCGCATACCTGAGATGCAAGAAGTGTTGGCACATGTGATGGGCATAGATGCGGATGATATTTCCATTAAGGCTACTACTACCGAAAAATTGGGTTTCACCGGACGGGAAGAAGGAATATCTGCTTATGCTACAGTGCTGATAAATAAAGAATAAATCGGATGGAGTCGTGAGGTGACCGATCTTACCGATCGTGTGTTCTTAGAATATAGCGTGGATAACCTTTGGTTGTGAGTTGATTATCGGTGCAAAGGTAACGCTTTTATACTTAGAGGATATTCACAAATAAACTGGGCGAAACCGTGAATGGAACGGTGTAATGTGCGAAAAATAATACCTGAAAAACAATATAAACTATGGATGTTCAAACTTTTATAAGTAACTATCGCGAGGCTTTTTCGCAAAAAGCGGAATTACCTGTCGCTTTTTGGTATTCCGACACGTTGGCAGGAGAACTGAAAAAAACGCAAGGTTGTCTTTTCAAGATACTCCCTGCCGTGCGTAACGGTGAGGTGGTGAGCATGAGTGCTGATACGCTAGGGTGTGGAGGCGGTAAATTCTATACAGGGTTTGCACCGATGAATGATCATATCCCGACTTTCGTTTCGTTGAAAGAGAAGTATAAAGTAACGCCGGAGTCGGTTGTGGCATGTATAAAAGAAATCAATGTGCAGGAGGCTTCGGGACGTTATATTCATTTTGCCCGCCTAGACCGTATCGATTCATTCGATGGAGTGGAAGGATTGCTTTTTCTTGCTACTCCCGATGTATTGTCCGGACTCTGTACCTGGGCTTTCTTTGATAATGATTCTTCCGATGCCGTTTCGACTCTGTTCGGTTCGGGATGCAGCGCTACCATTACGCAAACCGTGAACGAAAACCGTATTGGAGGGCGCCGTACGTTTTTAGGCTTCTTCGATCCCTCTGTACGACCTTTTATAGAGAGCAATCTGTTAAGCTTTGCCGTGCCGATGTCCCGTTTCCGGGAGATGTACGAGACCATGCGTCGTAGCTGTTTGTACGATACACATGCATGGGCAAAAGTGAAGACTCGCATTGCAGGGGAGGCGTGAATCCGGTTAGCGTTTGTGCGTAGGAAAGAAGCTTGTACGAAATCGGAGGCTTGTTTAGGTGGCAGACGATTGCGATTGTGCCCGTTTGAGGGGTATGGTAGGGATATTCAGTAAATGTCCCTAAAAACGGAGAATCCGATGTAAGCCTTCAGCACCATAAGGGCGATCTTTGCTGAAGGAGTGAAACAACTCCTGCGTCCCAGGCGGTGCTGTGACAGACCGACTTCTTTTGATATACTGTCAAATGGAAACACGGAGTAAAGACGCCCAAGTTCGCTCTCCTTAAAACTTTTGCGGTATTTTTCAAGAATATCGAACTCTGTAAAACCCAAAGTAGGGTGAATTTCTGAAATATTTTGTATCTTCGCCATATCTTAGTTCTGGTATTTCCCCCGTTTTGGCTGCTAAACCTTATTTTCGGGGCAATATCTAAAGATACAAAAAAGCCAACTAATTCGCAATACTTTGAGCTTGAATTAGTTGGCTAATTTTATAGTATTTCCTGAATGTCCCTCTTTTATTGCTTCCCGGCGAGGTGGTAATAACCTCTTATGATATTAGCAATCCGATGGTCAGCAACACTCCAAACAGGAAGATGTTGCGTGCTGTGTCTCCCAAAACAGCATTCAGCTCTTTTCCTTTGTTGATACGGATGATTTTGTTCCATGCCAGAAAATGCGGAATCAGATAGATTTGTGGAAGGATGGCAGCCCAATAGTGGTTGGTCGAAGCATAAAAGATGCACAAAAGAGATGCAAGGACTCCCAATAACAAGTATCCTCTTCGTCCGGCACGGGCACCCAGACGCACTACGATGGTCTTCTTTCCGCTTATTGCATCCTGTTCCCGGTCGCGATAATTGTTTACCATTAGCAACGTATCAATCACCAGTCCGCAAGCGATGGCAGCAATCGTAACCTCCCACGTCCAGCTATGTAGTTGCGTATAATAGGTGAACCCCACCGGAACCACTCCGAAAAACAATATGACGAGTACATCGCCCCAACCCCAATAAGATAGTTTCATGGTGTACAGAAAGGCAAATGTCACGCATAAAATTCCCACACCTATTAACTCCATCCCTCCATAATAGATTAGCGGCAATCCTATTCCGCAGGCGAGCATCGTGGTAAAGGCAATTCCCCTTTTCATAGCCTCGATGGTGATCCAGCCCTGGGCACAGGCGCGTCTCGGGCCCAGTCGGTCTGGGCGATCGCTTCCTTTGGCAAAGTCAAATAGGTCGTTAATGAAGTTAGCGTCAATCTGCATAACGAATGCGAACAACAGACAGATCAGGCAGGGTAACCATTGAAAATAGACACCTGCATCATTGTATGCCAGTGCCGAGCCGATCAGTACCGGTACGGCTGCCGCCGATAATGTTTTGGGCCGTGCGGCAAGAAACCATGCTTTCAGAGAATTTGTTTTTATATCTTTCATGTGTTTTCTTCTTAAAGTATTCTACCTGTGATGCAAAAATACATGATAATTTTTACAATCTTATACTTGGGAATAAAAATGTGGAATTCTTTGGGACTTGATTGACAGGAGCGACTTCCGATTCGGTAGTTTCCGGTAAAAACACGACTGTTATTTGTCCGGATGATGTGGCTTTAGAACTCAACCTTTTCCGGATTTATCGGGGATTATGCCGAATTGCTTTTGCCGGATATTGATTGAAAGAATCCGGTTGTAGAACAGATAGATGTTTCCGTTATTCGGAATATTCTTTCGGAACTCCATCATAAATATAGAGGAATTTCCTTAAATTTGCATCCATCCATAGTAAAATTGCCCTGTATGGTACAGTAAGATATGCATCGGCAGCAGCGTTTCTCTAATTATCGGAATGCCTTGGCAACGTTTCTTATTCAACCGGTAGATTAGAGCTTCACAGTCCCGATGCAGCGTAAAGGTGTTGTGTTGTATGAAGAATAAAGTTATCTATTTGTCTTTGCTGTTAGGACCGATACTGTTCTCTTCGTGTGCTTCGTTGGCGAAGTTTCCCGGAGTAGGACGCATTAAGGAGTATGAGTTTCGCAGTGATCAAGTGCCGGCAGCATTCGATGGCTTTCGAATTGTATTTGCTTCCGATTTCCATTATAAAAGTAAGTTTAAGGAGAAACAGCTCCGGAATGCAGTCCGTGCCATGAATTCCGTATCGCCTGATCTGCTGTTAATGGGCGGTGACTATCAGGAAAGCTGCGACGTGGTGCCAGAACTTTTTGCCGAACTGTCACGGGTAAAAGCCCCTTACGGAAAGATCGGCGTGCTTGGCAATAACGATTATGAGCGTTGTCGGGACGAGATTATCCAAGCTATGCGCCGTTATGGAATAAAGTTGCTTGAACACCGGAATGATACTATTTATAAAGACGGACAACAGTTAATAATCAGTGGGGTACGCAATCCGTTCGATTTGGCGAATAACGGCGTATCGCCAACCCTTTCTCTTTCGCCGGATGATTTTGTTATTCTCCTTACTCATACTCCCGATTATGTAGAGGATACAGACGTTTCGAATACGGATTTGGCTTTAGCGGGCCATACGCATGGAGGGCAGGTAACGTTTCTGAGGCTGATTACTCCGGCAACCGGTTCGAAATATGGCCGCCGTTTTCTTTCGGGCATGAAGCGTAACAGCCGCGGTATCCCCGTTATCATTACCAATGGGTTGGGAACTTCTCGAAAGAATATCCGTTTTTGTGCTCCCAGCGAGGTTGTGCTGATAGTGCTTCGGAGAGAGTGAAAACGAAGTTGCGGTGAGCAATTCGTTTCTTCATAATCTCCTGATTCTTTTACTTTATTAATCCCTGAAAACCGCGTGTGCTGAGTCTGGCCTTGCTTTTTGACGTGTACTCTACTATGTATGAACGGATATGCAAAGGGGTGATCTTGTATTTTGTTGCGGCTACTTTTTAGTCAAGTGGATGGAAATTGGAACGGATATCTCATGTGGATGAACTTATAGTCAATGTTGTTAAGTATATTTACTGACTGAAAATTCGCGTTTAATGGAATGTCCCCTTCTGAAACCCTTTGCTGACGGGCGTTTCAGCATTGTGCACAAACGCATGACCCATTTGTGCACAATTCCACTTTCGATTTGTGCACAAATCCCAACCTCATTTGTGCACAAATGTACCTTGCGTTTGTGCACAAAAAATGAATGTAATTTTTTTGTACTGTTTGGACGCGATAGCCTGAGAGGGAGTTTCTCTCTTTCGGAACAAATACTTTTAAAAGAAAAGGCTAGTTCCCTATCTTTATCAGGTCGTTGCCATACCATTTACCCACCAGCACCTTGTGATTTTCTCCGAAAAGGATTCCATATCCGTCACGGATGTTTTCTTTGTATTGGCCATACCAGAACTTGCCGTCATTCCAGTAATAGATACCGTAGCCGTGGCGCTTGCCGTTGTAAGTTTCGCCTACGTAGCGGTCGCCGTTGGAATAATCCAGGGCAGCGAAACGGTAAGGAGCACACTCTGTGGCATCGGGGGTGACGTCGAACCCGTCTTTATGTATCCGTTTCAGTTCGCAGGTTGTCAGGTCGTATACGGCATAAAAGGTTTTGGAACCGATAGTGGCCGTGCTGCTATCTATCAGGAGGCCGAAGATACATTCGCCTTCTCGATATTGTCCCACCCACTGGCTACCGTCGTTAGCTATGTAGATACCGTATCCGTAAAGGATGCCGTCGCGCATCTGTCCCCAGTATTGTCCGCTCTTTGTGGTGACGAGGCCTGTGGCGCACTCTTTTCCTATATCGTTGAATACTTGCTGGAATCCCTCGGGAATGCGGTCGTATTTATAAAGTTCGTCTTGGGCTTTCAAAGGCGAAAATCCTACGAATAGTATGGTAAGTAATAATATCGTTCTCATAAACAGGTGTTTTAGGAATATAAATGCTTATCAATAATGGTTTGATATACAGTGGGCGGAAGGAAAAAACGTATGTCTTTGCCATTTCGCAGACTTTGGCGTATAAAAGTGGAACTTATGTCCAGCAAGGGGGCATCCGCCCATTGTACGTTCTGAGGCAGGGAGGTAGGGTCTACGGGAAATCCCGGTCGTGGATAGATCAGTACCGGATTTTCTGTTAACAGTCGCTCGTACTCGTGCCATTGGTTGAAAACTTTCCAGTTGTCGCTACCGATAATCAAGTGAAAGGCATGTTGGGGATACGTCTCTCTCAGTTTATCTAAGGTATGCACCATGTAAGAGGGACGGGGCAGATGAAATTCGAAATCGGAAACCCTAAAACGGGAATATCCGTCAATGGCTTGTTGCGCAAGCTCCAGCCGCAGAGTATCGTCTAATAAATCATCGTGTGCCTTTAGCGGATTGTGCGGACTGACAAGAAACCATACTTCATCCAGCCCGCCGAATTCGCACAGGTAATTGGCCAGCGCCAGATGTCCGATATGTATCGGATTGAACGAACCGCCGAACACTCCGGTTTTTATCTTCTTTTCCGCCATTGTTTACAGTTCCATGCTTGCCAGAGGGTGAGGAGCGCCATCACTGCGGCAATGGCATATTGTTTCATGGTCAGGGCCAGAATGCCTACTGTGAGTGCGGCCACACCAATAAGCAGGCTCACTATAATCATCCATTTGGCTATTTTCTGTGAGGGTTTCATATTTGTATGTTTTTGATATTTTAGGTTTCATTTGCAAAGCTCGCATCCGGTTTTAACCGGAAATGTTATTTCCCGATAAACTCCCGGATAATTTGCAAAGCCTGTGCTTGAGCTGTTTCCAGATCGTTATTGATAATTACCGTATCGAACTTCGGAGCGAAACTCAGCTCATATTCCGCTTTGGCAATCCGGCTTTTTATTACTTCAGGCGTATCCGTGCCCCGTCCGGTCAATCGTTTTTCCAGTTCTTCTACCGAAGGTGGCTGTATGAATATGGAAAGCGCTCTTTCGCCGTAGAATTTCTTGATGTTGCATCCGCCTACCACATCTACGTCGAACACCACGTTTTGCCCGGCTTCCAACTGTTTTTCCACTTGCGCTTTCAGTGTACCGTAGAACCGGTTTTCGTATACCTCTTCGTATTCGAGGAATTCATTGTTGGCGATGCGTGCCCGAAACTCCTCCGGAGAGAGGAAAAAATACTCCACTCCATGCTGTTCCGTTCCCCGTGGAGGACGGCTGGTGGCCGATATCGAGAACGCCAGATTCAAATTTTGCGTGAGCAAGTAATGAATGATTGTCGACTTGCCCGAACCCGATGGCGCCGAAAAGATGATTAGTTTTCCTGCCATTTTTTATTGTCTTTTTTACATTACATTACGTTCAGAACCTGTTCTTTGATTTGCTCCAGTTCATCTTTCATTTTCACAACGATATTTTGCATTTCCGCCTGGTTGGATTTGCTGCCGGTGGTATTGATTTCGCGTCCCATTTCCTGAGCAATGAAACCTAGTTTTTTCCCCTGTCCGTGTCCTTCGCGCATGGTTTCGCGGAAATAGTTCAGGTGATTGGTGAGACGTTGCTTTTCTTCGTTAATGTCCAGTTTCTCTATATAATAAATCAACTCCTGTTCCAAACGATTTTTGTCGTAATCTACGCTGATAGTCTTTTCCAGTGCATCGATAATGCGATCGCGTATTTTTCCTATGCGTTCCTGTTCATAAGGTTCTATTGATTTAAGCAATGCTTCGATGTTGTCAATCTTTTCAGTGAATTTCTTTTCCAGTGCAGCGCCCTCTTGTTTGCGGAATGTTACCAGATGTTCCAATGCCTCCTGTATGGCAGAGGAAGCAACCGCCCATTCTTCGTCGGAAAGTTCCTGGATATCCACTTTAGTCATTACATCGGGCATACGCAGCAACATGGCGAACCAATCTTCCGGTAACGGAATGCCGGTGGTTTCTGAAATGTTTTTTATTTGCTTGAAATAACTCTCTAAAATAGCTGTGTTGATGGGAGTTGCCGTGTCGGCGGCCTCTTTCTCCACCCAAATGCTAAAGTCTATTTTGCCGCGTTCCAATGTTTTAGCTACTACATTGCGGATTTCCATTTCTTTTTCACGATAAATCGGCGCGATGCGCATGGACAAATCCAGCGCCTTACTATTCAGTGATTTTATCTCTACATTGATTTTTTTACCTTCGAATTCGGCCGTAGCTTTGCCGTATCCGGTCATTGACTGTATCATGTTATCTTCTAATTTTTTGCAAAAGTAATGTTTTTGTTGTAGATATGTAGTGTGAGTCGCTTTTTAATTTTAAATGGATGAGGATACAAGAGCCTATTTTTTAATTCAACAGGTTTAAATGGGATATAGAATGAATGGTTTATATATAATGAAGAGCCCGTTTACAGAAATTTTGAGTTGAAACTTTATAAATAAATGAGAAAAAGTGTTGTATATTGAAAATAGTTCTTATTTTTGCATCCATCAAGTAAGAGAGAAGATAGATAGTAGTTTCATACCTAAGGGAAAAGCTATCTTTTTGAAACCTAACCTCATTTTATTTAATGTAATAATGTATGATGGAGTTTATGAATTTTAGTACGGGGGGGGGGTAAATTTAACCTCTGTAAAACATTAGCAGTCAGTATCTGCTTGTTTTCCCAATTGCCTCAAGCTGCGCATGCCTATGCGGGCGAAGGAGAGAGAGTCAGAGTCGGTGCAGAGATGATTGCACCCGATCAGAGCAAAGAGACCATTAAAGGTGTGGTGGTAGATGAAAAAGGAGAACCGTTGCCCGGAGCTTCAGTTCTACTGAAAGGCACCAAGAACGGAACCGTCACCGATATCGACGGAAATTTCACATTAATTTATTCTTCTGCAGATATGAAGAAACCACAGTTGGTGGTAAGCTTCATAGGTATGACTACCCGTACGGTTGAGATTTCCGGTCGTAGGGAACTAACGGTACAGTTGACTCCCGAAGTAAACGATCTGGACGAAGTGGTAGTGATCGGATACGGTACTGCTAAAGCCAAGGATTTGACGGGTTCCGTTTCTCGTTTGAGCCAAAAAGACATTGAGATGGCCCCTATGACATCCAGTATCTCGGGAATGCTTCAGGGAAAAGCCTCGGGCGTGAATGTCATGATTTCAAGTGCATCGCCTACTTCACCGGTATCGGTAGTTATTCGCGGACAGTCATCTTTGTCGGGTGACGGACAACCGTTGTGGGTAATCGACGGGGTGCCGCAATATTCTAGCGGCATATCGGGGGACGTATCCAATACCCTTTATAACCTGAACTTGAATGATGTGTCGAGTATCGATATTCTGAAAGACGCCTCGGCAACGGCTATCTACGGTTCGCGCGCTGCCAATGGCGTAGTGCTTGTTACTACGAAGAGCGGTTCGGAAGGTATGAAGCCCACCATCGAATTCAGTTCGCGTTGGGGATGGCAGGAATTGAATTCGAATGATTTTAAGTCGATGAATCCGGCGCAATACATTGCATTCTCCAAACAGGCCAATTTGTTAGAGGCTTATCGTCAGGGAGCTCTGACTTATTTCAATAAGAAGTATATGGATGCGAATAAATTCAACCAGCTCAATACCAGTCAGTGGGATATGAGTGACATTGATGACATGTGGCTTCCGAATGCTTATTATAACGGAACGGATAATTATTGGGATATGATGACACAGAATGCGTTGGCCCAGGACTATAATGTTTCGTTACGAGGGGGAAGCAAATCTAATTCTTATTTTGCTTCGGTGAATTATAAGAACCAGGACGGAGTGGTGAAAGGGAGTAATTCCCGATATATCGGCGCCCGTTTCAATTTTGAGTCGAAGATTAGTGAGGTAGTTAAATTCGGTTTGAATATGGATGCTTCTTCACGTCAGGCTAATAATAAGGATAATATGATTAACAAGATTATCGGTATGCGGCCCGATTATCCGGCTTATAATGAAGATGGTGAAATCAATACGATTGATTTTTATACTAAGAATCCGTTGATAGAACTTTTGGATAAGAATTATAGTGAATCGCGCAATTTGAATGCTTCTACTTATTTGGAATACAACATTCTTCCTTATCTGAAGTTCCGTTCTACTTTAAATACGACCTATTCCAATGTAAAAACCGAAAGTTTTAACCGTAGGTATTATGATGATGATACCAACTTCTCCAGTCATCGGGATAACCAAAATTATGTGATTGTATGGGATAATTTGCTGACTTTCTATAAGACGATGGGTAAGCATGATGTGCAGGCATTAGTAGGACATTCCCTTGAAAAACAATCAACTAACTTTATGGAGGCAGAAGGTTCGGATTTTCCGGATGATGATGTGTTGACGAATTTGGGAAGTGCGGCTACTAAATCTAGTATAGATAGCGATAAATATAGCTCGGCTCTGGTTTCTGCTTTTGCGCGAGTTCAGTATAAATATAATAATCGTTATTTGTTGACCGCTACGTTCCGTGCCGACGGTTCTTCCCAGTTTGGTAAAGACAGTCGTTGGGGCTACTTCCCCTCTGCCGCTTTAGGATGGATTTTGACGGAAGAAGACTTTATGCAACCTTTGAAACCTTATGTAAGTTATTTGAAGTTGAGGGCTTCGTATGGTCTGACCGGCTCGCAAAATCTGGGTTACTATGATTTCTCCAGTTATATGACTTCCAATATTTATAATTCTTCTCCGGGAGTGTATCCGTCATCTTTGGGAAATAATTTGTTACAGTGGGAATCGCAGGCTCAAACTGATATTGGTTTGGACTATGGCCTCCTGGACGATCGTGTTCGCGGTACGATAGGATGGTATCGTAAATATGTGGATAATTTGATTACAGACCGTCCGGTTCCTACATCATCGGCTTTTGAAGATACGAAACAAAATGTCGGAGCCATCAGCAATACGGGTATAGAATTCGATATTACGGTAGATTTGATTAAAAATGCCGATCTGACTTGGGAGGTAAATTTCAATGCCGCTCATAATAAAGGTAAATTGGAGAAATTGAATGGTGTGACTAAATTTTTGGGCGGAACGGCTTATGCCAACTATAAATTAGTAGAAGGTAGCGAGCTCGGAACGTTCTATGGTTATGTAGATGCCGGTCGTTTTTATCAGAACAATGAAGAGGTGTGGGCTCTGAAACCGATTGATATGACAACTGGAAAACCTGCTAATTATTATCGGGCTACTTCGTTCAGCGAAGGTGCAGGAGATATTTATGTAGTAGATTTGGACGGTGACGGCAAGATAACAGCCGACGGCGACCGTACTTATTTGGGCAATAGTAATCCGGATTTCTTTGGAGGATTCGGTTCAACGGTATATTGGAAAGGCCTTATGGTTAATTTGACATTTTCTTATTCTGTAGGCGGAAAGCGTTTCTGGTCAGATGAAGCAAGCAAATTTGGTGGTGTGAATAATTTCAACTCTCCCGATTTTATATTAGATAGCTGGACAATGCAGGGAGTAGGTGCCAAATATCCGGTGGCAACCCATTATGGTGTAGGACAAAACAGTGTCTTTACTAACCGTTGGCTACACGATGCTTCTTATGTGCGGTTGAGCGCTTTGAACCTGTCTTACCGCCTTCCTCAGAAATGGTTTAAGAAATCCTTGATAAAAGGGGTGGAAGCAACGTTCCAGGCAACCAACCTGTTTACCATTACCAAATATCCGGGTATGGATCCGCAAGGAAACTTCTCTGTTTCCACAGCGAATAATGCTTTGTATGGTATGGGAACCGATTATAGTTTTTACCCTGTGGCAAAGACTTTTAATTTTGGTATAAAATTCACCATTAACTAATTGAAAGACACCTATGAAAAGATATATAGCAAGCTTATTGTTGGCAGGTGCATTATGCACCTCATGCTCGGACTTTCTGACTCAGAATCCGGAGCATTCTTTGACTATGGAGAATTCGGTGACGAATTATTCCGGAGCGAAGAATATTGTAAACGGTATTTACGGCGTGTACGAGAAATCTTCTAATTTAGGAGGGTATCTTTACGGTTCTCTGCATTGTATGGCCGGTTTGTGGGAGTATCGTTCCATTATGTACAATATGGGATATACTCAATCGGGTGATGATAATACGATTATTTCTATTTGGTATGAGCTTTACGGATGTATCAATGCGGCAAATGCGGCTATTGAGGGCATTTCCAAGCTTGCCGATTCGGAATATCCTTCTTTGGAGGCCAAGAATGCCTTGTTAGCGGAGGCGCGTTGTTTCCGGGGGTATTGTAATTTACAGCTTCTTTGGTTGTTCGGTCATTGGTTCGATGCGGCCGATTCTCCTTATGGAATTCTTTATCGGGACAAAACTTCCGAATTGTCCAACTTAATGATTGAGCGGAGCACCGTGGGACAAAGTTATCAGCTGATAATAGATGATTTGAAGTTTGCCGAACAACATTTAGGCGATTATGAATCGGCTCTTAAAATGTCGAAACAATTTGCACAAGCCATGCATGCCAAAATGTTGCTGGTTCGTGGTTGGGAAGGTGACTATGCAGAGGCTTTAAGTTTGGTAAATACATTACTCACCCAGTCACCCGCTTCTTTCCAGATGGAAACGGACTTGGCACAGTTATATGAGAACGGATGGAATTCAAAAGAAGTCCTGTTCTCCCGTTATTTGGGGGATTTGCCAACTTATACCACATATGAATTTGTTTATTCGTATGCATTGTATTATGATAATGAGTTTACTGACTATCCTCAGGCTTGGCTCGAAGAGGATGAACGCTTTGATGTGACATTCGGTACAGCCCGTTCACCGGAAACGTGGGATACGGGAACAAAAGAAAAGGTTCTGACCAAGCTGTATCATCGTGGTCGTTACGATGGTAAAAACGATATGTATGCCACCTATGCTTTCCGGGTTGCGGAACTGTATATCATGAAAGCCGAGTTGTTGGCCCGTACTAATCCTTCGGACATTTCCGGCGCATTGGCTCCGTTGAATGAGATGCGTGCTAAATATACCAATCCGGTAATGACGGCGATCACCGGCATCACGACTCAGCAACAATTGATGGACGCTATTTATAAGGAATATGTAGTTACGCTGTTTATGGAAAATGAATCGCCGTGGTTTGCTTCCCTTCGTTTCGAGAAGGATGGAAAACCTTGGATTAATGCGTTGAAACCGGAAGTGAATTTTAATAAAAATCACTATTGTTGGCCGATACCGGATAGTGAAATTAAAGCTCATAGTAATCCGATAGAACAGAATCCAGAACTTAAATAATAAATGACTGAACTTATGAAAAAATTAATATTAAGCCTATTTGTAGCGTTGGGGGCATTCTTCACTTCATGCAGTGACGATATAGATCTGGTAATTCCTTATCCCACCAACATTACTTTCGATGAATTAGAGATTCCTACCCGTTTCTCTCATGTAATTCCCGATAACGGGTTTTCTGTACAGGGATTGAACTTTCATACCGTAAAAGCTTCGGACGGGCAATTGAACGGTGGATTCTGTTACAGCAATCGCTCCAATCGTTCTTTTGTATGGCAGAATACACCGGAAGCACTTGATTCCATCCGTTACAGCGTGTGGTCTACCCGTCCTAATAATACGGGTACTTATTTGGTGTGCCATGTGAATAATGAAGACGCTTACTTTACGTTAGACAAGGCGCAAGTGATAGATTATATGTTGGTTGCTAATACGTCCTGGACATATTTGGCTGTTACTTACGGTGATACGTATGGAACGGTTGAAGAACCGAAAGCCAATCCGAATATTCCGAGCAAACCGATGGGAATATGGCATACTTATGTTCCGGGTGGAGTAAAAAAGTTTGCCGATAATGATTACCTGACCCTTATTGTAAAAGGATATAAAGGAACGAATGCAACGGGAACCGTAACGTTCGATTTGGTATGTAAAAAAGGACACAATCCTGACTATCCGACTTGGGACTATACGGTAATCGATTGGCGTAAGATGGAATTGTCTGCTTTAGGTGAAGTAGATAAGGTAGTATTCTCTTTAGAGTCATCGGATAAGAATGCTCAAGGTGAAATGCGTACACCTGCTTGGTTCTGCTTAGACGGAATCCAATTGAAACAATAAATTCTCTCTCTTTTTTAAAGGAAACGGGGTAGGCGGGCTGATTCGTCTTACCTCTGTTTCCTTCTTTTTTCTTTTCTGGATGACAAGAGGGATTTTTAATAACAGTAAAATCATGCTCGAGTTTTGTCGTCCAAAGCCGTGATTTTTTTTGGTAGCAGTATAGGGAAGATCATAAAAGAGGATAAAAACGGATAATTATTGAAGGTGGAATCTTTTTAGGAAATTTATACTCGTTGGGGGCATGTGCTATGCTACATATCGAATGCCATAGGTATTGAATGATTTATCTGCAGGGATTAGAAACTTAAATTATATAGTATGAGAAGAATGTCAAAAAGCTGCAACATTTTTAAGCCGAGGAAATATGCTTCTTTTATTGGTAATATTGTGTTCCATTTGTTTGTAAAAATAGGGTTGAAGCAGAAAACGCAGATGGAACAGATTGCGGAATGGAGTAATGAGGTCGTGACTCATTTCCCGGAAGATTTCCAACGAGCATTGTTTTTTCATAAAGTAAAAAGGATGAAACGAAACGTTATCCTGTGTATGTTTATGGGGATAGTTGGAGGGATACACGCGCAGCAACCGGTTGAGGTGTCCGGCACCGTTACGGATTCTTTAAATACACCTTTAAAACAGACCGCTTTGGTAATGGTAGTAAATAAAGAGAGCCTGACAAAAGTGGTTAGCGGTGAGTATCACACAACTTTTCGCGTAAATTATATGCCAGAGCCCGGTAAGGCCTATTTGTTATATGTATTTGTTCCGGGATATAAAGACCGATATATGGAAATAACCGGTAAACATGGAAATTTAGGTACAATCCCGTTGGCAGAACTGTCCCAACGGCTAAAAGAAGTGGTTATAAAAGCAGATGCTTTGCCGCATGAAGTGGTATTTGGAGATGATGTGTATAAAATATCCGGAAGTGTACTTGCCAATGAATATTCGTTGTATACGTTGCTGTCCCGTATTCCGGGGTTGTTTGTGAATGGCGAACGTGTAGAAATCGTGGGCGCGGGGACCCCTGTTTTTACTATAAATGGACAAAAACCCCGTCCCGGAGAATTGGATATGATCACTCCGGAAGAGATAGAAAAGGTGGTTGTCAATCGTGCTCCGTCCGTAAAATATGGTAATTCGGTGAAAGGAGTGATTGATATTCGCATGAAGAAAAAACTGCGTGATTATCTCAGTGCCAAGATAAGGAACGATGTAGAATTAGGAAACCGGTATACACAGAATAAGTCAGTATTGCAGATAAATCATAAAGATGGAAAATGGACCAATTATTTAGGTTATACTTATAATTTAGGGAAAAACAGGTGCGACTTGTATGACCAAAAGGAGACGATAGTAGATGCTGATAAGTTTACGGAAATATCCAAAGAGATAGAGAAACATCATGGTATAGGACATCAACTGACTGTCAGCCCCAAATACCAGATAAATGATAAAAGTTATGTTGATGTGCAGTATAATTATGGAACTCAAAATAGGAATTCCCGGACATTCACAGATGGAATGCGTCAAAATCTTTTAGGTGATTTGCGGGAAAAAATTGATAAGCAGAGCAATCAGGATGCTGATAATCCGACTCATCAGGTAGCGGCTCGTTATTATACGGAATGGAAAAATGGAAATACATTCGTAACGAATGTTTCTTATGCGAACCTGAAAACGGAATCTACGCAATACATTGATGAACAGATTAATATAGATAGCCAGGCTACTCAAGTGAAATCGAATGCCAGGAGCCGGGTTTATACGGTTGATATGGATTATCTGTTAACCCTAGCTTCTCGGTTACGATTGAATGTGGGAGGCGAATATGCATTCATACAAAATGATACTCGTAATGTTTACGATGGGAATAATTTAGACGGCCGTTCTTTCAATACGGATACAAAGGATTATATGGGAAGTCTGTATGCCGATTTGCGTTTTGTTGAAAGTAAGTTTATGTTTGCTGGAGGTGTTCGTGGAGAATATAACCGTCGTTCTGACTTATATAATGAAAAGAATAATTTTCATTCATTGGATTTCTCTCCGCGCTTGAAAGTATCGTATAACTTTTCTCCTGTCACTTCCCTGTCGTTGAATTACAATTTTATGTTACAGCGTCCTTCCATGAGTCAGCTCAATCCCAATCCTATTTATGTGAACAAGTACTTGTATATTGCCGGCAATCCGGATCTGAAGCTGGCGAAAGTCCATGCGGCAGGTTTAGGAATCCGGTTACCTGCTCATATTAGTTTGGATGTTTCTTATCGATATATAAAGAACAATATATTTAAGGCCTTTATGTCGGATAAAGAAAATCCGGAAGTGATTGTATTTTCTTATTCGAATTTGGAAAAATCGCAGAATCTGATGTTTTCAGCCAGTTATTGGGGCACGTGGTCGTGGTATACTTTTCTGCTGAATGGCATGTATTCAAAACCTTTTATAAAAGCACCCTATATGGATGAAATGATGCGCTATAACAAACCGTATTATGTGATTCATAATCAGCATATGTTCCGGTTTAATAACGGACTGTCCGGATCTGTTTCTTTTCATTATTATTCCAAGTCGGAATCATTTCCATCTAATACGGAAGCTCACTTTAATATAGGTGGAGACTTGTATTATAAATATAAGCAGTGGAATTTCCGCCTCTCCTGTGACAACCTGATTTATAAGAAAATCGTTCCGACAACCCAAAAGTATTTGAATATATATAATCGCCAAGAGGCTGATTTGCATTTAAGATATGTTGAAATAGGCATCACTTATAGGTTTAGTAAATTTAAGGAATTGTTCCAGCGAAATAATTCGGGAGCCGGAGCACGACAACGAGCTAATTAAAAAAGAAGGTATGATAATGTCTGAGTGATGATTCGTAATTTTAAAATCTGAAAGCTATAAAGAAGGATAAAAAATCTTTTGAAACAAGCCGGACGATGCACAGAAAACGGTTCATTTCATAATTATTTTGCCTATATATGTCGTTTGACTTTCACACCCGGCTTTATGTCGGGTTGTCTGTAGAAGGAATAACATTTTTCTGTATTTATTCCTCTCTACCATATTTTTATACTATTTTTGCACCTAATATACTAAGTAGAAAATAATATGTCGTGCATTTTACATATTGAAACGTCGACGGAGGTTTGTTCCGTTGCCATAAGCGAGGACGGGCAATCAATATTTTCCAAAGAAGATTTTAAAGGACCGTCACATGCCGTTTCGCTGGGAGTATTCGTAGAGGAAGCTTTATCTTTTGTTGATAATCATGCCATCCCGTTAGATGCGGTGGCGGTAAGTTGCGGGCCGGGTTCCTACACCGGTTTGCGCATAGGAGTGTCGATGGCAAAAGGTGTATGTTATGGGCGCGACTTGAAACTAATTGCTATCCCAACTCCGAAAGTAATGTGCGTGCCGGTTCTTTTACAGCACGATTTGCCGGACGATGCTTTACTGTGTCCGATGATTGATGCCCGTCGCATGGAGGTGTACGCTGCTGTTTATGACAGGGCACTGAATGAGGCTCGGGAAATTGCCGCCGATATTGTGGACGAGAATTCGTATCTGAACTTTTTGGAGGAGCATCCTGTTTATTTCTTCGGTAATGGAGCGGCGAAATGCAGAGAGAAGATAACGCATCCGAATGCACACTTTATTGAAGAGATAGTTCCTTTGGCGAAGTGGATGTTTCCTTTAGCCGAAAAAGCAGTCGCTTGCCGGGACTTTAAGGATGTTGCTTATTTTGAACCTTTCTATTTGAAAGAATTTGTAGCTTCAAAACCTAAGAAGTTATTGTAAAAAATATAGTTTTTAATTGAAATATAGATGGATAATCATTTAGAGTATAACACTCAGCGAGAAAAATTGCCGCTTCCGGAATATGGGCGGAGCATTCAGAATATGGTAGACTATGCGTTAACGATTGAAGAACGTGCCGAACGTCAGCGTTGCGCTAATACTATTATCAATATAATGGGAAATATGTTTCCGCATTTACGGGATGTACCCGACTTTAAACATAAATTGTGGGATCATCTGGCCATCATGTCCGGATTTAAGTTGGATATCGATTATCCGTATGAGATTGTGAAAAAGGATTGTTTGGATGTAAAGCCGGAACGTATTCCTTATCAGAACAGCCACATTCGTTACCGTCATTACGGACGTTTAATAGAAAGTCTTGTTCAGAAAGCCGTGCAGTATCCCGAAGGTGAGGAGAAAAAGCAACTGGTACGTTTGATAGCCAACCATATGAAGAAAGACTTTATGGCTTGGAATAAGGATACCGTAGAGGATAAAAAAATATTTGATGATATAGACGAATACTCTCATGGCAATATTCATTTGGAGGAAACCCAGATCCAGTTAACCGGCGGACAGAATCAGCAGCGAAATTATGCTCCGCGTAAGCGGATGACGAACAACAATAACGGTCAGAAGCGGAAATATTAAAAATATACCTTAATATATAATACATTAAATCTACTACTATGGCTTCATTTGTAATTGAAGGAGGACATAAATTACAAGGTGATATATATCCTCAAGGCGCAAAAAACGAAGTGCTTCAGATTCTGTGTGCAACCTTGTTGACGGCAGAAGAAGTTACCATACATAATGTTCCCGATATTTTAGATGTGAACAATTTGATACAACTCCTGCGGGAAATGGGAGTAAAGGTTACTAAAAAAGGAGTGGATTCGTATGCGTTCAAAGCCGATGCGGTAGATTTAGCTTATATTGAGAGCGAGGAATTTTTAAAGAAATGCTCAAAGTTAAGAGGTTCGGTCATGTTGATTGGCCCAATGATTGCCCGTTTCGGCAAAGCGATGATTTCCAAGCCGGGAGGCGATAAAATTGGTAGGCGCCGTTTGGATACGCACTTCCTCGGCATTCAGAAATTGGGAGCGGAATTCCGGTATAATGCCACGAAAGAGGCATTTGAAATTATTGCGAAACGTTTAAGTGGTACTTATATGTTGCTGGATGAAGCATCGGTTACAGGTACCGCAAATATCGTGATGGCAGCTGTGATGGCAGAAGGAGAAACAACCATTTATAATGCGGCTTGCGAACCTTATTTGCAACAGCTTTGCAAGATGTTGAATCGCATGGGAGCTAAAATCAGTGGCATCGCTTCTAACCGTTTAACGATTGTGGGAGTGGAAGAACTGAAAGGATGTGAACATACTGTGTTGCCGGATATGATTGAAGTTGGCAGTTTTATCGGTATGGCTGCCATGACAGGCAGTGAATTGCTCATTAAAAATGTTTCTTATGAGAATTTGGGCATTATTCCCGATAGCTTTCGCCGGTTAGGTATTAAAATGGAACAATGGGGCGATGATATATTTATTCCCGAACAAGAACATTATGAAATAGAATCGTTTATCGACGGATCGATTATGACGATAGCCGACGCTCCCTGGCCGGGGTTGACGCCCGACTTGTTAAGCGTATTGCTGGTGGTGGCTACCCAGGCAAAAGGCAGTGTGCTGATTCATCAGAAAATGTTCGAAAGTCGTTTGTTCTTTGTGGATAAACTAATAGATATGGGAGCACAAATTATTCTCTGCGATCCGCATCGCGCTGTAGTGATAGGGCATGATAAGAATTTTCGTCTGCGTGGGGGAACCATGACTTCGCCCGATATCCGCGCCGGAATTGCCTTGCTGATTGCTGCTATGAGTGCCGAGGGGATTAGCCGCATTAATAATATAGAACAGATTGACCGCGGATACCAGGACATCGAACGACGCTTGAATGCCTTGGGAGCCCGTATCACACGTATATGATAAGGAAAGAAGATGTTTATAAAATAGGTCTGTTGACCAAACCTCATGGGGTGAAAGGGGAGATAGCCTTCTCTTTCACTGATGATGTGTTCGATCGGGTAGATTGCGAATATTTTATCTGTCTGCTCGAAGGCATTTTGGTACCCTTTTATATAGAGGAGTATCGTTTTAAGTCCGATTCGGTTGCTTTGGTAAAGTTCGAACGAATTGATACCGCCGAGCAGGCACGCCGTTTTACAAATGTAGAAGTCTATTTTCCGTTGGCTTTGGCTGAAAAGGCACCCGAAGGACAACTGTCGTGGAATTATTTTGTAGGTTTTCAGGTGCAAGATGTCCGTTTTGGCGAATTGGGTTGTGTAAAAGAGGTGGATGATTCCACAGTTAATACGCTTTTTGTTATCGACCATCAGGGGAAGGAATTGCTGGTTCCTGCCCGGGAAGAATTCATTTTAAGTTTGGACAATCGGAAGCGAAGTATGATTTTACAACTTCCTGACGGGTTGTTGGATATGGATCTCGCCGAGGAAGCGTGATTATTTCTTTCCCAATCGTTAAAATGAATAAAGAAAGGGAGTTCCCTTAGGGGTAAATTCGTATTTTTGTCGGGTATTATCCTAAGTTATGGTAAGGAAGAAAAGAAGAAAGCCTTTTTGGCATAATTTCAAGTTCAAATATAAGCTGACGATTATCAATGAAAACACGTTGGAGGAAGTGGTAGGCATTCATGTCTCCAAACTCAATGGTGTGTCAGTGCTTCTTACCGTTTTTACACTCCTTTTTGTTATTGCAGCGTTGATTGTTTCCTTTACTCCTTTGCGCAATTACTTACCCGGTTATATGAATAGCGATGTACGCGAACAAATTGTGGACAATGCTTTGCGTGCTGACTCCCTCCAGCAATTGGTGGAACGCCAGAACCTTTATATTATGAATATACAGGATATATTTAAAGGAGTGGTACGGGTCGATTCGGTTCAGTCGCTCGATTCGTTAACAGTGGTACGTTCGGAAGAACTGATGGAACGAACGGCTCAGGAAGAAGAATTCCGAAAACAGTTTGAAGAGAGTGAAAAATATAACTTGACCAATATAAAAGCAGAGCCGGTAGTGGACGGATTGATCTTCTATCGGCCTACGCGCGGACTCCTTTCTTCGAACTTCAATCCGGATGAACGGCATTTTGGGGTGGATATCGCAGCCAATCCCAACGAAAGTGTATTGGCTACGTTGGATGGGACGGTCGTGTTTAGCGGGTATACTGCCGAAACAGGTTATGTAATAGAGATTCAGCATAATAGGGATTTTATTTCAGTGTATAAGCATTGCAGCTCTTTACTGAAACAGATGGGAGATAAAGTGAAAGCCGGTGAGGTGATAGCGTTAGTGGGTAATACCGGAACGCAGACCACTGGTCCTCATCTTCATTTTGAGCTTTGGCGCAAGGGAGAAGCCTTGAATCCCGAAAAATATATTGTGTTTTAAATGAAGAAACAAATTGCAATTTTAGGTTCTACGGGTTCCATCGGAACTCAGGCGCTTCAGGTTATAGAAGAACATCCTGATTTGTATGAAGCCTATGCGTTGACAGCCAACAATAAAGTTGACTTGCTTATTGAGCAGGCACGTAAGTTTATGCCCGAAGCGGTAGTGATTGTAAACGAGGCGAAATATCCTCAATTGAAAGAGGCCTTGAGCGATTTGCCTATCAAAGTGTATGCCGGTGAGGAAGCGCTTTGCCAGATTGTGGAGTCGGCTCCCATTCAGGTGGTGTTGACGGCCATGGTTGGTTATGCCGGTTTGCGTCCTACTATGAACGCTATCCGTGCGGGAAAAGCTATCGCCTTGGCTAATAAGGAAACTTTAGTGGTAGCAGGCGAGCTGATTAACAGCATGGCTAACCAATACCATACTCCGGTTCTTCCTGTCGATTCGGAACATTCTGCGGTATTTCAGTGTTTAGCCGGAGAGATGGGAAATCCGATAGAAAAGGTAATACTCACCGCTTCAGGAGGACCGTTCCGTACGTATACCATGGAACAGTTGAGAACCGTTACCAAAGAGCAGGCGTTGCATCATCCCAATTGGTCGATGGGCGCAAAGATAACGATTGATTCTGCTTCTATGATGAACAAAGGGTTTGAGGTGATTGAGGCTAAATGGCTTTTTGGCGTTCGTCCCGATCAGATAGAAGTAGTGGTGCATCCTCAATCGGTTATTCATTCCATGGTTCAATTTGAAGATAGTGCCGTGAAGGCGCAGCTCGGCATGCCGGATATGCGCTTGCCGATCCAATATGCTTTTTCTTATCCCGACAGGGTAAAATCTTCATTTGAGCGGCTGGACTTTTCTAAATGTACGGATCTGACTTTTGAACAGCCGGATACGAAACGTTTCCGTAACCTGGCCCTGGCTTACGAGGCTTTGCATCAGGCGGGTAACATGCCGTGTATTGTAAATGCGGCAAACGAGGTGGTGGTAGCTGCTTTCCTGAAAGACCAAATCAGTTTCTTGGGAATGAGCGATGTGATAGAGAAGACCATGCAGAAAGTGAGTTATATACAAACTCCTACTTATGAAGATTATGTCGCAACCGATGCGGAGGCTCGACGGATTGCAGCAGAACAACTTCTTTAATGGAAAAATGGAAGTTGATGGTGGAAGAAGAGAAAAACTATTTTTTTATTTCCGCCAGTAGAATGTCCAAAACTTGAATAAATAAGTGGTTAATAATAAAAGGTAAATGAAAGAATTTTGGGAAGAAGTTTAGATAGACGATGATGGTTAAAATGAGAGAATGCTTTTCATTTTTAGCTTTCAACTTTCCATTTTCAATTAAAACTAAGTAAACAATGGAAACATTTTTGATTCGTGCCTTACAACTGATGATGTCCCTTTCTTTGTTGGTCATCGTTCATGAAGGAGGGCATTTTCTTTTTGCGCGACTTTTCAAAGTGCGGGTGGAGAAGTTCTGCTTGTTCTTTGATCCGTGGTTCACGCTATTCAAATTCAAACCGAAAAACAGTGATACCGAATATGGACTAGGGTGGTTACCTTTAGGCGGATATGTTAAGATTTCGGGTATGATAGATGAGTCGATGGATACCGAACAGATGAAACAACCGGTAAAAGATTGGGAGTTCAGAGCCAAACCTGCTTGGCAACGTTTGTTGATTATGGTAGGCGGAGTATTGTTTAATTTCTTGTTGGCACTGTTTATCTATTCAATGATTCTTTATACATGGGGAGATTCATATTATCCGTTGCAGGAGATGGAATATGGTATGAAGTTTAACGATCGTGCCAAAGAAATAGGTTTCCGTGACGGTGATATTTTGTTGAGGGCTGATGATAAAGAATTTACGCGCTTCGGTATCGATATGTTGCGGGATATTGTAGACGCTGAAGTGGTTACAGTAAAGCGCGGGGGACACGAAACACCGGTTTATATTCCTAAAGACTTGAGCTTATTGACGGTGGGAAATGAAAAACCTGTGTTTGTAGATTTCTTGTTGCCGGCGGTAATTGATACGGTCATTCCCAATTATCCGGGTATTGTGGCCGGATTGCAGAAAGGCGATAGTCTGGTGGCGTTGAATGGGAAAGAGTTAGGTTCTTGGAACGACTTTACGGAGGCTCTTTCGAGTTTAAAGTATAAAGCAAGCGTAGCTCCCGATAAGGCGGATTGGAGACAAATTACTTTAGCGGTTTCCCGTGCCGGTGTGACAGATACGCTTTCCATGCGGCTTGATTCTACATTTATGGTAGGGGTGGCTCCGCGTGTTTTGTCGGAGTTATATTCGCCGAAAGAGATAGAATACGGTTTCTTCGAATCGTTCCCTGCAGGCATCACTCACGGAGTAAATGTATTGAAAGGATATGTCAACGATATGAAATATGTTTTCTCTAAAGAAGGGGCTACAAGTTTAGGAGGTTTTGCCACTATCGGAAGCATTTTCCCTACTCAGTGGGACTGGCACCGTTTCTGGGAAATGACTGCATTCCTTTCTATCATCCTTGCTTTTATGAATATTCTCCCTATACCCGCATTGGATGGCGGACATGTGTTATTCTTACTTTATGAAATTATTGCCCGCCGTAAACCGAGCGATAAGTTTATGGAACGTGCGCAAATTGTAGGAATGGCATTGCTGCTGATTCTATTGGTTTGGGCTAATTTCAATGATATAATGAGGTTTGTTTTCTAAAAAGTTTGTTATCTGAAAAAGAAACTTGTCAAGAAATGACAGTCTTGCAGTATAAAGAAGATACTTTTGGTGACCTCTTTTCAATAAAAAGATTTTGTATAAAAAATGAACAGGCAACTCGGATGGGGGTTGCCTGTTTTTTATTAAGTTCTAACGAATCTGGACAGATTCTTTTTTGAATAATCTTAGAGAAAAGCGTGTCTGTTAAAAGACATTCGCTTTCATTACTTTTTCACATTAGTCTCAACTACTGCGATTACGCTTAAAACTGTGAAAATAGCTACAATAGTTAACAGAATTGATAATTGTGCTGTCATAATTTTAATCTTTTTACCTTTTAAACTAATAATCCTATTTCAACTTATTACCCTGTGTGATTCATTAATCACGATGCAAATATACAGTGGTTTTAGTTCTCTCCGACAAGTTTCATACGGAAAAACATAAAAAGTGGCATTTTCTTGATGTATATCAAAAAAGCAGCATAAAATGGTCTGTTGAAAACTATAGAGTGGCTTTCAGGGAAAGTTATAATCTTTTCATTGCAAGGTGGGTCTTACAATATAAAGTGATAATAGGTAATACCCAATCCCCTTGCTGGGGGGAACGGCTTACTGTAAGAATGGATATATCCTATATCAAGTAAGGTCAGTCGGTTTCCGACGGATTAACAGTCGGATACATACCTTAACACATCTTCCTGATGACTATTTCTTTCTGCTTGTATAAAACTCTAATCTCTAGAGGTTTACCTTTCTACTTAAAAGTAGTATTCCAAAGCCGGAAAACAAAGATTTGGGGTTGGGGAGGGAAGTGTTGGTTTTCAGTTAGTTAGAATTTACCTGACTCTGAAACGTCTATTGGTGGGCAAGACTGGTATTCATCAGCTCTACCTCTGTTACGGAATTTTTACAAGCCTTCTTTCACGTTCATTAACCCTTTAGGCATTAAAATCAGAAATTGTCCGCTTTACGAGTGCCGCATCATCTTACTTTCTCCCGTTATTCAGTAGAGATTTGGCTGCTGCGCAGTAGAGTTTCTATGAAAATCCTGCCTGTGTTCCGCTGGTAATTCTGCTGTGCAATGTTTGCTATTCAGTAGAAGTTGGGAGACAATCTTAAAAAGAATTCTTCCTATCTACCTTTATTTTTAACATGTGTTTATATTTCAATTCTTCGGAAGTATGGACATCTGGAGAATTGTTTTTTGGGGATAGAAGTGGAGATGAATGTTTTCGTTGTCACCATTCGTGTTAGGAAATGTGAATTTTCAAGACTAGATTCCGTCTATTTATTAACATTTTTGTTTGTGGTACGCTCTTCTTCGTATATGAAGCTTATCGGATGAACGGGAGGATGTACGAAGTGAAAGAAACGTTTTTTTTTCATCATTTAGTTAAGAAATGAAGCCTCGAAAGGACCGTTTCTCAGCATCATATTATTATCTCAACCAATAAAAGAATAGCCCAATATGTTGATGTATGCTGTTGCCATAAGGACACAAAATATAAGCGGGCAACTCTTTATTTTTAGAGCAGCCCGCTTTACTAAGTTCTAACGAATCTGATTCAGATTCTTTTCTCGGAAAATCTTTTTTAAAGTGTCGCCAACATGTTGACGTACGCTTTGGTTACTTCTTTGTGTTAGTCTCGACAACTGCGATAACACTTAATACAGTGAAAACAGCTACGATAGCTAACAGAATTGATACTTGTGCTGTCATAATTTTAATCTTTTTACCTTTTAAACTAATAATCCTATTTCAACTTGTTATCCTTTGTGATTCATTAATCACGATGCAAATATACGGCGGTTTTCCTTCTTTGCAAGGAAAACTATGCTGAAAAACATAAAATACCCCATTTTCTTGATGTATATCAAAAAATGAAGAGGGGCTTATGCCGAAATGGCAGACTCCTGTTAAGGAACACTCGTATGTGACATATTGGCTTCCTTTTTCTTTATAAGGGTGTGGAACGCCATTCGGAGAGGTTCGGGTTGTAAAGGCTGATGTGGCGCTTATTTGTCCACCTAATATGCGATTTCCGTGCTTTTGTTATATAGGAAAATGGCATTCATCAGATAAACGGATGAATATAGGTTTGCGTGGAATAGGGTAGTTGCTTAAAGTTTGATGATTTGTTGGTTACTACTTCCCCGAAACTCTAAATAAGGGGAATAGAGTTCCCAGACAAATCTTCCGTCTACCAATACATTTATATAAGGCAGAAGAGCGGCCAGTTCAGGTCGGGCTTGTATTTGTTCGTAAGTGTAGCCGGTGTAGCACCAGATATTTTGTCCGGTTTCCTGTTTGATACGGCGGATGAGATGTAGAAACTCTTCCGGATTATAAAAAGGATCGCCGCCGGAAAAGGTAACGCCATCCAATAAGGGGTTAGCATTGATTTCGTCTATAATTTTCCCAACTATTTCTTCGGTGAGGGGTGTTCCGGCAAATGGGTTCCAGCTTTCCGGATTATGGCAGCCCGGACAATGATGGCGGCATCCGGCTAAATAAATGGAATAACGGATGCCGTCGCCATCGAGAATAGTCTCAGGGTAGGTAAAAAGTAGATTTAACATGCGTGTGAATGTTTAGGTGCTTTGCTACGGTATTTGTGCCTGTTTCCATGCCGGAAGCGCCTTCAAAGACAGCAGTAACCAGATGTAACAAATGGATTACTGCTGTCTTTCTGATAGATAGGTCTACTATGCAGCACTCGGATATTCAGGTAAAATTAGTTATATATTTTATAGCTGTTAGGATGTATGTTACCGATTAACCGACTAACCATGTTTTACCCTGTCGTGCTCTTCCGCACGCTTGGCAGAATTCCATGAACTAAGGTCGCCGGTCAGGTAACCGGTAATACGGCGCATGCGGGTGATTCTTTCGCTTTGGCAAATCGGGCATTTATCATAGATGACACCTTTGTAACCACAAGCCTGACAAGTATCTACCGGATGGTTGATGGAGCCGTAGCCGATACCTTCGTCGTGCATCACTTTTACAATCTTCAGGATAGACCGTACATTTTTTTGTGCTTCGCCATCCAGTTCTACGTACGTGATATGTCCGCCACGTGTAATGGCATGGAACGGAGCTTCGCGTTTTATCTTTTCTATAATAGTAATGGGTTCTTTTACATCTATATGGAATGAGTTTACATAATAATCTCGATCCGTTACGCCGGGAATAATGCCATATTTACGCTTGTCCATACGGGTGAACCGCCCGGAAAGTCCTTCGGCAGGGGTAGCCAGTACGGAGTAATTAAGTTGGTATTTAGCTTTATACTCGTCTACCACCTTATTCATTTCCAATACGGCCTCATATAAAGTATCCCAAGCTTTTTGACTATGTCCGTGTCCCTTTCCGTATAAAGCAACCATTGCGTTGTGTCCGCCTATGAACCCGATACCCAATGTTCCCTGACGGAGAATATCACCGACTTCATCATTTGGCTGCAACGCTCCTCCACCTTTCCACACATCGTTGCTGAGCATGAAAGGAAATTGTCGCGCCAAAGCGGTACGTTGGTATTGGTAGCGTGCGTAAAGTTGTTCGGCAATCAATTCTGCCATTTCGTGTACGGAGCTGATAAACAATTCTTTTGCTTTGCTCTCCACCGCTTCTGTATGTTGTGGCTCCTCTGTAAGGCTTTCGGCTTTAATGCGCGCTTCGATAGCCAGACGCGGCATGTTCATGGTAGTGAAGGAAAGATTGCCGCGTCCTAAAGAAGTTTTTTCTCCAGCTACATTTTCAAATACGCGGGTTCGGCATCCCATCGTGGCCAATTCGTAACGGTAACGTTTGGGGTCGTTTGCATTCCACTTTTCATGAGTGTTGAAAGGAGTGTCCAGAAACATGAAATTGGGGAACAATGCTTTGGCGGTCGTCCGGCAGGCCTTAAGCAGCAAGTCGAAGTTCGGTGCTTTGAAAGTTAGTTTGCCTTCCATGGCCGCATCGAAGTCGGCTAATGCCGTTTTATAATCTTCTTCCGAATAAGATACTCCGTTTTTTATTTTGAATATTTGTATCGGAAATACCGGAACCTCTCCTCGGTTTCCGAGTCCTTCGATGGTGGCTTTCAACAATTCTTCAATCACCATACGCCCTTCAGGCGATATGTCGGTTCCGTAGTTGATAGAACTGAAAACCACCTGGTTACCGCCCCTCGAGTGCATTGTGTTCAGATTGTGAATAAATCCCTCCATGGCTTGATGCGTATCTTTACGTGTTTGTGCGATGGCCTTTTTAATAATTTTGTCCAGCGTTTCGGTTTTTATGGAAAGTCCGTAAGTTTGCAGTTCGCTAATAAGATAATTGATATCTTTTCCGGTAGGCCGGATCGAAGAGAGTGTGCGGACAATGGTTTCCTTAAGAGACTGCTCCTCTATCTCCTGCTCTTCCATATTGAAATAGAAGGAAAGCAGTGAGGTTAGATTTTTATAAAAAGATTTGCGTACGCCTTTTGCCATGAAGAAGTCGAATGCGGGAATGGACTGGCCGCCGTGTTGCTCATTCTGATTGGTTTGGAAGATGATGGTGGCAAGCGTCGCGTAGCTTTGTATCGATTGGGGAGTACGGATGCTTCCGTTTTTGGTATGAAACCCTCGTTCAAACAGGTCGTCCATATCATATTGGATGCAAGTGGTTGTCTTGGTAGGGTAGTAATCCAGGTCATGAATATGAATGTCGCCGAGTTGGTGTGCCTCGGCAAAGCGTTTCGGTAGCAGGTACTTATAGGTGTAATCTTTAGTCACTTCTGAAGCAAACGTCATCATTTGTCCGGCTGGAGTATGACTAGACATATTGGCATTGCTCAGGTTGATGTCATTCTTGTCGATGGCTACAATACCGTCCATATTGTGCTTTAACTGTGTCTTCTTTTCCCGCTCGGTATTCCTCCATTCCCGGTAGATAATGTACTTTTTGGCGACTTCGGGACGCACTTTCATCAGTTCTTTTTCTACGAGGTCCTGTATTTCTTCTACTGATATGGTAGGAGTCGCGAAATTGCTGATGACATTCATGGTAATGTCGGCAATCAATTTTTCTTCTTTTTCGAGACCCGTGGCGAGAAATGCCTTAGTGATGGCATTCTTGATTTTACTGATGGAAAAATCTTCCCGTTTTCCATCCCTTTTAATGATACAAAGCTCTGCATAATTCATAATGCGTACACGATTTGAATGTTGAACAATAAATTGAGAAATAGAAAACTTGGATACTTGTTTTCAAGAGGAGAGTTTTCCAAAAAGAAAATGTAACGCCAGAGTATCTCTCTCTGATTGTTCTCTTTTCCTATTGGTCTTTCTGCTCTAACTCCCGAAAGCAAAATCCTTATAATCTATGATGTACAGCAAGTCGGTCTTCTGACTTATCCCTCCTCTGAAGCGCCTTCCCACAAATGATTGCAGTGGCTTTATGCTTGGAGTATATGAGAATCACAGCAGCGGGTACTGTTGTCGGTTTACACGACATTCCCTAATTGAAAAGATAACCTCTTTTCTACTTGTTGACGTGGCAAAGGTAATACATTTTGGATAACTTGTATGAATAATATAAGAAAAAAGTTTTCCGAAATGGAAAACTTTTAGGCTATTCACTCTTCTTTTATTTGATATTAATGGAAGAAACACAATGCGAATTTTCTTCTTGATATGGCATAAAAAACTTCGTTTTTAGCGAATAATATCCGAATACCTAAACACTTTAACGAACAACTAAAAAGTAGGTTTGTACAAAGAAAGGTTCGGGCTTCCGATGAAAAACGCAAACTCATGAGAAGAATAAATGCAAAAAATACTTTGTATATGCTCTAAGTCAAGACAAAAAACAGTATATTCGTAAACTTTTTCGTTCTATAATAAATGTCGTTAACTTTTTAATTAATGTAGAAACTATGAATAATCTGAGTTCGGCAAAATTGCCTGTTGATATCGTATTTCATCCCTCCTGGTGGAACAAGCATGTAGGTATTGTATTTGATGAAGACTTTTTCTATAACCCGGTAAGGAGAGTAGAAGATGAAAAACGCATGGAGAAAGAACTTCACGATCGTTTTGGAGAATTTGGTTTAGGTGCTGATTATGATAAAGACCTGCCTCAGATAGGGGCGGTGCATTTGGCGGCGGGATATTTGCTTTCCGAAATGCTCGGTTGTGAGATAGAATATGCCGCTAATGCGGCTCCACAGGTTATCTGTCCGCATCGGGAAGAGCTGGAGATAGACGAGGAGGCTCCGTTTAAGAGCACGGCATTTAAGAAACTTCAAAAACTGATTGAACAATTGAAAGCTCAGTATGGATATGTTTGTGGCGATGTAAACTGGGGCGGGGTGCTGAATCTTGCGATTGATTTGAAAGGGGAGAGTATCTTTATGGATATGATTATGGAGCCTGATAAAACGCGAGCTTACTTTAATGCGATTGCCCGGGTAGTAGAACGATTTTTCTCTTATATATATAACGAGACTAAAACAATATCCATTTCGGTTAACCGTCTGGCTCGTTTATTGGACCAACCGGTCTATATTCATTCGGAATGTTCGCATACCATGATATCGGAAGAAGATTACCGCGATTTTCTTTTACCGATAGATATAGAATGGAGCAAGAAGTATCAGCCGTATGGAATTCACTATTGCGGTAAAGATCCTCATCGTCATGCGGCACAGTTTGCCCGGATTCCTCATTTGGCATTTCTAGATTTAGGATGGGGCGGTGATGTGAAACTGTTGCGTGAGTATTTGCCGGATACTTTCTTTAATATCCGTTTAAATCCTGTGGAATTAAATAGCTATACACATGAAGAGCTTAGCCGAATTATTGAAGAACGGGTAACGCAGTCAGGTGATTTGCATCTTACCGGTGTATGTTGTATAAATATGGATGCGGAGGTAACGGACGAAAAGGTTGCCGATATCTTCCGTATTGCAGAAAAATGCCGCTTGGCAAATAAATAAGGGGACATTTTATGAAAGTTTGCAAGTTCCTGTTCCTTTTACTCTTTTGGCTTGGTTTTTCTCTATCTCTGCAGGCACAGACAGATTATGTTTTCCGCCATTTGGATGTTAGCCTGGGATTTCCGGAAAACCAGATTATGAGTGTGTTTTATTTGCCCGATGGGCGTTTGGGTATACGTACGACTGCCTCTTTGACTTTTTACGATGGAGGTAAGTGTGATAATTATGTCTATACCCCTCATTCGGTATATAATTGGAATTATTCGGGAGCTTGCTGCGAGTGTATTGACGGAAACGGCCTTATTTGGATGAAGAATGTAGGTACACTCTCGGTTTTTGATTTACATAGTCTTTCTTATATAAACAATGTAGATTCGTTGTTTCGCGCCATGCATGTAACAGAACCTGTTTCTGATTTGTATGTAGATGACAACCGGTGCTTTTGGATGGTAACGGACTCTCAAAAGGTTTTTTATTATACTCCCGGCATAGACCGTCTTGTGGAAGTTTGCGCTTCCGGTGAAAACAACCGGAAAAACGGACAGATATGTTATGTGGCGGTTTCGGGTGATATTTGCCGTCTTGTTTACAACAACGGGGTGATTCGTTGCTGGGATATTAAACAAGAACGCTTTGTTCAGCGTGAAGACTTCCTGGTTCCCTACATGAAACACCGATATAACGATGTGTTTATTGTAAAAACATTGGCTGATGGGGATGCATGGCTGGTGAGCAATCAGTGCGTTGCCTATTTCGATGCGATGGAGCAACAGTGGATGCTAATTCCGAATTTGGATATTCCTTCCAATGATATGTTTTGTGCATTGGAGTTGGATTCGTCGGGAAATGCCTGGGTGGGAACTTCCCGAAGCGGATTATTTATAATCAACCGTAAAAATCTATCGTTTAGGAGTTATAAAACCATTCCTTTGCTGAGTGGTGCGTCCATAGAAAACGATGTGATAAGTATTGCCGTTTCCCCTCATGGAGGAAGCGTATGGCTAGGGTTGTATAATAAAGGACTTTGTTACTATCATCCGAGTTTGAACAAGTTTTCTCAGGTAAATAGCTCTGTTATAAGCCGGATACCAGGAAATAAAGTTTGGAAAGACGATAATATACGAAGCCTGCTTGCTATGCCCGACCAGACAATCTGGGTGGGTACACAGCATGGGCTCTATTGTTATGATCCGGAAACCCAACGGGTGACGATTCCTTTTCCCGAATTGGGGGATGTATTGTGCCGCAGGTTATATCGCGATAGCAAAGGTCGTGTGTGGATAGGGACCTTTCTGGAAGGACTGTATTGCATAGAAAATAATAAGCTGAAAAGTTACAAGCAGCCAAAACGCCCGCTTCGTTCAGATTATGAGTATAATAATATCCGTAATCTTTTTGAAGACAGAGAGGGAAATTTATGGGTAAGCATCTATGGCGGCCTCTGTTTATTCCATCCCGAGACGGGACAGTTCGATTTGTTGAACTTGCGTCACCCTGAATTGAATCGTTTTAAGAAATCATTAGTTGTCAATCAAACTCAGGAAGGATACCTGGTGGTAGGAAGCAGCAATGGTATTTATTGTTACGATCCGCATACTGATCGAGTATGGATTCCGACTAATACGCTGGAACCGGATCCTTGTTTCGAACATTCCAATGACAATTATACTTGTATCTTTCCGGATACGAGGGGACTTATGTGGTTTGGTACCTATAACGGTTTGGATGTTGTGGATTTTGCTCGTCGGAAGGTTTATCAGCTTAGTGAAAAACAGGGCATGTTTAACCACGTGGTGAAGAATATCATAGAAGATGATAATAATAATATATGGGTGTCGACCAGTAATGGCCTCTGTAAAATAGAGTTGGAGAACGAAGATGGGGAAGCATATAAGTTTAATGTGATTTCTTTTAATAGTGGCGACGGATTGCAAAGAGGAGAGTATTTTGATTTATGCGGCTGTAAGACGAATAACGGAGTTATTTATTTTGGAGGGGTCAATGGCTTTGATATGTTCCAGCCGGATAATATTGTGTACAATACATATGCCGCCCCACCTGTTTTTACGGGTTTCCGTTTGTTCAATACAGAAATAAAACCAGGTGATTTATATAAAGGGCGTGTGATTATGGATAAATCTATCGGCTATGTGAAAGAGATCAGACTGAAATATGATGAAAATTTCTTTACTATTGATTTTTCGGCTTTGAATTTTGTCAATCCTTCCAAAACTTACTATCGCTATCAACTGGAGGGGTTCGACGGAGACTGGATAGAGAGTGTCTCGACACAAGGAGGAGGATCGGCCACTTATAATAATCTTGCTCCCGGTACCTATACGCTTCATGTTTGCTCGGCCAATAATGATAAGGTATGGAGCGACCGGCAGGCGGAAATGACTATTATAATTACTCCACCTTTTTGGAATACCTTGTGGGCGCGTATTTTCTATGCGCTGTTTTTGGCTGGGGTATTGATGGCCTCTTATATTTATTTGAGAAGACAGAGTCGGATCAAGTTACAGAAAGCAAAAGAACTGGAGGCTATTCGTCAGAAAGAAGAACTGGAACAGATGAAATATCGCTTTTTTACGAATATCAGTCATGAGTTCCGGACGCCGTTAACGCTTATTATTACCCCTTTGGATGCCATTATAAAGAAGTTGACGGATGAAAACCTGAAGAATCAACTGACTTCTGTTTATAAAAACGCACAGCAAATGCTGGGATTGGTAAATCAGTTGCTCGATTTCCGTAAATTGGAGATGAAAGGCGAAAAACTAAATCTGCAGGCCGGCTTTGTTGCTGACGTTGTATATCCTTTGTATGTTTCTTTCCAATCCCTTGCCGAAGAAAAGCATATTGATTATATTTTTGAACCGTGTGAAGAGCAGATTTATATGTATTTCGATGGGGAGAAGTTACAGAAAATCGTTAATAACCTTCTTTCCAATGCCTTTAAGTTTACTCCCAATGGCGGTAGTATAAGTCTGAGAACAAGTAAAGTGTTCGAAGAGAGCAGGTATTATTTTCTTATCGAGGTGTCAGATTCCGGAATAGGGATTTCTGAAGAAGACCAGAAACACATATTCGATCGCTTTTATCAAGTTAAAACACCTAATAAGTCTGAGGTCGGAAGTGGTATAGGCCTTCATTTAATTCGTGAATATGTGAACTTACATGGCGGAAAAATCAAGGTTGACAGTAAATTGGACGAAGGCTCTGTGTTTAGTGTTTATATTCCGACAGATTTAACGGTAGAAGAGGCGTCCGAAGACGCTGCTAAATCGGAAAAGGTTATTCGTCATGAAATGGCTGAAGCGAACAACCGGCAGCAGAAGCCTGTACGGCAAACTGTTTTGGTTGTGGAGGATAACCATGAATTCCGGAGCTTCCTGATAGAACAATTGGCAGAACATTTCCGGGTAATTGATGCGGCTGATGGAGAAGAAGGATTGCAGAAGGCTATTCAGCTAGGGGCCGATTTGATAGTGAGCGATGTGATGATGCCAAAAATGGATGGCTTTGAAATGTGTAAACGGATCAAAGAGAATATCCAGACGTCGCATATACCTATTATATTATTGTCTGCAAGAAGTACGGAGGAGGTAAAGATCAGCGGTTACGAAGCCGGGGCGGATTCGTATATAGCCAAACCGTTCAGTATTGATTTGTTATTGACCCGCATCCGAAAATTGATAGAACAGCAACAGAAACGTCGTGAATCTTTTAATAAGAATCTGGAAGTGGAGCCTAGTAATATAACAATAACCTCTATTGATGAACAGTTAATAAAGAAAGCGTTGGAGTGTGTAGAAAAGAATATGGGCAATTGTGAATATACAGTGGAGCAATTGAGTTCGGATGTAGGTATGACGCGCATGAATCTTTATCGGAAATTGCAGAATATTACCGGACAGACACCAACTGAGTTTATCCGTTCAATCCGCTTGAAAAGGGCGGCTCAGTTGCTGAAAGGAAGTCAGCTCACTATTTTGCAGATATCCGATCAAGTGGGATATAATAGTTCCAGGGCTTTTTCGAAGAATTTTAAAGACATGTTCGGTATGTTGCCTTCGCAATACGCCGAATTATATAATGAGCAGAAAAGAGAGCAAAAGGATAAAAATAAAGAAGGATAAAGACAGATTTTACGAAGATTGTTACAATTGTGAGCCTTATTTGTTACATAAAAGCGGGCTTATTGAGTGGAAGTAATGTATTTTTGTTTTTGAATAAACATTTAACCTTATAATCTATGATAAGCACATTAACCAGAACACCCGATAGGGCTATTATACAGTTTTACGAATTGTATAGAGGGCCGCTCTTGTGCTATATTTATTATCGTATCCGTGATTTTGACGACGCGGAAGATATGGTGCAGGATGTATTTGTCCGTTTGTTGACTTATGAACTGAAATTGGATGAGAGTACCGTAAAATCTTTCCTGTTTACTATCGCTCGTAATATGGTGATTGATTATTTGCGCCATTTATATACCAAAAAAGAAAAACTTTCGTATTTGTATGATGAAATGGAGACTGTTACCACACATAGTGCCGATGTGGAAGCTCTTTATCATGAAACCATGCAGATTTACCAATCGAGCAAACAGCAGCTTTCGCCCAAAGCGCGTAAGGTGTATGAGTTGAGTTTCGAGCAAAATATGACGATTGATGAGATTTCACGTAATATGTCTATTACTTATAATACGGTAGAATGTCATCTCTTCATAGCCCGCAAAAAGGTGAGAAGTTTTATGAAACAAGCGTTGGCCGGATGATATCTTGTAGATTTTCCAGATATTCAAGGGCACAAAAAATTCTTTCCCTCTTGATACTAGGTCTGGTAGATTAAAAGTGAAAAATAAAAAAGAATTATTTGGTTAAAGCGATTGCTTCTGATTTTCAATTAAAGGAATGAGACTGTAATAAAAGAAGGAATATAATATTATTAAAATGAAAGACGAATTTAATGTAAACTTGGCCGATTCACAGGCAACTGTAGTGACGCCTATTGAAGCAGAAAAATTTGATATAGAGGGTTATGCCGCTTATGCCGGTGAGTTGGACGAAACTTGCAAGAAGTTCTGGGAATCTGATTCCGGCGTTTTGGTTTATAGAAGAATGCGTGTAAAAGAGGTATTTGCCGAAGACTGTTGCGATATGAAGAAGTCGTTGGAATGGCAGTTGGGCGCCTTACAGCAAAGTATGAGATTTAAGGCGGATATACCTAACTTCCTTGAGCCTTGGTACGGATTGGGCACGGTCGCTTCGGCTTACGGTTTCGGATATATTTGGGAAAAAGGACAAGCTCCTGCAGTTGACGGCAAGTTCGCTTCTACGGCAGCGTTGTTGGAAGCCCCCTATCAGCCGGTAGCGGAAACTGAAATTGGTAGACACACGTTGGATATGGTTTCTTACTTTTTGGACAAGACGAAAGGACAGCTACCCATGTCGTATTGCGATGTGCAATCGCCATTAAATACGCTTAGCAATATTATTGATTCAAATCAATTTTACATGGATTTTTATCTGGATGCAGAGGCTATGCATCGTGCCATGGACCGTACGGCAGATCTGCTGATTGATTTTACCCGTGCCCAGCAGGAGCTTATCGGAAATGCTTTGGTTAAACCTGGACATGGATTTGCTTCAAGCCGGCAGTTCGACGGTTTAGGTATGAGTGATGATACCATTACCATGCTCTCTGCCGATTTATATATGGATATGGCTGTCCCGGCTATGGTGAAAGCCGGTGATGCGTTTGGTGGAACCGTGTTCCACTCTTGTGGAAACTGGAGCGATAAAAAAGGGGATATTGTTTCTATACCTCATATTCGTATGGCAGATGGAGCTTTCTCAAAAGGTACCGATCCGGGTGCTAATCCTACGGATGGCTATGCCGATACGTTTGCCGGAACCGGCGTGGTGCTGAATGCACGTATAGTCGGTTCTCCGGAACTGGTGGAAAACAAGGTCAAGGAGTTGTGGAAACCGGGCATGAAGCTAATTGTAGTGACTTATTGTGAAACTCCGGAAGAACAAGAATATGTATATAATAAAATTCATGAGATATGCCGTTGAATGAAACTAAAATAGGACATTATCGTTGGCGTGTAATTGCTTTGTTGTTCTTTGCTACGACTATTAACTATATCGATCGCCAGGTGTTGGGTATGCTTAAACCCGTAATTTCAGATGAAATCCATATTACGGAAGCTGATTACGGATATATCGTATCTGCTTTTCAAGCAGCGTATGCCATCGGATTGCTGTTTGTAGGTCGGATTATTGACAAAATGGGAACGCGTATTTCTTATGCCCTCTCCATTGTTGTCTGGAGTGTGGCCGGATGTTTGCATGCAGTGGCTCGCGGACCCTTGGGGTTCGGCATTGCCCGCTTCTTTTTAGGTATTGGAGAAAGTGCCAATTTTCCGGCAGCCATTAAGGCTACGGCAGAGTGGTTCCCTATAAAAGAACGTGCTTTGGCTACGGGCATATTCAATTCGGGCAGTAACGTAGGAGCGGTTGTTTCACCTATTATTGTTACATTCCTTACGGTGCAATATGGCTGGCAGTGCGCTTTTCTTGTCACCGGTTCGTTGGGATTTATCTGGCTCATATGCTGGTTGATGTTTTATAAATTACCTCAGAATTCTAAAAAGCTTAGTCGTGCAGAGTATGCTTATATTAATCAGGATGACAAAGAGGAAGAAGCTGATGTGGAGAGCCATGCATCTGTAAAAGATAAAATTAATTGGTGGCAGTTGATGAAAGAACGTAGTACTATTGGTATTTGTCTTTCCCGTTTTGTTTGCGACTGGGTATGGTGGTTTTTCCTTTTCTGGACTCCGGATTTTATGGAAAAAAGCTATGGAGTGAATATACAGCAAATGGTGCTTCCGCTGATTGTGATTTATACATTTTCTTCATTCGGAGGCATTGCCGGCGGATACCTTTCTTCAAAGCTGATTAATTTGGGACATCATGTAAGTTTTTCTCGTAAAGCGGCTCTGTTGACGTGTGCTTTGCTGGTTGTCCCGGTAGCGCTTATACCGGGAATTAATTCATTATGGGTTTCCATCGGAATTATAAGTCTTGCTTGTTTTGCTCATCAAGGCTGGGCCTCTAATATTTATACCTTGGTTTCGGATTATTATCCGAAGAATCGGGTGGCTACCATGACTTCCATTGCCGGATTTACGGGTTCTATTGGCGGGGTGCTTGCCGCCTCGTTTGTGGGAAACATCCTTCAGATTACCGGAAGTTATTTTATCGTGTTCCTTATTGCCAGTTTGGCTTATTTGGTTGCTTGGTTATGTTTGCAGCTATTCTTGCCGCGTGTAGCCGTAGCAAGATAATTGGTTACTAATAATACATGCCGGAGTGTGACGATGTGTTCCTATATAAAGGAAGGATAGTAGACTTGAAAGTTGTTTGATTACAAATGTTTCATATATTATGATACGGATTGCTCATAATATGTGAAACATTTTATTTCATAATAGGCGAGAGGAACGTATCGTAATGAATCATACAAATAACTTTTTTCCTATGTGATAGATTTGTTTGCATGTTGCATTTCTTCTGAAAGAACTGTATTTTAGATTATTGTTTATTCCAGTGTTGGATAACTTTTAGAAACAGTTCGTTTGACAATTCGTAAATAATATAAACGGAAGCATGTTTCTCGATACACATAGCCGTTTCTTTTTTAACTTTGCTCCATCAAATAATAAAAAGTAAATCTGGTTTGTGTTTCTCCTGTTTCCAGTTATGGAGACATGCTCTTTCTGCCCGAAAGAGAACTGTTTTTAATTTCTTATAATTATCGGGTAGTTGGGGCGAATGGAAGAGTGCATAACAGACTAAAACAAAGAATTAAGATGAAAAAGAAATTAGTGTGCGGACTCATAGCTCTTCTTTATATGAGCATATCTTTGTCAGCACAAACTTATAAGGAAACAGTTGAAAGGGCTTTTGCTATGGCGGAGAAAGACAGTTTGGCACAAGCGGAGATCCTCTTTAAAGAAGCGTTGAAGTTGGGTCCGTCCCATGCTTACAATGCAATTATATTTTCCCGTTTGGGAACTATCCAGCAACGTTTGAACAGGCTGGACGATGCTTTGGAATCTTATACTTATTCGTTGAACATTGCTCCCAAGTCCGTACAAACACTATTAGACCGTGGTGCGCTTTATTTGGATATGGGAAAGCCGGATCAGGCTTATGTAGATTATAGCGAAGTACTCGATTTGGACAAGGATAATATGGAAGCGTTGCTTTTCCGTGCCTATATCTCTATGAAAAGGCGGGATTATAAGGCAGCCCGTCTTGATTACACTAATTTGTTGTTGGTCGAGCCCGGTCATTATAACGGATTGTTAGGCATGGCTTTGCTCAATCAGAAAGAGAAACGATATCAGGAAGCGCTTGGTAATTATGCTAAATTAATAGAGTCGCATCCGGGAGAAGCTTCGTTGTATGTAGCCCGTGCCGAGTTGGAACAGGAAATGGGAAGCTTGGAACTAGCTTTGCTGGATATGGATGAGGCTATCCGCCTGAATCCTTCTTTGGCAGAAAATTTTGTAACACGGGCTCGTATTTATTTGCAGTTAAAAAAGAAAAGTCAGGCTCGATCCGATTTGGAAAGAGCCGTGGAAGCAGGTGTTCTGCGCAGTTCTCTTCAAGATTTATTCAAACAATGCAAATAGCACCTTATAAATGCTTCTTTATCAGTTTTATGAAACCTTCGCCGTATGCCTCTTTCTTATAAGCTCCGATACCACTGATGTTTCCGAAATCTTCGATGGTGGTGGGACGTATGCTGGATAGCAGGTGTAGTACTTTATCGCTTAATATAATGTAAGCCGGTACTTTTTTCTCGTCAGCGAGTTGTTTGCGGTAAATACGAAGAGCCTCGAATAGGTTTTCATCTTCTTCTCCTTGCCGGAGTGGAAGAAGGCGGGGAGCTGAGGCCGGTATTTCCACTTTCTTCTTCCGTCCTTTAGGCTTAGGAATAAATTCTTCCCGTTTAATGACAACTAGCGGAGCTTTTTCTATTCCATATAGTACTTTCTTACCGCTTTCCGTAATTTTTAGATGGTTGTCTTCATTATAAGCGATTTCAAAGTATCCCAGTTGCAACATTTGTAACAGGAAATCCTGCCAATCGCGTGCCGGGACTTCCCTGCCTGCTCCGAATGTTTTCAGCTTGTCGAATTGTTTTTTTATGATCTCCGGCGTGTAGTTTCCTCGAAGTACATCGACCAACAGACGCGTACTGATTTGTTCGTCGGCACGTGCAATGGCACTTAATGCTTTTTGTACCAATATAGTACCATCGAAGTGTTCGGGAGGATTTTTACATACGTCACAGTTACCGCAATTATGTTCCATGTTCTCACCGAAATAGTTCAGCAGAATCCTCCGGCGGCATATATCCGCCTCTGCATATTGTTGCATACGGTGCAATTTATCAAAATTCATAGCCTGTTGTCCGCTTTCTTGGGCGAATTTAGACAGCAATACGATATCTCCTAACGAATAGAATAATAATGTATCACTGGGCAGTCCGTCTCTTCCGGCACGACCTATTTCCTGATAGAAGTTTTCGATACTTTTAGGCAGGTTATAATGGATAACCCATCGGACGTTCGACTTGTCGATTCCCATACCGAAAGCGATGGTTGCGCAGACCACTTGTACTTTGTCGTTTATGAAATCCTCTTGTGCCTTGTTTCGTGCCATGGCACTAAGTCCGGCATGATATACGGCTGCGGATATCCGGTGCTTTTGCAGGATGACCGCTACGCTTTCCGCTTTGCTTCGGCTCATGCAATAAATGATACCGCACTGTCCTTTATGCGAGTCGATGAAGTCGAGTATAGTCCGGGTCTTTTCTGCTTGCTGATATCCTCTTTTTACAGTCAAGCTCAGGTTCGGACGGTCGAACGAAGAAATAAATGTCCGAGGACTTTTTAAATTCAGTTGTTTCAGAATATCCTCTCTGGTAATTTTGTCGGCAGTAGCTGTCAAAGCTATAATGGGCACATTCGGGAAATATTGTCGCAACGCATTCAGTTGCGTATATTCGGGGCGGAAGTCGTGTCCCCATTGAGAAATACAATGCGCTTCGTCAATAGCGAAAAGTGAGATGGTGATATCCTTTAGCAAGAAATGAATCTCACTTATCAGTTTCTCCGGTGAGATATATAGAAGTTTTATTTTTCCTAAAATGCATTCTCTCCGGATATCCATGTTTTCTGTGTCGCTGTTTCCGCTGTTTAGGGCTCCGGCGGGGATGCCGTTTGCCTTTAAAGCTTCTACCTGGTCTTTCATTAAAGATATTAACGGAGAGATAACGATAGCGGTTCCTTCCATTAAAAGAGCAGGCAACTGGTAGCAAATGGATTTTCCTCCACCCGTCGGCATCAGTACGAGTGCATCTTTTTTAGCCAAAACGTGTTGGATGATTTCTTCTTGGAGAGGGCGGAACGAATCATATCCGAAATAATTCTTTAATGTCTGAAGCATATTCGTCTTTTTAATATTGCGGTACAAAGATAGATATTTGTGTGATGGAATCCTCTTCTTTTCAGGTGATAAATAAGGAAAACTTAGCTTATGTTTTTATCAGACGTATAAATTATGTTAGAATATAAGGGTACTTAGGGTTATTTTAGAAAAAAAACATTAAACGCATGCGGTTATATCAAAAAAAAGAACGTTATTTGTATAAATAATTGCTTAAAATTCTACGAACACTATGACAATGACAACAAAAAATCAGGAAGCGGAAGAAAAAGAGATGAGAAAGCCTTATAATATTAGGCCGGTCAAAGAAAAGGCTGCTGCTTATCGCTCATTAATCAGGGCGGAATTAGCAGACGAATTATACGACAAAATTGTCGATATTATCGTATCGCAGAAAAAGTACAAAGATCCGAGTTATTCGGCTAAACAATTAGCTATGGATTTAAAAACGAATACTCGTTATCTTTCTGCAGTAATTAACTCTCGTTTTGGAATGAATTATTCCTGTTTGGTAAATGAATATCGAGTGCGGGAAGCTGCTCATTTGTTAACAGACCGTCGTTTCTTAAACAAAAATGTGGAAGAAATAAGTTTGATGGTAGGTTTTGCTAATCGGCAATCATTCTATGCGGCATTTTACAGATTGAAGGGGGAGACTCCTAAGTCTTACCGTTCCAGAATTCTAGAGCGTAACAAGTAATATAATTACTAAATAGTGTAGAGAAGGGGCATGTATGAAGTATGTGTCCCTTTTTTAATTGAATCACGACAAACTTAAAGGTATGATGAAAACTAAATTAATTCAAATGACAATGGTGGCAACAATGCTGACTTCGTGCGGAATATCCAAAACAGATGCTCCGCAATCCGATGATTTTGATTACACAGTAGAGCAATTTGCGGATTTGCAGATTCTCCGCTATAAAGTGAAAGACTTTGAAAATCTTTCATTAAAACAGAAGGAACTTATTTATTATCTTTCACAGGCCGCTCTGGAAGGACGGGATATATTATTCGACCAAAACGGGAAGTATAATCTTATAATCCGTAAAATGTTAGAAACCGTATATACGGATTACGAAGGGGACAGAGCGGATACGAATTTTGTGAATATGGAAACTTATCTGAAAAGAGTATGGTTTTCTAATGGTATTCACCATCATTATGCTAGTGACAAGTTTGTTCCGGGATTCTCACAGGAGTTCTTTAAGAAAGCGTTACAAAGTGTTGACTCTGCGAAACTTCCTTTAATGGAAGGACAAACATTGGATCAGTTGTGTGACGAAATATTCCCTGTCATATTCGATCCTAAAGTTATGCCTAAACGGGTGAATCAGGCTGATGGCGAAGATTTGGTGTTGACGTCTGCTTCGAATTACTATGAAGGGGTTACGCAGAAAGAGGCGGAAGACTTTTATAATGCTATGAAGAATCCGAATGATACTATGCCCGTTATGTTTGGAATGAACAGTCGTTTGGTAAAAGAGAATGGAAAGATTTTTGAAAAGACATGGAAAATTGGCGGATTGTACGGACCGGCTATTGAGAAGATTGTTTATTGGTTACGAATGGCTTCGACCGTGGCGGAAACTGGCGAACAAACAGCAGCAATCGAGAAACTGATACAATTTTATAAGGATGGGGATTTGAAGACATTTGACGAGTATGCTATTCTGTGGGTAAAAGACTTGAATTCCCGAATCGATTTTGTGAATGGTTTTACGGAAAGTTATGGTGATCCGTTGGGAATGAAAGCAAGTTGGGAATCCATTGTGAACTTTAAAGATCTGGAAGCTACGCACCGTACGGAAACTATCAGCAAAAATGCGCAATGGTTTGAAGATCATTCTCCCGTAGATCTTCGCTTCAAGAAAGAAGAAGTGAAAGGCGTATCGGCTAAAGTGATTACTGCTGCCATGTTGGGTGGCGATTTGTATCCTTCTACCGCTATTGGTATCAATCTGCCGAATTCTAATTGGATACGCAGTGTACATGGATCTAAGTCGGTTACAATCGGTAATCTGACAGATGCTTACAATAAGGCTGCACATGGAAACGGTTTTAATGAGGAGTTTGTTTACAGTCAGGCGGAAAGAGATTTGTTGGATAAATATGCTGATCTGACAGGCGATTTACACACTGATTTGCATGAGTGTCTGGGTCACGGTTCAGGACAATTACTTCCAGGAGTCGACCAGGATGCTTTAAAAGCTTACGGTTCTACGATTGAAGAGGCTCGTGCCGATTTGTTCGGGTTATATTATCTGCCGGATGCCAAATTAGTGGATTTGGGATTAACTCCTAATAAAGAAGCCTATAAGGCCGAATATTACACTTATATGATGAACGGTTTGATGACACAGCTCGTGCGTATTGAATTAGGCAATGATGTAGAGGAAGCGCATATGCGCAACCGGCAGTTAATTGCCAAGTGGGCTTTTGAAAAAGGAAAACCCGACAATGTGGTGGAGTTGGTAAAAAAAGACGGTAAAACCTATGTGAAGATCAACGATTATGAGAAGTTACGCGGATTGTTTGGGCAATTGCTGGCAGAAATACAACGAATCAAGTCGGAAGGAGATTTTGCCGCAGCTCGTCAGTTAGTTGAAGATTATGCGGTAAAAGTCGATCCGAAATTGCACGAAGAAGTGCTGGCACGTTATGAAAAGTTGCATCTGTCTCCTTATAAAGGATTTGTGAATCCGGTGTATGAAGTTGTAACAAACGACAGCGGGGAAGTAACCGATGTGAAGATCTCATATACGGAAGGTTATGCGCAACAAATGTTGCGATATAGCAGAGAGTACGCGAACTTGCCTTATCGGAACGAATAAATTTGGATGAAGCAGTTTTAATAGAATCTGGGAATTAAAAACTTGGCAGATTAAAATGACTTTAAATAAAATCCCCTTATCATCCTTTCTTTTATTCAAAGAATGGAATGTGATAAGGGGATTTCTAGGTAGTAAAGTACAAATTATAAAATAAGCAAGGTTGTCTTATCATTCTGTCTTGAGGCGACCTTGTTCTAAAATTTCTGATGGAAATGGACTTACAAGAACAATTGAAAGATATCAAAACTCAGTTTCGTTTGGCAATGAATGGTGTGGTGTCTAAAAGTATGCGTGATAAAGGGTTGGATTATAAGGTGAACTTTGGTGTGGAGTTACCGCGGTTGAAGGAAATTGCCGGTTATTATCCTAAAAACCATCAATTGGCGCAAGCCTTATGGAAAGAAAATATCCGCGAATCCAAGATTCTTGCAGGTTTGTTGCAGCCTGTTGAAAGCTTTATCCCTGAGCTTGCTGACATTTGGGTGGAAGATATGTGTTATCCTGAGATTGCAGAACTCACATGTATGAATCTGTTTCAATATTTGCCTTATGCTTCCCAAAAGGCTTTCGAATGGATTGCTGACGAACGGTCTTATTTTCAGGCATGCGGCTTTCTGATACTTGCCCGATTGTTTTCTAAAGGAATGACATTGAACGAACGGTCGGAAAACGAATACTTGGATCAGGTTGTGGCAGCCATACAGTCTCCAGCATCTTTTCAGCAGCGTGCTGCCTATACATCTTTACTAAAATATGTGCGTTTGGGAAAAGAACAGGGACAGAAAGCTTTGAAAGCTTTGTCTGTTATGAAATCTTCGGATAAACCGGAATGGAAGCTCCTTTACGAAGAAGTGAAGTCTGAAACTGAAGAGAATCTCTAACAGGCAACAGGATTATTACGAACTGTCAGATGAATTTTTATAGGTTTCTTTTTTGTTTCGCTAAAAAAGACTTAACTTTGTTCGCGTAACCATATACTTCTGAGGAACGTGGATAATGTAAAAGATACGGTTAGGCAAATATTTACGGAATATTTGCGGGTGAACAAGCATCGCAAGACGCCTGAACGCTATGCCATATTGGATGCTATCTATTCTATAGACGGGCATTTCGATATCGATACGTTATATAGTCAGATGATGAATGAAGAAAAGTTCAGAGTCAGCCGTGCAACATTATATAATACCATCATATTATTATTGGACGCAAAGCTTATCATTAAGCATCTGTTCGGAAACACTTCACAGTACGAGAAATCTTATAATATAGAAACTCACCATCATTTAATCTGTACGGTATGCGGTAAAGTCTCTGAATTTCAGAACGATGATTTAAAGAATGCTATAGCCAATACGCATATGAAGAAATTCCAGATGTCGCACTACTCCTTATATATATATGGTACGTGCGCGAAGTGTGTGGCACAGAAGAAGCGACAGAGAAAAAATAAACAATTATAAAAAGAAAAAACATGAAAGTAGATGTCTTGTTGGGGCTCCAATGGGGTGACGAAGGCAAAGGGAAAGTTGTCGATGTTTTAACCCCGAATTACGATGTGGTTGCCCGTTTTCAAGGTGGACCTAATGCCGGTCATACGTTAGAGTTTGAGGGACAAAAATATGTGCTTCGTTCCATTCCTTCCGGAATTTTCCAAGGAGATAAAGTAAATATCATCGGTAATGGTGTAGTGTTGGATCCCGCTCTTTTCAAAGCTGAAGCAGAAGCATTGGAGGCTTCGGGTCATAATTTGAAAGAAAGGTTGCATATATCCAAGAAAGCTCATTTGATATTGCCTACGCACCGTATTCTGGACGCTGCTTACGAAGCGGCAAAAGGAGCGGCGAAAGTGGGGACAACCGGAAAAGGTATTGGACCGACATACACCGATAAAGTGAGCCGTAACGGGGTGCGTGTGGGAGATATTCTCCATAATTTTAATGAGGTATATGCCAAAGCGAAAGCGCGTCACGAACGGATATTGAAAAGCTTGAATTATGAGTATGATATCACCGAACTTGAAAAGAACTGGATGAAAGGTATCGAATACTTGAAACAATTCCATTTGGTGGATAGCGAGCATGAGATTAATAATCTGTTAAAATCGGGTAAGAGTGTGCTTTGTGAAGGTGCTCAAGGAACAATGCTGGATGTCGACTTCGGATCGTATCCGTTTGTTACCTCTTCCAATACAGTCTGTGCAGGCGCTTGTACCGGTTTAGGCGTAGCTCCGAACAAAATCGGTGAAGTGTACGGTATTATGAAAGCCTACTGTACTCGTGTAGGCAGCGGACCGTTTCCGACGGAATTGTTTGACGAGACAGGCAAGCGAATCCGGGATTTGGGACATGAATACGGAGCTGTAACCGGACGTGAACGTCGTTGCGGTTGGATTGATTTGGTGGCATTGAAGTATTCTATTATGATAAACGGTGTGACACAGCTTATTATGATGAAAAGCGATGTGCTGGATGATTTTGATACCATTAAGGCTTGTGTCGCTTATAAAGTCAACGGTGAAGAAATTGATTATTTCCCTTACGATATTAACGAAGGTATCGAACCTATCTATGCCGAGTTGCCGGGATGGAAAACAGATATGACGAAAATGACCAGCGAAGATGAATTCCCGGAGGAATTTAATGCTTACATTACTTTCTTGGAGAATGAGCTGGAAACGCCGATCAAGATTATTTCCGTGGGACCAGACCGTGAGCAAACCATTGTGCGTTATACGGAAGACTAATTAGGTTTCCATTATAAAGGAGTCATCACTTTTCTGTTTTATTTACTGATGTAAACGAATTAAAGTGAGCTAATTGGTTGTCTGAAAAGAATTTTATAAGAAAGAGACTCTGTTAAAAGTTGTAGGCTTTGTATTTTGGGGTTGCAGGTCAGGTAAAGACTTGCTGGTAAATATCAAGGTGCATCTTTTGACAGAGTCTTTTTCCTTTTTATAAAGTCCGAGTGGAAGTCGTTTCACAACCGACTGTATGACTGATTATCTGGTTCCGTATAATAAAGAATCTGGAAAAGAGATTCTTATTTTCAATAACGGTGAAAAACAAAAGTCTTATTACATTCTTGCTTTAACGAAATGTTTCATGCGGATGTAATATATTTAAACTTGAATTTATATTGAAAGTAACATTCTGGTTTATGCTTTGATACTCAAACCTTATGCCCGAATATAACACTTAAATAATGTACTATGAAAACAATTCTTTTAGCTTTCTCTTTTTTAATAACTTTCTTCTTCTCTTTTGCCCAGACCGCTTATATGCCGAGTGTGGAGAACTTAAAAGCGCGTCAGGAGTTTCAAGATGATAAGTTCGGCATTTTCCTACACTGGGGACTTTATAGTATGCTGGCTACCGGAGAATGGACCATGACAAACAATAATCTGAATTATAAGGAATATGCTAAGTTGGCCGGTGGTTTTTATCCATCTAAATTTAATGCTGCAGAATGGGTGGCTGCCATTAAAGCTTCCGGTGCCAGATATATTTGTTTTACTACACGGCATCATGAAGGATTTTCTATGTTCAACTCCCAGTATACCGATTACGATGTAGTGGATGCTACGCCTTTCCACCGTGATATTGTAAAGGAACTGGCTGATGAGTGTCACAAACAAGGCATCCGTCTTCATTTTTATTATTCGCATATCGATTGGTATCGTGAAGATTGTCCGTGGGGACGCACGGGAAGAGGAACCGGACGACCCGATCCGAAAGGAAACTGGGATTCGTATTACCGGTTTATGAATAATCAGTTGACCGAGTTGCTGACTCATTACGGACCGGTTGGTGCCGTTTGGTTCGATGGAGTGTGGGACCAAGACCGGAATCCGGAATTCGATTGGCAACTGGATGAACAGTATGCGTTGATACACCGTTTACAGCCGGCATGTCTGATAGGTAATAATCACCATCATGCTCCTTTGCCCGAAGAGGATATACAGATATTTGAGCGGGATCTTCCGGGAGAAAACAAAGCTGGCCTTTCCGGACAGGATATCAGCCATTTGCCTCTGGAAACTTGTGAAACGATGAACGGTATGTGGGGATATAAAATAACCGATCAGAATTATAAATCGGCTAAAACGCTTATACATTATTTGGTGAAAGCCGCCGGAAAGAACGCCAATCTATTAATGAATGTAGGTCCCCAGCCCAACGGTGAACTGCCGGCTACGGCTTTACAACGTTTAAAGGAAGTAGGAGAGTGGATGAAGCAATATGGGGAAACAATTTATGGTACACGAGGCGGTTTGGTAGCTCCCCGTGATTGGGGTGTGACTACTCAGAAAGGAAATACGTTGTATGTGCATATTCTTAACTACCCCGATAAAGAGTTGGTATTGCCTTTGCAAGGACGAAAGGTGAAAAGGGCGGTTGTGTACAAAGATAAGACCCTTGTACGCTATTTGCATAGCCGTGACGGCATTATTCTGCAAATGAAAGACGTTCCTTCCGGTCCCGATTATATAATAGAGCTTACATTGGACTAACATTTAGTCAAAACTTCCTAAAAATACGACAAGGATAGAGGTGTCATTTTTCTTTCTTACTATATTTGGCATACGATTTGTATAATAACTAAAGAGTTAAACATTAAAAAGATAATACAATGGCAATTTATTGGATATTATTTATTGGAATAGCAGTGGTTAGTTATGCCGTACAGGCAAGCTTGCAGAGTAAATTTAAGAAATACTCAAAAATTCCTCTGTCCAATGGCATGACCGGCCGAGATGTTGCTGTGAAAATGTTGCATGACAACGGAATAGATGATGTTAAGGTTATAAGTACGGAAGGCATGTTGACCGACCACTATAATCCTGCAAACAAAACGGTTAATCTCAGTCAAGGAGTATATGGCAGTTGCAGTATTGCTGCTGCGGCCGTGGCGGCTCATGAATGCGGGCACGCTGTCCAGCATGCGAAAGCATACGCTCCTTTAAAGATGCGTTCGGCTTTAGTGCCGATAGTGCAGTTTTCCTCTTCTATTGTGACATGGGTGCTGTTAGCCGGAATCTTGATGATCCAATCATTCCCCCAATTATTGTTGGCAGGCATTTGTCTTTTTGCCGTTACCACGTTATTTAGTTTCATCACTTTACCGGTGGAGATTGATGCAAGCCGTCGGGCTTTGTCGTGGCTGAGCAGTGCAGGAATCACTAATTCTTACAATCACAATCAAGCTAAAGATGCGTTGAAGTCGGCAGCGTATACGTATGTTGTGGCAGCGTTAAGTTCTTTGGCTACTTTGATTTATTATGTTTCCATTTATATGGGACGTAGAAATTAGTAACATAGCTTTTAGCAAGAAACGCTTTCCTTGTCATTTGTCGAGAGTCGGCATACTGACAAGGAAAGCGTTTTTTATGTCGATAGGTATGGCCGGGATTTAGTATTCTTTACTTATCCCTATACTCGACTCATTTACGGTGGGTAAAAGTGTCGATGCCTTTTAAAGCTGTTTTACTTTTACTTTCGTTTCGTTTGAAAATCTCCCGTTTTTCTTCCTATATTTACCTACCCTTTCCAATTAGAGCTGATCCATTTCTTTTATTGTAGCTCCAAATGTTCTACATTTCCCTCTTTTATACAATACATCTTTTGGCTTTTCACTCTCCGTCTTTTACCCTGATAGAGACCCTCTTCCGCTATACGATTCTGTGTGTTTTTGCTTAGTTATATAGTATTTTACCTTTCGCCTCTTTTATTTTTCCACGTAGCTATGAAGAGTAATAAAAAACTGGGGTATCAGAAGAAAGAGGTACATTGTGCCTATGTCTTGTTTTTATCTTCGTCTTCCTTCCAAAATCGTATCCATATGTTCCAGAGCCCATCCTACTAGAGAATTGATATGCGGCATCAGGCTGAGGCCGGTTTCGGTAAGAGCGTATTCCACGCGCGGCGGTACTTCGGGATAAACTTTCCGACGGATGAGTCGGTCTTCTTCTAAAGAGCGGAGTGTAACGGTGAGCATGCGTTGCGAGATGTCGGCAATGCTTTTTTGGATGTCGCTGAAACGCATCACGCCGTTAGCCTCCAAAGAAATCAATACCAGCATTGACCATTTGTCGCCCAAGCGGCTGAGCACGTCACGGATAGGGCAATTTTCTGTGTGATGAAAGTTTTTCATTATTTAACGATTTGTATTTGTTTGAACCTCAGTAAAGGTTACACGGAGGTAACTTGCTTACAGAGAGGTGCCTTCTTGCTTGGAAGCCAGAAGATACCTACTTTCGCAATACAAAGGTAATAAACTTACTGAAGATAACTATTGTTGTATTTAAAAACATGTAGAATTATGGCAAAGAAAGTAGCGGTGTTAGCAGTGAATCCGGTAAACGGATGTGGATTGTTCCAATATTTGGAGGCATTCTTCGAGAACGGTATTTCTTATAAAGTGTATGCGGTATCGGATAGTAAAGAGATTAAGACGAATTCCGGTATCACTCTTTTGGCGGATGATGTGATTGCCAACCTGAAAGGGCACGAAGAGGAGTTTGATGCTTTGGTGTTTTCGTGTGGAGATGCTGTTCCGGTGTTTGCCCAACATGCCGGAGAGCCTTACAATGTAACGTTATTTGAAGTGATTAAGGCTTTTACAGAGAAGGGCAAGATGATGATAGGTCATTGTGCGGCAGCGATGATGTTTGATATGGCGGGTGTTACCAAAGGCAAGAAACTTGCCGTTCATCCGTTAGCAAAGCCGGCGATAACGTTAGGTGAGGCTACTGATGCAGATTCGGAAATTGATGGTAACTTTTATACGGCGAAGGAAGAAAATCATATTTGGACTATGATGCCGGAGATGATTAAGGCGTTGAAAGAGTAATTTGATCTCGGACTGATGTTCCCGCTTGTGAGATTTGAGTAGCCAGACGCTTGCGCTGAATGAACTAAGTAGTTTCTACCAATTAGCTATGGCATGTGGTTTAACTGACTGTATTGTCCAGACTAACTAATGAAATTGCAGAGAAGCTTTGGGAAGGTATGCTGCTGTGATTTAAATTGTGGCAAACAAAGGAAAATAAATCGTAATAAAGGCTATGTAGGGCAAGTAGAGAGAACGGTGTCACTAGTGAATTTTCTTTAAAGCTCATCGTTTTGGGAGTCACTGGCACTAAGAGGAGTAGAGCATAACCAAACCGTAATTTGAACTGTGCCGGCAAGGGAAAGAGCTAAATTAATAACTTTGCTGACACGGTTTTCAGTTGACTGATTATCAACCTATAGGTTCCCGTTGCGCAGTGTCGTGAGGTTGCGCTGTGTACATTATAACATTGCGCTGTCTACGTGGAAAGGTCGCGCTGTCTACGTCATGACACAGAGCTGTCTACGTCGGGAGGTTGCGAAGCAAATATGATATTCGTTTCTCTTGGGAGTTCCCGTTTGGTATTGTTTTGTCTGAAGTAAGTACTTTAGACTCTTTCGTTACAAGTAAGTAAAACAATTGGCTTTCCCTCCTGAGCGAAGAAATATATCCCATACGTTTTTTACCATCTCTGTCACCTTTAAAATAAATAACCGTTTCCTATCCGTAACTGCTATAAAATGTTTAACTTTGCGTCTCAATAATGTAACAAATCATTCAGAATTATGGCAGCAAAACCAAGTATTCCTAAGGGAACCCGTGATTTTTCGCCTTTGGAAATGGCGAAACGTAACTATATATTCAATACCATTCGTGAAGTATTCCATCTGTATGGATTCCAGCAAATAGAAACGCCCTCTATGGAGAACCTTTCCACGTTGATGGGAAAATATGGTGACGAAGGCGATAAACTCTTGTTCAAAATACAAAACTCGGGCGATTACTTTTCTGGTATTACCGATGAGGAATTGCTGTCGCGCAACGCAGCCAAACTGGCAGGTAAGTTTTGCGAAAAAGGTTTGCGTTACGATCTTACCGTCCCCTTTGCTCGGTATGTAGTAATGCATCGCGAGGAACTCACCTTTCCTTTCAAGCGTTATCAGATTCAGCCGGTTTGGAGAGCCGACCGCCCTCAGAAAGGACGTTACCGCGAGTTCTATCAATGTGATGCCGATGTGGTAGGTAGCGATTCGTTGCTGAATGAGGTGGAGCTGGTGCAGATGATTGATGCGGTGTTCACTCGTTTCGGCGTGCGTGTAGCCATTAAAATCAACAACCGCAAGATACTTTCCGGTATAGCCGAAATCATAGGTGAAGCGGATAAAATTGTGGATATTACCGTAGCTATCGACAAACTCGACAAGATAGGGCTCGATAATGTAAATGCCGAGTTGGCATCGAAAGGTATTCCACAGGAAGCCATTGATAAGTTGCAGCCTATTATCCTGCTTAGCGGAACCAATGAGGAGAAAATATCCACGTTGAAGAATGTGCTGGCTACCAGCGAAACCGGATTGAAAGGGGTTGCAGAAAGCGAGTTTATTCTCAATGCTGTTGCCGGACTGGGCATTCATAGCGGAGTGGAACTGGATTTGACCCTGGCGCGTGGATTGAATTATTATACCGGTGCCATTTTTGAAGTGAAAGCGCTGGATGTGCAGATTGGAAGTATCAGCGGCGGCGGACGTTATGATAACCTGACAGGTGTCTTCGGTATGGCTGGTGTTTCGGGGGTAGGTATTTCATTTGGTGCCGACCGTATTTTCGATGTGCTTAACCAGTTGGATTTGTATCCGAAAGAAGCAGTGACGGGAACTCAGCTCTTGTTTGTTAATTTCGGAGAAAAAGAGGCTGCTTACTGTCTTCCCATTCTTGCCAAAGCCCGTGCTGCGGGCATCCGTGCGGAAATCTATCCGGATGCGGCGAAGATGAAGAAGCAAATGAGCTATGCCAACGACAAGAATATACCTTTTGTAGCTATCGTGGGAGAAAACGAAATGAATGCCGGACAGGTAATGTTGAAAAATATGCTGACCGGTGAACAGGGATTGGCAGATGTCGACACCTTGTTAAGTAAGGTTCTCGGGGAGTAACAATCTCTGAGAGCATATACGGATAAAAACGGTTTCTTCATTCAACCGGTAGATAAATCGGAATTTGGATGTAAGTTGGCTGGATAAACGACATACAGGACGAATCAGGATGAAAACACTCATATTAATTCTTTGTATAGCAGCAACCTGCCAGCTTTCCTTTGCGCAGGATATCCCTGCCAGATGGGGCGATCAAGGTAACGGCACTTATATTAATCCGATTTTAAATGCCGACTATTCCGATCCGGATGTGATTCGGGTAGGGAAGAAATTTTATATGGTAGCTTCCGATTTCCATTTTCTGGGCATGCAAGTGTTGGAATCGGAGGATATGGTAAACTGGAAACTTATTTCGCAAATATATAAAAGGTTCGATTATCCCGGGTGGGATGAGAATAAGCAGTATGCAGGAGGCTCTTGGGCACCGTCTATCCGTTACCATGATAATAAGTTTTGGGTATTCTTTTGTACTCCCAAAGAAGGGTTGTTTATGTCGAATGCAGAAAACCCTACAGGTCCGTGGTCTCCGTTGCATTTGGTCGAGAAAGTGGAAAAATGGGAAGACCCATGTCCCTTTTGGGATGAGGACGGGCAGGCTTATTTAGGACGGAGCCGTCATGGGGCAGGTCCTATCATTATCCATAAGATGAGTGCCGACGGTACCCGTTTGCTCGATGAGGGAAGAACCGTTTATACAGGTCCGGTAGCGGAAGGAACCAAGATTTTTAAAAAGGACGGCTACTATTATATATCCATTCCTGAAGGAGGTGTGGGAGAAGGTTGGCAAACGGTGTTGCGCTCCCGTAATATATATGGCCCCTATGAAAAGAAAGTAGTGCTGGAACAAGGCTCTACAAATATAAACGGTCCCCATCAGGGAGCAATTGTCGATACGCCTGATGGGCAATGGGCTTTCTTCCACTTCCAGCACAATGGCGCTTTGGGGCGTGTGGTGCATTTGCAGCCGATGTATTGGCACGACGGATGGCCTGTGATAGGTGTGGATATGAACCGTAATGGCATCGGCGAACCGGTTTATGTATGGAAGAAACCTATAGAAAGCACGAAAATCGTTGTTCCGCAGACGGATGATGAATTCTCATCCGAAACACTTTCCTTGCAATGGCAGTTCAATCATAATCCGGTGGATGAAGCATGGTCGTTGACGTCACCTCGTGGTTGTCTGACACTTCAGGCGTTAATTGCCGCAAATGTGCGTCTGGCACGAAATACAATCACACAGAAAGTAATGGGATATGTGGGTGAAGCTACGGTGGCCGTTGATTTATCCGGCATAGCTGAAGGACAACGTTGCGGAATGGCATGTATGGGTAAAGAAAACCAGTCGCTCGGTATTAAGATGGAGGATGGAAAACAGTGGCTTTATCAGTCCGACGATACGTTGGAAACTAATCTTGAGCTAATTAAGCGGAAGAAGATTTATTTACGGGTTACTATTGATATGCCGAATAAGCAGTTCCGTTTTGCATATAGTGTGGATAATGTCCGGTTCAAGTCCTGCGGCGATCCTTTCTTTGTCCGTTTCGGTAACTGGAAAGGTGTGCGTGTAGGGCTCTATTGTTTCAATAAGCAAGAAAAGGCGGGTCGCGTTTCGTTCCCGTGGTTTCACTATAAACACGACGGACCGCAATCGGACCACACGGAATAGTTTTTAAAAGAACTGATAAAGAGAACGGTTATTATATACGTTGCTTTCCTAAAGTTGACCTTTAGCACCTAAGCTTTTATAATCGTAAAGCTGAGGTTTAGCATTCCAGTCTTTTTATTCACTCAATCCGCATAGTGTCTCTGTGCTCAGCTATATTCAGGCCAATGCGCAACTGTACAAATTGTTTTCTGAAACGGCAAGGAAACGTTTCCGCAACTGCGTAAAAACTTCTTTCCTACTTCTTAAGTTACGGCATTTCCTGTTTAGTCTGTGGAGGCTACTTTCGATACACTACATTCCTGTCTATTCAAAAGCATAAATGGGTATTTCATGAGGCAGTAGAAAATCAATGAGGATACGCATGTTTTGCGCTCGATAATCATGGGAGAAAGGTTCGCGTTTTTTAGTTCCTACCTTGTGAATCATCCCTATAGAAAATATCTTTCCACACCTGCTTTTAATGTTTCACCCATCACCGATTTCCTTGATGAAATGGGGCATTCCGAGTGAAGGATAGGTTGTTTTCACGTTCGTAGGAGGTTTCGCCTCGGTTTCCTTTCACGGGTCCTTTCATCCTCCGTGAAAGCTCTTCCTGGATGATACCGGTGAATTGTTCCCTTCACCCGAAACACCTGTCGGAATTGGGGTTTCAGGTAAAAGGAAGCGCCGAAAGCACTTCCGGGCACGCTTCTTAACAGCTTTACCGTGAAATGTGTGTGAAACCGGGCATGTCTCACAGCAATCTACTGAACTGTAGATAATTACTTCTTCACGTGACAGGATGAAACGGGGAAGAGCCAAACACCTTATAGGAAGGGGAGGAAGCGGCCAATTCGATGTGGGGATTTCCATTCGGTAAACTTCCTAGTTATCCTTGCCAAGCTCTGGGGTGAATCCTGCTAAATGCATAGTTAACTCTGCTAAGTGACGTGTTTAACAGTGTCAAGTGACGTGCTTAACTCTGCCGAGTGACGTGTTTAACAGTGTCAAGTGACGTGTTTAACTCTACTAAATGCCATGGTTATCCCTGCCAAGTGACGTACTCGGGAGGAAGAATTTCCGGGCCTGCTTACAGCTAACTGAATGACAGGCCTACGGTTACCTGAGCCACAAGCCTACGGCTACCCCTAGTGCCAAGCCTACGGCTTGGTAAGTGATAGGCTTGGCACTTAACATCAGCTATACTTGTCTAATTTGATTAGCTATACTTAAGTAACGGGATTAGATAGGTCTAAGTAATTCTATTAGTCATACCTGTCTGATGCTTTGATTTCATTGTTTCCCCTCCCCATTCATTTTCTACTGCCCCTATTTTATATTGCATTTACGTTAAATTATTGTACTATAGTTGTTTTTGAAGATTCCGTTTCACCGAAATTACAGAAGAATCAATTCGGAAGAGTAATCGGTTGAAAAATACTTTGCCGGCCGGATAGGTGGCTGACAAGATTCAAACGTATTAATAAGAAAAAAGATAACTATGAGAATGCAAATTTCAATCATTTTATTGGGAATAGCCTGTATGGGGCTAGTGTCTTCGTGTAAAGCACAGAAGCAGGATAAAGAAATCATGGAAGTGCAGAATATCATTCGGAAAGTGAATGATTATTGGCAAAGTCATAATAGTTCGAAAACTTCGCCGTTTTGGCATTATGCGGCTTATCATACCGGTAATATGGAGGCCTACTTTCTTACGAAAAATCCGGATTACTTGAAATATTCGCAGGACTGGGCTGAATATAACCAGTGGAAAGGCGCTAAATCCGATAATAAAGAAGAATGGAAGTATAGTTATGGAGAAACGGATGAATATGTGTTGTTTGGTGATTATCAGATATGTTTCCAAACGTATGCCGATTTATACATGCTTCATCCGGATGAAGAGAAAATTGCTCGTGCTCGTGAGGTGATGGAATATGAGATGAGTACGGATAAGAATGATTATTGGTGGTGGGCCGACGGACTGTATATGGTGATGCCTGTCATGACTAAGATGTATAAGATTACCGGAAATGCTCTTTATCTGGATAAATTGTATGAATATCTTTCTTATGCAGAGAGCATTATGTTGGATGAGGAGACGGGTATGTTCTACCGGGATGCTAAATATGTATACCCGCACCATCAAAGCGTAAATGGGAAGAAAGATTTCTGGGCTCGTGGAGACGGTTGGGTTCTAGCCGGTTTGGCAAAGGTGCTGAAAGAACTTCCGGTTGATAATAAGCACAGAGATCATTATTTAATGCGTTATAAGAAGTTGGCAAAATCCGTAGCTGAATGTCAACAACCGGAAGGATACTGGACACGCAGTTTACTTGATCCTGAACATGCTCCCGGACCGGAAACGAGCGGAACCGCATTTTTTACCTACGGTCTTTTATGGGGAATGAACAATGGTATTTTGGATAAAGCGATTTATCAACCTGTAGTAGAAAAAGCTTGGAACTATCTGGTGACAGTGTCTTTGCAACCGGACGGACGCATTGGTTATGTGCAGCCTATTGGCGAGAAAGCAATACCCGGACAAGTGGTGGATGCTAATTCTACGGCTGACTTCGGGGTAGGAGCTTTCTTATTGGCTGCCTGTGAACGGGTTCGCTTTTTACAGAATGATACGGAACGTTGAAAATAATTATGGAGGCAATCTGCCTTCTTTTTATCTTAAAAAAGTTCTTCCGAAATGCTTTTTTTCATAAGTTTGTTGAAGAAACTTAAAACTATCGGATATGAAAGAAGTATTTATGAGAAAAGCTATAGAGCTTTCAATAGAGAATGTAAAGAATGGGGGAGGTCCTTTCGGGGCGGTGATAGTTAAAGGTGATGAAGTGGTGGCTACTGGTGTAAACCGGGTGACGGCTAACTGTGATCCTACTGCTCATGCCGAGGTGAGTGCAATTCGTGAGGCTGCCCGGAAATTAGGAACCTTTGATTTAAGCGGATGTGAAATTTACACTTCCTGCGAACCTTGTCCGATGTGTTTGGGAGCCATCTATTGGGCTCATCTGGATAAGATGTATTATGGTAATACCAAAGCAGACGCAAAAGAGATTGGTTTTGATGATTCCTTTATATATGATGAACTGGAATTGAAACCGGAAAACCGGAAGTTATATTCGGAGAATCTTTTGCATAATGAAGCCATCAAGGCTTTTGAAGCGTGGAGTGCTAAAGAAGATAAAATTGTATATTAAAGAATCTGATAAGAATCTATAAGGAAAGCCAATACCGCATATATCATTCCATTTGCTTCCGTAAGGAATGAAGGCTTGATAAAGGAAGTTTGGGAAAGCGGAATGATTTTAAATGCCGGTTTGTCAAAAGACTATTTGTCTGGTTCTTTCGAAGAAATAGATGAAAAACGTTATATTTCCCCTGTGAGAATTGTTTTTATATCCTGTGTCGGTATAAAATCTCGTTGGTTTTATTTACATTTGCCTCATCTGTAAATAAAACCAACTTTCAATGCGATGAAACATAGAACCTTTGCATGTGTAGTAGCATGTATAATTATGTCGGGATGGATAGCCAAGGCACAGACCGAACTGATTCCGACGGTAGAGATTCCTGCGGGAAGTTTTTATATGGGAACTTTAGGCGAGGAGGAGAATTACGATGAAGCTCCCATGCATAAAGTATATATTTCCAAACCTTTCAGGATGGGAGTGACGGAGGTTACCAACGCACAATATGAGATGTTCCGCCCCGAACATAAAGCTTTACGCGGTAAAAACGGCTTTTCCAAAGAAGACGATGAAGCAGTGGTGTGCGTAAGCTATGAAGACGCTATTGCCTTTTGCGAATGGCTGACGGAAAAAGAAGGTAAAATTTATCGCTTGCCTACTGAAGCGGAATGGGAATATGCTTGTAAAGCAGGCCGCTACTGGAATTTTTATATGGATGATAAGTTGCCGGTAGCCTTTCAGAAAAATCAGGTTATTACTTCTATCCCTCAGCCGGTGTCGCTGAAAGTAGGACAGACACCGCCCAATGAATGGGGATTATATGATATGTGCGGCAATGTGGAAGAGTGGTGCCTTGATTGGTATGGCCCTTATGTAACCGGAGACCAGGTAGATCCTGTGGGTTATCAGGATGGGATAGCAAGGGTGACACGAGGAGGTAGCCATAATACCCCGACGGAGTATCTGCGTTCGGCCAATCGGATGGCTATGTTGCCAGATGATAAACATGTAATGACCGGCTTCAGGGTAGTGCAGGCCGATTATTCATTGGCTCCGCCCCTTATCCGGCCGCAAGATGACTATAAAGTGGATCAGACGAAGTGGAACTGGCAAGCCGGCCGGACAAATAGTCCCGTGTTTACGGCTCCGCAAGTCTATGTGCATCAGCCCGAACCCGGATCGAAAGTACCTTTCTTCAAACATAATCACCAGCCGGCTCTGACTTGGTGCGATAATGGCGATTTATTGGCTATATGGTTTTCTACCAACGAAGAAAAAGGACGCGAGATGGTAGTGCTTTCATCCCGTTTGCGTGCAGGAAGCAGTGAGTGGGAGAAGCCTCGCTTATTTTATCATGTGGCCGACCGGAACCTTACAGGTTCGTCTTTGCTAAACGACCGAGAGGGGACTCTTTATCATATTAACGGAGTGGAAGCGGCTGGTCGTTGGCGTAATTTGATGATGACATTACGTACCAGTACGGATAATGGGCAGACGTGGAGTGCTCCTCGTATTATTGCACCGGAACATACTGTGAGACATCAAGTGATAGCCGGAGCTTCCGTCACGAAGGAAGGTTGGCTTATTCAAGCTTGTGATGCCGGGCCAGGTGGAAGTGACGGTTCGGCAATTCATATTAGTAAGGACAAAGGAAAGACATGGAACGACCCTTGGGACGGAACTCCTAAACCGGACTTTAAAGAAGGCGGAAACGGTACGACCATAGCAGGCATTCATGCAGGGGTGGTACAGCTGAAAGATGGAAAGTTAATGGCTCTGGGACGTAACAACAGTATTCCTGATAAGGAGGGACGTTTGCGTATGCCGATGAGCATTTCCGATGATATGGGGAAAACATGGCGTTACTCGGCATCGGAGTTTCCTCCCATTGACGGAGGGCAACGTATCGTGCTGATGCGTTTGAATGAAGGACCCATTTTGCTGGTATCTTTTACGGAACATCCTTTCCGTACTCCGAAAGAAAATCGAGGAATGATGTTTGCGGATGAGTTCGGTAATCGTTTCAAAGGATACGGTATGTTTGCTGCGGTATCGTATGATGAAGGGAAAACCTGGCCTGTAAAACGCTTGCTTACAGATGGAGTCTATCGTTTTTTGAATGGAGGAGCGTGGACACAATTCTTTGAAATGGACGGGTCTCATGCGGAACCTCGTGGTTATTTGGCCGGAACACAAACTCCGGACAATATGATTCATTTGGTAACCAGTCGTTTCTATTATAAGTTTAATTTACCTTGGCTCGAAGAGGTAAAAGAGCCTGCTATCCCGTTAGATGCCTTTATGGATGGCATTCATCATTGGAACCTGGATCATAAAGAGCGCTCCTATCCCCGTTATTATGCCAATGATTTTGTTAGCATAGCCAATAATTTTGTTGCTTATCAAAATGAAGACGGAGGGTGGCCGAAGAATCTGGATTGGTTGGCGGCGCTTCCGGCCGATTCGGTGAAGGCGGCTTTGAAGGAACGTTACCGGATGAGTACGCTCGATAACCGGAACACTTTTCCTCAGATAGAATATCTGGCAGATGCTTATAAGTTGACGAAAGATGAACGTTATAGAAAAGCGGCCTTAAAAGGATTGAATTATTTGCTGGCAACTCAGAAAGAAAATGGAGGCTGGCGCGGATGGGATGTGGATGCCATTACTTTTAACGATGAGGTCACAACCGGAGCGCTGGAACTTTTCCAGAAAATTGTATGGGGTGATGACAGTTTCTCTTGGCTGGATGAGTCTGTTCGAACGAAGATAAGAAAAGGATATGACAAGGGGATTGATATGATATTAAATTGCCAGATTGTGCAAAACGGAGTGAAGACAGCTTGGGCACAACAGCATGACAATGTAACGTTTCTTCCGGTTAAGGCGCGTACGTATGAATTGCCCGGTATAACGGCTAATGAAAGCTGTGATGTATTAAGGTTGCTGATGAATATTCCAAATCCGTCAAAAGAAGTGGTAGAAGCCATCAAGGCAGGTATGGTTTGGTTGGATAAAGTAAAGATTACGGGATTGCGCATCGACAAAATAGCTTTGCCTGAAGAGAAAATAATTAATCATGAATATCCGTATGATCAGATAGAGGTAAGAGATAAAAAGGCGGAACCTATATGGGCACGTTATTATGAGGTATCCGATAATACCCCATTTTTATGTACGCGTGCCGGACAGAAAGTATGGAAGTTGGCCGATGTCAATGCGGAGCGTCGTACCGGATATGCTTGGTATGGTTATTGGCCGAAAGAGACATTCAAACTTTATAAGGAGTGGTTGCGAAAGATTGAAGGTTCAAAATGATCTTTTATAATCTGACGTTCGTTGAGTCAGTGGTTTTCGCCTCTTGGCACGGATTGTTCACCGATCGATGAGTTTGAGAGAAAAACATCTTATAGCATGGCTTATTTTATGTATTCTCAAGTGATTGTGTAGTTTCTCTTAATACTATCAAATAATTTTAATCCTTATAGGTTTCGTTTTCGAATTCAGTCTTGAGAGGGTCCTCGGCTCCTTTGAATTATGACGGTACATTCTTTGAGAGAAGTATACAAGGCAACTAATTCATAGCAAGTTAGTAGCCTTGTATACTTCTTTAAACATTTCCACCTAGGGAAATAGGGTTTGACAGTCGGAATAGGAAGAATCTAAAATAGAATCACATAGCAAGGAGACCTGAAATCTCGTGAATGAAACCTACTTTAGAGACATTTGTCGAATATTCTTGTGAATCCTCAATAGGAAGCTTTTCGTAGTGAATTCTTTCACTTCCGATTAATGAAGAAAGTCTGCACGCATGGGACTGAAACAGTCAATTAAGACTCCGGCTTCCAGACAAGTACATCCGTGTAGAACATCTGGTTCCATGTAAATGCCATCTCCAGCCTCTACAATTTTAGTTTCATCGTTTATCGTAAATTCGAATTTACCGCTTGCCACATAAGTGGTTTGTGTGTGATAATGTGTATGCGGAGCGCCTATTGCTCCTTTTTCGAACTTCACTTTTACCAACATTATTTGGCCGTCGTAACCCATAATCTGACGGGTAACTCCTTCTCCCGCAGGTTCCCATTGTTTTTCCTTTTCATAAAGGAATGTTTCACTTCTTGTTTTCATTGATTTCTTATTTATGTTTGAATGTTCTGTCTCGGTTTTACTCTTCGGATAGGAAAAGATAATCGCAATAGCTTTGTCTTTCTTACTGCCTTTACCTCCTTGTCAATCTCGGACAAAGGTAGTGATTTTGCTTTGGTTGTAAAAAATAGTATTCAGATATTTGTCGCTAAGCACGAAAACTCCTACTTTTGGGGAAAATATGCTGACTAGGTTTTCGCAGGATAAATTCCGGAACTAAAGGAATAAAGAAGTCGTTATTGCCTGCTGTGGCTGTTTGAGGAATTAAAGCTGACCGTATACCGGTAATTGGTAAAGCATCTGGTTTTGATTCTGGACGGGGAGTGGAATGATAACTTCCGAGTGACGAATAATCCTTATATTCTGTAGTTAGAATTTGTGAAACCTGAAATATACTAATACTGATATTACTCAAGAAAACACAATGAGCAAATTGGCATGTGCAGTAACGGGGATTATGATTACGGCTTTCTCATTGATATCCCTTTCGGCACAATCTCAGAAAAAGAATGAAGTCGTATTGGAAACAATGAAAAAAGCTACTCGCTTTATGATGGATAAGGTTAGTTACAAAGGAGGTTTCGTATGGGCGTATCTTCCTGACCTTTCGCGTTCATGGGGCGAGATGGAGGCTTATCGTACGATGGTATGGATTCAGGCGCCGGGCACTCCTTTGGTAGGGCAGCTTCTGTTGGATGCTTATCATGCTACCGGTGACGAATATTATTACGAAGAAGCCAAGAGAGTGGCGAATATTTTGATTTGGGGACAGGAACCTTGCGGAGGCTGGAATTATATGTTCGATATGGCCGGAGAAAATTCAATAAAACAATGGTACGCTACCATAGGAAAGAGTGGATGGCGTATGGAAGAATTTCAGCATTATTATGGGAATGCCACTTTCGATGATTCTGTAACGAGTGATGTAGCCAAATTCTTGTTGCGTATATATGTGGAAAAATATGATCCTGTTTTTCGTCCTGCATTAGATAAAGCCATTCATTTTATCCTCGAAAGTCAGTATCCGGCAGGAGGATGGCCGCAACGTTATCCTTTGAGATACGATCATGTATTTCGGGGACAGGCGGATTATTCCTCTTTTATTACGTTGAATGATGATGTGATTCCGGAGAATATAGATTTTTTGGTGCAGTGTTATCAGGCATTGGGTTTGAAAGATGTAAAAGGACCGATTATGCGCGCTTTGAATTTGCTGATTTCATTGCAGCAGGGCGAACCGTATGCCGGTTGGGCCGATCAATATACAGTGGATGATTTGCAACCGGCACATGCCCGTTCGTATGAACCGCGCAGTATCAATGCCGGCACTACGGTAGGGATGATTTATAAATTATGCAATTATTACAAACTGACGGGTGAAACTAAATTTTTGGCCGGTATTCCGGCTGCGATAAGTTTTCTGGAATCAATGAAGCTTCCCGATTCGGAAGTCGTTCGTTTTGGTCGGCGTCCTTTAGAAGAGGGGCAGATACTGGTTCCCCGCTTTATTGATCCGGACGATGGAAAGCCTCTTTATGTACACAGGAAAGGAACGAATGTATGGAACGGAACTTATTATATTGATCAGGATATTACTCATACAATAGGTCATTACAGTTCGGCTTCCGTCATAGACATCGGAAAACTTCGCCGTTATTATGAAGAGGTGAAGGTTTTGTCGAAAGAAGAAGCTACAAAAGATTCTCCGTTATTACGTAGCGAGCCGACTCCTTTGCCCGAGTATTACGTTTCTTACCGTCCGCCTCGCCGAAATGCCCGACCCATGAGTGTGGAACAAATCATCCAATCCATGACAGAAGAGGGAAGCTGGCTAACACCTTTGACGGCGTACTCCCATCCATACAAGCCTTGCAAGGAGATGCAGCCGAGTGAAGAAACTCGTTATGGACAAACTTTTGTGGGAGACGAATACGATACTTCTTGTTATCCGGCTACGGAAGAGGTGATGGGTATATCCACCCAAGTTTATGTATCCAATATGGCAAAATTAATTCAATATATAACAAATGAAAAGTAAAATTGTTACGGCACTGGTTGCCTTGTTGCTTTTGTCCGCTTTTAAGACGGATACGAATGATACTATAACAGTGTTTATGATCGGAGATTCTACCATGGCTAATAAGCCTTTGGGAGGGGATAATCCCGAGAGGGGATGGGGACAGATGCTTCCCGGTTTCTTTACGGAGCATATACGGGTGGATAACCATGCCCAGAACGGACGGAGCTCCAAGAGTTTTATTAATGAGAAACGGTGGGATGCCGTGCTTTCTAAAATACGGAAAGGCGATTATGTATTCATCCAGTTTGGGCATAATGATGAGAAAGAGGGGGAGAAACGCCATACCGACCCAGGTACTACCTTTGATGAAAACCTGCGTAAGTTTGTAAACGAAACCCGTTCGAAAGGGGGTATTCCCGTATTGTTCAATTCGATAGTTCGTCGTAATTTCGGTGAAAATAAGAATGCGGTGGCCGAGGACGACCTGCATGGAAAGGGTACTACTGAAATAAAAGAGGGGGATAAACTGATTGATACCCACGGAGCTTATCTGGATTCTCCGCGTAATGTGGCCAAAGAATTGGATGTGCCTTTTATTGACATGAACAAGATTACACATGATTTGGTGGAAGGCCTGGGACCGGAAAAGTCGAAAGACATCTATTTGTGGATTGCGCCGAAAACTCTTGCCGCTTGTCCGGACGGGCGGAAAGATAACACGCACCTTTCTGTATACGGAGGACGTACCATTACCAAACTTACCGTGGAGGCTATTGCCGAGGCTGTACCGGAATTGGGGAAATATGTTCGTTATTATGATTATGTAGTGGCTAAGGATGGTAGTGGGGATTTCTTTACCGTACAGGAAGCAATTAATGCAGTTCCGGATTTCCGTAAGGATATCCGTACTACAATTCTTGTCCGCCCGGGTGTGTATAGAGAAAAGTTGGTAGTACCGGAGTGTAAAATTAATATTTCGCTTATCGGACAGACCGGAGCTGTTATTTCGTATGATGGATATGCAAGTAAGCTAAATGCGTTGGGATCTCCCATGTCGACTTCCGGTTCGGCGTCTTGCTATATTTATGCTCCGGATTTCTATGCGGAAAACATTACTTTCGAGAATACGGCAGGTCGGGTAGGACAGGCTGTAGCTTGTTTTGTAAGCGGTGACCGGGCGTTCTTTAAGAATTGCCGTTTCCTGGGCAATCAAGATACGCTTTATACTTATGATAAAGACTCCAGACAGTATTATGAAGACTGTTATATTGAAGGAACAGTCGATTTCATCTTTGGTTGGTCTACGGCAGTATTCAACCGTTGCACCATCCATAGTTTGGGAAACGGCTATCTTACCGCCCCGTCAACCGATAAGGGAAAGGAATACGGTTATGTATTTTATGATTGTAAGATGACAGCGGCGGACGAGGCTACTTCGGTATATCTGTCCCGTCCGTGGCGTCCCTATGCACAAGCCGTATTTATTCGTTGCGACCTGGGCAAGCACATAGCACCTGCAGGATGGAATAATTGGGGAAAGAAAGAGAATGAGTCGACTGTAACCTATGCTGAGTATCAGTGTAAAGGAGAAGGGGCTAATCCGAAATCTCGCGCCTCGTTTGGCAAACAATTGAAAGATATTTCACGCTATGATATGGCTAAAGTGTTGGGAGGCACAGATGGATGGAATCCGGCGAAAGACGGTAACCAGCTGTTGAGTGTGAAGCGCTAAAATAGGCCATCTGTCATTTTGTAAGTAAAATACGCAGTTCGGGTATTAAACCTGAACTGCGTATTTTGGTCTAAGCAAGTATACAAACTAAAAGAAGCATATATGTTGAACACATTGAAGGGCATTCGATACGGACTTTTAAGCTCCGTTTTGCTCATTTCGAACGGGGTGCCGGTGATGGCACAAAAAAGTTTTGCGGATAAGTCCGCACAGTCTGCTTATAAAATAGACTGTAATGTATCCGGGCGCAGAAACGCCGAAGTAAATGAAGAAGGTTACAGGCCGTGGGCAATGGAAAATGGTACGGTTAATTCGCTTTCTCTTGACAAAAAGGTGCGGGTCACCCTAACTGTAAAAAACGGAGGACAGATGACATCCGGCTATTATAAAGCTGGTATTCAGGAACCTTATTTGGCCAGATTGGTGAGTGATGGCCTTTGTCTGAATAATTCGGGAGAACTGGAGATGCGTATTAGCGGTCTGCCTAAAGGAAATCATCTTATTCAAACGTATCACAATAATTATAGTGTGGATAATAAAGCAGACGTTCCCTCATTTGACGTGTACGCGCAGGGACGTTTGGTACATGCCGGCCAAAAGTGTACTCGACGTTCTTTGGTAAAAGAGGAAGCGCTTATCTTAAAAACAGAGGTGAGTGTGGCAAAAGATGGGGATGAAGTCGTGTTACGTTTTTTACCGAAAGGAAGTGCTGCGGATAAAGTATGTAGTGTTTATCTGAACGGCATAGAGATTGATACGCCGGACGTGCTGAAACAAGCCTGCCGCCCAACGCCTTTTGACGGCGATATGCATGCTGATGCGGATACGGGTACAATGCTTTTGAAATGGAATTCGGCAGCCGGAGCTGTCAAACATCATGTATACATGGGTTGTGATTATGACGAATTGGAAAAGGCGACAACAGCTGACAGTAAATTGTATAAAGGAACTTTCGGGACACCTCAATACAAAATAAATAATCTTTCTAATTTGAAAACTTATTATTGGAGAGTGGACGAGGAAGACCCGCAAGGGAATATTACGCGAGGCGCCATATGGAGTTTCAGACCTCGTCATCTGGCATTTTATGGAGCCGAAGGTTACGGACGTTTCGCTATTGGCGGTCGTGGAGGAAAAGTCGTATATGTAACCAATCTGAATGATGACGGACCGGGAAGTTTCCGCGAAGCTGTAACGAACGAAATCGGTCCCCGTACCATTGTGTTTGCCGTGTCGGGAACCATTCATTTGAAGTCGCGCCTTGCATGTTCTTCTCCTAATGTGACGATTGCCGGACAAACAGCTCCGGGCAAAGGTATTTGTATCCAGGGCGCTCCGTTCGGAGTAGGCAGTGACGGTATTTGCCGTTTCATCCGTGTTCGGTTGGGCAAAGGCAGAACCTTTGACGGCATCGGCATGGCGGGAGCAAACCACAGCATTACCGACCATTGTTCTATTAGTTGGACTATTGATGAGGCTTTCAGTTCGCGTGGAGCTAAAAATATAACTTTGCAGAGGACATTAATTTCCGAAGCATTGAATGTGGCAGGCCATAAAAACTATCCCAAAGGCAAAGGACATGGCTATGCGGCTACTATTGGAGGTAATGTAGGCTCGTTCCATCATAATTTGCTGGTACACTGTGCCGGACGTAACTGGAGTATGGGAGGCGGATTGGACGGAAACGGATATTATTCGGGTCGTTTGGATCTCTTCAATAATGTGGTATACAATTGGGGTGGACGTGCCACCGACGGAGGCGCTCACGAAGTGAACTTTGTAAACAACTATTATAAGGCTGGTCCCTCCACTACTCAAATGTTTATCCTGAGAGCCCAGTTGGAAGGTGTAGGTAAAGGTTCGCAAAGCTATTATTGCGCAGGTAATATCCTTCAGCATAGAGATGGTAAGCTGGTAACGGATAATGAACGGCTTCGCAGATATGAGCTTTCGCATGGTCAGATATTAGATTGGAATGTATGGGTGGACAAGCCGTTTTTCCCTTCGTATGCCCGTATAGAACCGGCTGCGGAAGCTTATAAATCGGTACTTTCGGATGTTGGTTGCAACATGCCGGTGTTTGATGAGCACGATTCTCGTATTGTAAAAGAAGTTCTGGGTGGAACCTATACTTATACAGGTAGTATCGGTAAACTTCCGGGAATTATAGATGACGAACAAGATGCCGGAGGATATGAAAATTATCCGGCGGAAAAGAGAACTGCTGATTTTGATACTGACCGGGATGGTTTGCCCGATTGGTGGGAGAAGCTTCACGCAACCAACCCCAACTCGGCTCCCAACGATTTCTCAGATGCCAATGCTGATGTGGACGGTGACGGATATACGGCTTTGGAGGACTATCTGGAGTGGATGTCGGTTCCTCATTATTATCTGAAATCCGGTAACGAAAAGAAAATAGATCTTTCAGTATATTTTGCTGGTTATAACGAACCATCGTATAAGGTTTCTTGTCCGGATGCCGGCGTAGCAGTGAAGGGTGCGCAGCTTACCGTGCAGGCTACCGGAAAACGAAAAGGTATTGTGTATGTAGAAGTAAAAGCAACTGATAAGGAAAGCGGTAGTATGACACGGAGAATAGGTTTCTGCATAGAGTAATAAAGTGGTAGTAATAGCTTACGATATGAATTAGGACGTTTCCGGCAGAACCGATTTATCTATCTGTCGCAGATTGCTCCTAGAGTCCCGAATACATGCTTAAGTGACTGTGTTCGGGACTTTTTTTGTGGCATTGTCTGTTGATGTAAGGATATTATTTACTGACTTTTCATAACATTACTAGTTTAAAATTGTAACATTATTAGTTACGCTTGATCGTATTATTAGTTGCGTTGAATAACATTATTAGTTATTTCAGATAATAAGATTCGTTACTTCTTCCGGTTTTACTTGTTTTTATGATTAAATTCCGGAAAATCAGTTTTTTTCTTAAGTGAATGTAAAGAGGTTACAAGTAAATCATTTTTTTATTCGTTGATTCACTTTCCTTATAGAGTGTTTTTTACAATAAAATCAAAAATCACAATAAAAACATCATTTTTAATAATTCCTTTCGTTCTGAATTATTTAGGTTTGCAAAATCTAATATTTAAGTATGATGAAGTTAAGGATTTTCGTATTCTTATATTTTGTGAGCTTTTGGTTTATGACTTCTTTCTCGCCACAAGCCTCTATCTACGCTCAGCACCCCGCCACCCAGCGTTTGGCAAATTACATCAAGCATATCAACCGCTTCGCAACGGATTGTCCTCAGGAAAAAGTATACCTACATTTCGATAACACGGGTTATTACGTGGGTGACACCATCTGGTTCAAAGCCTATACGGTATTTGCCGAAACTGTCAAACCTACCACCTTGAGCCGTGTGCTTCACGTAGAGCTGGTAACTCCCCGGGGTGAGATTGTGGACAGCCGTAAGTTGAAGATTGTGGACGGCCAGTGCCATGGTGAGTTTGCTTTAAGCGATGACTACCGTGGCGGTTTCTATGAGGTGCGCGCCTATACGCGGGGCATGCTGAACTTCGGGGATGATTATATCTTTTCTCGTGTATTTCCGGTATATAGCGCTCCGGAGATATCGGGTAACTATGAGGCGAAAGAGATGGACAGTTTCTTTGGTGAGAAGAAAGAGCGTCCTTCCCCTGCAACCTACGATAAAGTGAATCTAACTTTCTTCCCCGAGGGCGGTCATGCGGTAAAGGGTTTGCGTTCTAGGATTGCTTTTCGTTCGAGTGGAAGCAAAGGGGAGGATATCTGTGTGAGGGGTAACCTATATAATAAGTCGGGTGAGCAAGTGGCGGTATTGAATACCCTTCACCAGGGAATGGGCGTCTTTGAATTAACCCCTGAAGAAGATGAATACAAGGCTGTTTTGGAATATGACGGGAAGCAATATACGTTTCCTTTTAAAGAGGTACTTCCAGAAGGCTATACCATGCATGTTAACAACATGCGTTCGGAGAGTATACAAATTACACTTCAAAAATCTTCTTCGCTACCCTATGATACGGTGGCTGTTTCTGTGAGTTGTCGTGGACGCGTATATTCAGTAGAGGCATTCGGTTTGGGTGAAGAACCTTATACATTCAGCGTGTCGAAAGATCGGTTTCCTGCAGGTTGCCTGCAAATCACAGCTTTTAATGCGGATGGTGATATTCTGGCGGAACGTCTGGCATTTCATACCAAGCCCGACATGTACATTCCGATAAGAGTCACCCAGGACAAGCCTGTGTACAAACCCTTCGAGGAAATCAACATGGAGTTTGATATTCATGACATTGAAGGCAATCCGGTGGAGACCACCTTTTCTGTGGCGGTAAGGGATGCGGCCACTACTCCTGTGACAGGTTATCAGGACAATATGCTGACCAACCTGCTGTTATCTTCCGAGGTAAAGGGTTACATCGAAAATCCGCTTCAATACTTTACGGATACGAGCCGTTCGACGAGAAGGAAGTTGGATTTATTGATGATGGTACAAGGCTGGCGTCGTTACAGTTGGCAGCAGATGTCGGGAGTGAAACCGTTTGCTGTAAATCACTTTGTGGAAGAGGGCTTGCCTCTTTGGGGGCGTGTGTTAACATTGGTAGGTAATAAGCCTCGCACAAATGCCGATATCCTGTTTTGGATGAAGAACACGAAAGGGAGTGAGATACATGGTAAAGGCCATACGGATGATAAAGGTAATTTTTATTGTATTCTGCCTGACAGTTTGGATATAACCGGTCGTTGGTTGTTGAATGTTTCCGTATCGGAGAAAGGCAAGCAGAAACATTCTCAAGTATTGATGAACCGTCATTTCTCTCCGAAGAGGCGTAGTTATACCTATTTGGATACGTTTGTAAGGGACAGTGTTGTGCTTTTAGCGGAAGAAGAGGATAGTTTGCATCGGCCTTCCCTAATGGAGACTCAGGTTATGAAAGAGGTGCAGGTGAAGCGTTACCGTCCTCGGAAACGTTTGGAACCGGAATTTGTATTCGATGTAGATAAAGATATCAATGAACGGTTGGATAAAGGAGAAGATGTGCCTTCAACGATTGGAGAGTATGTTGAACTACACCATCCTAACATTATTTATGATAATGATTTTAATATATATACTTATGGAATAATAAATAAATGGGCACGGAATCCAACACTTAAATATGTATTATTCCGTTTAGTCTGCCGAAAAGAGGATAAACCTAAGTTCCGTCATATTCTTGTACATGAAATTAATATAGAATCTGTCCGTTCAATTAAGGTTTATGAAAAGAACATGCTTGAGTTGAAAGAGAGGTATATGGATGAAGGCGGACAAGATGATTTATATTTAAGGAAGTTTGCTCGTCAAGATTCTATATTAAAAAAAGAAGATGGTGCTTCTTCTCGATATATCAGTTTGGAAAAGGATATAGGAGATGATATCGTAGAAAAAATAGGTATGAAAAAGATATTAAAAGCGATTGTTATTGCCGAGTTATATGATGAAGTATATAACGATACCCGTAAAGGTATCCGCCAAACGTATTATACCGGTTATTCTCCAGTAAGGGAATACTATAACTTGAAAAGTTCCGACCAGGCGATGGATGATATCCACTATCGTCGCACGCTTTATTGGAATCCGGATATAAAGACTGACGCTTCAGGAAAAGCAAATATCCGTTTTTACAATAATGGAACTTGTAAGCGGATGAACGTGAGTATAGAGCATCTCAATTTTATAAAGAATATGTAAAGTGTTTTTATAATATAAATATTAATTTAATTAGTTATGAGTAGAAAACTGTTATTTTTATCTGTGGCGATTGTTGGATTATTGGCATTCATTACATTTCAGAATGGAGAAATATTGTTTAAGGAAGGGAAAAGTGTATCATCAGTGAATATAGTTGCGTTGGCTGGTGACGAGTTCCATCATGAAACTTGGGATGATATGGAACTTGTGACTTATCTTTGTGATGATGGTGCTCATGATGGTAAAAGTTGTGAATTATCATCAGGGTATCCTAAAGGTTGTACTTATGCAGATGAGGAATATTGTCCTCCAACGAGTGGAGATAATGGAAATGGTGAGACAGTAAAACCAAATCCTGATCTCCAATGTCCTGCAGGAGGTTATCATAATTGGAGAAGAGTTTATATAGGGGGTGTGCTTCAAAATAAATGTACAAAGTGTGGTATGTTAAAAGGTAATAACTAATATTTTGAGTTATAACGACTATTATAGATTTATATACCATATAAGTCTATAATAGTTTTTTAATATTTGATAATTAAGAGAATGATATGAAGCAATTACTGAGCATTCATTTTTATGTAAAGCAAATTCTTTACCTATTTGCATTCTTTTTGTTTGCATGTAATGGAGGCAAACCTAAATACATCGTAAAAGATGCTCCTCAAGCAGATACCATCTGCGTAGATATAGATAAAGCAAAGGACGATTCCTTTCGTGATATGTTCGAAAAGATAGATTATATTTTGATGCCTTACGACAGTGTATTTTGCATTGGTAAAGTGGATAAATTGGTGGTTACAGATAGTCTGTTGTTTGTGATGGATCGGAGAATATCAAGAGGTATTTATGCGTTGGATAGAAAAGGGAATTCTGTAATTGTGATTCATAAAACCGGTACTGCACCGGGAGAATATGTCGCAATGAAAGATATATCTTATGATGAAAAGACGCAAGAGGTAAAGACATATTGTGTGGCACGAAAGAAACAGATACATTATACGTTGCAGGGACACTTTGTAAAAGAGAATGATATACCTTATTTTTCTTTAAGGGTGGAGCCTATAGGGGATAATTACATATTGCATGCTGATTATGCAAAAAGTGAGGACCTGAAGTGGAATGGGAAATACCCGAACCTTATTCTTTGGAATCCGAAGGAAAATGTTGTACTGTTTGCTGCCGACTATTTTAAGGCTCCGGCAGCAAAGGCCACTTTGATTACTTCCCAACCTCAATTCTCTAAACTTAACGATACATTGTACAGCATTAAACCGGATCATTGCAATACGGTTTACCATATTACACCGCATCAGATTTATCCGGCTTACCAGTTGGATTTCGGACCTTATAACTTGGATGAGGATTTTTGGAATATGGCTTCCAAGAAGCGGATGAAGTTTAAGACGCTGGATAATTACAGCGACAGCCGGGAACTTTGCGAGGCGTTTCGTTTTTTGGAGGGAAAGGATTTCCTTTATTTCGTATGTAAGCAACGGAAAACGGTGACGCATGTCTTTTATTCCAAGAAGACGAAGAGGCTGAGGCAAATAGCAAAATTTAAAAATGATATGGATTATGTCACGTTGTTCCGTCCGATTGCCATTCATGATGATAAGTTGTATTGCCTGCTGGATTCGGAAGAGGTATATAAAATGAAAGAAGAATTGACAGGTGTTCTGCCGGATAGGCTTCTGGAGAATGTACAAGAATTTGGGAATCCGATAATTGCGATCTTTACTTTAAAACCTTTTTAAGAAATGAAGATGATAACGTGGGTGCTGGCGACGGGCTTTGTTCTCGTGGTGGCGCTTAATTTTGTATTGCTTGATAAGTATAAACAGGAGCGGGAAGCGAATGTGCATAAAGCAGAGACACTGGAAAGAGTTTCTGTCAATGAATTGACATTGCAGGAGAATATGTTGTTCCAGTATGCGGCGGAGGCTATGCCGTGTCCGGATGTGGAGTTGAGAAACCCGAAAACGAAAGGAGTACTTAAATTGTCGGAACTGGTGGAAGGAAAATCTCCGAAGCTGTTTTTCCGTTTTAAAGAAACGGATTGTGATGCCTGTATCCAACAGGCGTTGAGACTGCTGAAAGAAATCACGGCGGAGTTTCCGGATTTGCCGGTAACCATATTGAGTGGTTATGCCAATACCCGACAGTTTTATGCGTATGCAAACAGTGAAAACAAGTCTTATGAAATTTACAATGTCAGCAGTTTCCCTGTTGTGCCCGAAGAGCAGGACAAGCCTTATTTCTTTGTATTGAATGGGCGGGCAGCGATGGAGAGTGTTTATATCTTTACGCAGGGAAACAGCCGCCTTTCACGGGAATACCTGAAATGTATGCGGCATAAATATGGTTATTGTGGGGAAAAACATGATTATGAATATAAATAAGATATCTTATGAAAGTTCTGGTTATCCTCTTTGTAATATTGGGTATGATAGGTCATTCTTTTGCTCAGCACCCCGCCACCCAGCGTTTGGCAAATTACATCAAGCATATCAACCGCTTCGCAACGGATTGTCCTCAGGAAAAAGTATACCTACATTTCGATAACACGGGTTATTACGTGGGTGACACCATCTGGTTCAAAGCCTATACGGTATTTGCCGAAACTGTCAAACCTACCACCTTGAGCCGTGTGCTTCACGTAGAGCTGGTAACTCCCCGGGGTGAGATTGTGGACAGCCGTAAGTTGAAGATTGTGGACGGCCAGTGCCATGGTGAGTTTGCTTTAAGCGATGACTACCGTGGCGGTTTCTATGAGGTGCGCGCCTATACGCGGGGCATGCTGAACTTCGGGGATGATTATATCTTTTCTCGTGTATTTCCGGTATATAGCGCTCCGGAGATATCGGGTAACTATGAGGCGAAAGAGATGGACAGTTTCTTTGGTGAGAAGAAAGAGCGTCCTTCCCCTGCAACCTACGATAAAGTGAATCTAACTTTCTTCCCCGAGGGCGGTCATGCGGTAAAGGGTTTGCGTTCTAGGATTGCTTTTCGTTCGAGTGGAAGCAAAGGGGAGGATATCTGTGTGAGGGGTAACCTATATAATAAGTCGGGTGAGCAAGTGGCGGTATTGAATACCCTTCACCAGGGAATGGGCGTCTTTGAATTAACCCCTGAAGAAGATGAATACAAGGCTGTTTTGGAATATGACGGGAAGCAATATACGTTTCCTTTTAAAGAGGTACTTCCAGAAGGCTATACCATGCATGTTAACAACATGCGTTCGGAGAGTATACAAATTACACTTCAAAAATCTTCTTCGCTACCCTATGATACGGTGGCTGTTTCTGTGAGTTGTCGTGGACGCGTATATTCAGTAGAGGCATTCGGTTTGGGTGAAGAACCTTATACATTCAGCGTGTCGAAAGATCGGTTTCCTGCAGGTTGCCTGCAAATCACAGCTTTTAATGCGGATGGTGATATTCTGGCGGAACGTCTGGCATTTCATACCAAGCCCGACATGTACATTCCGATAAGAGTCACCCAGGACAAGCCTGTGTACAAACCCTTCGAGGAAATCAACATGGAGTTTGATATTCATGACATTGAAGGCAATCCGGTGGAGACCACCTTTTCTGTGGCGGTAAGGGATGCGGCCACTACTCCTGTGACAGGTTATCAGGACAATATGCTGACCAACCTGCTGTTATCTTCCGAGGTAAAGGGTTACATCGAAAATCCGCTTCAATACTTTACGGATACGAGCCGTTCGACGAGAAGGAAGTTGGATTTATTGATGATGGTACAAGGCTGGCGTCGTTACAGTTGGCAGCAGATGTCGGGAGTGAAACCGTTTGCTGTAAATCACTTTGTGGAAGAGGGCTTGCCTCTTTGGGGGCGTGTGTTAACATTGGTAGGTAATAAGCCTCGCACAAATGCCGATATCCTGTTTTGGATGAAGAACACGAAAGGGAGTGAGATACATGGTAAAGGCCATACGGATGATAAAGGTAATTTTTATTGTATTCTGCCTGACAGTTTGGATATAACCGGTCGTTGGTTGTTGAATGTTTCCGTATCGGAGAAAGGCAAGCAGAAACATTCTCAAGTATTGATGAACCGTCATTTCTCTCCGAAGAGGCGTAGTTATACCTATTTGGATACGTTTGTAAGGGACAGTGTTGTGCTTTTAGCGGAAGAAGAGGATAGTTTGCATCGGCCTTCCCTAATGGAGACTCAGGTTATGAAAGAGGTGCAGGTGAAGCGTTACCGTCCTCGGAAACGTTTGGAACCGGAATTTGTATTCGATGTAGATAAAGATATCAATGAACGGTTGGATAAAGGGGAATATATTCCGGCTACAGTGCAAGAGTATGCAGAATGGAAATATCCAATTTTGCAAAATTCTGGATTGAAGTTGATACAAATATATTTGTTAACTTGTAGAACTGAGGATGTGCCGAAGTTTCGACATATAGACGCCAAGGAAATAGATATAACCAATGTGAAACGATTGTTGATGTATCGTAAGAATATTACAGAACTTGTTAATAATCTTTCAAAATTTAATGCGGGGGTTGAAACTTTGGTTATAAATGAAAAGAAGAACTACATACTTATTGTTTCGGAATTATATGATGAAGTCTATAACGATACCCGCAAAGGAATTCGCCAGACCTATTATACCGGTTATTCTCTAGTAAGGGAATGTTATAATAATTTAACCGAGGACCAGGCGATGGATGATATCCACTATCGTCGTACTCTTTATTGGAATCCGGAGGTAAAGACGGATTCGACAGGCAAAGCAACTGTTCGCTTTTACAATAATGGAAATTGTAGGCAGATGGATGTGAGTGCAGAAAGGGGTATAACGAAGGATGAGAAGTAATACAGAATATGGAAATAAGATTGGGAGAATATTCTCTCTTGCCAGGCCTGATATTCCAAATCTTATTGATATAAAGTATGTAGTTAATAGTTTAAGTGGTATAAGCAAAACAAGAGAGTAAGAAGTGAATAGTCTAACCAAGTTAAAATTTTATCAAAATGAAAAGTAAAAGTCTGATTGTTTTAAGCGTTTTAATAGCTTCAATTGCTATAACCTTAAAAAATATGGAGATTCTTAGAGATGTCAATGAATCGGGAATAGTTCTAAAAGAGCTTGATATGCAAGCTGGAGCTGCCTCTGAGGATGTTTGGCATTACACAAATGCAGAACCTTATACAGTGTACTGTGATGATGGATTTACATCTTATACGGCTTGCGAGAGTTCTTTAAATGCAGGAAGTTGTGATGCTGGAGATGAAACGGATTGTCCTGGATATGATGGCCCATGTTCGTCTAGCCCGAATAAAGAACATGTATGGTTTTATATAAATAAAAAGCCTGTTTATTGTATCTATTGTAAAGCAGATTATTCTGATTGAAAGTAATGATAGTGGAGTGAAAAGAAATAGGATTATAATTCCTTTCTTTTCACTCTTTGAATGGAATATAATTGTTATGTATTTAACGAAATTTCATTGATAGAATGGTGGGACAATGGAATTATGGTATATCAACAAAAGAAATTATTTTTTTATTGTTCTTTTATATTTGGTGTTTGTCGCTTGCAACAATAGTAAGGAATCCCAAATACAATCTACTTTGGAAGTAGCCGAAAGTAACCGTTCCGAACTGGAGAAAGTGCTTTCTTACTTTGAGAATGAAAAACCGGATAAGCTAAAACGGGAGGCTGCCCGTTACCTGCTTGCCAATATGAGTGGGCATACTTCCATGCAGGGAAGACGCATGGAAGTATACAAAGAAATGGTGAGGACGGCGAAGAAACCGATTCCGAAGGATACACTGGAAGCTATATGGGAGAGGGCGAAAGCTATAAAAGGCGGCATGGACGAAGAAGAGGACGCGGTGTTGATTTCTTCCGATTATTTAATCCGTCATATAGAGCAATCGGTGGAGGGATGGAAGCATGCACCTTGGAAGGATAGGGTTTCTTTCGAGGACTTTTGCCGTTATATATTGCCGTATCGGGTAAACACCGAACAGTTGGCTTCCGGGTGGATAGATTCTTTGCGGACAAGATACGCTCCAGCAATAGAGGGAATAAAAGATATGAAGACGGCCTATATGGCTGTTCTTAAAAAGTTGGATAAGGAGTATCGAGAGTCGGAGGTCTCTTGTCCCTATACGCCGGATATCCTTACTTTGGACAATATGAAGATGGGGCCTTGCAAAGATCAGTGTATGCTGGCGGCAGCCGTATTGCGGGCGTTGTCCATTCCGGCGGTTTACGATTATGTGACGCATTGGACAAACTATAGCAGAGTGGGGCATTCTTGGGTGGCGTTAGTGGATGGCGGAGAGACCTATACCTGGGAGAAGAAAGATACGAAGGTGAGGAAAGCGGTCCGGATTCCTGCTTCGGTGATGAAAGCAGAGGCTGTTCCCGAGAAAGATTACCCGTATTCGGTAGATACATTGAAGAGGGTTTCAAAGGTTTACCGCATTCTTTATACAACGAACACGCCGGAGGATGTTTCGGAAACTTATCAGTTAAAGGGATATTGTAAGATGGAGGTTCCCGAAGCTGTGGAAGCCGTATATCTGTGTACATTTCGTACCGGACGGGATTGGGAACCGGTGGATGCTGCTTATGTGAGAAGAGGAGAATGCCGGTTTGCAAATTTGGGATGTGGAACCGTATATCTGTTGATGAAGAAAGAATGTGGCAGGTTGTTTTCTGTTTCTGTACCGTTTATTCTTCATGAGAATGGAAAGATAGAGAGGCTCGTAGCGGATAAACAAACGAGAGAGACTGTTGTGCTGACCCGCAAATATCCGTTGATGGGAAATTGGATCAGCCAGTGGCATAAGATGATTGGCGGAAAGTTGGAAGCAAGTAATCGTCCCGACTTTCAGCCGGCAACCGTGTTGGACAGCATTGTGGAAACTCCGGTATATAAGAACCGGTTTCGGATACCTCATGTCGAAGAGGCTTACAGGTATGTGCGGTATGTATGTCCCGATAATTGCCGGACCCCGTTGGCGGAACTGGAATTTTATGAGGCCTCTACGGGAAAGCTGTTGATAGGAGAACCAATAGGTTCGGAGAGGCTGTCGGAAAGGTCGATGCGGCAAACTTTCGACAGGGATTTAATGAGTGTATGCAGTTCTAAGAAGAAATATTGGGTGGGACTGGATTTGAAAACAAAACGCCGGATAGGAGAAGTGGTGCTGTATCCGAAGAATGACGGAAACTTTATAGATATAGGTGACTGTTATGAACTGTTCTATTACGATAAGGGTTGGGTATCGTTGGGCAGACAGACAGCCTCCGGCTTGTCCTTGGTTTATCGGAATGTGCCGAAAGGTTCCCTGTTACTTCTGAAAGACCATACCAAAGGGAAAGAGGAGCGTGTCTTTGTTTACCGACACGACCGACAGGTTTGGGGATGACGCTACCTATGACCGAGGTATAAAAAGCTTCTTTAGATTTACTTGGTTTATTAAGAACCTATAAGTCTTTGCCATAATTCCTGTATCTAGGTAGTTAGATTGCAAAACCTCCTAAGTTGTCGTGTTTGACTCTTAGGCTTAGCTATCTTTTTTGCAACACACTTTCTGCATTTATATGCCCTTACTTGCTGATAACCCATATAGTTTACCTGCATTTTGAAGGAGCTATCTAAAAAGTAAAAATTGAATTAGTTAAAGTTATAGATTGTAACTGAATAAATAAAGAGTGCCACTTTAACCCATGAGAATTAGGTGTGAAGTGGCGCTTTTTTCTGTACTTGGAGCTTGCCAGTCGTAAATCGAAAGTTTTAATTTAAACTTTCAGACTTTTTGGACAGCTCTACTTCCTTTTTTCCTGTTGCCATTGTTTCTTTGAGGAAGTAATCTAAAACGGATATTACGGAAAAACATGTATTCATAGGGACGTTGTTTTCGAGTTTGCGGTAGGGGTATCTCCTCACTTCAACCCATATCTATGAAAAAGGTTTCTATGTATGGTATTCCCATTTTCAATCTCTGTTTTGAGACAGGTTGTCGTTATATCCGTTATGAGTGGAAGAGAGGTTTATCTTCCGAACCATTTCCGGAAGAATCGCAGCGTCTCTTCCTGCATTTCTTTGCTGAAGAAATGAGGTGAATCGTAGAAGCGGGTAAGGAGCTTGTCGCCCGCCTGTTGGCTGTCCCATACTTCGTGCATCTGCCGGTAAGCCTCTTTCACTCCCTCTACAGGGAAGAGTTTGTCGCGTGTGCCGTTGATAAAAAACATCGGTTTGGGGCAGGCCAGCGAGGCTACGTGGGGATAATCCAGATAGCGGCGCAGGTTGGGGATAATCATGGAGTAAGCTGAGCCGCCTTTGTTTTGGTTGTTGGTAAGCGTCATCAGCGAGTCCGTCGTGTTCATCCAGCAGACAGCTACGGCGGCTTTCACTTTATCGGTGGCGGCTGCGGTCATCCAGGCGCGGTGTGCACCCATGGAAAATCCCAGTACGGCAATCCGTTCCGTGTCGACGTAGGGCAGGGTGGCGATGAAATCGACGCTGCGGATATCGTCCCATGCTATCAGCGCGCCCCACGACATGCCCAACTGTAACAGATTAGCGGAAAGCGCTTGTTGCGAATCGTAACGTACTCCTTCCTTGCGTCCTCTGTCGCCCCAGAAGAGGGCGTCTGCCGATAATACTACGTAACCGTTGCGTGCGTAATAGTCGCCCGTATATTGTCCGTCGTAACACTTTACCGACCATTCGTCCGCATCGGCCAGCACGGTGTCCGCTACATGGAACGGGCGTACCATTTTCTCTTTGCCGATGGAGAAGTGTGCTCCGTGATCGTGGAACATGACGATGGCGGGAAAAGGGCCTTTTCCGTCGGGGACCAGCAGGTAGGCGGAAACGCGGGAGTATCCGGAAAGATTGACGCATATCTTGTGTGCCTTATAACCTTCGCGTTGTTCCGTATCAATGATTTCCATCCGGAAGTTGGCTTCCGGCGTAGCAGGCTCAAGGCATCGGAAGAGTGCCTCACGCGCTTCTTTTTTCCAAGTGTTGAATGCTTTATCCCGGTTGTTTTGCCAGGCAAGCGGATAGGTGAGCCGTGCTTTCATTTTATCGTAGAAAAGAGGCATATCTTTTACGGTTTCGTATCCGGCTGTGTTGTTTTGTGCCTCTGTTTGTTGGGCAAGCGCTCCCGAAACGGAGAGGACTGCAAACAGAGAGAGGATGAATGTTTTCATTAGTATCTGATTTATTGGTTATTGTTCTTTAAGTAATGACAGGTGATCTAGTAGGGCAGACAAGGTAACATAGGGCTGTCTGCCAGGTGATGCCACGCTGGCGGCATGCTTGTGCCAATATCTGTGTCACACTTGTGCCAACGCTTTTGTCACACTTGTGCCAATATGTGTGTCACAGGTGTGCCAATGCTGTGGCACTAATTCGGAGCACGCTTCTCTTGTTTTATTCCGACTATGCCTGCAAACAGTTTACACTTACTCCTGTTTGCATTCTTAAGGCACTATACAGAAAACAGGTTTACAACCCACAGGACCGTCTTCCTTCACGCTCTCCTGTTTGCTTCCTAATTCACCATACAGAAAGCTGAAAGTTTTCCTTGTTTTATTCCCGCCGAACGGTTATTTCAATTCCCGCCCCGTCGCAGTCGGCACCCATCGGCGGGTTCTGCTTGATGAGCTTTAGCCGGATGCTTTGAATGGCGGGAAAGTCGCGAAACAGCCGATAGGCAATACGTCCTCCGGCATGTTCCAGCAGGCGGGAAGGAATCTGCATTTCCTCCTTTACGGCCTCGTATACGGAGGCATAATTCACAGTTCCGTCCAGCTCGTCTGTTTCCAGTGCGCGGCTGAAGTCCGTTTCAAGTTTCAGATCCACGGTAAACATGGCTCCTACGGCGGTTTCTTGCGGATCTACACCGTGGCGGGCGTAGATCCGCAAACCTTGCAATAGGATTGAAGTGTTTTGTATTCTCATCTTTTTAAAATTCCTGATTCCGTCCGTTTTCGTTAATCATCCGGCGGATACGCTCGTTCAGAGAGTCCGCCTGTAGTAAGTCTTCCAATGTGAGATGCATGCGGTATCGCCAGTAATGGCGGGGTTGCGAAGGAATATTGATGCGTTCGGCATCTGCATCGGGGAAGCGGATGGCTTCGTCCATGGATAACCAATCCTGAAAAGCCAGAATGGATAGCATCGAATTGCTTCGCAAATGCTGGCGTATCACCTCTTCGCAAATAGCTCCGGTAGCTTCCTCCGGTGCTTTCCCCTGATGTTGCAGTTCGTGGTTGTAGAACCGTTGTATCTGTGAAGGACTCTCTTTCCACCATCCGCGCAACGTGGACATGTCATGGGTGGAGATGGTGCAAACCGAGCGGTAGGGATATTGGTCCAATTGTCCGAACTCGTGGTAGGGGTCTTTAGGCATCCGTTGTATTTCGAGACTCAGAATTTGTAAATCGTTCATCACCCAGCCTACACATTCGGGAATCATGCCTAAATCTTCGCCACACACCAGCATCCGGGTGGAACCTGTCAGACCGGGGAGTTTCTTCATGGCTTGTTGTTGCCAGAATTGATTGTGTCGATGGTAATAGTATTGGTTATAAAGGTGGTTGAAGGCAGTTTTCTCATTTTCGGTGAGGATGCTGAAAATGTAATCTTTTTGTACGCTGATGCGTGGATGATACATATTGCGGTTTTTGTTGTCGCGGATAAACAACACATTACTGATTAATGTATAGAGCCCGTCACGTATCAGTATGTTCTGCGGGTTATCGGTCTTGTCGTGGAAAAAGGCTTCTACTTTACGTTGCGTGTCGAATTCGGGGCGTAATGTATAGCGGTCCTTCTCCGTCATAGGCTCAAGGAATTGGGCAATGATTTCTTCTTTCCGGTCGCCGAACAGGTCACTGAGAAACAGGGTATGGATGTAGGGTTGGGTGAACAGTTCTTCGTTGAAAGTGAGTCCGTAACTTTCAATTTCTTCGCGGCTCAAGGGTAGTGACGGGACAAACTGTCCGAGCAATCCGTGGACAGCATGCATCGGTATCTCCCATATGCGGAAGAATCCCAAAATATGGTCTATCCGGTAAGCGTCGAAGTATTCGGACATTTTTCCGAACCGGCGCATCCACCAGCGGTAACCGTCTTTCTCCATTTCTTCCCAATTGTAAGTAGGGAATCCCCAATTTTGTCCGTTCACGGAGAAGTCATCGGGAGGAGCTCCGGCTTGGCCGTTCATATTGAAGTAATGGGGTTCCGCCCATGCTTCCACGCTGCAACGGCTGATTCCGATAGGGATGTCTCCTTTTAAAATAACACCGTGTTGCCGGGCATACGTACTTGCCGCCAGCAGTTGGCGGTGCAGATGGAATTGCAGATAATAGAAGAAAGCTATTTCTTTGTATTGAGACTCGCACAGCTTTGCAATCTCTTCTGCTTGGAACACGCTGTGCTGGGGCCATGTACGGAAATCTGCCGTACGGTAAAGGTCGCGTAGATAGCTATAGGCGGCATAAGGTTGCAGCCAGTCGCTATTAGCCTCATAAAAGGTTTTGAATTCAGGGGAGGAGAGTGTTTGTTCTCCATCTTGTGCATAGAACGCATGGAAAATCTCCCATTTGACATGTTCAACGGCCTCATAGTCAATCTGCGGCAAACTGTTCAGCTCTTTCTGTTTTATATCGAAAAGCTTTTGTTGTTCGGTATCTTGGAGCGTTCCCAACTGCTTTACATCCAGATAGACCGGATGCAAGGCGAAAATGGAGATACTGTTATACGGGTACGAATCCATCCAGGTGTGCGACATGGTGGTATCGTTAATCGGAAGTATCTGCACAATCTTTTGATGAGTCTGTACCGCCCAGTCTATCATCAGTTTTAGGTCGCCAAAATCTCCGATACCGAAGCTTTGGGTAGAGCGTAGCGAAAATATCGGAATGGCTACGCCGGCTCCTTTCCACTGCGGCTGGTCGAAATAAGCATAATGGTCGGCCAGTATAATTGTTTCGTTGTCTGTTATTTCAAGATGATTGACATATCGGTTGTCATGTATTTCCCAAGCTTCCACTTGATGCGTCTTCAAGTTGATGAGCGCAAATTTGTATTCTAAAGGAAAGCACAGGGAGGAGGCGTCCAGATTGACTTGCCATTCGGGGGCGTTTCGGTCGTTTAAAATCACAGCTTTTTCGGTATCCCAGTTTCCCAAAACATCTTGATTACCGCAAATACCCAAAGCATAGTCGCTGTGTACCCGCGGACAATGCACTTTGATGGTTAACTCTTTGTTATAATGGGCAAGTGGCGCACTTTCGCCGTGCCGTGCCATTAAACATTCGGTGAAGGCTGAACTATAGAAATGAAGTTGCCCGGAAACCATTTTCCATTGGTCGTAAGTATGGTAGATTCTTTGTCCGTTTTCCACTTGTATATACCGTGGAAACATCTTCCATTCTTCCGTAACGAGTTGACGGTTCTTTACAATGCTGTAGTAATAATGGATTTTGTCTGTTTCGGACGAATTGATTGCAACGGTGCCATACCAGTGTATACCATCGTTTGTTTGAAGCGGAAATCCGTCCTCTACGGTGAAATTTCCTAATTCCGGGACAGAACCGAGTACTCTGAGTTCTTCTCCCCATGTCGTCCGGTATTCAATATGGAACGTAATATGTATCATAGTTTTAAGGTTGTTAATAGGAATCGCAAGTTAAAGGCCGGCTGCTTCCTGATATTTCCTGAGGAAACGGCAACTTCTTCAACTGCTGATTCGCATTATTAATAAACGGTTAAAAAAATACCATCCTGAAGAATGTCCTTTACATTACTCAGGATGGTACAAAGATATGACTTTATTTGATTAACCGCATCGTGAAGCGCCACAAGTTTTGCAAATCAGGCATCCTTCTTGATATACTAAGGTTTCATGACCGCAATTGGGGCATTTCTGTCCTTTTGCTTCGGTTCCGTCGGTAACATATTTCTTCAAAGCACGTTCTACACCGTTCTTCCAGGTGTTAATGCTTTCGCTGTTTAGTTGGAGAGACCCTACGAGCTTGATAACCTGCTCGATAGGCATACGATAGCGAAGTACACCGGAAATCAGTTTGGCATAGTTCCAATACTCTTTATTGAATTTCTCAGACAATCCTTCGATGGTGGTTTTGTATCCGCGCTTGTTCTCGAATTGGAAATCGTAGCGTTTATTCCCATTTTCATCTATATTTTTGATGATACGCCCACTAGTGACGGATTTAGGCAATAAGATACCTTCGTCATCATCTTGCAGACCGGTAAAGATTTCGTAAGGATGTCCGTCGAGTAAGCCCACGAAAGCCACCCATTTTTCTTTATTATTCTGGAAACGAACCACATCGCATTCCAATACGGTAGGACGTATTTCTACTACCGTAGGCGGTTTGCAAGGGGGCAGCTCATCTTTTTTCTTATTGCTTTTTGTTGAAAGAAGGACTCCTGCTCGGGAGCCGTCGCGATAAACCGTACAACCTTTACAACCGGACTTCCATGCTTCCACGTATAGGCGGTTCACCAAATCTTCGTCTACTGAATTCGGGAGATTGATAGTTACGCTGATAGAGTGGTCCACCCACTTTTGTATGCGTCCTTGCATTTTCACTTTCATCAGCCAGTCCACATCATTGGATGTAGCTTTATAATAAGGTGATTTTGATACAAGTTCGTCGATTTCCTCTTGAGTATACTGCTTGGAAGTATCCAGTCCGTTAACTTCCATCCATGTAAGGAATTTATGATGGTAGACAATATATTCTTCGAAAGCGTCGCCTGTTTCGTCCACATAATCGATGTGAGCCTCTGGGTCATTCGGGTTTACTTTTCTTCTGCGTTTGTATACAGGCATAAACACAGGTTCGATACCCGATGTGGTCTGTGTCATCAAACTGGTGGTTCCGGTGGGAGCAATGGTAAGGCAGGCAATGTTACGCCGACCGTATTTTGCCATCTCTTCATACAAAGCCGGATCAGCTTCTTTGATACGATTGATAAACGGATTATTCTTCTCACGTTCCGTATCGTATATTTCAAAAGCTCCTCGTTCTTTAGCCATCTGTACTGAAGATCGGTAAGCTTCCACTGCAATCGTTTTGTGCACCTGTTCAGAAAATTCGGTTGCCTCTTCCGTGCCGTAGCGCAATCCCATAGCGGCAAGCATATCACCTTCTGCAGTGATACCCACCCCGGTACGTCTTCCTTGCCCGCTCTTCTTGTAAATCTTTTTCCATAAATGTCTTTCGGAACTTTTCACCTCTTCCGTTTCCGGATCGTTATCTATCTTTTCCAGAATACGATCTATCTTTTCAAGTTCCAGATCAATGATATCGTCCATGATACGTTGTGCCAGTCCGACATGTTTTTTGAACAAATCGAAATCGAAGTAAGCATCTTTGGTAAACGGATTTACTACGTATGAATAAAGGTTGATAGCCAGTAAACGGCAAGAATCATAAGGACATAATGGGATTTCACCGCAAGGATTGGTGGACACTGTTTTGTATCCTAAGTCGGCATAACAGTCGGGAACCGACTCACGTATAATGGTGTCCCAAAATAAAACTCCCGGTTCGGCTGATTTCCATGCGTTGTGAACGATTTTCTTCCATAAAGCCGATGCATCGATCTCTTTTTCATAGCTGGGTTTATCAGACTCGATAGGGAATTGCTGCATGTAAGGACGCCCTTCGGTAGCGGCTTTCATAAATTCATCGTCCAGTTTTACCGAAACATTGGCGCCGGTTACTTTGCCTTCGGTCATCTTGGCATCGATAAAAGATTCCGAATCCGGATGTTTAATAGAAACGCTCAACATCAATGCGCCTCGCCGGCCATCTTGTGCCACTTCGCGGGTGGAGTTGGAATAACGCTCCATAAAAGGAACCAGACCAGTAGAAGTCAGTGCCGAATTCTTTACGGGAGAGCCTTTCGGTCGAATATGCGATAAATCGTGTCCTACACCTCCGCGACGTTTCATAAGTTGTACCTGCTCTTCATCAATACGGATGATAGCTCCGTAAGAGTCCGCTTTCCCGTCCATTCCGATTACAAAGCAGTTGGATAAGGACGCTACTTGAAAATCGTTTCCGATTCCCGTCATTGGGCTTCCTTGCGGTACAATATATTTGAAATGATTCATTAAATCATAAAGTTCTTTTGGACTTAACGCATTAGGATACTTTGATTCGATGCGTGCCACTTCATTGGCTATACGCCAATGCATATCTTCGGGGGATTTTTCGTAAATATTCCCGAATGAATCTTTCACTGCATATTTGTTTACCCAAACACGCGCCGCCAGTTCATCGCCTTTAAAGTACTTCAAAGAGGCTTCAAAAGCTTCGTCATAAGAATACTTCTGTTGTTCCACTGTATCTTTTTTAATTTAAATGTCGTAAGTTTTGTTAATTAACTCCTTACCTTTATCTCCTAAAGATGGGAAGTATACAAAACTTAGTTTTTAATTTTATAATGTTTATCTGTCCTTTTTGTAGAAGTCTGGACATTGGTTAACAAATGTGCGGCAAAACTATACATGTTTTTCTTTATAACAAAATTTTCCTCGAAAAAGTTATCAACAATTTCAAAGTTTTCCATTCTTACTTATTAAATAATTGATTTACAGTATATATTCTTTATTGAGATGGTTAGTAAGTTATCTGTTTTAGAAAACTTTTGTCTTAGTTTAAACGTTATATCTTGATATAAAAGTAAATGTGAAAGAGAAAAAAGATAATGTTACTTCTCCGAATTATCCGAGAAATGTCTACATTTGCATGGCGAAAGATTTAGGTTTAGTTATCGAGATCTCTATTACATCGGCTTTCTGTGAAGATACCCTGATTTTTTAGCTTTAAAAAATATAAATATGGAAAATGTAAAACAAAGAAGAACGATACGCAAATATGCTACGCAGGATATTGCTCCCGATTTGTTGGATGAGTTGCTTGAAACATCTTGCAGAGCGTCTACAATGGGAAATTTACAACTATATAGTGTGGTGGTAACACGGGATAAGAAGATGAAGGAGCGGTTGGCTCCTGCGCATTTTAATCAACCTATGGTAACGAATGCTCCTGTGGTACTTACTTTTTGCGCTGATTTTCATCGTACTTCAGTATGGTGCGAAGAGCGGAAGGCTGTACCTGGATATAATAATTTTCTTTCGTTTATCAATGCTTCTACCGATGCATTATTAATAGCGCAGACTTTTTGCACTTTAGCCGAAGAAAAAGGATTGGGTATCTGTTATTTAGGAACAACTGTTTATAATCCCGACTTGATTATCGAAACGTTGAAATTGCCGAAGTTGGTGATGCCTGTCGCTACGGTAACGGTAGGGTATCCTGCCGAGCATCCTGCACAGCCGGATCGTTTGCCGTTGGAAGCCATTATGCATGAAGAAGAGTATCATGATTATACGCGTGCGGACATCGACCGCTTGTATGCTTATAAAGAGTCGTTGCCGGAAAATGATTTCTTTGTAAAAGAAAACAATAAAGAGACTTTGGCTCAGGTGTTTGCGGAGGTGCGTTATACTAAAAAGGATAATGAATCAATGTCTGAGACATTTTTAAATACTTTAAAGAAACAAGGATTTATTTAGCTTGTATATTTTCTAACGCGGATTAGCGCAGATTTAATAAATCATTCCACTTTAACTCTTAAGCCTGCTGTAAAGCAGGCTATATTTTTATTTTCCGAACGAAGTGTAAATCCTTTATTTCACAGTACGAAGCTTAATGCTTTAATTCAGCTTCGATATCTTCAAGTTGAGCGCGCAGTTCTTTATCTACGTCTAACTGGTTTCTTACCATCTTACAAGAGTGTAACACTGTTGCATGATCTTTTTTTCCAATGGCTGAACCGATCTGGGCAGAGGAGGCTTCCGTGTATTTCTTTGCCAGATACATGGCTATTTGGCGTGCTTGTACGATTTCGCGTTTCCGGGAACGGCTTTGTATAGAAATCGTGTCCACATCAAAATGAGCGCATACTTTCGTAATAATATTCTCGATGGTCAGTTGTTTCTTTTCTACCTTCACTACTTTCTTTACCACGCATTCCGCTAAATCAAGGTCTACATCTCTATTGTAAACAACGGAATAGGCCATCAGGGAGTTGACAATGCCTTCCAAGTCGCGAACGCTCTCGCTTACATTTTCGGCTATGTAATTAACTACTGAGTCCGGGAACTTCAATCCGTCACGATACATTTTGTTCTTTAAAATGCTCTTGCGCAATTCGGTATTCGGTCGTTCCAGTTCTGCCAGCAATCCCCATTTGAAACGGGTCAGCAAGCGGTCTTCCATTCCTTGCAACATTACCGGCGAGCGGTCGGAAGTCAAAATTAATTGCTTTCCGTTCTGGTGCAAGTGATTGAATATGTGGAAGAACGTATTTTGAGTCTTGGTCAAACTGGCAAATTCCTGTACGTCATCAATAATCAACACGTCGATAGTCTGGTAGAAGTTAATAAAATCGTTGACCGTATTGTTACGTACAGAGTCGGTATATTGTACCTGAAATAAATGTGCGGATACATATAACACTCGTTTGGAAGGGTCAGTAGCTTTAATTTTGTTACCGATAGCGTTAACCAAGTGCGTTTTTCCCAATCCCGACGGGCCATATATAAATAAAGGATTGAAAGCTGTTTTACCTGGATTTTGTGCAACGGTTTCCGCTGCTACGCGAGGTAACTTATTGCTTGCGCCTTCAATAAAATTTTCGAAGGTATAAGTTGCTTTTAAGCGCGGGTCTAAATCCTGTGGTGCGGGAGCATCCATGGGCGAGGGACCTTTGCGTGCATCTTTTGTTTGAACATACGTGCCGGGTATGGAACGATTATCCGAAGGAATTTCCACTTTTCCCGGATCATTGCCTTTTGTTGTTAGGATACTATACATCAACTGCGTGCCCTCACCTATACCTTTATATAGTGCGGAACGCAACAATCCCAAAAACTTTTCTTCAATGAATTCATAAAAGAACTGACTTGGGACTCCTACAGTCAACGTGTTTCCTTCGTACTGTAGTGGTTTGATTGGAACAAACCACGTGTTAAATGTCGGCTCGGGAACATTGTCTCTTATCACTTTAAGACAGCGGTTCCAAAGTTCAACATGATTGTTTTCAATCATAAGGCTATCGCTACATTTATTAATTGTCTAAAACTTCTACGTATGCAAAATTGGGAATCTTATTTTAGAAAAACAATAGGAGCTTTTTCTTGCAAATGTGTGAAAAATAATAATAGGCTAACTTTCAGTGCTTTAAAAGAAATACATCCAAGGTACTTTCTGAAACACTTTTGTAATATTCGAAGAACCTGAGAATGAGTGTATTTGAACCTGTTTATTCTTGGATGGCTAAATCTTCTTAAAAAGAATAAAGCCTTTTTTTGTAGGTGTATTAGGACTTTACAGCCGTTTTATATTTAAAGATGGAAAAGCCTATTATTTAGACAAAATCTATATAAGCTTTTCCATTGCTTAAATTTCGCAAGCTTCGCTTGTCAGTAGTTAAATGAGCTATCGCTTCACTTAGTTCTTCATAAGGAGTTAGAGTCTCCTGGTTTTACTGCTGTTTATAATATTTCGTTTTAGCTTTTAACTTATTTATTACTTCGGTTTTAGTTACTTTATTTTTCCTGATCACTTCGCAGTGAACTGGTAAACCACTAAACGGCTATCTCCTTCACCTACTTTTCTTATTTTCTTTAGCTCTGTTACTCCTTGCTTTCTTTGAATGTTACTTATCTTTTTTGCCAAATATAGAAAAGTGAACGTATCGTTTAGGATGTGCCTTCAAGTCTTCAAAAAGAGCGGCTGCGTTCGCACTTGTGGCATTCAGATTGTTATAGAAAGATGGATCGTTCAGTAGTAATCCGATTGAATTGTCTTTCCGATTCAGTTTTTCAGTAATCAGTTGTATATTATATAAGGTAGTATCTACTTTTTGGAAGGTTGAGGCATAGTTAATACCTTTCAAATTATCGCTGATGGTTACGAAATTGTCTGTAATCGTGTGCAGGTTATTCGTAAGGTGTGGAAGGTCATTATCCATCATCTGGTTTAGCTGGCGAGTAGTTGTTTCCAGATTGGCTGTGATACGTTCCGTGTTGTGCAGCGTACCCGATAAGGCTGGGTCGGCTAATAATTGGTTTAATGAAGAAACGATAGAGTCGAGCTGGGGAAGCATTTTTGCCATTTTAGGAACTAATCGGGCTGCTTCTTCTACCAAGCCTCCATTTACATAACCAGGGATGGTGTCGCCTGCTGCGTACCATGTTTGGGCATCTTTGTTCAGCAGAAGATTCATTTTAATGGTTCCCAACATCTCGGTAACCAGTTCACCCGAACTGCCTTCCGGCATTCTGAACTCTTTGTCTACCTCAATTTCTACTATTACGTGTCCCGGACGTTGATAGTTATAGGTAATGTCGCGTACGATACCGATGCCATAGCCGTTGGCATATACCGGACTGGATTTAGTTAATCCCGCCACGTTTTCGAACTCTACATAATAGTAGTTGGTTGCTTTTAACATATTAATGCCTTTCAGGAATTTGATTCCGAAGAACAACACGGCAACGGCTATGATACCTGCCAATCCTATTTTTACCTCTTTTGTGAATAAGTTCATTTTTTAGTCTTTTTATCTATTGCGTTTAAATTCTTGTATAGCTTCTTGCACATTCATCTTTTTTCCGTTACGGAATGCTATAATAAATGCATCTTTAAATGTTGCGCTTGTTTTTCTTTTTAAGCGGAGAATATCGTTATAATTGGTAGATTCTCCATACGTATACTTGTAGACTCCATTTTCCTTATAATAATTAACCGGACTATAACCTTTTAGTTTACGGTCGTTCTTTTTTAATAAGGTGGAGGAAGTTAATATTTGTATCTTGAAAACAGGCTTATTTGTTTCTGGCGGATTGTTTTTTTTATTGTTTAGTGATTGAACTTTTATCCGACTATTCTCTGTGCTTTTAGTCTCAGGTTTGGTTTGAGCAATTGCTTTGTTTTTGTTCGAGACGTTATTCGTCTTGCTTCCTCTCTGAGGTCTCGCTTGATTTCTACCAGTGCTTTTTGCTTGAGCAGGAGTTGAAGGACGGAATGTGTCCGCCTTTCCGGTTGTGCTTTCTTGAGGCAGGTCGGAAATCTTTGCTTCTGGTATCGATTCGATAGACTCCGCAACAGTTGCCAGAGAAGAAGAACCGGTTTGAGCATTTTTGTAATTTAATACAGCCTGACAGATGCTGCGACTCATGGCATTGACTCCTGTTTGGGAGTTCAGATATCTTTCTTCTTCAGGAGTGGATATGTAACCTAATTCAACCAGAACACTTGGCATACAAGTAGCGTGGAGCACCAGAAATCCTGCTTGGCGCACCCCACGGTCGATACGGCGTGCCGTACTTTTGAATTGTTTCTGAATGAGGGTGGCAAGTTGTACACTTTGCTTCATGTTTTTATCTTGCATGAACTCGAACATAATATAACTTTCGGAAGAATTGGGGTTGAACCCGGCATAGCGGGCTTGATAATCATCTTCTATCAGGATAACAGAGTTTTCTTTTTTTGCTACCTCTAGATTTTCCTGCGTACGGTGTAGTCCGAGAGTGTAAGTTTCGGTACCTTGTATGGTTCGCCCTTTAGCCAAGGCGTTGGTATGTATTGAGATGAAAAGGTCCGCTTTGTTCTTGTTGGCGACTTGCGCTCGTTCCTGAAGGGTAACGAAGACATCTTTTTTTCGGGTATAAATAACCTTGATATTCCGGTCACTATTTTCTATGAGTCTACCTACGGCAAGTGCTACTTTCAGATTAATGTTTTTTTCTTTGGAAGTTTTGCCTACGGCTCCGGCATCATGCCCACCGTGTCCGGCATCAATAACCACGACAAAGTCTTTGGCTGAGACGACGTTGAACCAAGTAGAAAAGCATCCCCAGCTTACGATCAGTAATACTATTTTTAAGTGCAGTGCGCGCATTATGAACATATAGTTGTGCAAAAATAATGGATTTTTATAGAAAACTCGACATTTGCCTTTAAGTTTTCATTGATTTTAGCAAAATAAGGAGAAAACGTAAATTGTACGGGTTGAAGGGAAGAATGGGAAAAAGTTTTCCGCCGCAAGATGAAAGTCTTTGGAATCATCTTGTGGCGGAATATAATAAAAAAGTAATCAGAGATTAAACCGGTAACTTATTCCTCCTCGTATCCAGATACCGGGTTGTGGAATGTTACCGTGGTCATAGTGCGTTTTGTCGAATAAATTATTTGCCTCTATATACAGTTGGTAAGCAGGGGCGGTCCACTGTAATTTTACATCCAACATCGAATAAGGGTGGTATGAGTTTTGTACTCCTTCCTTATTCGTTGAGTAATCCGTATAGTTACCCATCCGTTCCTGCCAGCGGAAAGCCCAACTTGCCGTCAACTGTTTCCAGATGCGATGGTTTAAGCTGGCAACAAACTTGTGGCGCAGATATTCCAGTGCATAAAGCGATTCGTATGTTTTCTCTTCTGCCTTGTTCCGGTTTATGTAACTGTAACCCACATTAACGGAAGTGAACGGGAAGTTCTTGTTGACTAACTTTGTCAAATTAAAGGTTGCCGAAACCTCTACGCCGGTGGTATTAATTTTTGTATGATTCAACGAGTAATAAATGGTTTCGTCAATAGGTCGGATCCAGTCAATCAAATCTTTTCCGCGATGATGGTATACGCTCAGTACTCCCTGTAAGCCTGGAGTCTGATATTTTAGTCCTGCTTCGTAAGCCTGCATTTTTTCGGGAGTTAAATCTTTATTTCCCTGATGCGTTTCGTTAGTACTGTAATAAAGTTCTGTGAAGGTGGGCATACGCAGAGAGGTACTCCAGGAAGCATACGCTTTCAGTTGTGGAGTAAACCAATACGAGGCGTCAATGCCCGGGAAGAAATGAAATTCTTTGTCCCAATCCGTATTCATCGTAGCGATGAAACCTGCAGATAAGGTAAATTGTGAAAGTAATACGGTGTGTTCTGCATGAAAACTGACATGAGTACGGTTACGTCCTTTATCGTAGAGGCGGTTGCTTCCCGAAATCGCTTGCGGACTTTTCAACGGTTCGCCCAATACGGTACTTATCACGTCTTCGTTTCGTACTTCCGTTCCGAAAGCTGTTTTACCGAGATTGCTTGTAAAGTAACTGTTCAGATTTAGTCCGTAAATGCTGGTACGGTGATAATTGAACGGCACTTTACTTTCATCCCCGCGAATGAGTTCGAAACGGTCGTCTGCCTGTGTCCAGTAAACTGAAGGGAGCAGATGAAAGAATCCTTTCGTCTCTGCCTGTATCGAAGCAAAATACTTGCGTGTATGTTCAAATTGGTCGGCATATTTAGGACTATAGAATGTGTTTGCACCATAATCTTTGTTTGAATAACCTGCCTGCCACTTTACATCTACTTGCGAATGAGTGAAACATCCCTGATAGAATGCATGCTGTGTTTTAAAATCACTGTTGTCCGTCGCTCCGTCGCTTCGGTTCATATTTCCTGAAATCTGGTTGCTTACTTTTCCTTTGGTAAAGTTGAAGCGTATTCCTCCTCCTATCAAACCGTAAGAACCGCCGTCCACATGTGCCGCAACATGACTCTGTTTATCGGTTTGGGTTACGATATTGATAGCTCCCAGCAATGAGGATGTACCATATACACGTCCGGCGGGACCTTCAAGAATCTCGATGCGTTCAATATCATTTAAATCTACTGGAAAATCGGCGGCGTTATGCCCAGTTTGCGGGTCGCAGATGTTTACGCCGTTTAAAAGGAGAGTAATTTGGTCGAACGTGCCTCCACGTATGCTGATGTCTGTTTGAATTCCGAGGTCTCCTCGTTGGCGGACATCCACGCCAATAACATACTTCAATAAATCGTTAACACTTTGTACGGGGGCAGCGGCAATTGCTTCGCGGTCCAGTACAGTTACCATTCTCGCCGCCTGATTCAGCGTAAGTGGTACACGTGAAGCCGTGACTTCCACTTCCTGCATCTCCACGTCTGCTGTCTGAGTGTTGAGGGAAACATGGTTCACCGTCTGTGCCGACACGCTGCCTGTATTGGCATAAGCCAAGGTGGCAAAAGCCAGCACGCCGATACGTACCTCCTTCTTCAAACTACAGAACACGGAGTACGACTTACGGTTCAGTTGCCGAAACAGTGCGGTCATCCGTTGGTTTTGTCTTTGTTTATACATAAATGAATTATTTATTTTGTTTTGCAAAATTGCGGGGCAAAGATAAACAAATCTTGTTAAAAAGTACTACTTTTGTACCGCTTATTCTGGAGAAGAGGGATCGCTTCGATTGGGGTAAATAAGTTATTGATTCGCTTAAAAGTTAAAGTGAAGTAGGGAAGATAAAAAGGATAATGCTTTTATTCGGAGGGTAAATATTTTCACGCTTTGTCTGGAAATTTATGAGGCGTGTGAAACCAACAGTTGGTTGATGTTTAAGGATATGAGACATTCGCTCTGTACACTTCACGGTATACCGATATAATCATGTTTATAACTTCTTTAATTCTTATAGATCCTTCATACTCCTTGGAAAAATAAATCATCTGCGGAAGTCTGCGTTAATCCATATTTAGAAAATGGTAAGGACAAAATGGACGAATCCGCATTTAAATAAAAAGAATATGTTGAAGTTCCTTAAGAATTGGACGCTGCCCGTGGCCATGCTGACGGGAGTTTTTGTTTATTTGTTTTTTGCAAATGTCTCATTGATGTCACCACTAAAGCCGGTGCTTCGTGCCATTATTGATTATCTCACTCCCATGTTGATATTTGTTATGCTTTTTGTTACTTTCTGTAAGATATCTCCGCGTGAGTTGCATCTCCGCCCTTGGCATATATGGCTTTCTATTATTCAAATAATAGGATGTGTGGTGGTGTATCACTTGTTGCTTCCGTTCGACAGGATTGTGGCGCAGGCAGGTTTGGTATGTGTTATTTGTCCTACGGCTACTGCAGCAGCAGTTATTACCGGCAAGTTGGGCGGTAGCGCTTCAAGCCTTACTACCTATACTTTGTTATCTAACCTGTTGACGACCATAATTGTTCCCCTTATCTTTCCGTTAGTGGAACCTCATGCTGGAAGCGGCTTTTTTACTGCTTTCCTGTTAATTCTCGCCAAGATATTTCCATTACTTATTTGTCCATTCCTTGCCGCCTGCATCATGCAATATGTTTTTCCGAAAATGAATGCCCGCATTACTGCCGTACGTGATTTGGCCTTTTATCTTTGGGCTGTATCATTGGCTATTGTGACCGGAGAAACGGTAAAGTCTCTGATGCACAGCAATGCCGATCCGAATGTAGAAATATGGATTGCCGTGGTAGCGCTCGTGGTATGTTGCCTGCAATTCTTTTTGGGTAAAACCATCGGTAGTCATTACAACGACCGCATCAGTGCTGGACAGGCGCTCGGACAGAAAAATACCGTGTTGGCTATCTGGATGGCATACACTTTCCTTGCCCCTTTGTCGTCGGTAGGTCCGGGTTCCTACGTGTTGTGGCAAAACATTATCAATAGTTGGCAGCTGTGGAAGAAGAGAAAGAATGAGCTAAAACAATGAATATAAGATATTGATTTATAGAGGATGTTTGCTTGTCTCTGCTTTATTTGTTTTGCTGTAGTTTCTTTTCAATTCCATTGAAGAGGATTTATGACTCACTTGATAAAGATGGGGGTTACCTCTATTATAAGTAAGGTCCACCGGTTTCCGCTGGATTAACAGTCGGATATATATCTTAACACATCTTTTCTGGGAAGTATTTCTTTCAGTTTGGATAAGAGATTGATTTCTAACAGTTTGTCTTTTTGTTTGAAAGCAGGGTTCCAAAGCCGGAAAACAATGACTTTGGGCTAAAGAGAGATGTGCTGGTTTCCAGTAGGTTAGAGTCCGTAGGATTCTGAGCGGTCTATTGGTAAGCAAAATCTGCACTCATTTGCCCTACCTGTGCCACCAGTCTTTTACAAGCCTTCTTTCACGTTCATTAACCCTTCAAGTGTCGAAATTAGAAATTATACGCTTTACGAGTACAACGTCACCCTACTTTTTACCGTTGTTCAGCAGAAGTTTGACTACTGCGCAGAAGAGTTTCCATTAAAATCTCTTCAAGGTTCCGGTCGTAACTCTACTGCGTGACGTGTGTAATTCAGTAGAAGTTGGATGTAACTTTAAAAGAAATTGTCCCTGTCTACCCTTGTTCTTTTACATTTTTTATAGTTTGATTCTCCGTAAGCATAAGCACTTGAAGAATCGTTTTTTTCGGGGTAGCAGAGAAGATGAGCGTTTTCATTGCAACCATTCGTGTTAGGAAATGTGAATTTTTAAGGGCCTATTCTGTTAGTTTATTAACAATTCATCTGTTAGCCATCCTTCTATAGCATACGGAGTTTGTAGGGCGAGCGGGATTTATTAGAGTTGGATAAAAAATATCTTCCTGTACTTTTATTGAATTTACTTGTTTGTTGCTTATTTGTTCCTGCATTAATGAACGCGTTTGCATTTGCCGCTGAATCTTAACACGTTCAGCCGGATGATTTCGGTCCGGTGAAAGGATTTTTCCGCATACTTCATTCCCGTTACCAGGTCGTCCGGCGAGTACTTTGCCAGAAACAGTCGAAGGGCGTGCATCCGTTCTTCGGGAAGCAAACCGGTGCAAGCATGGCAGGTGATTACAATGCTTTCGTACTCGGTGGTGAATTTGTTTGATATTACATTCGTACGTCCTACCACACAGAAAGATACTTCCGGATGTTGGGAGATACTTCGTAACTTTTCGCCTTCCGGAGCACAATGCAGGTAAATGGTTTCCGTGCCGTCCCATACATAATTAATAGGAATACCATACGCATCTCCGTTGTCTTTTACCATAGATAAAACGCCGAATTCACCGTTGCGAAGTAAATGATAAGCGTTTTCCTCTTCCAGTAATCTGTCTTGTCTTCTTACACATTCATTTATATAGTTCATAATTCAATTATTAAGCGTTTGATGTAAAATAGATATTATACTTGTTCCTTTGTTTTTTCGGTGAAAGAACCGTGATTTTAATGCACTAAGATGAAGGATGCCGGTGCATGAGGATTACTGTTCTTTTTGCCGGGATTGTTTTATGGATGTTTTTTCCGTTCTTGCTTGGATGAATGCCGGACTATTTAAAGAACAGCGTGCTCGTGTCTGCTTGTTCCAAAGTCAATAAACTTATCTTTCTGTCAATGCCTCCCGCATATCCGGTCAGACTGCCGTTACAACCGATCACCCGATGACAAGGAATAAGGATGCTGATGGGATTGTGTCCTACTGCGTTCCCTACAGCTTGTGCCGACATGCTCCGTAGTCCTTTCGACAGGGCAATAGTTTCCGCAATTTCTTTGTAAGTGACTGTTTTTCCGTAAGGTATTCCTTTTAGTATCTCCCATATCTCGAGACGGAACGGTGTACCCGTTAAGTGCAAGTCCGGAGTGAAATCCGGCACTTTTCCGCTGAAATAACAGTTCAGCCATGCTTTGGTTTGTTCGAAGACGGGCAGCGATTTTTGTTCGTATTCGTTTGTTAAAGTGCTTCCGAAATACTTTTGTCCGTCAAACCACACGCCCGTCAGGCAAGGACCATTGCTTGCAAGAGTCAGTTCTCCAATCGGGGAAGAATAAGTGGAAATATATTGCGTAGTATTTTTCATTCTTTTAAAATGATCTATTCGGCGAAAATAATTAATTTTTTGTGGTGAGCAAGTATGAAGTGCCGGATAATTCTTTTTTAGGTAAATGGAGTTGTTTGCAGAAGGGGTAAGATATCGTTATATGCTGGGTCAGATTGTATCAACGATGCATCCGGTTGAAACCGGTTGGCGGACCGCTCCTTATGCAAATTGGAATGTGTTTTCTTTTTCTAGAGAATAGTCTTACTGCCATAAAAGAGAAATGGTATTGGTCTTTTTGCGGTTCGTCCGGCTTTTGCTATCTTTGTCCCCTTGATTTGTCACAAATGGATGTTTACAAGAAGTCAGACACTGAAGCCCTGGTGGATGAGGCATTGACTATGGAAGAAACGATTAAATTTAAAGTATAACAATGAATCAGAACTCAAGGTGGGGGATGACCCGCACGGCGATGGGAATTTTGTTTGCGTTGAGCCTTTCCCATTGTCTGAATGATTTGCTTCAATCTATTATTATGGCGGTTTATCCGTTGTTGAAAGAAGATTTGCTGTTGAATTTCGCCCAAATCGGTTTGATAACATTGGTTTATCAGATAGCGGCATCGGTTTTTCAACCTGTCGTGGGTTTGTATTTGGATAAGAAGCCGAATCCTTGGTTCTTGCTTGTGGGAATGGGATTTACTATGCTGGGACTGATGAACCTTGCTTTTGCCACGACTTTGTGGTGGGTATTACTTTCCGTATTTTTCGTAGGAATAGGCTCTTCCATTCTTCATCCGGAAGCCTCACGTCTTACTTTTTTGGCTTCGGGCGGCAAACGCGGTTTCGCGCAATCTATCTTCCAGGTGGGCGGTAACTTAGGCGGTTCATTGGGACCATTGCTGGTTGCGTTGGTGGTGGCTCCTTATGGCCGGCAGAATATCGTTATTCTCTGTGTATTCTGTGTTATAGCTATGGTAAGCATGATTCCGATATGCCGTTGGTATAAACGGGTATTACGGGTAATGAAACGGAAGCATCAGGTAGCGGAAGTACAGAGTGAATCGCCTTTATCGAAAAGAATGACGGTGTTTGCTATCGGTATTCTGCTACTGCTGATTTTTTCCAAATATATTTATATGGCAAGTCTAAGTAGTTATTATACGTTTTATCTGATTCATAAATTCGGGGTTAGTGTGCAAGCATCGCAACTGTTCTTGTTTGTGTTTCTGTTTGCTACGGCAGCCGGTACGATGGTCGGAGGTCCGTTAGGTGATAAGATAGGGCGGAAATACGTTATTTGGATATCTATTCTGGGTACGGCGCCTTTTAGTTTGCTAATGCCTCATGTCGGATTGGCATGGACTTGCGTACTAAGTTTTCTTATCGGTCTTATCCTGTCATCTGCTTTTCCGGCTATTCTTTTATACGCTCAAGAACTTTTGCCTTATAAATTAGGTTTGGTTTCCGGCTTGTTCTTTGGTTTTGCGTTCGGTATAGCGGGTATTGCTTCGGCGGTATTAGGGAACATGGCAGATTTACATGGTATAGAAGCCGTTTATGACGTATGTGCTTATATGCCTTTATTAGGACTCGTAACTTATTTTCTACCAAATTTGAAAGCTAAAGCGCAGAAGTAGGTTCATTATTCCTTGTTTGTTAGTGCTTTGCGATTTTTTAAATGTATATTATAAATATGATGAATCGACTGATTTTATTTTTATGTTTTGTGTGGATGATTCCTTGTTCCGAACTTCTATCTGTTTCTTGGGAGAACGTGGTGCTAATGTGGAGCGCAGGTGGAGCTAAAGCCAAGGATATCGTCTGTATTGGATCTATGAAAATGAGAACTTGTCAGATGGTGGCGCAAGCGGGAGATTTGACTTCGGAAATAAGGGAAGTGATGAAAGGAAAGAAAGCCCAAGTAGGTGTAGCGGTTATTCTGAATGGTAAAGATACAGTGACGGTGAACAACGATTGCCGCTATCCAATGTTGAGTGTATTTAAATTCCATCAAGCTTTGACTGTGGCAGACTCTCTCCAGCGTAATGGATTGCCGTTAGATGCAGAGATTTTTATCCGCAAAGAAGAGTTAAGGCAGGATACGTACAGTCCTTTGCGCGACAGGTATCCCGAAGGAGGAATCGTGTTGCCGGTAAAGGAACTGCTGAAATATACATTACAGTTAAGTGACAATAATGCTTGCGATATTTTGTTTGCCCGTTCAGGCGGACCACAAGCAACGGACCGCTACATCCGTTCATTAGGTGGAGTGCGATTTGCCGTTGTTGCCGATGAGAATGCTATGCATAAAGACCTATCGTTATGTTATCGGAATTGGACTACTCCGCTTGAAGCAGCAGTTTTATTTCAGAATTTATTTACCCGAAGATTGTTTGGAAAGCCATATCAAGATTTCCTGAAACGAACACTGGTAGAGTGTGAAACTGGAAAAGACCGTTTGGTAAAACCTTTGGAGAATACCGGAGCGGTGATAGGGCATAAGACTGGAACAGGCGATTTGAATGCAAAAGGGCAGATTATCGGTTTAAATGATGTGGGTTTTGTATGCCTGCCGGATGGGAATTATTATGCCATTGCCGTCTTCATTAAAGATTCGGAAGAAAACAGTCATGTCACGGCGCAGCTTATTGCGGATATTTCGGAGGCGGTATACCGTTATGTAGTGCAAAACATGTCGGTTAAATAGCTATTTTATACGTTGTAAAATAACTAATGATGTTGAACCTTGTAGCATTATAGGTTAATTAAATAACTAATAATGTCAGACGCGCTAACATTATTAGTTATTTAAAGAGTGAGAAATTTGAGCGTGCAAGGGCTATTTGCCTCTTCTCTGGTGTCTTTGCGGGCGCATGCTCTGGTACTTCTTATACTGTTCTTCGGTGAGGATGCTTTTCATCTTTTCATCCATTTTCTTCCGTTGCGCTTCCATTTTTTCGCGCGAAGGTCTTTCTCCTGAATTATTTTTTGCGGGTCTCATCTCTTCCATGGCTTCTTTGAACTGTTTGGCCTGGGTTTCGTTCAACCCGAGTTCGGTAATCATCTGCTCCATACGTTGTGAGCGATTCGGTCTTTGTCTTTTTTGATCTTGGGCCATACATGCAGTCGAACTGATAAGCAGTGCAATGGCTAAACTGAAAATTTGTTTCTTCATAATTGCTTCATTTATTAGTTTCATAACATACTTATGACCCTCTTGGTTGGCTAAAGTTTATTCTTTGTGTACCAATAATCTACGAATGCCTGAAATCTATCGACTAAACGGTTGCAAAAACTCTCTTAAGCGTATGAAACATAAAAAAAGAAGGGGCTACCCGAAAAGCCCCTTCTTCATACCAAACTATACTATATATTAATAACCCGGATTTTGTCCGTATTCCGTTGCATTATAAATGGCATCCAGGAATTTTTGTGGAATAGGACGAAGGTAGTTGGTCGGTTTAAAGCTTTTCGCTGCACGTGGATTGTAAGCTTTTAAACGCGCTTCGAAAGCATGGTTACGCTTTAACAGGTACCAGCGGCTGAATTCTCCGCATAATTCCCTTGCGTATTCATCGTAAATGTAGTTCATATCTATAGACGTAGGGGCTTGGGTTGCTCCGGCACGATGACGCAATACATTCAGATATTGGGCGGCATCGTTTTTTCCTAAACGGACGGAAGCTTCTGCGGCTATCAGATATACTTCGGCAAAACGCATGATGGTCATATCAACCGTTTTCCGTTGTACGTTCGAACCAAAAAACTCCTTGCCCGGCATGTTGAATTTGGAAAGTGCCGGATAGATAGAAGTTTCTAGTTCCACAACAGAACCATTAATTGTGGTAGTGGTTTTGGGAGTGCCGTCGGCTTCATATAAATCGAATGCGTTGACTACAAAACAGGGATATTGCGCCTTCTGTTCCGGTGTTAAATTTTTCATCGATACGTAAACGGCATATTGCCAGTCTTCGTCCGCACCGGGTGCCGGCATAGGAATGTCCGGATGAAGAATATTTCCGTCGGTTTCGTCCTGATTGATGTAAGCCGTACCGTCTGCGTTCCATATTCCCAGTTCGTCGGTGGAGTTATTGATCAGTTCGAAGTGGGGGTAGAGTTTGGCGCCTATCCATTTTTTATCGATACCAAACTTGTTGCATTTATTTTCTGTCAGCTGATAGGTTTCTCCCCAAGTTTCATAGCTGTACGGATAGTTCCAGTTCGGTTTCCCTTTGTCGTCATAAAGTGGACCGCTATTATAATACAGCAAGCACGACCAAGCGGAGTAAGCTGTAATAAATGAATATTGGAAACGTTTGTCTTTGGGATCGGCCATCATACATTCCAATAAATATTTAGAGGGAAGGAAAATATTGCTGTTTGGGCGTCCGTATACAAAGTTGTTCGTTTTGTCTACCAGTCCCAAATCCGTATAGGTTCCTAAAGAAGGCAAGAAATGGCGGAATACTTCCGATTGGGTATATCCTGCATTATAAGCTTCCGAATTACGGTTGGCGCCTGCTGCGATAAATAACGCTTCCTTATTATTACGGTTGTTCTTTTCGTTGAATACGTCGGCGAAGTCAGGATATAGGTAAGCACCGTACTGATCTTTTTCCGCGATAAATCGGGTCGCAGTTTCGTAAGCCAGTTCCAGATATGATTTTCCCTCGTCGGTCAGGTTGTGGGAAGCACCCTGAATATAGGCACGGCAAAGTAGCCCTAAAGCGGATTTTTTAGTTACACGTGCATAACTGTCGTTCCATGAAGTAGGTAGATTGGCAACGGCGTATTTTAAATCCGAAATAATAGTTGCATAAATATCTGCATAAGAGCTACGTGTAGGGTACAATTCCGGTCCGGAAGTAGCCTCGTTCAGCGATAACGTGATTTCGCCGAATTGTTCCACCAATACCGAGTAGTAGTAAGCGCGGAGGCAACGTGCCTGGGCTATGCATTGCACCAGCGTATTGGGGTCGGCGTCCGTTACTTTGGGAGCCCGATCGACAACGGCGTTACACATATTGATCGTATTGTATCCGAAAGTCCATACTTTCTCTACATATGATTTGTTGGCAGGCAGATTCTCGTAATAAAGGATTTCACTGGAATTAGTTCCATTTTTAGGTGATTGCCATAAGTCTGTGCCACCTTCGGTCATTATGATATAATCGCTGCTTTGGTAAAAAGTATTAATAAGCGGCGTATAACATTGATTTACCAAGCCGTTGTAAATTTCGAATGTTTCCAGCTTTTCGTCGCCGGTCACTTCATTCGGGTTGTATTCGTCCAGTTCGCAGGCATTCATCATGAAAGCGGAACCGGCAAAGAGTGTCCATTTGAATATCTTGTTTTTCATTATTGTTGTCATTTAAAAAGTTAAGTTTACACCGAATACTAATTCTTTCGATAACGGGAAGTTTACACTTCCGTCCATTTCCGGGTCGTAATCTTTCACATATTTGCTAGGTGAGAAAACAAACAGGTTGGTGATGGTACCATACACACGGAGATTGGTAATACCTATACTATTACAATATTTCCGAGGCAAGGTATAACCTAGAGTCACATTTTTGATTTTCCAGAACGAACCGTTTATGTAATACATACTTGTATAGTTGTCGTAATCCTGGAAACTTGTGTTGGCTTTTGCCGCCGGAAACAGTACGTGTTGGTCGGCTTCTATCGTGGAATCATAGTAAGTGAAATAGGTTGGGAAATTATAGGTGGTACCGGCTGGGTCGTATAAACCGATAATCTTGTCATATTTCATCATTTGTCCCCATCGTGCGTATAGGAATATGGACAAATCGAAGCCCTTGTAAGTAAAGGTATTTTTGAAACCTCCTGTCCAGTTTGGGTTTTTGTGCCCTAACACTTGGCGGTCCACACCATCCCTTTGGGTATACGGATTCTCTGCCGTAATGTCCACTCGTTTCATTGTCGGATTTCCGTTACTGTCTTTCGTTTCTTCTTCGTAATAATAACCATTTGCATCCTGTTTTACACTGGCATATTCAACCCTTACGTCACCCGGTTTGCAACCGAATAAGGCTGCGGTTTCCGCTTCGCTGTGTTGCCAGATACCGATGAATTTGTAACCGTAATACGAGTATATCGGGGATCCTAGTTTCCACACTAAATCGTTGTTTTTGGCGTTAATCATCATATCTTGTCCTTCGGTAAGCGCTGTAATCTTCTCTTTATTTTTGGCGAAGGTGAGGGTCGATGTCCAGGTAAAGTCCCGATTAGTAATGTTATGAGTAGTAAGTGCCAGTTCCACACCACGGTTCTGGGTTTTGCCCAAGTTGGCATTCATGGTATAAGGTGTAGACGCATTGTAACCTCCCATTGTATTCGGCATATTGACACTCATAATCACATCTTTGGTGATGGTATTATAGTAATCGATAGTAAGGTCGATACGGTTGTTCAAGAAAGAAGCGTCCAATCCAATGTTTGTATTAGAAGAACGTTCCCAAGTTAGTCGTGGGTTGGCTATAACCTTGGAAAATAAGGTCGTAGGAACCTTCTGCCCGCTGATGTTGGTAGCGCTCTGTTCAATTCCCGATACGGAAGAATAAGGATTGATACCTGCCGTGGTTCCGGAAATACCCCATCCGATACGTATTTTCAAATTATCCAGCCAACTTTTGGTACTTTCCATAAAAGTTTCGTCTGAGATTCTCCATCCGGCGGATACGGCAGGGAAGCTGTCCCATCGGTTATCTTTGGCTAAGCGAGAAGAACCGTCCCAACGACAGGAAGCAGAGAACAGATATCTGCCTTTATAACTATAATTGACGCGTGCTACAAATCCCATACCTTTCGACATGGAATATTTGCTGGTCAAAGTTTTGTTATTAATATTGTCGCCGCTCAAACCATACCATAACAGTTTGTTGTCTGCAATATTGGTTCCGTACATAGAGTAATCTTCCGACTGGTTGTGGTTATAGGTGGTTACTCCGGTAAGAGTAATATCATGATCATCATCGATAACTGTATGATAAGTAAAGATGTTCTCCCATTTATAATTATATGAATTCGGAGTGGATACCGTGGCGTTAATTTGGTCCGTACCGCCACCGTTTTTTAAATAATTGTAAGAGTTTACACCGACAAATTTGCCTGTACGTGTACCGGAATAAGAACCTCCTAACATGGAACGTATAGAGAGCCCTTCGATAGGTTTGTAGTCTATGTAAGCGTCGATGTATAATCTGGCTACGTTCGATTGGTTTTTGTATACTCCCGGTTGTTCGTCCGCCAGGATACTGGGGCTGGTATTCGTGTTTCCTGCTACAGGATATAAATTAATGTTCCCGTTTTCGTCATATAATTGTCCCAAAGGTATTGCTCGTAATGCGTCTTCCAGTACTCCGTTCCGTGCGTTGCGGTGAGTATATGAAGCTTGTATATTGATACCCGTATCAATCCATTTATTAATGTTTTGGTCGATACGGAGGCGGCTCGAATAGACCTTGTAGTTATCATTCTTATACATGCTTCGTTCATCGGAAAAATTCAGGGAGAAGTAAGCTTTTGTTTTTTCTGTTCCTCCCGAAACGGAAAGACTATAATTTTGTTCGAATCCTTTATTCAATACTGCATCAGCCCAGTCGATCCAATGATTATCTTGTACGGCGGCCAGTTCGGAAGCGTTGTTGAATAAATCTGTTAGTTCGGTACTGGCACCGATAGCCCGTGCTGCATCGCGGCGAACCTGTATAAACGATTCTCCCGAACGCATTTTCGGTAATGATTCCCATCCTGTAAATCCGGCATAAGCATTGAAATTAATGGTTGCTTTTCCTGTTTTCGCTCCTTTGGTGGTGACTATTATTACACCGTTTGCTCCACTCGAACCGTATACGGCGGTAGACGAAGCATCTTTTAATATCTCTATCGATTCAATGTCGTTAGGATTAAGAGTATTGATGTCTCCAGGCATTCCATCGATAATATAGGTAGGACCTCCTCCGGTGGCTTTTCCGTTATCATCCATTTGTAGAGAACGGGTTCCGCGCAATTGAATGGTACTGTTAACTCCTGCTTGTCCGGATGATTTGGTAATATCCAATCCGGCAATTTTTCCCTGTAAGGCATCCATAGGTCTTGAACCCGGATTCAAGGTAATATCATCTCCTTTTACAGAAGCTACCGCACCGGTCAGATCACGCCTTTTAACCGTTCCATAACCGATTACCACCACTTCATCGAGTAACTTGTTGTCCGGTTGCATTTTAATATTTAGCGGCGCATTGCCGATAGTTACATCTTGGGTTTTATAACCGATGTAAGAGATCTCCAATGTTTTATGTCCCGCAGGAACCTCGAGAGAAAATTTGCCGTCGAAATCAGTTATGGTGCCGGTACTGGTACCTTTTACTAAAACCGAGACACCGATCAACGGTTCCCCTTTTTCGTCGACAATACTACCTTTTACTATCCTTTGCTGTTGTTGTACGGCATGGGTTGCCGTTACATTGTTTTTAGCCGCAAAAGAACTCATTGGAATTGCCAGGCAGAAAACTGCCGATAAGCCCCAAACAGTTGGGATGGCACGTAGGGCGTGGCCCCAGGCGTCTTTAGAGAAGACGCAATCATTTTGCTCTTGTTTCATCTTTCTGGGTTAACAAAATAGTTTGTAATACTTGTTGATTGTTCGCATACATTTTTACGATGTGTAATGTTTCTTATCTTTTTTAATCGGATTTATATAAGAATAACAAATAACTCGTAAAATGTTTCACAAAAAGATAAAATTTCTTTGTTGCCTAGATGGTTGATAAGGAGGGAAAAAGGGGAGAATTGGATACAAAACTAGCCCGGAATATCTAGAAAGTGTTACAATATATGCTGTAATAGATAAATGTTTTTATGCAAGAATATTTCGGGCTGTTATAAAGTACAGAGGAAATGTAGATGTGGTTATTTTCTTTTAATACCCACAATCATATTGCTGTTTCGTACTTTATCATTACAAGGGAAGCAATAGCCATACATTTCCAGTTCGGCTTTTAAAACTTTCTTTTTAGGTAAAATGTAACGGAACTGGAAAGCAGAGTTAATGACTTTCATTCGGTCGGAGCGGAAAGTAGGGTCACTTACCTGTTCTAACTCCTGCATTAAATAATAGATGTCTGTTTCAGTTAATTCTTTTACATTTTCAAAGGTAATGTCTTTTAAATTAATTTTGCTATTCATGGTGATTACATAGTCGCTTTTTACGACTTCCTATTACAAAATTAATCAAAAGAAACTATTTCTCGAACGTTTATAAGTATTGCTTTTAGAAAAGTTTAACTTTTTGCAACCTGTTGATAATCTTTTGTTTGTACTTCTGTTATGAAGCCTTTGAAGTCTGGGAACCGCTTGCTAAAACGAATTAAATTGTTAATTTTGTTCTCGGAACCAAGTAGCATAACTATGTAGGTAAAATATGGAAAGTATAGAAAAAATGATACATAAAAATGCAGTTGTAAAGGCACTGTATAATTTATGTTATGGCAAAAATAAATGAAGTGTTGTAAGTTGTCGGTGGTTAAACTACTGTATGGTAGTGCATTCTTGTGCAAGAATACATGACTGGTTTGCGGGCGACATTTTTTTATGTTCCGGAAGAGAGAAATTATAAGCGGAATCATCAAACCAGACTTCACGATTGATAACAAATATGTGTAATGTAAGGAGCACCTGAAAATCCTTATTTATTTTAAATAATAGAGAAACGATTATGTCAAAAGTGTATTTAGAGAAAGTGCAGAAGGCACACATGCTGGTAGCCGGTATGAGAAAGAATTATGAGTTGATTAAAGATTTAGGCATCACTTCAGAACAGATAGACCTGTTGGAGAGGAATGCCAGTGAGGCTGCTGTATACAATGAAGAGCTGGAAAAATTGCGAGAAGAGGTGAGTGCTAAAGTGTCGTGCGCAAATAAGAAAATGGATGAAATAAAGGAGATTGTAACAATGGCCAAAAAACTTATTAAGCGTAAGTTCGACCAAACAGAGTGGAGGAATTTCGGTATTGCTGACAAGCGTTGAGAATTATATGTGGTAGAGGAGATAGAAAGAAGTTTTTGCTTTTTTCTCTCCTTTCTCCGTTATCTATTTTGCGTTTTTTGTGTACTTTTGCAGCCGAAGGGGCATATAGTCTCTTCTTAAGTAAATGAAAAAGTTAGAAATTATATCTTTTCTTTATTTCTGTCATTCAATTCAATTACGCCTCTCACTTTTCCATCAATGGGGAAGAGAGAACTCCGATTGAACCAATAAAAAATCTTGTATAATGTGTGATTCATTTTAATTCTGCCGTTTTTGTTATTTACATAATCGGACAGACTTGTTTTGTGCAATATATAATCAATCTTATAATTTTATTTTTTAATTCATAAACCATAATGTATGAACAAATTCTTTTTGCTCATAATGGCGTTTTGTGCGTCATTATGTTCCGGAGATTTGTATGCTCAGGTAGAGCATGATCGGGTGATGACTATTGAAGAGATATTTTCACTTGCCGATCGGAACAGCAAATCCATCCGCTCATTTATAACAGGAATCCGTGAAGCACAGGAAGAAGTCAATGTGGCTAAAAATGCCCGTTTGCCGGAAATCGAAGCTTCATTGTCATTTAGCTTTTTAGGTAACGGTTGCTTGATTGAACGTAATCTTTCTCATGGAATGAAAGCGCCGATACCGCATTTGGGAAATAATTTTGCTATCGAGGCTTCACAGGCTGTTTACACAGGCGGAGCCATTACACATAGCATAGCCTTGGCAAAGTTACAGGAACAGAGTGCCCGCTTGAGTCTGGACGTAAACCGTAATCAAGTACGGTTTATTTTAGTTGGGTATTACCTCGACTTGTTCAAACAGAGCAACTTGTTGCAAGTATATGAGAAGAATATTGAATTGGCCCGTCAGGTGCTGAGAGATATTCAGGTAAAGAATTCCGAGGGATTGGTGCTAAAGAATGATGTTACCCGTTATGAGCTATTGTTAGCAAATCTTGAACTCGCCCGTATTCAGATACGGAATTCTTTGGCTATACTGAATGCCAATTTGCTTACTACCTTGGGGTTACCAGAGGAAATCCGTATTCAACCGGATACTTCTTTAGTCGATCGTTCTCTGCCGGTAGAAAACAAAGATTATTGGATGAATAGAGCTCGTATGCATGCTCCTTTGTTGAAACAAGGAGCGCTAAGTGTGGAAATGAGCAAACATCAGGACAAACTTATTAAATCAGAACGTCTGCCTAAATTGGCTCTGGTTGCTGGAAATCATTTTGATGGCCCTATTATAATAGAAGTGCCGCCCATTAATCAGAATTTTAATTATTGGTATATAGGTGTTGGTTTGAAGTATAATATCTCTTCGCTTTATAAGACTAATAAGTCGGTTCGTCGCAGCCGTTTTTCCATGCAGCGGGTCACAGAACAATATGATGACGTAAAGGAACAAACGGAACTGGCAGTAAAAGCGGACTATATAAAATATTTGGAGGCTTACGAGCAACTGAATACGTTGTTGAAAAGCGTGGAACTTGCCAATCAGAATTATGCCGTAATACATAATCGTTATAAGAATGATATGGCCTTGATCACTGATATGCTGGATGCAAGTAATGCCAAACTTTCCGCCGAAGTGGAGCTGATAAACGCCCGCATTCATATTATCTTCAGTTATTACAAACTGCTTTATGTTTCAGGTATATTGTAAGACGAAGGGAGATTGCTTTGTCCGTCAGGAAAAAGAGAAGAAAAAGGAATTAAGGATGAAAGATTAAAATAAAATGTTATGAATAAGAAAACTAAAAAGTTAGTGGCGAATGTAACCATCGTGTGTGTATTATCTTTAGGCTTATTGTGGGTTTGCTCTCATTTTGTGCATCTTGGAAGTGTAGAATTTACTGATAATGCGCAAGTACGCCAACATATTGTGCCGGTAAATTGCCGCATACAAGGTTTTATTAAGAAGCTTTATTTTTCCGAATATGAGGAGGTACATCAGGGGGATACGTTGGCTTTGATAGAAGATATGGAGTTTCGTTTCCGATTGGCTCAGGCTGAGGCTGATTATCAAAATGCATTGGCTGGTAAAACAGTAATGAATACCTCCGTTCATGCTACTCAGAATAATATAGCCGTGTCCGATGCCAGTGTACGGGAAGCTGGAATTCGGTTGGCCAATGCGGAACGCGAATATAACCGTTATAAGAATTTATTGGCGCAGGATGCCGTTACTCAACAACAATATGATGGTGTAAAAACGGAATATGAAGCCTCTAAAGCACGCTACGAACTATTGTTACACCAGAAACAGACGACCGCATTGGTGAAGAAAGAGCAGACCCAACGTTTAGAACAAACCGAAGCTAGTATTGAATTGGCTGCCGCTGCAGTAGAATTGGCGCGTTTGAATCTTTCGTATACTGTGATTTTGGCTCCATGCAGCGGTACTACCGGAAGGAAAGAAGTGAAAGAAGGACAGTTGATTCAACCTGGGCAGACATTGGTCGATTTGGTGGACGAGAATGAGAAATGGGTGGTAGCTAATTATAAGGAAACGCAGACTGCACAAATTCGTGAAGGGCAACCGGTGGAAATGGAGGTGGATGCCGTACCCGGTGTGGTGTTTAGAGGGACGGTGAAAGCAATGTCTCGTGCTACCGGGGCTAGCTTCTCCTTGATTCCACAGGACAATTCGGCGGGAAACTTTGTGAAGGTAGAGCAACGGATTCCCGTAAGGATTGAATTCTCGAAAGAAAACCGTGCCGAAGATATGAAACGCTTACGCGCAGGTATGAATGTAGAATGTTTGGTAAATTATTAATTTATGCATGAAGCAGGATCTTTTTCTATTCCTTCTATCCGTTCTTTTGTACCGGAGAAGTTACGTCCTTGGATTATTATCGCCATCGTGGTAGTATTTCAGTTTTCAGGAGGTGTATATTTAGCGGCAGTCAGTGAGATGGTAGGTTCTACCGCATTGATGCAAGAGGATATCATGATGGCGGGCTATGCTTCGATGATAGGAATGTCATTAACTTTCACTATTATGTTTAGGTTGAAGTTCCGTTTCGCATCAAAGACTTCTTTGCTTACTTGCAGTATAGCATTGATTATTAGTAATCTCATTTGCATGTATACGCGGAGTGTGCCAGTGTTGGTGGTCACCTGTTTTTTCGCTGGTATCTTTAGGATGTGGGGGACATTTGAATGTAATTCTACCATACAGTTGTGGTTGACTCCGAAGCGTGACTTATCGGTATTCTTTTGTTATATTTATCTGTTAGTACAAGGGTGTATTCAGGTGTCGGGACTTACCACGGTTTATGTAGCTTTTTGGGCAAAATGGGAGTATATGTATTGGCTGATTATCGCTCTACTTCTGATAGTGATGATTGGTGTAATGATTATGTTTCGTACTTACCGTTCCATGCGTAAGTTACCGCTTTTCGGAATCGATTGGTTAGGAGGCTTTATGTGGGGACTGACGGTGATGTGCATCGTATTCGTGTGTGTATATGGAGAATATTACGATTGGTATGGTTCCGGTTACATATGGATGGCGACAATAGGCGGTATGGTAGTATTGGCATTAAATCTGTGGCGGGCTTCATTTATCCGTCACCCTTTTATTGCCATAGAAACGTGGCGCTTTCGGGCAGTATATCTTACTTTTTTGCTTTATATTCTAATAGACTTGTTATTGTCACCGTCACATATTTTAGAGCACATTTATTTGGAGTCTGTGCTAAGGTACGATGCCTTGAACTATATCTCATTCAATTGGATTGTATTGTTGGGCGTAGTAATAGGTAGTGTATTTACCTATTTGACTTTCGCCAGATGTAAATGGCGTTATAAAACGATGGTAATAACTGCTTTCGTCTGTATCACAGGGTATCTGATGTATTTCTATTTCACTCTCGATTATAATTTGCCTAAGGAAACACTCATGTTGCCGCTTTTCTTACGTGCGTTCGGTTATATAATTATTGAAATCAGCTTTATTACGATGCTTTCTAAAGTTCCTTTCCAAAACTTTTTCCAGGCTGTATCCATACAAGGCTTTGCTAGTACTACGCTGGCAGGTGTTATTGGTTCGGCTGTGTTGGGACGAGTCCTGAAAGTGATGTTGGTAGAGAATGGTATATCGCTGGGTGCAACTTTGGATCGTGTTAACCCAACAGTCGCACATCTATCCGTCGGTCAAGTGTACGGTGCTTTGCAAGAGCAAGTGTTGATGGTGACAATGAAAGAAATATATGGTTGGCTTACATTGATTAGTTTGTTTTGTCTTTTGGTGTTTGTGTTACACGAAAGTTCGCTTCGTCCGTACAAGGCCATCCATCCGGCTTATAGGTTGATTCGCCGCTTTATTAAACATGAATTGCGTATGCGGGAGAGAACTAGTTGAGATTGCTTTTTACTGTGGACAGGTTGTCGATAAAGCAAATACTTTTTTCTTAAAGTTGTGTATGCTTAAAGTTCCGTTTGTCGACTCATTCGAATATATTCTTCACTTCTCCCTTCTTTTTATAATTTGCTGGCAGAAGGGGCAAAGCCCACAAAATAGCATAAGAAATAGGGACGAGTGAAGAACATATTTTGATTGGGAGACTGCTGATAGAAATAGATCAGGCAGTTTAAAGTAAATGTTGAAGAATTATATAGCGGTTTATACGAATCGCATTTTTCTTTTTAATTGGCAAACTTCTTGTCGTGTCTCAAGCTTTCATAATCACATGGTTGAAGTATGGGTAAGGAATTTCAATCTGTTCTTGGTCGAAACGTTCTTTAATCGATTTCAGCAAATCGCATTTCAAGACGAAAGCATTTCCCGTAGAGCTTGCCCAGGCCCATGCTCTCAGCGTAATAGCAGAGTCACCTAAATTAATAACACGTATTACCACTTCCGGCGTATCGGTTTTCTTTTCTGCTTCTGTGCGGTGGTCTATCAATAATGGATGTTTCATGATCTCGTCTCGCATCACTTGCATAGCATGGTTTAAATCGGTAGTATATGATACGCCGACTTCTATAAAAGCACAAGTGGAATAGTCGCCAAAAGTAGAGTTAATGATAGTGCTCGAATTAATTTTACTGTTCGGAATCAGAATCATTCTGTTTTCTGCATTCCGTATGACAGTATGGCGGAGAGTAATTTCCGTTACCGTACCTACTACTACATCGTCCACTTTAATGAAATCTCCTACTTTGAACGGTCGTGAGAAGATTATAAACAGTCCGCCTACTATGTTTGACAGTGCTTCTTGAGAAGCTAAACCTACTGCCATGGCCAAAATGCCGGCACTGGCAAGGATAGAGTTGCTGATCTTTTCCATACCTGGAATAAGAGACAAAAAAGCGGCTATACCTATAACATAAATAGTAGCTACTACGATGCGGCGTATAAAACTGACTTTGGTTGCATCAAGGACCACTTTACCTTGCCTCTTTGATGAGCGTTGGAATAAATACTTTATAATAGCTGTAATAATACGTACAAATGCGTATATAATAGCAGCTTTGATACAAAAAACAACGGCGCCATGGATAGAGACGCCGAAAACAGTAGTTTCTAAAATCTCACTAATATTCATTTTTACTAATTTATTTTTGTAATATTGCACAAAAATACAATAAACATTGTTTTAATCTATAAAAATTAGAAATAAATGAATGTGCTTGCTATAATAGACAGATATTATGAAAATCAAGATAAACTAAAAGAAATTCTATGGATACACAGTCGGGCTGTAGCCGACAAATCTTTGCAAATAGCTGCGGCTCACCCCGAATTTAAACTTGATGTTTCTTTTCTGGAGGAAGCAGCTATGCTTCATGATATCGGAATATTTCTTACCGATGCGCCGGATATAGCCTGCTACGGGACCGAACCTTATATCTGTCACGGCTTTTTAGGAGCTGAACTCATGCGCAAAGAAGGTTTTCCTCAGCATGCACTGGTTTGCGAACGTCATACCGGAGCAGGAATTTCGTTGCAGCAAATAGCGGAACAGCACTTACCGGTTCCACATCGGGATATGGTTCCGGTCAGTATGGAGGAACAGGTTATTTGCTTTGCCGACAAGTTTTATTCTAAAAGTCATTTAAGAAGAGAAAAAAGTGTGGAAGCTGCATTAAAGAGCCTTTCTAAATATGGTGAAGAGGGAGTTTATCGTTTTAAGAAATGGTGCGAACTCTTTTTATAACTCTAAAAAATAATTTAAAATACTTGGCATTCTTCTTTTATATTGACTGAGATTATGTAATTTTGCCAACCGATGTGTAAATCCCTGATTAATGACATCATTAAGAATCTATATAAATATATCAATACTACTGCTTTTTGTACTATTGCTTGTTCCGCAAAGTGCCGATGCGCAACGTCGAAAGAAAAAAGAGGCTCCGGTTGATTCTGTCAGGACGGAGCATGCGGTGTCCGATACTCTTATGGTAGATACGGTAGCCAAGCCGAAGAAAGAAGCACTTGATGCGCCGGTTATTTACGAATCGAGCGATTCAACAATCTTTTCTGGACGGAATGCGGTTTTGTATGGCTCCGGTAAAGTAAATTATCAGAAAATAGAACTAACAGCCGATGTTATTTCTATGAACTTGGATAGTAGTACGGTGCACGCTAACGGAATAAAAGATTCTTTAGGAGTCATTAAAGGAAAACCAATCTTTAAAGATGGTGAGACTCCTTATGAGTCGGAGACGATGAGTTATAATTTTAAAACAAAAAAAGGTTTTATTAATAATATCACTACAGAACAGGGTGAAGGTTACATCACTAGCCAGAATGCAAAAAAAGGGGCGAATGATGAGTATTTTATGGAGCACGGGCGTTATACTACCTGCGATAACCACGAACACCCACACTTCTATTTGGCTTTGAGCCGCGCAAAAGTCCGTCCTAAGAAAAATGTTGTATTCGGTCCTGCATGGTTGGTGGTGGCGGATGTGCCTTTACCTCTAGCTATTCCATTTGGATTCTTTCCTTTTAGCAGCAAATATTCATCGGGATTCATCATGCCGAGTTACGGGGATGAAACGTCGCGAGGTTTCTATTTGCGTGATGGAGGTTACTATTTTGCCATTAGCGACCAAATGGATTTGAAATTGACCGGTGAAATCTTTACGAAAGGTTCATGGGGATTGGGAGCCGCTTCAAATTATAATAAACGCTATAAATTCTCTGGTAGCTTTAACTTGAGTTACTTGGATACCAAGACGGGAGATAAGAATATGCCGGACTATTCGGAAACAACGAGTTTTAAGATTATGTGGACACACCGGCAAGATCCGAAAGCTAGTCCGAATACTAATTTCTCTGCCAGTGTGAATTATGCATCAACTAGTTATGAAAAGTCTAATTTGAGCAGTTGGTATGATCCGCAACTCTACTCTCAAAGTACACGTACTTCTAGTGTTAGCTATTCGCGTACATTTCCTAATCAGAACCTGACTATTTCGAGTACATTTAATGTTTCGCAAAATACACGCGACTCTATTATTTCATTGACAATGCCTGACCTGAATATATCTTTAGGGCGTATCTATCCGTTTAAACGTAAGAAAGTGGTCGGTAAAGAACGTTGGTATGAGAAAATCTCTTTTCAATATACCGGACAGTTGAGTAATAGCATTACGACTAAAGAAGATATGATTATGAAATCCGATCTGATAAAAGATTGGCGTAATGGTATGAGACACAATATTCCTGTCAGTGCTACATTTACCTTGTTTAAATATATCAATGTGGTGCCGTCATTCAATTATACAGAGCGGTGGTATACTCATAAAATTAATCGGAGTTGGGATGAAGCGAAACAGGCAGAGAAGCAGGATACAATTTACGGTTTTAATAGGGTCTACAATTATAGTCTTAGTCTTGCCGCCAATACCACATTATACGGATTCTATAAACCGTCGAAAAAAATATTCGGTGATAAGGTTGAAATGATACGCCATGTCTTTAAACCCTCTATTAGCTACAGTATGACGCCGGACTTCGGTGCACGGAAGTATGGTTTTTGGGACAGTTACGTGTATACTGATGAAGATGGGGAAGTACGGACCGTAGAATATACTCCTTATGCCGATGGATTATTCGGATATCCCGGACGAGGGAAATCTGGAAGCATCAGTTTCGATATTTCTAATAATCTAGAAATGAAAGTAAAATCGGATAAGGATTCTACTGGTGTTAAAAAGATTAGTTTGATTGATGAACTTTATGCTGGTATTTCTTACAATACTGCAGCTAAAGTACAACCTTGGAGTGACTTGAATATGCGTCTTCGTTTGAAACTGACTAAAAGTTATACTTTTAATATGAGTGCCCGTTTCGCTACTTATGCCTATACATTTAATGAGAACGGACAGGTGGTAGAAGGTAACCGTACAGAATGGTCCTACGGACGTTTCGGACGTTTTCAGGGCATGAGCCAGAATTTTTCCTATACATTTAATAATGATACATGGAAGAAATGGTTCGGTAAGGACAAGGATAAAGATTCGAAAGAAACCTCATCTAATGACAGTGCGGACGATACGCAGTACGATGAGTTTGGTAACCCGATAGAAGAGGAACCTAAGAAGAAAACCGAAGTGAAAGCCGATATAGATGACGACGGTTATTTACGCTTCAAGATGCCATGGTCGTTTACTGTCTCTTATGGTATTACTATGAGTGAAGATCGGACTGCGAAGATTAACATCAAAACGATGCGTTATCCTTATAAGTTTACACAGAACATGAACTTCTCGGGAAATTTGAAACTGACCGATAAATGGAATATTTCGTTCTCCAGTGGTTATGACTTCGAAGCAAAGAAGATTTCTATGTCAACTGTTAATATTTCCCGAGATTTACACTGTTTCCAAATGACAGCCGGTATGGTGTTCGGTCCATTTACTTCCTATAATTTTACGATTAGTGCTAATGCCAGCATGTTGAAGGACGCTTTGAAGTATGATAAACGAAGCAGTATCAGCAGTAATATTGAGTGGTATTAGCTATTTTTAGTGATATCCAGAAAATAAAAAATATAAGGCAACTAATTAATTACGAGTTAGTTGCCTTTTTTGTATCTTTAGATAGGGATATTCAGTAAATACCTCGAAGATTAAAAATATCATTTGTGAATGAGCTTTTTTCTCATTCTAGATACCATTTCTATTTTGATATCGCTTGATATTTCCTAAAAACTCATTTTGACGCATGATTTTCCGGAAGTAGCTTAATGATCTCTTCGTTTTGAGCTAAAAAAAACATTACTATTAGGGATATTCAGTAAATGTCTTAAAAAATAAGATGTCATATGAATATGATCGCCTAATATGATCTCATATTCCATTTTTATTGTAATTTTTCTATCTCCCACCTAAAATTTTATCCGTTTGGGCATGATGAATCGGAAGAAGCCCTGAGACTTCTTCTGATTCATCAAGTCTAAAATGTTATGCCGCTTTACTCCGCCTGTCTCTGAACTTCTCAGCCATTAATATGGCATTTGCCGTATGTATTCCGAAGAAAATCCACAGGATTTCCGTTTTCCTGTTCCGTGCCTTTATCCTTGAGAGTGAGTAATGCTGTTTCTGCGTACCGAAACTGCCTTCAAGCCTGGTGGCTCTTTCCCTTGAGAGTTCACTTCTGAGAAGCTTTCTCACCGGCTCGTCCTTTGCGACCCTTCCCTTGCGTACAAAGGATGTGGATATTCCATATTTCGTACAGAACTTCCTGTTGGCATTGTTTGCGTATATAGAATCGGCTGCGACACATCTCACCCTTACATTCATAAGTTTCTGCTGCATACGGATACAGTCCTTCAGACGTATCCCTTC
>CANPVZ010000011.1 GCA_947581855.1 uncultured Phocaeicola sp.
TCTCTTATTAAGAGACGGACATAATATAATTGTATGGAGAGAAAATAAAAAGTAATGAATATAGAGAGTGTGATTTCCAATTATTATTCCTTTTTGTTTGATTTTTTATAGCTTATAACGAGTGAATTTATTAAAAAACACTACTCTTTAAAATTCTTGTAAATCGTAATAGATAGACTTTTTATTATCCGATAGCGATGGCAATTAGGCAGGGCTGGATTATAATCATTAAATATTAGTCGGAATCATAGCCGGCATTGAGTATATAATTATTGAGAGCTTTTTTATGGGTTAAATTTAAAAAGAAAGATTTATGAGAAAATTAATGTTGTTGTTGATTTTCCTCTTTGTGGGTTTGGGTTTTGTGACAGCTCAGATATCTCACGTAACCGGAACGGTAGTTTCCGAAGAGGATGGTGAACCCATTGTCGGGGCATCCATAGTGGTAAAAGGAACCTCATTGGGCACTATTACGGATCTTAACGGTAAGTTTTCATTGGCGAACCTGCCTGGCTCGGCAAAAACTTTGTTGATTTCGTACATTGGTATGCAAAAACAGGAAGTAACGATTAAGCCGAATTTGAGAATTGTTATGAAATCGGATGCGAAGTTGCTTGATGAAGTTGTCATTGCCGTTCCTTACGGTACTGCCAAGAAGTCTACATTTACTGGTTCAGCCGGGGTTGTTGATAGAAAGTTGATAGCGGCGTCACAGGTTAGTAGTGTATCAAAAGCATTACAAGGAAGTGTAGCCGGTTTACAATCGTTTTCCACAAGTGGACAACCGGGGGAAGATGCTAGTATTTATATACGTGGTATCGGTTCGGCTAATGCTTCATCCACTCCGCTTTATGTAGTGGATGGTGTACCTTATGATGGTTCATTGTCCTCTATTTCTTCACAGGATATAGCATCCATCAGTGTATTGAAAGATGCTGCCGCCGCTACATTATACGGTTCGCGTGCTGCAAACGGTGTGATTATGATTACCACCAAACAAGGAACTGAAGCTGCACCCACTATTGAACTTTCCGCTAAATTCGGTTTCTCAAGCCGTGCCGTGAAAGATTATGATCAATTAAGTACGAATGATTATTTTATGTTGCAGTGGGAAGCTATCCGTAATAAATATATGGATGACAAACTTTCGGCAGAAGTAGCCGCGCAAAGAGCTTCTTCCGATTTGGTTTCTACCATTGGCATTAATCCTTACGGAACCCAGTATCCCCAACCGGTGGGTATAGACGGCAAATTAGTGGATGGTGCCACTCCCCTATGGAATGACAGTTGGGAAGATGCGTTGACACAAGATGCGCACTATACGGATTTGAGCGCACGGATTTCCGGTGGAAACGAGCGGACTAAATACTATTTCTCTTTGGGATATCTGGACGATCAAGGCGCTTATATTTGTTCCGGTTTCAAACGTTATACCTTACGCTCCAATATTACCTCTGATTTACGGGATTGGTTACAGGTTGGACTGAATGTGTCGGGCACTCACTCTGTACAAGATTACCCGAAACAGAATGATACTGCCATCGGCAATATCGTTTTGGCTGCCCGTTCCTTACCTTCTTTCTATCCGGTATATGAACGCGATGCCGATACTGGCGCTTATTTGCTTGATGAATATGGAAATAGAATTTATGATTATGGTAAGTATCGTAAGAGTTCTTATAATGGCTATAACTTTGCTCAATCCATGTATTATAACAAAAACGAGAGAAAAAGGGATGCCGCTTCCATACGCGGATATCTGCAAATCACACCGATAAAAGGGTTGAGCTATAAAATGTCGTTGAACATTGATTATAACAGTAAGTTTAATCACGATTATTCCAATCCTACTTACGGGAAAAAACCGTTGGTCGGTTCAGTGAGCAAATACAATTATCGAACCACGGGTATGACTTTCAATAATGTGTTGAATTGGGAGCATTCTTTTAAGGATGTACATAAAGTGCATTTGATGGCGGGGCAAGAGTATTACGAATACAATACGTCCAATTTCGGCGGTTCGCGTTCGGGAGTCATTACCGACGGCTTTTATGAACCGGACGCTGCTTCTACTCTGACCGGTTTTGAAGGGAATAGCGATCAATACAAGTTGCTGAGTTATTTCGGAAGTGCAGAGTACTCTTACAATCAACGTTATTTTGTGTCGGCATCCGTGCGTACCGACGGTTCTTCTCGTTTCCATCCCGATAACCGTTGGGGAACATTCTGGTCGTTAGGTGCTTCTTGGAAAATTTCACAGGAAGCATTCTTGGAAGAGGCTGCTAACAGTTGGCTGTCTAATTTGAGCCTTCGCGCCAGCTATGGAGCGCAGGGCAACGATAACGTGGGTTATTATGCGTATCAAGAATTATATAGTATAGGTAGCTTTTTAGGAGAGACCACTCTTCATACTTCTCGTTTGGGAACTCCGGATTTGTCTTGGGAGACAAACCTGAACTTTAATTTAGGATTGGATTTCGGTTTCTTCAATAATCGTATCAACGGTACGGTTGAATACTTTAAACGTGCTTCTTCCGATTTGCTGTTCAGCCGTGATCTGGTTCCTTCTTCCGGTTTTGGAGCCATTGACGCCAACATTGGAAAACTGGAGAATTACGGTTGGGAATTTACTGTAAATGCTACACCCGTATTGACAAATGACTGGACTTGGAGATTGTCTGTAAATGCCACGACTTATAAGAACAAAATTGTTAAGTTGCCGACTGAAGTTATGTGGCAAAGTTCTAAAAAATGGGTAGTGGGCGGTTCCCTTTATGATTTTTGGCTGTATGAATGGGGTGGCGTAAATCCCGAAAACGGTAATGCTCAATGGGCGTATTATGACGAAGAAGGAAACAGGCATCTGACCGAAAACTATTCGAGCCTAACTTCAGACAAGAAAGTATATGCAGGCAGTTCATTGCCTAAACTTAGCGGAGGTTTCCAATCAGACCTTATTTGGAAAGACCTTTCTTTATCCATGCTGTTTTCTTATGCTATCGGTGGAAAGATTTATAATAATGACAAAACCGGGTTGATGAGGGTAAATGGTGGTAACGGAGACAGTATGAGCAAAGACCTTTTGAATCGTTGGACACCGGAAAATACTCATACAGATATTCCTCGGTTGGTACAAGATGGGACTAGCAAATTTACCTCTTCTTCAACGCGTTGGTTGGTAGACCGGTCTTTCCTTCGCCTGAAAACAGTTACTTTGAATTATAATTTACCAAAGAAATGGTTGCGCCCGCTGACTCTAAAAGATGCAAGCGTGTTTATACAAGGTGAGAATATGCTGACATTCAGTAAACAGCAGGGCCTGGATCCTGAACAGCCGATTAGCGGCGTTGTTTCCTACCGTTATCCGGCTATGAAGACTATTTCGTTCGGTATCAATGTGAAACTCTAAAAAGAATACAATTATGAAGATGAATCTTAAAAATATATGTGTCGTGGTTTTGGCGTCCTGTACGGTGGCGTCGTGCGACCTGGATACTACACCTACTACTGCGTTGGATGCCGGAAATGTGTATAAAGATACTGAGAATGCCCAGCGTGTATTGAAAGGCGCGTGGAATTATATCTTCAATTCCGGTTCTACGTACGCTTCCATTGGTATGGGCTCTATTATGCTGAATGATGATTTTGCCGGTTCGGATGTTGTCAGAACCAGAAGTTATGGTTTTTCTGCGAGTTATAATCTGACAAACGGATATTCAAGAAGCGAACATAATGGTGTGCTTTGGGATTTAATGTATGATCCGATTAATAACTGCAACGGAATTTTGAAGTATATCGATGACGTTACCGGCAGTCCCGAAGATAAAGCTCGTATTAAAGGACAAGCTTTGGCAACTCGTGGCTATGCGTATATGATTCTGGCTACGCATTACTCTTTTGCAATTGATAAGGATCCGAATGCTGTTTGTGTACCCATTTACACTGAACCTACCGATGATCATGTGGCTTTGACCGGAAGTCCGGCTTCAAGTGTTTCTGAAGTGTTTGCCCGTGCATTGAAGGATTTGGAAGATGCGTTAGACTTGATTCCCGAAAACTATTCTCATGGAAATAGTGCCACAGCACAGTATCAAATAGATCATTTGGTAACATTGGGATTATTGGCGCGTACTCATCTCTACGCTCGTAATTGGCAAGACGCTTATAATTATGCATCGCAAGCGTTGGCTATCAATTCTTATTTAATGGACGAAAAGGAATATAAAAGTGGCTTCAATGATTATACCAACAAGGAATGGATGTGGGGATTGTCGTGTACGATTGATGACAACATGCCGGGTTATTTGTTCTACTTTAAGGACTGTACATCGGATGGAAGTTACTATACGAGTTTGAACACCGATCCTTACTTTAAAGAGATGTTCCAGGACGGTGACTACCGTAAGGACTTATTCAATTGGGGACAGACTGCTTATGGAGACTGGGCCATGCTGAACAGTAAATTTCTGTTCAAGGATATCGATAATATGTTGGCGGATATTGTTCTGATGCGTACTTCGGAAATGTACCTTATTAAAGCTGAGGCGGCAGCACATATCACAGGTAAGGAGAGTGAGGCGCAACAACTTTTGCAAACCCTGCGTGATGCCCGTATGAAGAAAGGTTTGTCTGCCGCTAAGGTAACAGAGACTGGCGATGCGCTGATACGGGAAATCTGGAAAGAACGCCGTAAGGAATTGTGGGGAGAAGGATTCTCTTTAACAGACATTATCCGTAACCAGCAATCCGTGGAACGTAAGGAGTATTACGAAACGATTAGTATAGACGGCAAGAAAGTAACACTCAAGGGGCATACAGCTCTTAGTTTACCTGATGGTACTCCATTCGTTCCGAATAGTGTATATTATTTGTTCCGTATCCCGGAAAAAGAAGAATTGCAGAACGTCAATCTTTACTCTAAATATCCGAGATTGGCTGATTACGATTTGTAATATTCAGTAAACCAGTCCGTAAAGTTTATCCCCTCTTTTTGTGTGCTATATATAATTCAGTACGCAGAAAGAGGGGATTCTTATAGGTCTTTTCTATTGTTCAGAAGAAGATTGTTCTTCATACTTGAAGATTGGAAATGTGGAGGTTATATGATTATTACTCCTTAAACCGACTGGAATCGTCCGAAAAGTTTGGAAGTTTAGATTAAGACGTTCAATTTGGAATTGATAAAGTTTAAGTATAGAAAAGTGCTAATTTATACCTAATTTTCATAGGTTAAAATAGTATTTTTATTTATTCAGTTATAGTGTGTAACTTTACCTGATTTGATTCTAACTTTTGGGATAACCCCTTTGCTTATTTGTTGGAATATGAACAATTAGAACCCGAGGCTGTCTTTGCCTAGATAAAGCAGATTGAACAAAAAAGAAGGCATCCATCATGGACACCTTCTTTTGTTATTTTTAATTAGGTTTTGCAAACCTTACCTTATACTTGTCAAGAGTAATAGGGGTCATCGCTTTACTCAGAAGTTACTGTTTAACATCGCTTCGTTAGGATTTGTAGTTGATACCTTTTTAAATATTAACAATGCTATGTGTTTTAACTCCTTTCACTATTTAGAACTCCGTTTTTACTCTTTAAAGAACTTCAGTTACTTTATTAAGTTTGTGAAACTTGAATTGGTAGCATATTTGGCAAATTCCAAATCGGTAGCAGCCTTTTTGGCAATTGACGGATCTTTGGCAATAGCACTCTTCAGGTTATTGATAACCATGGTTGCATTGTTAGTTCTTGCTCCGATAATAGCGTTCAAATAATCTGTGTAGGCATCCGCATTCTTTATGCTGTTCAACGTACTTTTAGCTTTGTTGTAATCCTTAGTCAAGATTTGAGCCAAAGCGGCACTGTTCGTCTTTGTGTCTCCAAATGCGTTCACTGCTCTTTCGTACTGTCCGTTTGCAATATAGAAGTTACCGAGAGCCTCGTTCAATGTCTTTGCACCTGAACCTTTAGCCAAATAAGTTTCAGCTGTAGCTTTGTCACCTTTAATTAAAGAGATAAGCCCCAGGTTTGTATTTGCTTCAGCAGAAGACGGGTTGATTTGGAGAGCTTTCTTGAAATAAGATTCAGCTGTTGCCATATCGCCGGCCTGGTAAGCCAATTCACCTAGATTGTTGTATGCGCGGTAATCGTTCGGATATAATTCGACTGTTTTTTTAAACATAGCCTCTTTGTCGGAAGCTTTGTTTACCAAAGTGGCTCCGTAAAGAAGTTCTTCGTTGTTCAACGCTTTCGGATCGCTTGCGAATGCTGCAAGGATTTCATCATCCGAACGTCCGATTAACTGATAATTCAAAGTTAAACGAGCGCGGCGCAATTGCGGAAGAATTTCGTCAGCCAAGTCTTTGTAAACAGAAGAGATATTCTTGATTTCAGCTTCTCTCTGCTCTGGATCTTGATACATGGAAAGGACACGGAGAATCAACTCTTTATCCTGAATGTTCGATTTAGAAACCAGCTCTTGGAAACCTTCCCAGTCTTGTGCCGTATACTTGGAATCTACGTTGGCTTCTATTTTATCTTTCTTCAACTGTTTGTTTACATAACCTGCTGCATTCTTTTCACGTTGTTCGGCTAATTTGTCGTTCAGGTCGAAACCTCCGTCAGGAGATGCGTAGGCGCTTACTTCGATGTTTTCCATCAATTTACCTTTCTGGTCTGCGTTGATTTCTTTAACCAAAGTATTGAATTCCTTGATGATATCGGTATTCAATTCAGTGGCGCGGATATTAGCTTGTTGAATAAGGAACATGATGTTAGCATGTTTGGCTTGTTTGATTACGCGTTGGAAAGCGTCTTCCGCATTGGCCGGATTGGCATTGGCCAATGTATTCTTTACCAGTTCGGAAGTAGCGATAACTCCATCAGCCACCTTTACAGGAGGTATGCTTACTGTTTTCTTACCCACTTTAGCATCGAATTCGAGGTATAATTCGGATTTAGCCATTTGAGGAACATAATCGAAAGAAGTTTTCATGGTATAATTACCACCGGCTTTGTAATAAATGGTGTGGTTGTTACCTTCCACTTTTTCACCTTGGAATGTCATTGGCTGTCCCTTAGCTTCACCACCGTTCCATTTCAATACCGGAGTAACTGTTACAACCGCTTTTTTCTTGAAATACTTTTCCGGGAATTTTCCGTTAATGGTAACGGGAACTTTACCGCCCACAGCTTCCAGAACTTGAGGAGTGGTTGTGAAATAGTCCGATGACAATTCACCCATCTTGCTGCTACAAGATGTGAATACAAATAAAACTGCCATAAGTAATGGCAAATACAATTTTTTAATCATGTCATTAAGTGTTATATGTTTTATAATTTTAGAATACTTCAAGACTTTGCAAAGATAAGAATTCTGCGCACACTCTGAATACCTTAAAGGAAAATTTTTAATATTTAAGACAAAAGAACTTAGGACATGGATTTATGCATGGATGAAAGTATACGTCGGACGATTATTTTTGAGGTTATGGTCTACGTAGTTTCTTGCTTTCCGGTTTTTCTTCAATTAAGTTAAAATCATAATTTAATCTATTTTATTACAATATAAGAAGTGTATAGATTAAGAAGGGTAATTTACCGACCTTTTTCTTTTAACTGAATTATGAAAAAGAATCGGCAATCTTGGGTCTAATCCGCAAGATGATCTTTAAAGAAGATTCCACTTGGATTTCATTCTCTTTCGAAAAAAATAAAAAAATGTGCCTGACATCTGTCACATCCGTCACTGTCGCATGTAATAGATTGTCTTATAGAGATTCACCACTTCTGTTCCGGATCGTTTGATGTGACAGATGTCAGGTGTCTGCCAAAATGTGTTGTGGTAAAGAATCCGTATATGTGATTTTTTTCTCCATTTCCCTTTGAACCCTATTCTCATAGAGGTGGATAAAGCGAAATACTTCCGCTCGCATATCAGTATAAAGAGAGTAGGACGTAAGTAAGGTGTATTTATAAGAAGTTGATTACTCGGCGAAGACTATTTGAATGTTATTTTAGATGTAATGGATGGATAAATGTATATGGTTTCAAACGGTTGAAACTAAAGTTTCAAGCAGTGGGAACTAAAGTTTCAAACGTTTGGAACTACAGTTTCAATTAGCCGGAACTGATGTTTTCGGTAATGAAACGTTTCCCGTCCGGCAATAAATATCTCTTCTCGTTGTACCTTTCTATCGAATTAGAGTAATAAATGTTGATTAGGCACTTTATGCAAAATGTTTGGTATGGAATTTGTAAGAATATAATAACTGGATTTTTATAGTTAAAAATGCAGGGAAAAAGAATCTCTTGTCGTTTCCTTCCTTCATTCCTCTCAGGGAGTGCTTTATAAAACAATTCGCGACAGACAGATGCTGAATCGCAGTGGATACGCAGACGTCTGATTAGCAATATGGAACGGAGTTGTGTTCCGTAGAACGTTATAATTTTCCGGAATTTTCTTTCCCTTGTTTTCGCCGCTTCTCTCGGTATTTAATGTTTCTTGGATGATGTTCGATGATCTCGCTGCGTAACATGTCTCGGTCGAGATGGGTATAGATTTCAGTTGTGGCAATGCTTTCATGCCCTAGCATACATTGTATGGCGCGTAAGTTGGCTCCCCCTTCCAGCAAGTGGGTGGCGAAAGAGTGGCGGAATGTATGCGGGCTAACGGTTTTCCGGATACCGGCCCGTTCGGTCTGCTCTTTAATGATATGGAATATCATAATGCGTGAAAGAGGGGTGCCTCGTCGGAAACTGAGAAATACATAATCCTCGTATCCGCGTTTAACAGAAATATCGCTCCTCTCTTCGAAATAGCGGTTCAGTTCGTCGATGGCTCTAGGAGAAATGGGTACAAAGCGTTGTTTGTTGCCTTTTCCATTCACCTTGATAAAACCTTCTTGCAAGTATAGGTCAGATAACTTCAGATTGCAAAGTTCCGAAACGCGGAGTCCGCAACTGTATAATACTTCGAGAATGGCCCGGTTGCGCTGTCCTTCCTGTTGGCTCAAATCAATCGTGGAGATAATGGAATCAATCTCTTCTACCGTCAGGACGTCCGGAAGTTTGAAACCTATTTTAGGCGATTCGAGCAATTCCGTCGGATCGATTTGAATATAATCTTCTAGTACCAGAAACCTGTAAAAAGAACGGATACCCGACACAATGCGCGCCTGAGAGCGAGGGTGGATGCCAATATCGTGTAGTCCGGCAATAAAATGGTGCAAATCATCCAAAGTAACATCCAATAGGCTGATGCCTTCAAGTATCACATAAGCATTGAGCTTATCAAGGTCGGTCATGTAAGCGTCGAGCGTATTAGCGGATAAAGACTTTTCCAACTTTAAATATTGCTTGTATTTTAGAAAGATGGCATTGTTTTTATCCTTGTTGACTCTTTTTTCGTTAAGTTCCATTTCTTTTTTTTACCTTTGTACCCAAATTCTTTACAAAGATACAATAAACATCCAAAAGGGAGCGTATGATGAGAATACAAATTATAAATGGTCCCAATATTAATTTGTTGGGCAAACGCGAACCTTCTATTTACGGAGCTGTTTCGTTTGAAGATTATCTGGTTACATTGCGAAGTCTGTATCCTCAAGTGCAAATTGAGTATTATCAATCGAATGTGGAAGGTGAAATGATTAATAAACTGCATGAGGTAGGATTCGACTATGACGGAATCGTGTTGAACGCTGGTGCTTATACGCATACTTCCATAGCTTTGCAAGACGCTATCCGTGCTATTAAGACTCCGGTTATCGAAGTGCATATTTCGAATGTACACAAGCGGGAGGAGTTTCGCCATAAATCGATGATTTCCTGTGCTTGTTTGGGAGTGATTTGCGGATTCGGCTTGAACTCGTATCGTCTAGGCATAGAGGCCCTTTTAGACTATAATAAAAAAGACTGATAGAATGCAAGTTTCGCATGGAACGGTAATATGAAGAAGCAGGAGGGGCTGGTAGCGGGCAAACCCGCTTAAGAGGTAAAGTCTGTTGTTTTTGAGAACCTTAATCTCTACTGAGTACAGTAACGATAGCTCTTTGTATGACGAAAAGATAAAGAATTAACGAAACTCAAAAATATAATTTTTAAGGTAAAGCTTATGTTGCTAAAACAAACAAAGATTGTAGCGTCCATTTCCGATCAACGCTGCGATGTAGATTTTATTCAGGCATTGTTTGATGCCGGTATGAATGTGGTACGTATGAATACAGCCCATGCCAGTCGCGAGGGCTTTGAGACTCTTATAGCAAATGTCCGAAAGGTTTCAAATCGTATTGCTATCTTGATGGACACGAAAGGTCCTGAAGTGCGGACTACTCCTTTGGACGGAGAGCCGATTCTTTTCAAGACAGGCGATAAGGTAAAAGTGATGGGGAATCCGGATTTGAAGACAACGCGCGATTGTATTGCGGTGACATATCCTTACTTTGTACGTGATTTGAGTGTTGGGGAAAATATCTTGATTGACGACGGAGATTTGGATCTGAAAGTAATAGAAAAGAATGACGATACATTGTTTTGCGAAGTGCAGAATGAAGCGACTCTAGGAAACCGAAAGAGTGTGAATGTGCCGGGGGTACGTATCAATTTACCTTCTTTGACTGAGAAAGACCGTAACAATATACTGTATGCTATAGAGAAGGATATTGATTTTATCGCTCACTCGTTTGTGCGTAATAAACAAGATGTGCTGGATATCCGTGCTATTTTGGATGCTCACCATAGTACTATCAAAATTATTGCGAAGATAGAAAATCAAGAAGGGGTAGACAATATTGATGAGATACTTGAAGTGGCAGACGGTGTGATGGTGGCACGCGGTGACTTGGGTATTGAAGTCCCTCAAGAACGTATACCAGGTATTCAGCGTATTTTAATCCGTAAATGTGTGATGGCGCGCAAACCGGTTATTGTGGCTACTCAGATGTTGCATACCATGATTAATAATCCGCGTCCTACCCGTGCGGAGGTTACGGATATCGCCAATGCCATTTATTACCGTACGGATGCTTTGATGCTTAGTGGCGAGACCGCTTACGGAAAATATCCGGTAGAGGCTGTTCGGACTATGACCGCTGTGGCGGCACAGGCTGAAAAAGATAAATTGGCTGAGAATAACATCCGTATTCCTCTGGATGACAAATGCGAAGTAACCGATTTCTTGGCGAAACAGGCTGTGAAAGCTACAGATAAGATGAATATTCGTGCTATCATTACCGATAGTTTCAGCGGACGTACGGCTCGCTGCCTGGCTGCATTCAGAGGCCGCTATCCGGTGTTGGCTATTTGCTATAATGAAAAGACGATGAGGCATTTGGCTCTTTCGTATGGGGTGGAAGCTATTTATATGCCGGAGTTGGCTAACGGACAAGCGTATTATTTTGCTGCGTTGCGTAAACTGTTGAAAGACGGCGTGATTAAGGAAAATGAAATGGTGGCTTATCTGAGTGGCGGAAAGCAAGAGACGCATACTTCGTTTCTCGAAATAAATGTAGTAGGGGATGTGTTGAAATATGCAGAAACGGATGATTATATTCTGCCTAATAAAAACAGATATTTATAAATTAAAAGCGATAACTGAAAATCTGTAGAACAGTGAGGCGCACACTATACCGAAAGCCGGAAGTGAAAATTGAAAGTCGATAAGCGTATGGCTTAGTATTGCTTGATGTATCGTTTCCGGTTTTCAAAATAAATAGGATGCTTTGTTTATTAAATTAAAGGTTGGTAGGGCAGTCTCTCTGTAAATACTTTGATTTTTAGTTTCTGTTTTGTTCGTTTTAAGTTGGTATGGAGGAAACCGAGTCAATAGATAATTATATTTTGCAGCATATTGATGATGAGGGTAATTATTTGAGAGCTCTTTATCGTGATACGCATGTAAAGCTTTTGCGTCCTCGCATGGCTTCGGGGCATTTGCAGGGACGGATGTTGAAAATGTTCGTTCGTATGATTCGTCCCCGACAAGTATTGGAGATCGGTACGTATAGTGGATATTCTGCCTTGTGTATGGCCGAAGGATTGGAAGAAGGGGCGATGCTTCATACGTTTGAAATAAATGATGAGCAGGAAGACTTTACACGTCCGTGGCTTGAACGTTCGGTTTATGCCGACAAAATTAGGTTTTATATAGGTGATGCTTTGGAACTGGTTCCACAGATGGACATTTTGTTCGACATGGCCTTTATTGATGGCGATAAACGCAGATATACCGAATATTATGAGATGGTGTTAACCAAATTGGTTTCGGGAGGTTATATTATTGCGGATAATACGCTTTGGGATGGGCATGTGTTGGAAACGCCTCATCCTACCGACCGACAGACTCTTGGCATCAAAGCATTTAATGACTGGGTTGCGGCAGACACTCGCGTGGAAAAAGTGATTTTGCCTTTGCGTGACGGTTTGACGATAATAAGGAAAAAGTAAACCTTCCTTACCTTTGGAACAATCTGAGTAAAGTGATACTATTAAAAATAAAAAAGTATGGAAACAACGAGACAAAATAAGATTTCCCGTTTGATTCAAAAAGAATTAAGCGAAATATTTCTGCTTCAGACGAAAGCAATGAATGGTGTGCTGGTATCCGTCAGCGTAGTTCGCATCAGTCCGGACTTAAGTGTGGCTCGTGTATATTTAAGCGTGTTCCCTTCGAACCGTAGTGAGGAGATTGTGAAAAATATCAATGCGAACATGAAAGCAATTCGTTACGAATTAGGCACGCGGGTACGTCATCAGTTACGAATCATTCCCGAACTGAAGTTTTTTGTGGATGATTCGCTGGATTATATCGAAAAGATAGACGAGCTTTTAAAAGAGTGAACTTACCTTTTTACATAGCTAAACGATATCTGTTCTCGAAAAAGTCGCATAATGCGATTAATATCATTTCGGGGATCTCTGTATGCGGCGTAGCATTGGCTACGCTTGCTTTGGTTTGTACCCTCTCCGTATTCAACGGTTTTCAGGAGTTGGTAGCTACGTTCTTTACTGCTTTCGATCCTGAACTGAAAATTACGGTCGCAGAAGGGAAAGTCTTTGATGCGCACGATGAACGGATTGCCCGTGTGCGTGCTTTGCCCGGTATAGAGGTTTTTACCGAGGCATTGGAAGAAAATGCCATGTTTCAATATAAGGATAAGCAGGCGATGGTTGTGATTAAGGGGGTGGAAGATAATTTCGAAGACCTCACTGCCATCGACAGCATTCTATATGGAAGAGGGGAATTTAAGTTGCACGATGAAGTGGTAAACTACGGAGTTATGGGCATGCAGCTGGTTTCTGTTTTAGGTTCGGGAATTGCATTTGTCGATCCGGTGGAAGTTTATGCGCCCAAGAGAGGCGAAAAAGTGAATATGGCTAATCCTTCCGGTAGTTTTACGAAAGACTATCTGTTTTCTCCGGGGGTAGTCTTTGCCGTTAACCAGCAGAAGTATGACGCTTCGTATGTAATTACTTCTCTTGATTTTGCACGAAGGCTGTTTGGATATGAAACAGAAGTGTCTTCCATAGAACTGAAACTGAAGCCGGGACAAGATGTAGAGAACGTGAAGAATGAGATAAAACAGATATTGGGAGATGACTTTATAGTTCTCGACCGCTATGAGCAACAAGCGGATGTCTTTCGAATCATGGAAATAGAGAAACTTATTTCCTATTTCTTCCTCACCTTTATATTGGTGATAGCCTGTTTCAATGTCATCGGTTCTTTGTCGATGTTGATTATTGATAAGAAACAGGACGTGCAAACTTTGCGCAATTTGGGAGCAAGCGACCGGCTGATTGTACGCATATTTTTGTTCGAAGGACGCCTGATTTCCTTATTAGGCGCTATGATCGGTATTGTATTAGGGCTGTTGCTTTGTTTCATTCAGCAAAAGTTCGGTATAATCTCCTTAGGTTCTGTAGCTGATAGTTTTATAGTCAATGCTTATCCGGTAAGTGTCCATTGGCAAGATGTGCTGCTGATATTTGTTACCGTACTGTTTGTAGGCTTTCTGGCTGTTTGGTATCCGGTGCGGTATCTGAGTAAGCGGTTGTTGTAATATGTTATAAACAGTGTTTGAAAACGTACAGGGTGTTCGATATCGGACACCCTTTTTTTGTTCATTCTTCATTAAATCAGATACTTATGATTTTGGCACATATCTTGCTTTGTTTTCGGTAAACATAAGTAAGTGAACAATCATGGACAGGTTAATTCCTATAGAAGAACAGCAAAAGAAACGCCGGAAAAGGTTGATTATAGTAGGAGGAAGCGTACTTCTTTTTTTCCTCCTGATTGTTTGGGGGATTTTTCTTTTGAAACCCTCCGTATCGCGGAATAATTTGCAGATTTCTACGGTAGAGCGAGGTGTGCTTGAAATTTCAATTAATGCGTCGGGTACGGTAACGCCGGCCTATGAGGAGATTGTCAACTCGCCGATAGAAAGCCGTATTCTGGAGGTTTATAAAAAAGCGGGCGATTCGGTAGATGTGAACCAGCCTATTTTAAAGTTGGATTTGCAGACCGCCCGTACGGATTTGGATAAATTGCTGGATGAAGAACAGATGCGCCTTCATAAACAAAAGCAGTTGGAGTTGAACAATCAGACCAAGTTGAAAGATCTTTCTATGCAAATACGGGTTTCGGCCATGAAACTCAACCGTATGGAGGTGGAATGGAAAAACGAACATTTTCTGGATAGCTTGGGAGCCGGTACGCCGGATAAAGTGCGTCAGGCGGAACTGAACTATAAGGTTGCCAAGTTGGAACACGAGCAACTTTGCCAGAAATATCAAAACGAACAAGTGGTGATGCGTGCCGAAGAACAGGTGCAGGAGCTCGACCTTAGTATCTTTCGTAAAGGCGTGGCTGAGATGAAACGCATTCTTCAGGAAGCACAGGTGTATGCCCCGCGAAAAGGAGTGATTACTTTCTTGAACGACCAAATTGGTGTGCGGGTTTCAAAGGGAGAACAACTGGTTACTGTGGCCGATTTGAGTCGTTATCAAGTGAAAGCTTCCGTTGCCGATTCATACAGCGACCGGGTGAGGCAAGGAGCCAAAGCAATAGTGAAAACTGGAGAGACTACGGCTTGGGAAGGCGTTGTGAATCATGTGATACCTACCTCGAAAGACGGAACGATTGATTTTACCGTACAGCTGAAAAAGGTGCAGGATGTGGCGTTACGTTCAGGATTGAAGGTAGACGTACACGTTGTCTACGGATTGAAAGACGATGTGCTGAGAATTGCCAATGAATCTTATTATTTAGGTCCAGGGACATATAAGCTTTTTGTCGTGTCGGAGGGACACCTCGAACGCAGGGACGTAAAATTGGGCGATTGCAACTGGGATCATGTGGAAGTGGTGTCCGGCTTGTACGAAGGAGAACAAGTGGTGGTGAGTGATATGAATACCTATAAGAACAAGAAAGAAATTAATTTAAAATAAATCTAATTCAGTAGAAACGATGATAAACATAAGTAATTTATCGAAAGTATACCGCACGGACGAAGTAGAGACCGTAGCGTTAGAGAATGTAAGCTTGGATATAGCCGAAGGGGAATTCGTGAGCATTATGGGACCTTCCGGTTGCGGAAAATCCACTTTGCTAAATTTAGTGGGACTATTGGATATACCGACAAACGGGAGTATAGAGATTGCCGGACAATTTACCGGCGGAATGAAAGATAAGCAACTTGCTCAGTTCCGTAATCAGATGCTAGGTTTTGTGTTCCAGAGTTTCCATTTGATACCCTCGCTGAATGTGCTTGATAATGTAGAGTTACCGCTTTTTTATCGTCATGTATCATCAAAAGAGCGTAGGCGTCAGGCTCAAGAGGTTCTTTCGCGCGTGGGGTTGAGCCATCGTATGAAACATTATCCCAGTCAGCTTTCCGGCGGACAGTGTCAGCGTGTGGCCATAGCGCGTGCTATTATCGGCAATCCGAAGATTATACTAGCCGATGAACCCACTGGTAATCTGGATTCGAATATGGGAGCGGAGGTAATGAACATACTCCATCAGTTAAATAAAGAAGATAACCGGACAATTGTGATGGTGACCCATAACGAGGAGCAAGCACGGCAAACTTCACGTATTATCCGCTTCTTCGATGGACGTCAGATCAATTAAATGAAAAGATTTAAGCGCAGGTAAACACGGTTCCTCGCACATCTGTTTTCTTTGTTTTACCGCCGATGGTTCCGGCTACACGTTTTTTTAAGTGTAAATGTGCAAGTAAAGAACGGTTATCTGCATAAAACAGTGATAAAAAGAAATATTTGCGTAGATCTGTAGTCGGATTGGGTATAGCCGTTTCGTTTTTAATTATTAATAAGTATGTGGAAGGTATATATAAAACAAATCAGATATCAGCTGAAGGAAAATAAGTTTTTCAGCATGGTGTATATTCTAGGCACGGCCCTGAGTATCACGATGGTGATGATTATTCTGATGGCGTACCATGTAAAGACGGGTAACATCGGAGTTGAGGATAAACGTGACAGAATGCTTTTTGTAAAGAATGGATATATAGTAAGAGCAGAGAGAGATTTAGCAGAAAATCTTTCTGAAAGCTCGATGATAGGCAGCTCTTTTTTAAGTGCCAAATTGGTAGAGAATTATTTTTATTCGCTTAAAACTCCTGAAGCCGTTTCACTTGTGGGAAAGTCACAGGATATTGTGTATAACCAGCAGGCTCGGAGATATGAGCGATTATCTGCTACTGTAACTGATGCTGCTTTTTGGAAAATGTACTCCTTGAATTTTATTGCTGGACGTCCGTTTAATGAGAGTGAGGTAAAAGGACGCGTACAGCAGGTTGTGTTAGATGAAAGTACGGCACGCAGACTATTTGGAAAGACGGATGTTGTAGGTTATCCGGTATCCATTAACTGGAAAGAGTATAAGGTGTGTGGGGTAGTGAAGGACATACCCTCTTATCAAATCGATGTTTTCTCTCATATATGGTATCCTTATTCTACTTCGGAATATAGAAAAAACACTAGGAGTATTAATGGAGCAAAACTTCTGGGTCCGATGTGGATGTTCATATTGCAGCGTCACACAGACGACCGGAATGCTATAAAGCAGGAAATAGAACATCAGTTGTATATGGTGAATACAAAAGAAAGAAAACAGCTGGATAAATCGTGGATCAGTCAGGATGTCTCTTTCGGTTCACAACCCTACACAGCTTTGGAGTCTTTTTTAGGAACTTCGCCAACTACGTCGGTTCAAGATAAAATCAATATTATTTTATTGATTTTAGGTATATTATTATTAGTTCCAGCCTTGAATTTATCGGGTCTGATTGTAACGCGTATGCGGAAACGTTGTGAGGAAATTGGCATACGTAAAACTTTTGGAGCATCCTCTGTTAGTCTGACTTTACAAATCCTTTTAGAGAATTTTATTCAAATGCTGATAGGGGGAGGACTTGGGTTATGTATGTCGTTTGGTTTATTTCAGATAATGCGCAGAATATTCTTTTATGAAGATGATTTTTATATTACTTCGAGCCATGATATCATGTCACAGATTGAATTCTGGCATATTGTGAATCCAATGACAGTATTGTATGTAATTACAATTTGTTTTTTGTTAAATCTAGTTTCTACATTGATTCCTGCGTGGCGTTATAGCCGTATGCCCATTGTAGAAGCTTTAAATAAGAAGTAGAGCGTATGATATCTCATCTTTTTAAGTTAATAGTCAACCAGTGGAGAAGTAACATATGGCTTATGGCTGAATTGTTTATTTCATTTGTGTGCATATGGATGATAAGCGATGCTTTTGTTCTTTTACTCGACCGAAGTTTTAAGGAAAGAGGCTTTGATATTGAACACACTTATATGGTTTCGAATTCAAGGAAATCGAAGGAATCCCCTGATTATGATCCGAATTCGGGGCAACAGGACGAAGCTAGAGAATTGGCGGAGCGGATACGTCATTATCCGGGGGTCGAGGTTGTGGGGTTCGGCACTGCGTTCCCTTATAGGACAGGTTACAGTGCTTTTCAATTTTACCGGGATACCTTATCCATGAATGGTGTTTACTATGGGTATATGACACCGGAGTTTTTTTCGGTGTTTAACTATAAACCGGTAGACGAAAACATATATCTGGAAGAAGAAGTAAAAAATGGACATTGGCTGGCCTCAAGAACTGTAATGGAAAAGTTGCTGGGAAAAGGTGTTTTGAAAGGACGCCTCCATTATGGTATGAAAGATATTTATGATATGGAGGGTGTCTGTGTAATGACCACTGCTAATTTTGCGCGTTGTGAGTATTTGGAAGAACCGGATTTTGTTTGGATCACACTATCGGAAAAACAGTACCTGAACTCTTATGGTGATGAGTGGAATATGTTTTTTAGAGTTGCGCCTCAGGCCGACCATGATTTTAGGGACAAGTTTCTAGCATCAATGAGACCGCGTCTTATTGCTGGGAATAGTATGATAACGGATATAGTTCCGATGGAGACTCATCGGAATCAGGTTTTAAGATTGTTAGGATTTGATATGTATTATAGTATAGTTTACTTTTTAGCAGCTTTCTTTTTACTTTGTACATTTCTGGGAGTAATTGGTACATTTTGGTTTCGTACGGAGGCACGCACTTCGGAAATAGGATTGCGTATGGCATTGGGTTCAACAAGAAAAAAGGTACGGCAGTTGATGATTGGTGAAGGGTTAGCCTTGTTTGGCTTGATTTGGATTCCGGGTATGGTTATTGCTTATTTGCTTCGGGGTGTTGTTAATATTTTCGATTATACCTTGCCTCTGCCTGATGGGTTGTATTTTCTTTTCATATCTATTTTCGCTACTTTATTAATGTCGCTTTTGATTATTGCCGGAACGTGGTATCCTGCAAGACAAGCTTCACGTATTAATCCGGTGGATGCGTTGCATTATGAATAATACCTCAGATAATCCTTTTTATGGTGAGTCTGAATACTTTGCGGACAAATAGTCATATAGAACTCTCGGGGTGAGCGGTCAGTATTTTAAAGAAATTATTCTTTTAGTTTAAGAACGAAAGAGATTAATGAATAAGATGAAACGAATAGATGAAAAATTGAAAATGAAGTACCTTTGCTTGGTAATCTGCCTGGGATGGGGAGCGGTATTACCTGGTTTTAGCCAACGTATGCTTTCGCTTGAGGAGGCTATAGCTTTGGCACGGCGGCAGAGTGTGGAAGCAGCGGTCGCTCTGAATGAGCTGAAAGCGGCTTATTGGGAGTATCATACATATCGGGCGGATTTGTTGCCCGAAGTATCGTTTACCGGAACATTGCCCGCTTATAACAAGATTTATAATCGTTACCAGCAAAGCGACGGATCGTATACATTTGTCAAGAATAATAATATGGGATTGGACGGAGCATTCTCTATCGACCAGAATGTATGGCTCACAGGGGGAAAGCTTTCGCTTACCACTTCTCTTTCGTATATCCGGCAGTTGGATGACGACAAGCAACAGCAATTTATGAATATTCCGCTTTCCGTCACCTTTACACAGCCTCTTTTCGGGGTAAACAGCCTGAAGTGGCAGAGACGGATTGCTCCGGTGCGTTACCGGGAGGCAAAAGCAGCGTTCCTTTCGGCTACCGAAGAAGTGACTATGAAGACTTTGACGTATTTCTTCCAGTTGTTGCTGGCGAAGGAGCAGTTGTATATAGCTAGGCAAAATCTGCAGAATACGGAAAAGCTTTATACCATTGCCGATTCAAGACGTTCCATTGGACAGATTTCGCAAAACGACTGGTTACAGCTTCGTCTTTCTGTACTGAAGGCAAAAGCGGCATTAACTGATAATGAAAGTAATCTGAAAGCCAAGATGTTTCAACTCCGTGCTTTTTTAGGCTTAGGTGAGCGGGAGGAGATAGAACCGGTGCTTCCGGAGTCAGTCCCGTATGTTGATATCACGTATCCTGATGTATTAGAGAAAGCTCTGGAGAATCATTCGTTTTCGCAAAATATACGTCGTCGGCAATTAGAGGCGGATTATGCGGTGGCGGAAGCCAAGGGTAACCTCCGTAAAGTTGATTTATATGCTTCATTAGGATTGAGCGGGCAAGACAATGCGTTTCGGAATGTATATCACTCTTCGCAATGGGGCAATAATCAGATGGTAGAAGTGGGAGTGAAGATTCCTATTCTGGACTGGGGCAAGCGTCGCGGCAAAGTGCGGGTAGCGGAAAGCGAAAGGGAAACGGTACGTGCCAAGATTCGGCAAGAACAGATGGATTTTAACCAAGATATATTTCTCTTAGTGGAACATTTTAATAATCAGGCGGCACAGTTGAGTATTGCCAACGAAGCCGACTCAATAGCACGGAAGCGTTACAATGCGAATGTGCAGGCCTTTATGATCGGGCAGATCAGTATGCTCGATCTGAATGATGCCCAATCGTCGAAAGATGAGGCACGGCAGACACGTATTTCCGAACTGTACAATTATTGGTATTATCTTTACCAGATTCGTAGTCTGACTTTATGGGATTACGAACGAAACCGCGAATTATCGGAAGATTTCGAACGGGTGATTCGGTCGAAAGGGCAGTGAGGCGATGGTAGTGCAGCGAAGTGGATAACTGAGTCTTTCCGGTTCTGATTCTTGTGATTACTCTTCCATTTGATTGAAGGGTGAAATCTATTCCCGTTTATATTTTGGAAAACGTGAGTTTTGGGTATGAACATGTTCGATTTGACTTTTCTCAGTAGAATAGAAGAAAAACTGTCATGACATGCCTTGGCGAGGCAGGTGCTCGGAAACTTTCTTTTTTGCTGAATAGAAGAATAACCGTTTTTGTTGTATATTTACCACTCTGTTCTGGAGTGCGGCCAGAAATGCAGCGTGTTTGGTAACCATAGATTTGAATAAATAAATGGAAACGAAAAGTAAAATACTTGTCATTGATGATGATAGTTCCATCCGTTCTTCGCTTGGCTTTTTGCTGAAGCGGGCAGGCTACGAGGTGGAAACAGTACCCGGTCCGAAGGAGGCTTTGCAGATAGTTCGCACTTCTTCCCCCGATTTAATATTAATGGACATGAATTTCTCTCTTTCTACTACAGGTGAAGAGGGATTGGTGTTGCTTCGGCAGGTGAAAATTTTCTGTCCGCATGTGCCGGTAGTGTTGATTACCGCTTGGGGAAGCATCCAGCTTGCGGTACAAGGCATGCAAGCCGGAGCTTTTGATTTTGTAACCAAACCGTGGAATAATATGGCTTTGCTGAAAACCATACGGACAGCTATTGAATTAAATCGTCCGGAGAATAAGCATACCGGTGCGGACGATACCGACGTTCATTTTGAAAAAATTATCGGTCGTTCGAAGGCTTTGCGGGATGTGCTGCAAGTTGTGAGCCGTATAGCGCGCACCAATGCTTCAGTGCTGATTACAGGAGAAAGCGGAACGGGTAAAGAACTGATAGCCGAGGCTATTCACCGGAACAGTCCGCGTAGCTGTTCGCCTTTCGTGAAGGTTAATCTGGGCGGCATTTCGCAAAGTTTGTTCGAAAGTGAAATGTTTGGTCATAAGAAGGGAGCTTTTACGGATGCCTTTACTGATCGGGTCGGTCGTTTTGAAATGGCAGACAAAGGAACCATCTTTCTGGATGAAATAGGCGAACTGGATTTGTCGTGCCAAGTGAAGCTGTTGCGGGTATTGCAAGACCAAACCTTCGAAGTGCTCGGCGATAGTCGTCCGCGTAAGGTGGATGTACGCATCGTGAGCGCTACCAATCGCGATTTGGCTCAGATGGTAGGTGAACATACTTTTCGAGAAGACCTGTTTTACCGTATCAATCTGATTACCATACACCTGCCTGCCTTACGCGAGCGGCGTGAAGATATTCCTTTACTGGTGAAACATTTTGTACGCATGCAAGCAGAGCAGAACGGGATACCTGTGACGGAGGTCTCTTCCGAAGCAATGGATTATTTGCAGCATTTGCCCTATCCGGGAAATATCCGGGAATTGAAGAATTTAGTAGAACGTACATTGCTGGTTTCTTCTAACCCGTTGCTTACTCCGGCCGATTTCGAGGCGAATTATCATCCGGCAGCACTTTCGTCGGTAGCCTCTGCTGTTCCATCGGGACTAACATTGGAAGAAATGGAGAAACAAACCATTCTACAGGCGCTTCGACAACATGGGAATAATGTTTCTCAGGCGGCTTTGCAGTTAGGATTGAGCCGGGCAGCGCTATATCGGCGTATGGAGAAGTATCGTATTCAAATTTAAAAAGGAAGTCTATGCGCATCCGTACTTATTTTATCCTTTTTGTATTACTGATTGCGGTTAACTTTATTGTTGTCCGTTGGCATTTCGGGTTCCCGGATTCGGCTGTTAAATACATGTTGCCGTTTCTGTGGCTGTTGACGTTGGCTTGCTTGGTGGGGTTTTACAAGAAAATTGTAAAGCCGCTTCGTTCGATAGAAATCGGAATGCTTTTGCTGAAGGAACAGGATTTTAGTTCGCGGCTAAGTCCGGTGGGGCAGTATGATGTCGATAGAATTGTTCGGATCTTTAACCGGATGATGGACCGATTGAAAAACGAGCGGTTGCGTGTTAGGGAACAGAATCAATTTCTCGACCTCCTGTTCAATGTTTCCCCGATGGGCATTCTTATTCTCGATCTGGATGGAAATGTTTCATTCATGAATCCCGCCTCTGAACGTCTTCTAGGGGTTTCGTTCGAGCTGTTGAAAGGAAAAACGTTGGGCGAGCTCCGTTTGGAACTGTCCGAGGTATTGCAGTCTCTGGCTATAGACGAAGTCAAAACAATAAGGCTGAGTGATTCCGGTATATATAAATGTTCGCACCTGTCTTTTCTTGACAGAGGCTTTCGTCATTCTTTCTATCTTATCGAGCCGTTGACCGAAGAGGTGATGCAAGCCGAAAAGAAAGCATACGAAAAAGTGATTCGGATGATTGCCCACGAAGTGAATAATACGGTAGCAGGCGTTACCTCCACCTTGGATTCTTTGGATTCAGCCTTGGAAGAAACGCCCGAAGCGAATGAATTACATGATGTGATTCGAGTGTGTATGGAGCGTTGTTATGGCATGAGCCGTTTCATTACCAATTTTGCAGAGGTGGTGAAAATACCGGAACCGTCTCTGGCTTTGGTCGATTTGAATGAAGTGGTTACCGCCGGCCGGCAGTTTATGGAGGTTACGTGCAATCTTCATCGCATTGAAATTCGTACGGAATTGTCGGATAAGCCCGTGCCGGTACATCTGGATCCCGTTTTGTTTCAGCAGGTATTGATTAATATTGTGAAGAATGCTGTGGAAAGTATTGGTGAAGACGGAACAATCTTTATTCGTACTGCTTCTTTTCCCCCTTTGTTAGAAATAGCCGATACGGGTCGAGGTATAAGCAAAGAAAATGAAGCAAGGCTTTTTACTCCTTTCTTTTCTACGAAGCCGAATGGGCAGGGTATTGGTTTGATGCTGATTCGTGAGGTGTTGATGAAACATCGCTGCACTTTCTCACTGCGTACGGATGCGGAGGGGGTTACACGCTTCTGTATCTGCTTCCGTTAGCTCGCTCTGTATTCCGGTTTATGCCACTCCTAGTTGCGTTACGGATGATATCATAACTATGTTAACAGTGTAGGAAGGAATTTGTCCGTCTTATTTGGGTAGAGTGTGACTATCAGAGGAAGGTTACTAAATCGGTCATCCCATTTTATTCTTTCATGCTGAAAAGTTCTCAATAGGGTATTATCCTAATGATATGGTTTCCACCAGAACAGACTGGTTCAGGAAGATAGAAGCAGATTCTTTGAATTTCTCTTCTGATTCAGTAGTAAAGAAATGGCAATTACCCTGTTTGGTACAGAGGGCGTCCATTTCTGGATGCCGGCGCAGGTAGTCCTGCAAACTTTTTGCCACATATTCCCCTTGTGCCACTACAGTAATATTTTGTGGAGTATATTGCCTGATTTTGTTTATGAGCAGTGGATAGTGTGTGCATCCCAGTATCAATGTGTCAATGTTCGGATCCTTTTTAAGTAAACGCTGGATGTACAATTGAACAAAATAATCGGCACCCGGAGAATTGTATTCGTTGTTTTCAACTAATGAAACCCATAACGGGCAAGCTTCTCCACTGACCCGGATGTCAGGAAAAAGCTTTTGTATTTCCAATACATACGATTGGGATTTGATGGTTCCGTCTGTTCCTAATATGCCTACGTGGCGAGATTGGGTAATGCTTCCTATACATTCGGCTGTAGGACGAATCACTCCCAACACTCTTCGGCGAGGATCTATGAAGGGAAGATCTTTTTGCTGGATACTTCGCAATGCTTTGGCAGAAGCGGTGTTGCAAGCAAGGATAATGAGTTGGCATCCCATCTCGAACAGCTTGCGTACGGCTTGCAGCGTGAACTCGTATACAATTTCGAAGGAACGGGTTCCGTAAGGTGCACGGGCATTATCACCTAAATAAATATAGTCGTATTCAGGAAGTGTTTCCCGGATACGACTCAATATGGTAAGTCCTCCGTAACCCGAATCAAATATACCGATCGGGCCGGCTTCTTGTGACAGTTGCGTGGACGGGTTCATTCGTTTATGACATTTCCTTTAATTCCGAGTTTGTTTTTTACTTCTTGGGTAATATCCATGCCATATAATGTATTGATGTACGGATAAGTATTGTTATCGGTATTCAGGATATATTCGAATCCATGTTGTGTACCGATAGTGTTGAGTACTGTATTCAACTTTGTGGTAACAGGCTCCGTCATCTTTTGTTGAGCCTCGTTCAGCAGCTTCTTTATTTCATCCTTAAATTCGATACTCTTTTCCATGAGCTGTTGTAGCTCTTTCTGTCTTCTCATCAAAATAGTCTCGGGAAAATCTTTTTGGTCTTGAAGGAATTCCGCATATTTTTTGTTAAACTCTTCGTCTGCACGTTTTATTTCCGCCTCATATTTCGATTTTAAGATATTCAGGCTCTCTTGTGCGTCGGCATATTCCGGCATAGACTTGAATACTTCCGTATAACTGAGGTATCCGAATTTGGGTTGTACAACAGGATTTTGTTGGATAGGTAATACTGTCTGAGCCAATAGATTTACAGGTATCACAAATAACGTAATAAGCAGAATCTTTTTCAACATAGCTTAGGATATTTAATTGATATTGATTTCTTCCATCCGCAAAAACAGTGCAAACGTAGGCAGAATGATCGAAATAGTCCGAATGTGAGTCGAATGCAATCTCTTTTCGCTTTTTGCAAAAATAAATAATATCGGTTGAATAATCAAGAAAATAGAAGTGATAAGAAAATAAATTGACCATCTGTCAGAACATAGATTAACGCGGGTTCCCGCAGATTATATAATTTTCTGCGAAAACCCGCGTCCATCTGCGCTCTTATTTTAATTAAATTGTCATTATTTGATGCCTAATTTAGCTTTAACAGCTTCTGTTACATCTGTGCTGAGTGTTTCGCTTACATAAGGAACACCATTTGTGATATCGAGGATATATACATAACCTCCGGCAACACCTACTTCTTTAATAGCTTTTTCCATCTTTTCGCTGATAGCAGCTAATTTTTCCTGAGAAGCTTTTTGCAAATTCTGATTGCTTTCCTGTGCGTATTGTTGTAAACGTGCATAAAGTTCTTGCAATTCTTTTTCTCTTCTTTCCTTTACGGGAGCAGGTAAAGTATCTTTTTGTTTTTCGTATTCGTCACCTTTCTTTTGAAGTTCATCTTGCATGATTTTCATCTCTCCCTCAAATTGTGTCTGCAAATCTTTCAGTTCGCTTTGCGCTTTGGTATACTCAGGCATTACTTGCAGGATAGCAGCCGGGTTTACGTGACCGAATTTCTGTTGTGCGAAAGCACCCATAGGAATGGCTAATAAAGCCATCAAAATAAATCTTTTAAGCATAATTCTATTATTAGTTAATTGTTATTACGTTAGTTACGCCTGCAAAGGTATGAAATTAATTTGAATATCCTAATCTTGCCAGCACCTCATCGCTGATGTCGATACTGGGAGACGCAAAAATAATACTGGTATCGGAAGCTCTATCCAACACTAAGGAATAACCTTTTTGTGTAGAGATGCTTTTTACCGCATTATATATTTGGTCTTGGATAGGAGCTATCAAACTTTCTCTTTGCTTATAGAGTTCTCCCTCAGGTCCGAAATATTTTCTACGTAAATCGTTAGCTTGTTTTTCTTTCGCTACAATCGCTTCTTCTTTTTGTCTTTTCTGTGCATTGGAAAGCGATTGGGCTGTATTTTGGTAATTTTCATACAAGGCTTTGGCTTCGTTGGTTACAGCTTCCACTTCGCTTTGCCATTTTTTTGAGGAAGCTTCCATTTCACTGTTTGCCCGTTCATAGGCAGGAATATGAGTCAGGATATATTCCATGTCGATCAATGCAAATTTTTGCGCGTGTGCTGCTATAGCCAGCACGCAACAAAATAACGTTAAAGTAGCAAATCTTTTCATCATAGCCATTTAGTTTTGAGTTTAGAATTCTTGTCCGATAATGAAGTGGAATTGGCTTCCGCTATATTGTGTAGAACCGAATACTTTATCAAATCCATATGCCCAGTCGATACCCATCATACCAATCATCGGCAGGAAGATACGTACACCTACACCGGCAGAGCGTTTCATGTCGAACGGATTGAATTTCTTTACATCCGTCCAGGCATTACCACCTTCTGCAAAAGCTAACGCATAAATGCTGGTAGATGTTTCGAGCATAATAGGGTATCTTAATTCGAGACCTAAGCGTGAATAAGCATATCCTTCGTAGCCGTAAGGAGTCAGTGCACCGTTCTCATATCCGCGCAGACCGATAGTTTCGGTGGCATAGCTGCTGGAATATCCGGTCATACCGTCACCTCCTACATAGAATGTTTCGAAGGGAGATTTTTTGTATTTGTTATAGCTTCCTAACAATCCAAATTCAACACGGGTCATCAATACCGGGCATTTGTTACCACCTGTAAGGGCGGTATACATCTTTCCTTTGAATTTCCATTTGTGGTATTCCACCCATTTGTATTTCTTCTTCATGTCGTCTTCATAATGCGGATCGCTCGTACTGGTTGCCAGATTTTTGTAGTCGATATTATCGAACATGGAATAAGGCGGTGTAAATTGTACAGACAGCGAGAAATCAGATCCGCTTCTCGGGAATATCGGATTATCCGAGGAACTTCGCGCCAATGTCAGCCCAAAGCTGATATTATTACATTTACCGTTAGCGATAAGGAAATATTGCCAGTCTTTCAGAACATAACGCTGATAGGACATTTCCGCTGTCAGTGTGAAGTAATCATCGGGCCATCTCAAACGTTTTCCCCAACCGATAGACAATCCATACAACTGAACCGATTTGTCGGGGTCGTAGTACGAATCCATGTTATAGCCGTAATAACTACTATTATAGTTTCCGTATCCGTACATATAGTTGTAATAGCTGTTGTAGAATGACGAATTATAATAGTTGTCATTTACGTCAGTTTGTTTAGAATAAAAAGCCGTAATCGAGAATTGATTCGGACGTTTTCCACCAAACCACGGATCGAAGAACGATACACTGTATGACTGGTAGTAGCTACCGTTCGTTTGTCCGCTAATGGTTAAAGTCTGTCCGTCGCCTTGAGGAAGAATACCTCTGCGGTTATCGTTTTTGGAGAACAGGTTCTTCAAGGAGAAATTAGTGAATTTCAGACTCAATTTACCAATAACGCCTGTTTGTCCCCAACCTGCAGAGAACTCTATCTGGTCATTTGCTTTCGATTCCAAAATGTAGTTGATATCTACCGTTCCGTTTTGCGCATCGGGTTCTACCTTTGGATTAATGGTTTCCGGATTGAAATGACCCATCTGAGCCAATTCGCGGTATGAACGTTCCAAAGCTGCTTTGCTGAACAAGTCTCCCGGGCGGGTACGCAATTCACGGCGGACGATGTCTTCATACAAACGGTCGTTACCGGTGATTCTTACCCGATTGATGGTTGCCTGCGGGCCTTCTATCATACGCATTTCCAAATCGATGGAATCGTTATCTACGTTTACTTCTACCGGCTCGACGTTAAAGAATACGTAACCTTGATTGTAATAGTAATTGCCGATAGCGTCCTCATCTTCTGTAATACGCTCGTTTAGCAACTTTTGGTTATATACATCGCCTTTTTTCATACGCAGGTTTTCATTCAACCATTCTGAGGGGTAAACCGTGTTACCTACCCATGAAATGTTACGTACATAGTATTTATCCCCTTCTTCTATGCGCAGAAAGATGTCAACGGTATTTTCATCGTAGTTCGTCACACTGTCTGTTACGATAATAGCGTCACGATAACCTAATTCGTTGTATTTTTTAATAATGTTTTCTTTGTCCTCTTCGTATTTTTCTTGAATAAACTTCTTGGTTTTGAAGATGTTAACGAGCTTATTCTTCTCATTCGTTTTTTTCATGAGACGTTTAATCTTCTTGTCGCTCAAAGCGGTGTTGCCTTCGATGGTAATTTGGTGGACTTTCACCTTCTCTTTTTTATCGATATTTACATCGATGATTACCTGATTCTTATTATTCGGGTCGTCCCGCTGAACTACAAATACGTCTGCGTTTTTGAATCCTTTCTCATCGAAATACCTTTTTACGAGCAGCTTGGCACGATCAATCAGGTTAGGAGTAATTTGTCCGCCTTTAGCTAAACCCAATTTCGCTTCCAAGTCTTCACGTTCCGACTTCTTCACTCCGTTATAGTGGATGTCCGAAACTCTTGGGCGTTGGGCCAATATGATATTTAAATATACTTTGTTGTCTACAATACTGTCTGCCTCGATTCGTGCTTGTGAGAACAATCCGTGACGCCAATACCGACGGATAGCCTGCGTGATTTCTTCGCCCGGAACGGAAATTGTTTGTCCTACTGATAAACCGGATAAACCGATCAATACATAATCTTCATATCCTTCGCCTCCTGTTACCCGTATACCGCCGATTTCGCATTTGCGGGGTGTGCCGGAGTAAAGAATTACCGGTTTGGAATCTTTATCGTCTGTATTCTGTGCTTGTCCGTTTTCGGGAATAAAGCTCATGCAAATAAGCAATAATAAACTTATTGTTATTTGGAATCTGAATGTAAGTACTGAAAATGTTTTCATCACTGCATGTTAATCGTTAATCGTTGACTATTTGTTCGCTGGTTTTACCGAAACGGCGTTCTCTCTTTTGAAATTCACAAATAGCTTTATAGAATTCTTCGTCCTGGAAATCAGGCCAAAAAGTATCACAAAAATAAAGTTCGGAATAAGCGCATTGCCATAAAAGATAGTTGCTTAGCCGGATCTCTCCTCCCGTGCGGATTAATAAATCCGGATCGGGCATAAATTGCGTAGTTAAATGAGCGGCAATCAACTCTTCATTGATTTGATTCGTATTGATCTGTTTATCTGCAACCTGTTGTGCGATTTGTTTGACTGCTTCGGTTATTTCCCATTTAGAAGAATAACTAAGCGCCAGAACCAGACACATTCGGGTGTTTTTGGAGGTATGTTCCATGCATTCGCTCAGTTTCTCCCGAACCTTTTGCGGGAGTCGTTGCATATCTCCTATCACTCGGAAACTGACATTGTTCTTCATAAAAGTTTCTTCTTCTATGGAGTGGAAAAGAAGAGACATTAATGCTGTAACCTCTTCTTCGGGTCTGTTCCAATTTTCCGTGGAGAATGTATACAGAGTCAGATATTTAACTCCGATGGATGCCGCCGTTTCAACGATCTTTCGAACCGTTTCGGCTCCTTGTTGATGCCCATAGCTCCGATGGTGCCCGTGTTGTTTGGCCCATCGTCCGTTGCCGTCCATGATGATTGCTACATGCTGAGGAACTTTATTGGCGTCTATTTGGTCTTTATATAGCATATTTATCGTGTAATAATAGAGGTAACCTTTATTCTTGCACTCCGACAAATCCTAAACGGTTGATTTTTCCTTTCCATACATCGTTGCTTCCACTCCACATAATCCAAATGAAGTTATCGGAATCGACTAAATAGGAGAAGTAACCGGTGCGATCGATGAATTCTTCGGGGAGCATAACTTTGCTTGTTTTCTTTTTCCATGTAATACCATGGTCTAGAGATTCATAAAGAACTGAAAATGGCTTTATTTGCCATGTCGTTGTGTAGTCTTTTTCGCCACCGAACGCATAAAGGTTGTCATCGTAATGGATTACAGCCAGTTCTTTTAGTTTCGGACAGCCGTATGCGTTGTCGGCAGATTGGTGATAACGTGTCCATGTGTTTTCTGTAGAAAGCTTGCTCCATACAACAGCCGTCGTATCGCTTGATACGTTTCTTTCTCCTATTACGATTAATCGTTCGATCTTAGAGTTTGTAGGTAATTTACATATTGAATAAGATACGTTCCGTGTAGGGAAATATTCTGTGGCATTTTCTTGTTCCGTCCAAGTCACAGCATTTTCCGATTCTACTATCTTTTGTTCGCTGATTCCGTATAGATGTGTAGATGAAGCTGCAAATAGTTGGGTAAATGTACGGTCTGTAGTTACTTCGCTCCAGTCTGTTCCGTTAGAAGACGAATATAACTTGTTCTTGGCTAAAATATATAACTGATTATTGAATGCAATAGCAGAGGAATAGTCGGCCTCGTCAATGCCGATGTTTTGTAGAGGGGTCCAAGTCTTTCCGTCGGTCATGCCGGTAGAAGTAACTTGTACTTGATTCCCGTTTTCTGCGAACACATATATGTTGTCTTGAAAAAGAACCGCTTTTTGACGACTGCCGGCTTGTACGCTGAAGTTAGTACCTTTCAGTTGAGTCCATTGTAACGAGTCGGGATCTTGTTTATGTACATTGATTTGTGCGGTATACGAGCGGAATGTTCCGTCGTATGCATAAACCTTGAAGTTTACCGGTCTGGTAAAATCCAGCGAATCCGCACTAGTCCAAAGTGTATCTTTCTGGTTCTTTTCGTAAACCACTGAATATCCGATTATGCTGAGGTTGACAGACACTTTCCTGACATCCGTGCCTGCAGGTAATGAGTCGGTATTGTAAATACGGTTTTCGTTTTGATTAATAGTAAACTTATACTTACTACCTATAGTGGTGACAATGATAGTCGTGTCTTTCCCTGCGGCTGTCTTAGAAGCAACTTCTGTTTTTATATCATTGATAGAAAATGCTGAAATAAGTGCATCGGAACTAAATTCGTATGTCGTGTCATCATCGTCTAAGCACGAAGAAAAAAGAAATGGTACTGCTAATAAACTAATGATTGCGTATAATGTCTTTCTCATTTAAACTATAAATTGTGATTTACAAGTTGCAAAAATAGAAACAATTTTTTCTATATCGAACAAACTCAAGAAGTTTTATACAAATTTATAGATAAAACATCCTAATTTGTCTGCATTAGGCTAAAATTAGAGTGCCTTATAAGAGTAATTTTTTTCTTTCAACACTGATTAACTTAGATTTATTGACTCGCCCGGTAAGCGATGGAATGGAACTACAGACGAATTGTTAATAAATAGGCGGAATCCTCCCTGGAAAATTTACATTTCCTAACACGAATGGTTGCGATGAAAACAATTCTTTTTGCCTCTATCTCGAATGAACGATTCTTCAGAGGGAATGATTTTAAAGAATTGCAATATAAACAAATGTGAAAAAAAGGAGGTGAATGGGAGCAGCGTCTTTTAAGATTGGGCGTAACTTCTGCTGAATAGCAGACATTGCGCTGTAGAATTATTACCGGAACGTAGAAGAGGTTTTTACTGTAATTCTACTGCGCTGCACTCAAATCTCTGCTGAATAATGGGAAAAGTTAGGGCGCGCGACACTCCATGAAGCCAATACTTTCTGTTTTTAACCTTTTAATAGTTAATGTACGTGAAGAAAGAATTAGGGAAAGTTCTTAAAACAGGATGTCGGAAGGAATGCCTCTTTTGTTCGCTAAGGGTTGCTTTAGAGGAGTTGAACTTCTAACTGTTTGAAACACAGTATGTCTCTCTTTACTCCGAAACTTCTGTTTTCCGGCTTTGGAACACTGCTTTTAAGTGAAATGATAATCTGTTAGAAGTCAGCACTTTATCCGAATTGGAAGAAATGGTCTTCAAGGATATGTGTTAAAGCATGTATTCTACTGTTAATCCGTCTGAGACCGATTGTGCTCTCTTCCATAATGCTGCGAACCGATTCTTATTTCATAGAAGGATTGTGCTAAGGTCGTACCGTTATTGAATTTTAATTGTCCGAAAATATCTTCAGACGGTTTGTTTGATAGAAGAAACGATATCTATTTTTACTTTAATGTTATGGTTCTTCTTTTGCAGATTAGCTTTGTGTTTTCCGAAATGTGTCTTTATGAATTTATTTATTTGGTAGCATGGTAATGTAAGAAGTGGTAAACTATTGATTCCGCATTCTCTTTATCGTGGTTTTAGCCTTGTAAGGAACAGGTTCTAATGAAACTGCTCATAATGGAAAAATGTATGTCCAAAATGCAATTCTATTTCAGGCATTTCCTGAATTCGGCATTCGGGAGCTTTGACGCCCGATCGCAATAGGGCAGGCGCTTTTTCAATAAAAATTTCGTCCCATAATCCGGCATCGAGAAAGCTTTGTAAAAGTATCCTGCCTCCCTCTACTAACAAACTTTGAATGTTTCGTTTGTACAGAATCTCTAAGATTTGGGGTAAAATGTCGTGTTGAAAATCCAGTTGGATGTATTCCCTATTTGAGGAAGAAGCGCATTCTTTTTCTGTGAAAATCCATGTGGGCACTTCTTTATCAAATAGTTTTAAATGAGGCGGCAGAGATAAATACCTGTCGATGACCAGCCTGATGGGGTGGTTGCCGGACCAACTGCGTATGGTTAATGAGGGATTGTCTAGTTGTGCAGTGCTCCGTCCTACCAATATGCTTTTGTTTTCGGCTCTTTTTTTGTGTACCAACATTTGTGTCAGGGGATTGGATAAACTATACGGATGTCCGCTAGTTCGTTCCAAGTCGATAAAGCCATCGGAAGACTCTGCCCATTTCAGGGTGATGTAAGGACGCTTTGACACATTGAAAGTAATAAACCGACGGTTGAGGCGGAGGCATTCTTTTTCCAATACACCCACAGTCACCTTTATACCGGCATCCCGTAATTTTTGTATTCCCCTTCCGGAAACTTTGGAAAAAGGATCAACACAACCTACTACCACTCTTGGAATTTGTTTTTCGATAATCAAATCTGCGCAAGGCGGAGTCTTTCCGTAATGAGAACAAGGTTCCAAGCTAACATATATTGTTGATTCCCGTAGTAGTTCCGGTTCTTTTACGGAACGGATGGCGTTCACTTCCGCATGTGCTTCTCCACATCGAATGTGATAGCCTTCGCCTATGATGCGGTGATGGTGGACAATTACTGCACCGACCATAGGGTTGGGGGCTGCGTGAGAATATCCGTTTTTTGCCAATTGGAGGCAACGGGACATATATTTTTCGTCTTCGTTCATTTTTTATGATTTTATTTGTCTACTTTTGCGCGGTTATGCAGCAAATTATTCAATATATCAAGCAATCCTTGCAACCTCTTTATCCTGATTCCGAGATAAAAGCCCTTATAGGTTTATTGCTCGAGAAGAAATTCGGGATAACGATGCTGGATATTTATATGGGCAAAGATATGAATTTCTTGCCGGAACAGGTAAAAGAACTGGAAGATATTCTTCGGAGACTTCGCCATAACGAACCTGTGCAATATATTTTAGGCGAAGCGGAATTTTGCGGTTTCTCTTTTAAAGTCGATGCGAATGTGTTAATACCTCGTCCCGAAACAGCCGAATTGGTGTATTGGATAATGGAGACTGTTCCAAATACTTTATGCAGAATATTGGATATCGGGACCGGGAGTGGTTGCATCCCGATAGTCCTGTCGAAAAATTACCCTTTGGCTGAGATTTATGCATGGGATATTTCTACGGGTGCATTGGAAGTTGCGCGTGAAAATAATCGTTTGAACGGAACATCTGTAATATTTCAACAAAGAGATATATTATCGGATGAATGGAATGAGGAGCAGCGATTTGATATTATTGTAAGCAATCCTCCGTACATCACACTGGCGGAGAAAAAAGAAATGGAGGCAAATGTGCTGGATTGGGAGCCGGCCCAAGCCCTTTTTGTTCCGGATGAAGACCCGTTAATATTCTATCGACGCATTGCGGAGGTGGGGAAGAAATTGTTGATTCCTTCAGGATGGCTCTATTTCGAGATAAACCGTGCTTTCGGCGTTCAAATAGGAACTATGTTGGAATCTATGGGCTATAAAGAGATTTGTTTGAAACAAGATTTGTCGGGAAACGATCGAATGATAAAAGCGAGATTGTGAAAGAATTGAGTGAACAGGAAGCTTTGTATAAAGCGGAGGCATATTGTTCCTTGGCAGAGCATTGTCTGTCGGAGGTGGCGGAGAAACTGGAGCAGTGGGGAGTTTCTTCCGAAAGTAAGACACGTATTTTAAAAAAACTGGTGGCAGAGAGGTTTATTGACGAAAGTCGGTATTGTCGTTTTTTTATTCATGATAAGTTTAAGTATAACAAGTGGGGACGGAATAAAATAGCTCAAGCACTGTGGCAGAAAAAAATTGATCGGCAGGTGTCGGACCCTTTATTGGGGAGCATTGACGAAGAAGAATACCGGAATGTCCTTTGTGGTTTACTTGAGGCTAAACGCAAAACTGTTAAAGCGCGTAACGAATATGAGTTAAATGGAAAATTGATTCGGTTCGCTTTAGGGCGCGGGTTTGAAATGAATGAAATTAAGGCTTGCCTTTCTCTACGTGATGATGATGGTTTCATGGATGAATGACTTGTTAGACTTGCTTTTTCCGCGTTGCTGTGTGATGTGTGGAAAACGACTGGCTAAAGCGGAAGAGCATATTTGTGTCTCTTGTTCGCGTGAATTGCCTCGCACATATTACTGCAAAGAACCGGATAATCCTTTGGCAAAAAGCTTTTGGGGGCGGGCTACGGTAGAAAGAGCTGCTGCTTATTTTTATTATTATAAGGATAATGCGGCGTGCCGGATATTATACACCCTGAAATATTACAATTGTCCTGAAATAGGTGTTTATATGGGGAAACAAATGGCTGGCGAAATAAATAGGTCCGGTTTCTTTCAGCAGATTGATGTTCTGATACCCGTACCGTTAGCTTCGAAGAAAAGGAAAAAACGCGGATATAATCAGTGTGAGAAGTTGGCGGAAGGAATATCTTATGTAACATCTATTCCGGTCGACACGACTTCGTTAATTCGCCGTGTGGCTAATCCTACTCAAACTCGGAAGCGACGGATGGAGCGCTGGGAAAATGTTCAAGGCATTTTTTCAGTTGTATCTCCGGAAAAGTTAGTGGGTAAGCATGTGTTATTGATAGATGATGTAGTGACAACAGGCGCTACGCTGATTTCATGTATGGACGCATTGTCCGTTATTCCCCAACTACAAGTAAGTGTACTGACTTTGGCTGTTGCACGTGAATAAACTTTTCAGTTTGTGTGCAGAGATAAAATATATTAATTGCAAAAAAATACAGTTGGGAATGAGTATTATTTCATTGACTTTCTTTATTTTTGCAAAACATTTAATATATGGTTTTATTATGAAGACTTTAGAGAAGCTTTTTGCGGAGAAATTACTTAAGATCAAGGCTATCAAATTACAACCGGCCAACCCGTTTACGTGGGCTTCGGGATGGAAATCTCCATTTTACTGTGATAACCGTAAGACTCTTTCGTATCCGTCTCTTCGTAATTTTGTGAAGATTGAAATTTCTCGCTTGATTCTTGAAAAATTCGGTCAAGTAGATGCTATTGCAGGCGTAGCTACTGGCGCCATACCTCAAGGAGCCCTAGTGGCGGACGAATTGAATTTACCGTTTGTTTACGTACGTTCTACTCCGAAAGATCACGGATTGGAAAATTTGATTGAAGGAGAACTCCGTCCGGGTATGAAAGTTGTTGTGATAGAGGATTTGGTTTCGACAGGCGGAAGTAGTTTGAAAGCTGTAGAAGCTATTCGCCGTGATGGCTGTGAGGTAATCGGTATGATTGCTTCGTTTACTTATGGATTTGATGTGGCGGTAAAAGCATTTAAAGACGCTAAGGTGGAACTGGTGACGTTAACCAATTACGAAGCTGTGTTGGAAACAGCATTGAAAACCGATTACATTAGCGAGGAAGATGTGGAGACTCTTCAGACTTGGAGAAAAGATCCGGCACATTGGAATGCGAAATAATTAATCTTAAATATTTATTACGAAGAGAACCATTCGGGCTTTTTAGCCTGGATAGTTCTTTTTGTGTTTATACCAAGTAATATTTATTATGACTCAATTTGAAAGTGGAATAAAAATGATCCCGTATAGTCAAGAACGGGTATATTCGAAGATTTCGGATTTGAATAGTTTGGAGGCTGTGAAAGATCGTATGCCGGATAAAGTGCAGAACCTCAACTTTGATGCGGACTCTGTGAGTTTCAGTGTTTCTCCCGTGGGAAATGTTACTTTACATGTAGTGGATCGTGAACCTTACAAATGTGTGAAGTTTGAAACTGTCAGCTCTCCGTTGCCCTTTAATTTGTGGATACAGCTTGTTCCGGTAACCGCAGAACAATGTAAAATGAAATTGACTGTTAAGGTAGAACTGAGCCCCTTTATCAAGGGAATGGTGTCGAAACCTTTGCAGGAAGGATTGGAGAAAATAGCCGATATGTTGGCGGTGATACCTTATTAATATAGATGATATAATTATGGCGCAGAAACTTTGGGAGAAAAATATTCAGGTAGATAAAGATATAGAGAAATTCACCGTTGGTCGTGACCGAGAGATGGACTTATATCTGGCAAAACATGATGTGTTGGGTTCAATGGCTCATATCACTATGCTTGAAAGCATTGGGTTGCTTACCATGGAAGAACTGCAACAACTTTTGGCAGAGCTGAAAAATATCTACGCATCGGCAGAAAAAGGTGAGTTTATCATAGAGGAAGGAGTTGAGGATGTTCATTCTCAAGTCGAATTGATGCTGACGCGCAAACTGGGTGATGTAGGTAAAAAAATTCATAGCGGTCGTTCCCGCAACGATCAAGTGCTACTTGATTTGAAGCTCTTTACACGCACTCAGATAAAAGAGGTGGCCGAAATGGTGGAACAACTTTTCTATGTGTTGATAGCCCAGAGTGATAAATATAAAAATGTGTTGATGCCGGGTTATACTCATTTGCAGATTGCCATGCCTTCATCTTTCGGACTATGGTTTGGAGCATATGCCGAAAGTTTGATAGACGATATGCTGTTTTTGCAAGCGGCTTTCAAAATGTGTAACCGCAACCCGTTGGGATCGGCGGCCGGATATGGTTCGTCATTTCCTTTGAATCGGACAATGACAACGGAGCTCTTAGGTTTCGATTCTATGAATTACAATGTTGTGTATGCTCAGATGGGGCGTGGCAAAATGGAACGAAATGTGGCTTTTGCTTTGGCATCTATCGCCGGTACTATTTCTAAATTGGCATATGACGCTTGTTTATTTAACAGCCAGAATTTTGGTTTTGTAAAATTGCCGGATGAATGTACTACCGGTTCAAGCATTATGCCTCATAAAAAGAATCCGGATGTGTTTGAGTTAACACGGGCTAAATGCAATAAAATCCAAGCTTTGCCGCAACAAATTATGATGATTGCTAATAATCTTCCTTCCGGATATTTCCGTGATCTACAGATTATCAAGGAGATTTTTCTTCCCGCTTTTCAGGAATTGAAAGATTGCTTACAAATGACAACCCACATTATGCATGAAATAAAAGTGAATGAGCATATTTTGGATGATGATAAATACCTGCTTATCTTTAGTGTGGAAGAGGTGAATCGTTTGGCATCAGAAGGTATGCCTTTTCGTGATGCATATAAAAAGGTAGGGTTGGATATTGAAGCGGGTAAATTCACTCACGAAAAAGATGTACATCATACACATGAAGGAAGCATAGGAAACCTGTGTAATGACAAAATCGTATTGTTGATGGAAAAAGTAGTTGCTGATTTTAATTTTACATCAATGGAACAAGCGGAAAAGAAACTATTGGGGAGGGGATAAACACCCTCTCTAGATTGTTAATACCTAAATACATACACTTATGAAGACTGCCGTACTTTTTTTGCTTGCCTGTCTCGTTGCGTTGCCACTGAGCGCGCAAAAAGGAGTTCCTTTTAACGGATTAATTACAGACGTTAACGGAAAGGGTATTTCAAATGTGAAAGTCTCTTTGTTAAAAGCGACTGAAAAACGTACACGTACTAATCGTAAAGGAAGATTCGGACTTACCGATGTCCCGGCTGATGATACGTTGAAACTCGTATGGAAGAAAGAAACCTATACGATCCCTGTTGAGGGGCGGAAAAGCTTGAAGATAGTATGGGAGTCTCACTCGCATACGTTGCAAGCAAGAGAAGATAAGGATTTGGTGGATTTTGGTTATGGCTTTGTCAAGCGACGTGAATTTACGGGATTTAGTAGTGGCATTTCAGGCGATGAGTTAAGAAAAAGTGGAGCAACTACTATTTTGGGAGCATTGCAGGGACGCATAGCCGGTTTGAATATCACTACCTCTTCGGCTCCTGGAGGAGATGATAAAGTAATAATTCATGGTCAAAAGAGCTTTTACGGTAGTTCCACTCCTTTGTTTGTAGTAGACGGTGTGATAGTGGATGATATTTCCAATATTAGTCTTTATGATGTCGATTATGTAGAAGTGATGAAAGACGGTAGCATTTATGGCTCACGTGGAGCTAATGGTGCTATCCTGATACGTACGAAGAGGGGTGGAAAATAATTCTGTACCCTTATTGTGTATTTGGTAAAGAAATAACTTTAGCATTCATATTAAAGAGTAGAAGCAATTTAATTTACTGAAGGATATCCCTAGTTGTTTCTGGATGTCTCCTGAGATTCGTTTCAGAAACAAAGAATAAAGAAAAAATAGCAAAATGTTTGGATAGTATAATAAAACTTTTTATCTTTGCATCCGCATTTGAGATTTGCGGAAATAGCTCAGTTGGTAGAGCACAACCTTGCCAAGGTTGGGGTCGCGAGTTCGAGTCTCGTTTTCCGCTCTAGTTCTTTCAAAGGATGCTCGGATGGTGGAATCGGTAGACACGAGGGACTTAAAATCCCTTGGCTATTGCAGCTGTGCGGGTTCAAGTCCCGCTCCGAGTACGAGTATTCTTCAATAAAGCCTTGTAAGATAGTCGCTTACAAGGCTTTTTAATTTTACTACGGGCATATTACGGGCAAAAATCAAATAGTAGACATTATTTGAGTGCGCATATCCTATAAAAATTTCAATAGTACGTTTATACTATCCGGTTTCTGTTGGAGAGGACTCCGGTAGACGAAAATAATATTTCAATTGCGCTTGTTTTTCCTATTCTATGTACACACGTTTTTTTAATGGTTTAGATTCTTTAGGTTACTTTGCGCACGTGTGTGTATGGACTGTTACCTTTGTAGCATGGGGGCTATGTGATAACGTGTGATTTACATTGCGCACATGCGTGTACATGCGCATGTGAACACATCAAATAATTCACTTAATTGCGCCTATGCACACGCACGTATAGCACTTGATCTAATTGCTTTAACGCAGAAGAAGCGCTGAGAAATCACTTTCGATGCACCTCTATGACTTTGCCTAAATGATAAACTATCGTCCAGAACGCATATAGATTGCAGCGGATTAAGTGAGGCTCAAAAGAATATCCGGTAACTTCGACTATCGCAGTATCACGTTCTTTTGCGTAACCGACTGCCAATGCCAGGTACTTATACTTCTTCGGCATGAACGGAAAGTTACCGTTGTTGTAGTCGTCGATGAAATATTCTTTGCCTAGTTCTGTAACTTTGGGATTGAGCATATATTTGCCGTTTGCATCTTTCAGCAAGTACCGGTTGGCGGTGATGCCTTCTTTGATTTCTCTGTATTCGGCTTTCTTCGTGCCGGCAATAATTTCATCAAAATAAACCTGTTTGATAGGCAGGTAAAGAGTTTCTTCTTTCTTCATAATCGTGTGTATTAGTTCGTAAATATATAAATTTTGCCCGGCATATTATACACCGGGCGATAATGTTTATTACTTTGGTTCTACATTTGATAATAACTCCATGTAATTACTAAGACTTGTAAGAAGCCCGAAAGCCTCTCTTTTATCTAAATATCCACATCCGGACTGGATTACAATAAATGCCATAGTCTTGCCTATGTTAGCTTGTTCTATACATCTATCCTCATCATCAGAGCCGAAGCGGTCTAACCATTCCTGCACCTCTTTATTTACTACATTCTTATTCATAAAACATATTCAATTTATGACCTGCAACGTACACCATTGCCAGCCCGGTTATATTACTCAAACAAAATTCGCTGTTAGTAGCCAGTAATAGGATTATACCCACTACCAGCAAGAAGATATAAAGTGCTTTCATTCTCCGTAGCGTATTGGCTTGCGTTGTAATTGCATAACTCTATACATCTTAGTTATATTCTCAATCTCAATAAAAGTATCTGGATATTGCCCGGAACTGCTTAGAGAATGGCATTTTATCGTATCATTGACATATTCAACGATTTGCCGTACCAAAACACCTTTCTTCATTTCAATCACCCAAAAGCTATTCAAATCATTACCAATGCTGTTTCTGAAATCACTAATACTAAAGGGGCTAACTATTAACTTATCTCCTGACTCAAAACTGGATCGTGTGCCGTCATTCATGCTATCGCTTGTTACTTCAAAGGCTAATACATCGGTTTTCATTTTTCTTTTGATAACTCGGTTAATAATTGATTGTAGTTTGCCAATACGAATAAGGCGTTTATCAGCATTTCTTGTTCTTTAAGTGAAGCGTGCATTTCGTGCATATTCATTATTATTTTCATCGCATCACTTACGGAGGCTTTATAGTTCTCTACGCCGCCGTTCTTTTCATCTCTTATACTTTTGATAATTCTTTGGGCATCTTCACTCAGAAACATGTTTTTCAGTGTTTAGACGGTTCTTTATTTCTTTATCACTCTCATCAATAACACAAGCAGATATAACACTACTTGTTAAACCGGCGATCCGGCATACTACATCGCATAGTATTTCGTCCAGTTCATTGACGGATTCTATACTTACACGTTTTGTACTATTCTTTTCTTCTGACTTCATAAATACGCCTATCTCGGCTTTTGCTTCGGCTGCTGCTCTCATGGCATTTGCCAACTGTTCGTTAATCTCTAATGGAAAATACATAGTTCTATATCTTTGTGGCAGGGTAGCCGGATTTTCGGCATACCCCACCGGATTACTTATCCTATCTTTATCAAATTCGCTACTTTGAAGCTTCTGTAAGAGGCTTTCTCGTTATCGTAGTAAGTTATAAGACTCTCGTTCTTTTTGCGTTCTGTGCCCTTTGTTTCAGGTATTAAGCCCTCTTTCAAAGTACCCCATGCAGTACGGATTTCACCGTTCAGCTTCTGATAGAAGAACTTTACTACACCTTTCTTCAAAGCCACTTTCAGTTTGAGGACTTTCCAACTTTGTTTCATTGCCTCAGCCATTGAAAAGCCGTACACCTTAACCAGCATCCAACTCTGCTTCATTAACTCTCTCATTTGATTTTTGAAATTCGTTGCCATAATCGTAGATTTTATGTGTTAATATCTATATCCGAAATAATTTTCCCAAAAGTCGATCTCTGCCTCGAAAGAAGCAATACACTCTGATTTGCTTTCTTCGTACATGGCGAATACTTCTGCTTCACTCATTGATAATACTTGTTGGTATTCTCTGCACATCTGGTTTAAATCTTCTCTTGTCATAGCGTATATACTATTAGTTTATTTTCTTGATGCAAATATATAGTGTTACTACATAATATGCAAATAAAAAGATGTATTAATGCTTTATATTAACATTATTTATATGCAGTGTTGGTTTATATAGAGAGTTTATTCTTACTTTTGCAACAAAAGATATATAAAGTAATACTGTATATGAATTATAGAATAAAAGAAATTTGCGATGAGAAAGGAATAAAAGTAAATTCTATCGCTGAAAAAGTAGGTATCACTCTACCTGCTCTTTACAATATAGTCAATGGGAAAATGTCCCCCAAAGTAGAAACACTTGAAAAGATAGCAGTTGCTTTAGAGGTTTCTATTGCGGAACTATTCGAGCAGCCAAAAACTGGAACTGCTTCCCTTACCTGTCCTCACTGTGGTAAGTCAATAACATTAAAAGCGGAATGAGTATGAGTAAGACATTCAATATCTATTGCGACGAAAGTACGCACTTGAAAAATGACGGGCATCCATATATGCTTTTAGGGTATGTAAGTATTGCATATCCACAAATAAAGATGGCAAGGGAGCAAATTAAAGCCATTAAAACAAAGCATAATTACACAGGTGAGCTGAAATGGACTAACGTACATGATGCAACATATCCAATGTATAATGAACTCATTGACTATTTTTTCATGACAGACATGAAGTTTAGAGTTGTCATTGTAGATAAATCTCAAATAGATGAAACACGCCCTGAATACACATTCAATGACTTCTATTTTAGAATGTATTATCAACTCCTGCATCACCTGACTGATATGGAGAATGAATACAATGTGTTTTTCGACATAAAAGACACCTGTAGCCATAATAAACTCCATAAGCTGCAAGAGATTTTAAGATGGAACTCATCTATTAGGCATTTTCAATTCATACGTTCTCATGAGAGCTGCTTTGTGCAGTTGGCAGATATATTGATGGGAGCCATAAATTATAATTTGCGAATTGAAAAAGGTGACGTAGAAGGCAAGGTTATTGCCAAAAGGAAGATTGTAGATAAAATACAAGAACACGCAAATATTTCATTGAATAAAACAACTCCATTGTTTAAGAAAAAGTTTAATCTATTCTTCATCTCGCTAAAATAACAACTATGCCCTTGAATTTATTAAAAAAATACCCAGAACTACTTGAGATTCTACATCTAAACGAATATCAACGCAAAGAGTCTCTTATGAGAATTTATAAAAGAGATATAGAAGACAATCCAAATTTCAAGTTTAGAGAAAAGCAAATCTATCCTATCAAATCGGATGGCGAAGCCGATATGGGGCGACAATTTACGCACCTTACTTGCGAGGAAGTGCAGGAAGAAGATGAGAATGGGAATTTACTCCCAGCCAAGCGAGTTTTTGAGAAGGACCGCTCTCAACGGTTGCATTGGATTAATCATCACATTCAAGAATTGTCTTCTGAAAACATTGAAGTCTTCAGCGTAACAGAACGTGACCAGAGAAAGCGTTGCGATGTTACTAAAACATACATTTACGATAAAAAAGAGAAATACGTGATAGTCCTTGAATGCCAGAGAAAAAGCTCTTATTACTTATTGACAGCTTATTACTTGAACAAAGAATATGCGGAAAAAGGCATAAAGAAGAAAATGAAGAAACGTTTAACGAATATAGAATAAAAAACGCAGGGCTCAGATTTATATCAAGATAAACCGAGCCCCGAAACTCCTTCTATTTATAGATGAGCGTTGCAAATATACGCCGATATATTTAAATATGCAACAATTTTTGCACCGTGATTGTTTATTTAACATCGTGATATAAAATTAATGCCCCTACTTCATTGTTAAACGCAGGGGCATTTTTCATCATCCCGCAGCAAGACCTCTGGACTTGTCACCAGAAATGTTATGTGCATACCGGTTAGCACTTCCACGAGGAACTAACCTGCCTTTTTCCATACCTTTCAGCATTTGACCGAATGAATTGTTTCTCGCTTGTTCAAAGGTCGGTCTTTTGACCTGTGCCCTTTGAGTTGTTTGATTTCTTTTTCTGACTCAGCTAAACTTTTAAAATTACACATCAAAGATACTCATTATTTCAGAAAATCAGATATTTCCATCTCCTGAAAATCAGGTATAATAATCTCAATATTAGAAATTTCTTCTGCTGCTTGCTCTTTCATCTGCTCATAGGCTTTCTCTGTGTGGGCATCCGGCTTCTTCTTGCCTTGTGCTTTAGCGAGTGTCCAAAGAGCCTTATTCCTTGCCGATTTCTCCGCACGACTACGTTTCCATCGTTTGGACCGGTAAGCCTCATATAACATCACCCGGAGCAGTTCTGTATTCTCTACTGTTAAAGTGATGGAAGAACCGTTCATTTCAATAACAACATTGTCGGGTTGTTCCTGGGTAATCCGGATTCCATCTTGTATTACTTCTGTTGGTCTCATATCTAATGTTTTCATATTGCCGGGTAGGTCATCCGGAGCAGACCTACCCGAAATGTTATTATTCATATTTCCTTTGCATATAATTCTGGACTTTCTCCTGTGCGTGTTCACCATCACGAATACACCATGCAGATACACCGAATTGGGAATCTCTAGGGTAGTACTCATAAGTATGCCCGTTTTCATCTTTGTATAAATTAGACCGGAACACTTCAAAATACATAATACCTTCCGGTGTGGTTCTTCGGTAACAATACATTCGGTTACTCTCGTTTTTGGTTACCAGTTCAAAGGTATCACCGTACTTTTTAAATTTGTCTTTCAATGGTGAAGGCATAATGCACTTTAATTCTTTCATATTCTTATCACGTTTTAAAAATTAGCCATTTTCTCCACAAAGACGAACATCTTATCATCTCACAAGAAAAAGTGGCTCAAATCTATTCTTTCCACACTTCACAATTGAAGCCTAATTCTCTTAACTCGTTCATCCGGTATTCTTGTAATGGTCGAGGCTTTTCACCCGGTCGCTTAACTTCCACGAAGAATGCTCTACCATCCTTCAGCACCAATAAATCGGGAATCCCATTTTTATTCGTGAGAATCAGCTTCACTACGTAATAGCCTTGCGCCTCCAGCCGTTTGATGATACGAGCCTGTATCTTACTTTCCAGTTCTGCCATAGTATGAAAGAGTAAAGTCCTGCTTTCCGTGTACCGCATCCAGTATTTTGCTTTCAATACCGCAATCAGAGCAAAGGAAGTAAACCTCTGCCGGTGCAGTACGTTCTTTCGATACAAGCCTATTTCGTCCCTGCTCGTATGACAGGAAACTGAACTCCAGATTGAAGAATATCAAAGCATCAGCCGTATCAAGTCGAACTCCTTCACGTGCTCGACGAACCTGTGAGATAAAAAACTTGTCTGTGGAGGCTTGAAACTCTTCTGGGCTATCCGTCCAGTTGGGAAAGACAGACTGCAGTAATTCGGCTTCCGACTGGTACACATAGAAAAGTGCAACCTTCTTCCCAGCGAACTGCTTACGGACAAATTCAGCCTTGCTTTTGTCAAACGTCAAATGAAGCCCGTTTTCAGTGATTACCGTACCGGATGATAACTGATGCAACTTGGTAAGTAATTTAGCCGGAGTATCGCCTAAAATGGCATTGCCATCTATCTCTACCATCAAGTTATCTCGCAAAGAAGAAATATGTTTTCCGGTACATTCATTCATTGGTACTGATAATATATGCTCGTTTATGTTCACCTCAAATCCGGCTTGTTCCTGTGAGTAGCTGATGAACAAGTCTCTTGTGTCCCGGTCTATCTTCGCTTTGTCCGCATGGCTGTAGTCGTTAATGAAATAACCGTTCACTTTCTTCTGCCGGACACAAACGTATGCTTTAGCCCACTTGTAGAAAGTCTTATACTCTTTCCACGGAGAGGATGAACATACCCAGAACTGATGATATAATTGGCTGTAACTTTCCGGTGATGGTGTGCCGGACAAATACAGTACCGGCAACCCTTCGCAAATAGCTTTTATTTCTTGAGTTCGTTTGCTTGGTTTAGGATAAGCACCGAGTGAGTGGGCTTCATCAATAATCACAAGGTCGTACTTTCCTTTTGCTTTATGGCAACTTTCATAGTTGACAACATCCAACTTGAAAGACGGTTTCAACGCTTCATAATCAGTCTTAATACTTGGTATAGCCTTTAACTTGGTAATGAATAAGACACTTTCAGCATCGAAGTTATCAGCGGTAGACAATGCCGTGATAGTCTTACCCGTCCTGCATTCCATTGATAGATAACAGCAACCGAAAGCGACCAGTTTATATGCTGCTTGTATGGCTATGTTGTTTTGATATTCTCTTAATTTCATACGTTTATGTGAATTTGATTAATAACTCCTATTTCGGTGGCATAAGCGAGCACTTCGCCTACTGTCATTCCTTTCTTTGCGTGTCGTTCTCTAAGAAGCACATCGGCAATGTCCCAGTTGTCCGGCAAACCTTTACATGCCCGGCTGACTGTTATATCTATTCCGGAACTGCGTAATATTTCAGCTTTTTCTTCCCATTTGGCGAACATTCCACTATCGGGGTACAGGACTACCCTTTTACCGATTAACGGCTGAAAAACGGCTGCTTCCGTCCATTTACAGCCATTACACCCGCCTGTGGCGATCCAAGTTATTTCAGGCATCAAAATAGAGCATATAAGGGCTGACTTCTCAGATTCCACAACTCCCACACGAGCAGCATCTTTAATTAGGTGACAACCGAATAGGCACTGCACTAGATTTAATTCGTAATTGTTTAATGCCGGTTTGTCAGCCCACCAAACACGGTCGATAGTACGAGTGTCTGGAACATATTTTTTGAACTTCATATTCCATAATTGTACTGTGTCGTTTTTCTTTAAGCGTTTTCCTGTTATAGGATTGTAACCCATAACTTTCAAGCGACACAATCTTCCTTGACTGTCTATTTGTGGAAAAACGGTGCTTAAGCCATTCATAAATGCCCAGTGTTTGGATGTACTCACATGATAGGTATCAAAGACACGATTTGCCTCAACTTCTCCAAATTCTTTAGCCATGAATCGGAATAGATTGTTCTTGCTTCGGTGTGTATCTGCTGCTAATAACGTCAAGGGCAAATAAGATACTGGAATGGCTTTAGGTGCTTCCGCTTGTTTCCATGTGTCAAACTCATTCCGTTTATCGGTCGGGTGTGCCTTGAAATATTCCGAAGGTGTCAGGTGATAACCGCAACGCTCCCGATTGCAACGACCGCATGATTCGTCAATAGGGATGTTTCTCTCATCAACATAATAAGTAAATTCTCCCTTGTGTCCGCATTGGGGGCATGTGTGCCGGGTACTCATTCCGGCGTATTTTTGGAGGTGATATTTAGGAGCATTCATAATGAATTTCTTTATTTACTATCACGAACTATCACGATACTATCATTCGCTATCATGATAGTACTATCACACGCTTATATATAGATAAGCGTGATAGTATGATAGTAGTTATAGTAATCGGTAGTTAGTATCATTTCCTTTTTGAATAATTCCGGCTTTTACGGCCATCCCTATATGCCTATTGGAAGTTGGAGTTTTTAATCCGGTCAGCTCGCTGTACTCAGTACTCAAAGAAGTATAAGACAATGATTTTTGCCCAGCAAGGATAAAGCAAAAGTTCTCCTTCATTTTATTCATCTGAATCTCTTCTTTGCTAAGTTCCGGTTCAATATCTAATTGGATAGGAATGCCGCTTTCATCCAATGTGAAGCACCAGTTATCAGTAGGAATATTACGACAATCAGTTTCTTCTACTTTAAAAATAAGCCCATCCTTTTTGACTTCCCATACATCGGAGCACTTGTTTAATAGCTCTGTCCCCAAATGCCCTCTCATGTTATTGTCCTCTTTGCCTTTATTGGTATGGAGTACATTCACAATAGCCGTATTACATTCTTCCGATGCTTTCATTAAGGTGCTTATCACATTAGAAGATTCTTCTATATTATTAAAGTCATGTAATAGGTCCCGACATCCATCAATAAATACAACATGAGGTTTTTTAGCTGCAATCTTTTTTAGAATATATGGCAATCTTTCTTTGATATCCATTGAACGCAAAGAGAATGCTGAGAAGTTATCATAATTCTTATGTACATCCCATCCGCATAGCTTATGAACTCTCTCTACAACTTTGGCAGTACTTCTTTGATGTTGTTCCGTATCAAAGAAAAGAACTTTTGCATTCGTTATATTAGAAGTAATTCCCAAACATCGACCGATTAAGATTGCTGCCATAAACACACTTTCGGTTAAGGTTTTACCCTGTTTTGCTTTTGCTTTGATTCCCTGAATATCTCCAAGTGGCATACATCCAATTCCATTTATTGATATTGCATAATTCAACTCTGGATAAACAGTGGTAACATCTATTTCAAAAGGATCTTTATCTACCTTAGCAGTAAAATCATTGAGAATTTTTTCTGTAGCCTCACTCATCATAACCTCCTTTCCCAGCCAACCAATAAAGCTTACAGCCATTAGGTAAACGACAATCTACTATGTTCCAACCTTCTTTATTCCGAAGGACGGAGATAATCTTCCGGGCATCGTTGAAACCAGCTAATTCGTTCAACTGCTGGGCAGTAAACTTGCCTCCGGATAAAAATAATCTTCTGACTGATTGGATAAGTCGTGCGGAATCAGTACTTTTGTCTGTATAATCGTGCCCAAGATATTTGGAGTTGTTCTTTGGTTTATCCATAAGTCAACTCCTTTCTTATTTATTAGAATCAATGTAGTGATCTGCCATGAACTTCTCTAAGTCGGCACGTTTCACATAAATCTTTCTTCCAAATTGACTAAAAGGGATTCTTCTTTCATCTCGATAAGTCTGCCACGTTTTCGCTGATATTCCAAGCATTTTTCTTGCTTGGGTAGACTCAATCCACTGATTATTTACTTCTTCTTCTGACTTCTTTTGAAGAAGGCTTTTTACCTCTCTAACTTCATCCATCAATCCATTAAGAAAGGATTGTGGAACTACCGCCATTGACAACGAAGTGGGCGCATTGCTTTCATTTACCATTTGCATCATATTTTTGAATTATAATAATCAGTTTTAATTCGATGATACAAAGGGAGTAAATTTCTTTGGATTCTATAGAAAAATAAAAAAAGGTAAAATTTCGGGATAATACCCTACTTTTTTACCCTAAATATTTACTCAAATCCAAAAGACTATTTTTCTGTATGATTTTGATATGCGCTTATCCAATTTTTGACATGGGTATATTTTTCCTTTCCAATATATCCAGAGTAGCCGGTTCCTATATTATTTGTTATTCCAATTAAAACCAGATAGTCGTAAAGAAAACTATATTCTTTAGTCTTTTCGCCCCGAGCTGTATTTCCAAATATTTTTTGTTTGATCAAAGCGTTGTATATGAAACTAAGTCGTTTCCCTATCGATGCGTTTGGAGTAAGGTTCTTTCTCTTTTCTCTACTTGATTCATAGGCTATTATTGAATTTAATTCTTCATCGGTATATGGTTCTGTATAGAAAGGGGATTCCTGTATTTCATAGACCGGAGCAAGACCTCTTTTGTATTTTATTTTGTCTTTAAATTCCCAATCAAATTCATATTGGTAAGCGCCGTCCGAATTAGCCTCGAGTAAGGTGTTAGCCAACAGGTAAATGTTGTCCAATAGCAATTCGTCATCTATGATAATTTTTTTAGTACTTCCTTTTACTTCCCCCTTCTCCGGATTACTTACTGTACTGGTTAATTGTATTCCATTTCCTGCACAGCTCTTTAGAAACTTAATGAATAAGGCTATTTTTAGATTGTTTCCGATGACTAAATCCTTCCAGTCATTTTCGCTTATAAAATAGCTGAATAACATAAATGCGTTTTTATTATTGAGGATAGATACATATCCATACATATCGCATAACGCTTCAAATTCTACTTTTTGATTATTTGTAAATATCATATTAGTCTGTATTTATTGTTTGATAGTCTTGTTTAAAATTCTTTTTATAGCGTCAGAATCAAGAGCTTGTAGTTGTTTAATTAAGGTTTCTTCATCTGTGAATTTTGTCTCAAAGACTTGTTTCATTGTAGCATCTTGACTTGTTGTGTCAAACTTGGAAAGATAAGATTCCGTTATTTTTAGAGAAGAATGCCCTAAAGCCTTTGAAATATCGTACACGTTAACTTTCTTCTGCCTGGCAATGTTTGCAAATGAATGCCGAGCTATGTGCATACTTATTTTTTTTGTAATGCCTGCCATTACTGCCATTTTGTTCAAATACTTATTTAGCAGACTGTTTTTGCTATTGACCTGTTGAAGAAGATGCTTTTTTACTTCATGTGGTAGCCGTTCCTTATCTTCCCATGTGATAGCTTTCGCATAGTTTGCCTTATTATCTAATAGCGGAAATACATAATCAGATGTTCGGTTTTGTAAATCTATGTACTTGGTTATTATTTCCAAAGCTTCAGGAAGAAGGAGTATCTCTTTTACAGTTGCTGTTTTATCCATACGGTAACTAATACGCCAGTCTCCACGCTCATATAGAATGTTTGTTCCTCTTAACTGAATTAGATCACCGGCTCTCATTCCAGCACAATAAAACGCTAGCAGGAAGCAGTTGCGAGAATGCCATATTAAGCTGTTTTCTTCTAAATCCAAATTTTTCAATCGTTCTATTTCTTCCCACGTTAGCTTTTCTTTATTGGTATCAATCGTTTCACACTCGAAATCGTCGAAAGGGTTATCTTTAATTGATAGTCCTTTTTCTCTGAGTTCTATTCTGCCTTTATTGTAGAGGCTTTTAAAATTGTCAAACTGTTTGCTTATAGTGTTCTGATGCAAGGTTAGTTCAGCGTTTTTTGAGTTTGGGATTCTCTTAAGATAGGCTTTGAATTTATTTAAAAAAGACAAAGTGATTTCGTTGAAAAGTAAATCCTTTTTAAGTTTACTCAAATATATTTCTAATTCCTTTCCATTTCGAGGGATAGTAAGGATGCTTTTGGGGGGTACTCCATTGATGAAGAATTTTAATTTATTCAGAAGAGTGATATATTTTGTATATGTCCGGTACTCTCCTGATTCATAGGTGTTCTTTGCAAATTCTTCTGCGAAGGTAATAAATGAAAATACATTTGATTCTGCATTAATTCCAGATATAACCTTTTCAGACGTAACTGCTCCATTGCTGGCAAGTTCTTCGTAAATTTCCTTTGCCTTCTCTATGGTTTTAGATAATGTTTGGTTCCATACTTTAGAATTAGGTTCGGATGGTCTTATCCAATTATCTCCTTTGGGGGTTGGATTCCAATCAGACCTTCTGGTTATTTCAACTGGCGTTTTGAATTTCTTTCTTTTTCCGTTTACTGTCACACGGAGAAAAACAGTATACTTGCCATTTCTTGAAGGTTTGTCATTAAGCTCAAATCTGTATGTTGCCATAGCTTCCAGTTTTATGTATGGCAAATATAGCGATATTTGATTTTACGGGCAAGTTTACGGGCAATTATTTGTTATTCTATTATATTGTATTACCTTTGTGCTATGTTGAGTGAATAGGTATTTTATTGAATATCAGTGAGAACAAGATTACTTATAAAGTAATAGAATGTAATATTATTAGTCCCGCTCCGAGTACAGAAGAAAACGCTAATTGCTTTATTTATTAAGTAGTTAGCGTTTTCTTTTTATAGTGGCTGCACAACATTTGCACAACTTGTTTTGGATTTAAAAAAAGCCATGGAATGAAATCCTGGCTTATGATAGTTATGCAGATATGAAATCTGTTATAAGAGAAACCAATACAGGTATCAACATCGATTTCGTATGTATATATGGAAAAGTTGAAAATAGGTAAATCTTCAAAGATATGGTACTGATAATTGGAGAGTTTGGCAATGGAGCAACACTCAAAAGGGTTACTGGCACATCTCCAACAGTTGGATATTAACCCGATACATTTTTAATCAACACCTCCTCAAGGTAGGATATCTCTTTATGACCAAACTGTATAGCCAATTGCATCATACTTAAAGAACCGCTACGTGCCGAACAGCATGTGTGGTGGTGTGAGAGGTCGGAAAACGAAAGAAGGATGGAAACTGTTACTTCGTTTTACTCCTACTCGATTATTCTTTTTTTCGGATATTACCGCCTGAAGTTTACCGATTTGAACTTTTGCTGATAAAAGCGTGCCGTATTTACGTAAAAATGGTTATGTTTGCACTCGATACGATAGTGCGACAAATAGGTGAACTTACTTATCCTAGTACTTCTAATATTCCGATTTAAATGGGGCATGTTGCATTTTTAGAGAAAGAGTTTGAGGAATTGTTTAAGGTAAACTATTCCCGGCTTTTTTATTGTGCTTATGATATAACGGGAAATGCAGAAGTTTCGAAAGATATTGTAGGGGATGTTTTCGGGGAAGCTTGGGGACAATATGTCAGACTGAGGGAAGAGAAGGCAGATGCGTATTTATACCGTTCGGTACGTAACCGGAGTATCGATTATCTTCGGCATAAGTCTATTGAACAGCAATACCAGCAGTTCTTTCTGCAAATGGAATTGGAATGGAGAGAGGAGAATGTGGAAGATCTGGAAGAGGATATTGTTTATATGCGGAAGATTCTTGCTACTTTTTCTTCTCAGACACGTTTGATTTTTGAGCAATGTTATTTCAAGGGACTGAAGTATAGAGAGGTGGCTGAAGCAATGAATTTGAGTGAAGCTGCCATTCATAAACATATGGTGAAAGCTTTTGCCATTTTACGTAGGGAATTTAAGAAAAAGGCTGTAAAAGGTAACTGATTAGGTAGTTGATACGTTATTTATATAACATGGACGAAACAGATCTAAAAGAACAGCAGAGGGAGTATGATTTTACTTCTATATTGAATCATCCGGAGAATTATTCGGAGGAGGAGCTTCGTGAGTTTTTTTCTCGACCGGAAAACAAGACAGATTATCGTTTATATCGTTTAGCTCAGATGACGGCAAACAGAGAGTATACCGCTTCTCCAGATGTGGATCGGGCTTGGAATATGTTTAAGCGGAATACAATATCTTCCGTAAAGTCCTCTGAGAAAAAAACACGTTGGCATGTATGGGGAGCCGCCTTGGCTGGAGCGGCGGCTGTATGTGTCGGTTTGCTTATATATCATTATGCTTTTCTGACTTCTATTGTGAGGGAACCGTCTTTGGTTGCTATGGAGTATGATGAGCGTCCTCAGGTAGTTGTTTTGGAAAGCGAAGGTGAACAATTGCACTCTTTTGTCAGAAAAGATTCTATTTCTTTCTTTTCTCCGTCGGAAACTGATAAAGCTCCTGTTATAGACAAGAAGGTAAAGATGAGAACTTTATCCACTCCAAGAGGCGTCGACTTTAAGGTAACATTGCCTGATGGTACGGATGTCTGGCTAAATGCTGAAAGCAGCTTACAATTTCCTACGGCTTTTACAAAAGATTCACGTAAAGTCATTCTAACGGGGGAGGCTTATTTTAAAGTGGCTCACAACAAAGAGTGTCCTTTTGTGGTGGAGACCGACAAGATGAAAGTACGTGTGCTGGGAACAGAGTTCAATTTCCGTAATTATGCATCAGAAAAAACTCAAGTATCATTGATTGATGGTTCCATTTCCATTTTACCTTCAAGCAATTCGGATTCTGATATTATTTTGAAGCCTGGTCAGGGAGCATGCGTGGAAGAAGATGGACATATCCGTGTTCTGCAGGAAGTGGATACTTATGGTATCACACAGTGGGTAAATGGTTATTTTTATTTTCAGAATCAACCTCTTATTGAGATTTTGCAAGACTTAGCCCGTTGGTATAATGTAGGGGTGGTGTTTGAAAATTCGGCATGTGCGAACGATAAAATGCATTTTAGTGCATTGCGTAGCGCAAGTCTCGCACAGGCTGTTGATAATTTGAACTGTTTACAGAAGGTGCGGATCGCTTTGGAAGACAATAAGTTGATTGTGAGATAAGAGCAGTCTGGTCCTGATTTTCTCATCGTATTGGTAGATAAGTCGGGATTTATATCTAAATTTGCGGCAATAATAAAAAAAGTAAGATCATATGAACCGACGTATAATAGCTTGTTTTTTCATATTTCTGATGTTATCGGCGAATGTATATCCGGCGCCATTGTCAGATGGAGAGATAGGAACAAAACACTATGCTGTTTTGGAAAACAGTCAGTGGAGAGGAAAAAAAGTAGCTTTCTTAGGAGATTCCATCACGGACAAAAAAAGAGTGGGCACTACCAAATGTTATTGGGAATATTTAGCAGAATGGTTGCATTTTACACCATGTGTATATGGACTCAACGGAAACCGGATGGATGGAATCCTGAAGCAGGCGAAGCGTTTGCTGGAGGAAAAAGGTGACAGTATTGATGCTATCTTCATTTTTGCTGGAACCAATGATTATAACGGAGGAGTTCCATTGGGAGAATGGTATGCTGAGAGTGAACGGGAGACGGAAGTGAAAGGAGGACTGACAGAATGTCGTAAGTATAGGGAACCAGTATTGAATGATTCCACCTTTCGGGGGCGGATTAACCTTGTGATGGACTTTCTGAAAACAAACTATCCTGAAAAACAGATTATTATGTTGACTCCTATTCACCGGGCGAGAGCTCGTTTCAGCGGGAATAATATACAGCCTGAAGAATTATTTCCCAATAAAATAGGTCTGTATGTAGATGAATATGTGAAAGCTGTGAAGGAAACGGCTAATGTTTGGGCGATTCCGGTAATTGATTTGAATAGTATCTGTGGATTGTATCCTTTGAATGATTCTCATGTGCGTTACTTCCATGATGGGAATACGGACCGCTTGCATCCTAATGCGAAAGGGCATGAACGTATGGCTAGAGCGCTGGCATATCAGTTACTTGCTTTCCCTTCGTCGTTTGAATAAATATTTTGTGATGGTTCTGGATAAGATTCCAATTCCCGGTACATTTCTTACAGAAGCGTAGCCCTGTTAAAGGACTTGCAAATTCGAACTTGAAGGAAGCCTTTTACACTATTGTGTGTATGTAGTTCGACAACTTTATGGGGCTATCCGAAAAGCCAGGGCTTATAAAGGAAACAATGTCATTAACGTACATTGGAAGACGAATCCATCATGATGGACAATGTGGTGGTGACGGCATTGGGTATCAAACGCGAGAAAAAAGGATTGTTTTTTTCTATTCAAACGGTTAGTGAAGACGATATTACAAAGAGCATGCCTTCTAACTGGTTGTTGGCGTTGCAAGGTGAAGTGGCGGGTCTGAATGTGATTTCGGCCGGTGTCCTTTTATCCTCAACTAAAATCTCTCTTCGTGGGGACATTTCGAGAGATATGAAACGTTGGCGTACGGAAACGATAGAAGATTTGCAAGAGCTAGTGGATTCGCTGAGAAAAAGCGTGAAGTCATCGGCATGACTTTAGGCAATCTGATGTTCGACAATATGACATTGTATGATGAGTATCAAACCTCTTTGAGGAATATGGGTATACCTATGTTCCGGTTCATGCCGCATCTGTGGTATAATATTGTTCGCTCTTGTGTCACAACCGTGCCAATAGGTATGTCACGTTTATGCCAAGCCGTATGTCACAACTGTGCCAAACTATATGTCACATCTATGCCAACGGCGTGGCACTACTCTTTGCAATATACACATCTATTTCATAGAAGCAGTCAAAGCATTTGTTGTTGCCTGTAAAGTACTTGTCTTTTTTCTCCTAAACAGACAGGAATACTGTCTTTTCTTGCACAGTTTTTCCCTTTTTGAGCAAATAAATAGTTGTAGATTGAACTGTTTCAAAAAAATGGACTATCTTTGCGCCCCGATTGGTTTCTCTTACTGAATGGAATAAATGGTGAAGAGAATGAAAAGGGAATCAGGTGTAAATCCTGAACAGTCCCGCTGCTGTGAAGCTTTGTTATGTTCTGAAAAACACTTTTGCCACTGCTGTCGTTTATGATGTCGGGAAGGCTTCAGAATAGAAGCGAGTCAGAATACCTGCCAATCTTTTTACAAACCCTGTTTATCCTCGTGGGTTAGGAGGCAGTCGGTATATTAACCTTAAATAAATGATAAGTAATGAAGGAAGTGCCTTGATCGGAATCAGGGTGCGTCCGGTTGTTGTGCAACTTTTTAAATGAGATAAAAGATGATAAAGAAAGTTTTGATTGCAAATCGAGGAGAGATCGCTGTACGCGTAATGCGTTCGTGCCGCGAAATGGGCATACGCACCGTAGCTGTTTTCTCGGAGGTCGACAGAACTGCCCGCCATGTATTATATGCCGATGAAGCATGTTTGATAGGGCCAGCAGCATCGAAAGAAAGTTATTTAAATATAGAGAAAATAATTGCTGCGGCTAAGATGCATCAGGCCGATGCTATCCATCCGGGGTATGGTTTCCTTTCGGAGAATTCCACTTTTGCACGTCGCTGTAAAGAGGAGGGAATTATTTTTATCGGACCGTCTCCTGAGACGATGGACCGGATGGGTGATAAGATTTCGGCCCGTAAGTGTATGAAAGCTGCCGGGGTGCCGGTGGTACCTGGTACGGAAAAAGGATTACAAAGCGTGGAAGAAGCGATTGGAATTTCTTGCCAGATAGGCTTCCCTGTTATGCTGAAAGCCTCTATGGGAGGCGGTGGTAAGGGTATTCGTCTTGTATGTTCGGAAGAAGAAGTGAAAGAGGCTTATTTGAATGCGAAATCCGAGTCGCTCTCTTCGTTTGGTGATGATACGGTATATATTGAGAAGTTTGTAGAAGAACCTCATCATATCGAATTTCAAATATTGGGTGATATGTATGGAAATGTCATTCATCTCTGTGAACGCGAATGTTCCGTACAGCGCCGTAATCAGAAAATTGTCGAAGAAAGTCCTTCTCCGTTTGTTACACCCGAATTGAGGGCAAAAATGGGAGAAGCGGCGGTAGCGGCTGCCAAAGCGGTAAATTACATAGGTGCCGGAACCATAGAGTTCTTGGTCGACAAACACCGTAATTTCTATTTTCTGGAGATGAATACTCGTTTACAGGTAGAACATCCTATTACAGAAGAGGTCTTAGGGGTGGATTTGGTGAAGGAACAAATCAATGTGGCAAACGGTTTCCCGTTACGTTTGAAACAAGAGGATATCAAACAGCGCGGGCATGCCATAGAGTGCCGTATTTGTGCCGAAGATACCGAATTTAACTTTATGCCATCGCCGGGAATCATCCGCCAGCTTATTGAGCCCAATGGCATTGGCGTACGTATCGATAGTTATGTATACGAAGGGTATGAGATTCCAGTGCATTACGACCCTATGATCGGTAAGCTGATTGTGTGGGCTGTAACCCGCGAATACGCCATTGAACGAATGTGCCGCGTGCTTCACGAATATAAGATAACAGGAGTGAAGAATAATATCAGCTATCTTCGGGCCATTATGGGTACGCCTGATTTTGTACAAGGCAAATACGATACGGGATTTATTGCAAAGAATGGGGAAAATCTGCAAAAACGTCTTTCCCAGAGCAATACTGAAACCGAAAATATAGCGTTGATAGCTTCTTATATCGATTATTTGATGAATTTGGAAGAAAACAAACCCAATGGTGAAACGGATAACCGTCCAATTAGTCGTTGGAGAGCGTTTGGGCTGCATAAGGGAGTATTGAGAATTTAATAAGCAATGATCGAGTATGGAAATACATATAGGTAATAGAGTAGCCGAAGTGGAACTGCTCAGTAAAGACGGAAACACCGTTTGCCTTACTATTGATGGTAAGGAATACGAAGTGGATGTGACAATGGTGGAACGTGGCTCTTGTTCCATATTGCATGACGGAAAGTCGTATAATGCGGAATTGATTCGTTCGGAAAATGGAAAGAGTTATAAAGTAAATACACATTATTCTTCTTATAACGTGGATATTATTGATTCCAGCGCTAAATATCTCCGTTTAAAGAAGAATGGAGATGAACGTCAGGATGATAAAATCATTTCGCCGATGCCGGGCAAGATTGTGGAGGTTCCTGTGAAAACAGGCGACCGAGTTTCGGCCGGAGATACGGTGGTGGTGATTGAGGCCATGAAGATGCAAAGTAATTACAAAGTGACTTCTGATTGTGTGATAAAAGAAATATTAGTCAATCCCGGCGATACGGTAAACACCGACCAAGTGTTGGTATTGTTGGATTTAGATGTAAAAGAATAAACGGATGGAAAGAGAAGAACTATACAAGCAGCTTGAGGAAAAGAACCATTCAGCAGAATTGGGTGGTGGGTTAGACCGCATACAGAAACAGCACGAAGCCGGCAAGATGACAGCCCGTGAACGCATTGAAATGTTACTCGATAAAGGAACGTTTGTAGAAATGGATAAACTGGCGGTGCATCGTTGTACAAACTTTGGGATGGATAAGAATCATATTCCGGGTGACGGTGTGGTTTCCGGTTATGGAAAAATCAATGGTCGCCAGGTATTTGTTTATGCATATGATTTTACCGTATACGGCGGTACGTTGAGTGCTGTGAATGCGCAAAAGATTGTAAAAGTACAGAGCTTGGCCTTGAAGAACGGTGCGCCTGTTATTGCGTTAAACGATTCGGGAGGCGCACGTATTCAGGAAGGAGTGGAAAGTCTTACCGGTTATGCGTCTATTTTCTATCAGAATACCATCGCATCAGGTGTCATTCCTCAAATATCTGCCATATTAGGTCCTTGTGCTGGCGGTGCTTGTTATTCTCCGGCTCTTACCGATTTCATTTTTATGGTAAAAGAGAACAGCCACATGTTTGTTACCGGACCGGATGTAGTAAAGACCGTTACGCACGAAGAGGTAGACAAAGAAGAATTGGGCGGTGCCTACACCCATAGCAGCAAAAGTGGGGTAACTCATTTTCTAGGCAATTCGGAAGAAGAAGTACTGATGGGAATCCGTGAACTGTTGGGCTTCCTGCCTTCCAACAATATGGAGGATGCACCTACAGGCCCTTGCACGGATGATGTAAATCGGGAAGAGGAATCGTTGCAAACTGTGGTTCCTGTCGACCCGAATGTACCCTATGATATGAAGAACATCATAGAGCCTGTGCTCGATGACCATTATTTCTTTGAGGTAATGCCGCATTTTGCTAAAAATGCCTTGATAGGCTTTGGCCGTCTCGGAGGCAAGTCGGTCGGTATTGTGGCTAATCAGCCGGCTTTTTTAGCGGGTGTGCTGGACATTGATGCTTCTGATAAGATAGCTCGTTTCATTCGTTTCTGCGATTGTTTCAACATTCCCATTGTGACGTTTGAGGATGTTCCCGGTTTCCTGCCGGGCTGTACACAGGAGCATAATGGCATTATTCGTCATGGGGCGAAGATTGTGTATGCGTATGCCGAGGCTACAGTACCCAAGGTGACGTTGATTACCCGTAAGGCATACGGCGGTGCCTACATTGTGATGTCTAGTAAACAGACCGGTTCCGATATCAACCTGGCTTATCCTACAGCTGAAATTGCCGTGATGGGAGCCGAGGGAGCGGTGAATATCCTTTATCGTAAAGCAGATGAAGAGACGAAAAAGAAAGCTATCGAAGAGTATAGGGAAAACTTCGCCAATCCATACCGTGTGGCCGAACTGGGTTATATTGACGAAATCATCCTTCCCAAGCAGACACGCCGGAAACTAATTCAGGCGTTGGATATGGCGCATAATAAAATGAAAACGCTGCCGCCAAAGAAACATGGTAATATGCCGTTGTGATTTTTATTTGTGTGAGTTATAGGAAGAATCTCTGGAAATGTTATTTTACCAGAGATTCTTTTTTTATTGTCATCAAATCTCTATCTTTGTCAAATACAGGACTCCGTTTTTATGATTGTAGGACTACATAACAAATTCAAAGAGAAAGCAATAGAGACGTTTCAAGAACATTTTGAACATCTCGTATTGTATGTGAATTCATTTGTGGATTCTATTCAGACTGCAGAGGATATTGTTCAGGATTTGTTTCTGAAATTATGGGAAAAGGATCGATTTATCGATTGTAAACCAGCTTTTCTATATATATGCGCGAAAAATGCTGCCTTGAATTATTTACGTACTCGGAAGTTGGAATCTTTTTTGGCTGAATCGATAGATTTGTTTGATATGGAAGATGATAATGAAGCTGAACGGGATTATATGGATAAATTAGAAAGAATTTATGAGGCAGTAGAATCTTTGCCTCCCCAATGTCGAGAAGTATTAAAGAAAATTTATTTTGAAGAAAAAAGTTATGCGCAAGTAGCAGAAGAAATGCATCTTTCCCTTAATACCATAAAAACTCATATTTATTTGGCTATTAAAACTCTTCGGCAGAATTTTGTTTATGTGTTTGTAGTGCTTTGAGTTTCTCCTTTTCTATTTCCTCCATTTCGTTTTCTCTTTTCTATTTTACACTCTTTTGGCTGCTTTATCGGTGCAGAATGAGAAAAGTTTGTGAACATTGAGATACATTTCTGAAAAAAAGATTGTTTTCTCTTCACGACTTTTTGCCTTTTTTGTGTTATATCAATAAAGCACGGCAAAGATGGAGAAAAGTAAAGACCCTATAGAGGCACGGAATGAGGTAGCGGAAAAGAATCCGAAACTCGCTTCCGTATGGGATGAATTAGCTCAATCGAAGAAACTCAGAAAAGATTTACAGCTTTTATATACATTAAAAGGACGTAAACAAAAAAACTTGGACCGTTTCATACGAAACCTGGAAGACCGTTCGCAAAAGAGACGTAGGTTTTATTATACCGTGGCGGCTATGACTCTATTGTTGATAGGTTTAAGTGCAACATTCCACTTCATGCAGAGGGAAGAACTGCAATCGCCGTCAGAGCCGAAGGTGCTGATACCCGAGGTGTATTACAATATCTCATTGAAACTCTCTACGGGCGAACACTATCTACTGGCTGACTCCCGTTATTCTCTCTTCGAATCGAATGGTATTAATATTGTGACCTCTCCGGAAGGAAAAATCGAATATGATGATTGGGCGTTTTCCGACTCCTTGTCGGAGAAAGTGTTGTACAACGAACTGGTTGTTCCGCGTGGGCGGGAGTGTGAAATTACCCTTTCGGATGGAACTAAGATTTATTTGAATTCCCAGTCGAAACTGACTTATCCGGTGTCTTTTAAAGGAAAAAAGGTACGTGAGGTGTATATGGAGGGAGAGGCTTATCTGCAAGTGGAGCCCAACCCTTCGTGCCCTTTCATTGTCAAGTCGTCGCGGTTGCAGGCCAAAGTGCTGGGTACCTCCTTCAATGTCAAGGACTATCCGGATGAGCAGACGTTCGGTGTAGTGTTGGTGGAAGGCAAGCTGCAAGTCAACCATGAGTCGGGCGACCAAATCCTCTTGTCCCCCGGTGAAGAAGTCTATGGGGATGAGGACTCCGGTACTTTCGGTAAAAGGAGAGGAGCCGATATTGAAGGTAGCACGGCATGGATGCATGAGTTGCTCTATTTTAATAACCGCACTTTGGAAGATATAGCCAAAGATCTGGAACGGCGGTATGACATCACCGTCCGGTTCGATTCGCCGGAAACAGCCCGCTATTCATTTCTTGTCAAAGCTCAAAAATTCAGCCGTATAGAATACGTGTTGGAACTATTACGCCTCACCCGCAAAGTGGACTATTCTGTGGAAGGGCGTACAGTGACCATCTCCTCGCAACGGGAGTAATCGGTTTGCTACACATTAACTATATATAAACATTTTAAATTTTAAAGAGAGAATTTATGAAAGTAAACTTAAATTGGTTCGGCAGCAGGACTGTCGATGCGCTATTGAAGCCCTTAGGGTTATGGGCGTTGCTGCTTCTGCTCTTTACGAACGTCGCTCTCGGGGCGGAGTTGGATGACAAGAAGATCAGCGTAAACTTGAAGAATGCTACATTGAAAGAGGCTATTTCGGAAATCATGAAATCTTCCGCTTACGGTATCTCGTACAGTGTGGACGAAGTGGATAAGATTCATGATGTGACCTTACAGATGGAGAACGTGACCGTAGAAGAGGCTTTGTCCTCTTGCCTGTCGAAATATGGGATGAAATATACTATTAGCAATAATACGGTGGTTATCAGTGCGGTAAAGCAGAATCCTGTGAGAGGAGGTAAAGTAAGAGGCGTCGTTGTAGACGGTAAAGAAAACGTGCCGTTGATAGGTGTTAATGTGGCCGTGGTGCAAGGCGGTAAGGTGGTAACGGGTGTAACTACTAACTTGGATGGAGAGTTTGAATTGGATGTTCCTCAAGGCGCAGGTTTGCGTTTTACTTATGTAGGCTATAAAGAAATAACTATGCAGCCTGATATCCGGAAGAAAATGGAGATTGTGATGTGGGAAGACGCCAATGCCATGGAGGAAGTGGTGGTGAACGGTTATATCTCTCGTAAAACGGAAGGATTTGCCGGAGCGGTAACGATGATTAAAAAGGAAGATTTGCAAAAGGTGCATACAGGTAATATCTTTACTACACTGAGTGCTCTTGATGCGGGATTCAGAATCAATGAGAATAATAATGCCGGTTCCAGCCCCAACGCATTGCCCGATTTTACCATTCGCGGAAAAGGTTCTTTCCAAGATGGTTCCACTACTCCGCTTTTTATTCTGGACGGATTCGAAGTCTCTGTGGAAACAGTGTACGACATGGATATCAACCGCATAGAGAGCATAACTCTTTTAAAAGACGCTTCCGCTACCATTCTTTATGGTTCGAGAGCGGCCAACGGCGTGGTGGTGATTGAAACTGTCGCACCGAAAGCAGGGAAAATTCGGGTCAGCTATGATTTCAAACCGACAATCGCTTTTGTAGACCTGTCGGATTATGATTTGATGAACGCTGCAGAGAAACTGGAGTATGAGCGGCTTGCCGGAGTGTATGACCCTACCGGTGATTTAGGTCCCGACTATACAAAACAACGGAACTATTATACTCGGTATAAGAATGTGAAGGAGGGCGTAGATACTTATTGGCTGAAACAGCCGGTGCGGGATGCTTTCTCGCAGGCTCATTCCTTATATATAGATGGTGGTGCGGAAGAAATGCGCTATGGTATTGACGCCATGTATAATCAAACGAATGGTGTGATGAAAGAATCGGGACGTGACCGCTACGGGTTAGGCTTTAAGTTGGTATATCGGATTAAGGATAAGATTACCCTCCAGAATTATGCTTCTTATTCGTATACTCATGCTTACAACTCACCGTATGGAAGTTTTTCCCAGTATGCGAAACTGAATCCCTACGAGCGGATACATGATGAAAAGGGGGAGGTGCTCCCAACGTTACTGACCGGTTTGCCGAATCCGTTGTATGACGCCCAACTGCCGAACCGGGATTTTACGAACTCGGAATCATTTACGGAGCAGTTGAATATAGACTGGAATATTATGGAGGGATTGAGACTTAGAGGACAATTCAGTTTTACGAAAGGCAATTCGGAAGGTGAAACCTATGTCTCTCCATTCTCTTCGCAGTATATGTACGATTCTAATGGACGCATCTCAGTAACGCCTGTTGAAAAACGGGGCTCCCTTTCGGTGTCGAACGGAAAATCGATGAATCTTACCGGAAACATGACCTTGAATTATAATAAGATGCTTGCAGATAAACATCTGCTGTATATAAGTGTCGGAGGCGAGATGTCGCAGTCGAAAAACGAGTCGAGGGGATTCTCGGCTACAGGTTTTGCTGATGATCGTTATTCCGATCCGGCATTTGCCATCCAATATAAGGAAGATTCCAAACCACGCAGTAGTGAGAGCTTGAGTCGCTCGGCAGGGTTCTTTGCCAATGTCAATTATATCTATGATAACCGCTTCTTTGCTGATTTGTCTGGGCGTTATGATGGGTCTTCCCAGTTTGGCTCAAATAAAAAATGGGCTCCGTTTTGGTCGGCCGGAGCCGGATGGAATGTGCATAACGAACATTTCTGGTCGAAGAATTCTGTATTGAACCTGTTAAAGATCCGTTTTTCCTATGGTTTGACCGGTAATCAGGAGTTCAGTGCATACCAAGCGAAGACGATGTATAATTATAATACCGACAGGCTATATAACACGCTTATTACATCCACGTTGATGGGGTATGGAAACCCTAATTTGAAATGGCAGACCCAATACCAGACAAATGTCGGTTTCGATTTGGGCTTGTGGAAAAACCGTTTGAAGGTAGTGTTCAATTACTATCATAAACTGACCGATGGCATGCTTACGAATGTAACAGTTGCTCCTTCAATAGGGCTTTCCGGAAATGCTTTTACCAGTAATTTAGGCGAGATTGAAAATAAAGGATATGAAGTAACAGTGAATGGGGCGATTATTCAAGATACGAAAAATGATATGGAATGGAGACTATGGGTACAGGCTTCGAATAATAAAAACGTGTTGAAGAAGATTTCCAATCAAATGAAAGGAATCAATGCCGCCAATAATCTTGAGAAATTCATTCCCGGTGCTGTATATGAAGAAGGCCAGTCTATGACTGCCATTAAAGCGGTTCAGTCGTTGGGTATAGACCCGGCAACAGGACAGGAGATATTTGTGAAGAAAAACGGCACCTTAACGTATGAATGGAATGCGGATGACAAAGTTTTGTGTGGGGATGAGGAACCTACATTATATGGTAATATAGGAACGAACATCTATTGGAAAGGCTGGAATCTGAATGCTATCTTTAAATACAGTGTGGGCGGGGATGTGTATAATGAGACACTAGCTTTAAGAGTAGAGGGAGCAGACCCTTCTTACAATGCAGACCGGCGTGTGCTGAATGACCGTTGGAAGAATCCGGGTGACCATGCGCTATATAAGAATATCAGGGATTATAATACAAATTATATATCGAGCCGATTTATACAGCGTGAGAATTACATACGCTTTACGAGTGTGTCGCTCTCTTATGATTTCCCTCGGTCGAGACTTTCCGAATGGAGGCTGAGCGCATTGCGTTTGAGCTTTTATGCCAACGATTTATTTAATGTTTCTACCATTAAAGAGGAGCGCGGATTGGATTATCCTTTCGAGAGGAGCTATGTATTTGGATTGACTATCGGTTTGTAATAAAATAAGGAATATGAGTACAATAAAAAATAAATTAATTGGAATTGCTGTGGTTGTCGGGGTATGCTGCTCATCGTGCAACAGCTGGCTGGATGTGACACCGCAGGGACAGGTAGAAGCTGAAGAACTGTATGAAACAGCGAAAGGATGTAACTCTGCCTTGGGAGGTATTTATTATATTTTGACATCATCTACTCTTTACGGGCAAAATTTGTCTTTTGGAATGATGGATGCGTTGGCGCAATATTACGAGCCCGTTGTTTCAACAAATACCAATCATACCTATTATGAGTTGAGCCTTTATAATTTTGACTACGCTTCGAACGTTTCGAGGTTCAATAGTGTTTGGAGTTCCATGTATCAGGCAATAACGGAGTGTAATGCATTTATTCATTATCTGGAGCCGAACGCATCCCGTATAGAGTATGCCGATTTAATGCTGGGCGAGGCTTATGCATTGCGTGCGTTCATCCACATGGAATTATTCGAGATGTTCGGGCCTGTAGTGAGAACAAAATCTGATTTGCAAAAAAAAGCGATAGCTTACCGTAATGAATTTGACGTTACGGCTCGTTTGTTCAATACGGGCGATGAAGTACTGGATTATGCGGAGACCGATTTGCAGAAAGCATTGGAATTGCTGAAAGGTGACCCGATAAAAAGTTATGGGCGCAGGGGAGACGCTAATGAGTCGTTACTGGATTATTATGAGGTGCTGAACTATCGTGGTGGTCGCATGAACTATTTTTGCGCATTGGGTCTGCTCTCCCGATTGGAAATGTTGCGTTTGAATAAAGATGAGGCTTACAGTTATGCTTTGCGTGTGATAGAGGAGGCGAAGAATGTGATTTCTCTAATAGATAAGCGTGGAATAGAAACTACTTCGGAGATGGGCAAGGATTTGAATTACAGTACAGAGATGTTGGGTGCCTTTTATGTCAATGATATGTATACGTTGACAAATGCTATCTTCCGTATGGAAGGCGATCCTGCGGGAACCAATTATGCTACTCCTATAACGACAAATTCGTATGAACAGATAATGACGGACATCTACGGTCGGGATCCGGATGGATCCGGCACGGATAATCGTTTCCGGTATTGGTTTGAACGGCAAAATTCAGAGTCTGAAGAGGTCTATTACAATTTTAAGAAACTAAAAAAGGCTTATGATGGCGGAGCCTCTTCGCTGGGCTATTATCCGGAGATACCAATCATGCGTATGTCGGAGATTTATTACATCGCTTGTGAGTCGCAAATCGGGAAAAATAATGAATTGGCGTTAGGCTATTTGAACGATGTACGTCGTACCCGTAACTTGCCGGACATAGAAGGTCCGTTGGATGATGCGGTAATAAAGGAGTATTTAGTGCGTGATGCCCGGAAAGATTTTATTGGAGAAGGACGTATGTTTTTAATGTATAAGCGTATGTTCTATGAGATATATGTGAAAGACGGCAAAATAATAGCTCCGGCCGAATCTCATTTTGTATTTCCTATACCGGATGATGAATATGAGTATACGGACAATGTGAAACCTGAAAACTAACGTTAAAAAATGAAGTTTATGAATAGAATAGATTATTGGGGAGGATGTCTGCTTGGAACAATGCTTTTATTTGTTTCCTGCGATAAGGATATTGATAGCTTTGAGGAGCAAAACCATTTTGTTTATTTTGATATGCCTTATATGTTGGATGAATATGGAAGAAAAACCACTCAAAGGGCGGATTCCATTTCTTATTCTTTTGAGTTGGATGATATTTCAGTTACCTCTTATACATTTAAGATACCTGTCAACGCCATCAGTTTGGCTGCAGATAAGGACAGGAAGTATAAAGTGGAAGTGGTAGCTGATGAAACGACGGCCACAGATTCCGACTGGGATAAAACTAGCATAGCCAATACCGTGTTGAAAGCCGGTGAAGTTTTTGATACATTGAATGTAAAAGTGTTCCGTACGGAAAGCCTGCGGACCGAGTGGAAACATATTACATTCCGGATTGTGGAGAACGAAGAATTTGGTGTTGGATATAATAATCTGCTGAAAGCGAAGATTTCGTTCAGTGATCAGCTTGAGGTTCCGGAGTGGTGGCCTAACTGGCAACGTTATTTTGGAGATTTCTGCAGAGAAAAATATTTAAAGTGGAGGGAAATTTATTATTTGGGAGCGGATCCGAATAAGGAACAATGGGGACCGAATACTGGGAAACCTTTGTATTGGGGAAATATGCCTTATTATTATAGGTATCCTTCATGGTACCCTACAACCTTTATGTTTGTGAAAGTATTGAAACAGTATTTTATAGACAATGAAGTTTATCCGGATGGAGATACTTCGAAGCCTCGTGTAACAATACCTTATTAATAATTAATTTAAAAGACATGGTTATGAATAAATATATGTTATGCAGCCTTTTTTCTGCCGCAGTAATATTTTTGACAAATTGTTCGGAAGATAAGGGCAATTATGATTACGATGCAATCGATGATGTGACGATTACGTTGCCAGCTTCTTACTATAATGTCGTTTCGGGAGGCCGATTGAAAATAACGCCGGTTTTGACTCACCTGTTAGAGGAGAAGAAGGGGGAATTGTCTTATTTGTGGGAGGTGGATGGCACGGCTATTTCCACTGATTTGAATCTGGATGTATTGTTGCCGGCAATGAGCTATGGATCGAAAGTATGTGCTCTGACTGTTACAGATAATACTACTGGTATGAAGTTTATTAAGACCTTTAGTTTGGAGGTAGTCGGTGAGATAAGCGTTGGGTATTATTTCTTAACTGAGGATGATTCTCAAAATACGATTCTGTCTTATTTGCCGATAGCGACAGAAGAGAATCCAGATCCGGAGATTATTCAGACAAAAGCCTGTGGTGGTGCTTTATTTAGTGCATCACCGATTTCTATTACTGGGATATTCGGCGCATCGAATATAGCAGGTTCCGGAATTTGGTCTATTATTATATTGTCGAAAGGAGAAGGCAACAGGTGTGTGGTGACGGAAGGTAAAACTTTCTTGCCGACAACAATCGTGTCGGAGACAAATTTTGTGGATCAGAATATGGGGTATACATTTAATCCTGAGTCTTGCATCAATAGTATGCAGGGAGAATTGTACTTTATCAGCAACGGGCAATTTATTCTTTATAAACGCGGATTGCTTTATCGACCTGCTAAGCATGAAGCGGATTACTACTGGAGTTATCCGATGGCATCTTGCATGGGATATAGCTTCTTTTATGTGTATGATACTTTGTCTCATAGGTATTATGCAATTAAACCGCTGGTAACAAATCCGGAACTGGGTATTGTGGGCGATTCGAATGCGTATGATGATGTGGTGGAAATTGGGGATTCTCCTGATCTTTCCGGACATACTATCATTGGAGCTTTTTCTCTTTTACGCAAGGCAAATTTGTTGTGTACTGCAACAACCGAAGGACTTCATTTGCATACATTCTCTAATGTAGGTACCACCTCTTTTCAGTATGAGGGAGAAACGATGTTACCTGTTTCCGGTGCCGGAGCTGATACGAAAGCGGTGGTTGTGAAAAATTTGGATTGGTACTTTTTTGTTGGTAATAGAATATATACCTCTCCTATAGATATGCCTAAATTAGCTGATTACGCTACTATTCCGGATGAGTATGGAAGAGTAACATCTGTTTCTGTATCAGGAAAACAATCCCGTTTAGTTGTAACCACTTATAATGAAAAGAGTAACAGTGAGCTAAAAGGATCTATTTTGTTTATTAATATTGAGACGAAAGAGATAAAGGCTTATAAAAACGTCATTCATAAATGTGTGAGCTCTTTAAGTGCCAATGATGCGACAAGTGATTGGTATGATATTGGAGGAGACGGATTATAGAACCTATATCTTGAAATCCATTGGAGAATGATATGTTTGTTTTATTCTCCAATGGATTATTTATGTATTAAAACCGAGTGTAAACATTGTAATGATTGAAATCATGAAAAAAATATTGCGATTATTGCTTATTGTCTCCTTATTTTATATCCTGTGATGCTCAGTGGGTCAGATGAAGGAAGATTATCAGAACTCTGGTGATTCGATAAAACTTGATTCTACGAAATTATACTTCGGCAAGGTTTATGCCATAGATAAACTTCCTTTGGATGTGTATGAGTATGTTCCGAAAGATACGCTTGATATGTGGTTGCCTATTTTTGAGGCAATATACGAATACGATAAATATTGTACCTCGGACAATCTCTCAGAATAAGAAAAATTCTGTTAGTTATTCTCTACCACTTTATTAGTTACATTGCCTTATATTATTTTTATTTGTCAAGGAAAAACTAATAATGCGGGAGAAGTGCCGGAAAACGGTTGTCGGGCAAAATACGGCATTCATGAAAAAACAAGGGAGGGTTTGTTTGCCCAATAGTAGTCATGGTAGCCTATTGCGTATAAAAAAGTTAAAAGCCTCCTTTTAGCCTAAAAACACTAAATAGAAATGGCTGGTTTGGGGACGGGTTTCGGATGCTGGACTTACCTTTTTGTCTATCCCTGTGAGGCTACGGAATCACAAGACCGTCTTTTATGGAATATTAAATTTCAATACGAACCAATATCTGAATTTATATCTATCTTTGCTCCATCGACAGGTAATAAATGAATGACTAAATAATAGAATTATGGAATTTCTAACTAATGAAAAACTGACGCTTGTAGGTGCGGCCGGTATGATCGGTTCTAATATGGCACAAACTGCTGCCATGATGCGCTTGACTCCCAATTTATGCTTGTATGATCCCTTTGCTCCGGCATTGGAGGGTGTAGCAGAAGAAATGTTTCATTGCTCTTTCGAGGGGATGAATATTACTTTTACTTCTGATATAAAAGAAGCACTGACTGATGCAAAATATGTAATCTCTTCGGGTGGTGCAGCGCGTAAGGCAGGGATGACTCGTGAAGATCTTCTGAAAGGAAATGCAGCGATTGCAGAACAGTTGGGAAAGGATATCAAGGCTTATTGTCCTGATGTAAAACATGTAGTCGTTATTTTTAATCCGGCAGATATCACGGGATTGATTACTTTATTGTATTCTGGACTAAAACCATCTCAGGTCAGTACTTTGGCTGCTTTGGACAGTACTCGTTTACAGAGTGCCTTGGTCAAGCATTTTGGTGTAATGCAAAGTAAAGTCGAAAATTGCCGTACTTATGGTGGACATGGAGAACAGATGGCTGTATTTGCTTCGACTGCTAAAGTTGATGGAAAACCGTTATCGGATTTGATCGGTACGTCGGCTTTGACTAATGAACAATGGGCCGAAATGAAACAGAATGTGATACAGGGAGGTAAGCACATTATTGATTTACGCGGTCGGTCTTCTTTCCAAAGTCCGGCGTATGTCTCCGTCGAGATGATTCGTGCGGCAATGGGAGGAACTCCTTTCAGATGGCCGGCAGGAACTTATGTATATTCGGAGGGTTTTGACCATATTATGATGGCAATGGAAACTGAAATTACAAAGGACGGTATTTATTATAAAGAGGTGAAAGGAACTCCGGAAGAAGTTTCGGCATTGCAAGCTAGTTATAAACATCTTTGTGCATTGCGTGATGAAGTGATTGCTATGGGTGTTTTGCCTCCTATTAATGAGTGGAATAAATTGAACCCTAATATAAAATAGTTGATTCAACGATATTATTAACAGAATTTTGCAAGCCAGGCCTTAAAGGATTGAATCATATAATTGCTTTGCTCGTAAGCGAATAAGTAGTTACTGAACAATTGATAATTCTCTAGGTAGGGTGATTGATAGAAGATGAGCTAGATTTAAATTCTTGATGGTGCGAGGGTTATTGCTAGTTTTTATCTCATTTGATATAGAAATGTTTTAATGTGTATTCCCTGAAAAGTGAATTTGTGAAACATAAAAAATAATCGAAGGCAGATAAATGCGGATTTACAGAAAATATTTCGTATTTATCTGCGCTTTTTTATGCATTTCTTGGCCGAAAGTTTTGTTAATAAGGAAAGTATGTGTAATTTTGCGCCGCAATTTATCACAGAATTTTAATAACTAACATATATAATTAAAACAAAATGATTGTAGTACCTGTAAAAGAAGGCGAAAACATTGAAAAAGCGCTGAAGAAGTTTAAAAGAAAATTTGAAAAAACTGGTGTGATTAAAGAACTGAGAAATAGACAACAGTTTGATAAACCGTCTGTTATAAAGAGATTTAAGAAAGAACGTGCAATTTACGTTCAGAAACTTCAGCAAGTAGAAGAATAATAATTTCGCAAATTTCTTTGAATTTATTGATTTATTTCCATATATTCGTTGCTGAATTATAGAGTGACGATTCTTATGCTAATAGATCTTTTCTTGGATTACCTGCGAACTGAACGGAACTATTCCAACCACACGATAGTTGGATATGGAACGGACTTGAAAGAGTTCCAGATGTTCTTTACCGGAATGGATAAAGAGCTGGATTGGGAGACTGTGGATTCGGATATTGTTCGTCAGTGGGTGATGTCTCTGATGAGTACGGAGAAAAATGGTCTGCACATGCAGTCGTCTTCTGTAAATCGTAAACTGAGTAGTTTGCGTGCCTTTTATCGTTTCCTGTTGGTCCGAGGACATGTAAAAATGAACCCGGTGTCTAAGGTGAAGGGACCGAAAAGGGGAAAACCATTACCTTTCTTTTTAAGAGAATCGGAAATGGATAAGTTGTTAGATCAGGTGGAATTTACAGAAGACTTTATGGGTTGTCGTGATAAAATGATTCTTGAGATGTTTTATTCTACAGGGATGCGTTTGTCTGAGCTCATTGGACTGAATGATGTGGATGTTGATTTCTCGGCTTCATGGATAAAGGTAACAGGGAAAAGAAATAAGCAAAGGCTGATTCCTTTCGGGGATGAGTTGCGTGAAGCGTTGCTTATATATATTAAGGTAAGAAATGAAACTTTGCCGGTGCGGATGTCGAATGCTTTTTTTATCAGAAAGAATGGCGATCGATTGTATCCAGCGTTGGTTTATAATTTAGTAAGAAAGAATCTATCGAAAGTTACTGCGTTAAAGAAGCGTAGCCCTCATGTACTGAGGCATACTTTTGCAACTTCAATGTTGAATCATTCCGCTGAATTGGGCGCTGTAAAGGAATTGCTGGGACATGATAGTTTGGCAACTACTGAAATTTATACGCATACGACTTTTGAAGAGCTTAAACAAATTTATAAACAGGCTCATCCACGAGCATAAAACAAGGAGGTTTGTATGGAAGTAAGAATTCAATCAATTCATTTTGATGCAACAGAACAGTTGCAAGCTTTTATCCAAAAAAAAGTGATAAAGCTTGAGAAATATTACGAAGATATAAGAAAGGTTGAGGTGGTATTGAAAGTTGTTAAACCGGAAACTGCAAAAAATAAAGAGGCGGCTATTCGGGTGTTTGTTCCGAATGAAGAATTATATGCAGAGAAAGTTTGCGATACTTTTGAAGAAGCAGTAGATACAGGGCTGGAAGCTCTTTCCAAACAATTGTTGAAATACAAAGAAAAATTGCGTGGTAAATAAAAAAACTCGCAAATGTTTTTGTGGATCAAAATAAATAACTAAATTTGCAGCCGTTTCGCCTCCGATGTGGACGGCTGTAAATAAATTTGCCTCTTTAGCTCAGTTGGCCAGAGCACGTGATTTGTAATCTCGGGGTCGTTGGTTCGAATCCGACAAGAGGCTCGAAGGAGTGATGGGCAAATACCAGAGTGGCCAAATGGGGCAGACTGTAAATCTGCTGGCTTACGCCTTCGGTGGTTCGAATCCATCTTTGCCCACGATAAATTGCGGAAGTAGCTCAGTTGATAGAGCATTAGCCTTCCAAGCTGAGGGTCGCGGGTTTGAATCCCGTCTTCCGCTCTTTTTAAGTTGCTGTTATAGCTCAGTGGTAGAGCACTTCCTTGGTAAGGAAGAGGTCACGAGTTCAAGTCTCGTTAACAGCTCAAAATTTAGAATATATTTTGAAGAATTATTATAGAATATTACTAATCGATAAAAATAAGTAAGCTATGGCTAAAGAGAAATTTGAACGTTCAAAACCACATGTTAACATTGGTACAATTGGCCACGTTGACCATGGTAAGACAACTTTGACTGCTGCAATCACTACTGTGTTGGCAAAGAAAGGTCTTTCAGAAGTGAAGTCTTTCGATCAGATTGATAATGCTCCTGAAGAAAAAGAAAGAGGTATTACTATTAATACTTCTCACGTAGAGTATCAAACTGCTAATCGTCATTATGCACACGTAGATTGTCCGGGACACGCCGACTATGTAAAGAACATGGTTACAGGTGCTGCTCAGATGGATGGTGCAATTATTGTAGTTGCTGCAACCGATGGTCCGATGCCTCAAACTCGTGAACATATCCTTTTGGCTCGTCAGGTAAACGTACCGCGTTTGGTGGTTTTCTTGAACAAGTGTGATATGGTTGATGATGAGGAAATGTTAGAGCTTGTTGAAATGGAAATGCGTGAATTGCTTTCATTCTATGATTTTGACGGTGATAATACTCCTATTATTCGTGGCTCTGCTTTAGGTGCTTTGAATGGTGTTGCAGAATGGGAAGATAAGGTTATGGAATTGATGGATGCTGTAGATACTTGGATTCCTCTGCCTCCGCGTGATGTTGATAAACCATTCTTGATGCCTGTTGAGGATGTATTCTCAATTACTGGTCGTGGTACTGTTGCTACAGGTCGTATCGAGTCTGGTATTATTAAAGTTGGTGACGAAGTTGAAATCCTTGGTTTAGGTGAAGACAAAAAATCTGTTGTAACAGGTGTTGAAATGTTCCGTAAACTGTTGGATCAAGGTGAAGCCGGTGATAATGTTGGTTTGTTGCTTCGTGGTATTGATAAGAATGAAATTAAACGTGGTATGATTCTTTGTCATCCTGGACAGGTTAAAGCTCACTCTAGATTTAAAGCAGAGGTTTATATCTTGAAAAAAGAAGAAGGTGGACGTCACACTCCATTCCATAATAAATATCGTCCTCAGTTCTATCTTCGTACGATGGACTGTACTGGTGAGATTACTTTACCGGAAGGAACTGAAATGGTAATGCCGGGTGATAACGTAACAATCACTGTTGAGTTAATATATCCGGTTGCATTGAACGTTGGTCTTCGTTTCGCTATTCGTGAAGGTGGACGTACGGTAGGTGCTGGTCAGATTACAGAACTTCTTGACTAATAATACATAAATTTGGTTCTCTTTCGGGAGAACCAATATACGGGAATAGCTCAGTTGGTAGAGCACCGGTCTCCAAAACCGGGTGTCGGGAGTTCGAGCCTCTCTTCCCGTGCTAATATTAAAGAGAATATGTTTAAGAGTATAGTAAAATATTGTAAGGAATCTTACGATGAACTTGTCTATAAAGTATCATGGCCGACTCGTTCTGAACTTACTAACAGTGCAGTAGTTGTTTTATATGCTTCCCTGCTCATTGCGCTGATAGTTTTTGCTATGGACTCAGTTTTCCAGTATGTTATGGAGACCATCTATCCACATTAATTTAGAGTAAAACATGTCTGAGATTGAAAAGAAATGGTACGTATTGCGTGCTATCAGTGGAAAAGAAAGCAAGGTAAAAGAATATCTCGAGGCTGATATCAAGAACAGCGACCTTGGTGAGTATGTATCTCAGGTGTTAATTCCTACCGAAAAAGTGTATCAAGTTCGCAATGGAAAGAAGATTGTGAAAGAAAGAAGTTATCTTCCGGGATATGTTTTGGTGGAAGCAGCTCTAGTTGGTGAGGTCGCACATCATTTGAGAAATACTCCAAATGTAATTGGTTTTCTAGGAGGCTTGGATAGTCCTACTCCTTTACGTCAATCTGAGGTGAATCGCATACTTGGTACTGTTGATGAACTACAAGAATCAGGAGAAGAATTGAATATCCCGTATACTGTAGGTGAAACAGTAAAGGTGACGGAAGGTCCTTTCAGTGGTTTTAGCGGACTTATTGAAGAGGTTAATGGTGAAAAGAAGAAGTTGAAGGTTATGGTGAAGATATTCGGACGGAAAACTCCGTTGGAATTAGGCTTTATGCAAGTTGAAAAGGAATAATGCATTTTGTTACGTGTATTATTCTTCTAATAAATGTTTATATAAAAAATTAAGAAAATGGCTAAAGAAGTTGCTGGACTAATCAAGTTACAGATTAAAGGAGGCGCTGCAAATCCATCACCTCCCGTTGGACCTGCTTTAGGTTCCAAGGGAATTAATATTATGGAGTTTTGCAAGCAATTCAACGCCAGAACCCAGGACAAGGCAGGTAAAATTTTGCCTGTAATCATTACTTACTACACAGATAAGTCTTTCGATTTTGTTATCAAGACTCCTCCTGTAGCAATTCAATTGCTTGAAGCTGCGAAGATTAAGGGTGGTTCTGCTGAGCCTAATCGTAATAAAGTTGCTGAGCTTACTTGGGAACAAATTCGTACGATTGCTCAAGACAAGTTGGTTGACTTGAACTGTTTTACTGTAGAAGCTGCCATGACAATGGTTGCTGGTACAGCTAGAAGTATGGGTATCGCTGTAAAAGGGGACTTCCCGGGTAATAATTAATAAACTTCAATTACAATGGGTAAACTGACAAAAAATCAAAAGTTGGCTGCAGCGAAAATTGAAGCAGGGAAAGCATACTCACTCAAGGAAGCCGCAGAGTTAGTAAAGGAGATTACTTATACTAAGTTCGATGCTTCGTTGGATATTGATGTACGTTTAGGTGTGGACCCTCGTAAGGCGAATCAGATGGTGAGAGGTGTTGTATCTCTACCTCATGGAACTGGTAAAGTAACCAGAGTCTTGGTTCTGTGTACGCCGGATATGGAAGCTGCTGCAAAAGAAGCTGGCGCTGACTATGTAGGTCTTGATGAATATATCGAAAAGATCAAAGGTGGATGGACTGATATTGATGTAATCATCACTATGCCGTCTATCATGGGTAAAATTGGTGCTCTTGGTCGTGTGTTAGGTCCTCGTGGGTTAATGCCGAATCCAAAAAGTGGTACTGTAACGATGGATGTTGCTAAAGCTGTAAAAGAGGTAAAGCAAGGTAAGATTGATTTTAAAGTTGATAAGAGCGGTATTGTTCATACATCAATTGGTAAAGTATCTTTCTCTGCAGATGCTATTCGCGAGAATGCAAAAGAGTTTCTTGCTATGATTAATAAGTTGAAACCTTCAGCAGCAAAAGGAACATATATAAAGAGTATTTATCTTTCTAGTACAATGAGTCCGGGTGTTAAAATTGACCCGAAATCTATAGAGGAAATCTAAAAAATTAAGGAGGAATCATGAGAAAGGAAGATAAAAATACGATTATATCACAGCTCGCTAAATCGATAACTGAGTACGGACATTTTTATTTGGTTGATGTCACTGCAATGAATGCAGCTGCGACAACTAAACTTAGAAGAGAGTGCTTTAAGAAAGAAGTGAAAATGGTTTTGGTGAAGAATACATTGCTTCACAAGGCATTTGAAACTTTGGATACAGATTACTCTCCTCTATATGATTGCTTAAAAGGCACAACTGCTGTATTATTTTGTAATGTAGCTAATGTACCGGCTAAGTTGATCAAAGATGTAGCAAATGATGGTATCCCTGGGTTAAAAGCTGCGTATGCTGAGGAAAGCTTCTATATCGGAGCAGATCAATTAGATGCTCTTACGAGCATTAAGAGTAAGGACGAAGTCATTGCAGAGGTTATTGCATTGTTGCAATCTCCGGTCAAGAACGTTGTTTCTGCTCTTCAATCAGGTGGAAACACCATTCACGGGGTTCTTAAGACTCTTGGTGAAAGATAATTATAAAATTCAATTAAGTAATTAAACAATTAAAAATCATACAAAAATGGCAGATTTAAAAGCTTTTGCAGAACAATTAGTTAACTTGACAGTAAAAGAAGTTAATGAACTTGCAACTATCCTTAAAGAAGAATACGGTATTGAACCTGCTGCTGCAGCTGTAGCTGTTGCTGCTGGTCCTGCTGCTGCTGGTGCAGCTGCTGCTGAAGAAAAGACTTCATTTGACGTTGTGTTGAAGAGCGCTGGTGCAGCTAAATTACAAGTTGTTAAAGCCGTTAAAGAGGCTTGCGGTCTTGGTTTGAAAGAAGCTAAAGACTTGGTAGACGGTGCTCCTAGCACAGTAAAAGAAGGTCTTGCTAAAGACGAAGCTGAATCTTTGAAGAAAACTTTGGAAGAAGCTGGAGCTGAAGTTGAACTTAAATAAAACAATAGCCTGTAAATCAGGAAATTCGGTTAAGAACCTACCGTGTAGGGGGTTCTTAACCTTTTTGTGTCTATAATTAAATTAAGTTCTACTAATTCACTGACAGATGTCTTCAAATACTGTAAATCAAAGAGTTAATTTTGCTTCTATTAAAAATCCGATGCCTTATCCGGATTTTCTTGAGGTACAATTAAAGTCATTCCGCGACTTCTTACAATTGGATACGCCGCCTGAGATGCGTAAAAATGATGGTTTATATAAGGTTTTTGCGGAAAACTTCCCTATTGCTGACACAAGAAATAATTTTGTTCTTGAGTTTTTGGATTATTATATTGATCCCCCGCGCTATACAATTTCTGAATGTTTAGAGCGTGGGCTCACTTATAGTGTACCTTTAAAGGCGAAACTTAAATTGTACTGTACCGATCCCGATCATGAAGATTTTGATACGGTTATTCAGGATGTATTCCTTGGTCCGATTCCTTATATGACCGATAACGGTACGTTTATCATCAATGGAGCTGAACGTGTTGTGGTTTCCCAGTTGCACCGTTCTCCAGGTGTTTTCTTTGGCCAAAGCATTCATGCAAATGGAACTCAACTTTATTCCGCACGTATTATTCCTTTTAAAGGTTCGTGGATTGAGTTTGCTACAGATATTAATAATGTGATGTATGCATACATCGACCGTAAGAAAAAATTGCCCGTTACTACTTTACTTAGAGCTATTGGTTTTGAGAATGATAAAGATATTCTTGAGATCTTCAATTTGGCGGAAGAGATAAAGGTGAATAAGGCTAACCTGAAAAAGTGTATCGGACGTAAACTCGCTGCTCGTGTATTAAAAACATGGGTAGAAGATTTTGTAGATGAAGATACCGGAGAGGTAGTTTCTATTGAACGTAATGAGGTTATCATTGATCGTGAAACAGTTCTTGAAGCTGAACATATCGATGAAATACTCGAATCTGGTGTTCAAAATGTCTTAATTCATAAAGAGGAAGCTAACCAATCGGATTATTCTATTATATTTAATACTCTTCAGAAAGACCCGAGTAATTCGGAAAAAGAGGCTGTTCTCTATATTTATCGTCAATTGCGTAATGCAGACCCAGCTGATGATGCCAGTGCTCGTGAGGTTATCAATAACCTGTTCTTCTCTGAAAAAAGATATGACCTTGGCGATGTTGGTCGTTACAGAATCAATAAGAAATTGAATTTGTCGACGGATATGGATGTTAAGGTTCTTACAAAAGAAGATATTATTGAGATTATCAAATACTTGATTGAATTAATCAATTCTAAGGCGGTAGTCGATGATATCGACCATTTAAGTAACAGGCGTGTACGCACAGTAGGTGAACAATTGTCTAATCAGTTTGCCATTGGATTGGCGCGTATGTCCCGTACAATTCGCGAACGTATGAATGTTCGTGATAATGAGGTGTTTACTCCTACTGATTTAATTAATGCGAAGACAATTTCTTCTGTTATTAATTCTTTCTTCGGGACAAATGCCTTGTCGCAATTTATGGATCAAACAAATCCGCTGGCAGAAATTACACATAAAAGACGTCTTTCTGCTTTAGGTCCTGGTGGATTGTCGCGTGAACGTGCCGGATTTGAAGTTCGTGATGTGCATTATACTCACTACGGTCGTCTTTGTCCGATTGAAACTCCTGAAGGTCCGAATATCGGTTTGATTTCTTCTTTGTGTGTATATGCAAAAATTAATAATTTAGGATTTATTGAAACTCCTTACCGCAAAGTAGTAGAGGGAAAGGTCGATCTTGCTAATGATGAAATTGTATATCTAACTGCCGAAGAAGAAGAAAATAAAATTATAGCGCAGGGAAATGCTCCATTGAATGATAATGGGTTATTTGTTAAAAACAAGGTAAAAGCTCGTCAGGATGCCGATTATCCGGTTGTGGAACCGAATCAGGTAGAGTTAATGGATGTATCTCCTCAGCAGATTGCTTCTATCGCAGCTTCATTAATTCCTTTCTTGGAGCATGATGATGCGAACCGTGCATTAATGGGATCGAACATGATGCGTCAGGCTGTTCCATTGTTAAAAACAGAAGCTCCTATTGTGGGAACTGGTATTGAAAAACAACTCTGTGAAGACTCTCGTACTCAAATTACTGCAGAAGGGGATGGGGTTATTGATTTTGTGGATGCTACAACTATTCGTATCCTTTATGACAGAACAGAAGATGAGGATTTTGTGAGCTTCGAACCTGCATTAAAGGAATATAGAATACCTAAATTCCGTAGAACAAATCAAAATATGACAATTGACCTGCGTCCTATTTGTGAAAAGGGACAGCGTGTGAAGAAAGGTGATATCTTGACAGAAGGTTATTCTACGGAGAAAGGTGAACTGGCTTTAGGTAAGAATTTATTGGTAGCGTATATGCCGTGGAAGGGATATAATTATGAGGATGCTATCGTGTTGAATGAGCGTGTAGTTAGAGAGGATATTTTAACTTCTGTGCACGTCGAAGAATTTTCTTTGGAAGTTCGTGAAACGAAGCGCGGTATGGAAGAATTGACCTCTGATATTCCTAATGTCAGTGAAGAGGCAACCAAAGATTTGGACGAAAACGGTATTGTAAGAATCGGTGCACGCATTCAACCGGGTGATATATTGATTGGTAAGATTACTCCGAAGGGAGAGTCAGACCCTTCTCCGGAAGAAAAGTTGCTGCGCGCTATCTTTGGTGATAAAGCTGGTGATGTAAAAGATGCTTCTTTGAAAGCGTCTCCATCATTGAAAGGCGTGGTTATTGATAAAAAACTTTTTTCTCGTGCTATTAAGACTCGTAGTTCTAAATTGGCAGATAAAGCATTGTTACCGAAAATTGACGAAGAATTTGAAGGTAAAGTTGCCGATTTAAAGGCTGTTTTGATTGATAAATTACTTGTATTGACAGAAGGTAATGTTTCCCAAGGAGTAAAAGATTATTTGGGAACAGAGGTTATTGCGAAGGGTTCCAAGTTTACAAAACGTGATTTGGATGCTTTAGATTATACGACTGTTCAATTGAGTAAGTGGACGGCTGATGCTCACAAGAATGATATGATTCGCGATTTAATCATTAACTTCTTGAAGAAATATAAGGAATTAGATGCCGAGTTGAAGCGTAAAAAGTTTGCTATTACTATTGGTGACGAATTACCTGCAGGTATTGTTCAGATGGCCAAAGTGTATGTGGCAAAGAAACGTAAGATTGGTGTCGGTGATAAGATGGCAGGACGTCACGGAAATAAAGGTATTGTTTCTCGTGTAGTTCGTCAGGAAGATATGCCATTTTTGGAAGACGGAACTCCGGTAGATATCGTGTTGAATCCGCTAGGTGTACCTTCACGTATGAATATCGGTCAGATATTTGAGGCTGTGTTAGGCTCTGCCGGAAGAAAACTTGGGGTTAAATTTGCCACTCCAATTTTTGACGGTGCAACGCTGGAGGATCTTTCTGAATGGACCGATAAAGCAGGTTTGCCACGTTATGGTAAAACTTATCTTTATGATGGAGGTACTGGGGAACGTTTTGACCAGCCGGCAACGGTAGGTGTTACTTACATGTTGAAGTTAGGACACATGGTAGAAGACAAAATGCACGCTCGTTCTATTGGTCCGTACTCGTTGATTACACAGCAACCTCTTGGTGGTAAGGCACAGTTTGGTGGCCAGCGTTTCGGAGAAATGGAGGTTTGGGCATTGGAGGCATTCGGTGCTGCTCACATTTTACAGGAAATCTTGACTATTAAATCTGATGATGTGGTAGGCCGTTCTAAAGCTTATGAGGCAATAGTAAAAGGTGAACCTATGCCGAATCCGGGTATTCCGGAATCACTTAATGTGTTATTGCATGAATTGAGAGGTCTTGGCTTGAGCATTAATCTGGAATAATTTTATAACTCTTTACATTATATATAAGAAGTATGGCTTTTAGAAAAGAAACGAAGATAAAGAGTAATTTTACGAAAATTTCTATTGGATTAGCTTCTCCGGAAGAAATCCTAGAGAATTCGAGCGGTGAAGTGTTGAAGCCGGAAACTATCAACTACCGTACTTATAAACCTGAACGTGACGGTTTGTTCTGTGAACGTATATTCGGTCCGGTTAAGGATTATGAATGTCACTGTGGAAAGTATAAGCGTATCCGTTATAAAGGTATCGTTTGCGACCGTTGTGGTGTGGAGGTTACAGAAAAGAAAGTACGTCGTGAGCGTATGGGACACATTCAGTTGGTGGTTCCGGTAGCACATATTTGGTATTTCCGTTCATTGCCGAATAAAATCGGTTACTTGCTCGGTTTGCCGACTAAAAAACTTGATTCTGTTATTTATTATGAACGTTATGTTGTTATTCAGCCGGGTGTAAAGGCTGAAGATGGCATTAATACATATGATTTATTATCTGAAGAAGAGTATTTGGATATTTTGGATACACTTCCAAAAGATAATCAATTCCTTGAAGATACCGATCCGAACAAATTTATCGCTAAAATGGGAGCGGAAGCAATTTATGATTTGCTTTCACGTTTGGATTTAGATGCTCTTTCTTATGAATTGAGAGATAAGGCAGGAAGTGATTCTTCTCAACAACGTAAAACAGAAGCTTTAAAACGTTTACAAGTTGTCGAGTCATTTCGTGCTTCACGCGGACGTAACAAGCCTGAATGGATGATTGTTCGTATTGTGCCGGTTATTCCGCCCGAGCTGCGTCCGCTGGTTCCGTTAGATGGTGGACGTTTTGCTACTTCTGACTTGAACGATTTATATCGTCGTGTGATTATCCGTAACAACCGTTTGAAGAGACTTATTGAGATTAAAGCACCTGAAGTGATCTTGCGTAATGAAAAACGTATGCTTCAGGAGGCTGTGGATTCATTATTTGATAATTCTCGTAAGTCTAGTGCGGTAAAAACGGATGCCAATAGACCGTTGAAATCTCTTTCTGACAGTCTTAAAGGTAAACAAGGACGTTTCCGTCAGAACTTGTTAGGTAAGCGTGTTGACTATTCGGCTCGTTCGGTTATTGTCGTTGGACCGGAACTGAAAATGGGTGAATGTGGTATTCCTAAATTGATGGCTGCCGAGCTTTACAAACCGTTCATTATTCGTAAATTGATAGAGCGTGGTATTGTTAAGACTGTGAAATCAGCTAAGAAGATTGTTGACCGTAAGGAGCCTGTTATTTGGGATATTCTGGAATATGTGATGAAAGGTCATCCGGTGTTACTAAACCGTGCACCGACACTGCACCGTTTGGGTATCCAAGCTTTCCAGCCTAAAATGATTGAAGGTAAAGCTATTCAGTTACATCCGTTAGCATGTACGGCCTTCAATGCCGACTTCGATGGTGACCAGATGGCTGTTCACTTACCTTTAAGTAATGAAGCGGTATTGGAAGCACAAATGTTGATGCTTCAGTCACATAATATTTTGAATCCTGCTAATGGTGCTCCTATTACCGTACCTGCCCAAGATATGGTGCTTGGTTTATATTATATAACTAAATTACGTAAAGGAGCTAAAGGTGAGGGGTTGAAATTCTATGGTCCGGAAGAGGCTATTATTGCCTATAATGAAGGTAAAGTAGATATTCATGCTCCGGTTCAGGTATTGGTAAATGACTTGGATGAAAACGGAAACATTGTGAAGATGATGCGCGAAACTTCAGTAGGGCGTATTATCGTTAACGAATTGGTTCCGGATGAGGTCGGCTATTTGAACACCATTATTTCCAAGAAGTCTTTGCGTGATATTATCAGTAATGTAATTAAGACTGTCGGTGTAGCACGTGCTTGTGAATTCCTTGATGGAATTAAGAACTTAGGTTATAAAATGGCTTATCAGGGCGGTTTGTCTTTCAACTTAGGTGATATTATTATCCCGAAAGAGAAGGAAGAACTAATTAAACGTGGTAACGAGGAAATCGAGCAAATCATGATGAACTATAACATGGGATTTATCACGGATAATGAACGTTATAATCAGGTGATCGATACTTGGACTCACGTTAACAATGACCTGTCGAACATTTTGATGAAGACTATTTCTTCTGATGACCAAGGTTTCAATTCTGTATATATGATGTTGGATTCAGGTGCCCGTGGTTCTAAAGAACAGATTCGTCAGTTGTCCGGTATGCGTGGCTTGATGGCTAAACCGCAGAAAGCTGGTGCAGAAGGTGCTCAGATTATTGAAAACCCGATTCTTTCTAACTTTAAGGAAGGTCTGTCAGTGTTGGAGTACTTTATTTCAACCCACGGTGCTCGTAAAGGTTTGGCCGATACAGCATTGAAGACGGCTGACGCAGGATACTTGACTCGTCGTCTTGTAGATGTATCGCATGATGTGATTGTGAATGAAGAAGACTGTGGAACACTTCGTGGTTTGGTTTGTACAGCATTAAAAAATAATGATGAAGTAATTGCGACTTTATATGAACGTATTTTAGGACGCGTTTCTGTTCACGATATCATTCATCCTACTACGGGAGAACTTATTGTGGCCGGTGGAGAAGAAATTACGGAAGATATTGCGCAAAAGATCGAGGACTCCCCGATTGAAAGTGTAGAAATCCGTTCTGTATTAACTTGTGAGTCTAAGAAAGGTGTATGTGCGAAATGTTACGGACGTAACTTGGCAACTAGCCGTATGGTGAACAAAGGTGAAGCTGTCGGTGTCATTGCTGCACAGTCAATCGGTGAACCGGGTACTCAGTTGACCTTGCGTACATTCCATGCCGGTGGTACGGCAGGTAACATAGCAGCCAATGCAAGTATTGTTGCTAAGCATGATGCACGTTTGGAGTTTGAAGAACTTCGTACGGTGGATACTGTAGAAGAAACCGGTGAATCGGTGAAGATTGTAGTAGGTCGTTTGGCCGAAGTACGTTTTATTGATGTGAATACTGGTATCGTTCTTTCTACTCACAATGTGCCTTACGGTTCTAAATTATATGCTGCTGATGGTGAAGTTGTTGAAAAAGGTAAACTTATTGCTAAGTGGGATCCTTTCAACGCTGTTATTATTACTGAAGCTGCTGGACGTGTTGAATTTGAGTCTGTAATCGAAGGTATAACGTATAAGGTAGAATCGGATGAAGCTACAGGTTTGCGTGAAATCATCATCACAGAATCTAAGGATAAGACGAAAGTGCCTTCTGCACATATCATGTCGGAGGACGGTTCGCTAATCCGTACATATAACTTGCCGGTAGGTGGTCACGTAGTGGTTGAAAACAATCAGAAAGTGAAATCCGGTGATATTTTGGTTAAAATTCCTCGTGCAGTAGGTAAGGCTGGCGATATTACCGGTGGTCTTCCTCGTGTTACGGAATTATTTGAAGCACGTAACCCGTCTAATCCGGCTGTCGTATCAGAAATCGATGGTGAGGTGACTATGGGTAAAGTAAAACGTGGAAACCGTGAGATTATCGTAACATCCAAAACCGGGGAAATCAGAAAGTATCTGGTTGCTCTTTCTAAACAGATTCTTGTTCAAGAGAATGACTATGTACGTGCGGGAACTCCGTTGTCGGATGGTGCTATTACTCCTGCGGATATCTTAGCTATCAAAGGTCCTACGGCCGTGCAAGAATACATTGTGAATGAGGTTCAAGATGTATATCGTTTGCAAGGTGTGAAGATCAATGACAAGCACTTTGAGATTATCGTTCGCCAAATGATGCGTAAAGTTGAGATCAACGAACCGGGTGATACACGTTTCTTGGAACAGCAAGTTGTTGACAAACTTGAGTTCATGGAAGAAAATGATCGTATATGGGGTAAGAAGGTCGTTACGGATGCCGGTGATTCTGAAAATCTTGTTCCTGGTCAGATTGTAACAGCTCGTAAGTTGAGAGATGAAAATAGTATGTTGAAACGTCGCGACTTGAAACTTGTTGAGGTACGTGATGCTGTTCCTGCTACATCTACTCAGATACTTCAAGGTATTACCCGTGCCGCTTTACAGACTTCAAGCTTTATGTCGGCTGCTTCCTTCCAGGAAACAACGAAAGTATTGAATGAAGCAGCTATCAATGGCAAGGTAGATAAATTGGAAGGTATGAAGGAGAACGTTATTTGCGGTCATTTGATTCCTGCCGGAACAGGTCAACGTGAGTTCGACAAGATTATTGTCGGTTCAAAAGAAGAGTATGACCGGATTCTTGCTAACCGTAAAAATGTACTTGACTATAGCGAAGTAGAATAGTTTCTATAAAGTAACCTTACATATAAACTCCAGTTTATATATAAGGTTAAATAAAAAACCTCTTTTTTCAGAGGAAATAGAATGTAAGGCTGTCTCAGAATAAAACATGAGACAGCCTTTTGTTATTTATGTATTCATTTGTCACCTCTCAGAATAAATTCAGCTTTTTAAGGTAATTATTGCTTTAGAATAAAAAAATGTGTTACTTTCGTATCATATTGAGAACTTTAAATCGTTTTTTATGAAAAAAGGACTGCTCTGCATTTTTTATATAATGCTTTATGTTTGGGCTCCGGCACAAAATCTTCGCGATAGCGTTGTTTCTTATTTCAATTCGATGGCTACTACACCCCAAGGAAAGCTTTATTTACATTTAGATAAACCGTATTATGGAGCCGGAGAGAAAATATGGTTTAAAGGATACTTACTTAATGCTGTAAGCCATCAGGATAATATGCCTGAGAATTTTATAACAGTCGAATTGCTGAACCGTACCGATTCGGTGATTATTCGTAAAAAAGTGGCTCGAGACTCCATCGGTTTCCATAATGCATTGGTCTTACCGGCAACTTTGCCGGAAGGCGAATATTATTTGCGGGGATATTCCAGTTGGATGCAAAATGTTGATCCGGACTTTTTTTATATGCGGCGATTGAAAATAGGCAATGCGATAGATCGGAATGTTATGGCATCCGTTGATTATCGTTCGGTAAGTGAGGATGAACGGTTGGCAGATTTTTGTTTCTTACATACAGATGGAAGCCCCTATAATGAGATATTGGTAAAATGTTGTTTGTATGAAGATGGGAAATTAAAACGACGCAGTCTTTTGAAGACAGATGAAGAGGGGCATATTCAGATGGAACTTCCGGCTGTGAACAAAGCATTAAAGAGACGTATTGAGATAGAATTTGATGATCCGGTATATACCTATTCTAATACATTTTATGTTCCGGTTTTCTCGAAAGACTTTACAGTGCAGTTCTTTCCGGAAGGGGGTGCCTTGTTGGAAGGTATACCTCAGAAGATTGCTTTTAAAGCACAGGGAGCAGACGGTTATTCGTGTGATGTGGAAGGACGATTATTCAATGCTAAAGGGGATACGCTTGGAGAGGTATGTACGGAACATGACGGGATGGGACTGTTTAATTTGAGTGCTCGTCCGGATGAATTATATTTTGCGGAATTTACTTCATCCGATGGAATAACCCGTCGCTTTGAATTACCTAAAGCTATAAAACAAGGTTTTTCTTTGTCTTTGGCAGAACGAAAAGGTTCAGTGCTTTATCGAGCTCAAAAAACAGATGCAACGCCATCTCCTAAAGAACTCTATTTAGTTGCCCATACCCGAGGACGGCTTTTTGCTTTTCAGCAGATCTCTCTCGAACATCCTTTTGGGAAGTTTGATACAGAGTTACTTGATAATGGTATTACCCATTTCCTATTGGTCGATGGGGAGGGAGAGGTGTTAAGTGAGCGTCTTTTTTTCCACTATAAACCCAATCCGACTATTTGGAATTTGACAACCGACCAAAAAGTATATTCACAACGAAGTCCGGTTACTCTATCTATTCAAGCAAAAGATTCTGTGGGAAATCCCTTACAAGGTAATTTTTCAATAAGTATTACTGACGCAGGATGTGTGAAACTAGATTCGTTGGCGGATCATATTGTATCTAATCTACTTCTCACTTCCGATTTAAAAGGATATATAGAAAATCCGGCTTATTATTTTATGAAACAGGATGATCTTACATTTCGGAATGCCGATTTATTGATGATGACTCACGGATGGCGGAGGCATAAAATGACGAATATAGCGCACTGGGAGAAAATCAAGCCTAAATATTTATTGGAATATAACCAAACCTTAAGTGGACGTATAACAGGATTATTCGGAGGAAAGGTAAAGAAAGGACCTATATTTGCCGTTGCGCCCAAGCAAGGTATCTTAGAAGCAACAGAAACCGATAAGCAGGGTCGTTTTGTTATTCCTACAGCTTTTCCGGATAGCACCACCTTTCTAATACAGGCCCGTACAAAATATGGCTTTGCCGGAGTTGGCATTCATATGGACGAAATACCTGTTCCCCCGCCATATACTAAAATTCCTTTTTCTTCCCAGGTAAATCGTTTACCGGATTCATATCTGATGAACACACTAAACCAATATTATGCGGAAGGAGGCATGCGGGTTGTTAATATGAAAGAAGTGCTGGTAACAGCCCAAAGAAAACTTTACGAGAAAAGCATGTATGTAGGTATTAATGATAAAACCTATGATAGTAATGAGCTGTTAGAATCGGGCGCGACCACGGTCTGGGATGCTTTACAGTGGCTTCCGGGTGTTGAGATGAATGATACGGGAGGTATAAAACTGACACGTTGCCAGGGAACACCTCTTTTTATTGTCAATGATATAACCTATGAGGATGGTGAAAGTATTTTGTCCAGTTATTCTCCAGAGGAAGTGCATAGTTTATCGCTTGTAAAAGATGGGAGTGCCAGCATTTTTGGTTTAAGAGGTTCAGGAGGAGCTATTGTTGTGACATTGAAGCACCCGATGGATTTTCCTGCTAAGCCGACGCCCGGCATTATAACTTATTCTCCGATTGGCTATGCGTTAAATATGGAGTTTTATCACCCAACTTATGATACTCCGGAAAAGAAGGGGAATCCGAATCCTGATATGCGTTCCACTCTATACTGGAATCCGTGTTTAAAGTTCGATAAACAGGGCCGTGCTGTGGTGAAATACTATACTTCGGATACAGATACCCCGCATGATGTAGTGATTGAAGGAGTCTCCCGTAAGGGAAAGGTGTGCCGGCACATTTGGCGGATTAATCAGTAGACGAAAGAAGAGAGGCTATTCACCTGCTTCGTAGGGATATTCGGTTCAGAAAATAAAAAATATAAAGGGTTGTCCAAAAAGTAAAAATTGAATTAGCTAAAGTTACAGATTGTAACTGAATAAATAAAAAGCACCACTTTGGGCCTATGAATATTAGGTGTAAAGTGGTGCTTTTCTTTATACTTGAGTTCGGTGAGTCCTAAATCGAAAGTTTTAATCTAAACTTTCATACTTTTGGGATAATCCCGTTTTTGCGATATTTGCTGAATGTCCTCTCGTAATACAGGAACATTTCACTTATGGAACCGATTCATGGAAAATGGCTCAAAGAGAGAGAATGATGATTACATATTGAACTTCACTGCTGTCTCGTTAAAAGACTCGTGTGCTGTTGTATGTGATTAATAATCTGTTGATTATAGTTGTGCTGTGAATAAACGGATTTGAACTTATATTTTTTGCAAAATTCGTTAGGTAATAAATCATGCTGCTTGTATATCCACATTTGCTATCGTACTTCAACAGAAAAATAAAGTGTTTCAAGATTTAACGGGACACTACTCATTGAACTTATTTCTATTTTCCGGTAGTCGGTTTATCAAGGGGTAGAATAAACAGAAAACGTGCCCCTTTGGTGTAACTGCCATCCAATTTCACGGTACCGTTTAATTTCTCGGCGATAATGCGGCAGATATTCAGTCCTAAACCGGTGCCTTGCTGGAATCGGTCCAGCTTTTTAAAGCGTTCGAATATTGTTTCGGCCTGATCGGCAGGTATTCCCGTGCCTGTATCGGTAACGGAAAAGGTAATCTTTCCCGGGTTTTCCGAAAGAGAACAGTGGAGGTGAATTTCTCCTTTTTGAGTATGCTTCTCGGCATTGGTGAGGAAGTTAATCAATACTTGCTCCACTCGTTGTTTGTCCGTAGTAATTTTGTAGTTGTCATCTACTTCAGATGTGAAATACAGTTTTACATTTTCCGGTTTCCGATGAGCCACTGTTGAGAGAGCCACCTGGCACATTTCGTTGCAGCGCTGTGGCATCAGGTCCATGATATAATGCCCGCTTTCCAGTTCGGCCAGTCTTAAAATATCGTTGACGATAGTAGTTAGCAAATCGGAGTTATGTTGAATCAAATGGCTGAACTCTTTTTGCTCTTCATCCGAAAGTTCTATATCCGGATCGAGAATAACGGATGAAAATCCCACGATTGCATTTAGTGGCGTACGTATTTCGTGGCTCATGTTCTGGATAAACATCGATTTCATTTTGTTGGCGGCGTCCGCCTGATCGCGCGCAATGATTAACTCCTCATTCTTTTCTCGAAGATGCTTTGTAATTTTTCGGCGGCGATAAAGGTAAAGTATCAAGAATATAATAGAGATGATCAGGAAAAAAATAACGATACAGAAAATAGTGCTCCGATATTGTGAAGCTGCCTGTTGCTGTTCCAATAATGCTTTTTGCCGTTCGGCCTCACTTTTTTGTTTTTCCGTTTCTGCTTTTTGAAGATTCGTTTCAGCCTTAAGACGTTGTACTTCCAGTTCACGGTTGTCCAACATAAGCTGTTTGTTTTCGGCATTGCTGCGCTCCAGCTCCATTTGTGAACGCAATTGTTGCATTTGTAAATCTGCATTTTTCAAGTCCAGTTTTACATTTTCCACTTTCAGACGTTCATTACCTATTTGAGCATTTAGTTCTGCAATATCTTCAATTTGCATGAGATTGTTTACGGAGTCTCTGTATACATATTGCAAGGTTCTGTAGGTATAAGCTCCCATGTAATCGTTAGCGTCTATACAAATTTTGCTGTGCCAGTCGAGTTGCAATATTTTGTTTGCAAAAGAGTCGGCATATGCGTGTGCCTGTTCGTATTCTCCGTCTAATACACATTTTCGTATTTTAATAATCAATAGATATGAATTATCGGACGGATATTTATAATGTTTAAGTAGTTGCATCACATTTTCGTATGAATCCTTAAATTCCTCATATTTTTCCATATCTCCCAACAACAGGCATTTCATAATGATAGCTTGTATGCGTACATTTTCTGTTTTAGCCATCTTTATAGCTTTCTCGGTATACTCCATGGCTCGATTATAGTCTCTTGGATAAATCGTCCGGTAGCAGCCAACTATTTGCAGATATAAAGAGCTGGGATCCTGAGAAGGCAAGTGCTTTTCTGTGTAATCTGCCGCATCTTTATAATAGTGGAGTGCCAATTTTTGATTGTTGCGCGATACATAGATATCACCTAATATACGCAAGCAATTGCATATTCCATAATCGTGCTTGTCGAGGAAAGCTTGTGTCTTCATTTCTTCCGCTTTTTGCAATGCTTGTATCGTGTTATTTTGCACCAAGAAATATTTTATCTCGTTGCTATAAGCAAAATAGTAATATTGTAAGTAATTGTTTGCCCGTGAAACCGTTCTGAGCCTTTCCACGGCTTTCTCCATTTCTTTGGTATCTTGTTTCTTGTAGTAATATTGAACAGGTACGGTCAAAGCAAGACATTGGGCTTTCTTATCGTTGCTTTTGAGAGCTTCAGTATAGAGCGTATCAGCGATTAGCAATCCATTAGGATGATGCCTTTGTTGGAATGCACGTTGATAAATAGAATATAGCGAATCCTTAATTCGATAAGGATTATTCTGTGCCTGGGTGGAGAATACTCCGGCAAACAACAAACCGAGTAAGATTATATGTACAACTCTTTTAGTTTTCATAGATGTTGTTGCCTCAAACAATGTAAATCGTTTTTTTGTCACATATTTGCGAATGCGTAACTTGGTTACGGCTTCCTGTTTAGGTCGAAGAATAATTCGAATTTATGGTTTCAGTAAACGAAAAAACAGATTACTTGTCTTCAAACTGCAAATGTTTTATTGGTTTGCGATATCTTTTATTCTACAAAGAACGTAATAAGTTTTCATAAAGGCAAATATTGTGAAAATAAAAAGTTTTTGTTACCTTAAAAATAACATTATTAGTTACGCTACGTGACTATAATAGCTATTTTAATAACTAATAATGTGGCGGGCTGTAGCATTATTAGTTATCCAGGTTGCGTTTGATAGGTGTTGGTACGTGTTTTGAGAAACGGCAACCGCATAAGTAAAATGTAACTTTACGGTTGCCGTTTTAAGTAAATAGAGAGAGTCTTTATTTATTCTCCGAATATTTCTTTCAACTTGTTGTCCAGTTCTTCATCGTTGAACTTTCCGATAATCTTGAAATCTTTGTCAATCAAATATTTTGTAGGCAGGTAATGGATGCCATATTTGTCGCTGATGTCGTTTGTTTTGTCCAACTTGTAAGTCTTGCGGTCTATCACCTTCATGCCTCGGAGCACATGGTGGAACATCTCCACGCCATCGTCTTTGATGGCTTTTCGCCAGACGTCAGATTGTCCGTCGTTGCTGGCTACGCAGAAAACCTCCAGTCCTTTGTCGTGGTATTTTTTATAAAGTTGTTTTACATGCGGGAAGCTTTTCCTGCACGGCACGCACCAGCTTGCCCAGAAGTCGAGCAACACGTATTTTCCTTTTGCTACCTCGGAAAAACTGATGGAATCCCCGTGTACATTCAGTGTGGCGAAGTCGGGTGCGGGCTGTCCGGGTTGCACTTTTGCCAGGGAAGCCAGTTCCTCTTCAATCTCTTTCACATTGCCGTACTTTTTCACGTTGTCGCTGAAGTTGTCGTATATCTCCTTAATCTCCCCGTACGTCATGTCGCCCATTAGGAAACGCATATACCCCGGAGCTGCGTATGAGTCGGGATGTGTCTTTAGGAACGCGGTCTGTACTTTTTGTACTCGTTCGTAGTAAGGTTCCATCTGTTCGTGCAAGGCGGCCGCTTTTTCATGGTCTGTTTCTGCGGCGATGGCTTCTTGTATGGATTTTGCCTCATCTAGAATCTGTGTGGTGAGTGTTTCCAGACTGTCGACCTGTGCTTGGGTGAATGATCCAGTCAGCACCGGTTTTCCGAAGTTTGCCGTATCAATGTTCAGAGTCATTTCCTTGGGTTCCATATAAAGTCCGCATCGGTTTGGGTTCATATAGTCGTTGGGATCTCCCATGTAGAGCGAAACCTCCCTGTAAGGGGTTTCCATTTTTCCTTTGAACTCGAACGTTCCGTTGCTGATTAGGGCGCTGTCTTTAACGACCGTTGTATCGTTGGCCGCGTACACCATGTAGATGTATTGTCCATCCCTACCCTGGATGTTTCCGTTTAACCGATACTGGTCTTTGGGTAGTTGTTGGGCGCAGCTTGCCAGCAGAGCGACTGCAATACCGGAGTAAAGTAATTTTTTCATGTTTGTTTTTTATTTAAATGGTTTATTATCCTTGAGAAGCATATAAGCTATGATACTATTTAATTTTTTCTGTTCTCAAATGCTTCTTACCAAGGTATGTTTTTTATTACAGTATGTTTAAATCGAGCCAATCATTTACTCTCCAAAAATTTCTTTCAGTTTTATATCTAATTCTTCATCATTGAATTTGCCTATGATTTTGCCGTCTCTATCAATCAAATACTTCGTAGGAAGATAATGGATGGCATATTGTTCGCTTACATCCTTGCTGCGGTCGAACTGATGGCGTCCGTTTTCATCTTTATATGAGCGGAGTCCGCGCAACACATGGTAAAACTTTTCCAACCCATCTTTCTGGATCGCTTCTTTCCATTGGTCCGGCGTACTGTCGTTGTCGCTTACACAAAATACCTCAAACCCTTTATCGTGATATTTTTTATAAAGTTCTTTCACATGCGGGAAACTTTTGCGGCACGGCACGCACCAGCTTGCCCAAAAGTCTAGCAATACAACCTTTCCTTTTAATGAAGAGATAGAAACCGTATCGCCATTTACGTCTTCTTTCCGGATTTCGGGTGCGGGAGCTCCCGGTTGAACTTTAGCTAAGGTAGCCAATTCTTTTTCAATATCTTCCACATCTCCATATTTCTTTATTTCTGGGCTGAAGTTGTCGTAAATCTCCTTAATTTCATTGTAAGCCATTTTTCCCATTAAGAAGTGCATATAGTAAGAAGCCACAAACGAATTGGGGTGTGACTTTACAAACTCAATTCGAGCCTTGCTCATGCGGTCTTGATATGTCTCTAATTGTTCCTGTATTTCAGCCACTTTCTTGTTGTCGGTTTCTGTTTCCAGTGCTTTATACAGTTCGGCAGCTTCTTCTTCAATAGCTTTTATAGCGGCATTCAGGCTATCTTCCTGCGCTTGTGCAAAAGAACCTTGAATTTTCGGTTCGGAGAAGTTCTTGGAATCAATAGCTATTGTTATTGGCTTAGGCTCTAGAAAAATCCGGCAATATTGCTTATTTTGTCGATCGTTGAAATTACCCATATACAAAAGTCCTTGTACACAGGGTTTGTCTAAAGTTCCTTTAAATTCGAATGTTCCGTTATTTACTAATGTACTGTCGTTTATTTGGGTGGAGTCATTAGACGCATAGTTAAGATAAACATATTGTCCGTCCACACCTTCGATACTTCCGTTCAAAGTGAATTGATTGGAGGGCTGTTGGGGAGCACAGCTTGCCAGCAATAGGATGCTCATCCCTAAAATTTTCTTTCTTTCCATATTCTAAAAATTAGTATTAATGAAGACTTTGGTTGTTTTTTTATTCTATTAGTTCCCATTAGAGCGTGATATAAATCGAGGTTTGAATGTTCTTGTTGTTACAATTGGGGCAGTATTGAAAGGAGATTTGGGATAAAGGGTTACTGTTACTTTTACTACTCCATTTTTATTAAGCAGCTCGATTGGAAAACTTTTTTCTAATGGATTTTTATAAGTGGTTAAGTCTATATATTCTTGTGCATCTATTACGTCTTCTCTGAAATTTAGGATTTCTCCTATAATTGTATTGGATGTCTCTGAATTTGCAAGAATTAGTAAAGAGTCATTACTAGAGAAATAATAGTTTTGAATATCCAGTGGTGTATATGTGATAGAACCATTGCCTCCTTTTATAAAAATACTTGGAACTTTAACCGTATTTCTAGTGGAATGCTTTTTTGTTGCTTTATTGTCAATAATCATAATTTTGGCTGTAGCTTCATATTTTTCTATATATTGAGAAACTGCTGGGTTAATAAGTACGGCTTCGGTAATATCAGCTAAAGTATGTAGGGTTCTGATAGAGTGAACTCCTGTTACTTTTGGACCTGGCCGGATTTCTACAAAATTATGAAACCACTCGAAACTTTCGCATACAATAGTTGGAGGATATTTTAAATGCCACACTCCTAAAGGCTCATTATATGAAGGTAGAAATATGTCCTCTGGTGTAGGAGTGCTTCCTGGCAACATTAGATGTGAGATAGGGGAAATGTTCGATTGCTGATGGCTGGTAATAGTTCCTTTTGTTTGGATCGTTCCTTCAGTAGAAATTTTAATATCACTATTGCTTGTAATCGTTTGGGTGGAACTTTTTCTTCCAAAGAACTTGTTAACCAACCAATTTCCACCGGCTTTAATAATGCTTCCCGAACTTTTTGCTGATAAAGTATCCAGATCTTTATCATGGAAGAAATTCTTAGAATCAAAAAAATTGAGAAACTTTTTTTCGGCAAAGTCTCCTAATGCTGAGATTGCTCCGCTTAAAATATTTGAACTACCACTACTTACAGGGATTTTAGTGATGGTTATCATGGTTCCACTTGAACTGAGTTCCACGTCCCCAGTAAGAGAAATTTGAGATGTATTTACGTCGTAGGCACTTAAGGCCATGGTGATATTTTTATTTATAACGTTCGGATCATACATTAGAAAATCAGCATCAAATACGTTCCAGCCTCTGGTTAAAGCTTTTGTTGGAGTGTTTGTTAGAGCTGATACCATCATTTCGCGGTTATTGGTAATGGTATCTCCTGCTAAAGTATATAATTCTATGTCGTTTAAGAGAGTTGTATTGTTATTGAAGGAGATTTGCCAAAATGTATCATTGCTGGAAGTTACATTGTTTTTGTTATATATATATCCTCTTAATCTTCCACTGAAAATATTATAAAAGATTAAATAATATTTATCGTCTTGTACCGTATTGGAAGATGAGCATGTATTATATACCATTTTCCAACCATCTTCCGCTTTGTAATCGTTTAGGATATAATCCGGTATATTTGATGTGGCACCGGAATACCATGGTAAAGTAACTTTTCCAGGCACATTAAAAAGTGAGATATAAGCAGTATCTTGCCAATTGAACATAGGAGAGATCTCAGCCGTAAGACTACGGGTCTTTTTTCCTTGTCCGGTTGGAATAAAAACTTCTTCATCAGAGCACGCTGTGATGAAAAAGATTATGCTGATCCATAGACTTATCTGTTTCATAGTAAAATAATTATAAAGAAAATGCAGAACTCGTTTTTTAATAGTCGTTTGTGATTAGGCAGAACAGCAGTTCTAACAAAAGGAGAACTGCCGTTTTGCCAAATGTGTTACAATGTACTGGCGGTACTGTAACCAGGATTCTGATCTTCGGTGGTTAAAGAATAATTGTTCTTAAATTCGTCAGAAGGCAGTCCGAAGATAGACATTCCGAAGTTCGGCTCGCCAATAGAAACAAATTTTCCCTCATCATCGTAAATGGTTTGATAATACTCTGGATTAAATGCGTAAACTATGTCTTTTGGCATACGGAACATGATGTCCCATTCCCGTCCGCTTTCACAGAAGAAATTTTTCAGATATTCGTTAAAGTATACTTGCATGAAACTATGTTCGTCGTTTACCGCATCCAATTCGGTAAAATCTGTAATACCAGCGCGTTCCATAACCGTTCTTACCAAATCTTTCGCTTTACTCAGACCGGCATTTCCATTTGCACGCACTAAGGCTTCGGCACATAACATATACATTTCGCCTAAACGCATCATGTATTGGCTTTCTTCCACTTCATTGGCAATGATGCTGTGCATCGGGAAGTGTTTGCATACAACTCCCATCTTTACTGTTTCCCAATGATAACCCATATAATTTCCATTATCGTCATAATCATATACTATTGTTTGGGCTTCAACATGTCCAATTAATTCGTCCTTGCGTGGGTCGTTTTCAAACAGTTGCTCGAAAGTGGACGTATAATTCCATTGTGGTGTACCGCGATAGTAGTAGGCTTCCATTACAGCTGTTTGCTGTCCGCTCTTAGTTTGTGGTTTGATACCGAACATCACTTCTTTACTGCCTAATCCTTTCGTATGGAAAATGTTTGTAGTATGTGCTTCTAATTCATAAGGGCTGTTGTCGATAATATCTTGTGCCAAAGCGGCTGCGGATTCGTAGTCTCCTTCTTCGCCACGCATCATTAGGATACGTACTTTTTGTCCTTTGGCTACCCATACATTGACATTGTAATTTTCGCTTTCCTCCTTTCCATTGGTTATAGCATATTCCAGATCTTCCAATATTTGTTTATATGTGTCTTTTACGTTACTACGTGGTATAGATAGGTTTTTGCTTGTTGAGGGCTCACTACGCAAGATATTTCCGTAGCGGCTGTTAATGTCCCAAAAATAACCGAAATAACGTAGTAAATCGTAATTGACCATTGCACGCATGCAGTGGGCTTCCGCTAAAATTTCCGTTTGTATGTTATCAGAAAACCAAGATGCCGGAGCGTCGCCTACTTGTTTGATGACGGAATTGATGGTTGACATGGTTTCGTAATAGGGATTCCAGATATAACTTGAGTAGTAAGAGTAATAGAGATTTCCATGCGTTTCAAACATAAAAGGACCTTGGTAATAGGTAATGATACCGGCTACATTAGCCGGATAAATTTCATAAATATTAGCACATTGGGTACTTAAAATATTGTAGTTGTCAACTCCGCATTGCGCATAACGGTAGTATATGCCGTTTAAGGCGGCCAAGGCACTTTTTTGGTCTACTACTACATTGCCGTCTACTTTCGACTGAGTGGGCAATGCACTCAGTTGGTCATCACAGGAAGTGGTGAGGCTGATGCTTGTCACCAAGCTTCCAAGGATAAGTATATTTTTTAATTTCATAAGTTTTTTGTTTAAAGGTTAAAATCCAAGTCTGATACCTACTGTATAACTGCGTATGGTAGGATACGAGGTCACGTCACGCCCACCACCTGCTACGCTGTATGGGTCATCGCTTACGGCTGGATCTGGACCCGGATAAGACGTAAGTGTGAATAAATTAGTGGCGGTTCCGTAAATGGAAAGGCCGTTCACATGTAACTTCTTAATGTATTTAATAGGTAATGTATAACTTAAAGTTAGCGATTGTAATTTTAAATATGAGGCATCATACACATTCAGGTTCGTTAGGAAATTATACGAATTGTACAATACAGTGGGCCGTCCTGTAGGCCGTTCCAGTGTTGAACCTTCTAAAACGCTTGTTCCGCGGTTAGCGAATGAGTTGAAGTTCATATCCGTTACATCTTTCTGATAAATTAAATCATTTCCATAAGAGAAAGTAAAGGTAGCTAATAACGACCAGTTTTTATATTGTAATGTATTGGTAAAGCCTCCATAGAAGTCGGGAGTACAATTGCCGATCACATCTTCGTAATACGTGCCATTTTCATCTAATGCTAATTCTACAGAACCGATGCCTAAATCAGACCATTGGTTTACCCAGCTAGGATATCTTTGTTTGTAATCGTTTAATTGTTCTTGGGTGCGAATAATTCCTACAGCTTTACGTCCGCATAATAAACCTAAAGATTTACCCTCTCGGTATACGGTTGTTCCCAGATTCAGTTCATTGCGGCCGGTATCACTGCTAAAGTTGTCTCCTTGAAGTTTCAGTACTTTCGAAGAATTGTGAGAAATGTTTAAGGCACCACTCCATTTCCAGTCTTTGGAACGGATGAACTCACTATATAGTTCGAATTCGACGCCGATATTCTTTATTTTAGCAATATTCTGAACCATTGTGCTGTAACCGCTGCTGGGAGCAGGTGTAATGCTTAATAAGGCGCCGTCTGTAATCTTATGATAGTAAGCGAGGGTACCGCTGACGCGTCCTTTTAAAAAGGAGAAGTCTAATCCTAAGTCATGCTGTACAGTGCTTTCCCATTTAATATCTTCATTGCCCAGTTGGGTAGGGAATAGAGCGCTGCTTCCCGCATAGGAGCCAGGAGAGTAAAGTGTACGAAACATATGGTCGGAAATACTTTGTGTTCCGGTTTTACCTATGCTGGCGCGGATCTTTATTTCGTCAATCCATGAGGTATTCTTTAAAAAGGATTCTTCGGATATACGCCAGGCAATGGCTCCTGATGGGAAGTATCCTATGCGGTTGTGCTTTGCAAACTTGGATGAGTTGTCGCTACGACCTGTAAAAGTAAATAAATAGCGATCTTTAAGTATATAATTAGCGCGAAGATAGAAAGAGAGCAATGAATTTTGTACAGAAGGGTTAGCTCCATCGACATTTGTCGGTGTCTGTGCCGAACCTAAGTTATTAAGATAATCATCATCCGGATAACCTTTACCGGTGGCAGAGAAAAAATTAGTTTTTTGGTGCTCCCAAGATGTACCTATGATGGCGTTAAGCCGATGGCTTTCGTTAAATATTTTGTTATAAGTCAAAGTATTCTCGAAAAATACTCCTGTAGAAGTACTTTGTGACTGTGTGCCCTGTCCGCCTTCCGAGTCGGATACGCCATAGAATCCGCTTACGCTTACATAACTGGGGATATAATTCAACTGATTGTAGTTGGTATAATTAATAGACATCATGCTTTTGAATTTCAGTCCTTTCATAATATCTATATCTCCGTATATAGAGCCTTTGAAATCGTATGTCTTAGCTTCATTGGTACCGGATGCTACGGCTAATGGATTTTGAAATCCCATGTACGAACTAGCCAAGGACGGAATGGTGCTGTAATTGGCATAACTTCCATCTTCGTTATAAGGTGATAATACAGGGGGAGCCGACATGGCCTGAGAATAAACTCCGTTGGTAATGTTATTCTTGTTATAGCCGAAAGATATATTGGTTCCCATATGGAAGCGTTCGGTAATATCGTTATCGATACTGGTTTTTATCGTGTATCGTTCAAAATCAGTATTAATCAATGTCCCCTCTTGGTTGGAGTATGAAAATGAAGTGTAATAGCGTGAATTTTTACCGCCACCGGATACAGAGAAGTCTATATTTTGTGAGATTCCTGTTTGTGTTACTAAATCAATCCAGTCGGTATCGGCGTTTTTTAGTCCTTTCAAGAAATTAATTTTTTCTTGATTAGAAGAAATATAACTAAGGAATGTTTTTTGTTGGTTTTCTCCTAATGATGTCATATTGCTGGTAAGATTGGCATTGGATTGCTCTAATGCTTGGGTCAGGGCATTAAGGTATTGTTCCCCGTTCAATACTTTTTCTTTTTTAGGAGTGCTTACGCTCATATTATAATTAAAGCTGAACTGCGGTTTCATGTCCCGGCGTCCCTTTTTGGTGGTAATGATGACCACGCCGTTAGCGGCTTTGGAACCGTAGATAGCTGTGGCGGAGGCGTCTTTCAGGATGGAGATGCTTTCGATGTCGCTGATACTCAGTCCTGCCAGACTATTCAGTCCACGCATGAATGAACCGGACACACTGTTGCCGAAGTCTTCGCCATAGTTGGCTGCTTCCAGCGGATTCACAATTTCGGAAGAGGAGATGTAGTTATTCTTAATTTCCGTGGGAATTCCGTCAATGATATACAACGGATCCACGCTACCTCGCAAGGAGGAACCTCCACGCACACGGATACGTACTGCGCCGCCCGGAGAACCGTCGGATTTGATAACCTGTACGCCGGCGGCTTTGCCTGCCAAAGCGTCGTCAATGGTCAGTGCTGGCAGATTTTGCAGTTCTTCGGTTTTTATGGTAGCTACCGAACCGGTCAGGTCCTTACGCTGGGTACTACCATATCCTACTACCACCAATTCACTCAGCGAATGTTTCGATTCGCCCAATGCAATGACTAATATCGGTACGGATACGGGAATGGTTTTCATGTCGTATCCTACATATGAAACTACCAGATGTTTTGTTCCTTTGGGAACCGATAATGAAAACGTTCCGTCTATTCCGCTCACGGTCCCTTTCTGGCTTTTGCGGTCGAGGATGGAGGCGCCGATTAAAGCCTCGCCACTCTTAGCGTCCACAATCTTTCCCGTAATAGCCTGTTGGTTGTCAGAGCCCTGGGGGGGGGGTAGATAAGGGTTTGATAACAAATACGTTTTCGCCACTCTGCTCATACGTGTAAGGCTGTGTGAGCAACACTAAGTTCAGAGCCGTTTGAACGGATACGTTATCCAACTCGGCAGTCACAGGAGTCGCATGGCGCAATTCTTCGTCGCTGTAAATGAATTTGACTTCTGCTTGTTGCTTGATTAATTGTAGTGCCTGCAATAAAGGGGTGTTTTTTAATTGCAAAGTTACGTTTCCGAGACCTTGCGCCCACGCCGGAAAGGCGAGAAAGGCAATCAGCAAAGTGAGGCACACTTTGCTTACAACATGTTTAAACTCTCTCATAATAAATGAATTAATTAGAAATGTATATAGTTCTGTTTTTTATTTTAAAATGAATGTTTGTGGTTTTCTCTATAAGTTGTAAAAGACTCTCGAGGGTAGCATGCCGATAGGTAATACCGGTAAACTGGTGACGGGTCAGCCTCGGGTCGTTAAATTCATAGTCCACATCGTACCAGCGGGAGAGTTGTTTCATGATTTGCTCCAGTGGCATGCTGTTGAACTCAAAGATACCGTCAATCCACGAAGAATAAGAGCTTGCGTCTACCGTTCGTCGGGTCAGTTGGCCGCCCTCCTTATGATAAACAATCTGTTCGTTAGGTCTGAGAATATGTTCCTTCTGTCCCGGAGAATACGCAATACTTCCTTCCGAAAGGGTGATAACAACTTGTGGCTCGTCGGCATAATCGTGTACATTGAACTTTGTTCCGAGCACCTCGATCACTCCGTGTTGCGTATGCACTTTGAAAGGTCGTTTTTCATCGTGCGCTACTTTGAAGTAAGCTTCTCCTTTTATATATACTTGTCGTACGGAATCTGTTTCTGTAAAAACAACCGGATATTTTATGCGCGAATCCGAGTTCAGATAAATGTGGGTCCCATCAGCTAGCACAAGCTGATATTCACCTCCTTTGGGAATATTGAGGGTATGGTAAGTGTCTTTCAGAGAGTCGGCAGGAAGATTGAGCCGATCGTAATGCAGGATACCGTCTTCGTTATGTATCTTTTTTTCCAATGTCTTTTGGGCGAACTCTATTTGGAGCTTGGGCTTGATTTCAATATCTTCGCCACTTTCGGTAATCAGTTGGGCTTTGGCGCTGCCGGGTACAATGGCTGTATTGACAGGTGTTTCCGGATGGTAGAAAACGAGCACTCCGAATACTATAGCCAAAAGGAAAACGGCTGCGTAAGCATACAGATAACTTGTTTTGAACAAGCGGGAACGACGGGGATGCATGCGCCGGTTAAACCGCTGCCAGGCAGGATAGGGTGAAGGTTCATCCTTACCGAGGTCGTGTTCCAGCCGTTTTATCCATTGCGTATACTCGTGTGCATGGGAAGGAGAAGCCTCCAACCATGCTTCCAACTGACGTTTTTCATCCTCCGAAGCCTCACCTAATATATTTTTGGTTATCAGCCGTGCTATCTTGTAACGTTCGTGTAAGGGTTTGCTCATAATTAAGTACCGTTTGTATATAAACGCACGAGTGTGTAAAGTGGGTGAATGGAAAAGTGAAAAAATGAATTATTTTTTTTCTGAAAGTGAAAATAACATTATGAAGGAAGGAGGATGTAAAAGAACTGATCTTCTTATTATCAAAGGTTTAGCTATAGAAAAGCACGTAAAGAGGTATGCTGGAGGGATGAATAGGCTGGATGAGAAAGTACATTATGATAAAAACTAACTCCCGATTGTCGTAAAACTAACTTTTGATTGCATAGATACTAATGCAACAGTCAGCAGAATTTAGACATGTACAGTATTGTACATGGTTATAACAGATATTGTATATATACATAACACATATTTGTTATGTTTATGAACGATATCGTACATACTTAGTTTCTGCTGTTTTCAATATTACTTTTTAAAGAGAAAAGAGTTACTTCTTAGTACAGAGAGAATGAATTGTGTGCATATTCTCCGAAAAGTTTCGTACATTTGCCGCGTAAGCATCATTAAAAAACATGAGCAACGGATTCCCGAAACCTAACTTTAAGTCTTTTTTTCTGAACTACTTCAATGCGGTGGTTCGTTTTTCGGTGACCTACTTGCAGGATGAATCCGAATGTCAGGATATTGCGCAGGAGACGTTCATACGTTTGTATCAGTCGTGGTTTTCCATCGAAACGGAAGAACAGGCGCGCTCGTTCATGTATACCACGGCACGTAATCTGTGTATAAGTCATATCCGGCATCAGACTATTGAAGAGCAGTTTGTTATGGCCGAGCTGGAGAAAATAAGACGGGAGGATACGGATGAGAATTTCTATTCGGAAGTGACTTATCAGGAAACGCTCCGTTTGCTTCGCAAGGCGATTGAAGCTTTACCTCAGCAGTCGCGACAAATCATCTTGCTGGGACTGAATGGAAAAAACAACAATGAAATAGCCGACTTATTGGACGTTTCTGTAAATACGGTGAAGACATTGAAAAAAGGGGCTTATAAATCATTGCGTAATACGTTGGGCGATTTGCCGGAAGAGTTGCTGATATTGTTGCTGGTGCTGTCTGCCAGCTCTTGACAGGAGAACTGCCCGTTGTGACTTTGGTTGAAAGGCTTCCATTGGCAAGGTGGGGAGATGATTCTGTAACTTTGCCCTCGGTGAGCATAGCGAATATTGTTTGTAATTGAGCAATAGAAAGTGGCAATAATTTTCGATAATTGCTAATTCGTTGACAATTATAATTCATAGAACTCACGTTGAGAATAAATACAGGCATAATGATAGACCTCTTATGCTAATTCACGGTTCTTTAAAAAACTGTTAATTCCAAATTATTAATATTAAGAAATTGAGGATTCTTAATCACATACGCTTCTCATTATTGGCAATTGTATTTATATGCTGTTGCTCTATTGGCATGTCGCAAATCAAAAATGAAAGAATCTATACGATGGCTAATGGTCTTGCCAGCGACCGAATACAAGGTTTCTGTCAGGACTCTCAGGGTATGATATGGATATGTACATGGTATGGTTTGAACAGATTCGATGGTCATGATTTTTATACATTCCGACCAAATGATTCGCTGGATGCCAATAGTAGACTAAAAAGAGCGGAAATAGCAAATGATACAATATATCTCAACACGGTCTCAGGCCAGACAATTTCTTTTTCAATCAACGATTATCAGTTTCATGCACAAAATGGAGTCTCGGCCCATAAAGGGATTCGTTTTAAACGGAAATTCGCGGATTCTGACTGGAATAGTTGGAATAGTGTTTCCAACGGCATAAAAGTAATATCAGTATGTCGTTCGGATGTCATGGTCATAAAAAATCAGGAATATCCAATCGTTAGGGCACTCATGGAAGACAGCAAGCATCGTTTATGGGTCGCATGGAGTGGAGAATCCGACAATGGGAAATCTATTGGAGAAGTCTGCATATATAATCTGGATGGGAAATTGACAAAAAGATTAGATGTGGATTACGTCGTATATTCGATATTTGAGGATGATGCCCACAATATATGGCTTGGAACTCGGTATGATGGAGTTGTTTTATTAAGTGAGAAAATAAATGGTTCTTTTGATATTTATCATTATACCGCAGGGGAAGATGTCGGGACTCTATCCCATGATTATGTATATGGGATTTCTCAGGATTCAAATGGTAGAATGTGGCTTGCGACATTGGGTGGCGGGATAAATATTGTTGAAAATGGCTATGAAGTTGACAAGCTCAGATTTTATGTTCCTGAAAAATATCCTCTGAAAGATCATTCAAGAACGAGGGCAATTCTTGAAAGTGACGGTTATATGCTTATTGGCAGTGACAATGGGATGCTTAGAGCCAAGGTTGAAACTGCGACTGATAAGATGACTTTCGAAGATTGTTTCAGGTCTGGGAATGACATTACACAACCGGCAACGGAACTGATTCATATTTATAAAACAAAATCCGGAATTGTTTTGGTTTCATCATATGGGAAAGGGATTCATCAGTATGATGTCTCTTCCGGGATGTTTAGCGAATATTTGGGAGAAGATTTGTCCAGACAGCAACCCGTATTCTCGGTTCTTGAGTGGGATAAAAACAAGTATTGGATAGTAACGCAGAATGATCTTGTGCTGAGTGTTCGGGCGGACGGTAAGAATGAATATTTTGAACCGATAGAATTGTCGGGGCTGATTGAAACTCAGCCCTGCAAAGACAATATCGGTCAGTGCTGGTTCGCTTCAAGGGATGGATTAGTCGCTGTTAAATCCGACTTAAAGCGTAGTCCAACTGATACACATAAAGTTATATTTACCGAGATGTCAGTTTTCAAATCGGGCCATCGGTATGATAAAATCCTATCTCCGTCCGATTCTGTTATACAAATTTCGCCTGATGACGAAATCGTGTCAATCCGAGTTTCAGCTTTGTGTTATGATACACCTGACAAATGTCACTATTCATGGCGCATTTTGGAACAGGATACGACATGGCATAATGTAAATGACAATATCTTTAATCTTCCTCACTTAGGTCATGGATATTGGTCTCTTGAAGTACGCTGCGCTGACAGGGCGTATTGTAGAAAAATAGAAAACTCAATTATATACCTTGATGTATTACCAAAATGGTATGAGACTTTATGGGCCAAGTCCGTTTTTTATGGTATCATTGCTGTTTTTTCAGGTGTGTTGCTATGGCTCGTTTTCAGATTCAAGAGGCTTAAACATTTATACAGTTCTGCAATAAACAGCCGACCGATAGTCATGATGAGCGCGGCCATGACAAATATCAAACCGGAAGAGCAGCTATCTGAATCAGATACTGAATTCATAAAACAAGTCGATGATTATATAAAGGGAAACTTGAACAGTACGGACTTTTCAATAGATTCTCTTAGTGCGTCTTTAGGTATGAGCCGTTCTGTTTTTTATCGTCGGCTCAAATCTGTTGTCGGACAGACCCCATCGGAGTACATCAATGAGCTTAAGTTGCAGCGAGCCGCCTCACTTCTGAAAAAAGAACCGCAAAAAACACTTTCTGCCATAGCTTATGATTGCGGATTTTCATCTCCACAGTATTTCAGTAATGTTTTCCGCAAAAGATACCACATGACTCCAAATGAATGGCGAAAAACCGTCATTGATACGGAATTACAATAATCTGAACAGAAATTACAATCGTAAATGCCTATTGTATTGTACTTTTGCCTCATCAAATATTTTAAAATCATGAAGGCAAAAACCAAATTCATCATCATGCTTATCTGCCTCTTGGAAACAGTTCCATGTGTCGTTAAGGCAGAAAAATCAAATTCTTTACTTGCGTTTCCCTCAGCTGAGGGATATGGGAAATATACTATGGGTGGTCGCGGTGGAAGAGTCTATGAGGTAACTAATCTGAATGATTCAGGCGAAGGCAGCCTCAGGGCGGCTGTTGAAGCCTACGGACCCCGTACAGTGGTTTTCAGAGTTTCAGGGACTATTGACTTGAAAAGTGCGTTGAGAATCAAGAATCCTTACATAACCATCGCCGGACAAACCGCTCCCGGTGACGGTATCTGTATAAAGCGTTATCCTTTGAATATATCAGCGGATGAGGTTATCATTCGGTATATCCGTGCAAGGCTTGGAGATGAGACCGGAAATTCGGACGATGCCATTTCTGCACGTTATCATAAGAATATTATTCTTGACCATGTTTCAGCCAGTTGGAGTATAGATGAGACAGTGTCCATATACCATTGTGAGAATGTCACAATACAATGGTGCATGATTACCGAGAGCTTGTATCAGTCCAATCATACAAAAGGGAATCATGGATTTGGTGGTATCTGGGGCTCTAACCATAGCACCTATCATCATAATCTTATAGCTAATCATTCGAGCCGCAATCCTCGCTGGGTTTCGGGTGGAGGATATAATGATTACAGGAATAATGTATTGTATAACTGGGGATACAACAGTAGCTATGGCGGGGAAAAACAGCAGGCAGGCAATCCTAAATTCAGCAATATGGTTGTGAATTTCGTGGGTAACTATTATAAACCGGGTCCCGCGACCGGGAAAGGAAAAATATCCTACAGAATTGTAAGTCCAGGAAGCCGTGGCGAGGATGATTATGGCAAATGGTATGTCAACGGGAATATCGTAGAGGGGAATAAGACCGTAAGTGCTGACAATTGGAATGGAGGAGTACAACCGTCAGGCGGAATGGAAGTGCTCTCAAAGCTGAGACTTTATAGACCTTGGGATGCCATGAAGATAAATGAGCAATCACCGGAAGACGCATATAAGGCTGTATTGGAAAATGCCGGGTGTACAAAACCGGTGCGAGACGCCGTTGATACCCGTATCATCAATGATGTGCGAGCCGGAAGTGCCACCTATGAAGGAGCTTGCTACAAGCAGAGAGCCCGCATGTCCGACCGCTCATTGAAAAGTGGCATCATAGACTCCCAGAATGATGTCGGCAGTTGGCCGATACTGAATAGTCTCCCAGCTCCCGTCGATTCCGACCATGACGGTATGCCTGATGAATGGGAATTAAAGCATGACCTTAATCCGAATGACCCAAATGACGGCTGCGCTAGATCATTCAATGGCTATACGAACTTGGAGAATTATCTTAATGAGTTAGCAAAGTAATTGATTGTGGATTAACTAAATTTATATCATGATTACATGAGCGAACCCGTACTAGACAACGACCCTAAGGCTACTGGACCTTTCATCATGATGCATTGAGCTTAACAAGTAATATTCAAACAAGTAATATTTATTAGTTTTTAATCTATGAATACTTAGAACTTTAATTCAACCGATGATTAGATAATATAGTCTTATATAGAGTCATGAGTGATAGAACCGTTCAATGGAATACAAATTAAATGTTTCATTTATAAGAACGGAGTTATGTAGTAGAAAATTAATCAATCATAATAATTAAAATATGCGTTACATAATTTCATTTATTCTAATAACCGTTATCCATATTGTTAACATTAATGCAAATAACCGTCCTCGCGTTATTGTACTGACAGATGCGGAGACAGATGACCGCTGCTCTATGGTTCATTTTTTGTTACATTCCAATGATATGCAGATTGACGGTATCATACAGACCAATTCATGCTTTCAAAGAAAGGGGTGGAGTAATGAGCCGTGGCTCGCAGAGATGCTCGATGCTTATGCCAAAGTTTATCCGAACTTGAAAGTGCATGACGCCGGTTATCCGTCTCCTGAATATCTTAAGGAGCGAATATATGTTGGGGATGAAGATCCTGAACATATAAGATTGAGCGGTGGACAGTGCAAGGAGACTCTTCCCGGAAGCAAACCAATAATAGATCCGACTGATTGGCCTGATACTCCCGGTTCTGACCGCATCGTGGAAGTTTTGCTCGAAGATGATGACCGTCAGGTGTTTATCCAATGTTGGGGAGGAGGAAATACGGCGGCGAAGGCTTTTCAAAAACTCAAAGATAAATACCCTGAAGACTATGACCGCGCGATTCGTAAAGCGGTTTTGTATTGCATATGGTATCAAGATGGAGCGGGACCTTACATTGAATGCTATCACCCTAAGGCGACCGTCCTTCTCAACCATCATTTCAGTGGCAGCTGGGATTACGGGACAATGACAAATACACGAGATTTTGTCACCCAGTATATGCGCAACGGTAACCCGTTAGGCACATTATATTCTCAGCCTTACATCAGTGAAGGTGACACCCCCGCATTTTTGTATTCGCTAAACAACGGACTGCGTTCTTATGAAAATCCAACATTTGGCGGTTGGGGAGGTTGCTTCTACAAAGTGGACGGTTTTGAAAATGTTTACAGAGATACAGGTTTTGGTCAACTACGAGAATGGATAGAACCTGCAATGCATGATTTTCAAGCTCGCTTACAATGGTGTGTCACTCCTGAATATAATAAAGCTAATCATAAACCTATCATAGAAGTTCCAATGGGGCTTGATCATACTGTGTGCAGCGGTGACACTGTGAGACTAAGAGCCAATATAACAGACCCAGACCCGTTTGACGTAGACGCAGTATGGCTTGCAAGAGGAGATATGTGGGCTCAAAAGGGGATAACAAAAGAGCAGGTTGCGTCCAATCCAAAGAAATTCCATACACCTTGGAGGTGTGGATGGTATCAATACCCAACTGGAACATATAATGGATATGTAGATTTGCATCTTGGTTCAGAGCGAAAAGCTGACATGTGGTTTATTGCTCCTAAAGTTGATTCGCCACAAACAATTCACATAATCTTGGAGGCATACGATATGTCCGTCCCTCGGCTGACATCATATGCTCGATATATTATTACCATTATTCCTGAGAAATGAGCAACGTAAGAAGATTAAGTTATATTCTATTTTTTACTTTTATATTTCAGATTTGTTTTGCCAAGCATTCAAGGCTGATTGTCTGTACGGATATTGGAGGTCAGATCTCGATGATTAACAATCGTTGATTCATTTATTGACGCCTGTTAAGGAGGTAGATTTAGAGGGCATTATTTTTCAATATGTCTGGGATAAATATAATGAGGGAAATGAAACGGTTGTTGCAAAACAAAGATATTCCCTCTACAATACTCACAGATTAGAATCATCCATAAAAAGAGCCATATCATACTCTGTTTTCGAGTAGTGATATGGCTCTTCTTTATGGTTGATAAGAGACGTCAAGCTTCTGATTAAAAGCGTTCTTTCTTTAAAATGGAGCTTTGAAACATTCTCTTCTTCTTATCCGATTCCTTATTTCTTTAGTATATTCAATGTATCGGTAGCAATCATCAACTCTTCGTCGGTAGGGATAACCACTACTTTTACTTTAGAGTCCGGAGTAGAGATGACAGCCTCTTCGCCATGAATGGTTTTGTTGAGCTCTTTGTTGAGTTTTACGCCCATGAATTCCAAACCTTCGCAGGCAGCTTCACGAGAGTCGTCTTTATTCTCACCCACACCACCTGTGAATACGATAACATCCACACCGCCTAACGCTGCGGCATAAGCGCCGATGTATTTTTTAATGCGGTAGTAGTACATTCTTTGTGCAAGAATGGCACTCTTGTTACCGGCATCGACAGCCGACTGTATTTCGCGCATATCGGAAGATACGCCCGATACGCCCAGCAATCCGGATTTTTTATTCAGCAGATTGGAAACCCCTGTTGTATTCAATCCTTCTTTGTCCATGATGAAGGTAACTGCTCCGGCATCGATGTCACCGCTACGGGTTCCCATCATTAATCCTTCCAACGGAGTAAGTCCCATGCTGGTATCCATGCATTTTCCATCTTTGATAGCGGAAATAGAGCCTCCGTTACCAACGTGGCAAGTAATGATTTTAGTTCCTTCGGGCTTGATTCCCAAGAAATCACATACGCGTTGAGAAACGTAACGGTGAGATGTTCCGTGGAAACCGTAACGACGCACGCCGTACTTTTCGTACAGTTCGTGAGGAATAGCGTACATATAAGCATAATCCGGCATAGTTTGGTGGAATGCGGTATCGAAGACTCCTACCTGTGGAAGGTCAGGAAGTAAAGCCGATACGGCATGTACGCCTTTCAAGTTGGCCGGGTTATGAAGCGGAGCCAAATCGTTGCAGGCAGCGAAGGCGTCTAAAACCTCTTTATTCAATAGTACTGATTGGCTGAACCGTTCGCCTCCGTGTACCATACGGTGACCTACGGCATCCAGTTCGTCCAATGATTTTAATGCGCCGTATTTTTCGCTTGTCAGTGTCTGGAAAATGAATTCCACTCCTGTAGTATGTTCGGGTATATCTTTCTCCAACACTACCTTTTCGCCGTTCGGCAAAGTAAGTTTCAGGAAAGAACCTTTCAAACCGATTTTTTCGATACCGCCTTGGGCAAGCACTTCTTTGCTCGTCATTTCGAACAGTTTGTATTTAATGGACGAGCTTCCGCAGTTTAAAACTAATATTTTCATGATGCGTTTTTAATTTTGTTTTGCGGCAATAGCCTGGTTAGCAGTGATAGCAATCATTTTATAAACATCGTCGATAGAACAACCACGTGACAGGTCGTTTACCGGGCGGGCGATACCCTGCAGAATCGGGCCGATAGCGGTAGCGTTACCTAAGCGTTCTACCAGCTTGTAACCGATGTTGCCCACTTCCAAACAAGGAACAACCAATACGTTTGCCTTGCCGGCAATCTCCGAACCTGGAGCTTTGCTCGAGCCGATGTGCGGAACCAAAGCGGCGTCAGCCTGCAATTCTCCGTCGATTTTCAAGTCGGGAGCCATTTCTTTTGCAATCTTCAAAGCCTCTACTACTTTGTCTACCACTTCGTGCTTTGCAGAACCTTTGGTTGAGAAGCTTAACATAGCTACGCGAGGTTCCAGTCCGGCAACAGCTTTAGCGGTTTGTGCGGTACAAACAGCAATTTGAGCCAGTTGGTTAGCGTCCGGCATAGGAGTTACAGCAACGTCACCCATTACGAGTGTTCCGTGTTCGCCGTATTCGGGAGCTTTGGTCAACAGCAACATAGCACCGGAAACGCAAGTGATTCCCGGAACGGTTTTGATGATTTGCAAAGCCGGGCGAAGTACGTCACCCGTGGTGTTGCGTGCACCGGCCAACTGTCCGTCGGCATCTCCGGATTTGATGATAAGGCATCCTAGATACAACGGGTTGGTAACCAATTTGCGTGCCTCCTCAATCGTCATACCTTTTTTCTTGCGGAGCTCGCAAAGCAATTGAGCATATTCTTCTTTCTTGGGATGATTTTCCGGATCGATGATGGTAGCCTTACCGATGTTTCCCAATCCCCATTTGGTAGCGAGTATCATAATTTCGTTGGGATTACCCAATAAAATAAGGTCTGCAACACCGTCTGTCAAAATTTGGTTGGCAGCTTTTAAGGTACGTTCCTCAGTACCTTCGGGAAGAACGATGCGTTGTTTGTTGGCTTTCGCGCGTTCTACGATTTCATTCATTAAATCCATGATAATATATTTTAATATGTTATGTTAGGTCAGAAGTGTATGTTTTTCACGTTGCAAAAGTACATATAATTGTAATATTGACATTGCAAAACAAAATATTTTTTATAGATAGAATAAAGAAATTGAATGTTTTTTAATCGCAACCGTTAAATCTCTAAATTTTCTTACAATGCGTTCCATATATATAACAAAATATCTCTACTTTTGTTATACGAATAAAAGAAGATTTATACATATGATACCATTTAAAGAGATTACTCTTGCAGACAAGGAAATCATTCAGTCTTATACGTTTATCAGCCATCGCCGAAATTGTGATTTGTCTTTTTCCAACTTGTATAGTTGGCGCTTCCTTTACCATACCGAATATGCCGAATTGGGCGGTTTTCTGCTTTTCAGGTTCTATGCGGACGGGGAGCTGGCTTATATGATGCCGGTAGGCAACGGTGATTTAAAAACTGTGCTCGGAATGATGATTGAGGATGCGAGGAACGAGGGACAGCCTTTTCGGATGTTGGGTGTTTGTACAAGCATGAAGGAGGATATTGAGGAGGTAATGCCCGGACAGTTTGAATTCTCGGCCGACCGCGATTATTTCGATTATATTTATCTGCGTTCTGATTTGGCGACGTTAAAGGGAAAGAAATATCAACCGAAACGAAATCATATCAACCGTTTTAAAAATACTTATTCGGATTATGAGTATAAAGAACTGACTTCCGAATTGGTTCCCGATTGCTTGAAACTGGAAGCCGAATGGTGTAAAACGAACAATTGTGCCGAAGACACGGCTTTACAGGCCGAACGGCGTTCCATGACGGCTGCTTTGGCTCATTTCGAGGAGTTGGGATTGCGCGGAGGCGTACTTTATGTGAGTGGAAATATTGTGGCTTTTACTTTCGGAATGCCTATTAATCATGAGACGTTTGATGTTTGCGTGGAAAAAGCCAATACGGATATTGAGGGCGCATATACGATGATTAACAATGAGTTTGCGCTTCATATTCCTGAACAATACATCTATGTGAATCGTGAAGAGGATTTGGGATTGGAAGGACTGCGTAAAGCTAAACTATCTTACTATCCGGAAATCTTGTTGGAGAAATGCATGGCCAGATTGAAGTAGAATGCGGAAACAATAGGGCGTCGCGGGTGTTTGAAGAAAAGACGTATTAAAAGTATGTGTGGTATGGATGTGAAAGAAGAAGTCAAGGCTTTATGGAAATGTTGCTTCAGCGATGGCGATGATTTTGTTGATTTGTACTTCTCCATGCGGTTTAAAGAGGAGATAAACCGAGTCGTTGTGAAAGACGGGCGCGTAGTTTCCGCTTTACAGGCTATTCCTTATCCGATGACTTTCTATGCCCGTGAGATAAATACGGCGTATATTTCAGGGGCTTGTACGCATCCCGATTTCCGGGGGCATGGGGTGATGAAACAATTATTGAAAGAGGCACATCGCCGTATGTATGAGGAGGGCATTTTCTTGAGTACGCTGATTCCTGCGGAAAGCTGGTTGCGGGAATATTATGCGAAATCCGGTTACGGCGCTTGCTTCTATTACGGGCGGACGGCTGTGGAGTTGTCCGGGTTGGAGGCTCTTGATTCCAAATGCGAAGTGGAGGTTTGTGAGAACGCAGAGGCGGAAACCTATGATTATTTCAATGCGAAGATGCGACAAAGACCGAACTGTATTCAACATACTTTGGAAGATTACCGGGTGATTTTGGCTGATATGCGTTTGGGCGGAGGGCTGGTGATGGTTGCCCGTCAAGAAGGAGAGATTACCGGACTTGCTTTTTGTGTGGAAGAAAACGCGGTTCCGGTTATTCAGGAAATGCTATATACTACGCCGATAGCGAAAGATATGCTATGCCGGAAGGTTCTTTCGGTTTATGGTACGGAACATTTGGAATATATTCATCCGATAAAAGATTCTTCCCCTATTTTCTTGGGAATGGCCCGGATTATATCGGTAAAGGGAATGCTCTCTTTGTATGCGGAAACGCATCCGGGTGAATCCTTTTCTTGTCATCTGGACGGAGATGAGGCTATTCCCGAAAACAATGGTTATTATGCCATAGAGAACGGCGAATGTACCGTAGGGAGGCTTTCGGAGAGGGAATATAAAGAATATACTTTGGAAAGCTTGGTACAGAAGTTGTTCCAGGCAGAGCAACCTTATATGAGTCTGATGTTGAATTAGCCTCCGTATCCGTTTCCCTTCTGTAGGGAACCGCTTTCTTCTATAAAAAATGTCTTTTTTGAACGTTACCCTAGAACGGTTTGATGAAACACGCGAACCTAATGGGAACAATCTCCCATTCATCCCAAATCCGCAATCTGATTTTTCAGATAAATACAGTCCTGCCAAATACCCCGTTCCGAGGAATTTGAAAACCTGAATGGAATAAATTACTTTACCTCGTCTGCTGTGAGGAACCGTTCCAATTCTTCCGCATTCAGTCTCAGGTGGAATTGTCCTTTGTAGGCAACGGATATTCCTCCGGTCTCTTCGGATACTACTACGGCCAGTGCGTCCGTTTCTTGTGAAATACCCAATGCGGCACGGTGACGGAGGCCTAGAGATTTGGGGATGTCTGAACTATGGGATACCGGAAGAATGCAACCGGCCGCAGCGATGCGCTTATGACGGATAATCATGGCTCCGTCGTGTAAAGGGCTGTTCTTGAAGAATATATTCTCTATAAGGCGTTGGTTCAGATTGGCGTCTATTTCATCTCCTGTAGCGATGATGTCGTTTAGAGGCACATTCTTTTCAAAGATAATCAACGCACCCACCTTTTGTTTGCTCATATTAAGGCATGCCATGACAACCGGCATGATTTCTGTTCTGTCCGTATTTTCTTTTTTAGCTCCTGTAAGGAAACGAAACAGTTTACTTGCTTTCTCGTGTGATCCCAGTGTGGTAAGAAACTTTCGGATTTCGTCTTGAAATAGAATAATCAATGCAATGGCTCCCACTTGTACCATTTGGTCGAAGATGGCTCCTAATAGTTTCATCTCCAGAACTTGAGATACGAGCAACCAGATAAGTATAAAGATTAAAATTCCGATAAATACTTTCAAAGAGCCGGATTCTTTCATATACTTGTAAGTATAATAAAGCATTAAGCTTACAAGCAGGATATCGATGAAATCTTTAATGCTGAAGTTGATAAAGGAAAACATATTCAAATGGGTTTAAAGGTTAAGGCCATTTCTCATGGCTTCTACAATTTTTACGGTTTCGACGGCTTCTTTTACATCATGTACCCTGAGGATGTCGGCTCCTTTTAATAAGGAGATGGTGTTAAGTGCGGTGGTCCCGTTGAGGGCGTCGGAAGGACTTCCTCCCAGTAACTTGTATATCATTGATTTTCGGGATACTCCAACCAGTAAAGGCATGTCGAATATGCTGAACTCTTGTAGATTATTTAGAAGCTCGTAATTGTGTGCCGTGGTTTTACCGAATCCGAAGCCTGGATCGAGTATAATATCTTTTACACCCATAGCATGTAAACGTTCAATTTTGACGGCAAAATAAAGGAATATCTCTTTTATCAGGTTATCGTAATGCGGTGTGTTTTGCATGGTTTGCGGAGTTCCTTGCATGTGCATCATGATGTAAGGAACATTCAGGCGTGCAACCGTATCGAACATATGGCTGTCCATTTCTCCTGCGGCAATATCATTGATAATTGCTACGCCGTATTCTTCCACACACATGGCGGCAACGTCTGCTCTGAACGTATCTACCGAAACAGTAGCGTCGGGATGCTCTTTATTTATAATGTGAAGTGCGGTACGCAAGCGTTGCATCTCTTCTTCGGCAGAAATATTTTCGGCATTCGGGCGGGATGAGTAAGCGCCTATATCGATAATGCTTGCTCCTTCTTCTATAATTTGGTTTACTCGGTCGGTAATTTCCTGTGTCGTTTGTTTGCGGCTTCCGTTGTAGAAGGAGTCGGGAGTAACATTCAGAATACCCATAACATGCGGAGTGGATAAATCCATGAGTTCTCCTTTTATATTAATGAATTTCCGTGTCATTTCCTTTTGTTTCATTTAGCTGTCGCAAAGGTACGCACAATATTTTTAGAAAACTAAAAACTAGGACTTAAAAACTTGATGTTTTTAAGTCCCGTTCACGGAAGTTTCATCTTATCGCTTGCTTAAGTATGATAGCAACACCGCTTTATGGAAATTCGGAGTAAGTTGCCAAGTGACTGTTGAAAATCAATCCGATAATGGCATTTGGCAGTTTTCCTATTTTTAATGAAAAAGCCGTGGCTTCCGGTGGATTCTTTGTCTTCTTTATTTAATTCCCTATTTAAAATTCCGTGATAACCGGTTTGCCGTCAAGCCATGCCGCCATGTTCAATACCAGCAAGTTCCAGTTTTGGAATCCTTTATTTAGAACAGGTTCGCCGTTATCGGGCAGATAATATTCGTGTAAGGCGCCGAACCGTTCGTAATCCCGGCCCAGTAACAATATCGTTTTTTCTGCCAGTTCGCGTGCCTCTTCCGTATACCCGTATTGAACCAGCCCTCTGAATACAAGATAGTTGACGTTTATCCATATAGGACCTTGCCAGGATGAGGGGTTGCCGCTGGCACGCACGTCGTACATCTTTTCCAATGGGGACAATGTGCGGATACCTGCCGGAGCATTGAACGAACGGGTATCATGGAATTGTCGTTCCACAATCTCTTTTGCCTGTTGCGGAGTGGCAATGCCGGCCCACATCGCCATGAAGCCGCTCCATACGCTAAATCGCTGTATCAGGCAGCCGTAGGTGCGTGGTTGACCTACATGCAGGTACAGTTGTCCCGGAAGAAGGGCATCGATATCAGGCTTTTCCACTGGAAGAAGGTTCAGATCCACACTATAGTAAAACCCATCGCGAGCATCCCAGCAATGTTCTTGCACGTTCGTTTTAAGAGTCTCGGCTTCTTTTTGGAAACGCTGTGAGATATCTGGCAAACGGAGGCATTCCGCCAGATAACTCATAGCCAATAATTCTTTGTACATCATAGCATTCAGGAATATGGAACCCGAACTTTCGTGCGGCCGGTAAAAAGTACTGGGGTCATTGTCCACACCGATGGCTTCATCCGTCTCCCAATACATCAAGCCCGTGGCTTTGTGGCGATGAAAATTGAGATACTTGCTTACAAAAGCCTGCAACGTATAAAAGTCCTCTCGCAGCCATTCCGCATCCCCATCCATATTCTTTACAATAAAAGCGGCGTGCTGGGCGAGGGTAGGTTTGTGCATGTTGCTTTTCCACGGATTACGGGTTTTCAGCATTTCCTCCCGACTGGGCGCATTGCGTTCAATCCAAATAGGAATCCATCCGTCCATACCGCCGTAACTGAGGGAGTTGAGTACACATCCCTGTTCATATTTCAAGGCTTGTTCGCGGTCTTTATCGGTACCGTTTTCCAACAGAATCTGGCGTAAAGCGATGTTGCTCAGCCACGAATCCCAGTCCCACAGCATGTCGAGGTATTGGTTGCTGCCCGGCGCGAGAAACGGAAACTTCAGCGAGCCTCCGGCTTCCCGGTACATACCTTTCATATCTTTATAAATGTGTTTTCGGCAGATTTCCTTATATTTCTTTATATTTTCAGGAGTGCGTTCCGGCATTTGCGCCATCATCGGAAGGCTGAAGCAGAGACTTAAGAAAAGAGTAAATAATGTTTTCATAGAGTTGAATGATTAAGATTAAAGTGTTTTTCATCTGTGCCACGGACAAATTTAGTTGATTTTTGGCAGGGAGCATTTTTTTCCGGCTTTTATTTGTAAATATAAACAATTAACGGAACTAAACCTCGTAGGGGTATAGATATTAAATTTCGGATATTCTCCTTATCTTTGCCGCCGGTTAATGAACAACGATTATGGAAATAGCTTCTTTATATCATATTTTTCAGCAATATCCGCAAATCACCACTGATAGCCGGAATTGTAAGGATGGTTCTATCTTTTTTGCCTTGAAAGGGGCTTCGTTCGATGGAAATACTTTTGCCGCGCAGGCGTTGAAAGAGGGCTGTGCATATGCGGTAATTGACGAACCGGCTTATGCCGACAGTTCGAACGAACGCTTGATTTTGGTAGATAATTGTTTAAAAACCTTGCAGGAATTGGCAAACTATCACCGTCGGCAGTTGGGGACGCGCATTATCGGAGTGACCGGTACAAATGGAAAGACTACCACAAAAGAGTTAATTTCTACGGTATTGTCGAAGAAATATAATGTGCTTTATACCCAGGGAAATTTTAATAACCATATCGGAGTCCCATTGACTCTGCTTCGTTTGACTGCCCGGCATGATATCGCTGTTGTGGAGATGGGGGCGAACCATCCCGGAGAGATTGATACGCTTGTGCATATAGCCGAACCGGATTATGGTATCATTACAAATGTAGGCAAGGCACATTTAGAGGGGTTCGGTTCTTTTGAGGGAGTCATTAAAACAAAAGGAGAGTTGTACGATTATCTTCGTAAGAAACCTCAAAGTATTGTATTTATCCATAATGATAATCCGTATTTGAACGGCATTGCACATGATTTAAATCTGGTGCGTTATGGTAGGCCGGATGGCCGGGCGGTGCTTCACGCAAGCGGTGAAGTGGCGGAGTGTGCTCCTTACCTTTCATTCCGTTGGAGAGTGGGTAATACCGCATGGCGCTCTGTACAGACTCATTTAATAGGGGCATATAATTTGGACAATATGTTGGCAGCGGCAACCATTGGTCTTTATTTCGGGGTCTCTGCCGATTTGATTGATGAGGCATTGGCTGCGTATATTCCTCAAAACAACCGTTCGCAATTGAAAGAGACGGCGGAAAATCGGTTGATTGTGGATGCTTACAATGCTAATCCCACAAGTATGATGGCTGCTTTAACAAACTTTCGTGACATGAAGGTTGCCCCGAAAATGGTCATTTTGGGGGATATGAAAGAGTTAGGTACCGGCAGTTTGGAGGAACATCGAAAAATAACGGATTTTTTACAAGAGTGTTCTTTCGATGAAGTCTGGTTGGTCGGTGATCAATTTGCAGCCGCAGGTTCTTCATTTCGTACTTTCTCCCATGTGGAAGAAGTTAAAGAGGCCATACGGAATCATCCTCTTAAAGGATACTATATTTTAATTAAAGGTTCAAACAGTATGAAACTTAGTCAGCTTGCCGAGGACCTTTGAATGGAGCATGTATCGAAGTAAAGACGGAATATGCCAATGTTTCAGAATAGGAAAAAGCACCACTTTACACCTAGTTTTCATAGGTCAAAAGTGGTGCTTTTTATTTATTCAATTACAATCTGTAACTTTAGCTAATTCAATTTTTACTTTTTAGACAGTCCTTTGAAGCCTTTTTTCAAAAGGCAACATGTTATCGGCTTGTGATTTAATTCTTTATTCTTTCATTTTCTCGTATTCCAGCGATGCCAGGATGAATGTTCCGATAGCTTTGCCCTCATTTTGAGTAATGCTTACGTCTTTTCCGCAGAGATAATAATTGATGGTACCTGTACGGGAAAGGTTTTTAGCCGGGCCTAAGCCTGCGGAAGCGCAAGTTTGTATAATATCCGTTTGTCCGTTATTCTCGCGGATGAATGTTTTGAGCAAGCCTTGGTATGCTTTTTCGGCTATTGGCAAATAAGTTTCTTTATCGAGCAACCCCAATCTGATACCTTTCAGGAAAGAATAAGTAAAGATGGAAGAGCAGGATGCTTCCAAATAATTAGAGGCGTTTCCCACATTATATTCTTTGCCTTCTATAGAATCTCCTTTACCATCGGCAGTGGTGGTAGCGTCATATTGGAGCAATTGATACCATACCCCCGAGTTCTTATCCTGCCAACGCGCAATGCCGGCAGCTACTTGTTGAAGGATGTCGGACACAGCTTTGTAATCCGGGTGCTCTTTAGGCATGAATTCGAGCACGTCCACTAATGCGGCGAAATACCAGCCCATGCCACGTCCCCAGAATTCTTTACTGCAACCGACGAACGGCTCTTCCTTATTTGCCCAGAATGAGTTGGAATCGTTTGGAGTAGCCGACCAGGCATGGTAATTCAGTTGTTTTTCCGGATTATATGTATATTGATGAATGGTTTTGAATTGCAAGGCAATATCCGACCAACTTTCAGCATTGTCTTTTTCATCTGCGGTTCCGAATACATGTTGCCATTGGGCATATACGGGGGAACCCATATATAAACCGTCCAGCCACATCTGGTTGGGATAACTTGCTTTATGGAAGAATCCTCCCGTACCGGGTAATCCTTCGGCAATACGTGAATGATTATATTTTAATGTATTACGAATTAAAGTCGCTGCCTTTTTATAACGTTCAGCATCTTTCGTATTTCCTTTTTTCATTTCTTCTTCATAAAGGGCAAAATAGATGTTACCGGCAGGCAAGTCGTCGATATTGCTGGGGCGGAGAGCCGAACCTCCCTTTGAGTTCAGAATCATCGAACCGTCTTCATTTGTGTTTCGGTCGGCAAAAGCTTTCACAGCATCGTAATATTCTGTTTTTTCAGGATACATTTGCCATGCTTTTAACACAGAGTTTGCCACTAAACCGGATACATAATCCCATCCGGTGTTAGCTAATGAATCCTGATAATGGCGGTTGCAGTAAAAGTCTGTCAAGCCATGTGATTCCACCATTTTTTGTGAGTACTTTACAGTTTCTTCTTTTTGCTTATTCGGTGTGCATGCCCCGATTAAAAGTAGAGAAACGGTCCATAATAAATAATGTTTCATGATTGGTTATTAGGTTGTTTGTGCTACAAATGGATAATTACTTAATTGTTTATGTTTGCAAATATAAATTATTAGTGCGTAAAACCGAACGAACTATCTGATTTTTTTGAATATTTGAGGTTTACGAGTATACGGAAAAATAGGTTTATATATCGAAACCACCTTGCAGGGGCAAACCATGATATGCGGTTATTTTCTTCCACCTCCATTCGTATCCGCTAACCATTCAGTGGATTGAAATCTTACTGTTACAGAAAATACAACTTATTTATAATCAGTATATGTTTATTCTCGCAATTCCTATTGTCTTGAGTGTGGCAATTCCACAGGGTTTGCTTGTAAACGGCTTATAAGCATTTGTATTTGTGTAAATTACAAGATTATTAGCAATTTCTTAGGGGACATTATTTTTTCCACCTCTTACATAGAGGCGGAAAGAATTTGCTGCAAAGATATAAAATATCGGTGTGGTACAAAAACTTGTCAATGAAAAAAATAGAAAAAAGCATGATTTGACAGATAGATAAAATTGTAATTTGTAAATAAGACATGAGGTATATTATTGATTGACAGTGTGTTTTGCGGTTTTTCCGCCTCTATGTAAGAGGTGGAAACTTTTCTTCCTTTGGAATGAAATTAAAATAAAGAAGAATAAGAATAATATTGATAAAAGCAGAAAGCCTTGAAATACTTATTTTGGAAATAATTCCGAATAATATATAGGTTTTTAAGTTGCTAATTAATTGAAAATAAATAAAATACCCCAAACTACTTTACAGTCTGGGGGAGTATGAGAAATATCTTCATGGGAGAGAATCCGATAACTGAACTTGGAGAAAAAGATAATACCTTATGGTATGTCATGACTTCCCCTGACCCGAAGTATGTTGAGGAGCGGTTATTGGAGGAGAATGTCCGTCGTGAGTCCACAGGTAAAATACCTTTTCAGTACTTTGTCCCCTATCAGTTTTTGAAGCGCAGGAT
>CANPVZ010000012.1 GCA_947581855.1 uncultured Phocaeicola sp.
CGATAGTTTACGTAAAAGAGGCTGTTGAATGGAAAATTTACTATATTTGTAGGGACTACCTGGGATGCATCACTCATCTGGTGAATGCCGACGGGAGTTTGGTTCAGGAGCTCAATTATGATGCGTGGAGTCGGTCGAGAAACCCGCAAATCCTGGGAATCTTTCCCTAAAGCAAGTGTGTATGAACTTCGTCCCAAGGTTGATGGATATTATCGGAAAGTCAGAGGTGGTCAAGTATACATGACGAAAAAGGATGTGTGGAAGATTGGCGAAACGACTCAAGGAGTAGATCGATATAATGTAAATTCTTATAAGCGTAAGAATTTTGATATGATGCCTATTTATTATGGGAATAAAATGGAAATCCTAATACAGGAAAAGCGTATGATATACGGATATTTCTTCAGGAATGGTACATTGCCTCCGGGAAATAGAATTTTTAGATAACTTAAAATTATGGTGGTATGAAAATAGATGTTAGAAAAACTCTTTCTTTTGAACTTGAGGAAAAAAGGGAACAATTAGGTGAATTAGTGTTATTGCTTTCTAAATATTTTGAAGGAAAATGTTATTCAGAAGATGTAGAAACATGCGAGATTTATATAATTTGTGTAAGTCAAGGATTTGATCCATTCTTTATAGTTAAGCGTCCTGCATATCATAGAGACAAAACTTATGCAAATGGATTACATTTCATAAAGACTTTGCTTTTTGATATTAAATTGGATTTTTCAACGTTTTATCAATCAGATAAAATAGGAGGGTATACTATTGTAGGAAATACTCTTTTGAAATATCTGAAAGAGATGAAGTATCCGGTAGCTATAAGGAAAAGTTTCGATAAGGAACGTTTCAATAAAGATATGGAGGAGTTCTTTCAAAGTTTGGGATGTAAATTAAATGTAGAATAAATAGTAATACTGTGATAAGAAAAAGCTCCTGGTTATGCTTTATGGCATTTTCAGGAGCTTTTTTTGTTGTGTTAGCACCTCTTAAAATGATAGCGGTTTCTTGTTCTGTTCAGTACCTTGTACGCGGATGATATGAAAGTGTTGTTGTATATTAACGGATATGCATATTCCTCAACGATAGTTTACGTAAAAGAGGGTGTTGAATGGAGAATTTACTATATTTGTCGTGACTACCTAGGAAGCATTACCCGCTTGGCGAATGCCAACGGAGGTCTAGCACAGGAGTTGATAAGGGATAATGGAGTCTGGAAAAATATTACCATCTATTGGAAAAGTTCATGCGAGGTATGGGAATGGACAATATTTTACGGATTTAAAAGCTTCGGATTATACAGCCGGTCAGATTTTAAGAAGATTATATAGAGTACCTTGGAATACAAAGTCTATTACGAATTATATATAGATAGATATAAAAGGTTTAAATATAATCCAAAATGCTCCACATAATTATTCGTTGCCCAATAATGAGCCTTTTAATATAAATGGAAGAGTTGTTAATCATGGAATAACCATTTTTAAAATAAAGTTTTAATGAAAGATTTATATATAAAGAAGTTCTGGGATGAAGAAAATATCCTGTTTTATTTGCATTCTCGGGATAATGTCATTGTCAGACAGATAGAAATTCAGGGAACAAGGAAAGTTTGTCTGGATGAAAAGAATCCTTGTCAGGGTGAATATGCTTTGGCTGATGTCACATTATCGGAATTGGATATAGAATATCCTGTTTATATTACGGAAGAAGAATTTGAGTCTGTATGGAATAATGAAAACAATGTGGTGTTTATTCCGAAAGGCGACATTTTTAGATTAGCATATGTAACCTCTTATGCGCATGGCTGTAATTGTGCAGGTGCGATGGGGAAAGGCGTTGCTTTACAATTTAAAGAACGATTTCCGCAGATGTATGAAGAATATAAATCTTTATGTAAAAAGCGGCAGTTTACATTAGGGGATGTATTTGTTTATCCCCACCATACCAATGGCTTTGTTTATAATTTGGCTACCCAACAGGATTGGCGTACAATGGCAAATCTCGAGGCTATAAAGAGCGCATTGATAAAAATGCTTGAACATGCCTCGGCGTCCCAAGTCCGTATGATAGCATTGCCTAAGATTGGTGTGGAATTTGGGGGACTTAATTGGAAGGATGTGAAGATTGTAATACAACAGGTTTCGTCTCAATATCCTAATGTAAGGCTGTTTGTTATAGAATCATATTTGCGTTAGAGAATGCCTATAGCTTGTTAGGCAGAGGTGCTTTCCTGTAAAGTGATTATGACTCGTATAGAAGTGAAAGCATTAATGTTGTAGATTATAAGGGAGGGACTTCAGAGAGTATGTAATACATACTTTTTGGAGCTTTCCTTTATATATGTAATTCCTAAATAACAGATTTAGCTATACGCAAGCGAGCAAGCCCTATGCGGTAACGGGGGAGTGAGTGCTGGGGTATCAATCAGACCTTTGCCTATAACGCAAGCGGCGACTGTATTGAGAAAAGCAATTTGACATAGCTGCGGTTGCAGGTAGAATAATATAGTTGGCTGTTTGGGTGGATACCGCTGCCAAATTGAGTAAACAGGCTTAAAATGCTTGTCAGTCAAACGAATATTGCTCGTTGATAGCAATATTTCTTTTGTAAGGACGTGATTGTCTATTAAGTTATGTAACTTTACCATGTTATTTGGCGTATGTAGTCTATGTCTTATCGGAAAATTTATGAAACAGAAAATTATGATTCTTTTGGCGGCTTTTCTCTCAAGCCAAATTTGTGTCACGCTGGCACAGACAGTCGCTCGGCAACAATTATCGTCAACGAGCGAAGTATTTATCAAATCGGGTGTGGAAAATATCTTCGGTATCCTGAGCAAGCCTGTCACGACCGAAGTCAGGCAACCGGTGGCTATCATTGCCCATGGTTTCAACGGTACGCACCTCTTTGGGAAAAATTACTTCGAAAGGTTCAATCGTATGGGTTATCAATGCTATGCGTTTGATTTTCCTTGTGGCTCGGTGAACAGTCGCAGTAACAACAACACTATGGGTATGTCCGTCATTGACGAGCAGCAGCATCTCGAAGCTGTGGTGCGCCACTTCCAATCGCAACCAGACGTGGATGCCAGTCGCATTGTGCTGATAGGCGAAAGTCAAGGTGGATTGGTGGCGGCACTTGTGGCGGCCAACGCTTCTATGAACATTCACCGGCTGATTCTGGTGTTTCCCGCTCTTTGCATTCCCGACAATTGGAACGAGCGCTACAAACAGATAGCCGACATCCCCGATACCACTCGCCTTTGGAACGTGCCACTGAGCCGTCGCTTCTTTACCGAACTGCGTTATATGAGCCCCTTGGACATCATCGGGCGCTACGAAGGCCCTGTGCTGATTATCCATGGTGATGCCGACACTGTGGTGCCTGTGAATTACTCGCGCCGCGCAGCCGAAGTCTATGGTGATGTTCATCTTATTGTCCTCCACGGAGAAGGACACGGCTTCAAGCCTCAAGGCTTCGAACGCTCACTCGATGAGATAGAGAATTTCCTCATCGACAAATAACAGGAAAGGGTACGTAAATAGGGAACCCCATATAAATAAAAATATAAAGGCAACTAATTCATTGCGAATTAGTTGCCTTTTTTGTGCCTTTAAGCATTGTCCCTCCCCTAAATACGGTTTGATAACTAAAACAGGAGTATCTGAAACAGGAATACAATGTAAGGATACAAAGAACTCGGGAATAACACCTTCTTTGTGCTTTACAGAATTCGATAGGATGGAAAAATATCGAAAGAGCTTCTCTTGCAATAGTAAACTGGGGAACATTCATTCCCTTTTTCCGTTTTCTTCCATCGCTCTGTTTTATTTAACAACAAGACTTGATTATGGAGCTGAATTTCGTACTAAGCACATTCTCTGCTTTTTGATAAAGCTTGCGTTAGACACTTATTCTATAATCGTCATTTCGTTGATTAAGCGTTGACAACCGCCTAATTTCTCAATGATGAACAATACATAACGGATGTCTACAGCGATGCAACGCTGTAAATCATTGTCGAAATTAATGTCGCCGCTAAGTGATTCCCAGTTACCATCGAACGCACAGCCTATTAATTCACCTCGTCCATTAATAACCGGGCTTCCACTGTTACCGCCTGTGATATCGTTGGTTGTAAGGAAGCAAGTAGGCAATTCTCCGTTTTTCATGGCATAACGTCCGTAATCTTTTTTGTTATATAGCTCTTTCAACTTTTCGGGTACAATGAATTCCGGATTGTTCGGGTCTTCTTTTTCCATAACGCCCTTTAGAGTAGTGTAATAGTTATATAGTACACCGTCTTTTGGAGAATACGATTTTACATTTCCATATGTTAAACGGATAGTGAAGTTGGCGTCGGCTGCTTTAGGAGTAGGAGCATACATTTCGCACAAACCTCTGACATAGATTTTGTGAAGAGGTTCTAATGCTTTCATACTTTCCATATAGCGTGCGTACAACTCTTGGTTGAAAGCGAATTTAGATAAAGAATATTCAGTAGCTAAATCTTTTTCAATAGCTTTTACGGTAGGCTTTTTCAAGAACTTGTCCAAATTTGCTTGGGAGGATAGAATGGAATTGTCATACATATCATCTACGAAGCGATTGTAATCTCCCTTATATTGTTTTTGAATTATATTGTAAATATCGGGACGTTTGTCGGTCATTTCTGCATAAAGAGGGAACAAGACTTTGGCAACCTTACGGTCTACCTCATGATCATAATCCTTATTATGGATAGTTGCATACGCTGTCTTCAACAATTCGCAATATTTCTCGATATCTTTTTTGTTCTTTTCAGCTAATGCTTTCTTTAAGTTTTTCATGATTTGCGAGGGAGAACCGAATTCCATGCCGCTACGGAAAACCTCGTTGAAAGCGGTAAGCACATACTTCGTAGAATTCATGGAAGCAACCAGTTCATCTATTTTACCTACAACGTTTTCGTATTCTTTATTGTTTTGTGATTTGGCAAATTCGGCAAATCGTGTTTCCTGCTCGGCTTTGGTCTTCAGCACATTGTTATCGACAATTGCTTTGTTCATACCAATGGAGTTTTTCCAGTAGTTACTGCTTCGTGCGTATTTGGAAGCATATTGAATACGTACTTTGTCACTTTTAGCCATTTCTTCTTTTAATACATCCTGACGTGCACCACGGACTTTGATACGTGGTTCGTTTTCTGCTTCCATCATACTTTTTATTTCGCTGCCGGTAAGATAACGTTCTGTGCTGCCGGGGAAACCGATGATCATAGCATAGTCGCCTTCTTCCAGTCCTTTTAAAGAAATGCTCAAATGCTTTTTGCATTTTAAAGGAATATTTTCCGGACTATATGGAGCAGGTTCTCCATTTTTGTCAGCGTAGATGCGGAATACTGAAAAGTCACAAGTGTGACGCGGCCACATCCAGTTGTCCGTTTCGCCGCCGAATTTGCCGATACTCTGCGGAGGAGCGGCTACCATACGGATATCCGGATATATTTTCTTGAAAAAGAGATAATATTGATTACCTGCATAGAACGGAAGTAATTCTGTTACTATTCCCGGTTTTCCTTTCAAGTCGCTCTCTTCCAGAAATTGGTTGGCAAGTGTTCTTAAATAAGGACCGGTTAGCAAGTCTATATCGTTCAAGTTTTTTTCTTTCATGAACCGGTTTACCTCTTCCGTTACATTTTGGATACGTTCGATAAATGTAAACTGTAATCCTTCAGAGGGAAGTTCTTCTTCTCTGCTCATTGACCAAAAACCGTTTTTTAAGTAATCATGTTCTACAGAACTGTGTTGTTGAATAGCATCGAAACCACAGTGATGGTTAGTCAGAATCAATCCGTCTTCCGAAATAATTTCACCGGTACAGCCTCCTCCGAAGATACCAACCGCATCTTTCAGGGATACCTGATTGGGAGAATAGATATCGTCAGCTTCTAACACAAGACCCTGTTTTTTCATTTGGTCTATCAGATGTTGTTCTTTCATCAATTGCAACATCCACATGCCTTCGTCAGCTTTTGCCATAAGGCATACAACGGTCAGTACCGCTGTAATAAATAGCTTTTTTTGTTTCATGTTTTATAAAGGTTTTTTTAATTACCCTGCAAAAGTAAGATAAAAAGTTTTTCTATGCTTCTTTTGTGTTCAATAATCCTATTAAATTGCTATAAAAGGGCTCTTTAAATTTTAAATATTGATAAAAAGCTCTGTTCGATATGTTGAATGATTGTACTTTTGCCATATATAATGAACGTGTGAGGGAGTATAATCATGAATAAACTGTTTTTATTAACTGCGTTGATCCTGTCGCTAACTGCTTGCAATAAGTATAAAATAGAAGGAACTTCTTCTGTTTCTAGTTTAGATGGGAAAATGTTGTTTATTAAGGTTTGGGAAGCTGACCAAATGGTTAGTATGGATTCTTGTGAAATCATTCACGGAAAATTTGCTATGAGTGGAGAGGTCGATTCTGTAGTAATGGCCACTCTGTATATGGACGATCAACCCATGATGCCTTTGGTGATAGAAAAGGGAAATATAAAGATAACAATTGATGATTTGAAATTGACGGCTTCGGGTACTGAATTGAATGATAAGCTAACAGGCTTTATAGAACAACAGAAATCTATTAGCAGCAGAGCAGAGGATTTATCGCACCGGGAAAGTCAGATGATTATGGACGGAAAAGATCCGGAGGAGATTCAGCGGATGGTGCATGTTGAAAGAGAAAAGCTTTCCGATGAAATGACAAAGCTAATTAATGGTTTTATTACGGGTAATTATGATAATGTATTGAGTACTGGAGTCTTTATGATTTTATGCAGTAATATGCCTTATCCGATAATGACTTCGCAGATTGAGGAGATTCTTAGCAAAGCTCCCGATTCATTTAAAAATCATCCTTTTATAAAAGAATTTGTGGCGGCTGCCGAAGAGAATATGCAGCGTATGAAATACGGACGGCAATAGTTTTGCAGTCCGTATATTTTATTTGCTACTGTCTGGTAAAAATAAGATTACCTTCTTTTATGGCTGTTATTTTATTGAATATCAGATGGAGGTTGAGAAAAAGCTTCCAAGGTCGCAGTTGATATTTCTTGAAAGAAAAAGTAAAGTCCTTCATAGTGGGTTGAAATCTTGTCGGACAGCGATGTGTCTTTATTCTTATTTTTATCCGAGAAATCTTATTGGTAATCAGTAAGCCAATACATTCCAAAGATTACGAATTCGCTGTTCGGGATCCCATTTGCCGTCGAATGTCCACAAAGCAGTTATACCATGAAATGCAGGAGCATGATCTGCCTCTTGTAAATTATTGTTCAGCCAACTGCCGTGACCCCCTTTCCGAGTGCAACCATAGTAATAAGTACGCTGTCCCCATGGACATGGGTCGAGAACTTTATCCGAATAAGCATAGCTGATGTTGCAGTCGAGAATTTGTTCCGACATGGTGCAGTGAATCAAGAAGAATTGAGAGTCATGATGATATCTTCCGAGAATGGCAGGTGATTTGGCATCAAAGTATGAATTGGTAATAACCAGTTTTTTGCTTTTATCTCCTCTTCCGTCGTGCCAGATTAACGCCCGACCATCGCCATAGAAACGACAGCGCGTGGCATAACACCAACCACGCGGGCACAGAAAATCTACGCCCGGACAACGGAGATAGAGGTCGGCATGATAATACATACCATTGCTTTCCGGAGCCCAAAGAGAAAGAGCATCGTTACCATCGGCCCAAACATTGCAATTTATAACAATGGTGCGTGTAGCGCGTCCGAAAATAGACATCTGGTGAGTTGTGGTATTCTCAATAGTCGTTCCGTAATTATTATAGATTGTTAAACCGCTGATAACACAATCATCTGCTCCTTTTTGCAGTACTACCACTCCATTGCCGACAGGACGTCCATGGTAGGTCGTCCTAGTACGGGTTTTGGCAGTTTCGGCCAAAACGATAACTGTACTGTCTCGATTTTCACCTACTAATACGATATTAGGACGGTCTATGATAACTTTTTGGTTGTAAGTGCCTTTTGAAACTAAAATCTTAAAAGGCTTCTTTGGTGTTTCGGGCGCTTTTTCAATAGCAGCTTGGATACTCTCTCCAGGCTTGACCACAATATTGAAAGCTGAGTGGTCGACAGTTGGTTGGCGATACATTTCAATCGTTCCGTTTTCATTAGCTCCCTTGGTTTCCAGACTCACGTTTACTTTGTGTTTCGGATCATATTTGTCTGCCCAAATTTTATACAAAGCGAAAAGTTCGGCAGGCCGGCTGTTATACCAACTATAACCGTTACGGCGTTCTGTTCCGATTTCTTCGAGTCGGCGTCGTGGCAAACCATCACGATCGCAAACAAAAGGTTCGCAATATTTTAAATCATAATACCGTGCCCATATCGGTTTGGCTTGAGGATCTTCCACTAAACGAGTGTTACGTTCCCCTTGCGGTGTTATCGAACGCTCACATCGTAAACCGGTAAGTTTATAGGTATCAAACCATTTCATTGCTCCATGAATGGCTCGTTTTACGCGGGCATCAGGTTTGGGCAATGTCATGAGCAGACGCACGATGCCTGCGCTTTCTGACGAGCAAAATGATGGTAATTCGAAGGCGCGTGCCGGTGCCGGCTTCAGAGTGTTACGGTCGTGTTGTTGGCACCATACCGTAGGATGTCCGTCAACTATAATTTGTGTTGCCAGGATACACTCAATTCCTTTATCGAAAGCTTTTGACAACCGTTTGCGAAGTGCCTTGTCGGTCAGGTCGCCATCGTAAGGTGGCTGGGCCATCATAATGTCATGGAGTATTTCCAACGTGTTGACCATGGCATCATCGTTATAGGTAATATGTACTTGGTAGCCGCGGGTCACCGGCCAGAATTGCGGCCATCCGCCGTTGTCGTATTGACCGCTTAACAGATATTCTACTGCTGAGCGGAAAGCATCACGGTAACGTACGTCGTTGGTCTGCTGATATAAGCGCGCCAGATAAATCATTTGGGTGGTGGTTGCATTGTTATCGATTGTTGAATCATCGCGGCGCGATTTATCTTTCATGACCTGTTTTAATTCCGAGTCGCTCATTCTCCGAACCATATCGATGTTTTTCGGCCATCCGCCAGTACAACGTTGGAAAATAAGCAGTTGTTCGCCTATACGACGTGCTTCTTCGGTTTTAAAGAATTCTTTGTTAGTTTCTCTTAAAGTGTTTTTGCTTAGCTTTTGCTGTGCCATTGCAGGAGGGAATGCCATCAGGCAACCCATCAGAATAACGGCAATGTTCGTCTTTCTAAAGAATAAGAACTGTTTCATGATTACAGGTTTTATTTCTTTAGATTCTTTTTCTTTCCTAAAGTTTAATTAAGTACTTTATTTCTTTTCTTCTTTTTTAGAACTTTGTTCATACGCTATAAAGGGGAAACTATGCTGCGCTATAAATTATCCGGGCGTTTTAATTCGGTGTATGAGAAGTATCTTGCATTTTTTATGGTTTGGTTGCTCATACAGGTTTGTTGAGCGAGCTAGGCGAATGAAGAGGTTGGGGGGAGAAACTTTAGGGAAGGAGAAGCAAAGGAATATATCGGCTAACGGGCATGATATCTTAGTAACGTTTTTAAGGCAAAGCATGTACACTTCTTTATATAGATAATGTTATCTATGCATTCACATACGGGTAGTGGATGTAACATTATTAGGAACGCTTATAGAAGCTATGACAAGCGTATGATATACATATTCAGAATTTTATGGTCTTTAGGGGAAGAAGTAGAGGCTGTTTGGTAATTTGTTTGTTATAACGGCAACTTTACATAGTTATAGTTTCTTGTACCGTATTATCCTCTTTTCTATACTTCTCCGGAAGCCCTTCTTGTATGGCAGCATATGCTTTTTCCATTGTACTTTTAATATTTTCCGGTCCTTGACTTTGGGGGAAGATAGGCTCGTGCAAGGTAAGGATCATTCTGTGACGTTTGATGAAACCGCCTGTACGAGGAAGGACTTCAAATGAGCCGTTGATGCTTAAGGGTACAACCGGAAGCTGAAGATTATCTGCAAGTTGAAAAGCACCTTTTTTGAAACTACCCATATGTCCGGTGTAAGTACGACGACCTTCCGGAAACACAACTAACGACATGCCGTCTTTTAACGTATGACGTGCGTGTTCAATGGTTTCCTGCACTTTCTTCGGTCCGGATTTGTCGACAAAAATATGTCCTGCAGCTTGGCAAGCTTTCCCAACAAAGGGAATGGAACGGAGCGATTTCTTCATCATCCATTTAAAGTTTCGTCCTAAAAATCCGTAGATAAGGAATATGTCAAATGCACCCTGATGGTTGGCTACGAAAATGTAAGAAGTCTTTCTATGAATATCGTAATGGCCGTTAACTTTTACCGGAATGAGCAGAATATAACAAATGAGTTGCGACCAGATTTTTCCAGGATAGTAGCCCCAAAAGCTCGGACTTCCGATAAACGAACCGGCAATAGTTACCAATGCAGTAAGGAGAGTCAACACCAATAAAATAGGTGCTGCTATGCAGATCTGATAGATGCGATAAACAATTGTGCCCATATATAAACGTTAAGTTGGCGGCAAAGTTAATTCTTTTTTACTTACAACGCAAAGTTATAACAGTAATTTCAGGCCAGGCGCCAAAACGGAAAGGAAGCATGACTTCTCCCAATCCGATATTTACATAAAGTCCGCGTTCGTTTTCGAGATACATTCCTTTGTTTTCGGGATAGAACCATGCGGCAGGAGTGTATCCGCCTATCATAAACTGCATGGCATGGGTATGTCCTGCCAACATTAGCTGTATGTCCGATTCAGGTAAAACTTCACGTCGCCAGTGTGTAGGATCATGGCTGAGAAGCACTTTAAACATACCTTCCGTCCCTTTCATAGCTTTAGGCAAGTCGCCCAGTTGCGGAAAAGGAGGTTCGCCGTCATTTTCTACACCTATTAGAGCAATGGCGCAGCTATCTCTTTTTAAAATAACGTGGTCGTTGTTCAATAGTTTCCATCCCATACCTGCTTGCCTCCGCTTTAAATCTGCAAGGTTGGCATTTTGCGCCTCCGGACTTTCCCAACGAAGATACGTGCTGTAATCGTGGTTTCCTAGTACGGAATATACTCCATCCCGTGCATGGAGTCCGGAGAGGATGGAGTCCACTCCCTCTAATTCATCAGCTTTATGGTTAACCAAATCGCCAGTGAAGACAATCAGGTCAGCCTGTTGTGCATTAATAATCTCCACGATACGTTGAACATCTTTTGGATAGCCGGCTATCGTACCGATGTGAAGATCAGAGAACTGTACAATGCGGTATCCATCGAAAGCTTGTGGAAGGTCTTTCGAGGTGAAGGTTACCTCTTTTACTTGAAAATGTCGCCAGCCTTCTGTTGCGCCGTATATGACCATTGTCATGGATAAGAAGCCAAGAGTAAGACCGGTATAGAACATCACGCTTTCCATCCGTCGCGAGAATAGACGGAAAAATCGCCCCAATAGTATACAAATGCAGAACAAGCTTTTAGGAATAGTAATAGCCATATATACTAGTAGGTAGATACCGATGATGTGACTTCTTTCCGGACTGAAGTTATCACCATATGTAAGGAAAACTAATAAAATAGCTAGTATGAGCGAGGGAAGCCAGAAAAATTGCTTGATGATCCGGTGTTTTTTTATCCGGTGCAGAAAACGGGCGTAGATGCAACCGTCGGTGGCAATAAGTAAGGCTAATAAAAAGAAAAATATTCTATAAAGCATGTTTTGTTACGAATGGTTTCTGTTAATATGTAATTTAAGAAATTCGGATATTTCGATATTCCCGAATGAAAAAATTTATTTCATACAGAGTTAGAGATATTACGCCTTTCTATATTATTCTATCAATAAAACATAGGCTTAAGCCTTTTATGTTTGAATGATTGATAGTTTTTTGTTTTTTATTTCTGTACATGAGAAACTAGATGAAATATTATTAAATAAATAGGTATTATCTTAGTTATGGGAGTTTTAAAGCTTTTTCTTTATCGCTCGAAACATAATGCCTGTCCCCGGTAATTATCGTTTATAACACCGTCTGTATAAACAGGAACTCCATTGACAAAAGTGCTTTTTACCTGCCATTGGAAAGTATGTCTCTCCAACGGGCTCCATCCACATTTACTTAAAATATTGTCAGGTGATACTGTCCATGCGCTGTCGGGAGCCACCAATACGAGGTCGGCTTGGTAACCTTTCCGGATATATCCTCGTTTGCGTATAGAAAAAAGACGGGCCGGTGCATGGCACATTTTCTCCACTACTTGTTCAATGGTTAACACTCCTTGGTCTGCCAGTTCCAGCATGGCTACAAGCGAAAACTGCACCATCGGCATGCCAGATACTGCTTTGAAGCAGCCTCCTTGTTTTTCACTTAACAAATGCGGAGCATGGTCGGTTCCGATAATATCAATCCGTCCATCTGTTAAAGCCCGACGAAGCGCATTACGGTCAGCTTCGGTTTTAATGGCCGGATTACATTTGATACGAGTGCCTAGCGATGCATAGTCTTTATCGCAGAAGTAAAGATGGGCTACACAAGCTTCTGCTGTGATATTCTTATGGTCGAGTGAAGCGCTATCAAACAGTTCCAACTCTTTAGCCGTACTGATATGGGCAATATGCAACCTCGCTCCGGTTTCTTTAGCCAGTTTTACGGCTAATGCGGATGAACGGTAACAAGCTTCTACACTTCTTATTTCGGGGTGATATTTTACATCCGGGTCGTTTCCGTATAATTCCTGATAGTGTTTGGAATTGGCTGTAATAACAGATGTATCTTCGCAATGCGACATAATTAACATGCCGGCTTCTGAGAAAAGTTTCTGTAACGCTTCTGTTTTGTCCACCAACATGTTTCCGGTGCTGGAGCCCATAAAAAGTTTAATGCCGCATACTTTACTTTTATCCAATAGAGGCAATAAGGTTCCATTGGTATTGGTCGCTCCGAAAAAGAATGAATAATTTACCCGACTTTTTCGGGCAGCTTCCGTGAACTTATCTTCCAGAGCCTCGAGGGTAGTAGTTTGCGGTATGGTATTAGGCATTTCCATATAAGATGTTACTCCGCCGGCGGCAGCGGCACGGCTTTCGCTTTCGATATCCGCTTTATGGGTTAGTCCGGGATCACGAAAATGAACATGATCGTCAATCACTCCCGGTAATAAATATAGTCCGTCAGCTTTGATCGTCTTATCGTAAAAACCTGTCGGTTGCGCTGTACCTTCATATACCTCTGCTATGGTTTCTCCGTCGATGAGCACCGAGCCTGTGAAAGTTTTTCCATCATTAACGATGTGGGCATTTTGTATCAGTATGCGTGCCATAATATATCTTATAAACTAAAATTAAAAGCTGTGTGATTCGACTTCTAATAGGGTTAAGCTGTGATATTCGTTTCTTTATATTCGGTTTTTTTAATAAGCAGCTGTGATATTCATTACTTTAATACCTTAGAGCTACTGTGTGTGAGATTTTGGAGTAACTCTATTTATTGTGCTTTAGGATATTTCTTAAACCATCCGTCCCATCTTAAGCGGATTACTCCAAAAATAGCTTCTCCGAAAATACTACTGTTCATCTTCGAGGTACCGAGTTCGCGATTGATAAAGATAACGGGAACTTCTTTTATTTTGAACCCACATTTGTAGGCAGTATATTTCATTTCAATCTGAAAGGCGTATCCTTTGAAACGAATTTGATTCAAAGGAATGGTTTCGAGTACTTTCCGGCGATAACAAACAAATCCGGCGGTCGTATCATGTATCTTCAATCCGGTGATAATGCGCACATATTTGGAGGCAAAGTACGACATCAGTACTCGTCCCATCGGCCAATTAACAACATTCACCCCACTGACGTAGCGCGAACCGATGGAAACATCGTTACCTTCTTCGGCACAAGCAGCGTAGAGGCGTGGCAAGTCGTTCGGATTGTGAGAAAAATCTGCATCCATTTCGAATATATAATCGTATTGGTGACGGATAGCCCATTTGAAACCTTCAATGTATGCAGTGCCAAGCCCTAATTTTCCAGTGCGTTGAACCATGAACAATCGTTCGGGAAACTCAATCTGCAATCGTTTTACAATGTCGGCAGTTCCGTCTGGAGAGCCGTCTTCAATCACCAAAATATGGAATACTTTTTGAAGATTGAAAACCGCACGAATGATATTTTCAATATTTTCCTTTTCGTTATATGTAGGAATAATAACGATGCTATCGGATGTTTGCATACATTTTTAAGCTTAAAATACAGATGCAAATGTAGTGATTATAAGTGAACGCCGGATGAAAGACTTATATTTTTAATTAGTTTTTAATTTTCTACGGTAAATTCAGTATAGAGGAGAATATCTTTGTCGGCTTTTTCTTTTTAGCAGCCCTTTTGTACCTGTATGTAAAAATTGGAGATGTGTTGCTTGACGAAGTTGAAGAGAACATGATTTAAAAGACTAACGCAGGTTTTCACAGGTCGAATCTAATCGAAACCTTGCGTAACCTGCGTTAGTTAAACTAATAATCAGTTGATAGTATGATTATAAAACTTTTTTGTAAAGCTCTATAATAACCTCTTCGGTCACATCACGGGGGTTACCCGGCGTACAAACGTCTGTAATAGCTTGTGCAGCTAAAGCCGGAATATTTTCTTCCTTAATACCTAGTTCTGATAAGTGTTGAGGTATTCCTACACTGATTGCCAATGCTTTTACGGTATCGCAAGCGGCTTGAGCGGCCTCTTCTGCACTCATACCGGTAGTGTCGACACCCATTGTGCGGGCAATCACACCATATTTTTCAATGCAACAAGGCATGTTATATTCCATAATAGTGGGGAGCAATAAAGCATTTGCCACACCGTGAGGAACATCAAACAGTGACCCCATTGGGTGAGCCATTCCGTGAACCAAGCCTAACCCCACGTTAGAGAAAGCTTGCGCTGCAATGTATTGAGCCAGTGCCATACCTTCGCGTCCTTTCGGGTTGGTCGGTTCTTCTACCGCTGTGGGCAAATTCTCGGCAATCATTTTAATTGCTTGCAATTCGTACATGTCTGACATTACCCAAGCGCCTTTGGTAATATAACCTTCTATGGCGTGAGTCAAGGCGTCCATACCGGTAGCGGCAGTCAAACCTTCCGGTAAAGAATACATCAGTTCCGGATCGATGATTGCCACAGCCGGAATATCGTTCGGATCTACACATACCATTTTCTTTTGGTGCTCTTCGTCAATAATTACGTAGTTAATGGTTACTTCCGCACCGGTTCCGGCAGTAGTCGGTAATGCTATGATAGGAATTGATTTATTTTTAGTAGGTGCACATCCTTCCAACGATACTACGTCAGCGAATTCAGGGTTGGTAGTCACGATACCGATACCTTTAGCGGTATCCATAGATGAACCGCCGCCGATGGCAATAATACAGTCTGCTCCGGATGCTTTGAAAGCTTCCACACCTTGTTTAACATTTGTTACAGTAGGATTCGGTTTGATTTCGCTATAGATTTCGTACGGAAATCCAGCTTCATCCAATACATCGGTTACCATTTTGGCCGTTCCCACTTTAAGTAATCCTTTGTCTGTAGCTACTAATGCTTTGTGTAAGTTAAGGCGGGTTAATACTTCTGGCAGTTGTTTACGTGCACCTTCGCCGAAGTAGGAAACTTCATTTAAAATAAATCTGTTAATCATATTACTAAATTTAATATTTTGAGTTAGTTTATGTACATCTCATGCCGTCATTCTTTCTTGTTCCGAATACCGAACGCCGAATTGATTGCAAAGAAAAGAAAATTATTTTAAAGACGGATGATTCTTTAGGAAATATTATTTCTTACTTTTGCATCGCATTTAATAGCTATGGAAATTTCTGAATTGCAATCTATCTATGCGAAGCATTCCCATACGAAGGCATTCGCATTACTGCTCGAAAATCTCTCGATAAAGACGGTTTTCCTGGATCATTTGTGTGCCTCTTCTGCAGCATTGTTTTTTTCTTCATTTGTGAAGAGAACTGATCGTCCGTTTGTTTTTGTACTTAACGACTTGGAAGAGGCCGGTTATTTTTATCATGACCTGGTACAAATTAACGGAGAGAAGAGTATCTTGTTTTTCCCTTCTTCGTATCGGCGTGCCATTAAGTATGGACAGAAGGATGCCGCTAATGAGATCCTGCGTACCGAGGTATTGAGCCGTTTGCAAAGGACGGAAGAACCGGTTTGTATCGTGACGTATCCTGATGCGTTGGCGGAAAAAGTTGTTTCGCAAAAAGCATTGACTGCGAACACTTTGAAAATGGAAGTGGGTGGTCATATGGATATTACGGTAGTGGCCGGGCAATTGGATGCGTTTGGTTTTGAGCAGGTGGATTATGTATATGAACCGGGGCAATATGCAGTACGCGGAAGTATTATTGATGTATTCTCTTTTTCTTCCGAATACCCGTATCGTATCGATTTCTTCGGAGATGAGATAGACAGTATCCGTTCGTTCGAAGTAGAGAGCCAGTTGTCCAAAGAGAAGAAAAGTTCGGTGGCTGTTGTACCGGAACTAACACAGTGCGGAGGTGATGAAGTTTCATTTCTCGATTTCCTGCCCACAGATACTGTATTGGCCTTAAAAGATTTCCTATGGGTACGCGAACGGATTGATTCGATTCATGCGGAAGTGTTTTCTCCGCACGCAACAGTCGCTTTAGCTGAGGAGGGAGGCGATAAGGTGCACGTCCCTTCTACGATTGATGGGAGTGAGTTCTCTTCCGGCGCATTGGAGTTCCGTCGGGTAGAGTTTGGAACGAAACCTACGGGTGTGCCGCAAGCTGTTCTAACTTTCAACACGTTAGCACAGCCCATCTTCCATAAAAACTTCGATTTGGTAAGTGATACGTTTAAACGTTTTTTAGAGCAAGGATACCATATCTATATTTTAACGGATAGTGCCAAACAGGCAGATCGTCTGAAAGCCATCTTTGAAGAGCGGGGAGATAAGATCCCTTTTACGCCTGTTAATAAAACATTGCACGAAGGGTTTTCCGACCATGACTTACGCTGTTGTTTCTTTACCGATCATCAAATATTCGACCGTTTCCATAAGTATAACTTGAGGAGTGACAAAGCACGGAGCGGTAAGGTTGCTCTTTCATTGAAAGAACTCAACCAGTTTGAACCGGGCGATTATGTTGTGCACGTGGATCACGGTGTGGGACGCTTTGGCGGATTAGTGCGCATTCCGAATGGAAATACGACGCAAGAGGTTATCAAGATTGTCTATCAGAATGAGGATGTGGTATTCGTCTCCATTCATTCGTTGCATAAAGTCTCTAAATATAAAGCGAAAGAGGGCGATGCGCCTCGTTTGAACAAACTGGGAACGGGCGCTTGGGAGAAGTTGAAAGAGAAGACCAAAACCAAGATTAAAGATATTGCCCGCGACTTGATAAGGCTCTATGCACAACGAAAAGAGGAAAAAGGATATGCATATAGTCCGGATTCATTTATGCAACATGAGCTTGAAGCAAGTTTTATATATGAAGATACACCCGATCAGTTGAAAGCCACCCAGGATGTGAAAGGAGATATGGAAAGGGAACGTCCGATGGATCGCTTGATTTGTGGAGATGTAGGATTCGGCAAGACGGAAATTGCGGTACGCGCTGCTTTCAAAGCTGTCGCAGACAATAAGCAAGTGGCGGTATTGGTGCCCACAACGGTGTTGGCTTACCAGCATTATAAAACATTCAGTGAGCGATTGAAGAATTTTCCTTGCAAAGTCGATTATCTGAGTCGTGCCCGGAAACCGGCAGATGTGAAACGGATACTGGAAGAACTGAAAGAAGGGAAGATTAATATATTGGTGGGAACGCATCGTATTATCGGCAAAGATGTGAAATTTAAGGATTTGGGACTTCTGATTATTGATGAAGAACAAAAGTTCGGTGTGACAGTAAAAGAGAAATTGAAACTTCTGAAAGTAAATGTCGATACGCTTACGATGACGGCTACCCCTATTCCCCGGACTTTACAGTTCTCGTTGATGGGAGCGCGCGATTTGTCGGTTATCCAGACTCCTCCGCCCAACCGATATCCCATTCAGACGGAAGTGCATACCTTTAATGAAGACATTATTGCCGAGGCCATCAACTTCGAAATGAGCCGGAATGGCCAGGTGTTTATGGTGAATAACCGCATTCAGAATTTAGGTGAATTGCAGGATATGATTCATCGTCTGGTGCCGGACGCACGTATTTGTATTGGGCACGGACAAATGGAGCCGCAGAAGCTGGAAAAGATTATTCTGGATTTTGTCAACTACGATTACGATGTATTGATAGCCACTTCTATAATCGAGAGCGGTATCGACATTCCGAATGTGAACACCATTATTATCAATCAGGCGCAAAATTTTGGTTTGAGCGATTTGCATCAGTTGCGTGGTAGGGTAGGAAGAGGCAATAAAAAAGCTTTCTGTTATTTATTGGCGCCACCGCTTTCTTCTTTAACATCGGAAGCCCGCCGTCGTTTGCAAGCTATCGAAAACTTTTCTGATTTGGGAAGCGGTATTCACATAGCGATGCAGGATTTGGATATCCGAGGAGCGGGAAACTTGTTGGGAGCCGAACAGAGTGGTTTCATTGCCGATTTAGGTTATGAGACTTATCAAAAAATTTTAGCCGAGGCTGTTAATGAACTGAAGAACGATGAGTTTGCCGAACTGTATGCCGAAGAGATACAAGCGGGCGAGGAACAAATCAGCGGTGAAAATTTTGTCAGCGAATGCACTATTGAAAGTGATTTAGAACTTCTGTTTCCTGCTGGTTATATACCAAGCAGCAGTGAGCGTATGTTACTTTATCGCGAACTCGATAGTTTGGAGTTAGACAAAGATGTGCAGGCATTTAAATTACGGTTGGAAGACCGCTTCGGAAGTATTCCACCCGAAGGACTGGAATTGTTGCGTATTGTGCCCTTGCGTCGGTTGGGCAAACGTTTGGGAGTTGAGAAGATAATCTTGAAAGCAGGTCGTATGATCTTGTTTTTTGTCAGTAATCCGGATAGTCCTTATTATCAGAGTACTGCATTTGGAAAAGTGATAGCGTATATGGGGCGATATCCTCGCTTTTGTAACTTGCGCGAGCAAAACGATAAGCGCAGTATGGTAGTAAAAGGGGTAGAAAATGTGGAGACGGCAGTTTCTATTCTTCAGGAGATTATTACGATGTAAGTATACGGATAAAATCGATGATTTCGTTTCCTTTTAGATGGCGAACATTTGTTTATATAAAGGATAATCCGAATAAGTCGCTTTAGCTTAAAAAAATAAGCTGAAAAAGCTGATTAGGATAAGGACGGATGATTCATGGTGAATTCTCAGTCTGTTTTAATTATATCTTGTTTTCTGATACTTCCTCTCTCACAAGTTTGTTTTAAAGAAAGGGAATGTCCCAAAAATCAGACTGGATTAGTTAAGGTGGCAGGTTGTAACTAACTAAATAAAAACTGCCACTTTAACCTAGGAATATTAGGCATAAAGTGGCGCTTTTTTCTATACTTGAACCCTGTCAGTTCTAAATTGAACGTTTTAATCTAAACTTTCAGACTTTTTGGACAGCCTCTTTATTTTAAAGCTTCTTTAAAAAATCTCTCTAATTTGTCGAAAGGAATAGCATTTTTGCCACCTCCGTCATATAGGTCTGTATGGACAGCATTAGGGATAATCAGCAGCTCTTTGTTGGCGGCATATTTAGAGTGGGTGGTCATATCCTTGTAGGCATCGCGGCTAAAATAACAGGAGTGAGCTTTTTCACCGTGAATTATCAATACAGCGGAACGAATTTCGTTGCTGTAGCAGAGAATAGGCTGGTTCATGAAAGAGATACAGCCAGTCACGTTCCATCCGTTGTTAGAGTTGAGCGAACGTTTATGGTAACCGCGTGAAGTTTTATAATAATTGTGGTAATCTTTTACGAAAAAAGGAGCATCATTAGGCACTGGATCCACTACACCGCCTTGGTGTGGATAGTATCCGTTGCGGTAGTCCTCGGTGCGTTGTTTATTCAGAGCCACGCGGTTTTTATAGCGGCCATCCTCGTCAATGGAGTCAAAATAGCCTTGGCTATTTACACGAGTCATATCATACATCGTGGAGGCGACAGTAGCTTTGATTCGGGTATCGATGGCAGCAGCGTTGAGTGCCAATCCTCCCCATCCGCAAATGCCGAGAATACCAATACGTTCGGGGTCTACGTTCTCTTGTGTAGAGAGGAAATCTACAGCTGCCGAGAAATCTTCGGTGTTGATGTCAGGCGAAGCCATATAGCGTGGAGTACCACCGCTTTCGCCGGTAAACGAGGGGTCAAAAGCAATGGTCAGAAATCCCCGTTCCGCTATTGTCTGTGCGTACAAGCCGCTAGCTTGTTCTTTTACCGCTCCGAATGGACCGCTTATTGCAATGGCGGCCAGTTTTCCATTGTAATTTTTCGGTTCGTAGAGGTCTGCTGCTAATGTGATACCGTAGCGATTGACAAAAGTGATTTTGCGATGGTTTACTTTCTCGCTTTTGGGGAATGTCTTGTCCCATTCTTGCGTGAGCTGCAGTTCTTGTTTTACAATCTTATTATCTATAGCTGTAGTGATTTGTGCCATTGTAACCGTTGAAATGGCTACGAAGAGGGCTGTTGTTACTAATAATGTTTTCATATAAAGCTAATATTTAATTGCAAAGCTATGGTAAATTTATTGATAAGGATATACCCATTTTACAGATTCCTTGACCTCGATTACGGAAAGAAATATAGGGTCTATCGGGTTCTATGGAAAAAAGTTTTTGTTCCTCCGGTTGGTATAGGGAAAAGAATTGCTTTTGAGCCCGTTTCTTCTTTTTTAGGAAAGAAGAAAATGAAACAGATTTGGAAAAGTAAAATTCCCTTGTTGCATTTCTTTATTCATCGAATTAAATGTAACAAGGGAACCTTTATAGATGTCGATCGTCGAATTTGCAATAGAAGAAAGAATCATTAGTGTCTTGTTGATTTTGACGCTTCTATTTTTCGTTGAAATTCAATAGTAAAGTGTGAATATACAAGCGGCATGATTTATTACTTGACGAATCTCACAGAGAATATAAATTTAAATTTGTGTGTTCAAAACGTGCCTGTAATCGACAGATTATTAATTACATACAATATTATGTGAATCTTTTAACGGGACCACAGTGAAGGAGAATAATATATAGGTTTAGTTAGCTCATTCGTACCACCCGGGCTTTTTCCTCCAGTTCTTTTGCTTTATTTGGTTGCCCCAATGCTTTTAACAAGGTGGCTTGTAACTTCATGTATTCTGACTTATGGTATCCGCTTCTTGATTTATCTATTAGCTGTTGCATCCAGGTATGCGCTTCGGTCATCAAATCTTTTGCATCGGTCTTACTTAATTGGATAATATATGCCTGAATATAATAGAGCTGGTCGTCTCCACGGAAGATACCGTATTGCAGAACTTGGTGCATCTCGTCGATCATGCCGCGATAATCTCCATCAATCCAGTGCTTGGCTGTGTAAAGAGATGCAATGTATTGAGGTATCTTATCCCAATTGTTGATAGTTCTCAGGTATTGGTTGAACTCATTGAAATCTTTTTCATTAAAATGGGGTGATTTTGTTTGGCTCCAGGTATATCCGCTTACTTTGCTGCGGAAAGTATAATCCAGGAACATGTCGACAGAATCTTTTGCCACAATCTGATAGAAGCGGTTACGATTGGCAAACATTTTTTTTATGATGGGCGACATCGGATTGTTGATGTTGCGAATGATGATATTCCAGCAATCGCGGGAGTAGAATTGTGTGTCGTTAAAAGTATTGATGAATTCAGTTGCGACTTTGTCCTGTAACGCGGGTTGATAAGATTCGGTGAGCTTGTCAATGAATTTTCTGATAAAAGCTTCATTGCGTTCGCCTTGCTCATACCTTTGCTGATAAGCGGCTACAGTTTCCGTACCGTTCATGGCAATGTTTCCTTCGGCAATCAGCTTTGCCGGTTTTTGAAAACCTACAACCGTGTGTACGAGCTTTCCTTCTTTATCGATATAGAGTAAAGTAGGATAGGCTCTGACATGGTATTTCTTTGCCAGCTCCGGACCTTCCCCTTTTTCCATATCCATCTGTGCACAGATGAAATGTTTATTATAGAAATCGGCTACCGTATCATTTGTAAACACTATTTTAGCAAGCATCTTACAAGGTCCGCACCATGAAGTGTAGCAGTCGAGGAATATCAGTTTATTTTCTTTCTTAGCTTGTTGCGTAAGGGTATTCCAATCTCCCTGCTGGAAACGGATACTTCTGTTTTGGCTTTGGGTTGTTCCGCAGAACAAACATGTCAGAATCAATATAAATATGATTTTTTTCATAAATGGAAGTTTTTAGTTAGTAAGGAAATGATTGATTGTTTCATTCCATTGGAAATTAGATAATATGCGGTTTGCTTTTAACGTATGGCAGAAATCTCAATGGTTCGCTTGTCTGTATGGAGAAGTTCTTTTAGTACTTCACCCAGAGTAAAACATTTAATCTTTTTAGTGTGTAAAGAAGTTATCCAGCCAGAGTTTAAAAAGGCTGATAACTTCTTTACTGCTAAAATGGAATGTTATTGTCGGATAAGGTTTAATAAGCCTTATATTTATAAATAAAATCTTTGATCTCGCCGAATCCGTCGTAAGATTTGAACGGTTCTTTCTCTTCTTCCGTAGGTTCTGCTATGCGCCCCAGATAGTCGACCTTTGCGCGGAAGAAGAAACCTTTTCCACTGCTGTTACCGGCAAAGGTAATTTCCTGTTCATCCTTGTCGCGGTAGAAGATTTTAGTGAATCTCATATTCGTGTCGGGTGACGTATAAAACGGTTCCTCCTCCGTTTTATGCGTAGCCGTGTTATAAATCCATATGGTGTTGTCAACGGCGTAGTAAAATTTGTCTGCCGTCTTCATAGCACAGAAAGCAGTTGCTTTTTTAAACTGTTCTTGTGTATCGGCATCCAGTTTCAATGGAGCTTCTGAAGGCTGGAGGATTATATTGTAAAATACACCGGCTCCGTCTTTGAACGTATAAAGCCATAGGGCCTTGTCTTCGTCCTCGAAAAGGAACCATAACCGGTCTTCTTTACCGCTGATGTCAGCATAGAATTTCTTTCCGATGCGTTGCGGGTCGAAAGCCATACTGATGACATCCGCCGTTGCAGCCAAAGGCTGGATATAATTGGTACCATACGCGAAGTTCCACTCGATAAAGCGTCCGTTCAATTCGTCGTAGAAAGCGTAGCGTCCCAGACCATTGGAATTGTGCATGGTTCCTACTCCAGTGATATTATATTCCGAACCGTCCTGTAGAGAACAACGTACGTTCGCTTTCAGCGGAGAGTTCACATTGTTCATGTAATAGATGCCTCCATTGCATACGATGTATTGATCGCGTGCTGCATTATCTGTCAGTATGTGAGTAATGCGTATGGGTGACGGTGCTTCAAAGAACCAGTCGTCTGCTGTCCCTTGATACGTTAAATCCACCGGGCTGAGCGTTTCACCGTTTTCTGTTTTAGCCAGGTAGAGCCGCTCATCATAACTGAAAGAGCTGTTTACGTAGAACATACGTTCGGCGTTCCGGATTGTTTCCTGGTTCATTAATGAATATTGGTTCATACGTTTCTTCCCACCCGGATAAGTCACGGCATCGATGTCATATTCGCCATTGTCTTGTTTGGTCAGTAACAAGTATACTTTAGACAGACCGTTGTCTACGGTGAAACTACAATAAGCCATCGTACGCACGCCGGTAGCTTTATGGATGGCGCTGAGGCGTAAATCGTACTGACCGATTTCTTCTTGGAAGTTCTCGATATTCAATACTTTGGTATGGGCTATTTCCTTATATACGGGAACTTTCGAAGTGGTTTGTGCCGCTAGTTCCCACGACCACTCATATTGGTCTTCCGAAGAATCGTGGTAAGTAATCTTTTTGGGTTCTATTTTCAGGTCTTCGCCATACATTACAATGGTATCCGGCGTAATTTCCAAGGTGACTGTTCCGATGTCGGAATAATCGTAGTTGCCGTTATCGTCATAACAGGCTCCCGATAAGAGAAGGCTCAGTAAACCTACTCCCCATATACTGATTTGTTTTTTCATAATCATGTTCGTTTAGAAGTTAGAAACTTATTTTATTTCCACGTTCATCCAGCATCGGACCTCCGTTCGCCTTCTCCCATTTAGCCAGTTCTGATTTCATTTTATCTTTGTAGAAAAGCATCTGAGCTTTGGGAATAGCGTTGTCTCCGCTACTGGGGAAGTCCCATATACCTAACGTGTCGATGATAAAGCGGTACTTCACTTGGCTGTATACGCCGAAGTACGGGAGACAATCGTAAATCCACCGGGCCGGCTGAGTCAGAATGTCGTTGATTTTCAATTTATAGTCTATCCAGCCAGGATTCACATCTGTTCCAAGCCCTTCGGAAGGCAGAATAAGAAACGTTACATAACGTTCTTTTTCGGCAATAGCTTCCGTACGATTAATCTGCACTTTCAAAGCTGTTTTAAAAGCGCCGGCTGGAATCACTACCGGACTAATTGCGTATTCTTTTCCTTCTACGGCTGTGGATAGGGAAGCGTCTACCACCACTTTTACATTCCGGTCATACTCGGTTGCTTTGCCAGTTACTACAATAGGAATCTCTATTACATCGGATTCCAGATCGGCGGCTTGTACGGCAAATGAGTAAGTAAGGCTGTCGGCTGTTCCTGAGCCGGCTGCCCGTTCGAAATAAACTTGGGCTCCGCCACTGAATGTATCGATTTCATCGGTAGAACAGCTATAAAGCGTAGCCATTCCACAAATTCCTGCAAATAGGGTATATTTCAGTTTCATAATCTGTATGTTTTTAGTTATTTTGATCTGCCACGCCTCCGAACTCTTCTTCCTGTTCCGGTAAGGGGAGTATATATACTTTTTCTTTTCTGTCAGTGATATTCTGAACTAAGTATCCTTCGGCAATGGTGTTTGAATCCAACCATTTATAACGGTAGAAGAGTTGGCCTTCGCCGTAAAATTCGCGGCGGTATTCGGCTGTCAGGTAGGTTTCTACAGCAGCAAAGTCGGCAAACGATTTTTGCTCCAGTGCACGCGCCCGGCGAACTTGGTTCAGCCAGTCGGAGGCTTTGTCTATATCGGTGGTTGATTCAGCTGCGATATAATACATTTCCGAAAGTCGGAGCATGGGAATGCGGTATTTGGAGTAATAGCTGTCTCCACTTTTTGACAGATATTTGGCCAGTTTGCCATTATAATCAGCTATGGTGAATTGAGATTCGTAGCGGATATCGTTTCCTAAACCAGCCGCTTTATCATAGAATTCGTCCAGGTAATAGGTCATTTGAAGATAGTCGTATCCCATGCTGCTGTGGTCGAAATGTTCATCCGCCCAGTTCGACAGATTGTCGACAAATAAGCTGAACAATAATTCAGACGAAATGATACGGTCTTTCTTTACTCCTTGCATATCGGTGATAAGCGACAACTCTTTGTTTTCTATCAACATAAGCGCGTATTTCAGAGCGTTGGTTTTGTCGCCAGCATAATGATAAATACGTGCCATCTCGGCTTGTACGGCATAAAGGTTCAAACGGGTAGTACGGTTCATCCGGTAGATATTGTCTTCGTTTACATCCTTTTTTACAATGGGGTCGTCCACTAAGAGAGACGCAGCTTCTTCTAAATCTTTGATACATAAGCTCACTACCTCTACCGGAGAGCTGTATGGAGTATTTTTTTTAGAAACTGTTGTTACATAAGGGATACATTTACGGTCTTTGTCCATTTTGAAAGAGGGACCGAACAGACGCAGGATATCGAAATGCAAATAAGCGCGTAAAGCCAGAGCTTCTCCTTTTATCAGTTCGAAATTGTTTTCGGAGAAAATCTTCTTGTTTGCCTTTTCCAGGTTCTCGAGTAGATTGTTGACATTGACAACCGCTTCGTACAGGTTGGTCCAGAAAGCATTGATGGTAGGACGGACACGTGTATTCTCGTAATCGAACTTCGTCATATAGTACAGAGGGTGGGCTGTACTGCTAATGTAGTAGTTTTGTACCATAGCTTCGGGCGTTCCCATCGTTAGTTCATCGCCATACAGAGCTTGTCGGCCCATAATGGAATATACGCCGACCAGCGCATCGAAAAATCCGTTTTCGTCTTTGAACAGGTCTTTCTCTTTTATTTCGGTGCGGGGATCTACGTCAAACCAACTTTCACACGAGGTGAATAGCGTTAGCAGACCAACCAATACATATATATGTTTTCTTATATTCTTCATAATTATCAGGAATTAAAATGAAACGTTGAGTGAAAAAGCAAAGCGGCGGGCGAACGGGTAATCCAGGCCTCGTTCTTGTTTTACCGTAGAGCAGCGGAACACATCGTTGAGATAGCCGGTTACTTTCAGGCGTTCGGCTCCGATAAGGCGGAGAATTTGCGGTGAAGTAATATCATATCCCAAGCTGATGGATTCGCAAGTCAAGTAATCGTTGTCCTGCACGAAACGACTTGTCTGGCGGGTGGGACTTGTATCTTTTACATCCTTGAAGAATGTTATGTCGCCCGGTTGTCTCCAACGTTGTTCATAAACTCTGCGGTCTACATTCTGGTAAAGATTTGCATTTTCCACCCGATTTACTAAGGTGGTATTGTAAACCTGACCTCCGTAGCTGTAACGGAAATTCATGCTGAAACTTAAATCCTTCCAGTTCAGAGACGTTCCGAAGATACCTTCCATTGTAGGGCGAGTATCGCCAACCTTTACCTGGTCGCTGGAGTTCCATGTATAGGTTTTGATACCTTTTTTGGTCAAATACATTTCTTGACCGTTAGACGGATCGATGCCCAGAGAACGTACGGCATAAATGCTTGTTATGGAATTGCCTTCTTCGTAAAGTAGCAACGGGGCGGTAGCGCCTGTTTGGTCGGCTTTTGCAATGACATCCTCATTCCGTTTCTTCATGGCATTACTAATCTTGGTAATCTTGTTCGAATTGTGTGCTCCGGAGAAATTTACGCTCCAGTAAAGACGTTTAGAAACATCGCGCAGGAACATATAGCGCAAAGAGAACTCATATCCGTTGTTTTCCGTTTCTCCGATATTTTCCGTATAAGAAGGAAAACCTAATGACGGGGCAATGGTGACATCTGCCAATAAATTGGTGGTCAGACGTTTGTATACGTCAAATGTAAAACTCAACCGGTCGTTGAACAAACCAAGATCGATACCCAGGTTCGTTACTTTCGTTTGTTGCCATTTCAGGTCATCGTTTCCGAGGCCTAACATGTGGGCCGAAATGATGCCGGCGTATTGATGCTCAATGTTGTAGGTGTATTTGCGGATCGACTGGTAAGGCGAGAAGTTCTGTGAAGCAGTTACACCGTACGAACCTCTTAATTTCAGTTGGCTGAATAAGCTGTTTTCCAGGAACTTTTCTTTATGGATGTTCCATCCGGCGCCAAGTGACCATACCGGAGCGTAACGCTGGTTGGCTCCGAATTGTGACGAACCGTCGTATTTCAGCGATGCGTCGAACAGATATTTGCTGTCGTATGAATAGTTGGCTGTCAGTAACACGCCTGCCAATCGGTTGATGTTGTAGGTCGAGGTAGGACGTGTATCCTTATAATATTGTTTGGCAAAGCTGATATCATTCATGTTCTGGCTGGGAAAACCTTCGGCCTGAATGGTACGTGTGTCGTTGGTCGTTTCGGAAATATTGAATCCCAATACGGAGTAAATATTATGTTTTCCGAACGATTGTCCGTAGCGTAAGTTGATGTCTCCCAAAATGCTGAACATTTTTTTGCTTTCCCATTTATATTCGCCACGACGCATATATTCTTCCGGATTGCTTACCGGATCGCCCATGTTGGCGAATTTAGAATGTTGGGCCGGCAGGAAGTAATCGCTTTCGCCCGACTGGCGAGTTACACTGATACGAGCCATTAATGTCAGTGCGTTAGTGATGTTCCATTCCATAGAGAAGTTGTTGACGAAATTGAGATAATCTTCTTCATCGGTTATATTCAATTGGGCGTCATAAAGCGGGTTATTGTTATAACCTGTAAAGTATTGCGGCACATCCTTGTCGAACAGCTTCACTAAATTGCCGTCCTTGTCATAGGGACGTTGATAAGGGTTCATCGACGTATAATTGGAAAAACTTCCATAAGGAGAGTTTTCCGCTAGGTTATAGGTAAGTTGCAGATCGTTTTTGAAGATTAAATTCTTTACACGGTAAGAAAGAAACATACCTCCTTCATAGCTGGTCCGACCCGAGCCTTTCATTACGCCCGGAGCATTCCGTGCAGTAAGGTTCATACTGTACCGCAAAGTCTTGTCGCCACCTTCCAGACGTAGATTGTGACGGTGTTCGAATGCACTGTGTACAGGCTGGGCAAGCCAGTCGGTATTGACGCCTTCTTCTACGTTGCGTTTCAGGCGTTGATAATAGTCTTGTAGAGTATTATGAGTTATGTTATTGGTTGCCTCGAAATGTCCTGCATCCACTTGTAGTTGCAATTTCTCACGGGCATTCAGCATATCGTAATCGCTCAGGTCGGGTACTACTACGGCATAGTCTCCTGTATAGCTGACTCTGATACGCCCCTCTTCCGGAGCTTTCGTCTCGATAACGATTACACCGTTTGCAGAGCGCGAACCGTATAGTGCAGCGGCTGAAGCATCCTTCAGTATGGTGATAGACTCCACTCGGTTGGGATCCATATCCATTACGCGTTGCAATGTGGTTTCGAAACCATCCAGAATGAATAAAGGCTGGTTCGGATTGCCTGTGTAGTTGGCATCCAAATCGGTAATCCCGTTAGCCCCTCGTAATTCTACTTCAGGCAGAGCATTCGGATTGGAGCCCGTTAAGTTATTTTCTACCAGTTTAAGGGAGGGGTCCAAGGTTTTCAGACTTTGAAGAATGTTCTGGTTACCGATCTGTTTCAGCTCTTTGGCGGTAATTGTAGTGGAAGCACCGGTTGCCAATTCTTTATTACGGCGGAAAATACCTGTTACGACTACATCTTGTAGCGTTTGTGTGTCTTCGTTTAATGTGACATTCAGGGTAGAACTGCCTCGCACCGGCAATTCTTTCGATTCCATTCCGATGAACGAGTAAACAAGGATGGGGTATTTGTCGTCGCCCGGTATAGACAACGTATATTTACCATCGAGGTCGGTACTGGTTCCCTGATTGGTATATCCTTTCAGAAGAATGGTTACGCCAGGTAGCGGGGTGCCGGCTTTATCAGTGACGGTTCCCTGTATGGTTCGTGCTTTTTTTGTAGCGGCTGTTTTTTGTTTGATAACAATTTCGTTACCCGATATTTCATAAGTCAGATTTGTGCCTTTTAAGCATTTATCCAGAATCTCATGTATTTCCTTATCTCTCTCTTTGATAGTTATATCCTTTACAGCCTGTACATTTGCCGTACCGTACATGATAACGACTCCCGCTTTGTTTTGAATCTCCCAGAGAACCTGTTCCAATGTGGCATGTTCCAGGTCGATAGAGATTTTGTTTGGGATTGTTTGTGCTAGCATTTGCATACTGAATATGCAACAAACGATAATAAGTACACTCTTTTTTAAGTTTTTGCAGAGTATTCGTGGTATAGGTTTACCTCGTCCTGCAAACTTTTTGGGATCTTTCTTTTGCATAGTAAGTAGTTTATAAATTTAATAGATTGTTTTGATTTCTTTCTGTTCAGGTCAGTCGCCCGAGGAAAAGTGAAGCGTGCGCTTTTCCTGCGATATATTTACCAGATTGGTTTTTATAAGCATATTGATAATAGGTTCCATTGTATTGTAGCGTTGGAAGTAAGCGCCGATACGTACGTTTTTTACTTCCTCGTCATCGAACCGGTAATCGAAACGATACCAACGTGCCAGCGTACGCAGTATATCTTCCAGACGTTCGTTCCGGAAGAGGAAGTGTCCCTCTTGCCAGGCTACATATTGCTTTGTATCTACTTTTTTTAGAAGAGTAGTCTGATTTTGTTTGTTGTAGCAGAACTGTTCTCCCGGATGAATTCTTTGTCCGTTAACTTCCAGAAGGCCGTTTTCGAGAGTGATTTGTATTTGTTCTTCGTCCTTATAGGCCCGCACATTGAAAGAAGTGCCTAAAACCTCAAGTTTTAAGTTTCCGGTTTTGACAATGAAAGGTTGCTTTTTGTTTTTGGCTACCCGGAAATAAGCTTCTCCCTCCATTTCAACCAGACGTTCTTTTCCTTGGAACATGACGGGATATTTTAATGTACTTTCGGCATTTAAAAAGATTTGCGTGCTGTCGGCCAATGTAAGTTGATACTCCATGCCGGTAAGGGTGCTTATGCCATTGTATATGAGGGTGTCTTTTACTTGTGGCGTAGGAAGATAACTTATCCCGCTCGGACTTTGGTGAATCTTGATACCGTTCAGTTCATTGAATACTACAGACCGGTCTACCGATAAATAGATTGTTTCTCCGTTGTTTAAAGTTAATTGGGCAGAGTGAATTCCGGGAGGAATATGATAAACCATCGATAAGTTATCTTGATTTCTTGAAGACAGATAATAATAAGCGGCGCCACCTGCACAAGCAATACATACCAATAAAAGGGCGGCATAGCGGCTTACTGTTTTCCATCTGTGTGAGAAAATCCTGTGGGGGGGGGGTAAAGGCTTCTATTTGTTTTTCTATAACAGGCCATCTTTCTTCAAAAGGGAAAGTCTCCAAGTCCTTTTCGTGCTGTCTGAAGTTACGGCTCCGCAGCAGTTCTTTGTATAAACGTTCGTGCTGTACATTATTCAGTTTCCAACTTTTGATATCTTCCAGATCCTGTTCGGTAGCGGTTCCAAGAATCTGACGTGCTATTTTTTGTGCGATATCATCGTGTTCTTTTTTGTAGTTCATAATTCTCTTTGTCGAATATAGACTCTATCTGTTTGCGTTAAAATGCCGTTGTGTTTTTACTTTTCTTTTCTCATTTCTGTTATATATAACAACTGAATGTGAAAAGATGGGTATTCGAAAATGTCTTTTAACAGAAAAAAATGCAGGCTTTTTTATCTTTTTGCTTATGCCGCCAAAAGAGAGGCTGGTAGCAGAAAGAGTAGATAGAAATGTTGCTTTAGTTTTTTTCTCAGTTTTTTATATGCCGTTTTCTTTAAAGCGTGCACGGTTCCTTCGGAGATAGCCAATTCGGCAGCTATTTCGCTGTTCTTCTTTCCGCATATACTGAGTTTTATGATACGTTTCATTTGGCTGGGAAGTTCTTCCACAGCTTTACGGACTAGCAGATAGGTTTCTTGCCGGATAATTTCGTCTTCAATTTTATTTTCAAACTCAAGAAGGCTTTCCGGAGAATAGGATTCTTCGTTGATAATCTGTTCGTGTTTCAGGTAGTTGAGGCACCGATTGCGCGTAGCTGTATAAAGGAAACTTTTTACTTTGTACAGATCGTTGAAATCTTTTCTTCTTTCCCAATAGGTGAGAAGCACTTCTTGCGCAATATCTTTACTGGCCTCTTGATCGAAGATGTATTTATTAGCAAATATGCAAAGAATAGGGTAGTAGTCTTTGAATAATTGCTTGAATGAATTTTTATTATCATTTCTGATATCTTCGATGATTGTATTCATTAAGAGTGTTAGTTCTTTAGACAAATGGGCGCACAAAAATACAATATAATAATGGATTAACTGTTCTTTTTGAAAAGAAAAAGCCTCGAATCCTTCGGATATGGATATATTATGAGTCTTTATTCTGTTTAACGGAATACGTCCTTCTTTTGTTTATAAAGGATGCGTCTCTTGTGGTTGAAGACTTTGCTATTTCTTATTTTAATGAAATAGGTTTCCTTTTTCGTTCTTTGTCAAATTGAGGTAGTAAAAGTATAAAAATGTGTTGAGTAACGATAATCGAGTTAACTTTGAATGAAAGTTATAAGGTAGTTACCTTAAATCGAAATCAGGAACACCCCGGAGTTTGCCTCTTTTAGGTTTCCTCATTTTTCGCTATATTCTTTTTTCTGTGAATAGCATTATTAGTTATTGGCGTAGCATTACTTGTGGGGAGGGATGATATTATTAATTATTCTGCGCAGCATTATTAGTTAGAATAAGGTTGAAATATGTTTACATGATTTTTTTGTGCACAAACGCAAGGTACAATTGTGCACAAATCCACTTCTCATTTGTGCACAAACGGCAACCCTATTTGTGCACATTCGAGGGTTGCGTTTGTGCACAATTCTGAAAGCATTTACTGTAGGGACTTTCAGAGGGGATATTTGTATGAATGGTTAGAAAATGTGTGGTAAAATATGTTGAGATAATATGTATCTTCCGTTTGCTTTCGGTAAAGCTGTGGATAAAGGTCTGTACCATACGGTTGGGATAAACTGTAAATCCCTGCTTATTTACGGTAAAGTCTGTCTATTAAATCAGCCCTGCCGATGCGTCGTAGTTCTGCTATGATTTTCTTCCGTTCTTCCGGTTTGTACCAAAAAAAGAATTGCCTTTGTGCCAGCTTTTCTTTGGGGGATTTGGCGGAGAATACCGGTTCCAGACTATAAGGATGAAAACCTGTGTACCAGGCTTCCGTACTGATGGTCATCGGGGTGGGAGTAAAGTCTTGTACTTGTTCCAAATGAAAGTCCATTTGCTTGGTCAGTACTGCCAGTTCGGCCATATCCTCTTCCGTACATCCGGGATGGCTAGATATAAAATAAGGTATGAGCTGCTGATTAAGATGTTGTTCTTTGTTAATCTTGTCAAATATCTTTTTGAACTGCTGAAACTGTTGGAACGGTGGTTTGCGCATCAAGTAAAGTACCCGGTCGCTGGTATGTTCGGGAGCTACTTTCAATCGGCCGCTCACGTGGTTTGCAATCAGCTCTTTGGTATATTCGCGGACACTGCGGTTTACCTGCTCGTCTGCACTTTGGTGCAACAATAAATCATAGCGCACACCACTGCCGATAAAGCTTTTCTTTATTTTAGGCAAGGCATCTACCGACTTGTAAATATCCAGTAGAGGGCGATGGTCTGTGTTCAGGTTCGGACAGATTCTGGGGTGGATACAGGAAGGACGTTTACATTTACTGCAAATCTTCTTGTCCTTTCCACCCATGCGATACATGTTGGCGGATGGCCCTCCTAGGTCAGATAGATATCCTTTGAAATCAGGCATTTCCGTAATTGCTTTCACTTCTTTTAGGATACTCTCCTTACTCCGGCTGACAATGAACTTACCCTGATGGGCCGAAATAGTACAGAATGCACAGCCTCCGAAACATCCGCGGTGAATGTTTACCGAGAACTTGATCATGTCGTATGCCGGAATGCGTTTACCTTTGTATTTAGGATGCGGCAAACGTGTGTAAGGCAGGTCGAAAGAATGGTCGAGTTCGGTTTCACTCATCGGAGGATAAGGTGGGTTTACTACTACCACCTGTCGGTCCACTTCCTGCAAGATGCGTTGCGCTTCATATTTGTTCGACTCCTCTTCGATATGGCGTACGTTTAGAGCCTGTTTTTTTTTGTCTTTCAAACATTCCTCGTGCGGGTAGAGCCATAAGTCTTCTTCACGTATTCCGAAGGGAATATTCTCTTTGCGGCAAAGAAATACGGTTTGAGGGACGTCTGTAGGAAGTTGCTTGTTTCCAGGATGTTCCAGCATCTTATGGCATAGTTCCACGATAGGTTTCTCACCCATCCCGTAGATAAGCAAGTCTGCTCCTGAATCAATCAGGATACTTTTTTTGAGTGTGTCCTGCCAATAATCGTAATGCGTAAGACGGCGCATAGACGCTTCGATACCTCCTAACACCACCGGTACATCGGGATAAAGTTCTTTCAATATACGGGTGTAAACGATAGTCGGGTATTCAGGACGCATATCATGACGCCCGTCCGGTGTATAAGCGTCTTCGGAACGGAGGCGCTTGTTGGCGGTATACTTGTTTACCATCGAATCCATGCATCCCGGTGAAATGCCAAAGAACAGCCGCGGGCGTCCCAGTTTCTTGAAATCGCGCAAATCGTCTCTCCAGTTAGGCTGGGGCACAATGGCCACTCGCAGACCTTCCGCTTCGAGAATGCGACCTATTACGGCTGCTCCGAAAGAAGGATGATCGACATACGCATCGGCACTGAATAGGATAACATCCAGTGTATCCCATTTACGTAGTTCCACCTCTTTCTTAGTAGTGGGTAACCAGTCTGTGAGCTGATATTCTCGCATGGGTTTTCAAAAAAAACTTATTCCGAAACAGTATCCTGTTCTTCTTCCGGTTCCTGCTCGCTTCTCCATTTCACAAAGAGAAGTATGAGTTGATGAAGTCCGAAAGCTTTCATGTTGTTATGGTAAATCACATCAATGCATAAATCGAGAAGTTCTTTGCAATCTTCCTGTGAAGCGATAATGGAACGGATATTCAGTTTCAGTTTATCGAGGACCGACTCATCCACAATCCCATTACTATCGATAAGATGTTGAAAAAGAGCGTATTTTTCAATCGTTTGTAGATTCTCTTCTGAGATTTCCAGGCTTCGTGTTCCAGAAGCGTTTGTTTGTATTATATACATGATACGATGTTTTTTATGAATGATATAGCAAAGGTAATGAAAAGATTGGTTGTGAATTCTATTTTGGATGGTTTTTATTTATTTCGGAAGCAACATTTTACGGGCTTTTCTTTGAAAAACTCCCTATCCATGCAATGTGTTTGTTATTTTTCTGTTATTTTTGTGCCGATAAATAATGATTAATAACAATTCAATACACTATGAAGAACCTTATTGCAACTTTATTATTTCTGTTAGTAGGCGTATCTCTTTCCGCTCAAACTTTTTACTCCAAGGAAATGGCCCGTTCGCAAGGACATCGTTGGACCCACGGGAAAAACTGGGATTATGTAAACGGTCTGGTAGCTAAGTCGTTGTTGGACCTTTGCGAACAATATGACAACGAAGAAGAGAGTGCCACTTTCTATGGCTGGGCGAAGGCTTATGCCGATAATGCAATTAACGAAGATGGCTCGTTTAAAAATTTCCGAAAAGGAAATATCGACAATATAAATTCCGGGAAGGTATTGTTTGAGATTTATCATCACGAAAAGGCGCTGGATGAGAAAAACGGTACACATAATGCTGATAGGTATAAAGCGGCTGCCGATTTTCTGAAAAACTATTTGCAGACGGAATATCCTCGCATCCAATTCGGTGATGCGAAAGGATGTTTCTTCCACAAAGCCATTTATCCGAACCAGATGTGGCTTGACGGCCTTTATATGGGGGCTGCCTTTTATGCGGAATGGCTGGCAAACTTTGCGCCAAATGATATGAATTCATGGAGCGATGTGGCTCATCAGTTTAAAGTGGTGCACAGACATACTTACGATAGAGAGAAGAAATTGAATTATCATGGATGGTCTGCCGATCCGGAAGATGAAAATTCTTTCTGGGCTAATAAAACGGAGCCTTTTAAGGGATGCTCTAAGGAATTTTGGGGTAGAGGTATGGGATGGTTCTTTGCCGCTTTGGTAGATGTATTGGAAACAATGCCGAAGTCTCATCCGGATTATAAAGAGCTTACTGAAATTGTGAATCAAGTGGCTGAAGGGCTTGCCAAGTGGCAGGATAAAAAGAGTGGAGTATGGTATCAGTTGCTGCAATATAACGACTCGTATATGAGCCACTGCGGAAAGCCGAATTATTTGGAGTCTTCGGCTTCCAGTATGTTTACTTATGCTTATTTGAAAGGCCTGCGTATCGGGGTACTTCCGTCAAAATATAAGAAAGTGGCATTAAAGGCTTATGACGGTTTGTTGAAAACTTTTGTTACAAAGAATGAAGATGGAACAATTAACGTGAATCAGTCTTGCCGTTCCGCAGGTTTAGGTCCGGCCAAGAGTAAGAATCGGGATGGTTCTGCCGATTATTATCTTTGTGGCGGTGACGTGTGGATTGTTCATAACGAAGGAAAAGCGGTAGGTCCGTTTATTATGGCAAGCTTGGAATTTGAGCGTATGAGGAAATAATACCTTACATAATATCTGCAACGTTGTGTAGGCAAATAGAGCAGCCTGTTTAATGGCAATGAATGCGGATTCTCTCAAATTTAAAATTTACTTTTGAGAGAATCCGCTTTGTTTTTAATTTATTATAGGGTATGGATGAGGACATAATAACCAGTCGGAAGAATTAAAAGATCTTTCCTTTTGTTTGTAATAAGAGGTGAATGATGAAGTTACGGCCTTAAGCATGGCTATATGAAGAGATATTTACTGAATATCCCTACGGCAACTGATTCACCCTGAAATAGCAGTTTTATATTTTTTATTGCATATCCTTATGAAATCTATTCCGGAACTTCTTCAGTTTGTTGACCTTATTTCTTTTATGGCTTGGCTTTATTATATGAAGTCTATTTCTTTGTTTCTTTTGTAATATCTTTAACGTGCATGTTGAGCTTCTCCAGATTATTCTGTATAATATTGATGTAAGTTTGAAAATTCTTTTCCGTAAGTTCTTTTTCTTGTAGGGCATGAGAGAAGCCGATAACAGTGCTTAGAGGTGTTCGCATGCATTGATGGAGGGATGCAATATATTGATTCTTTTCATCATTGGCTTTTTGGGTACTCTCTATGGCCTTGTCCAGTTCTTTGTTTGCTTTTCTCAACTTATGGTATACAAGAAGCATCCGAGAAAGGGCTATGATAACAAAAAGGCATGCTATGATGATGACTGATAATAAGATACGTTTTATATTGTTCTGAGTCTTAATATGTGCCAGTTTTCTTTTTTCAATTTGGTAATTATCCAAAATCTGTTGCGACTGTTTTTCAATTGTAGTCCGGTGGATGGAATCCATATCGTTTAAAATTGTTTTGTAGGTTAAGATTGCTTCCTGCATTCTTCCCATTTCGGCCAATAAATCGGCTTTGTTATTTAAATATTTGGTCTTTTGGTCATTTCCGGATGTGTAGGAAATGGATAAGTTCAATTCTTGCAAAGCCTTTTCGTATTCTTTTTTTTGCTTATAATATTGGTGACACCAGAAATGGTAGTCCGAATGATAACTTTCATAGGTCTGTTTATTGAGATATTTGCGTGCTTCAATAATGTGTTTTTCAGCATTTTCTATATCGTTCTGTCTTATATAACAAGCCATATAAGTAATCTCTATATATAATAAAATATTAGCATAGCCCCGCTTCTTGTAGGGATTCTTTTTAAGGTGCTCTTTGGTGGCTATTTCAAGCTTTTTTAAATAGAAAAGACATTTCTCATTGTCACCCATGCTGTCGTATAGAAAGATAAACATGTTGAGGGTGTCATATAAATTGGGATATTTATCTTTTAATTCAGGCAGTTGATTTAGTTTATAGGCTTTGTTGAGAAATTCTAAAGCCTTTTGTGTTTTGCCTATGCATTGATAAATATGGCTTAAGTTCTGATAGGCGCACAATTCGCCTATCAGATTCTTTTCATTTTTCGCTTCGTCCAACAGAGCGAAGGCTTGACTCCTTGCTTTTTCAAACTCTTCATACACAATATCTAGTTCAATTTGCATGTATATACCCTGAAAATACAAATCTTTATATTCTTCTGTTTCGCTATAATGTTTAAGAGCTTGCAAACATTCTTTGAACCGGGTGGTATCATTCATGTTTGAATAAGAGATCATCTGGTTGTAGATAGCCCAGCATTGCATTTCCTGATTTTTAATCTTTTTTGAAAGAGTGAATAATTCTTGTGAATATTCTATGTTTTCTTCCGGCGAATTTTGTGTGGCGGCAGCTAATTGTTTCAATAAGCGGATTCGTGCAGTGTCCTGTTGAACTCTGTTTAGCAGCATCAGTAAGCTGTCTTTGGGTTCTATCGTGATCTCATTTGTTGCAGCTTGACAGAAAGAGCAGATATATAGTAGAACTAATATGGATAATAGGTTCTTTTTCATTCTTCCGACAAATTAGACATTAAAGGCATTTGTATATATAAACGCATTTTTTTGTATGAACTTTCGCCGATCCATAAACTACCGTTTAGTTTTTGAATAATCGCTAAGGAATTGGTTAATGTTATATCCGGAATATTGCGTTCTTGCAGTTGGGAATCCGTACCGTTTATGGTAATTAGCACTTGTTGATTATTTTTCTTTTGCAGGGATAAAGAGATCTCTTTTCCTATGGTATTTCTTCTTACCATAGACATTAGGCTGAAAAGAACTTGCACCAGTTGCATACGGTCCGTTAGAATGGTGAGAGTTTCTTCATTATTTGCATTCACAAAATTAATATGGCAATTGCTTATATTTTTTTCTGTTATTTTTATAGCTTCTTCGCAGATAGAAACGATGTCTTCTTTTTCAAAAACTAATTTTTGATGATTATTAGCAATGTTAGAAGCGTTAAGCAATTCGTTGATGTGTTTGAGAAGCATAGTAGAATTGTTTAATATCTTGTTACACAGAATTGTTTTATTAGTGCCCTTTTCTTTACCCTCTTTAAGAGTCTGACAGTCTTTTTTCAATTCCGATAAGGAATCGTTTACAATCTGGCTGATATCCGTGAGGTAAAGATTCTTCGAGTGAATGGAACGTTCCATATTTTGTATAGCTATCGCTCTTTTTTTAATCACGGTATTCAGTCTTTGGGAACTTTTTCTGATAAGGAGAATTGCCAGAAAAGATATAAGCAGAGTCAATATAATGGCTATAATGAGTGTGGTAATATTCCGGTTTTTGTTTTTCTCTTTCTCAAGTTCCATTTGATTGATTTGATTATCTGCACGAAGCACGTTCATTTGTCGTGTATAACTCTGGCGATAAATAGAGTCTTTTAATAAAAATATCTTTTGATAATCTTTAAAGGCATGAAGTGAGTCTTCTAATTTTTCATAGACTTTTGCTCTGTTCTCCAATGGAGCCAAACTATGGTATACGGAAAATGTATTATCGGACAATACAGTGTTATAGGCTATAATAGCTCCTTGGTAATATCCGAAAGTCTGATTATAATACCCTACAACGCTTTCTATTCGCAGGCTGTTATTTGAAGTGTAAGAAGAAGCTAGATTTTTCTTTTTTGCATTAGAAATCCAATATTTTGCCCTCTCTTGATCATGGATCGTTATGTAGTAAATGGCAAGACCTAAATCTTTGTGTATGGCTTCAGGATATTGTTTTTCCGGATCTATATGGAGCGTTTCCAGTGTTTGGATATATTCGTAAGCCTTTTCTGTATTTTTACAGTAAATGTTAGCATAAATCATTTGCAGGAGTAAAGAGTATAGTAATTCTTCGGATTGCTCTATTTGGGTTACTATTTTCAATGCGTCTTCATATAGTTCCAATGCTTTGTTGAACATGCGTATATAAAGATAAGCGTCGCCAATGGCACAACATGATATGGCTACACCGATAGAATTGTTCAAAGCTTTAGCTTCGTTATTAAGAGCCGTTGCCTCATTAATGGCAGTTATCCAGTCTCCTTGCATAGCTAGAATGTTTACTTTAATCCTCCAGTTATCAAAATAATGGTAGTAATTTTTTTCTTTTTTAAGTATAGGTTCCAACTGGGTTATATAGTAAAGCACGGAATCGGCAGGATGTTGTTTGTCAAAATATATATCTTGTTTCTTGAGATGATTTAATTTTTGCGACCAATCATTATATGGATTAGTCGTAGCTTTCGCGGTGTAAGTGAAGGAGATGAATATTGCGAAAGAAAGGTATACAAGAATATATTTTTTCATTGGAAGCAAAGATAGGTAAAAAAAGAGTATCTAAACAAATGTTGTTACCGATTTTCCTGTATGGGTATCGATTATCTAATGAAATACATCGCTATTATATAGTATCCATAATAAAGAGTTTTGCTTATTCGCTAAATTAAAGAAGAATTATTTATTTTAGTTGTGGTTTGTAAGTGGTTAACAGGATCAGTTTGTATGGTAAAAGCTTTTGTATACCTAAGGATATTATGCTGAATAGAAAGGAAGCAAGAAATGGGAAATCTTTGTAAAAGTCAGACTTCCTGCGAAAAAGTAGTTAAATATAAAAATTAACGCAGATTTTCGAGGAAGTCTATATTTGACTTGCGAAAATCTGCGTTGATCTATATTATAATAATGAGGAGTAGTTTGAATTTATATCATCTCCGCTTTATTAATGTATAAATAAGATTCTTTGTTTTTAGAAGAAAAGATAACGCGAATCTTTTACCTCGCCCTTTAGATACAAATCTCCGATAAAACGGCTCATTAAGCGCATGTTCATATTAGATAGGTTCTCTTCTTCTGTTTTAGCATTGAATGTATCGTTTGTCTTTTCTCTATTATAAACTTGGAATACATATACGCCTCCGTTTCCTTTTACAGGATCACTTAGCTTGTTAAGTTCCGCTCCCATAACTTCACCGCCTAGTACCGGTTCGCTAGAATGGGTAACAGAAACATAGGTAGGAGCAGAGAACGTTACATGTTTAACAGTGTCAGTCACTACGTTTGCAATCGATTTAATTTCATCGAAGCTTTTAGCATTTTTTAGTTTCTCTGTCAGAAGTGCAGCTTTTTTATCGCGAAGAATTTCAGCTCTTAAGATATCTGCAACTTTTTCGACCGGACGATATCCTTCTTCATTGATGTCGGAAACAGCAACTACTAATAAATGATTATTGTCGCCACAGTCATATAAAGGAGATACTTCACCTTTCTTTGCATCAAATATCCATTTCAACGCATCACGTGTTCCACGAATTCCGGATACAGTGTGTGAATTGCTCATAAATTCATTGCGTTCCAACAAACGGTAACCATTTTCTTCCGCATTCTTCATCAATTGTTCCAGCGTACCGTTCGATGCAACAAACTGGCTGAAATCATTGTATGCTTTCGTGTAAGTTTCTTTGCTAAACTCTACCGGACGTTTTACGACTGCTACTTTATATTTGTTTGTCATAGCTTTTCTGTCTACTACCTGTACAATCAGGTTACCTTGTCCGAATTCGATGTTTGCACTCGCTTTGGGAGCAAGAGTATTTAAAGCATTAAATACTTTTATAAAGTTTGCATCCATTTGAGCCGTTTCATAATTTTGTGAAACTGCCCAATTACTTTCTCCTGTCTGTCCGTATTTTTTAGCTAATTCTACAAAGTCTGCTCCGCCTTTGATTGCATTGTTTATACTGTCGGCTAATGTTTTGGTAGCCTCCGGGGTAGCGGCAATGACTTGAATTTGACGGAATTGAATTGAGTCAGGAGCTAATTGTTTAGAGAGTACTTTAAATGCATTATAGGAATCGTCAGCCTGATTGTAGAACGGACCATAGATTTCTCCTATGGCAACTGAATCCAAACGGTTGGCAATGTCTGTCGGAAGAGCTGCCTTAGTGATTGGCAGATCGATGAAAGGCACAGTAGAACCGGTAGAACGGATAAATGAAGCAAATTCGTCATTTGTTTTAGCCAGTTCGTTACTATATTCCGTTACATCATTGAATACTGCAATTCTATCAGCTTCACTCGGAGTGATTTCAACATCTATATATTTGATATCACGAGTTTCAACTGTATTTTTAAATTGCTCTTTTTTCTTCTTATACAAATCCTTAATTTCTGAAGAAGAAATCGTCACCGTAGAATCTGCTATGGAAGAGTAAGGGAGAACAGCCAATAGAAGATCTGATTGGTTTGTGCGTGCATTGAATGAATATTCAGCTTCAACCGGATTGGAAATAACCGATTTCATCAATAAATTCTGGAACTTGTTGATGAGAAGCGCTCTTTTTAATTGGTTTTCAGTATAATTCATAATCAAAGTAACATCTTCGGGGTTACCTTGTTTTACGAAATAATCCATGATATCTTTGTCAAACCGACGTGTTTGCGGATTGATAAACGGGGTTTGGTTAAGGATGGGGCTTATGCCTTCTTTGATTAGTGCTTTAATTTCTGCATCGGTAACTGTTAAACCTAATTTCTTAGCCTCATTTTCAATTAGAGCATACTGCACATATGATTCCCAGATATAATCTTTAGCCTGGGTCAACTCTTCGTCACTAGTTGTACGTCCATAAAGTTTTTCTTGTACTTTTGTATACTCATCAACCATTGATTGATACTCTTGTGCGGAAATTTCTTTTCCATTGATTTCGCCCACATCTTGTTTGGTTTGATGAGGCTGGAAGGCTCTCCATGCATCACTTGCAATGAAAGCAAAAAGAGCAAGACCGATAACAATGACCAATAAAGGTCCTTTGTTTCTGATTTTCTGTAATGTTGCCATTTAATTATTCAATTATTTTATTGTTTATTATTTCTTGTTTTGCAATAAGCGCACGAAGATACAAAAAATGATTATATCTATCTATTAATTAGGTGAAAAAAATCCGTTAATCGATGACTTTAAGCCTCACTAACTCAATTTTTGTCGTTGTTACTTTAATTATTTTAAATTGATATTTATCAATGGTTATGATTTCGTGTAATTTGGGAAAACTTTGGTATTGATGCAATATTAATCCGCCGATAGTCAGATATTCATCAGATTCCGGTAAGTTCAAATTAAACATTTCGTTAACCCGTTCTATTTCTAATCGGGCTGAAAGGACATATTCGCTTTCATCTATCTTCTTAGCAATGTATGAGCTTGTATCATGCTCGTCTTCTATTTCACCAAATATTTCTTCTACAAGGTCTTCCAGAGATACGATACCTGCTGTTCCACCAAATTCATCTACTACTACAGCCAAAGATTTTTTCTGTTGCATAAATAGTTTCATTAGCTTTTGGGCACTCATAGTTTCCGGAACAATAGGTACTTGTTGGATGTGGTGTATCCAGTCGTTGGCATGGCGGAACATCTCGGATGAGTGAATATATCCTACAATATTATCAATGTTATTTTTGTAAACAATAAGCTTCGAGTTGCCCGATTCAATGAAACGCGCTTTCAAATCATCCAGGTTCGTTGTAATGTCTACCGCTTCAATTTCAGTACGCGGAACAATACAGTCCCTGATTTTAATGTTCGAGAAATCTAATGCATTCTGAAATATTTTGATTTCCGTTTCTATTTCTTTTTCATCATCCGGAATACTTGATTGAATGAAGTAATCAAGGTCAACTTTTGTAAAAGCTTTATTGGCAGCTTCTTTATTAACTTTAATACCAAAAATTTTTAATAAACATTCCGCTACTCCGGATGTGAATTTAGAAACCGGATATAGTATGATGTAGCAGATGAATATAGGAACTGCAAAAATTTCAAGTGTGGAATTCGGGTTGATTTTGAATAGTGTTTTGGGAAGAAACTCTCCTGTGACTAATATAATGAGTGTTGAAATAATTGTTTCTATAAGTACTAAAAGAAAATGATTCTCTATAATGCCTTGCAAGATATATTGTTCTATAACTTGTGCCATTAAAATGCCATAAATGACTAAAGCTATATTATTTCCTACTAATAGGGTAGAGATAAAATTATTTGGATTCCGGTAAAAGATAGAGAGTATTTTCGAGGTGATACTTTGACTGCTTCTATCCATTTCAAAACGCAATTTGTTGGACGAAACAAAGGCTATTTCCATTCCTGAAAAGAAAGCGGAAAAGGCCATTGAGATAAAAATATAAATGAATGTGCTACTCATACTTTTAGTTTATGGAATCGCGGCGAATAGAATCGTTTGGCTGCTCTTCAACTGGGAAAATCCCGGCGGTATTACGTATTACATAATCTGTAAATTGTTGGTTCGAATTAAAACCATAGCCGGTTATAATTTTGTCTTCTTGTTCTATATGTATGAACTTATCTGAATATACTTTTTCTGTGTTTTGGTTCCAATAAAGCTGTTCGGTATCAAATTTTTCGCCTTTTTGATTTCTGATAGAAACATGTCCTCTCAGGTCCCATAGTTTTTGTTTATCGTAATAGTAAGCTGTGTCAGCCTTTATTTTAGCGTCCACATGTAAATCGTTGTCAAATTTCTCAAGAAATATTCCTTTTTCAAAAGCCCATCTGGGCGGATTGGTTTTATCAAACACTAACCATTCTTCTGCGATAATTTTGTATCGTATGACTCCGGAATCTGAAATAAGTGAAGACACTCCGATTGTTATCATGGATGGAAGCGAATCACGCTCTACGATAGGAGCTGCTAAATCTTTTTCTTTTCCCGTACACGAAGGAAATAAAATAAGCATAACAGTAGCCCAAAGAGCAACTGTTATGCTTAATCCAATGAAGTTTCTATAATTTTTTTGTGTAGTAGACATATTATCTAATGACAGTACTTTCTCCTATCCATCCGCCAATTGTAATAGAATCACCTTTCTTAAGATTCAAGAAAAATAAATCTTCGGGTTTTGGAGTGTGTGCGGCATAGGTGCCTATTAACTTATTTGCTTCTTCCGTAACACTTGGGTCAACATTTTTAGCACGTTGCAATTTATCGATAACCAGATAATACGTACATCTGTTTAATGCACTTTCATCGCTCCAATTAGGACTTGATGCATACATAGTAGCAATCAGGATATATGCTTTTCCGTTCTTGTCATTAAAAGAAATAGCTTTGTTGGCGTAGGCTTTCGCTTTACCCAATTGCTTTTTAGAGAATAAAACTACAGCTGTATTATAAGCATTTTCCGATTTTTTTATTGGATCTTCTTCCAGTTCGATAGCTTGATCGAAGAACTGAAGAGTTTTCTCTAAATCACCTTTCTTATAATACATATAAGCGCAACCTACGGCTGTTTCAGCAGTCGGAGATACTGCATGTACATATTCGGAAGCTTTGAAATAAGCCTCTTGGTCTGTACATTTAAACATTTTCATTAAGGCTACAACTTTCTTCAAATATTCCAAGTCTGTTTTATTTTCCTCAATTTTGGGTGCATACATAGCTTGCAGGTTCTCACAAGTCGCAGCTCCACTATTTATAAAAATCGCTTCGATATTATTCTTAGTGATTTCTGTTACCTTTTTCATCTTTTCAGAAGCATTCTTGCATAGATTATCTGCATATCCCGCTGCGAGTTGATAGTCATCGATAAATTTTTCTTTATGGTTAGGATCCGCCTTGTATTTGCGGGCAGACATATCCATAAAGTCTTGCAATACATAGTAGTCGGTTTCTTCTTTTTCCAAAGAGATAACTTTAGCCAACATATCATATGCTTTATTTACATCAAGGTTTGCCGCACTGTAAACGATATAATCATGCGCTTTCATTCCTAAAACAGAACCTTCTGTTGTGGGGGTACGAACCAATTTATTTAATTCATCCAGATATTTAAGACGTTGATCATATACTCCCATTAACTCGTCAACATATGCAGCGCGTTTAGTTGCATCTTTCTCATTTGAGATAAACCAGCGTAAAATTTTAGCTCCATTGATATAAGTTAAAACTTGTGCTTTAGGGCATTCCGTGTAAACTGCTTTCCAAGGGAGGTAAGCATCTCTGAAGTTGCCTGTTTTTACATACTCAGCATAAATACTTAAGTTTTGTAAGCATCTTAGGCTGTCTTCTCCGTGTCCGAATCTCGAACCATCATCTACTCCTTTCTGTGCAAATGTACTTGTTGTCCCCAGTGCAAAGACAAGCAAGATTGCGGTAATCATCTTCATTTTCATCGTATAGAACATTAGTTGTTGTTATTAATAATTCGTGTATCTTTTTATTTTTGGATTAAGTTTATTGAACTTTCCATTTGAGGAACCATAATTCTCCGAAAGTTAATCCGACACTTAGCTTAAGATAATTTTCTTTGATAAGATTATTCACTTTCGGGTTAACGTTTACATATTCGGCAGAAACTGTCAAGAATGAGGTTTTGCTGCTATGCGTGTTAAATATGGGTACTACCACAGCTCCTCCTATCCCATATTCGCGTGTATCCGCTCCTTTTACTTTTACGTAAGGGTCGGAATAATAACCTCCAAGGCGGTATCTCATTCTCTTAAAAATGCTTCGAGCCGTGAAACTGGGAACATATTCCATACCGATTGCCAGTTTATAGGAATTGTTGAATTTCCAGTTCTCATAATCAACGTTTGAGCCTGTTGTATGCTCAATAAGTTCTGCGGGCAGATTCGTATTACCATCTTCCTTGGGTTTTGTAGTGAAGTGCGGATATTTCACATTCGCCCATTTCTGTAAGGTGTAGTCCATGCCCACGGTTAATCGTTTGTCATAAACATACGTAAAACCGATACCAAAACAGTGTGGTATTTGATAAGCGTTTGCTATGGTATCAATACGTTGGGTCATTACGCTGGAAGAACCTGAACTTTCGTCCAGTGATTGCTGTATTTTGTATGCGTCAGCCTTTACATTATGTCCTAAAGAATAGGTTGCTCCCACTGTAACCATATGTTTAGTATTGAATGTTTTGCTGTATTGAATACCAAAATCGGCTTTATAAGTCTTTATTTCGGATGTGTAACTACGTAAAATCGACCAGACTGTAGAAGAACTATAACTGTTTTTTATCGTATGGTTCAAATCCCCCCATAAGTATGAAACATTAGCTCCGATAGAGAATCCTTTAAACACTTCGCCTCCAACACCTAAAAAAGCCTGATTCAACCCCCCGTCTCCGGCAAATGATTCATAAGAGTATACAGTGCCTTCTTCATCTTCTCTTACCTTCTCACTGGAAGAAAAGCTATAATTGATTTTAGAATAAGGTAAAAATCCCGCTGTCATTCCTATGTTTTTAAACATCCGGAACTGAAAAGCCAGATAATCCAAACTTGAATTCTTGGTATTCATTTTTATGGATCCATTATCGAAATTTGCATTTTGTAATGTTATGCCTGCATCGAATAAGAATGTCAAAGAATCAATAGCCGAATAAGAAGCCGGATTACCGACATTTATCTGGTATTTATTTCTTAGTCCGTAAGAGAGTCCTCCCATACCTTTGTTTGCACTGGTACTCTGATCGGAAAGAAGCCCGAAACCGTATCGGGAATAAGGGGAGTTAACACCGTTTTGGGCCATTACTACTCCTGCTATCATTGTAAACAATAGCATGCAAAGGGTTTTGTTATATTTTATCATTGTATTCTAAAATTCTATTTAAGCCTTTCAGCACTAAAAATTTATCTGCAAAGATGATATTTTTTAAGTTTGTATCAAAAGAAAATTCATCTCCGCCCGTTAAAAAAACCAAAAGTCCCGGATATTTCTTTTGTAAATGGGTAATGTAACCGTTTATTTCGAATTCCATACCTTTAATTACTCCCGAACGGATAGCCGTTTCCGTATTATAACCCAACTCCGGCGTATCACCTTCTGCTTCGATAAGAGGCAGTTTGGCCGTATAAGAATGAAGCGCTTTCAAGCGCATTGCTTTTCCCGGTGCAATGTTGCCTCCATAGTAGTTACCTTGTGCATCTATAAATTCGTAAGTAAGGCATGTTCCGGCATCAATAACCAAAATGTCTTTTCTCGGTTTAAGGGTTTGAGCTCCCACTACGGCGGCTATACGGTCGCTACCTAACGTTTGAGGCGTTTGATATAGTATTTTTATAGGGAGAACTGTCTGATAGTCAATTTGAAGCAATTTACATTTAAGCGTCTTCAATTGTTCAAGGATCGTATTATTCAAGTTTATAACAGTCGATAAGATACTCCTCTCAATGGAATATTGACTGCATATGGTTGATAACGTATCCAATGATTGATTTGAATCATAAAAAACATCAATCAATTCATTTTGATGAAAAAGAGCAAGCTTGGCTACAGAGTTTCCTATATCAATAATTAAATTCACAATTCTCTTTAATTAGGCTTGCAAAGTAAAGTAAAATATGTCATATTTACAGTAATTCCCTTTGCGTTTTTGAAATTTTTATTTAAGTTTTACGTTCCGCTCTTTTATTTACCCTGCTTTTAAATTCTTGCTTATTACCTTAATATGTAAAATGGGTTTTGATATTTTTCTATCCATTCCGCATCTTTTTCTTTATCCAATTGTCGAGATACCGGATGACGTTTGCTTACATCTATCGGAGTTCCGTTTGTGTTTCGGCTATTGTATTCCCACAGTCTGGCCTTAGATGTATCACCTTCCAATGCATTCCATCCTAGCGGATTAACATTGTTCAAGGTGCAATTCAGCAATATAACCTCGGCGGCCGGATAAATATCTGTTACCGGAGTTCGGGTGAGGATAGCGTTATCGCCGATTCCGTTAAATGTGCAATGATTAAAGACATATCCATGATTTTTCTCCGTTCCTCTTGCACGTGTCATATAGGATGAACTTGTAATGCTACAGTCTCTGAAAAAGGCCGGTCCCCTTCCCATTACTGTATCTCCATCGCCGATAATGTCGCATCGCTCAAAATAAGTGGGACCGTTTACTTGTAAAGCGTCTCCCGATCCATCGATAATTACGTTATACACGCTGTTATTAACTCCCATAATCAGCAAAGCCTCGGCTTGTCCTTTGCAGTCGGTACGTAAAGTCAAGTTCATCAATGTAATTGCATATCCGTTGTCGCACATAAAAGATGCTCGTCTGGAGGGAAAGGTACCGATATTTTCGTTTGTTTTTATTAATTCGGGATGAGGGTTGAATATTTCGCAATTAGGATAGTGTATAACTACTCCCTCTTTGCTCTCTCCTTCGATGGTTACATGTCGTTTGTTACGGAAATAAACTATCTCCTCATAATCACCGTTTTTAATATATATATGCCAACCTCCGTTCAGGTCGGTATCCTCCTCTTTTTGTTCCAGACTATGGGGCGTAAAGTCTGGTATATAATCCAGAGCACCCTGTACGGTGTTGAAATCGGCAGATCCATCTGGACTGACTACGATTTTGTTCCCGATAACCGAAGGATGTTTTTTAGTGGAAAACTTCCACGGATTATTTTGAGTGAAACCTTTGAATCCTTTGGCGGAGAGAACTCCTTCATCGATGGTAACATAATAGTTCTTTCCATATTCCAGTAAATTGTGATGTAAGTAAATAGTTGCGGTTTTATCGTGGATAATGATCGGATAAAAATGGAATCCATCAGTAAAGTGCCCGATAATAGTCAATTGGTAAGGCGTGTTTTCGGGCTGGTTACAGCCTGAAGGAGTACCGGGCTTAGTGTTGGCATTGGTATGGTTTGTCGCTATGTACTCATAAGGTATTGGAGTATAAGTAGCTTTCGGGTTCTTTCTTTTTTCAGTCGGTCCGGCAGGAATGCTTAGATCCAAACAATCGACCAGCCTGTTACTGCCTTCTTCGTAAACTTTGATACATCCCTTTTCCCCAATAGTCGGTGAATCTGTAAAGTGAAGAACAAGATGGGTATCGATGTTTACATTTTTGGCATTCTGTGCTGGAAAAAGAACTTCCTGTGCTTGTGTGGGCATGGTAGCTGCCATAATAAAAACTATCAAATAGATGGTGTAACGATTCATAGTATGTATTAGCTTAAGAGTTTAACGTATAACAATCGTTGGAATGATTGCTTTTACAAAAATAATACTTATAACTGAAATTGAACCCTTTTTGAGTATCTTTTATTTGATTCCCGTACTGGTATAATGCCTTGTATTTAGGTTTATAGGTGTTTTCAGCCAAATAATTCTGTGCATTAAATTTCTATTCTTCCGGTCTGTATAAATAAGGTAATAGCTCCGGTATTCTGCAATTTCATTTCTGTCAAATATCATATCGATATAGGATACTTTTCATAAAGTCCGTTGAAGTTAACGGTGATTTCTTTCTAGGATGTGTTATTCTTCATGATGCATTCCTTGCTCCCCTTTAGCTTCCATCAGGTCGTGCAATGTCACAAGTTCATCGGTGAGCGTACCAAATTTGTGTTGGGTTTTTGTCCTCCGTTACTTAGAATACAGCAGAAAACACTGTCTTTGTGTCTGTCAAGACTCCAAACTGTTTTCATGAGTTGTATTTATTGGGACATCAAGCCTGTTTTATACTCTTGAGGCAGGGGAAAACTGCAGACCTCTTTTTTCATACAAAGAGAGTTTCGGTCTGGACTTTCTTATGCATTGGGCGTAAAAAACTCGTTTTTTAATTTCCTTTGGTGAATAGTGTTGTCAGTTACTGTACTTTTCTGATTTTTATGTTATTAGAAATGAAAGAGGAACGGTGAAGCATGCTTTCAGTAAATTTTCTGTAAGAGGGGGAAGGTATTTTCTGAGTATAGTGGACAAAGTTCAGGTATAACATCTTCTCTTCATTCAGAAGTGGCCTTGCTTCATGTTGGAAACCATCAGATTTGTCGTACCTTAGAGGAGAAATCTCTTCTTCATAAAGCTAGCGAGGCTTTGATTAATCTGGCGGAATTCACTTATCATATCAATATTCGAAAAAACTCCGAAGCCAAGTAATCGACACCTTAGTCACGGAGACTTTTCGGTCATCGCTTTCATGGCAGGTTGAAAATCTTCTGTGATTACTTCGGCATAACCGGACAAGGTTATTATAAACATGTGGACAGTAAAAAAGGAGGTTAGACGTTCTCATATCATGCGTGAACTTTATGCGTGTTATGTCTCTAAGTTCGGAGAGAAAATGGTTATAGACCGTGATCCATGTTACCATGTTTTGTGTGCCAATGGTTTATCTCAAAGAAATGAATGGTCATGTCTGAAGACGACGAATTCAACCCCTAACTTTTATATTTGTCCTGATTTACTGAATGTTACTTCCTTGCTCGTGGCACTTCAATCGGAGAGATGGTGTGGCGGATATTACCTCTGTTGCCGCTCGGAAGGAATGGTCTTATCTCTCCTGGTTTATAGATGTTGCAAGCCATTTTTACAAAACACTTGAAATAGAGGGTGCTCTATGGGCCTTAAAAATGGCTTTAGAGTTTAATAAAAGGTTGCATGTGGATTTAAATAAACTGATTTACCACTCCGACCGGGGCATACAGTATGGTTCTAACCAATATGTTGCCGTGCTTATGGAGAAATATATATGTTATCAGTATGATTCCATGTGAGAACCCGTTGTATAACGCATTGGCGGAGCGGGTGAACAATACCATCAAAAACGGATGCTTGTTCGACTGTGCACAGGAGAGAGTGACGTAATTAGTGATGGATAGTGACGTATTTGGTGGTAAGAAGTGCGGCGTTTTGTCAATGTGTCTGTCTTGTTTGCGGGAGATTAAGTCGTAGGCCTGTCACTTCCCAAGCCGTAGGCTTGGCACTTGCGGTAGCCACAAGCCTACGGCTTGGGAAGTGACAGGCCTACGGTTTGAGATTAGCTAGGGTGATGCAATGCCACTGGCCAAGTATAAATAATTCTGTTAGCTAAGTTTGTGCAATTACATAGTCTGGGCTCATGTGATATTCTAAATTTAGGAGTTCTTTCTTTCTCCTTCTTCAGTACTTTTTTCCTCGTACGAGCGTTTGTTGTTTGTACTTTTACTCTTTGCAGCTTCAGTTCGCATACCACTCGAGTAGTCAGTCGGTGCAATACACGGTGGATAAGTTTTTATTCAAAGATACTTCCTGTATGGAACAGATGTTGTCATCTGTCATTCGTGTATGCATTCAACTTCGAAGAGGAAGTTGTATTTTTACACTCAGATATTGTTATCTGTCATTTGTGTGCTGAATCCAACTCCTATTCAATAGTGATCTGTATACGTTGCAAATCTTGTTCCCTGGAACTGCCTCCGTAAAGAATCTCGTAGCGTCCGGTAAGTGGATGCATGGAATTCGTTTTTATATCGAACCACTCGAAAGCGGAGTAGGGAAGTTCTATCGTCACTTCTTTGCTGCTTCCTTTCGGCAGGCTGATACGTTGGAATTCTCTTAATGTTTTCAGCGGTCCTTCCATATCGTCGGGACGACGCAGGTAAACTTGTACCACTTCTTCACCATCGCGCTTGCCGATGTTTCGTACAGGAATGGTGAGGATAGCCTTTTCGCCGTATTTCAAACTTGTTTTGTCCAGACGAGCTGGCAGATAGGTGTATTGCGTGTAACTCAGTCCGTAACCGAAGGGGAACAAGGGCTTCTCTTTGAAATAACGATAAGTGCGTCCTTTCATCGAATAATCCTGAAAATCGGGAAGCTGTCCAGTATTTTTGTAGAAGGTTATCGGCAGCCGTCCTGCTGGGTTGTATTCACCGAAGAGTATTCTAGCTACAGCTGTTCCGCCCTCTTGTCCCGGATACCACGCTTGCAGGATGGCATCACAAGTTTCAGTTTCCGGAGTCAAGGCAATGGCCGAACCTGAATAGTTGACGTAAACAATCTTTTTGCCTGCTTTTTTCAGCGCTTGCAACACATTGCGTTGTGCGGTGGGAAGTTCGATGTCCTCCCGGTCGCCTCCGCGGAATCCCGGTGCGTCAACACTCATTTGTTCTCCTTCGAGTAAGGGAGAGATACCTCCTGCAAAGATAACTACATCTGCTTTTTTCAACCGTTTCAGCAAGGCCGTCATGTCTGTCGGCTGCGCTTCCACCAAATCGAATTTCAGGAACGCGTCTTCCCGTGTTTGTTCGGTTTTCAGTTCTATCTCATACTCTTTGCCTTGTTCGAAAGAGAATGGGTAATAGTTGGCCGGTTGTTTCTTGTTGACGATTTCCTGTCCGGCATCTTTACCGTTTACTAGCACACGGACTTTTCCGTTGGTGGCTATACGGAAATGGGCAGTGCCGGAATGCTCGGGACGGAAGGTGGAACGGTAGGAAGCGGAGAATTCTTTGGTATTCACTCCCGGAGCAAATACGGTAGCGCCTGCTGCCTGAAATGCGAAGGGGGTAGGTTGCAGGGCTTCGGCAGAGGGAGTTCCCTGATACGCAGTATTGTTCCAGTAAGTCGCTTCAAAACCGTTGCCTTTCGGTGAGCGGCATTGACCGAACAGACTTCCCCAGATGTGTGCATCAGTGTGGCCGCATACTTGTTCGTAAATAATTTGCGATTCCGGAAGTAGTTTTTGTATACCTTTCAGCAATGTTACCGTGTGGGAAGGCGTACCGTTGTAGTTTCCCCATTGCATCACTGAGTCGTTGGCGTTTGGACCGATAACGGCAACAGTCATCTTTTTATTAAGGGGAAGCAGATTACGTTTGTTTTGTAATAACACCATGCTTTCTTGCGCCATCTTCAGTGCCAAATCATTATGTTGGGCAGAAGCTACCACCGAGTAAGGAATATGGTTCCACGGGTGGGTGTCGTCCATTTCTCCCAACTCGAAACGAGCTTTTAGCAGACGGCGTACGGAGATGTCGATGCGCTCTTCGGGAATCAGCCCTTTCCGTACCGCATCGGGCAGCTTGCCGTAGTTGCTGCCGCATTCCACGTCTGTTCCGCTTAGTACAGCACTTGCCGAAGCATGGGTGGCATCGGGATGGGTATTGTGTTTATTTTCCCCGTAGAAGTCGGAAATAGCGCCGCAATCGGATACCACGATACCCTTGAATCCCCATTCGTTACGCAGAATTTGAGTGAGCAGTCGGTTGCTTCCGCAGCAAGGGTCGCCTTCGTAGCGGTTGTAGGCACACATTACTTCTTTTACCTTAGCTTTTTGTACAAGCTCTTTGAAGGCGGGAAGATAGGTTTCCCACAGGTCGCGCAGGTCTATATTTTCCGCGTTGAAACTATGGCGGTTCCATTCCGGACCGGAGTGTACGGCAAAATGTTTGGCACAGGCATGCAATTTGTTGTACCGAGTATCTGCCGGGCCTTGTAACCCGTGTACTACCGCCATACCCATGCGTCCAGCCAAATATGGGTCTTCTCCGTACGTCTCCTGTCCTCGTCCCCAGCGTGGGTCACGGAAAATGTTTACGTTCGGGGTCCACATGGTAAGGCCTTGGTAACGTTTATACTGGCCTTTGTTATTGAAATATCTGTTTTTGGCGCGTGCCTCATCCGAGACGGCAGTAAACACCTCGTAGAGCAAACTGTCGTTAAACGAAGCTGCCATACCGATAGACTGTGGAAAGACGGTAGCCAGTCCGGCACGAGCCACACCGTGTAAGGCTTCGTTCCACCATTCATACGGTTTGATACCAAGCCGTGGAATTGCTTTGGAATTGTTTTGCATTAATAATGCTTTTTCTTCCAAAGTGAGTCGGCCGAGCAAGTCTTCAGCCCGCTGTTCGGGTGAAAGGTTTGTATCTTGGTAAGGAAGTCTCGCCTCGGTAGCGGTCTGTGCAAAAGTGCCGCACGAAAGAAACGTGGCAAAGCAAGCAGATAATATTTTTTTCATGTACTATGTAGATTTAAAGATTTTATTTTGCAATATTACAACATTTTTATGAATGAGAATGTGTAATATTTGGTCGAAATCGTACAAAAATAAAGAAAAGCTACGGTTTTTGATATAATTCGAGGATAAATGGCGGAAAAGGAAATATATATAGGAATTGTATAGAAATGATATAAAGAAGTCCTGTTTTGTCATTATTGGGTGGATATAATATAGAAATGAAGAAAATCTGCTGAAATCATATAGATTTAGTATAAAAAGACCTGTTTTGTCATTGTTCGGGGTGATTTGTGTTGAAAATAGGGGTATTTGCTGTAAATCCGCATAAAAACATCTATTTGGGTATGAAAGATCAATTTTGTTATCAGCTGGTAATTTATGGTAGAAACAGAAATATTTGCGAAAATCTGTGTGTAATCTGCTTTGAAAGTCCTACCTTTGCTCCTCTGATTGGAAAAACTGTTTGATGAAACGATATCTCTTATTCTTATTTTGGATAATATACACAGGATTCGGTATTATTTTACCGGTATCTGCCGCTGAGGAAGAAGACTCTATCCGTATCAGCCTGCTTACTTGTTCGCCCGGTTCGGAAATCTACGCCTTGTTTGGGCATACGGCTATCCGGTACGAGGATAAAGCGAAAGGGGCGGATTGGGTGTTCAACTATGGCATGTTCAGCTTTCAAACTCCTAATTTCGTGATGCGTTTCGTAAAAGGAGAGACCGATTACCAACTGGGGGTGATTCCTTATATTTACTTTGAAGAAGAGTATGACTCGCGTGGTTCTTACGTGGAACAGCAGGTATTGAATCTCACACCTCGGGAAAAAATGCGTCTGTTCCAATTGCTGGATGAGAACTACAGACCTGAAAACCGGACTTACCGCTACAATTATTTTTATGATAATTGTACCACGCGTGCTCGTGATAAAATAGAGGAAAGTATCGAAGGAACGGTTATTTATCCGGAATCCGGGAAAGAGCTTTCTTTTCGTGATATTGTTCATCAATATACCGCCGGACATGAATGGTCGGAATTAGGTATAGACCTTTGTTTGGGCAGTGAAGCCGACAAACCTATCGATGTGCGTTTGCAGATGTTCGCACCTTTCTATTTGCTTCGTGCGGCAGACGGAGCGGTCATCAGAGCTGCGGATGGTACGGAACGTCCGCTGATATTGGAAAAACAAAAAATAGTGGATCCTTCTGTATCAGTACACAAAAAAGATTTTCCGATTACACCGATGCAAACAGCGATCATATTGCTGGCATTCACCGTGATAATAGGAATAATCGAATTACGTTACCAAAAATGTTTTTGGGGTGTGGATATCCTTTTATTTGGCGCGCAAGGTATTGCCGGATGCATTATCGCCTTTTTATTTTTCTTTTCCGTACACCCTACGGTAGGTTCCAATTACTTGTTGATTCTGTTCAACCCCATTCCCTTAATTTATCTTCCGATGATGGTTTATAGATCCATAAAAGGGAAGAAGGATTTCTATCATTGGGTGAATATAGTGGTTTTAACACTTTTTATAGCGTTTTGGGAAGTGATACCTCAAAAATTTAATTTGGTAGTATTACCTTTGGCCCTGAGTTTGTTGATAAGATCATTGACTCACATAATAGGAATATATAGAAAACGACATAAATGAAAGGAAGATTACTTACTTCGCTCCTTACGGCTTTAACCCTTACAAGTCTTCAGGCACAAACGATTCCCGTTGCTCCGAAATTAGTGTTGGGTATCACTATCGACCAGTTACGGTCCGATTATATGGAGGCTTTCTCGGCATTGTACGGCGAGAAGGGTTTCAGACGTTTGTTGAAGGAAGGAAGAATCTATTGCAGTGCCAATTATAATTTTTCCCCTACCGATCGCGCTTCGGCCGTTGCTTCCATCTATACCGGAACCACGCCTTACAATCATGGAATTATAGGTGGAGAATGGATGGACCGTAACACGTTGCAGATGGTGCAATGCGTGGACGATAAGGCGTTTATGGGTGTTTATACAGCGGAGAATACCTCTCCCAAGAATTTGTTGGTTTCTACCATTTCGGATGAACTGAAAGTGGCTACATTGGGAAAAGCTGTCGTATATGCCATCGCTCCGTTTCGGGATGCGGCGGTATTTTCTGCCGGTCATGCCGCCGACGGGGCATTTTGGTTGAATGACGATACGGGAAAATGGGCTGGTTCTACTTTTTACGGAAATTTTCCTACATGGGTAATAGCATACAACGACCGGAACGGACTGGATACTCGTATTCAGGATTTGGTATGGGAGCCTTATCATGCTTCGGGCGCCTACACTTATTTTTCGGCATTGAATTCGGACGGTTTCAAACATCGTTTTACGGATACTTATCGCAAGTACAGGAACTTTAAAACAAGCGGATTGGTGAATGATGAGGTAAACCGTCTGGCCACTACTTGCTTGCGGAATACAGCGATAGGAACAGACAATATAACCGATTTCTTGGCCGTTACTTATTATGCAGGTAATTTCGAACATAAGTCGGCGTTTGAGTACCCTATTGAAATTCAGGATACTTACGCACGTCTCGACCGCCATATAGAGGAGCTGCTGGAAGCAGCGGAAAAGAAGGTGGGTATACAGAATTTGCTGGTCTTTATAACTTCCACCGGTTATGCCGATGCAGAAGTGAGTGACTATCTGTCGGAATACCGAATTCCTACCGGGGAATTTTATATGGATCGTTGTACGGCTCTGTTGAACATGTTCCTGATGGCGACATACGGACAGGGACAATATGTGGAGGCTTACAACGGACTGCATATTTATCTGGACCAGAAACTAATTGAGAAGAAACAGTTGAACCTGGTACAAGTGATGGCTAAAGCTGCTGAGTTCTTGGCGCAGTTCAGCGGAGTGAAGTCGGTTTACACATCGCAAGACTTACGTTTGAATGCTTATACGCCTGAAGCCATGCGTATGCGTAACGCTTACAACGGCAAGTGTTCCGGCGATATTATTTTGGACGTTGCTCCGGGATGGAAATTAATGAACGAAGATGTTACTAAAGACCATCCATATAGAATTGTACGGGATTCATATCTGGAGTTTCCTCTTATTTTCTGGGGAGCAGGTACGAAACCCGAACTTATCCATACTCCGGCTACGGTGGACTGTATAGCTCCCACGTTGGCCCACTTCATGAGAATACGGGCGCCTAACGCTTGTTCGGTAGCTCCTTTAACTGACTTGAACAAGTAAAGAATCATTTCTAAACGCGGATATTCTTTCTCATTGCGTATTACGCGGTTTACATCGGAAGATTTAGAAAACGTGAAGACTCTTTTTTAAAACGCATATGTCCAAGTGGATTCCTGGAAATAATTCTTATTATGATGGATTATCCGGATGATGCAGAAGAATACGAATCACTTCTTGTTATGGGAAAATAAACTTCGGAAGCTGCCTTTTCCAAAATAATTCAAGGTGAAAGTGTAAATAAATCAGCATTTTATTTAACTTTGCAGCCTGTAAAACAATCCATAAGATAACAATAAAAATAGATATAGAATGGGATTTAATGAATTTTTGAGTAAACTATTCGGTAATAAGTCAACCCGGGATATGAAAGAGATACAGCCTTGGGTGGAAAAAATTAAAGCCGCTTATCCGGATATTGAAAAATTGAGTAATGATGAGCTTCGTGCCAAGACGCAGGAACTGAAACACTATATTCAGACTTCGGCTACGGAAGAGAAAGCGAAGATTGAAGAGCTGAAAGCTTCGGTGGAAAGTACGGAAATGGAAGACCGTGAGGACCTTTTTGCCCAAATTGATAAATTGGAAAAGGAGGTGTTGGATAAATATGAGAAGGCTCTGGATGAAGTGTTGCCGGTAGCTTTTTCTATTGTAAAAGATACGGCCCGTCGTTTTACTGAGAACGAAGAAATAGTAGTGACGGCTACCGATTTCGACCGCCAACTGGCCGCAACCAAAGATTTTGTCCGTATTGAAGGGGATAAAGCTATTTATCAGAATCATTGGATGGCCGGAGGTAATGATACGACGTGGAATATGGTGCATTATGATGTACAGTTGTTTGGTGGCGTAGTGCTTCATAAGGGTAAAATTGCCGAAATGGCAACCGGTGAAGGTAAAACTTTGGTGGCTACCTTACCGGTGTTCTTGAATGCATTGACGGGAAACGGCGTGCATGTGGTAACTGTGAATGATTATCTGTCGAAGCGTGACTCTGAGTGGATGGGACCGTTATACGAGTTTCACGGATTGAGCGTGGATTGTATCGATAAGCATCAGCCTAACTCTGACGCCCGTCGGAAAGCTTATATGGCGGATATCACTTTCGGTACGAACAATGAGTTCGGTTTCGATTACTTGCGTGACAATATGGCAGGCAGTCCGAAAGATCTGGTTCAACGCCAACATAATTATGCCATTGTGGATGAAGTGGACTCCGTGTTGATTGATGATGCCCGTACGCCATTGATTATTTCCGGACCGGTTCCCAAAGGAGACGACCAACTATTTGAAGAACTTCGTCCGTTGGTGGAACGTTTGGTAGAAGCTCAAAAGAAATTGGCTACTCAATATTTGGCGGATGCCAAGAAGATGATAGCTTCGGACGACAAGAAGACTCAGGAAGAAGGTTTCCTTGCTTTGTTCCGCAGTCATAAAGCATTGCCCAAAAACAAGGCATTGATTAAATTCTTGAGTGAACCGGGTATTAAGGCCGGTATGCTTAAAACCGAGGAGATTTACATGGAACAAAACAACAAGCGTATGCCGGAAGCGGTAGAGCCATTGTTCTTTGTGATTGACGAGAAGCTGAATAGTGTGGATATGACTGATAAAGGTGTAGACCTGATTACTGGAAATTCTTCCGATCCGACTCTTTTTGTGTTGCCGGATATTGCCGGACAACTTTCAGAACTGGAGAACGAAAAGGGATTGAGCGATGAAGAAAAGCTGGCCAAGAAAGATGAGTTGCTCACCAATTATGCCGTTAAGTCGGAACGGGTACACACTATCAACCAGTTATTGAAGGCTTACACCATGTTCGAGAAAGACGACGAATACGTAGTAATCGACGGCCAGGTGAAGATTGTGGACGAGCAGACAGGTCGTATTATGGAAGGTCGTCGTTATTCCGACGGATTGCATCAAGCTATCGAAGCAAAAGAACGTGTGAAAGTGGAAGCGGCTACGCAGACATTCGCTACTATTACGTTACAGAACTATTTCCGTATGTATCATAAATTGGCCGGTATGACCGGTACGGCGGAGACGGAAGCGGGTGAACTTTGGGATATCTATAAATTGGATGTAGTGGTGATTCCGACAAATCGTCCGATTGCCCGTAAAGATATGAACGACCGCGTTTACAAGACCAAACGCGAGAAATATAAAGCCGTAATAGAGGAAATAGAATCGCTGGTAAATGCAGGTCGTCCGGTATTGGTGGGTACTACATCGGTAGAAATCTCCGAGATGCTGAGTAAGATGCTGACCATGCGTAAAATAGAACACAATGTATTGAATGCCAAGTTGCACCAGAAGGAAGCCGACATTGTGGCGAAAGCTGGTTTGAAAGGAACAGTAACTATCGCTACTAATATGGCGGGTCGTGGTACGGATATTAAGTTAAGTCCGGAAGTGAAAGCCGCCGGTGGATTAGCTATTATCGGTACGGAACGTCATGAATCTCGTCGTGTAGACCGCCAGTTGCGTGGACGTGCCGGACGTCAGGGAGATCCGGGTTCTTCCGTATTCTTTGTCTCGTTGGAAGACGATTTGATGCGTCTGTTTGCATCCGACCGTATTGCTCATGTAATGGACAAACTGGGTTTCAAAGAGGGTGAAATGATTGAAGCGAATATGATTTCAAGTTCTATCGAACGTGCCCAGAAAAAGGTGGAAGAGAATAACTTTGGTATTCGTAAACGTTTGCTAGAGTATGATGACGTGATGAACAAACAGCGTACGGTTGTATACACCAAGCGTCGTCATGCCTTGATGGGTGAACGTATCGGAATGGATATCACCAATATGATATGGGAACGTTGTAACAATGCGGTAGTCAACAATGATTACGAAGGCGCCAAGATGGATATTCTGAAAACATTGGCTATGGAAGCTCCATTTACCGAAGAGGATTTCCGTAAAGAGAAACCTGATGATTTGGTAGACAAGACTTTTGAGCAGGCTATGGCTAACTTCAAGCGTAAGATGGACCGTATGGCTCAGATTGCCCAGCCTGTTATTAAAGAGGTATATGAGAAACAGGGCCAGATGTACGAGAATATTTTGGTTCCGATTACCGATGGTAAGCGCATGTATAATATTCCGTGTAACTTGAAAGCTGCTTATGAGAGCGAATGTAAAGAAATTATTAAATCGTTCGAGAAAGCTGTACTGTTACATACCATTGATGAAGCGTGGAAAGAAAATCTTCGTGAACTGGACGAATTGAAACATTCCGTACAGAACGCAAGTTACGAACAGAAAGATCCGCTGTTGATTTTCAAGTTGGAATCTGTTAACTTGTTCGACAACATGGTAGACAAGATAAACAATGAAACTATTTCCGTGTTAATGCGTGGACAGATTCCTGTCCAAGAGCCCGAACAAGTAAGAGAGGCTGCGCCGGAGAGACCGGCTCCGCGTCAGCAATATCGTGAAACAAAACAGGATTTAAGCGATCCGAACCAGCAAGCAGCGGCTGCTCGCGATACTCGGGAGGTGAAGCGTGAGCCGATTCGTTCGGAAAAGACTGTAGGACGTAACGATCCTTGTCCGTGTGGTAGCGGAAAGAAGTTTAAGAACTGTCATGGGCGGGGAATCTAATTTAATTGAAAATTGACTGCGAAGAGGCTGTTTTGTAAACTAGTCCAATCGCACATTGAAAATATAGAGCGGGAGGTTTCTTTAAGGGAGGCTTCCCGCTATTTTAAGATCTTCATGAAACGATTCTCCTTTTTTGGCGCTTGTCCTTTGGCATGATTCTTTTACTTGGATTATGATTACGCGATAGAGGCACCCTATTTCTTTAGCGTTTGTTTGTATGACTCTCTGCTTGAATAATGATTTACGAGATGGAGATTATTCTATTTCCTTTAATGCTTTAACCTTTTGCATGACTCTCTTACTTGAATTAGGATGATACGATAGCGGTACTCTATTTTCTTAACGCTTGACCGTTTTCATAAATCTCGCATGGATTATGAAATTGTGTATAAGTAATGAATTCTACTCTTCGTTCTTTACGTTAAACGTAGTTAATCTCAGTGTATTCGTTCGTATAATGCCAAGAATCAAGTTATTTTTGTCAAATCAAGATAAAAACCATAATAGTTATGAGTAAATATATAACATTGATTGCATGTTTCGGACTTTTTTCCTGTTCTACTATTGGTTATGTATCAATGGAGTCTTTATATCCGTCGGAATTAAGCTTCCCACTTGATGTGAAGTCAGTGGGAATAGTAGATAATGCAGTGAATCATGATACTTTATTGGCGAACGGCATTACGATAGGGAAACTGGAAGGTGACGGAAAAATCATGGCTCGTCAATTCGCTGTCAATCTTGCTGATGCTAACTATTTTGAATATGTTATGCTTTGTGATTCTTCATTGCGTTCGGGCACGCGGATGGATGCCCCTTTAAAACTATCGCAGGAAAAGGTGCGCCAATTGACCTCGGATTTAAATGTAGATATGTTGGTAACAGTAGACGGTATATCGATTAAAACATGGCCTGATGTGGAGCTTATGGGAGATCCGCCTTATCCGGTAGAGGTAGTGGAAGGAGAGATATCTACGGTAATAAGCGTGTATGTACCCTCTCGCAAAGAGCCGATGCATCTGGCTTTAGGAGCTCAAGATACTGTGTTTTGGGAGTTGATAGGACCTCTGACCGAGAAATATATTGTGGAGGATGCTTCTTCTTATGGTGCTTCGTTGCCTTTGAAATATTTGGTTCCACAGTGGAAACCCGAAGAGCGTTTATATTATTCGGGAGGATGTGTAGAATTGCGTGATGCGGCGGTATATGTGAAGGAAAATAATTGGGAAGACGCTTTTCTGTTGTGGAAGAAATCTTATGAATCCAGTAAAAGTAAATCGAAGAAAAGAATGCGTAGTGCACTGAATATGGCTCTTTATTATGAGATGCAAAGTAATATTCCCGAAGCGTTGAAATATGCGAAAGAGGCTATGGACTTGGCGAAGCCTGGAAGTCCGGACAAAAAGTACATTACTTTTTACTATTCGGCACAATTGAGTGACAAGTCTGTGAAAATGCAGAAACTTGAACTGCAAATGAAGCGTTTTGATAAGAAATAATCGTTATTATTTGTTGTTAGTACTAAATTTTTTGTACTTTTGAGGTGTATTAGCAAAAGATATTAGAAAGGAAGTCGATATGAAACTTAGCTCACATTCTCATTCACTCATAGAACAGACGTTGAGAACTGTATTAGAGGTGTTTCCAGCAAGTAAGGAACAACTTGCGGTAACAGATATACACATTCAGCCAAGATACGATTCGGGTGAATTGATTATTTACAATGACGATGATGAAGAATTGGCACGTACGGTAATAGAAGAGTGGGCGGAGAATGAATATACGGATGACCAATTTTACGCCGAGGCGGAATCTTTATTCCGTGATATATTGAAGAGTTGGCAAGAAAAAGGAAAATTAGATAGGCTTTCCATTATGAAGCCTTATTCTTTTGTGTTGGTTGACGATGAGAAAGAAACTATAGCCGAACTTTTGTTAATAGACGATGATACAATGATGCTCAGTGAGGATCTGTTGAAAGGTTTGGATGAAGAACTCGATGATTTCCTGAAGAAATTATTGGAAGAATAATACTTATTTGTATAAATTCCCTGAGTAATACCCAGTTTGTATAAATACCCTTTTTTCTATATTTTATTTGATAAAGTCGTTTTAGCTTCCGAAAATATAAGCTAATGCGGCTTTATTAGTATACTCTTGAGCTTCTTTTAAAAAGCCTGAAACAAGTTATTCCTTCTATAGGCAACTTTCATCCATAAAGATTTTGATTTTCAAATGAGGGAGCATGCATGCCTCCTTATCTTAAAAGACATCCCCCAGTACTTTTTCGGTACAGTATAATGCTTCTGTATAGGTATGCTGTTGATTATAGCGCTCTTGCAAAATAGCAATTTTTAGGTATTGTAGCAATTTTTAGCCGACAGTACCTTTGCAGCGATAAAAAACAATAGGTATCATAAAATAATATACAGAAAGATGAAAGTAAAGAAAATTTTAATGTTGTTAGCTGTGGCTTTATGCGTTGCAGCTTGTAGTAGTGATGATGAACCGGCTAATGGGGGGACTTCTTCCGGAGTGAAATCGATTTCTAATTTAGACGCTTCCGATTATGGTTCGTGGACTTATCTTAATTTGGAAACCGGTGAAATGGAAACGGTAATGGATGCGGGCCCTTGGATATATACGGACGGAACGATTAAAAACAATGAAGTGGAGCCGGTCGGTATAAAATGGCATATCGCTTTTCATCGGTATGAAATAAAGACAAACGGAGGCTCGGTTCTTGATACTGGTTTGACTGATATGGAGAAAGTGACTTCTTTGCCGAATGGTAACTATGAAGCAGACGTTCGGCTGGCGGATGAAGACGAACTCTCTCTTACGATGGATTTGAGCGGCATGATGACAACGGGTTCTGTAGGCTATGCTCAGAATCCATATGTAAATAAAGTGTTATGCAGTTGGGTTACAAGAACTGAGACCGGTTCAATGCCTCCCGTCGTGTATACGCCGACTAATCATGTGATGGTGTTGAAGTGTAACGACGGCAACTGGGCGAAACTTCAGTTTACTGCAGCGGGTAATACTGAAACTAATAAAAGTGGTTTTCTGACGTTCAACTATGAGTTCTTTGCAAAGTAATGGAGAAAAAGGTATTTGTTCTTCTATTTTGCATGATAACAGTGGCTATGACCACAGTTCGGGCAGATAATATAAATGACCGCAGTGATGCTAACCGCTATCGCTATGCGATTCGGGGCATTGTGACGGACGAGAATGGGCTGCCTATGCCGGGCGCTACCGTACGTATATTAGATACTACGTTCGGGGCCGGAACAAATACAGGCGGAGAGTTTACGGTTCGCCTGGAAAATACGCGGGAATATATTTTACAAGTTTCTTTTGTGGGGTATGAATCTCAGAATATAAAGACTTTGGCTTCTGTAGATCCTGTGCCGTTGCAGATACAGTTAAAGCCGTCCGCTAATCAGTTGGACGATGTGGTGGTGACCGGTTCATTTATAGAAAAGCCTTTAAAAGATGTACCCGTGTTGACACGTATCATTTCTCAAAAGGAAATTCAAGCACTGAATCCCATGAGTATTGAAACCTTGTTGCAGTACGAGTTACCGGGTTTGCAGATTGGATATAATTCGATGAGCCAGATGCCTCAAATTTCTTATCAGGGTATGGACGGAGAATATATGCTGTTCCTGATAGACGGTGAACGCGTGAGTGGTGAAGGTGCAGACCATAACGTGGACTTTACTCGCTTTAACGTAGATGATATTGAGCGTATTGAGGTTATAAAGGGGGCTCAATCGACTATTTACGGCTCCAATGCTTTGGGAGGTGTTATCAATATCATTACCAAAACAGCCAACCGTCCTTTCAGCGGGAATCTGAATGCACGCTATGCCGGTTCCAACGGGCAGAAATATACGGCCTCGGCAGGAGTGAAGAAAAACAGGCTCACATCTTATACAAGCCTGACTTTCCGTACGAAAGATACATATACCCTTACCGATGAGGCCGGAAAGACTACCGTCACGGAAAGTAGCAACGGCTCGCTTACTGAAGAACAGGCGAAAGCTGCCAGTACTACTGTTTATGGATATGAAATATGGGATGTGTCGCAGAAGTTGGGTTATACTTGTAACGAGAAGCTAAGCGCTGACCTGAGGGGATCTTTCTATCATAATAAACGGGATATCCGTATCGGAAAGAACTATCAGGAAATCTTTATGGATTGTACGTTGGGGGGCAAGGTGAAATATTTGCCGGGTAAGAATCAACAGTTGGTGGTGGGTTATACCTATGACAACTATAAAAAGAATCAAGATTATTTCTTGTCCGGCAAGAAAACTACCGATTATCGTAACATTAAGCAGACACCGCGTGCAGACTATACAGGAAAGTTTGGTGACCATACAGTCAGTGTAGGATTTGAAGGGGATTTGGAATATTTAAAACATTACATGCTGAAAGACACCGCTCACGTAAGCAATCGTGCGTATGCCTTTTACGTTCAGGAGGACTGGAATTTGGCCCATAACCTTAATATTGTAGCCGGTGTACGTGCAGATTACCATGAGAAATATCATTGGCATCTAACTCCCAAGATATCCGCTTTGTGGCGTTTCTGCGAGTATTTCACTTTCCGTGCAGGTTATGCGCAGGGTTTTCGTTCTCCCTCGTTGAAGGAACTTTATATGAATTACGATATGGGCGGACTCGGGATGTTTATGATTTATGGTAATTCTGATTTGAAGCCCGAAACAAGCAATCAGGTATCCTTGTCCGGAGAATATACGAAAGGAGGATTTAACATGTCCGTTTCTTTTTCGCATAATCGTTTTAAAAATAAAATAGCTTATACATCGTTGGGTGACGATTCGAGTGATATGCAGTATGTAAATGCCGAAAATGCCAAAACATCAGCGTGGGAGACTATCCTGCGTTATCGGTTTGGTTTCGGATTGATTCTTACCGGTTCGTACGCCTATACGAATGATTATATGGAAGTAGATGGACGGAATGCTTCATTGGTACGTCCGCATGCGCTTGTTTTCAATGCAATGTATACACGCAAGTTCGGGAAAATAGGTTTCAACTGTTCTTTGAACGGACAATGGGGGTCGAAGTTTGATACATATAGCCGGAGCCTGAATGATGATGCCACTTATTCATATAAGAAGATAACTTATGATGCACGTACGTTGTGTTCTTTGAATGCGGGAGTTACCTTGCCGAAAGGTATTTCTTTTAATATAGGGGTAGACAACTTGTTTGATTACAAAGACAAGGCTGCCGATAGTTCCTTGCAGGTGCCGCAGAAGGGAATCAGTTGTATTGGAACCGTAAATGTGAATATTGCTGACATGTTTGGATTATAAATATAAGAATATTGGAATGAAGAGAAAACAATTAATAATAGGTAGCGCTGTCATCGTGTTCCTCTTGGTACTTTGGGGAGCGTGGAATCTGTGGTTCGGAACTACTAAGGTAGCATTTGTCAATTATCAAGTTATCAGCTTGGGACAGATTTCTAAGGCTAACGACAATTCGTTTATCAAAATCTCGGAATTAAGTACAGACGATTTGGACAAACTTACCGCTTACGATATGGTGTTTATTAATGCCATGGGACTGCGCATAACCGAAGAACAACGGGCCGAAATACAGAAAGCCGCCGACGAGGGATTACCGATATTGACAACCGCAGCTACCAATCCGGCGAATAATATTGTATCGCTGGATTCTGTTCAGGCGGATACGTTGAAAAGTTATCTGGGAAGCGGTGGACGTAGGAATTACCGTAGTTTGTTGAATTACGTTCGTAAGCACATTGATGGAAAACTTATTTCGGTAAATGAACCGGAGGGTGTAATAAAACGCTCCAATGATCTGATTTATCATACCGACCCGAAGAAACCGGATGAGGAGGAGCTCGGTTTTAACACCATAGCCGAATATAATGCTTTTTTGCAAAAGAACGGCTTACTGAAAGAGGGTGCTCCCCATATTATCATTACCGGACAGATGGGAGAACCGACAGAATTGATCGCTAAATTGGAAGAAACCGGAAACGTAGTATTTCCTGTCCGGGATATGAAGACTTTTATCAGTATGCACCATATCGATTCGGTGCAGCCGTCGGCTGTCATTAATATGGCTCATGGACGTATGGGTGATTACATGGTAGACTATCTTTCGGAACAGAATATACTTTTATTTGCTCCGTTGAATGTAAATCGTTTGGTTGAAGAATGGGAGAACGATAAAATGGGCATGAGTGGGGGCTTTCTCTCGCAAAGCGTGGTAACTCCTGAAATTGACGGTGCTATCCGTCCGTATGCTCTTTTCGGGCACTATCGGGATGAAGAGGGTTTGCAACATGCGTTTGCCATTCCTGAGCGTTTGGAGACTTTCGTACAGACCTTGAATAATTATATCAGTCTTCAGCGTAAATCGAACAGGGAGAAGCGAGTGGCTATTTATTACTACAAAGGTGCGGGGCAGAATGCCCTGACAGCCGGTGGCATGGAAGTGGGACCATCGCTTTACAATCTGTTACTCCGTATGAAGAAAGAGGGTTATAAGGTGGAGGGATTGCCCACATCGTCTAAAGAACTGGAACGGATGATTCAGGTTCAGGGAGCCGTTTTCGGTAATTATGCGCAGGGAGCGTTCGATGAATTTATGAAGAACGGAAAACCGGCATTAGTGACCAAAGCTGATTATGAAAGTTGGGTAAAGCAAGTACTCCGTCCGGAGAAGTATGCCGAAGTGGTGGCTGCTTATGGAGAATTTCCCGGTGAGTATATGTCTACTGAGGACGGTTCTATCGGAGTAGCTCGTTTACAGTTTGGCAATGTAGTGCTGCTTCCGCAGAATGCTGCGGGAAAAGGTGATAATGCATTTAAAGTGGTACATGGTACAGATGCTGCGCCTCCGCATACTTATATCGCTTCTTATCTTTGGACACAGTTCGGCTTTAAAGCTGATGCCTTGATACACTTTGGTACACATGGAAGTTTGGAGTTTACTCCTAAAAAACAAGTGGCGCTGAGCAGCAACGATTGGCCTGACCGTCTGGTGGGTGCTTTGCCGCATTTCTATATTTACTCCATTGCCAATGTAGGCGAGGGAATGATAGCGAAACGTCGTTCTTATGCAGGATTACAATCATATCTTACTCCACCTTTCTTGGAGAGTAGCGTGCGGGGTATTTATAAAGATTTGATGGAAAAAGTCAAGATATATAATAATGTAGAAGGGGCCTGTTCGTGTGCCGGACATGTAGGCGGACATACTCCTGATTCCCGTTCGGAAGCAGACTTGCGACGTGCTTCATTGGCAGTAAAAGCTTCAGCGGTGAAGTTAGGAATCCATCGTGAACTGGAGTTGGATAGTGTGTTGTCGGTACCTTATACGGAAGATGAGATTCTTCGTATAGAAAACTTTGCAGAAGAACTGGCTGCCGAGAAAATAACGGGACAACTCTATACGATGGGGGTTCCTTATGAAGACGCCCGCATTATGAGCAGCGTATATGCAATGGCTGTCGATCCGATTGCTTACAGCCTGTTGGCATTGGATAAGCTTCGCGGACGTGCTGATAAAAAAACTGTCAAGCATCGGGCTTTGTTCGCTCAGCATTATTTGAATCCGGCTCGCAATCTGGTTGCACAATTGTTGATGAATCCGGCTTCGGGTACGGATGAACTGGTTTGCCGTACGGCGGGTATTACAGCAGGAGAATTGGAGAAAGCTCGTGAAATAGAGAATTCACGTAATGCTCCGCAGGGTATGATGGCGATGATGATGGCGATGAGTCGTGAAACTCAGGCGGAAGGAATGAAGCCGGGCAACTGGCAGACGGAAATGTCGCAAGAAGCGCGGACAGGCAAGCTGCATGGAGAGGTAAAGCAGCCGGAAGCTAATGCAAAGGAAAGCAATATGATGCGGGCAATGAAGTACAAGATGAAAGAGATGGGGCAAGGAATGGATCCGAAAAAGGCTTTGGAACTTGCCCGGGAAATGGGCGCGCCTGCCGAAGCTCTGAAAAAGATGGAGGAAGCGATGACTAAAAAGCAGCGACTGGAAAATTCTTCTCAAAGCGGAAGGACGCTTACTCAAGGAAAGCAGGAAACGACAGAGGCTGAAACGCGTAATGTGGTTTCTAAAATACATCCTGTTGAAGCGGATGCATATAGGTCTTCTAGGCATAGTACGGATGCGGGGACGCATAAGTTTTCAGGACATCCTTCCGGTATATCGGAGGGGAAGGGCGGCGGTATGGTTGCCATGATGAAGGCCATGTCGTCGGATAAGACGGAATATTCAAAAGAGGAGGTACATTTTGCGCTGGCTGTGCTTGAAGTGGAACGTGCCATCAAGAATGTGGGACTATATAAAACGGAACTTCAGAAAAGTCCGGAAAAAGAACTGGCTTCTATGATAAATGCACTGAATGGCGGATATACGCAACCCTCTCCCGGAGGCGATCCGATAGTTAATCCGAACACTTTGCCTACAGGGCGTAACCTTTACGGTATCAATGCAGAGGCTACTCCGAGCGAAGCCGCATGGGAGAAAGGTATCCGGTTGGCCAACAATACTATAGAGATGTACAGACGTCGCCACAATGACAGCATCCCACGTAAGGTGAGTTATACACTGTGGAGCGGCGAGTTTATCGAGACAGAAGGCGCCACGATAGCACAGGTGCTTTACATGCTTGGGGTAGAGCCGATACGGGATGCTTTTGGACGTGTGACCGATTTGAAGCTCATCCCTTCTAAAGAATTGGGACGCCCGCGCATTGACGTGGTGGTTCAGACCAGTGGGCAGTTGAGAGACATAGCCGCTTCTCGTCTGTTCCTTATTAACCGGGCTGTGGAGATAGCAGCAGCGGCCAAGGACGACCTGTTTGAAAATCAGGTTGCAGCCGGTGTAGTGGAAGCAGAACGGGCATTGATTGAGAAAGGATTGACTCCGAAAGATGCGCGTGAGATTTCTGCTTTCCGTGTGTTTGGCGGAGCCAACGGCGGTTATGGAACCGGTATTCAGGGAATGACGATGAGCGGTGATCGATGGGAGAGTGAGAAAGAGATAGCTGATACCTATCTAAACAATATGGGAGCTTATTATGGCAGTGAGAAGAACTGGGAAGCATTCCGGCAATTCGCTTTTGAAGCCGCACTGACCCGTACGGATGCTGTCATTCAACCTCGTCAGAGTAATACTTGGGGTGCGTTGAGTCTCGACCATGTGTATGAGTTTATGGGGGGCTTGAACTTGGCTGTCCGGAATGTGACCGGTAAAGATCCGGATGCTTATCTGAGTGATTATCGCAATCGTAACAATGTCCATATGCAGGAGGTGAAAGAGGCTATCGGAGTAGAAAGCCGTACCACCATTTTCAATCCTACCTATATTAAAGAGAAGATGAAAGGGGAAGCGGGAGCAGCCAATACGTTTGCCGAGATTGTGCAGAATACGTATGGTTGGAATGTGATGAAGCCGAAGGCAATTGACAAAGAAATGTGGGACGAAATATATAATGTATATGTAAAGGACAAATTTGATCTGGGTTTACAGGAGTATTTCGAGAAACAGAATCCTGCTGCTTTGGAGGAGATGACAGCCGTGATGCTGGAGACAGTACGTAAAGGCATGTGGAAAGCAAGTGAACAGCAGATTGCCGATATAGCCAAACTTCATACCGATTTGGTAAATAAATACAACCCGTCTTGTTCTGGTTTTGTGTGCGATAATGCTAAACTCCGTCAGTTCATTGCCTCTAAAACCGATGCGCAGTCGGCGGCCCAGTATAAGGAAAATATCGACCGGATACGTGAAGCGGCGGCAGCTAACGATAAAAAAGGGGTGGTGATGAAGAAAGAAGAGATTGCATCCCCCGCGGCGGACGAACAGACAAATGTGCTGAGTAATACCGTTGTGCTGGTTATTGCAGTGCTTGCTATTGTGATACTGATACTTGTGGTCCGGCATCGTCGTAAAAAGATGAAAGAATAATGGAGACGGTTGTATTTGTATTGATGATATTGGTTTGCTTCAACTTTATGTTGAAGCAAACTTACCGTAAATGGTCGTCGGTGCTGGCCACAGCGGTTATCTGTGCGCTATTTGTAGGGTTGATGTGGCCTTATGCCATCGAACAATCCAAGACGCAAATAACCGACTGGCTTGCTAACCCGTCTTTGATGCTCGATACCTCCGTGATACTCAGTGTGGAAGTAGTGTTGCAGATGGCTTTTTGCATGTTGGCTGCTCATATACAAACCACCGGGCCTGTGAAGAGACGGATCTTGTGGGCTTACCGGGCTTTGCGTTGGTTCCCGGGTATTCTGATTTTTCCGGTATTGTTTAGCGGACTGGTGGCTTTGATATTTTCTTTTCCCGGTGCATCTTTTTCCTTTATCGCTTGGTGTATGGCAATCGGTGTCCTGATATTGATTCCTGCCGGTAGTTTCTTGTTGCGTTGGCTGTTGCCTGAAAAAGAAGTCCGTCTGGAATTGCTGTTCCTGGCGAATGCCCTGATTGCTATTTTGGGAATTATAGCTACCGTAAATGGCCGAACCGCCGTGAAAGGAATAAATGAGGTGAACTGGGACGCGTTGGCAGGATTGTTCATATTGGTGGTGGTCGGTACGCTTACCGGCCTGATTATAAGAAAAATAAAGTTGAAAAGAATAAACTGATTTAGAATAAACAAATAAAAACATTATGAATTACATTTCAGACATTCTCTATTGGATTTCTACTGGGCTGTTGGTGCCTGTTATCGTGTTATTAATTATCCTTTTCGGACGTTCCATATTGCTTATAGGCGGTTTCTTCGGACAATATCTGGCTATTCGTAAAACGGATGCATTGCTTCGTCAAGAGTTTGATTCGTTGACTTTCGACCGATTGTCCGGATTAGGAGAACATCTTCCAAAGGAAAGCTCCTCATTGGTCATTTGTTATATTCACCGTATTTTAGAAGCGAGAGACAATCAGGCACATGTGCAGCGTTTGCTGGCAGATTTTGAAATTGCCGCTGATAAAGATCTGGCTATATCCAAGACACTGACCAAAATGGGTCCTATGTTGGGGCTGATGGGAACGCTTATTCCAATGGGACCTGCGTTGGTGGGACTTGCCGAAGGGGATATTTCTTCAATGGCATACAATATGCAGGTAGCGTTTGCCACCACTGTGGTTGGTTTGTTTGCCAGTGCTATTGGTTTTATTACCCAACAGGTGAAGCAACGTTGGTATTTGCAGGATATGACTAATCTGGAGTTTCTTTCTGAGTTGATAAATGAAAACCGTAAAGTGCAATGAGAAGAAATCTGTTAAGAAAAGAGGAAGACAGCGACCCGATGAGCGTGGTGAGCAACCTCTTTGATGTGGCTATGGTTTTTGCCGTAGCGTTGATGGTGGCTTTGGTCAGCCGTTATAATATGACGGAGATGTTCAGTCAGGAAGACTTTACAATGGTGAAGAACCCAGGGAAGGAGAATATGGAAATCATAACCAAAGAAGGGCAGAAGATTAACCGGTATACTCCTTCCGAAAACCAAGATACGAAAAGCGGAAAGAAAGGAAAAAAGGTTGGCATAGCTTATGAACTGGATAATGGAGAGATTATTTATGTTCCGGAATAGGATTGTAATTTCGTTGAGTATGGTTAGATTTGAAAGTTGAGGAAGTAACCGATTTTTGAGATTTAAGACGAATGATGACTCACTCGACGAAGACTGGGGATGATTCCTATATAGAGTAAGATTGACCGGGTTCGGTTGGAATAAGTGTTTCCATCAGTCCTAACATCGGTTCCGTTTGGGGTGGCGTCTTGAATTAACTGAAGAATATGTATTTTAACATATTCCTAGGAGAAGTGTTTCTTTCGGGTAAGATAATGATTTGGTTTCCAATAGTTTATCTTTTTACTTGAATGTAGGATTCCGAAGCCGGAAAACAACGGTTTAGAACAGAAGAGGGAAGTGCTGGTTTCCAGCAGGTTAGAACTATGATGATTCTAAAAGCCTTGTTGGTGGGTAAAGTCGGCACTTATTTGCCCGACTTGTGCGGGAGGTCTTTTACAGGTTCTCGTTCATGTTTGTTAACTATTAATGCCTTAAAATCGGAGATTCTCCGCCTTACGAGTACGGTGTTACCCTACTTTTTCCCGTTATTCAGCAGAAGTTTGAATGCCGCGCAGCAGAGTTTCCATTGAAACCTCTCCTAAGTTTCAATCGTAATTCTGCTGCGCGACGTGTGCAATTCAGTAGAAATTGGATGCTATCTTAAAAGAAATGCTCCCTGTATGCCCTTATTTTTTTACATTTTTTATAGTTTGGATCTTCGGAAGCATAAACATCTGAAGAATTGTTTTTTTCGGGGTAGCAGAGGAGATGAGCGTTTTTGTTGCAACCATTTGTGTTAGGGAATGTGAATTTTTAAAGGCGGATTTTGTTTGCTTATTAACAATTTGCCTGTTAGCCACCCCTCTTCTGCATACGGTGTTCATCGGGTGTCCGTTGATAATCAGAGTTAGTTATTAGTCTTTTGTTTTTATTTGGACAAGACGGATAAGCCGAGATGCTTGTGAACATTTGGCAAGCTCGATTTCATTTATTTCGTTTATAAAAGGTTTATAGTTTCGATTATTTATTAGAATTGGTGTACTTGTTTACTCTCGTCCGACATAAAAAGGCCATATCATCACTCCGGTAAAGAGTTTGATATGGCCCTTTTTGTTTATTAGTTACCTCTGCGGCGTTTCCGAATCAGCGTTTTGTTTTTGATACACCTATATTACGGAGCACACTTACATCTTATTTCTTCAATGCCGCAATATTTTCTTTCAGCGAAATAATTTTACTTTCCGCATCAGCTTGTTTCTTACGTTCCATTTCGATGACATGAGCAGGAGCTTTGCCTACGAACTTTTCGTTACTTAGCTTTTTCAGCACGCTTTGCAAAAATCCTTCCTGATATTTCAGGTCGGCTTCTAATTTGGCAAGCTCTTCTTCTACATTGATCATGCCGCCAAGCGGAATGAAATATTCAGTAGTTCCTACCATGAAAGAGGCGGCTCCTTCCGGTTTCTCCGTTACCGTTTCTATGGAAGAGAGGTTGCAAAGTTTCTTCACAACATCTTCATACATAATCACTTTCCGGCTGTCTCCCATTACCTGTAAATCCAAAGCCTCTTTCTGGGCAATATTCTTCTGGGTACGTACGTTGCGTATACCCGTAATGATTTCCTTAATCTGCTCGAATAATTCAACATCGGCAAGGTTTTGTTTATAAAGGTCCGCGTTGAAAGAAGGCAATTGAATTTTCATAATGCTGTCACCGTCTTTCTTCTGCGTATCATCGATATGTTGCCATAGCTCTTCGGTGATGAATGGCATGAAAGGATGAAGTTGCTCCAATAATACCTCGAAGAAATTGAGTGTCCTCAAGTAAGTCGCTTTATCAATTGGTTGCCCGTAAGCCGGTTTTATCATTTCCAGATACCAGCTTGAAAATTCATCCCAAAAGAGTTTGTATACAGCCATCAGCGCTTCGCTTAAACGATATTTGGCGAAGAGGTCTTCTATTTCGATGGAGACTTTATCCAGCATACCGGTAAACCAGTTGATTGCCTGCTCCGCGTATTTGGGTTGTGGTATGTCGGCTACTTCCCAACCTTTTATCAGGCGGAAGGCATTCCATATCTTATTATTGAAATTGCGTCCTTGTTCACAGAGCGCTTCATCAAACAGAATATCATTTCCGGCGGGAGCGGCAAGCATCATTCCCATACGCACGCCATCGGCTCCAAAACGTTCGATCAGTTCCAGCGGGTCGGGTGAGTTACCGAGAGACTTGCTCATTTTGCGACCTAATTTGTCGCGCACAATACCTGTAAAGTACACGTTTTTAAACGGCATCTTGCCTTCGTATTCGTAGCCTGCCATAATCATGCGGGCTACCCAGAAGAAGATGATGTCCGGAGCTGTTACCAAATCGCTGGTGGGATAGTAATAGTTGATTTCTTCATTTCCCGGGTTATTGATACCGTTAAATAGTGAAATTGGCCATAACCAGGAAGAGAACCATGTGTCCAGACAGTCTTCGTCTTGGCGTAAATCGTTCAAAGTCAAAGCTCCGTTGCCGGTCTTTTCTTTGGCAAGTTCCAGTGCCTTTTCAGGTGTTTCGGCTACTACATAACCGCCTTCCGGCAAGAAGTAAGCCGGAATACGGTGCCCCCACCATAATTGGCGGCTGATACACCAGTCCTTGATGTTTTCCATCCAATGCTTATACGTATTCTTGTATTTAGCAGGATAAAACTTGATGTCGTCCGTCATGACAGCTTCCAAAGCCGGTTTGGCAATTTGCTCCATTTTCAGGAACCATTGCATGGAGAGTTTCGGTTCGATGGCAACGTTGGTACGTTCGGAGAAACCTACTTTATTGGTATATGCCTCTACTTTTTCCAACAATCCGGCTGCCATAAGGTCTTTTTCTATCTGTTCGCGTACATCGAAACGATCCATACCGACGTAAAGTTCGGCAGCCTGGCTTAATGTTCCGTTATCGTTGAATATATCTATACTTGGAAGATTGTATTTCTCGCCAAGCATGTAGTCGTTTACATCGTGAGCCGGAGTCACTTTCAGGCATCCCGTACCGAATTCAATATCTACATATTCGTCTTCTATAACCGGAATTATACGGTTTACCAGCGGTACAATCACTTTCTTGCCACTCAGCCAGCGGTTCTTCGGGTCGTTCGGGTTAATACACATGGCTGTATCGCCCATAATGGTCTCCGGGCGGGTAGTTGCTACTATGGCATAACGGCGACCTTGAGCGTCGCGGTGAATCACTTCGCCCTCGGTTCCGGTTTCTCCCGTTCCGTCGTCTTCGGCCACATAATATTTCAGATAGTAGAGTTTGCTATGTTCTTCTTTGTAGATAACCTCTTCGTCGCTTAGGGCTGTCAACGCTTTTGGATCCCAGTTGACCATGCGTACACCTCGGTATATCAAGCCTTTGTTATATAAGTCGACAAATACTTTGAGCACACTTTCGCTACGTTCCTCATCCATGGTGAAAGCGGTGCGGTCCCAATCACACGATGCGCCTAGTTTGCGAAGTTGTTTCAGAATGATGCCTCCGTGTTCTTCGGTCCATGCCCAAGCATGTTTCAGGAATTCTTCACGGGTAAGGTCCGTCTTCTTGATACCTTGTTCCGCCAGTTTGTTTACCACTTTGGCTTCAGTGGCAATGGAAGCATGGTCGGTTCCCGGTACCCAACATGCGTTTTTGCCTTTCATGCGGGCACGGCGTACCAGAATATCTTGAATGGTATTGTTAAGCATGTGTCCCATATGGAGCACACCCGTGACGTTGGGGGGAGGAATGACGATGGTATACGGTTCTCTTCCATCGGGTTTAGAACTGAATAATTTATGATCCAACCAATATTGGTACCATTTTCCTTCCACCTCTGCAGGGTTGTATTTACTTGCTAATTCCATTGTTTTTATAATGTATTTTATTGATTTGCGAATAATTGCGTGCAAAATTAATAAAAAGAGGGTTACAAGCTTTATTGTAATGCGGGAAAATGTGCAGGAAACAGATGAATTTCATGGAACGATACGAAAAATAATACTTGCGAAGTAGAATATAGGCTTTTAGCGGGGAATGTTTAGGCTTTAAATTCCAGTGAACAGGGAATTTCATTTCTCTTTTTAATTAGTGGAACGTATAACTCTGTATGGATTTGCTACTGCAAAACGAGCGGATGATATATTTCCAATTACTCTGCTTCCTGTGCTCTATAATGCGTCCCTATCCGATTATTATTTCGGGTAAGATATTACTATTACACTGTCAACGCAGACATCCGTGTTTGGTAGTGGCAGAGGGCGTAGGGGTGAATGCTATTTTTTTAATTCATGCAATGCCCAAAAGTTTTACTTCAAATATTAAGGTAGAGAATGCCGGAATAGGTCCGTTACTACGTGTTCCGTATCCGACGACAAATGGGATGTAGATTATCCAATGGTCGCCTATATGCATTTGCTGTAAGGCTATCTGCCAGCCTTTAATCACTTGGTTCAAGCGAAAAGCCTCAGGGCACTTGCGTTTCCATGAATTGTCGAATTCGCGTCCATTGATGAGGTTTCCTTTGTAGTGTACCGTGACGATGCTGTTATAGCGCGGTGTATTACCTCCTTTGCCCTTCTCTATCACTTTGTATAAAATACCGCTTGGCAGTTCTTTTATTCCCTGTTCCGTACGAAGTTTCTCTAAATATTGCTCGTTTTGTAATTTATATTCTTCTTTCCGTCCCATATTCCTTATTTGCGGCAAATTTACATAGAATATTTGGCTCTGACAGCGATTACCGTAATGAAATCGTTATCTATCGGAAGGATACTCCTGTTTTTGAAATAAAAAAGCGGGAAACAAGATGGCATTTCAGGTAACAGAAAAACCGGAATTTGTTATTACCTTGGAGAACACTTGGCGTTATAAGGATAAAACGTTTAACATGAATGATTGGCATTTGAAAATAAAACGTACGCTTTGTAACTTCGCACGCATTGCTAGTAGCATTGGTGAGCTTACGAAGCCAATACCGTTATGTTTGTGCCTTCTTTGTTTGGTTATGAAGCTTATAGGTTGAAACTTGTCAAACAGGCTGGAACAGAGATCTTTTCATGGCACATTATTAGTTACACTCCATACCATTATTATTTATTCCGATAACTAATAATGTGAAACAGGGCGATATTAATTGTATGAGAAACTGTTGCGGATATTTGAGAAGCAACGTTCTCAATATAGGAAAGGCGGCTTCCCGGTATTTCGGAAAGCCGTCCCCGGACTGAAAAACGACCTATTGAAAAAAATAGAAAGCAATCTTTACCTTATTGTTTTTCAAAATCCGTTATTCTCCTTTTATATTGAACTAATATGATAAACAAATGAAGTGTTCCCTTTTTTCCATACTATTATTTCTTCTTTGTATGGAATTTCTAATGCGTTTGGGTATCGGCATTTAAGGTTCCATTTTATTTGTTTCTCTTTTATATTGGTCTCGTGTCTTAGATTGCTTCACATCATTGGTGTTCTTAAAGGATTTTATGATTTGTACAGAATACGAACAACATCTTAGTTTTTGAATCTTATTAATGTTTTTCAAAATCCGTTGTTTTCTTTTTATTCCCAAACAATCTTTAATACATCATCTATAAAACCACGGCGAGAATTGGGCAGAGAAATATAGACTTCTTTATTTTTGTAGGTAAAAGGCACTTCTTTGCCATCGTGGAGCAATATGACTTGTTTAGGTTTAGATTTCCATTTGAGTGTTACGTTTCCTTGCATTTCTTTCAGTATATGAGCGTATACATTATTTCCGTTACGGGTAAGAGGAACATTGCATAAGTCATTCCAGTTCGGGAAATCAGTACTACCGATAACCGATTCGCGGTTTTTTGACATCCATTCTCCAATTTTGGCACATTCTTTATAGAAACCCGGACGCATCTCACCATCGGGTTGCGGACCGATATCGGGCAGATAATTTCCACCATACGAACGGGCATATACCAGAGCGGCAATCACTTTGTCGAGGTCGCGGAATGCAGCTCCCGGCGTATAGCCCCAATGTCCGCTCCATGTTTCGTTGAATTCCCACCATTCGCCTGGAGTGTAAGGACGTCCTTCAGTCATGCGTTTGCGCCAAGCTATCTCTTCCGTATGGAAGTCTCCAAAAGTTTTTCCTTCTTCGTTTGTTTCCCAACGGGGATTGATGATGATAGCCGGTTGGATTGCGCGTATCCAAGCGTGTAGTTTTTCATGATATGTATCGACTCCCGGCCAGTTCATGCCATCAAACCAAATTTCATCAATTTTTCCGTAACGTGTCAGCAATTCGCTAAGCTGTCCGATGGTGTAATCGAAAAACTTATCAAACTTTTGCTGGTTTTCCTCATCAGGATAACGATGGCCTTTGATACCTTGGGCGTAATCGTAATCCTTAAATGGGAGAGGGTAATCCGGATTACTCCAGTCGCGGGGTGAAAAGTAGAAACCTATGCGTAATCCATATTTACGACATGCATCCACCAACGGGCGTAATAAGTCGCGTCCACCCATGTAGGTCTTGGTATTGTACTGACCGTATTCGGTGGGCCACAAACAATAGCCGTCATGGTGTTTAGCTGTGATAACAACATATTGGAAGCCTGCGTTTTTGGCAGCTAAAATCCATTTCTCTGCATCGTAGTTGCTAGGATTGAATTCCTCTGCAAGTTTGTAATACTTTTTGGGAGATACCGGATTGTCGTTTTTTAACCACGGGACATTTTTCAACATCGACCACGATGGGTCGGTTCCGGTAATAGAATGAATCCCCCAATGAATGAATAGTCCGAAACTTCCTTGTGGAAACCATTGCGCTTCCGGATGGATAGTGCGTTGAAACGGTACACCTTTAATAGTACGCATCAAGTTGAAAGCTTCTTTTTCCGTATAACCGGAAGGGCTTTGTGCCGCAGCTTGCATAAAGAGCCCGGTGAGTGCTAGAAGGATGAATGTCTTTTTCATAGTAATGAATTGTTTGTATTATTATTTTTTATCTGTTAATATCTTTATCAATATGCATTGATTGGAAAGAGAACTTCAGTAACTTACGAACGGGGATTTTCTACTTCCTAGTTCTATAAAGGTTCAGTTTATATTAGGTCATTAGCGAAAATTGCCGACTTCTGTTTGTATAAAAACAATAATGCAACCTTACTCTTGTTTATTCACTTTGAAGTGAACACAGGTTTCAATCTTTCCTGATTTTCCTTTCCTTGTGAAGATAATTCGGTTGATTGTTTTGCCGTTCCACCATTTGTAAGGTTCAATTCTACAAGAAGTTCCTTGTGGAATGCGAATTTCTGCTTTACCTCTTTTTCCTTCTATAAAGATAGTGTTTCCTTTACGATGTACTGAAAGCATGGTTTGCCAATAAAATTCCACTCCTTTGCCCTTTATCAGTTCATATTCGTCAGTTATGAATAATTTTTCAGGGGTAGGAGAGTACCAGTTGCGGAGATTTTTTGCGTAGTATTTTTCCCAACCTGGCGTAGCATCAATCTGCGCTTCAAAATGTTGGGTGTCTCCATTGCCGGAAGGTTTCACGTCGACGGGTATTGGATTAGCAGGTCCCGGGCGTTCTCCTTCTACCATTGGAATTAACATGTTATGCCATTGGCATTGCTTGGCAGCAAACGTCATAGCATCGCCGTAAGGTGCTCTTCCGTAATCGCCGGCGAAAACTTCTCCGGCAAATTCAATGATGAAACTTCCCTTATCTTCGTGAGTATGTCCTGCTTTAGCCTTGTTACCTTGTATAAGAATTTTTAGCCATTGGTTGTCTACTTTACGGGTGGAAGCCATAATGCCCATATCCGGCAACGAAACAAAAGGTTTTACTTCGGGGCTATTGGTTTGCAGGCGAGAAGGAATAACAAGTGCCAATAGTCCCGGCGATTGTTTTTTGGGTATAATACTGTCTGCTTCTTTCCGCGAAAGGGCTTTGCGATAGATGTCGCCCCAACGACTATTGTCCGACATCGCAGCAAGGAAGGCTACGGCATCCATGCGGTCGATGGTAGCTTCAGTGTCGCATATGGAGATGAAATCGTTTTCAGGAACGGTGGAATATAATGCTTCAGCAAAGCCCTCTGTGTTCAGGATATTAGGAGGAATAACTTCTGCCAGCGATTTGCCGGTAGCCATGGCGTAATAATAAAGTGCCAATCCGGCTTCGGCAATGGTGTAAGTCATGTATCCGGGGCCTTCTACATCTCCTCCATCGGGCAGGATAATAGTTTGCAAGGAGTTGACCAAATCTTTATAGGCCAGCTCTAGATAAGGTTTCACCCTTGGCATGGTTTTTTCGAGGATGGCATAAGCTAGAATACGCCCATGTGAAAAAACAGACATCTGATTCATACGGTGGATATATTCAGCACTCCAAGTGATATAGTTAATATGTCCGATTCCGTCTATAGCAAGACGTTTCAGAATAAAGTTCTTGCCGGCTTGAGTAAACATTTCGCCGGCTAAATCGAGTGTGATAGCAAGTTCGTGTGCAGCCCAACTTTCGCGAAAAGCGGCATGTACCCAGTTACTTCCCGGAAAATGTCCCATAAATCCTTCGTCCCAATAGGGTGTCACAGCCAGTGTCATCGCATAGCGGGCGGCCATACGGAGCATTTCTTTGTTTTTGGTAAGAATTCCGGCAATAGCAAGTTCCGAAGGTTTAAGGTCTGGCATATTTAAATCTCGGTCGCGTCCGAAACGGATACTGTTGCCTAAATATTCTTTTATAAGGTCTTCAGGGTTGGATTGCATTAATTTTTTTGCTGCATCGAGATAGGCGGAATGCCCGTCTCTTTGTATCAGCGATTCATGTCGGGCGCGTATTTCGTTGAGTTGCTTTTTACTGAAAACAATACCGTAAGTAGGAGTAAATTCCGGTTCATACTCTTCGGGTTGTATATGTTGCTTCCATTCTTTTCCGAAAGGAAGCAGACTTTGTTCATATTCGGACAATTTCTTTTCGTTTTGCAGAATTATCCAAAGAATGGCTCCGGCTTGTACTCCTTTCTCTTTAGAATAAACGGATAAAGTCAGATGTTTTAACTTTTGTGCTCCATTTAGTGGAATTGTATATTCCCGATGTTGGTCGGGCAATTTGTTAAAAATCTGTTCTTTCACACCTTTTTCTGTTTTGACGGAAACTACCAGCTGAGAGTTGTCGGGAATGGCAGCTCCTACTATTAGATTATCGTATATGCCAACGGATACATCAAACTCTTTTTCCATGCAAAATGCAGCTCCTTTTACAGGTGGACGCAACCATTGAAACATGGCTCCATGGAACATTCTGTATTCTTTTTGCATGGTAAGGCCAATGGCGCTTCCATCGTGGATATGCCAATCTTGCGGTTTGTATAGATTTTCTTCTAAGAAGGTTACTAAAACGGCTTCTCCTGGATTAATAAGTACGGGTTGGATATCTTTCGTATTTCCGGCTGGTGTAATTTTGCTGCGGTTGTTCGTCCATGATAAATAGGCGGATTGCATTTTTATATTCATTCTTGTTTGTTGAGGAAGAGCATTTGGGGACTTATTGTCTCTTTCTACAAACATATCGGATATGCTATTTCCAGCAAACAAGTTTATTGGGAGTCCTACTGTGCATACAAATAAAAAGGTGTATATTTTCTTCATGTATTTTTAGTTTTACTTTATTTAAAGATAAATATATTAGTATATGTAGTATTCATGAGTTTTCTGATTCTTATAAAACCTACATGTAATTATATTAAAATTAAAGAGTCATTATTTCGTTCGTAATTAAAAAAGTTTGTGATCTCTTTGCAGAGGAATTATTTTCTTTATGTTCTAAGCCTGTTTTATTGACTGATAATTTCTGTTATTCTAATTTATATTTTAAGCCATTTTTGTAATGAATATTAATGAGATATAAATGGTAAGCCATTTTATTATATTTTCTTAGTTTGGGTTATGTTTCAAATAAACTCCAGTTACGGCTATAATAAGCACGGTGAAGGTTTTTCAGTTCTTCCATTGATGCTTGTCGGTTAAGCAAAATATATTCAATGTCTTTATACAGGTAGAAAGCCAGCCAGTAGCCGTAATGATAACGTTCTCGGATGGAACGCGGATGCATCATCACGGCATACCAGGAGGTTTCGAGCTCATACTTTTTTGCTATTTCAAGTACTTTTAAAGCATGAGCCCACATGTCATCTGATACTTTTTTTTGTAGATGGCAAAAGTCATTGTAAGATAGGTTAGCAGTCTGAATTAATTCGCATGTATCTTCCAAGCCTAGTTCATGCAAAGAAATTTTGGTTTCGAAAAGCGTATCGCCGTCCAAATCATATTCTATTTGGTCGAAGAAACCATTTTGGTCGACATCTGTATAACGGACAGTTGCGAAGCATTCCGGCTCTTTCCGTATTCTTTCTGGTCCGTACCCATCGTATAGAAGTCCCATACCTTGGTAAAATTGGCTAAACTGGTCGATGCGCCAGATACCGTCTTCGGCTCCATAGAGATGGATTCGTCCGTCGAAGCGGCTGACGTAGAATTGCCCTTTTCCGGAATTGTCGCGATCCCATTCCCCTCGGTCTCCTGCGGGATCCGATTGAGCATTATTATCCACTCCTCCTTTCCAAGGTCCTACATTGAATGGGTTAAGAGGGTGATACATCTCTACCCGTTCCCAGCGATTACAGTCATCATCCTCATCATAAGTGAACCAAGTTTCATCCCATTGCCCCCGTTGAAAAATTAAGTTCCATGCGTTATCGTGGTCAGGGTAATGCAGTTCAGTGATTTGTCGCCAGCGAGGATCCATGAATAAAGAATCGGCTTCAGACAATCCGCGCATGTTTTTATTCGTATGTCGTTGGTCGGTATAATCAAATCCCGGGCCTTTGAAATGAAGGGTCATGTCTAAATCAAATTCGTTTCCGGGAGCATTATCGTTATCCATATCCCAAGAAATGGATACCCAGTCGATACGTCCTTTTAGATTTGCATTACGTTGTTTTCCTACCACCTCATGTTTCGGAGTATCTAATAGGCGGATTGCCATTTCTGTCAGCCCGTCATGATCTGGATCGTAAAAAAGAAATGGAGTTTCCCAATTCAATCTTAAGTCATTAATCTTCTCCGGACTCTCGTGAATCTTTAAAAAAGCAGTTTGACCATGATAGTCCGTAAAGAAATTGGAGGTTCCGCTATGTAACCAGTTGCGTAGCTGGAATGTAAGCCAGTCGATGCACCCCATAATATTATCATGGTCAGTATCGATAACCCACATATAATGCCCGCTACTTTTCATTTTCTCATTCTCTTTACAATTTTCTACTATTACCATCATTGCCGGATTCCCATCCTCATCTGCTGCTATCCAGTCGATAATAAGATCTCCGTATCCACCGTAGAAACCATCCTGATTTAAATCAATCATGAGGCATCCATTCTTTGTACTACCTTCGAGATCTCCATAATTCATGCTCCCATCATCGTCGATCCACTGTATAGGAATGCCGGATGCTGTAATAGTTTGTAATATTTCTGGTTTTCCATCTCCGTTTAAATCTATATATCGAGGGGAATGTCCTATTGGAGCAGGAGGAAAACGAAAAGGAAATAATAGAGTACGAGTGTTCCAATAAGTAGAATCCCGTGTTTGTGTTATTGCATTTATTGGAACAAACATTAATAAGAATAATAAAAAATAAGATAGCACTTCTCTTTTCATTTGCGTATTTATATCTAAAAGATTCCGATATAAGTAGTACGTATTATGATAAGAATATACTCAATATCCCTTCATAAAATAACATAATTTTTGAGTTAACTCTCATTGAAGAAATTGTGTCATAATAAGTTGGACTTAATTGTATGGCAGAATTTGATAGATTTTTGTTAGAAGGATGTTATATATTTAAATATCGAATTTTACGGTGATTTTTCTATCTCTTGCAAAGACTTTAATTCATACATTCATTGAATTTTTTAATTGCATGGGTTAGGGGTATGAACATGCTTTGCCTGTGATGCAATTAAGCTTTTTATTTGTAATTGCCGAATTAAAACGTTTGAATGTGCATAGGTAATTTCTTTTTTTGTTATTTTTGTGAACTTTCTTATAATTGAGAGAATATGCATACAAAAGAAGAAAAGTTAGAGGCTTTTGGCCGTTTCCTTGATATATTGGATGAATTGAGAGTGAAGTGTCCGTGGGACCGGAAACAAACGAATGAAAGCTTGCGTCCCAATACCATAGAGGAGGTTTATGAACTTTGCGACGCACTGATAAAAAATGACAAGAAAAATATTTGTAAAGAGTTAGGAGATGTGTTGCTGCATGTGGCCTTTTATGCTAAGATTGCTTCCGAAACAGGAGATTTTGATATAAAGGATGTTTGCGATCGCTTGAGCGAAAAACTGATATATCGTCATCCACATGTTTTTGGCGAAATAAAAGCAGATACGGCAGAAAAAGTGTCGGAGAATTGGGAACAGTTGAAATTGAAGGAAAAAGACGGGAATAAATCCGTATTGAGTGGAGTGCCTGATGCTTTGCCTTCTATGATTAAAGCTTATCGTATTCAGGATAAAGCCCGCAATGTAGGTTTTGATTGGGAACAGCGTGAGCAAGTCTGGGATAAAGTAAAAGAAGAAATCGGAGAATTCCAAGCTGAAATCGATAGTATGGATAGAGATAAGGCGGAAGCTGAGTTCGGTGATTTATTTTTCAGCCTGATTAATACCGCAAGGCTTTATCATATAAATCCGGATAATGCATTGGAACGTACTAATCAAAAGTTTATCCGGCGTTTCAATTATTTGGAAGAACATACTTTAAAAGAAGGCAAAGATTTGCAACATATGTCTCTTCAAGAGATGGATGCTATCTGGAATGAAGCAAAGAAAAAAGGACTTTGATTATAAATAAATATTTAGCATTATGGGTAATATTAAAAATTATTTGGGAATGGGAGTTTTGGTGCTATTTATAGCATGTCAGTCGAAACCCAAACATGATATTGAAATTATTGATGTGCATGATACATCGAATGAAGTAACCGTATCCGGTTCGATATTAAATGCTACTATGAATACATTGACTTTAATTACAGAGGTTGGTGATACCGTAACTTTCAATACGTTGGATGCGGAAAAAGAAGGTTCGATTTTAAAAGGTGATCATGCGGAAGTGACCTATGAGAATACGGAGCAGAATCAGGAAACATCCGTTCCGGCTGTTTATAAAGTTATAGTCTCTCCAGCTCCTGAAAAATTAATGGGTTCGTGGGTAGAGCCTACCGTTATCGGTGATGTTCCTTATCAAGGTATTAAATTGGATGAAAATGGAGTTGCTATGTCTATTAATATGGAGACCTTGACTTATGAGAGTTGGGAAATTTTGAAAGGGCAATTGATTTTGAAATCTACCAGTGAGGGAAGTGGACAACCTATTACATGTATTGATACCTTTAATATTGCTTTATTGACCCCAGATTCTTTAGTTTTAGAAAATCCAGATTATTCTTTACGCTATGGTAAATTGAAGAAATAATAGCAAGGGAGGATAAGTGTGAAGAGATTGGATGAATATTCCTTTTTAGGGCTAAAATGAGGGAATGATTATATGATTTAGAAGAATGTCTCTTAAAAATAGGGATATTCAGTAAATATTCTTATTTTGCATACCCTGAAGAGTAAATCTATTATTTTGTTGGCTTTACTCTTCATTTTTTATGTTTTGTTACTCTCTCCTGTTAAAATCGGACCGATTTTGGGATATCCCTATAGAAATGGCATGTGAAATGAAAAACTGTAATCATTTACACATGCCATCTTATATTTTTAGAACATTTACTGAATATCCCTATAAATAAGAAGGATTTTTATATAGAACGCTGCAAATTATAAACAAGGCTAACTCATTATTATTCTTTGAGGTAGCCTTGTCTTTTTTAATGATTTTTTTGTTGCTTCTTTGGAGATTGTTGTTTGGACTCTTCCTGTTTCATGCTTTTCAATAGCTCTCTGTGGAAATTCATTTCAGCCGTGAGAACCTTAAAAATCTTTTTATCAGATAGAAACTTTCTGTATTGTGATACATAATAGCGTTCTAGTTTATCAGACTCTAAGCGTGAGTTAATCATCTTATCAATTAGTTCACTATAATTAGTTTGATCGGAACTTTTTTTCTTCGTATCACGGATAATGCGTCCTATATTATCATTAATCTTTTTCTTTTTGTCTTGTAATTCGAAATAGAGTACAAAGAATTTATTCGCTTCTTCTTTTGTTAATTCAGCTTTCCGAGTCATATACGCCTTTTGTTTGGCTCTAAATTCCTCTTTTGTAAAATGAGGCTTTTTTTCTTGTGCAAATATAGTTAAGCTCATGCTTAGCAATAACACGATGAAAGCAAGTTGTCTATGTTTCATTTCTATTCTTTAAAATGTATCGGTTTCAGCTTCTGTCAAATAGCAATAAATGGTATAGTCATCCATCATGGAGTTATCAATGACGGCTTCGATATATTCATCAGAGTACTGAGTTCTTAAATCGTTATCTGATAAAGAGTTGGTATTATATATCGGTTCGGAATTTCCTATAATATATTTAAATCCGAACATCAGACCACAGAACATTGCTGCCATATAGAACCATGGCTTAATGCGTTGCCATGTGGTAATATTTGTTTCTATATGAGTAGGTATGATTTGTTCAGGAAGCTGCTCCATTAACTGCTTCGTGAAGTCCTCAAAATAACCCTCCGGTACGTTAAACGGATTTCCCGTTCCGCACATTCTTCTTATTTCATCTTCTTCTTTCATAACGGTCTGTCCCTTTCTTTTTATATTTTAGATGAGTATTCTCTCAAAAGGTTTAAATTGACTCTTTTAAAAAGTTTTCTATCTTCTTTACGGCATGATGGTAAGAGGCTTTCAATGCTCCCACACTTGTTCCGAATATTTCGGACATTTCTTCGTATTTCATTTCCTGATAGTATTTTAAGTTAAATACCATTCGTTGCTTTTCGGGTAATGTTAATAGAGCTTTTTGTAAAAGAATCTGTGTCTCATCCCCGTCAAAATAAGAGTCTCCCTCAATTTTATCCATAATGCTAGCTTCGGGATCATCAACAAGCATGGCATTTTGATTTTGCTGTTTATTGAGGAAAGTCAAACATTCATTTAGAGCAATACGGTAAAGCCAAGTAGATAACTTGGCTTCAGCACGGAAATAACCAATATTAATCCATGCTTTAATAAATGTATTCTGAAGCAGATCATTTGCGTCATCATGTGATAATACCATTCGTCGGATTTGCCAATAAAGCTGTTCCCGGTATTGTTTCACAATTTCTGAGAATGCTTCTTTTTGAGTGTCCGGATCTTGTAATAGGTGTATGATTTTTGTTTCATCAAAAGTTTCCATTTCTGTGGGTGCTGGTAGGCTTTTCTCTGCTATGGTTATGATTTGTTCTCAAAAATACTTCTTTTTCTTGAAATAATAGTATATTCTTTTATTTTTATAACGTTCTTTTTTTCTTTGCTTGTTATCATAGTCTTACACACAGGTTCTCTTTTGCTAAGATTGTATTTGGAAAAACAGATTTAGCTTCTTTTAATAGGGTACTTTCCTCATCATAACGGGCAGAGAAATGACCGATAAGTAATTGTTTTACTTGGGCTTCACGGGCTATTCTTCCTGCCTGAGAAGCTGTAGTATGAAGTGTTTCTTTGGCACGGGCCAATTCACTTTCTGCGAAAGTAGCTTCGTGAAAAAGTAGATCAACGTCTCTTATTTGCTCAATAATTTTCCGGTTGTAGACCGTATCAGAACAATATGCATATTTTCGGGGAGGATCAGAAGGAATGGTTAATCGGTCATTGGGAATATATGTACCGTCGGGTAACTGATAGTCTGCTCCATTCTTTATCCGGTTTAATTCGCATATAGGAATTTGATAAAAATCGATCATATCCCGTCGGATATGGTTAGGGGTTGGTTTTTCTGTAAAGAGGAAACCGATGCATGGTATTCTATGTTGTAACGGAATGCTGTATACGATAACAGAGCGGTCTTCATATATACAAGTTTGTTGCTGAGTATCGATAGTGTGGAATATGACCTTGTATCCCATGCCTTTGCAAAAAAAATGCAATTGGGGGAGGAGAAGCTTCTCCAATTCTTTAGGAGCATGAATGTGTAAGTCGGCTGTCCGTCCGAGCATACTGAAAGTCGAGATGAGTCCCATTAATCCGAAACAATGGTCTCCGTGAAGATGTGAAATAAAAATATGGTTTAGGCGAGAAAATTTTAGTTTGGATTTACGAAGCTGGAGTTGAGCTCCTTCTCCACAATCTATCATAAATAGTTTTTCTCGTATATTCACCACTTGGGAACTTGCAAAATGTTTGGTCGTTGGCAGAGCCGACCCACATCCTAAAATATGAATTTCGAATTTTTCCATAGTGTTTGCAAAGGTATATAAAAAATAAAGAGGATAGCTTTTTATAACTATCCTCTTACCTTAATATATAATAAGAATTATTATTTCTTATCGTTTTCCATTTGCTCTTTCAAAGCTGCCAATGCATCGATATCGCCTAATGTCGTAGATGCTGTTTGGTTTTGGATAGAAGGAGCATCTTCTTTTTTAGCTGCTTTCTTTGCTGCAGAAGCTGCTTTCTTTTCTGCCTTAGCTTCAGCTTTTGCTGCATCTTCAAAGATACGGCTGTGAGAAAGGATGATTCTCTTAGCGTCTTTGTTGAATTCGATCACTTTGAATGAAAGCTTCTCATCTAATTGAGCTTGTGATCCGTCTTCTTTTACTAAATGTTTCGGGGTTGCGAAACCTTCTACACCGTATGGCAATGCAATAACAGCGCCTTTGTCCAACATTTCGATAATCGTTCCCTCGTGAATGGAATCTACAGTGAATACTGTTTCGAATACATCCCAAGGATTTTCTTCCAATTGTTTGTGACCTAAGCTTAAACGACGGTTTTCCTTGTCGATTTCTAATACTTGAACTTCGATATCGGCACCAATAGAAGTAAATTCTGACGGGTGTTTGATTTTCTTTGTCCAAGAAAGATCTGAAATGTGGATTAATCCGTCAACACCTTCTTCGATTTCTACAAATACACCGAAGTTAGTGAAGTTACGAACTTTAGCAGTGTGCTTAGAACCTACCGGATATTTCTCCTCGATAGTTTCCCATGGGTCAGCCTTTAATTGTTTGATACCTAAAGACATTTTGCGTTCTTCACGGTCGAGGGTTAAAATAACAGCTTCTACCTCATCACCTACTTTCATGAAATCTTGAGCTGAACGCAAGTGCTGTGACCAAGACATTTCAGATACGTGAATCAGACCTTCAACTCCTGGAGCAATTTCGATAAATGCACCATAATCAGCCATTACAACTACCTTGCCTTTGACTTTATCACCTACTTTCAGGTTCGGATCCAAAGCGTCCCATGGATGTGGAGTAAGTTGTTTCAAACCAAGAGCAATACGTTTTTTCTCATCATCAAAGTCGAGGATAACGACATTCAACTTTTGGTCTAATTCAACCACTTCTTTCGGATCGCTAACACGTCCCCAAGAAAGATCTGTAATGTGGATTAAACCGTCTACGCCACCCAGGTCGATGAAAACACCGTATGAAGTGATATTTTTAACAGTACCTTCGAGTACTTGTCCTTTTTCAAGTTTGCCGATGATTTCTTTTTTCTGTTGTTCAAGTTCTGCTTCAATAAGAGCTTTGTGAGAAACAACCACGTTTTTGAACTCCTGATTGATTTTAACGACCTTGAATTCCATTGTTTTTCCAACGAAAACATCGTAGTCACGGATAGGTTTCACATCAATTTGAGAACCCGGTAAGAATGCTTCGATACCGAATACGTCTACAATCATACCACCTTTCGTGCGGCATTTGATGTAACCTTTAATAATTTCTTCAGATTCTAGTGCAGCGTTAACACGATCCCAAGAGCGTGCGGCACGTGCTTTCTTGTGTGAAAGAATTAATTGTCCCTTTTTGTCTTCCTGATTTTCGATGTATACTTCTACCGTATCTCCAATCTTCAAATCAGGATTGTAGCGGAATTCATTCAATGGAATGATACCGTCTGATTTGTAACCGATGTTTACAACGACTTCGCGTTTGTTCATTGCGATTACAGTTCCGTCAACAACCTCACGGTCATTTACTTTGTTTAATGTTCCGTCATAAGCTTTTTCGAGATCTTCGTGACTTACGTCGGTTACGGTTTCACCGTTTTCATACGCATCCCAGTTGAAATCTTCAATAGGAGCTACATTTTTTAAATTTTCCATTAATACTAAGTTATTAAATAAAAGTTTATTAAGTGAGACATTATATTGATTATATCAATTTCGGGCGCAAAGATATAACTATTTTGTTGAACAGGCAATTAGTTCTAAAAGAAAAATATGATGGTCTATCATAAAATATGGTTGTTTTCCAATTTTATTTAAAATAAAGTTTTGTAATTTATGATATATCTTTATATTTGCGCTCAATTATTTAATTATGCTATTATATACATTCGCTATATTGATCGTTTGTTGCATTGTTATTATCTTACGTTACAAGCATAAAAACGAAGATTTACTTATTCTCTTGGAGAAGAGAGCAAGTGAAGCTTCATCTATTAGTGGCTATTCGGATGTAATACTTCAAAACTTAGGAGTTTATATTTTTTTGATAACGAAGGATTTTATTGTTGTAAAGACCAATTATTATGAGATTACCCATACTACTAAAAGTGAAATACCCAGTCGATTAGGGAATGTTTTGAAATGTAAAAACGGCGAAGATGCCGGTATGTGCGGTAAGCACGAAGCGTGTCAGAGTTGTGTGATAAGGGAAACTATTGCTAAATCATTTCGTATAAGAGAAGGTTTTGAAGGCTTGGAGGCTCCTGTTCGGCTTTATAAGTCGAGTGATAAAACAGAGTATATGGACAGAGAGGTTTCTTTGTCGGGAGCCTTTTTACATTTAAACGGACAAGACCAATTGCTGGTAACATTACAGGATATTACCAAATTAAAAAACATTCAGTATGAGCTGTTTTCCGCAAAGAAAGCAGCTGAGGAAGCCGATAAACAGAAGAGTGCTTTTGTGGCGAATATGAGTCATGAGATTCGTACGCCTTTGAATGCAATAGTGGGATTTTCGGGATTAGTGGCAACTTCTACGGATCCCGAACAAAAGAAGCATTATATGCGTATTATTCAAACAAACAACGACCTTTTATTACGATTGGTTAACGATATTCTGGATATGTCGAAAATTGAAGCCGGAACGTTGGACTTTAATTACTCTGAAGTTGATTTAAACCAAATAATGAGAGAGTTGGAACAGAGTTTTCGTTTCCGTCTTGAGGGTATGAATAGTTCTGTAAAGATTTGTTTCGAACAGTCCCGTCCTTCTTGTTATATTCATACGGAAAAGAACCGAGTGTCCCAAGTTTTGGTGAATTTTATAACAAATGCCATAAAGTTTACCGAGAAAGGTAGTATTACGATGGGGTATGAGGTGCGTAAGACTGGGATATATTGTTATGTAAAAGATACGGGTATTGGAATAGCTGCCGATCGACAAACACAAATATTTGAGCGCTTTACTAAACTTGATACGCGGAAACAGGGAACAGGTTTGGGACTTTCTATTTGTAAATCCATTATTAAGAAGCTGGAGGGTGAAATTGGTGTGGAGTCTGAATTAGGGAAAGGTTCCACTTTTTGGTTTACTCTTCCCGTATTACCTTTTGACATTGCTCCTAAAACAATTGAACAGGAAGAATTGGAGAGAACATATAGTGTTCGTGTTCATCGTACTTTGCTTATTGCTGAGGACATTGAAGATAATTATTTGTTGTGCAAGGTTTATTTGGAAAATAAATATTCGTTACTTAGAGCTCATGATGGTGAAGAAGCTATTTCATTGTTCTTACAATATTCCCCGGATGCTATTTTGATGGATTTGCGTATGCCGAGTATCGACGGATATCAAGCGACGGAAGCTATTCGCCAGATGTCATCTACCATTCCTATTATTGCTGTTACTGCTTATGCTTCTGAGGAGGATCGGAGTAAAGTATTGGGACATGGCTTTTCGGGATATTTGCCGAAGCCTTTGAAAAGAGGCGAATTGCTTGATACACTTCGTCAGGTAGGAGTATAAGAATTCTTTTAGCTTTTAGTTTTGCAGTATGTAATAGTAATATATATTATGTTTCCTTTTTGCAAAAGAATGCTTTCTATATTCTGATTAGTAAGCTGATAAAGAGGATGAAGTGTAAAAGGCAGAAACCTGCTTTGTGAAAGATTTTGGTTGTTACTACATTATTAGTTATTTTAATAGGGACATTCAGAAAATACTATAAAATTAGCCAATCAACTTGTAATGAACTGTATCCTAAAAGTTGGAAGAGTTAAACATTATTTACTTATAGACTGGGACTGTCTAACAAGTTTTAGACAGTCCCAGTCTTAAGGAGTGTATCAGTTCCCAGCAAAGGCTGAGTGGGAAGAGAGTAACGTCGCTTGCCGCTTATTCCCTCTATGCCAACAATGCCAATCGTAAATACTGTACGGAAAGTCGGATAGCTACCTTCTTCGTTGGCAAGGGGTGCGGCAAAGGATGAGAAGCTGCGGAGGATACTGCGGAGCGAGCTCAGCCGGGAACGTGCCACACGTCCGGAAGAAAGCTTCGCTAGACACAAGCAGCATTACTCCCTGACAAAGGTCAAGGCACGGAACAGGAAAACGGAAATACTCCGGATCTTTTTTGGGATCCATACTTCGAATGCCTTATTGATGATTGACAAGGTCCAAAATAGACAGACCCAAGTTGCGTGACATAAATTTGCTGATGGAAATGGAGAAGTCTTACGTTTTCTCCGGGAACATCATGCGGCGATGGAACAAAATGGAGCCATGAAGAAATGAATCGACTATAAAAATGGCATGTGAAATGAAAAACTGTAATCATTTACACATGCCATCCTATTTTTTAGAACATTTTCTAAATATCCCTAAATAACTAAGTTAGTTGTGATACTTCACATTAAGAGTTCTTTTTAAAATAATCTAATACTTTTTTTACCGAACCGTGAAGCAATAACAACTCTTTTGCTTTATCATAAGGCAAACCTAATTCTTCTGTTATCATACGGGTGCCTCTATCCACTAGCTTTTGATTACTAAGTTGCATGTTTACCATCCGGTTCCCTTTCACTCTTCCCAACCGGATCATTGTGGACGTGGTAATCATATTCAGTATCATTTTTTGTCCCGTACCGCTTTTCATTCGGGAGCTTCCTGTAACAAACTCCGGACCTACTATCATTTCAATGGCTATTTCCGCTTCTTGTGATATGGGGGCGTTGGGATTACTGCATATTGATGCAGTAAGTATCCCATGTTTACGGGCTTCTCTTAATGCATGGATAACGTACGGGGTTGTACCTGAAGCCGCAATACCTATTACAGTATCGCTGGAGGTGATATGATGTTCCTGTAACTCCTCCCATCCACGTAAAGGATTATCCTCCGCATTTTCTACCGGATTACGCAATGCCTTTTCTCCTCCTGCAATAAGACCGATAACCAATGTACTAGGCATTCCGAAAGTGGGTGGAATCTCTGAAGCGTCCAATACGCCCAGTCTTCCGCTTGTCCCGGCTCCCATATAGAAGATGCGTCCTCCGCTTTTCATTCGTTCCACTAGAGCGTTTACCAATTTTTCTATTTGAGGAATACACTCCTTTACGGCAAGTGCTACTTTTTGGTCCTCCCGATTTATATTAGTAAGTAGTTCGTGTACGGACATCTCTTCTAGATGGTCGTAGAGTGAAGCTTGTTCGGTTATTTTAGTAAAAGTCATAATTCTTATTTTTTAGTATGATAGGTAATAAGCCCTTCCATCGGACGTTGCGTGATGCTTGCTACAGGTCGTTGGTACAAAGCTGCGGCTTCTTTTAGTTCATTCGCATAATAGTATGCTATGGAACCTGTAAAGAACAGATTGGCTACGGGGTATTGCAATAAATTGCGGCGAATAAAATCGCTGAAACATTCTATAAGAAGCTTACGAAGACATTCTTCGTGGCGGTTTTCATATAAAAAACGGGAGAGCCCGGCTAAAAAACGGTTGGGCATTGATTGCCGGTATACTTTCTCTATGATTTCGGGCTGTGTAAGTTGATAACGTGCCAGAAACCTTTCACATATTTCTTTAGGCAACAATTTTTTCAGGCAATCTCCCACCAAGCGTTTACCTAATGCTGCTCCGCTTCCTTCGTCTCCCAATATATAACCTAATGGAGGAATGTTACTTACGATTTGTTGACCGTCGTAGTAACAGGAATTAGATCCTGTGCCTAATATGCAGATTATGCCGGGCTGATTACCACATAAAGCGCGAGCTGCTCCCAGCATGTCACTATTCACTTCTATCGTTGTTGTTTGTGAGAAAACTTCGTGTAATGCAGTACTGACTATCCCGGATTTTTCTTTTGTGCAGCCTGCACCGTAGAAAAATATTTCTTCGATAAAACTTTGGATTTTGTCTTCTGTTTGTTGGGGTGCAAATAGATTCTTTGTATAGTTAGGCGTATCGGGGTTTTCTTTTGTGCTGTTGGATTTTATCCCGTTAATGTCTTGCTTTGTTTCTTGTTCAGTCAATAAAGAAAATGCCTCTTTTTTCAGAATGTTGGTAATTTCCTCTGAGGATTGATGAAATGGGTTGATACCCTGCGTAGTAAAATTTAGCACCGTTTCTTTTCCTTGTATCAAGCACCAATCTGTTTTGGTCGAACCGCTGTCAGCAATCAATATCATAATATCGGTTTATTAGGTTGTTATTCTTTTCCGAAAGCTTCAGGTAATTGTCTTTTAATCAGGACGGCTGCTATAATTCCCGGTAAGGTACACGCACACACGATAATAAAGAAATGAGTGTATCCTACTAATTCCTCTAAATAGCCGGCAATCATGCCAGGGAATGACATGCCAGCCGCCATTAATCCCGTAGCAATGGCATAATGGGAGGTTTTGTATGCTCCTTTTGCTATATATATAAGGTATAGCATGTAGGCGGCGAAACCGATTCCATAACCAAACTGTTCAATCATAACAAACAGTGTGATAAGCCATAGATTTTGACATTGCAACCAAGCGAGTATTACGTACAATATATCCGGCACATTGATGGCTAAGGCCATGGGAACAATCCAATATTTTAATCCTTTACGGGACACCATGATACCGGCTACAATACCTCCTAACAATAAAGCGATTACTCCTAAAGTTCCGTAGATGCCTCCTACAGTGGTGGTTGATAATCCCAATCCACCTTTTTCCGGAGATGCCAAGACAAAAAGCGGAGCTATTTTTGCCAATTGCGATTCGCCCAGTCTGTAAGTTAGGATGAAGAATAATGCTAATCCTATGCCATCTTTTTTAAAAAACGAAACAACCGTTTCGATAAAGTTCCGGAATAATTGTTTGGCTGATGTGTTAGATCCTCTAGTATCGTTTTCCGGTTTGGGCATAATAAAAAAGTGGAAAAGGAATAACCCTATAAAAAGGGCGGATAATAAGTAAAAAACAAGAGCCCAGGCCAAAGCCGCATTCCCTTTTACCGAAGAGATGATTTTACCTTCGGCTAATAATCCAGCAAGCATCACCAATACACCTTGTCCGAAAATGCTTCCACATCGGTAAAACGTATTACGTATTCCCACAAAGAAGGATTGCTCTTTGGGGGTAAGGGCTAACATATAGAAACCATCAGCGGCAATATCGTGGGTAGCCGATGAGAAAGCAAGCAGTGCAAAGAAAGCCATTGTTGCCTGCACAAAAAAACTGGTCGGCAGAAAGAATGCTATACAGGCGAAAGCTGCTGCCATGAGTCCCTGCATGGAGAGCACCCAAAAACGTTTAGTACGTACTAAATCGATAAATGGGCTCCAAATAGGCTTGATTACCCATGGCATGCCCAGCCAGCTTGTGTAGAAAGCAATCTCCTTGTCACCAAGTCCCAAATTCTGGTACATGATGACTGCCATCGTCATTACTGCGAAATAGGGCAACCCTTCTGCAAAATAAAGGGTAGGAATCCAGCCCCATGCATTGTTTTTTTGTTTCATAGATTAATAGAACTTGCGGATATCTGCTCCTTTATAATAATGAAGAAGAATCTCATCATATTTATATCCTTTTTCTCCCATTACGGCTGCACCTATTTGGCATAAGCCTACTCCATGGCCCCATCCTGCTCCTGTAAGGGTGAAACTTTCCGGAAAACCATTTTTTAGCGGACCTTTGTCTACTACGAAAGCCGAACTGAACAGGTGTGAAGAGGATAAAGTTCGTCTTATTTCCAGTTCCTTGCCGATAGTCATAGTATGTAGGCTTCCAATGATTTTTAGTTTGGTTATACGTCCCGACTTTCCCCGTTGGATAGGAACCAGATCTATAATGAAACCGAAATCTATTTTGGAACGCTGGCGTATCAATTCGGAAATTTCATCTTGGGTATAGTATACCTTCCATCGGTAAAAGTCAGTCGTTTCTTGGTCGTAGTTGTTTAATATCTGAGTAATGATATGTGTGTTGCGTGTATTGCAGAATGATTCCGGAGTGTTGCGTATCCACTCTTCTGCCACTTCTTCTTTCGTTAAATCCGGATAAGGAAGCTTCTCTTTTTCTTCTACATCGCGGATAGAAGAAAGATAAGGCAGATGTTTGTTTTCCCAACAGTTTTCAAATTCTTCACTCACTCCTCCGCAACATTTCGAGAAACGTGCATCACAAATTCCTCGTCCGTACATAAGTAATTGTCCGCGTGTAGCTTCCACAGCTTCCACCACTGCTTGGTTGGTTGCTTTGGTAATGCCCTGGTAACGTTGGCAATGGTCGTCTGCGCAAACATCAAAAATGGTATGGTCTTCACGGTCATACCAACGTATATATTCCGTGTCAGTCTTGCTGAAAGAGAAAAATTCATTTCCGCTTTCTTTTACACTTTTTCGTTTTTCTATCTGAGCGAATAACCAGCTGCGCGAAACTACTGCGTGAGCTTTTAGAAATTCGATAGACGAGGTGGCTCTCATTTCTGATGAGATAACACTTATCAGATAATCTTCTGCAGGAAGAATGTTGATAGCAGTTATCTTTTCTTCTTCTACCACCAATCGTAACGTTCCCGAAAAGATTTGTGTTTCTTTACGTTCCCAATGAAAGTTGATTCCAATCGTTACGTCATAGATAGAAAACGAAGCATTGTCTTCTTGTGGAGTGAAAGTCAGTTCTTTATACAAATTGCCATTCCAAAGAATTCCTCCTTCGCTAAATATTACTTTTTGCTCTCCCCGAACAATCTCGCCCTTTGCGAAATAGTTCATGTTCAATGAAAAATCAATCTCTTGTGCGTTAACAATACCTACGCTTATTTCAGGTTCTCTCATTCGTTTATAATATCTATCAATTTGTGAATGGCATTTTCCATTTCATTTTTGCTAAATGCTACTTCCTGAAGAATGGAACGTGCTTTATCTAATGTAATGTTGTCATAATCTTCTTTACGGGGCGTGATAAGGAGTCCTCCCATGTCGATAGCCCCCGGACTTATTAACATTTGTCCTTCTTCTTGTCCGTAACAGTCCGGACGATGTTTGCTGCGTGGGATGATTGCGAACAGAGTATGTGCTTTTTTCGGAGTCCATCCAATAAGGTTTAGTCTCGGTTCATTTTCTCCTTCTATCACCGGTAAACTCTGTATAGCTTTTTGAATAAAATCGAAGATCACCTTTGTATGCGGACTTTTGCTTTCGATGACGAACATCGGGACCTCTATATCTGTCAATGCATACATTCGTGTACCATCCAGCTTCTGTGATAATATCAAATATTTGCCGTATAAATGTGTTTCTACTGTTTTGCAAACGGGCAATGAACCACTTTGGAATGCCTGAAAGTGCAGATGATCGGGAGCGGAGGCTCCGCATTTTGGACCATTATAAATATGTATATAGTTCGTCAACTTTTTGACATGTATAATAAATGCTTCTAGATTGGCACTTAACGTTTGCGGCATATGCTTTATGTTGGCAATGGTAAAATGTAGAGGCATGATGGGATATGGGTTGACCAGCACTTCGAAATGCCTGAAACAAGGTAGTGAGATTTGTTCCTTAGGACGGTTCTTTTTACATAAGAAACAAGCGCGCCTTTTCAATGTAGAGGCATCCATTTTAGCACCGGTCGATACAATCCTGCCAGGATTGTATTGTACGGATATCGTTTCGCTCAATTGTCGTGCCTGTGCGTTTCTCAGTGCTTTATGGTTAGCGTTTGCTTCAGGCCATAGAGACATCTGTTCACGATAAAAACTCTTTAATGCAGAATCCGAAACAAAGTTGTATTCTTGTTTCATATATTGGATGCGAGCTCCCAATTCAATAGTCCGTATCTTATCTTTATAAAAATTGTTGGCATTGATTCTTTCTATGCTGAGTGCCGCATCGGAGTTACCTTCCCAACGGCGGCACAGATAGAGTACGTCGTATATGCGTTCTATATTGTATTTTCGGGAAATAGCCAATACCGTGGCATAATCTTCTCCGTAACAAGTGTTTGGAAAAGGTATTTCGTTTAATATCGGTGTGTAGAAAGCACGTGGTGCTCCTAATCCATTAATGCGCAATGCATTATTACGCCCGTTGTCGGGGGTCCACTCTCTGTGGTCTATGATACCCGGCGGTAGCGTATTCAAATCAAAATCGGTCATACGGTATGACCCGATTACCATGGCACACTTTTTGCTTAAGAAGACGGACAGAATCTTTTGAATCACATTTTGGTCGCTATATAAGTCGTCACTGTCCAATTGGATGGCTACGTTGTGGCAATTGGGATGATCAATAGCCAAATTCCAGCAACCTCCTATTCCCAAGTCGTCCTGTTCGGGAATAATATGGATGACACGGGGATCTTTTACAGCAAATTGTTCGATTACTTCACTGGTTCCATCTGTCGAATGATTATCTACCACCAATATATTGAAATCTTTTTCGCACTGTTGTTGTAAAGCAGACCGGATCGCATCTCCAATGGTACGAACCCTGTTGCGTACCGGAATAATTACCGATGCGCCAGAGATCGGGTAACGTTTCCAATATTTATCGAGGCTTTCGTATTGATATGAGGGCAGGTATGCGTTAATGTGTTTCAGGTATTCCGTGCAGACTTTTTCCATTTCAATTTGTACTTCCCTATTCTTTGGGTCTACATAATCGAACTGTTTTTCGCCCGAAACTCGGTGATCGTTTTCTTCCTGAGTGTATAAGAATTCGTTGATGTGTAGTGGACTTTCTATACTCATCTTATTTATAAACAGGCGCATATAATATAAGCCGGCATATTGTAACTTTGGCATATTTAGGGCAATCTGCAGGAACCAGTCGGATCTGAAGAGGTATAAAGAACCGAAGTCGAAATCATCCCGAAGACTCCCCGGTTGATAGTCAATTAGTGGATGGGAAATCCGTTTTCCGTTTTTTATCTCATAGAAATCACTGTATGCAAATCCCGCAAGCGAGTGATGGGTCACTTGTAACAAACGCTCAAGCGCTTTATAACCAAATTTAAAAGGAGTAGTTCCGGTGTAAAGTAATATTTGAGTGGTGAGAACATCACAATATTGGCAAATCAGCTGCATGGTATATGAAGAAAATAGGCAGTCGGTTTGTGCAATAGGACATCTATTGAACCACTTTTCTTTCGGTTCCTCTGTAGTAAGCAATATGATTTTGTATATCTCTTTCTCTTCTCGCAACGTTTCGATGATTTGCGATGTTTGTTCCGGATTAAGATAAGGTATAAAGCAGACAACCTGTTGATTATTCCTAGAATAGTCGGATTGAATCTGGCATTTATTGTATTCGGGAATGAATTCCGATTCTGTTTTGATTTCGGTTTTCGATTTTTCGATAAAGTGATCCGTTTGAATAGCATACTCCAACTCTTCGTCAAATATCTTAGGCAAGGCGGAAAAGTTATTTTTATTGTTCATCGTATGAGTGTATGAATCCTAAAATTTAGTATAATGCTTGCAAATATAGCTATTATGTAGAGTAATTCTGCGATAGTTTCACTTTTTTCTTTAACTTTGCGTGATAAATCTTTTATAGAAAAGAAAATGAGCAGTACTAAACAAACTCTTTTAGGCATGACACTTGACGAAGTGCGGCAAGTAGTAAAAGAACGGAATATGCCCGGATTTACTGCCAACCAAATCGTTTCATGGATTTATGATAAAAAGGTGACTTCTATTGACGATATGAGTAACCTCTCTCTAAAGCATAGAGAGTTATTGAAAGAGGAGTTTGAAGTGGGGGCTTCCGTGCCGGTAGAAGCCATGCGTTCGGTAGACGGTACGGTGAAGTATCTTTTCCGGACACCGGAAAGCAATTATATAGAATCTGTATATATTCCCGATGAAGGTCGCGCCACACTTTGTGTTTCTTCACAAGTGGGTTGCAAAATGAACTGCAAATTTTGCATGACCGGTAAACAAGGCTTTACAGCCAATCTGACAGTCAATCAAATACTTAACCAAATTTATTCGATACCCGAACGGGACACATTGACAAATATCGTGTTGATGGGAATGGGAGAGCCTTTCGACAATCTCGATGAGGTGTTGAAATCTTTAAAAATTCTTACCGCTGAATATGGTTACAAATGGAGTCCTAAACGTATAACCGTTTCTTCGGTGGGAATGAGAAAAGGATTGCAGCGCTTTTTGGAAGAGAGCGATTGCCATCTGGCTATAAGCTTGCATTCTCCCTTTCCGGAACAACGTCGGGAACTCATGCCTGCCGAAAGAGCTTATTCTATTACGGAAATGTTGGAATTATTGAGGAATTACGATTTCAGCAAGCAGCGGAGACTGTCTTTCGAATATATTGTGTTTAAAGGCGTGAATGATTCGTTGCTATACGCAAAAGAATTAGTGAAACTTTTACGCGGTTTGGATTGTCGTGTCAATCTGATCCGTTTCCATGCCATACCGAATGTCGCCTTAGAAGGGGCTGATATGAGTACAATGACCTATTTCAGGAATTATTTGACAGAGCATGGCGTGTTTACTACTATCCGTGCTTCACGTGGGGAAGATATTTTTGCCGCTTGCGGCATGCTTTCAACAGCTAAACAACAGCATTTAAAACTTTAATAAATATTTTAGATTATGAAACGTATCATACAGTATTTAAGCTTAGTGTTAGTAGTATTGACTTTTGCTTCTTGCAAAAACGGTACTTTGTTTACTCCTGTATCAAGCGGCCGGCCTTATGAAATGCTGGTAGTAGTGGATAAAGATACTTGGGAACGTCCTGCAGGACGGGCTTTATATAATGTATTGGATACAGATGTACCGGGATTGCCGCAGTCGGAACGGTCGTTCCGTATTTCTTATACCGATCCTTCCGAATTCGACCGCGTACTTCGTATTTTCCGTAACATTATCTTGGTGGATATCAAAGATACTTATACGCAACCTAAATTGAAATATTCGAGAGATGTGTATGCACAACCGCAGATGATTATGAGAATTCAGGCACCGAATGAGGCTGAATTTGAGGAGTTCGTTACAAAAAACAAGCAGACTATTATAGACTTTTTTGTGAAGTCGGAAATAAATCGTCAGATTAATGCCTTAAGAGATAAGCATAGCGATATGGTAGAGCGTAAGGTAGACAGTATTTTCGGTTCAAAACTTTGGGTGCCAACGGAACTGGCTTCTTATAAGGTGGGCAAGGATTTCTTTTGGGCCTCTACCAATGCTGCAACCAGCGATATGAATATTGTAGTGTACTCATATCCGTATACTGATAAAAATACTTTTACTCGTGAATACTTCATTCACAAACGCGATTCAGTTATGAAAAAGAACCTTCCGGGAGCACGCGAAGGCATGTATATGATGACGGATACCATGTATGTGGAAACCAAAGATATTGCTGTCCGTAACCAATATGCGCAGGAAGCACGGGGCTTATGGGCCATGAAGGGCGATATGATGGGTGGTCCGTTTGTATCCCATTCTCGTGTCGATCAGGAAAACGGACGGGTTATAGTCGTAGAAGCCTTTATATTCTCTCCGGATAAGCTGAAACGCAATTTGATGAGAATGATGGAAGCTTCATTGTATACGTTGCAATTACCGGAAGAAGCAAAAGAAGTGGAAATTCCCGTGGAAGGCGCGGAAGAAACACAAATGAATAAAGAAACAGATAAATAATACATCAAGATATATATGGAAAGAGATAGAATAAGAATTGGTATCACATGTGGGGATATCAATGGAGTGGGGTATGAAGTTATACTTAAAGCGTTTGCCGATCCAGTGATGCTGGAACTTTGCACACCCGTTGTGTATGGTTCTCCAAAGGTAGCCGCCTATCATCGTAAAGTGATGGATTTACCGACCAATTTCAGTATTGTGAATTCTGCGGAAGAGGCTTCTTGCAATAGGTTGAATATTGTAAACTGTGGGGAGGAAGAAGTGAAGGTGGAATTTTCAAAACCGACCTCTGAGGCAGGAAAAGCAGCTTTGGATGCGTTAGAGAAAGCCTTGCAAGAATATCGGGAGGGATTGATTGATGTTTTGGTGACGGCGCCGATTAACAAACATACTATTCAGTCGGAAACTTTCCGTTTTCCCGGACATACGGAGTATATAGAAGAACGTGTAGGGGAAGGACAAAAGGCTTTAATGATTCTCATGAAGGATGAATTAAGGGTGGCGTTGGTTACTACTCATATTCCGGTAAAGGATATAGCTTCTTCTATTACGAAAGAATTGATAGAAGAGAAGCTGACTATTTTTAACCAGTCGTTGAAACAAGATTTTAATATCGGCTGTCCGCGGATAGCTGTGCTAGCCTTGAATCCGCATGCCGGAGACGGTGGTCTGATCGGTACCGAAGAACAGGAAGTTATTATTCCGGCTATACAAGAGATGGTGGCTGCAGGTGTCCAATGTTTCGGCCCTTATCCTGCCGATGGCTTTATGGGTTCGGGCAGTTATACACATTTCGACGGTGTGCTGGCTATGTATCACGATCAAGGGTTGGCACCGTTCAAGGCGCTTGCTATGGATGATGGTGTAAATTATACGGCAGGGCTTCCTATCGTACGTACTTCTCCCGCTCATGGTACGGCTTATGATATAGCAGGACGGGGAATTGCATCCGAAGAATCGTTCCGACAGGCTTTGTATGCTGCCATAGATGTATTCCGAAACAGAGAGTTGGATAAAGAAGTACATGCCAATCCGCTTCGCAAGCAGTATTACGAGAAACGCGATGATAGCGATAAATTGAAGTTGGATTCAATTGAAGAGGACGAATTGTAAATCGTAGCAAGCGTTTCGCTCGGAATTGACAGGGATAATCCGCCTGTTTGCCAGTAGGCTTGGGAGGTGAAGTCGAATGACTTCATCAAATAAAAAATGTGGAATGAAGAATCAACCATCCGGACTTCATTAAGTTGAAAAAAATAGATACTTTGGATGGATTGTCCGGATGGTTAATTTTTTATCTACATTTACGAGCAATGATTTTGCATAAACGGTTTGGGTGTATAGTGAAGAAGATTTCTCGTTCGAACAACCTTTTTTATTTTTAATAAGTGTTTGTAAGCGGGGAAAGAAATACATCCCAATGGCAGAAATCTTATCAATTTGCGTTAGAATAAAAATCAATCTGCTAATTCGTGTTGGAATAAAGAATTCATGTGTTAATCTGCGATGAGAAGGAAAGATAATCTACGTCAATCTGCGTTAGGATAAATTCCATGAAAAGTAAGTATCGTAACCTTTTTCTTTTGTTTGGCGTGGCTGCCATTGTTGTTATGCTTTGTACTTTTGATATGAAGTATGATGAACTGTGGGCAAACCTCAAGAGGGCAGGATATTGGTTTCCGGTATTAATGTTGCTCTGGTTATTTATCTACTTTCTGAATGCTTGCGCATGGTATATTATCATACGCGATGACAAGCAAAGCCATGTGCCTTTCGGCAAAGTCTACAAGTTTACGATATCCGGTTTTGCCCTGAATTACGCTACGCCGATGGGGCTGATGGGCGGAGAACCTTACCGCATCATGGAACTTTCGCCTTATGTAGGCACGGAGAAAGCAACCTCTTCCGTTATTTTATATGTGATGATGCACATCTTCACGCATATCAGTTTTTGGTTTCTTTCTATATTCTTATACATTGCGCTTTATCCGGTAGATTGGATGATGGGCGTTTTACTGACATTCATCGGGACGTTTTGCCTGCTGGCCATTTATTTCTTTTTTAAAGGTTATAAACGAGGGATGGCGGTAAAAACTTTGCATTTGTTACAACATATACCTTATATAAGAAGGTGGGCGAAACGCTTTGGCGAGGAGAAAAAAGAAGAATTGGCCCGTATTGACAGTCAGATATCCCGTCTTCATGGTCAGCATAAACGGACATTCTACGGTGCGTTTCTGTTAGAGATGTTAGGTCGTTTGGGTGGTTGTCTGGAAGTGTGGCTTATACTGAATATCTTGACAACAGATGTGAGTTTCCCCGACTGCATTCTTATTATGGCTTTCTCCTCCTTATTTAGTAATCTTTTCTTTTTTTCTCCTATGCAGCTTGGCGTGCGCGAAGGCGGTTTGGCTTTGGCGGTAGGCGGACTTTCTATTCCTGGCGCATTCGGCGTGTTTTGCGGACTCATCACCCGGGTACGCGAATTGCTTTGGATTGTCATTGGGGTGGCATTGATGAAATTCGGAAATAAAAAATAAGTGTTCTTTCTCATAAATGTGAGCTGACTCCATATTACTAGTTGGTGGTAAGGGGTGAAGTGTGTTTTAACCGGATGAGTTAGACAGCGCAATGTGCTCACGTGAACAGCTTTGCATTGCAACGTAGACGGCTCTACGTCAAATACGTAGCGAAGCTTACGTCCAAATGTAGCTTTTTTCATATTAATTGCTTTATAACTAATACTTTACTTTATAAATTAGAAATCTCGCTTTCAATGCATGATGCTTTCTGTATGTAGAAAGTGACAGGATTACAAAATGTCCGTCACTCTTTGCTTCTAAAAAACAACTATATCGTCTTCTAGGCAGGGGTGTTCTGTTCGTATATTGGAATGGACGAAGGCAAGCGGATAACTTTATCCAACATAACCTCTTTGCAGTAGGGTTTAATATGATAGAATGGTTAAAGGCAAACGTTGAGATGGCTTCTATCGCTTTCGGATTGGCTTTTGTTTAGTGTGATAGAATAGTTAAAGGCGGGTTCTGTACCTTTATTGGATAGTTAATGCTATGTGAAATCTTTCATTCAAATTAATTAAATTCTAAAAAAAAGTTTCCTTTTTATTAGGAAGTATCACATCTTTTCACATATCTTTGCGTGTCACACAGACAAACTATTTATTAATACCAATTTGTTAACCCGAATAAACAATGAAAAAAGAGCAGATTTCCTTGCGTCTTTTTGCAGGCGCAAACGCCCGTAACTACGGACGTAACTTTCTTGTTTGGGGATTATCGGCTGCGATGATGTCGTTCGCGCTTCCGATGCAGGCAGAAACCTCACTGGGGGGGGGTAAATTCTACTAACTCCCAAGTAGTTAACCAAGTAAAAACCGTGACCGGTACGGTGATCGATGAAACCGGCGAACCGCTTATCGGAGTCTCTGTCCAGATAAAAGGAACCACTACGGGAACCATTACAGACTTCGATGGTAAATTCTCTCTCGCTGTTCCCGCCAATGCTACACTAAGTGTTTCTTACATTGGCTATCAGACTCAGGAAATTAAAGTAGGTAATCAACGTAATGTAAAAATCCAGTTGAAACCGGATAACAAACTGCTTGATGAAGTGGTGGTTATCGGTTACGGTACAGTCAAGAAACGTGACTTGACGGGTGCGGTATCTTCTGTTAAAAGTGAAGAATTGACTATGACACCGGTTGCCAATCCTATCGAGGCCATGCAGGGCCGGGTAGCTGGTTTGGATATTACCCGCGAGTCAGGTAAAGCAGGTTCCAATTCAAAAATCCTTTTACGTGGTAACCGCTCTTTGACAGCCGAACAGGAACCTTTGTACATTATCGACGGCATTCCCGGTTCTATTACCAATTTGAACCCGAACGACATTGCTTCGATGGACATTTTGAAAGATGCGTCTTCGACTGCCATCTATGGTTCCGCCGGTGCTAACGGTGTTATCATGATTACTACCAAACAGGCTGAGGTGGGAAAAGTACAGGTTGATTTCGATGCCTATTATGGTGTGAACGGTTTTGCAAAATATCCGAGTGCGATGCAAGGCCAACAATGGCTGGATTATTTGGAAGAAGGTTACTATGCAAGTAATGGAACTCATTCTTCTTCGCAAAGCGAGTTGCTGACAGCTTGGGGAATTCAGGCGGATGCCATCACTCCGTATATCAATGCGGGAAAATGGGTTGATTGGGTAGATGAAACATTAAAAACCGGTACGCAGCAAAATTATTCTTTGTCCGTGCGTGGCGGTAACGAAAAGATAAAAGGTAATTTCTCGTTAGGTTACAACTCTACACAAGGTATCTATGAGGGCGATAAATCGGAAATGTATACGGCTCGTTTGGGTGTCGATGTAAATGTTTCTGAGAAAGTAAAGATGGGTATACAAAGTGGATTGACCTTTAAGAATAGCCATTCGAGCAACAGCCGTGTAAATAAGACTTTCGGAATCATTCCGCTCGGAGATGTTTATGATGAAAACGGAGATATTAAAATCTATCCGATTGACGGAATGCAGGATGTGGTGAGTTTGATCAACGATCAGCGCGAAGGTATTTTTGCAAGTAATTCCAAATCGTTTACCGTAACGGCAAATCCCTATGTCGACATTACATTCTTGCCCGAACTGACTTTCCGTTCTATCTTGGGAACAACCCTCTCGAATTCCCGCAGCGGCAAATTCAATAGCGATGAAACATATATGATGCTTGTCGGCTCTTCTCAGGCTGTACGTAACGCAAGTTATGACACCAAGTTAGGGTATAGTTATACATGGGAAAATATATTGAATTATAATAAGACTTTTGCGGAAGACCACAGTGTGAGCGCAACGTTGATCACTTCGTGGGCCAAGAGCCAGAACGAGGAATCGAATGCTTACAATGAAGGTTTTCTTTACAACGATTTCTTATGGTATTCTTTATCTTCAGGTACCAACCCGTCCGTAGGGTCAGCTTATTCTCATAAGAATAAATTATCATTGGCTGCTCGTTTGAACTACTCTTATAAAGGAAAATATCTGTTTACGGCATCGGTCCGTCGAGACGGTGTGTCGCAGTTATATAACCATTGGGATACTTTTCCGGCAGCGGCTTTGGCTTGGCGCATTTCTGACGAGGAGTTCATGGAAAGTACCCGGAATTGGCTGGATAATTTAAAACTTCGTGTAGGATATGGCGTTTCCGGTAACCCTAATGTGAAGGCATATGTATCGAGAAGTGAGGTCACTTCGAAGGGCTTGGATAATCTGAATCTCGGTAATGGTGTAGTGAATACAAGCGTTTTGACGCAGGCGGTGGGTAACGTCAATATGGGATGGGAGAAGTCTTATAACCTGAATGTCGGTTTGGACTTCAGCTTATTTAATAGCCGTATCGACGGTACGATCGAGTATTACGACACCGATACAAAAGATGTGCTTTATCAGCGCGACTTGCCTTTCTCGGGAGGTGGTTTCACAGCGAAGAAACCTTATCAGATGGTATGCAACATTGCACGCATGCAGAACCGGGGTATTGAGCTGACCTTGAATTCTCGCAATATCGTGACGAAAGATTTCCAATGGAATTCGACAATCACTTTTGCCCGCAATAAAGAACAAGTAAAATCAATTGATCTGGGTAGTGCTACAACGGTAGATAATCTCGTTTCATTAGGATTGTTCTTAGGGCATCCCAAGAATACGGTATACGGGTATAAGAAATTAGGTATTTGGCAGAAAGACGAAGCTGCCGATGCGGCTGTTTTCGGCTTGTTGCCAGGTGATACGAAAGTACAGTCCCGTTTGGTGAAAAAATCGGAAGGAGTTTGGACGCTGACCGACGAAGAGGGGAATGTAACTGAATATAATGCCGAGAATCCTTATACAATTGCTTCGGACGACCGTGTTATTTTGGGACAGAGTTCTCCGAAATGGACTTTTGGTTTCAACAACTCATTTACGTACAAAGGGTTTGACTTGAATGTATTTATTACTGCCCGTTACGGACAAATGGTGAGTGGCGGATTGTTAGGATATTTTAGCTATGGTTCGAAAAACATGCCTGCCTTCTATAACTATTGGACAGAAAGCAATCCGACCAACGACTATCCTCGTCCATACATGCAACGTTCTACCAGCTATTCGTCTCCTACGAGCGGCTTGGGTATCGTTGATGGTTCGTATTTGAAAATCAAGACGATTTCCTTGGGTTATACATTGCCTAAACAATGGGTGGCAAAACTGAATATGACAAGGTGCCGTATTTATGGTACGGTTAGTAATCCGTTTATTTTCACGAAAGAAAAACTGTTGAAAGATGTGGATCCCGAGACAGGCGCAAGCGATTCATTCCCGCTTTACAAACAAATCGTGTTTGGAGTGAATGTTTCATTTTAATTAATTTAATACGACAAGAAGATATGAAAAATATATTAAAAGCAGCTTTGGCGATTCTTTTCGTTTCCGGTTCGTTTACATCGTGCGAGTTGGACGAATGGAACCCTTCGACGGTCGATCTTGAAACCGCTTATAAATATAAGGATGGTTTTGAAAGCTTGATTAATTATTGCTACGACGGTCTTTATTATTTCTATGGAAAGATTGACGGAGTGGGAGCAATGGAAATGGGAACCGATTTGTGGGTAAGCGAATCTTTTGAATCAGGCTTCACCTTATATAATAGCTCGATGAATACGGAACTGGGAACCTTGAAAACTATTTGGCAAGGTTTCTATGCTACGGTGAATTACTGTAATACTGCTATTCATTATGCGGATATTGTGGAAGGATATTCTACGCAGGAAGAGTTGAATGCGAAGCTTGCGGAGGCTTATTTCTTGCGCGGTTGGTCCAACTGGCATTTGGTAGAGCAATTCGGAGGCGTAGTGCTTCGTACCCAACCTTCAACTATTACTGGTCCCGATAATAATCCGGTTCGTAATACGGAAGTTGAATTCTACGACAATATTATTTCCGATTTGAAATTTGCTGTAGACCATTTGCCGGTGGATCAGGGATCGGAAAGGGGACGTGTTGCCAAAAAGGCGGCTTTGGCCATGTTAGCAAAAGTTTATTTGCAACGTACGCGATTAGGAGAAGCAAATGCTTCCGAATATGCGAAACTGGCTCTTGAAACAGCGAAAGAGTTGATCGATAATGCGGCTAAATATAATTGCGGTCTTTGGACAAGCAATGCCACGAAATCAGGATATGCTCAGCTTTGGGCAGGTGCTAATAACAAAGGGAACAAAGAATTTTTATTTTTTGAAGCTATTGATGAAACCGATTATAAGAATCCGGAAGGAAGTAATCGCGGGCGTACCCGTCAGTTTTACGAAATGGACCTGAAAACGGTTGGTGCCGCATGGGGCACCACGGAGAAAAACTGCGCATGGTACGGACGTGCCAATAATCGTGGATTTAAGCCCACCAAGTATCTATTGACGAAAGTGTTCGCTCCAGTAAAAGACCCTGCCGATAGTCGTTTTGAGAATACGTTCTTTACGGAATATTATAATTCCACATGGGCAGATAAAAAAATTACGCAGGCTATGGTGGATACATATAAAAAAGATCCCTCACTGGTGGGCCATGTTATTAAAAATACGGCAGGCACCTACCAAGTGGGAGAAATGTATTATGGAGACCGCCAAGTGTTGCTTCGTACGGTAAACGCCTCGGGTTGTGTAAATATGGTAGATGAAGACGGAGACGGGTATTTGGATGGAATCTCTGTTTTCACTCCCAACTATACGATTGATGCGGCTACGAAAGCCAAACTTCCTTTTCTCTGTGTAGATCCTTCCGACATGTTTGCTTCCGATGGGAAGTGGATAACGGAAACGACAAGTGATATGGGTGTTTATTACAAACAGTGTTATCCTTCATTGAATAAATACTCTTCTATTGAATGGAATATCAACAACAATCAATATTGGTTAGGCGATTATCCCATTATGCGTTTGGGTGAAGTCTATTTGATAGCGGCCGAAGCAGCATTGCGTTATAACAACGATCAGGCTACGGCATTAAAATATATACAGCCGTTGCGTAATCGGGCGGCAATTACAGGTCGTCAAAGTGAAATGGCAGTTTCTCAGTCGGATATGACTTTAGATTTCATCTTGGAGGAAAGTGCCCGTGAATTAGCCGGTGAACAAACTCGTTGGTATGACCTGAAGCGTATGGGTAAGCTTACGAAATCGTATTTAGGTCAGACAAATCCGGATATTCTTGAATTTAACGAATCCAAACATAAGGTTCGTCCCATACCTCAATCATATTTGGATGCTATTGCTAATCCTGATGAATTCGGCAATAACGGTTATTAAGAATCCGGGTAATGAATACTTGGTGAAGTATCATTAATAAGTATAGTCTCAAGAAGGGTGCTTCTCGGATAGCATCCTTCATTTTTAATAGTTTATCCATCTATTTCTCGACTCCAAATATTCAGATTTGAAAATGTCTATGCACCAGAGGAATAAAGATAAAATCAGCGGACCGAATATAACTCCCATAAACCCAAACAGGGGGAGTCCGATAATGACTCCGAACATAGTAATTAAAGGATGTGTATCGGCCATCTTTTTCTGTAGTAAGAAGCGGACAACATTATCTATATTTGTAATAATGATAATAGAATAAATGGCCAATCCTATTGCGTGTCCCCAATTTCCGGCCACACCTAGGTAAATAACTAAAGGCAGCCATATTACTGCTGTTCCTATAATAGGGATAATGGTGGAGATACAGGTGAGCAGTCCGAATATCACTGGGCTCGGAACTCCGAAAATATAATAACCTAAAAAGGCTATTCCTCCTTGGATAAGGGCAAGCAGAGGTATCCCGATAGCATTGGAGCGAACAAGCATGTGGATTTCACTCATAACATTTTGTTTGTTTTGTGGAGCAAACGGAAGTATTTCGTAAATATAGTTTTCCATTTTCTTACCTCCGGTAAGCATGAAATAAAGAACAAATAATAACGTAAACACATTCAGGGTGAAGCCACTGATTTCTCCCATAAGGAACTGACCGATATTCGGTATCATTGCTGCGAGGGAAGATAAATTTTCGGTTTGCAATAAATCGTAGCCCGTCTTTTCTTCTATCAAAGAAGCAAAGTTCTGTATAGGTTGTATCAATTGCTCAGGATCGAGATTGATAGTTTGTATTTTATTAATCATCATCCAGACGAAGAGCGATAAAGGAATAAGGAAACACAAAATGGTTTCTCCTAATAAAAGAAGAGCTGCTAAACTTTTTTTCATTCTTCTTTTTTGAGTCAGATATTTCATTTGCCCTCTGAGTAATACGTAAATAGTGCTGGCCCCTAGCAAACCGCCCATAAAGGGGTGGAGATGTATTAAAATGAGGGTTCCCAGCAATAAGATGATTACTATAAGGGAGTACTTCCAATATTGTTCTTTTACGCTCATATATGGGTGTTCTTAAATGCTTATTTCTTTGTTTTTCTAACAAAGATAAGGCTTAAAAGGTTGATAAGAAATCTATTTAGTTGGTAAAGGGGGAGAACGTTCTTGTGTTGATATCCGTTTAATCCGTTGGGGCGAGAGTCGAACTCATTTGTAACAGAATGTGGCTATTAGCATAGAAAGTGCGGGTTGTAGGAGATTAAGAACGTGTGTAATCTGATGCAACAGTTGATTATGAAAAACTCCTCAATGGAAATTATTCACATTGAGGAGTTTTTTTGAGCCTCTTGTCGGATTCGAACCAACGACCCCGAGATTACAAATCACGTGCTCTGGCCAACTGAGCTAAAGAG
>CANPVZ010000013.1 GCA_947581855.1 uncultured Phocaeicola sp.
TCCGCATTCAAAGAGAAATCATAATCTTTGAATGCAGATGAGAATGCCGCATACAAATCTTTGAAAGAAACGGACTCCCTAAAATCCGCAACAAATAGTCCTGCAGGCTAATTTTGCTGTCAGGTGTCCTATTTGTCGATTTTCTTGCCTCTTTAGCTGTTGCAAAGTATGGTTATTACGCTCCTCCCCCTTACCCCGTCAAGCATTAGAGGGGCTTTATGCTGTCGTTAACCCTAACATTCGGATTTTCAGCCGTCAGTGAGCGCGAAAGGGTTCTGATATGATTTGTTGTGCGTGTAGATGTTCAGTTGATAGAGCCTTGCCGTCCTTATCCACTTTGCGGGCACGCTGATAAACTTGAAGACGAAGGCTTTGATGCGGCTGTTTTTCTTCAGTCCGAAAGCTTTCGTGTCCAGTCTGCCCATGAGGAATTTGTAGAAGTTTCGTATGAGTGCCGTCAGCAGCAGGAACACTGTGTTCTCAGCCATGAACGACTTCGGCAGCCTTGCCCATCCGAATCCGTTGTTCATGTCGTCGAAGATGCGTTCCTTGTCACCTCTGAGGTTGTAGAACTCCACAATTTCTCGGTTTGTTGAGGTGTAATCGTTGGTTAGGATACAGCGGTAAGTGTACTCGCCTTCCCACAGGTCCAGGTCGCCGTTCATCCGGCGCACCCGCTGTATGACGAGGCGGTAGGTCTTGTCCTCCCACTTCTCCGTGAGGATGGAGTTCACCTCATACTCGATGCCGTTGATCTCTTTTCGCTTCCATCCACGCAGTGCCAACAGGCTGTCATAGAGTGAGCCGCAGCGGTTGGCACGGATGTAGAAATGCTCCGAGTGTTTCTCAACGGTTTCCACAATCTCGCGTGAGCAGGAGCCGCAGTCCATCCTGGCACGCTTGATATGTATATCGTTGGACTCAAGGTTTGAGAAGATACGCTCCAGCGTGTCCTGCTGGTGGAAACGTACGTTGGCATTGCCGTCGCGGTTTTCTATACCCACTATGAGGTCGCCAATGACTGCCACGCCTGGACTGTAGCCGGTAAACTTCTTGTAGGTCATCTTCGCATCGTACTTCTCCGTCTCTATGAACTGATGGTCGAAATCAAGGTCGTACGACGCTCCTGCCACAAGCTGACCTGTGCTCAGAAGCGCCTTTACCAGCAGGCTGTTCAGCTTCGTGGCCGTATTGAATTCATAGCTCTTGCCTGTGTCGGATGTATAGGTCGTATTGCCCGTGGCCAGTTCTGAAATCGCTCTCAGAACAGTGTCAGAGCTGCAGGTACGCAGAGAGGGGTGTAGCGAGAGATGGGGCATCAGGTGGCTCGTTATGTCCTCCACGCAGTTGCCTCCGCAGAAATAGACACTTGCCAGCGAACCAGCAATTTCGCTGTACTGATAGCCGTATGATGTACACCTCAGACCCAGCACTTTGTCGATAACTGGACCCACAAAACGGGAAAATTGCTCTCTCACATGAAATATTCCTCCAAAAGGAGTGATTTTCTCAGATTTAATTTGTAGCTTTGGCATGCCATTGAAGTTTTTGCTTGTCTTGAAATGTAGCACTAAGGTAAGTGAAAAATCTGACATGGCAAAATCCTGAGCAACTTTTTGTTGCTCAGGTACTTATAAAATAAGTTAAACTAAAATGCTGCGGAATTTAGGATATCTTGAAGAAGAACGTAATGAACAAATTAGAAAAGAAAATGAGAGACGATTCCAACAAGAGCAACAAAGGATAAACAATCAACGTCTTCATGAGATTAATGAACGTAATCGCATTGCTTTAGAACGGGAAAATGCGAGGAGAAGAGCAGAGGAAAAAAGAAAAGCGGAACAAAAGCGAAAAGAAACCAGTCGCACAAACACAAATGTTCCTCCGTCGCAACCGAAGAATAATCGTTGGTCAATAGGCTCTAATCCAACTCTTCTTCCACGAGCAACCTCATCAAAAACAGCAACTACAAAAACAAACTCATCTAATAAAACCGATGGAAAAGAGGGAAAGTAAGTAATCTTATTGCAAAATGAATTGTATATGCAGTCAATCGCCAGTCGGTTGGCTGCATTTTTTCTGTGTGCAAGGATGGTCTATTCGCCACCGATGGAGGGGCGGTTAGCACCGCTCGCCTCCAGATAGTCGTTTACTGCGTCACGCATGGTGAACTCTCTCATGCCTGTCTTTGCCCAGTAGATAAGGGCATCAACAGCGGCTTTTCTTGCCTTGCTGTATTCGTTGTCTGTCATGATTCTGATGTTTTGAGTTTTCTAAAAAAGTGTGATGCATATCCAAATGGTGATTTCAACAAAGATGATAGACCAACTTAGGAAAGCCAAGCCGAACATCCAGGCATAGGTGCTACCGTTGAAGTATGCACCCTCCTCGATATTGCGGATTCGTTTAAGCTCTTTCTGCTGGTGAGTGAACAGGTCGTTTATCCGCTTCTCATGCTCGTCAAGGGCTTGCTTGAAAGCAGAAATGGCGGTGTTGTTCCGCTTATCCAACTGGGCAACTCCTTCATCGTTGATGCCGACTTTGAGGTTGCTCTGCTCTGCCTTGACTATGGCATGGCATATACTATCCACGATGTTGTCCGTGCTCCTGTGGGCAGCCATAAGTGCCACTTTCGTTGATTCCAACCTCCGATAGGCATTGCCCAGTTCCTCCTTTGCCTCATAGAGTGCTTTCTTGGCTGATTCAATCTCTTTCAGGGTCACTTTGATTTCTTCCTTGCCACTCTCGATGTTCTCGTCCTCCTGCATCTGATTGTACAGGTTAAGCACATCCTGTGTGGCATCTTTCTTGTTTCTTCCCATACCGTTCTTGTTTGAAAAGTTATCGTTTCATGCCTCTCTTTATCGGCTTGCAGAGTGTGTTTGCTTGCATTGCGCAACGTCTTGCCCATTCACGGTCATCATCGTCCTTATCACGTCCCCAGCCACTGCCAGGACTGCCACCGCCACCACATGACTCAGACATCGATGTGGCAGCATCAAGGTAGTTCATGAAGAGCAGCATGGCTACATTCAGAATGTCAGTGTGGCTTGCGGATCCATTCTCGGGAACTTCGATACAACTGTTCATCGTGTCGTAAGCAGTTCTCGGCATGACTATGCTGAAACGCTCACCATCGACTTCAATAATCTTTCTCAATCCGGCAGGAAGGTCAGGTTTGGCAACATTGCTTGTACGAGACAGACCACCTTGCGATGCCGTATTTCTGCTGTCCAATGTGGTAGCGTTTGAAACAGAAGGAGAAGGTCTTTGACCAACTGCAACAGGTGTTGGCTGAGGGTGCAGCTTGCGGAAGGTATTCCCGATTTTCGATGCGGTGAGATTCCTTCCTACACCCAGTTCGGAAGCCTTGATGGTAGTTTTTCCGAACTTGAAGCGGTAGCCATGCACCCTGCCTTGACCATTCTTGTCACGGATAAGCTCGATGTCATATCCCTTTGCCCTCAATCGGTCGGCATATTCATCCCAATCAAAGAACGGCATTGAACGCAGCACATCCATACAGGCTTTGGTCACCTCTGCAATGCGTTCCTGACGAATATCCATGGCATCCTTCCAACCATGACGCTGATTGATGGCTTTCGCAGCCATCACGGCACGCTCACCGATGAACTTCACATCATTGAGATTACCGTCCATGTCGATGCGGTTCACCACCAGATGCAGGTGGGGAATGCCACTCTTGGAGTCACGGTGAAGGGCGGCAAAATATTGTGAGTTGGCTATGTTGGTCGGCTTGACCGAAGTTGCAGCCTTGCCTTTCTTCTTGCCGATGTGGTTCACCTTGGAGATACCATCCATCTCACGAATGAACTCGTCAAGGAATCTTCTCCAGTCCTCCATAGTCCAGTTACGTGCCTCCTCCTCAGATGGGGAAAGCTCAAAGCGGATGGACGTCAGTTCGATGGGCTTCTTGGCATACCTCTGCTTGAACATGGACTGATGCAGCACCATCTCGTCCCACATGCCCATCGGCGGCAGACCCTCGCTGAGATGGTTGGTCTTGACGATGTCCGCGCGATTGTTTTTGGTTGCGTAATTGGTCATTGCCTGACCATGCTGAATTGCTGACGCTTTTGCTATCATAACATATCCAAGAATTTGTCTCTAATGCGGCTCAATTCCTCTATCAGGGTGTTGATGCCTTGAAGCCAACGTTCCATGAAGTCGGCTCTCTTGAAGAGTTTTAGTCTCTCGGTCTGTGGCAGGGCATGAAGCGCATTGCGCACATAAACCAGTTCAGACCTTGCCCCGATTAAGCCCTTCAAGGCTTCCTCCTGCTCTGCGGTCATGGGTAGGGATGGCTTGTGTCCGATGCCTAAGTCATGAAGATATGTGCTCTTGCTCCTGCCTGACAGTCGGGCATTATGTACTACCAAGTCGTAGTGTTCTTCTGTGAAACGAACGTCAATGTGTCTGGTCTTCGGAGGTCTCTTCCTTGAGGTTTTCTCCGTGTTGTTATTCTTGTCTTTTGTCATTGTAGATGGGGTTTATAAAGTTTATACTTGATATAACAGGACAGCCAATGTGAGCCTGCGAACATTCAAGAATGCCAGTAGGAAGCGGTGGGCGAAGCGAAACCGTCTGACACTGGTACTTCTTGTTTAGACCTCCGAAAAAAAACTACGGCTAATAGAGGTAGCGGCTTCTGGATAGCTTGCCTGTCGGGAACGTCAATAGTCGAAATAAGGGAAAAGTAGAGATGACATCATGAGTGACTTGGGGTGATATGCGCGCCATGTCTCTCCGTGTGATCCTCGCATCGTCCTTCATGGGGCGGTGGCTGCAAGAGGTTGCCCTCGTCATCATAGACAGGAGACGGCAGCAACTCAATGGGTGATGCCCCTTCTCCTTGATTGCAGTCATCTTCTGACGGCTGTCCAACCTCATACTCAAAATGGTCATCACCTTCCTTTTCCCTTTGTTTGAAGTCTTGTGGTATCGGAGAAGGATCTGAAAGTCCATCCCCGATAACATGAGAATTAACGAAAGGGGAAGAGGTATTATAAGAGGCAGGAACATGGGGCTGCAGAATGTCAGTAGTGGCAGGATTGACGCTGCTGTCTTTCTGCTGACCTATGCCATTGGAAAGATTGCCTTCCGAAGAGCAAGCGGTATCGGATGGGACATTGGACACCGATTCCTCTTGGGTGGCGGAAGTCACGGATTGACGGTTGTAGAAGGGGTTCTTGATGGCTTCCTTGATGCCGTCAACGTACCAGAAGGCGATGCATAGTATCGTATGTATGGAGGTGCGGTTGTTCCTCTCGGTTGAGAGGATGCCCACCTGATTGAACAGTTCCACCACCTTTGCCGCTGTCTTGCGGTCACACTTCCAAAGGGCAGACAGCTCAACGGTAGAGATGGCAAACTGCCCGATGGAGAGAGAAGCGGAGAAGCCTGTCTTCAGATAAACACTTGGCTTGGTGGATGCCATTGATACAAAAGTGCCGAAGGCGGTCATGCGGTGGAAGCCCTGCCTGTCATCCTTCAAGAAATCGAGCTGTTCCTTGGTCAGCAGGATTCCGTATTTTATGCTTTGGTTACTCATCTTGAAAAACTGATTATTAGTGAAACGGATTACTCAGCAAAGAAAGAATGAATAGTTTCTCTTTCCCCTTTCGTAAAAAGTAGATTACATGATTCTCTTATCCGTCATGCCATTCTTCCCCATCAGGATTTTTCTCGCCCTTGACCCTCTTCATGGAGGCAGGCTTGTTCTTCTTGCTTTTCTGCAACATTGCCAGATGAGCCTCGAAGTCTGCCTGTTCCTCCTGGGTCGATTCGTAAGGCTTGTCCCATGAGCCACCTGCCTCAATCCATTTTATCAGCTGGTCTTTGAAGAAGTAGAGCGTGTTCCCTCTCTTGTAGAAAGGAATGCGCCTTTCAGATGTGTAAGCATAAAGCGATGAGACTTTCTTTCGGACGAAGGCACTTGCCTCTCTGATGTCCATAAGAACATGGTCATTCTCGCTCGGAGCATTGCCTATTCTCTGACCAATGTCATCAAGACGAGTCATCATCGTATTGACCTTTGTCAGAAGTTCGCCAACTGCACTGGGCAGTTGGTCGAACGATAATGATTTGTTTTCTTCCATTTGTTATCCTGATTATGTTTTTCACTTATGTCTGGTCACTCTCTTCCTTTGTTGGTATTTTGAGCGAGATACGTTCTGCCGCATCACGTTTGAGTTCGTCCACCACATCGGCATACACCTGAGTAGTGGCAAGATTGCTATGGGTAAGCAGCTTGCTCACGGTGTAGATGTCCGTTCCCTCTGCCAACTGCAAGGTGGCAAAGGTATGACGGAAGCAGTGGAAGGTGATGTGTTTCTCGATGCCGGAAGCTTTTATCCACGGTTTGAGATACAATGCCACTGTACTGTTCGTGAGATTCTTGAACACCTGGCCTGTGCCTCGCTCGCCACAGAGCTGCAGAGCCTCTTCGCTGATAGGCAGGATTGCAGCGGTGGAAGTCTTCTTGGTGATAATGTCCATTCCCCAGCCGCCATCAGCCAACTTGACTATGTTCTCCCACTGGAGTCTGATGCAGTCAGAGAGGCGAAGACCTGTAAGGCAGGAGAAGAGACCAGCACGGCGAAGGACATCACTCTTGCAAGGAGTCTGAGACAGCTGCAACAACTCTTCCTTGGTGAGGAACTGCCGCTTGTTGCCATGAGCCTTGGCACGCACAAGTTTCTTGGCGATATTCTCTTTGAGCAGTCCGTCCTCGTATGCGATGGCAAGAATGCACTTCAACTTGGTAAGGTTGTTGTTGGCAGTCGTTCCCATCATGCGCTTACCGTTGTGCATACAGGCATCCGACAACAGGTAGTCGAGGAATCCCTGACAGTACGGAACGGTAAGGTCGCAGAAACGGCACTCTCCATGCGTGTAGTTGTGGAAGTGCATGTAGGCGGTTGCCCAGTTCTGGCTGCTGCCACGCTCAATCATGAGGTTCTTGAAGTATTCCAAGAAGCTCTCCTTGCCCTTGTTGCGGTCGAGGAAGCCATACTCCTCATTGATGATGGACTCAGTCCTGCGGCACTTGATGATTTCCGCTTTCTGAATCATACTCTTGTTGTACTCCTGCTGAAAGCGTTCAACTGGTTTGGTGTAGATGTAAAGACCAAGGTACTCCCTGCGTGAGAGTTTGCCTGTCTTCGGGTTGCGGATTGGGGGATAGAAATCCAGATAGAGGGAAGTCTGTCCGTTCTTGATAGGTCGTTTCCGCACGGTGACCTTTGTACAAATGTTCGTCATATTGTTATTCTTTTATTATTCTTACCGATGTGTATCTGAGGATGCGAATAGCCATGGTCGCAACGCTTTAACTCTCAAATCCGATGCAAAGTTAGATTGCCGTGAAAAGAGGAAAGCAAAGATGGCTTCAAATAGTATCTGAATTTAACCTGAATTTGCTTTTGAGTATGATTTTACGCTAAAAATCGGACTTAAATGGGGTTTCAGTAGCGCATTTTATCTTATATCCGTTTCTCTGCGTTTGGGGTTTGTTTCGACCGTCAATGATAGCAGTTTCAGACCATTTGCAACGGCATGGGTCGTATATGAGTTTGTTTCTCACTTCCGCTTTGCCTTGGTCGAAGTGCTGCTTTTCTCTGCCTTCTTGCGTGCTGCCTCCCAGTCTGCTTTCAGATAGTAGTTGGCTCTTCCGCCTTTGAACTTTCGGATTCTCACTCCATGAGTTTCTGCAAATCTGCGTACCTGAGTCTTACCCAATCCGTAGAGTTTCATGATGTCGAAGCAGGTGTACCAGTCATCGGAAATGTTCTTTCCCTGTTCTTCATTATAAAGCCCGATGACCCTCTCTACATCTTCTTTCTTGAAGCATGTCGTACCCCATGCATGGACTGATTGGAGTTGGTAGCGGTTGCGGACTTCATAGAATCTGCCATACTTAATATCAAAGGTGCTCAACACCTCTGCCATCGTATAATGGGTGTCGTGAGTTACTCCATCAGGTGCTATTTCCCCAGCCTTGGGAGTCTTGCGACACTTTGCCAACTTGTTGACTGAGCCTGTCTCGGCATCTTGGCGAGAAATAGACTCTTTCGGTATTATTACCTCATAGCCTTTGGAGTGGGCAAGTTTCAACAGTTCATCCAATGTAATTCGCGTCATTCTTGACATGATTTTTACCGTGATGATTTCACCTCTTTGAATTAGCCTATACATAGACCTCTTACTTATTCGGAGGTAATCGGCTGCATCTTGGACAGTGAAGAATTTTTGTGAGGACAGTTGATGTCTCTCTGTTTCATTTACTTGTGCCATACTGCAAAATTTTAGTCCGTTCAATTACTTTGTTTGCAATCCTGTACACGGTCCATAACGGAAAGTGACATAGAGTGCCATAATGTGCCACAAAGTGACAGCCTTCTGTCCGTGTCCGTGATTTCACGTGGTACAACTGTGGTACAAAATTACTCTAAACGGATGAAACTCGCAATAGGCGGTTGGAGCGTTATGTTAATGAATATGTATTGAAAATGAGCATTTTATGACGCTTCTCTAAGTTTTGTTTGGAGTTCTTTTCGATGCGTTTTAGTCCATATGACATGCATGTGGAAGGATTTGCCGCTGCCGCTTGGCCCGATGCAAAAGAAGTTGGCGTTATCAGTCATCTTCACCTTGCCCTCCTTGCCGGTTATGTCTATGCACACCGGGAGTCCCTGGCGGTCGGTGTAGAATGTGGTGAGAGGCGTGTCCTCGCACCCTTTGAGGTGTTCCTTGAAGAAAAGGCAGAGTGCCGAGTCCGACAGCGTGAGGAACAGGTCATAATCGGGATTGAAGCCGTAGGCGCAGCCCGGAAAGGAGTTGATGAACAGCTCCAGCTGGTTGTAGGCTGTGCTTGACGGCATTATTCCGCACTCATAGAGTTTGGTCTCAATAAACGATGTCACCGGTGTTACCTTGTCGGGAGGACAGCTCACGATGATGTTGAAATTGGTGTTGACAAGAAGGGAGGAGTCAACGGCGAGGATGTTGAGAACTTCCTCGATGTCGGCCTTTGCTATCTTGTTGCTCGGATCGGGCATGGAGCCGTGACGCTTCGCCTTACCTTGCAGTTTTCGGAGCAGCTTCCGCTGTCCCGGTATCTGCACCACCTGATTGAACACCACGCAGTCGGCGTGGGGCACTTCGGCAAGGAAGGAGAACACATCGGTAGCCACGGGATAGCCGTTGACGCTCATCTCGGTATATGGCTTCACTACCGAGGGGAGATTTATCTCGTCAATATCCACAAGGGGATATGAGCGGATAATGCGGTTGCCTGTCCGCAGGTATTCATCGGAAGCCTTAAAATTTGTCATGGAGAATGGCCCGTGCTGGAAATGGAACGCCATGAAGCGGTGCAGGTACTCGTTGACCTCAGGCTTCGTCAGCTTGCGGTGGCTTATCCCTTTCTCCGTGAGGATGTCGTCAACCTTTGCGACCTTTGAATGGAAGTCGAGCCATTTCTTGGGGTCGTATTGCACGAACTGTCCGCGCTGCGCCTCCTGTGTCACTATCAGATAGGTGGTGATTTCAGTGAACTCACGGCCCTCGAAGTAATTGAAATAGCTACGGGTCAGGAACTCCGCGTCTTCGGGCACGTCGCGGTGGTAACGCTGGCGGCAGAATATGTCCTGCTTCTGCAAGGCATAGCCCTCGCCGAGCGTCTGGACGATATTAGCCAGCACGTCCTGAAAAACCATGTACCGCTCCGAGTCGGTACACAGCCGGAGAACAGGGTTTGTCATTTCAAATATGACAGAGGGGGCCCCCTTTGCGTCGAACAGCACGACATTACCGTCCGTTTCCTCCAACTGGGCGTATATCCCGTCGAAGACTTTTTTATTTTCCTTTGCCATTCAATGCTTGAATAAATTGTGATAAATAAAGATTCCACGGTCTTTCCGCTTGTTGTGCAGTCCGCCGCGCTGCTTGACATATATTGTCACCAGCCCTGCGGCGGCCATTACAAGCATGGCGATAAACCCCGCGAGCTTTCCCAATGCGATGGAGAACACTATGAACCCTACGAAGGACACTCCTATGGCGGCAGCTGCCAATGTCAGGAAACGTCCGCGTATTCCCATGAACTCCAGTGGTTTCTGTAACCCTTTGTAAACCGGATAGCCGTCGTTGTATATCGCCATGACTGTATGGATCTGCTGTTGCTTACTTGAAGAAGAGCGGAAGAGCCTCGCTCAGAGCGATGAAGGCGATACAGCCGCCGATGGTGAGCATGATGGTCTTCTTGACATCCTGGTCGCCGTTCTGCATCTTGAAATAGACGTTGAAGGCACCCACGAGGACAATCACTGCGGCGATAGCCTTCATGAGATTGGAGACAGGGGTCTGGTAGGAGCTTACCTCCTGTGTGGCTTTCGTGAAGCCTGCCGCACCCTTGCTGGCGGCCATCATGTCGGACACGGTGAGCATCACCGCGCCCATAGCAAGCATACCCTTACGGGCGAAGGCTGAGTTGCCGAGGCGTGAGATAGCACGCTGACACTTTGATTTGATTTTCTGCATATACGCTGATTGATAAGTTCTTGAAAAGGTTATCGGGCGTTAAAGGCAGTGTCGGGCAGTAAAGACAACTTAGTTCAATAAAGGCATCGGTTCGGGGAGAGAGGGATTAGGTGATACGAATATGGTTAGCAGTAAGTCAGTCGATGTCAGGCAGCGGACTCACATTTGATGATGATTTCTCCGAGGCCGGCGAGGGAGGCATCTTCAGAACTGGTGATGTTGCGGGCTTTTCTTGCAAGCTGTTCAACCGGAAGATAATTTGTCATCAGCGGCTTGGAGAGGGTCGGTTTCTCGACCGGAGCCTTGACCGGCTTCTTGGCACTCTGTTGACCGCGCTTGATTTCGATTGCCTTGAATGAGTTTGCTTCATCGGATATGTCGATCTCAGCTTCATCGGGTGTGCCGGATTCATCGGCGGCTTCCGTAGGCTTTATGAAAAGATCCATACAGATAAGGACTGCATAATATAATATGAGTACGGCTGTCAGGCAGGTAAAAATAGTTCCGAACATAATTATCAGATTATTTTTGTTGTGAATGATTGTTGTTGCGGCAAGGGAAGAAAAGTAAGGCCGAGGGATGCGCCTCTGTCCTCGTGTCTTGAACATCGAGCCATGTCCGGACTGAAAAATACGGTGTCGTTGCCACGCATGACCACATATCCGTATTGTTTGAGCCGGTTGCGTAGGATTGCCCGTCGGCGGTTGCCTGTGACCTTGACATTAGTTATCGGGTCAAGTCCTATCCTCAGGCGCAGTCTCTCACGACGTATTATCTCCTTGCGTCTGGAGGAAATGAACCGTGAGGCATCATCGGCATCGCGTTTCAGTCCCAAACGTCCGGCCATGCGTTTGACGGTGCGGAGACTCAATCCTGTCAGGCGTGACAGTTCGGACTGGGAATGAGAGCCGTAATTCTCCATAAGGATTCTCTCAGCCTCCTTGCGTCTGATGTCACGTTCCTTTTCAAGTCCGAGTTCGGCTGCTTTCGCCACCACACACCTCGTACCCACACCGATAGCGGCTGCTATCCGTGTATTCGTGTCGTGTGGATACATCTCACGCAATGTGCGAAGCATATCATAAGACCATTTGATTGTTCTCATATCCAGTAAGTTTTTATGTGTTGCCGAGTAATGACCTGTTGTTTTTCCTGAATTGCCGCAGCCTGTCAAGATACCGATTTACAAAAGTCCTGACTATGGCGTTCACAATATCGGAGCGGCATTTGCGGTCGATGTCGCAGGCATCGAGGGAGTCAGCAAGGTCGCGGTCGAGCTTGCATATCATGCGGTCATCTTTTTTCTCCCTGAAATTATACAGGGCAAGATTCTTTCTGAAAAGCTCCCAGTCATCGTCATTGTCGGGCGACGGCTCAGGTTCGGGAACGGTATGCTGTTCCGGTGCCGGTGGCATGGTCTCCGCTCCGGGAACAAGGTTGCCGAGTCCTCCGAGCAGGTCGTTCAGTTTGGGGTATGGGATGTCCTGGTTCATTCTTCTTCTGTATTTGGTATGCCGAATATGTCATTGTAAATATGGTCGAAGGCCGGTGATACTACGAGCATCTGGTCGTCCATGCCTGAGATTGTGCTGAAACGGCGTAGTGTCTGACGTTTATAAACGGTCGGTGCTATGCGCACGTGTTCGCTCAGCTTCTTGTTCACGAGCTGCCATAGCTCCTTTTCCTCTTTGGTGCCGACACCCTGTTCTTCAAGATTGGGTATTACATAATGTACCGTTTTCATGGCATTTCCGATGCTGCGTCTCAATTCAACTATCATGGCGACAAATACAGCGGTGGATGGTACGGTCAGGTTGTCATAGTGGAACGGAGTCAGTAAATAATCCGTATTGGCGAAAAGTGCCAGCAACGCCTGGTCGTTGAGACTGCCTGCCGAGTCAAACAGGGCGAAGTCCACGGCGGCTGAGTTGTGCAGGTTCTCGATCAGCGCGATAAGAGCCGGCTCGTTGCTCATGCTGAAAGGATATACGTTATAGGGCAGCGGCACTCCGGCATAGGTGGTGGTGTCCGCTGTGCGTTTCTTGACGATGGACTGCTGCGGATCGGTGTCGAACACGGTCACACTGTGCCCCCTTGACACAAGGTAGCTTGCGAAAAGGGCGCACAGCGTTGTCTTGCCTACACCGCCTTTCTGATTGGCGAATGTGATTATACAGGTTGATTCCATTGATAGAAACTGTCGGTTGGTTTTTAAGCAAAATTATCATGGGGCGATTGCTAAACCCGAAATTCCGAACAGTTTTCATCATCGGATAATGCGATATTGTGTTGAAATGGCTATCAAAGCGTGTAATATAGTGGCTATCACGCACACAGTGTCACCGGATAGAAGTCACGGAAACAGGCTATCGTTTTATCGAGGACTCATCATCTATCCTGTCATAGTCCCCTTTGTAGCCTACTTCCCATTCCCTGTTCTGGCCTTGACCTGACTCCACGTCATGCGGCTTCCTTATTCCTGAGCCGGGCTTTCGTCTGACCGCCACGTTTTGCTTTTTGTCCTCGACGGTATTTTTGACAAACTGGAGACGTCTTATATCGAAACCCTCGTTTTCAAGATTTATAAGGACGCGGGCTTTCATGTCAAAGGCATACATTTCTCCCTCAATATCCCGGATTGTAAATCCTGCACTGCGGAGTGTCTGACGGCGTATATAACCTGTGCTGCTGTCAAATATGCTCCTCAGATCTGATAGCCGGTTATTGTATTGTGTTGTCCTTGTTCCGTTGATTTCCACCATGAGGGACACAGTCACCTTGCCGATTGAACATAGGAAGTCCCGCTCCGCTTCCGTTGCCGGAGCGAATGACTCCACCCATTGAATACGGTTGTTGCGTCTCAGAGCCTCCCACATATGGGGGCGGAGAGGACGGCTGTCTCTGCCTCGCCATATCTGCCCCTGTTTCACATAGGCTTTGTACTGGCGGCTCAGTATGTCGTTAAGCTCGCCGATGGTGATTTTTGGATCATTGGCTAACAGGGCGTCGATTTGTGAGTCTATTCTTGCGAACCGTTCATCAGGTGTCGCAAAATCCAGCAGCTCCTTTATCGGATATATCTTGCCTCCGTTGATGACAGCTTTCTTGTTATGGTCGATTATCATATAACCGTATGGAGAATCTTTCTTTCCGAAAAACACAAGCTCGATACCGAATTTTCTTTTCAGTTCGTCGGCGAGTTCTTTCTTGTTGGCGGTCAGGTCTCGGTATTTGGCGAATATGGCGCGGAGCTGTCTTCTGCGCTGACGGTCGAATGTCGTTGAACGGTAATGTGAGCTGATTTCCTCTAATGGTATTTTAAGACATACGGCACCGCCACGTTTTATGGATACCACTCCCTCATTGTCGTAGCACTCATAACCGAGCGAGTTCATAAGAGCCTTGAACTGTGTGATGGATGTGAATTTATATGACAGGGCTTCTTCCATATCCCTGCGTGCTTTCTCGTTAATATCGTTTCCAAGCAACCGCTCGACCACACGTTGCGACCTTACCCGTTCATGGTTATGGTCTATCTTGCTGCCGTCCGGTGCCACGCGTGATGTTATTATATGTATATGTGTGTTATCAGTATCGGTATGTCCGTAAACCAGCAGGGGCTGTCCTTCTTCGCCATATCCCATCTCCCGGAGATATTCATGAGCGAAGTCCAGAAGCTCCTGTTCCGTCTTTTCGTGTCCCCGGCATGAAAACGCCATGTGGAACTGTGCTTTCTTGATTCTCGGATTTTTGGAAGAGTAATTTTCAAGATAGGCCACGAGGTCGTCGGGGGTATAGTGTCCCATCATTTCGACCGCATCAAAATTTTTCATTTCCAGCAGATGAGCCGAACCTTTGGCTACCTTGCGTTCATTATATCCGACTGCATGGAAGCAGGTGCTTGAAGGAAGTATTGTCGCTATCATGTGAATATATGATTAAGAGTAAATCACGGTTTGGGATTATGTGTGTATATGGAACCGGAGTATATGATAATTCGGTTATCGTTGCATCAGGTGTTCGGATTATCCGTTCTTCAGTACACCGCGTATTATCTTGCTTACGACATCGGAGTGTTCGACTATGATTTTATCCATAGTCTTCTTCAAGCCATCTATGGAAGGTATCAGTACCTCTTTATAATATTTCTCGCTCAACAATCCGGCTACGGAAAGTTCGTTGGCGCGTTTCATTGCCTGGTTGAGATTGCCCCCGGCCCAGCCAAGCTCGTCCTTGAATTTCCGGCAGAGCGAGGCCATCTCTTCCACGGCTTGCATACGGCCTTTCGCGTCCTTGTCGGAAAACTCCACAAGCGCGGCACGGATATATGAGCTTATGCTCCTGAACTCCTTTGAGCGGACTTTGAGCCGTTCAAGTTCGGTATCGGTAAATAGAATCTCTATTCTGTTGGTTCTCTTTTCCATATTTTCCAGTGATTAAAAATCGGCGAGTTGCGAGCTGATTTTCTCCGCCCGACAGGGAGGCAAGTTACTTTTCCATCGGTAAAACTCCGTTTTATCCGGGGAAAAGTACAACTTGCTTAACAAATTCTGCACCTTTGGCATGGATGCCCCGATGCTCTCCCCACCTCGTTTCGCACGGCGAAGTTAGCTCACTCCGGTTGACCGCGCACAAATTCCGAACATAATCTTTTTATCTGACAACTTGGGACACCGGTATTTAATCATAGGATAATGATTTGCCCTATGTATCATATACTCTTATTATCACATACCACTGTTATCCGATAATGACTGCTGTTGCTGTCACGACAATCACATTATCATATACTGTGATATGGCTTGTGTCAGAGCATGAAATGATGTGAAAATCAGATGAATATGTACTAAAATAATGGCTTGAAAATTTGCATAAGTCGTTGAAATTTAGTATATTTACATACTCGGAGCATTACTTCGGGCGGTAGTTTGATGATGTTGAAATGACATTATCGGACTATCTGAACATCATAATATCTCTCACCATGTTCGCACTTTTATTGATGATATATCTATTGCCCGTTGCGATAGTTGCAGGACTGTTGCTCCGCTTTATCCGATGGTCGCTTGTAATGATTATACGTCTTGCCTGCCGGATTGTGTCTCTGGTCTGGCGTATGATTTGTTGGCTGCTTCTGCTCTGCTGGAGAGGATTGCGGTCGTTGTGGAGACAGTATCGACACAGGACTACTCCGTGAAATTTTCTTTAAGGGAAGAAAATAGGAGGGCAGGCATAATCTTCTCCCTGCGGTGGGATTTTTCAGGCCGGGAAGCAAGAGGGAAAACAGTATGGATTTCGGCTGATGTGCGCCACCTTTGCCGTCACCTTGACCGACACCTTATCCGCCACTTCTGCCGCCACCATTTCAGACACCCGTTCCGACACCTTTACCGTCACTGATACAGACACACTTACATACACTCTTGGGGACACTCTTTCGGACACTTATGGGGACACCTTTGGGGACACTTTTACGGACACATTTTCCGCCACTTTTTCGGTCAGTGTGCGCCACCTTTTTCGCCACCTTTTTTGAGGCTCCCGGACACCCGTCCACAGCACCGAACTTTTGCCCGAAAACAGGCGTTCAAGTATGAGAACCACAATTTTTAATAGTTAAATATTGTTTATTTGGCAAATATTCGGATAATAAGTGTTAATTTTGTGATGCTCTCGCAGGTAGTGATAAATCAGGGCAATTTTGCCCTCCAAAATAGAGCGGAAAATGTGGTACAAACCGTGGTACATTGCTTCTCAATTATGTCAGGCAACAAATTGATAATCAATAAGATAATACCACTCTCACAAAGCCCGCTCGGATCACTGAAAACAAAAGAAAAATCAAGCAAATCCCTGATAATCAAGCATTATCGGGGATTTCTTTTTTCTGGCAGGTAGCAGAAAATAACCGTTTCAAGCATATTATCGGTGGATAAATCGTGGGACTAAAATTTAGTCGAAAAAAGTCCAACGAATTTGCATCTTTCTCACTGATTAATAGCATTTTGCGTAGCACTACTTTGGAAGAGAATACATAGTTTTGTAACTCTAAAAACGATGTAAAAATGGCTAGAAAATCATTTTCGGTTTTGTTCTTTATCAAAAAAGCCAAATTATTAAAGAACGGAGAAGCACCTGTGTGCATGAGAATTACTGTAAACGGCTGTATGGTAGATATTTCTATCAAAAGAAGTTGTCCCGTAAACCTATGGAATCAGGCAAAAGAGAATTCAAAAGGAAAAGACCGTATGTCGGTGGAACTGAACCATTACATAGAAATCACACGTTCGCACGTACACCAAATTTATAGGGAATTGGAAACTTCCGACAAGGTTATCACAGTTGATCTTGTGAGAAAGTTGTTTTATGGTGTGGACGAAGATAACAAAACGCTATTGCAGGTATTCAGGGAGCATAACGAGCAAAGCCGTAAGCTGATCGGCAAAGACTTTGTAAGCAAGACCGTTCAACGGTATGAAACCACTACCCGATATTTGGAGGAATTCATCAAGAAAGAATATCAGCTATCGGATATTGTCCTGAATAACTTGGAAGCTAATTTTATTTCTAAGTTCGATGCTTTCTTGAAGATTGAAAAAGGTTGTGCGCAGAACTCCGCTATCACCCGATTGAAGAATTTGAAGAAGATTATCCGCATTGCCTTAGAAAACGACTGGATTAAGAAAGATCCATTCGCTTACTATCGCTTCAAACTGGAAGAAACAAATCCTGAATTTCTGACGATGGACGAAATTAAAATCATTCTTGCCAAAGAGCTCACCATTAAGCGAGTAGAGCAGGTACGGGACGTTTTTGTCTTTTGCATTTTTACAGGTTTGGCTTTCAGCGATGTGAAAGATTTATCTCCTGAACATTTAGTAAGAGATAACAAAGGGGAGCTTTGGATAAGGAAGAATCGTCAAAAGACAAAAATTATGTGTAATATACCCGTGTTGCCTGTGGCTGCTTCTATTCTTGACAAGTATAAGGATGTGGCAGAATGCACTGGAAAACTCCTGCCTGTATTGTGCAATCAACGCATGAACAGTTATTTAAAGGAAATTGCAGATGTGTGCGGAATTCAGAAAAATCTTAGCACTCATACCGCCCGTCATAGCTATGCCACAAGCATTTGCCTAGCGAATGGCGTAAGCATGGAGAATGTAGCAAAGATGTTAGGTCATGCAGATACCAGCGTAACGAAACACTATGCACGAGTACTGGATCAGAATATTCTAAAGGATATGCAGAAAGTTAATAGCTGTCTGTCGGAATTGGCTATATAAATAAGGCAGTAGCCAATATAGAAAAAGGATTGGGAAGAATGAATTTCATTTTCTCAATCCTTTTCTTTTAAAGTAAGTTTTCCAGAACTCAATATGAAGCATTGACAAAGGTAAGTTCCGCATTTAGCCTGTTCAAGTCCAAGCCTTCGGTTTAGATAAAAATCTTCCTCTCATTACATTCGAGCGTATTTTTATCTAAAGACTTGCACAGACTAAATACTTCACTGGAAAAGTCAATGATTCAGATTAAATTCCGAAAAACAATGTTTTTGTGAGTGGCAGATTATTCCTTCCAGCTTTCAAAGTAGTGTTTTTGCAGGAGTTTGTCAATATCACTTTGACGATAGATGATTTTACCTTTTATCTGGATAAAGGGGATTAGACCTGTATCTCGCCATTCTTGCAGGGTTCGCAAACTGACATTCAGTTTCTTGGAAACTTCATGGTTGGAAAGAAATCGTTCTCCGTTCAAGTGGGGCTTATAGTGCTTTACAATCGATTCAATACCGTTTAGCATTGAATCGAGCGAAGAAATAAATTCTTTGACTTGCGGTGTATCTTTATTTATTAATTCCATGATTGAAAGATTTATTTCAAGATTGCTAGATGGCTAATCAATTAGATGATTAGCTAGTTGATTGATTAGTTACGCAGATAGTCACCCAGTGATGAAAGGTTTAGCACATCTTTCACGGGATCATAATCTATGTAAATCTGTTTAGGAACAGGAGCGATAAAATACAGGCTACCTTCTTTCTGTATTTCATAAGTAGAGGGTGAAGCCTGTTTGGTAGTTTCCGATACATATATAATAGAAAGAAGATAATCTTTGTCGTTCCGGTAGATGATAACCGTAGGATTCAGATTAATGCTTTCCCATGTACCGACAATGGAAAACAGGTTGAAGGACGGATAATCTTCTTTAGTTCTTTTCATAAGGCATGATTTGTTTGGATGATTGATTTTGTGTTTCACTATCCATAATAATTCTTTCAATATCGGAAGATTTATAATAAATCTTGCTTCCTATCTGAGAATAAGCCAATCTTCCGCTACTCCGATAATATTGCAGCGTCCGTTTACTAAAGCCTAACAACAGGCACACTTCCTGACTATCCAGCCAGTTTTCTACTTTCTGAGTATGAGTGCTGCACAAACTCTCTATCCGTTTAGCAAACTCCGTGAACCGTTCGCAGACATACGAGAATGTTCTTTTTTCGATGGTTACTACTTCCATACATTCAATTTTTAATGGTTTATAAAACGTGTTGATTCTATTTCACCAGCAAATGAAAGAAGAATCAAGAGCCGTTTTCTAAACTGTCTGAAAGTGGTATGAAGTGGTTATAACTGGCTGGATAAATGAAGATAAAAATTATACACTATGAACATACAAGATGTTAAAAATCGCAGATTTTATACTTACTACTAAGTAAATTGCATATATTTGCGTCATGAATGATACAAGAAGTGAAATAATACGGTTAGGAAGTGAATTAATTCGCTCTATTGGCTACAATTCTTTTAGCTATGCAGACATATCTAAAGCATTGAATATAAAGAATGCAGCTATTCATTATTATTTTCCTTCAAAGGCGGATCTGGGAGTAGAGATAATAAGAGAAAATCTGAATGCTTTCAACGAACTAACTAAGGCATGGGAAAGTTTGGATTATAAATCGCAGTTTTCCAATTACATTCATATGCATGATAGTTTTATCAATAATTATTGGGTTTGTATAGTTGGCTCACTTTCACCATCTTATGACACTTTACCTGAAAACATGCAGAAAGAGTTGCAGGGATTGGTAAACACGATTCTGAAATGGCTTACAGCTTTATTAGATAATGGTTTAAAAAACAATACTTTTTCATTTGCGGAAACACCAAGGACAAAGGCTTTTATGGTTCATTCTGCATTACTATCTTCTTTGCAAATGAATAAAGTATTAAAAAATGATGTGTATAAATCAATACAGGAAGGATTATTAAATATCTAATATTTTTTTGCCTCAAAAACTTACTTACTAATAAGTATATAAATTTGTAGAAATGAAAAGAATTGATTTTTTAAGAGAACAGATTATCGAATCGAGGAATTTTGTAAATCGTTTGATTTCCGAAATACCACAAGATTTGTGGTACACAATTCCTCAAAACACAGATTCAAATTTTGCTTGGCAAATTGGACATTTAATGATTAGTCAAAACTTCCATGCTATCACATGTATCACAGGAAGAAATACTAAAGTAGCAGAATTGATACCCATTTTTGATTATGTGAAAATCTTCAATGGTATGGGAACCCTACATAGGTCAGTACAAAAAAACTTGATACCAGCATATGAGCTAAAAGATCAGTTTGATGCCATTCATGAAATATGCATAGATAATTTATCCCAATTAAATGATGATATATTATTTGAGCAATTAGAAGCTATTCCGTTTAAGCATCCGGTAGCTAATAATAAATATGAAGCATTATCTTGGTGTTTCAAACATGAAATGTGGCATAGTGCGGAAATGGAAGAATTAAAGCGTATGCTGGGCTACCCTATCAAATGGCTTTAAAGATAGCTGCGTCTTAAATACAGGAAATGATAATAAAAGAGACAGGCAAGCTATTGTTTATTCTAATAAAGTGATTACATTTGCGTACCATACTATATGGTATGTTTGAGTTATGAAGAAAGTAGATAGAAATCAATGGTTCGTAATAGGACTAAACGTTTTAGAAAATGATGGATATTCTAAGATTACAATAGACAACTTATGTGCCTTACTGAAAATTACAAAGGGAGCATTCTATCATCATTTTAAGAATATTGATGGGTATGTTGATGCTCTCATGAAGTATTGGTTGGAGGTAAACACATTTGAGTTTATTTGTAAAGTGGACAAATTAAGCACTCCCAAAGAGCAACAGCAGAAATTAGCTGATATGGCAGCATACGCTTCTATCCGAAACGAAAGTGTAATACGGGCATGGGGATATTCCAATCCAATTGTGCAAAATTATGTAGCGCAAGCGGACAGTATCAGGTTGGAATATGCAAGCAAACTAAATGAAGCAACCGGATTGGATGCTAAACAAGCAATGGATTTGGCGATAATACAATACTCCATGCTGATTGGCATGCAGCAAGTTTGTTCGGCTCTACCAGCGGAACAGTTCAAAGAGTTGCAGGATATGGTTATCAATAAATTTAAAGAGCAGTAAAATGAAAAACAGACCAATAAGTGGCTTGATTGAAAAGTATCTTCCTGCCGATTATGTAGATTCCTATTCAAGAGATATAGTTTGTAATCAGAAAATAACACCTGAAAAATTTCACAATCTTGCTTTTAACCAACTTCCTAAATGGATAGATTGGTTAATGAATTTACGAAACGCTATTGTAAAGCCATTGGGATTGGATACAAAAAGTAAATTTACAGATAAGGTGTTTGATAAAAATGAGCATGAAGAGATTTTTGGAATGACTGACAGCCACTTGGATTTTCATGTTTCAATGTGGTGTGGTGAGTATAAAAATGGCAAACAGGAACTTAGGATTACAACTATTGTCAAATATAACAATAGGCTTGGACGAATATATTTTTTCTTTATTAAACCATTTCACAGAATTATCATTTACTTTCTATTGAAACGAATAAAGAATAAATATGAAAAGCAATAAACAAGAAATATAACGCGTGTTCGATTACTTATGCCAAAATGGAATCTTTCAGATCAGAATATATATAGTCTTCTCAACTCTTCTTGCACAAAAGAGAACTTTGATGAAGCCCAATTACTTATGGCATATAGAGAATTTGTAGAATCCGTGATTACCTTTTTGAATAATGAATCAGATTACAAAACTTTAATTAGAGAACTAAATCTTACCTACATAGAATTTGAAGCACTAAAAAATAGTTTAGAAATCAGAAGAGATTTCTGTTACGAAGCAAAAAGTATAACATGTAATAAGATACTTTCATTTATTAATAAAGAACTAGATCTACTTCATCATCAAATGGAATTTCCCAAATTCTTTATTAACATTGAAGCTGGATGGAAATCTACCTTACACCTAAATAAAAATATTGCAAAGTACATCGACATAATGGAAATCGTATGTGGACTTTATTATCTAAAATGTACTACAACGGTTGATGGGAAGGAAATACATTTTAGTGATTTAGCCAATGCTTTTGAAAAGCTGTTTAATATAAAATTCAGTGATATTTATAAAAAAGAAGAAGAAGTAATCAAACGCAAGCCAGATAAACGGACAGCCTTTTTGGATAAACTGAGAGCTGCAATCATTGAAAAGTGTAAGGAAGAGGGATATTTTCCATAGGAATTCAATACAGATATTCAGGGTATTAAGTATTACTTATCGGGGAATAGGTGATCTATTCCCCGAATTTATTTGCATCCATTTTCAGAACTTTGCTTCATCAATCGATTGAAAATCATGAATGTTCAACTTAAAATGAAGCAAAATGTATATAGACAACGAAAACTTCGAGAAATGGATGGAGAAGCTATCCAAGAAACTCACTGAAATAGGGCAAGACTTAAAATCCCTAATCAATACCGATAAAGTATTAGATGATAATGAAAAGATACTCGATAATCAGGATTTAGCCTTTCTTCTGAAAGTATCTTTCCGAACGCTTCAACGTTACAGGGTAAGCGGACAACTACCCTACTTTACCATTGGAAAGAAAACCTACTATCGAGCGAATGATATTCGGGCTTTTGTTCGTGAACGTGCCGACTCTCAAACCTACAAACAGTTTGAAAAAACCAATCAATTAGAGAATCAACCGTGAAAGCAAAAGGTAGCAAATTTAGGAATGAAGCAGGGCTGTTCCTTCCTTGTGCTACCCCCTAATTTAGCTGAAACAGCTACGCCTTTCGGCTTTGCTCGTTTCGCTAAATTGAGCAAGAGGGAACTGGACTTTGTCCTGTTCTCCCTCTTGCCCTGCGGGGCAAAGCCTTCGGCTTTAGCGTGTTACAAGAACACGCTGTAATGACACCTGTAATAAGCATTTTCTTTGAAATGCTTATTGTCAGGTATTTATCTATTCATATTTCTATAAAAAAGTAATTACCATGCCCAATAACAGTCGAAAAACGATATTCACTACCATTTCCATAGACAAGACAACGGCAGTTTTGGTAGAGAAGATATGCAAACGCTATTCACTGAAAAAGAGCGAAGTTGTAAAGTTGACGTTCGGGTATATAGATAAGGCGCATATCAACCCATCCGAAGCTCCTGAATCTGTAAAATCGGAGCTAGCGAAAATAAATAAGAGGCAGGATGATATTATCCGCTTCATCCGTCATTACGAGGAAGAACAACTGAATCCCATGATACGGGTAACAAATTCCATCGCTGTCCGATTTGATACAATCGGCAAAACTTTGGAAACTCTTATTCTCTCTCAACTGGAAGCCAGTCAGGAGAGACAAACAGCCGTACTAAAAAAATTAAGTGAACAGTTCGGCAATCATGCCGATGTGATAAATAATCAATCCAAACAGATTAACGCACTCTATCACATACACCAACGTGATTATAAAAAGTTACTTCACCTGATACAGCTTTATTCGGAACTTTCTACTTGTGGCGTGATGGATAGCAAAAGGAAAGAGAACCTAAAAGCAGAAATCAGCAATCTGATAAATACATAGGATTATGCACATAGACTTTGCCCCGCCATCCAACGGAATATATAATAATGCTGGGAGTTGCCGACAACTCGCAAATTACATGGAACATGAAGATTTAGAACGGATGGAGAAAGGTTTCTATACTGAAGGCTTTTTCAATCTGGCAGATGATAACATCTATAAATCAAAGGTCATAAAAGATATAGATAGTAATATCGGGCAACTCATAAAAATGGATGCTAAGTTTTATGCTATTCATGTCAGTCCATCGGAAAGTGAACTCCAAGCAATGGGTAACACCGAGCAGGAGAAAGCCGAAGCCATGAAACGGTATATTCGGGAAGTGTTTATCCCTGAGTATGCCAAGAACTTCAATAAAGGACTATCCGAAACAGATATAAAGTTTTATGGAAAGATGCATTTTGACCGTAGTCGTTCAGATAACGAACTGAATATGCACTGCCATTTGATAGTGAGTCGTAAAGACCAAGCGAATAAAAAGAAATTATCACCGCTTACCAACCATAAGAACACCAAGAAAGGAACGGTAACAGGTGGCTTTGACCGTATAAACCTATTCCAACAAGCAGAACAAGGCTTTGATAAGTTATTCGGTTACGATCGCCAATTATCCGAATCCTTTGAGTATGCCAATACCATGAAGAACGGTTCTATCTCCGAACAGATTGAATTACAGGAGCAACATTTTACTGGCAAAATGAAAAAGGACGTATTCCAATCCAGTGAAAAAGAAAACATGATTTCTTGCAATCTTGATAGCAAGAAAGATACTAATCATGCTTACAATCAGCAAAATAATAGTGGAGGTGATTCTCTTTTGTCTATCTTCTCATTGGGGAATGGTAATAGCTACAACGCTACACAATCAGAAGATTTACAGGTACAGAAACGCAAGAAGAAGGGGATAAGACGATGATTGAATATGAGTAACTAAGAGCCGATATAGACCGCTGTCCGGAGCACTTCAAGTTTCATAAAATAATGAGCAATAGAGAAATGTACTTGATAAACATTTTACATTTCCCCTTCAATTCCAAATGATGTTATAATATCTAAATCAAACATTAGTGTATCAAGTATGACGCTGTTTCTCAAATCAAAACCGAATGTACCCATTATGCTAGCAGGTTTACCTCGCAGTTCAACTCTACCCTATTTATTAAATAGCCTCATAAAAATTATACTAGGCTTCTGTTGCTCATGTAGATAGCCATCATATTCTTTGTACTTCTTACAGCAAATAATAGATAAACTCTCAAAAAAGAATATCATAATTAACTTTTTTGAGAGTTTACAAGAAAAAACTCCGGATATATCGGCAAATATCCTTAACTTTGTGAAAGAATACAGTCTAATTGGCTGAAACATTATAAAATACTGAGTATGTTAGAAGATAACTGGAAGACATATTATAACAATATAAAAAACAGATCTCTGAAATTAATCGAGCTAGGGATTTGGAAAGGAGTCGATCCTAATATGCTAAGCGCATGGATTAACAACTTTCAAACAGATAGAGAAAAATATTTCTCTGCATGCATCTTAGATGCCATCATGTATCGTTCAAAGGATCAGGTAATTTCTATGTTATATGATTTATACACAAAAGATTTGCACAATCTATTTCGGATTTATTCTAACATATACACACCCTATAAACCTCCTTTAGAATTATTAAAAGATAAATGGAATGATCCAGGATTTAGGGTTGTATCCGCTGTAAAAAAGGGTGACTCTCCATCAAAAAGTGGGAATTTAATGAGCAGTTATCTTGTACATGATTTATTAATCTCAGAAAAATGGATACTCTCTCCTACGCAACTCGAAGAAGAAATACTCAAAGGAGTTAAGCACTTTGTTTTAATAGATGATATTATCTGCACAGGAGAACAAATGATAGAAATTCTAGATGAAATAAATATCATTAAAAATATAGATAATATATCATTTTACATATCTGTATGCACAGCTCATGAGCAGGGGATAAACAACATCCAAAATAAATATCCCAATATCCAAATAGCTTACACAGAACTATTAACACACGAAAATTCGTTTTTTAACTTTATTGATATTAAAAGTTCTGATTATAAAGACAGAACGGATGCGATAAATAAATACAATGAGTTTCTCAAAAGGAAAGGAGTAAAAAACAAAGATACATTAGGTTTCGGCTCATTAGGTTTAGTATATGGATTTGAGCACAATACCCCCAATGGAAGCTTACCTATAATTCATTATAAAAGTGACACATTTAATCCATTATTAAAGAAACGAATATAATATGGAAAGAAGTACAACATTAGCTAAAAATAGAGCAGAAGAATTTGGTCATGATTTATGGCAAGATTTTGTCATTCCTCCATATTTTGTAGAATTAGAGATGCTTCATTCACGAAAACCCAGTGTCATAATAGGTGGTAGAGGCTGTGGAAAAACGATGTTATTACGTTATTTGTGTCATGAAAGTCAATTCTCCAATAAAAGAGAAAACATAACAGAAGATTCCCTTAACAAAATTGGTATATATTGGAAAATTGATACCCAATTTGCCAAAATTATGACTAAAAGAGGAGAAAATACAGATCTATGGAGTAATGCTTTTATTCATATGGGAGTAATAGCTCTAGCTCAAGAAATATTAAAAAGCCTGGAGAGTATTCGAACTTCTAATATAAGATTTGAAGTTCCAATAGATTTATCATCACTGGATTTTAACCCTTTGAATGGATTTGATCCAAATATACCATCAGATTTTATTAATTTAAAAAAATACTTGCGAAATTCGCAAAATAGTTTTGAGACATGGGTTAGTAATTACAAAAAATTAAAAGAGCCTATCTTTTTTCCAATAAAATTTATTAAAGAACTTATTTGTATTATTAAAGAACAAATATCTCAGCTAAAGAGTTCGGATTATTATGTATATATAGACGAGTATGAAAATTTACTACATGAACAAAAAAGAATTGTAAATACTTGGGTTAAGCATAGTGAAGCTCCACTAATCTTCAATTTAGCCATGAAAAGGAATGCTTTTGATGAACGAATGACTGTGGGAAATGAACAAATTGTCAAAATTCACGACTATAGGGAATTTGATATTGAAATATTACTAGATAAATACTACGATGTGTTCGCAGCAGAAATATTATTATTGCGATTAAAAAAAGCAAACTTATCATTAGAAATACCTATAAATATTTCAAATTTATTTGAATTGTCTTCTGATATTATAAAAAGTAGACAAACCGATGAATACAAAAGAATCGTTATTAATAAAGTCCAGAAAATACTTCCAACATATTCTCAAAAAGAGTTATCAATTGCAATTATCCAAGATTCTACCTTGAGTAAAAAAATACGTTCTTTAATAGAAGAGGCTTTGAATAGAAGAGGTGCAATACATTCATTAGATAAGTATTATGATGAGAAATATCCAGAGGCAATGATTGTATTACCAGCCTTATTAAACAGAAAAAGTATTTCAACAGAAGATCTTCTAGAGGAACTATCATTATTAAAAAATAATAAAGACAATAAATTTACAGGAAAAACAAACTGGATTCATAATAATCTATTTGGATGTACCTTATTTATATACAACAAATTAAATAGACTATGCCCTTTATATTCTGGTTTTGAAACCTTTTGTGTTATGTCAAGAGGGAATATACGGCATTTTTTGGAGTTATGTTTAAAATCAATTGCCAATATTAATTTTAACGCAGAATCATTCTTTGTAACTCCAAAGGAACAATCTGCAGCAACAAAACAAGTTAGTACAAGCCTGTTAAAAGAGGTAAAAGCTTTAGGTCCACAAGGAAATTCTTTATATGCCTTTGTAATTCGTTTAGGAACTATTTTTGAGTATTGTAGAGACAACCCTTTGCAAAGCGAACCTGAACAAAACCATTTTGATATAGAAGGTAATCTTTCTTTAGAGGCACAGGCATTCCTAGACGAATTAGTAAAATGGTCAGTTTTGTACGAGGAAAAACTTACTAAAAGAAAAAATGAAGAAATAGGTGTTGAATATATTTTAAATCCAATTTATTCAGCATATTTCAACATTAGTTTTAGAAAAAAAAGAAGAATAACAATAACATCTAAAGACTTCATGACAATAGCTTTTGAAGATTTCTCTGAGTACGAAAAACTTTTAAGGAAGAAATATCAAAAAAATACTATTGAACAAAAATCTTTATTTGATTTATTTAATGGGTTAACATAGAGCGGTTATGAATATAAATATACAGTATGGAAATACACCGATAGAACTTTCTTATAAAAACTGGAATGTAGGGTTTATTGGTGCTGATATTGATGATAGAGGTAATGAAGCCGTGAGATTCCTTCAAGAAAAATCAGACTATTTATATAAAATAGTATATGATCCAAATGAATACATTATCACAATAAACAATGAAAATATTCATATCGATGATATTGACATATTTTTTGAAGAAAAATTTTCAACTGAAACAAACTTTATTTTGGATTGCACAACCTTAGGTGTTCCTGAAATACTGATTTTAATCCAAAGTATATATAATCAAGGACATAAGCACTTTGATTCACTATATTTAGAGCCCATTAATTATAGGAACTATGAATCTAAATTTATTAGCAAAAGAGATTTTGAACTATCTGACCGTTTTTACGGTTATATAGGCATACCTGGGCATACTCTATCACTCTCAACAGATAATACAGATAAAGCGGTTTTTTGTTGTGGATATGAAGCAGAGAGAATAGAACGAGCTTTTGAAGATCTCAATCTTAGTGGTGAAAAAAGTCAAATTGTTTTCGGTGTTCCTGCTTTTCATGCTGGTTGGGAAACAAACTCTTTTTCTAATAATATTTATACAATTGACAATCGAAACCTCAATAAGAATTTCTATTACTGTGGAGCTTCAAACCCTTCGGCAATTTACGAACAACTTAATCGTATTTACCATGGGTTAGAAGAAAACGAACATTTGTTCATTGTGCCAATTGGCACAAAGCCAATGTCATTAGGAGCATGTCTTTTTAAGGTTATCACTAACGATAATTATAAGATTGCAATATTATATGATCACCCCATTAAAAAAAGTGGTAGAAGTTCAATGATCTCTAGATGGAACCTTTATAATATAGCTCTATGAAACAGTATTCTCAGTATTTCACAAACAACATCTATTCTAAGCTATTAATTCAATGCATAGAAATATCTAATCCTAAATTAATTTTAGATTTAGGTATAGGGGATGGCGCATTAACTAAAATAGCTATTAAAAGATGGAATTCTGCTAAAATATTAGCAGTGGATCTCGATAAAGAGAAATGTGATCTGATGAAAAACCTATCTGATAGAGTTACAATTATACAAGAAGATGCACTTATTCCTAATTTGAAGAAAAGAATAAAAATCAACATAGGCAGTGTAGATGTGGCTATATGTAATCCTCCATACCAACAAACACCTAATAATGAGAAATTATTTTCAGTCTTTCGCTCTTCATTTTTGCCTAGCTGTTGTAAATTAAAAAGAATCTCTTCCGATATTATATTTCTAGCTCATAATCTTTCATTATTAAAACCAAATGGTTATTTAGGAATAATATTACCTGATGGAGTTTTAACACGTAAAGATTTTACAAACCTAAGAAAAGATATAATATCAAATCACACCGTCAAACATATTATACAACTCCCTGAAGGCGTATTTGATAGAACTGAAGCATGTACACATATACTTATTCTAACAAAAGGGAGAAGTGATTATCAAAATGTAACATTATCACTAGTTGATAGCAAAGGAAATTATACACATCAAATACAAGTACAAAAGAATAATTTAATTGACAGGATGGACTTTACTTTCCATTTATGGAAACAAGAGCATAAAGAGTATATTATACCTGACAATATAGAAGGCATTGAAGTATGCCGTGGCAGCTATTCACACAAAGAACTTAAACAGCTTCACAACAATTATTTTCATTCAACCGATTTCAAAGGACAAAATAAGCATTCATTCTCATTTCATGATTACGAATTAGATAAGAACAAAATAATTGCAACTAGAGGTGATATTCTGATGTGTAGAGTTGGGAAAAGATGTGTTGGAAAAATATCTATAGTGGAAGAGGGAAATATCATATTAAGTGATTGTGTTTATAGAATAAGAGTTCATGAACCATATCAAAAAATAGTGTGGAGAATTCTAAATTCAAAAGAAGGGCAAGAATGGATAAAAGTCGCTTCACATGGAGTATGTTCTAAAGTCATAAGTAAATGCGATTTGGTGGAGTATATCAAATATATTATTAAAAAATACAGAAATGAATAGAAGTAAGCTCAAAGACAATCTTTGCTAAATGGAAAACTACATCTTACAGTTCGCCTTAAAATATTAAAACAAAACAATAATAAATTTTTAACAAAAGACGTTTATATATTCAAATGTGATTTTACACCAAATAGCAATTAAAGTCATTTTTTATTTTATTAATTCAAAGAAAATATTTATTTTTACTCTCAGTATTCTCCATGAGCAAACTACCGCAAAAGCACGTAGCAAATCAGTGGGATAATTCATGGGATATGCTTGAAGCAAGAAATATAAAGTTTTGAATATCAGCATGACAGCTCTATAAGGAGAACCCCAGGCGGATCACTGAAAGACAAGTCAAAAAAGACTTTAAGAAGACAACTCCTACAATATCAAGGTATTGCAGGAGTTTTTTCTTTGTATAATGTCCGTGACTAAAGACACCAAAAGGTCACGAAAAGACATTCTTCTGTGACCACAATTCGTGACCAATACCTTTTTCAGAAAAACAGGTCACGGAATGTCTAAAATTGGCTAAGTGTTGTCCCAAATTGTCCGGTCTGCAAATATCTCATTTTCAATCAATCAAAGTAATTTTGCAACTAAAAAGTGAGATTATGAGAAGTACTTTCAAGCTCTTATTTTTCGTAAAACGAAATGCAGCAAAGAAAAACGGGAATGTACCAATCATTGCAAGAATCACTATCGACCAAATTGTGGCACAGTTCAACACTCAAATGGAAATAAACCCGGCTAATTGGAGTGTGAACACAGGAAAGGCAGCCGGTAGAAGTGCCGAAGCTATGAGTATCAATTCCATGTTAGACAGCATCCGCAGCACTGTACACCAACATTATCATACTCTATTAGAACAAGACGGTTATGTGACCTCTGAACGGGTAAAGAACGCATTTTTAGGTAGGATTGAACGGGGTAAAACCTTAATTGAGTTCTTCGAGATGCACAACGAGCAATATTTGCAAAAGGTGAAGATGAACACAACAGATAAGACTTATTCACGTTACGAACTGACAAAGAAACGTCTTATCGAGTTTATGAAATTAAAGTATTCGGTTTCGGATATGCTTATCAAGGAAATAAATGTTGTGTTCATTGATAATTTCCTGTTGTACATCAAAAATCACTATGGATGCACCCACAATACAGCGATGAAGTTTATACAACGCTTTAGAACCGTTGTGAACTTCGCCAAGAACACAGGATTAGTAACTGCTGACCCTTTCGGTAATTATCGGGTAAAATTCGAGCAAACGGATAGGGATTATCTAACAATGGAAGAAATAACTGCCATCTACAACAAGAAGTTTGCTTCCAAAAGGTTGGAACAGGTACAGGATTTATTCATTTTCAGTTGTTATACGGCGCTTTCATACATTGATGTATGCGAGCTTACCAAAGATAACATTCGTACTTCATTCGATGGTAACTTGTGGATTATGACGAAGCGCCACAAAACAAATGTGGCATCCAACATTCGGTTACTTGAAATTCCAAAAGCCATTCTTGAAAAATACAAAGACGAGTTACCCAACGGAATGATTTTACCAATTATAAACAATCAGAAAATTAATGATTACTTAAAAGAGATTGCAACCATTTACAACATAAATAAGAACCTGACATTTCATGTTGCAAGACATTCGTGTGCAACTTCGGTGCTTATCGCTAATGGTGTACCTATCGAAACAGTATCTAAGATTTTAGGGCATACCAACATTAGAACTACTCAAATCTATGCGAGGATCACCGATGTAAAGGTTAGCAAGGATTTGGAAATGCTTGCTAACATATTGAATAAGAAATCGCAGTAGAAAATATATTCTTTTGAGTTATATTTCTATTTTTGCACTATTTAGAACCTCAATATTACAATATGGAAGAAAACTTAAAAGAATTACAAAACTGCAAAGACCTATTTTTACAAGCAACCTTGCAAATATTAAAGACTGGTAATGGTTTATATACACTTGATTTAATGGCGAGTGCTATTGCAAATAGAGCAATAGCACTTAGCCAAGGTTTTACAATTTTAGTCCAAGAAAACAACTATCTCTGCGCTTTACCACTTATACGTATGCAATTAGACAATTGTCTTCGATTCTACGCTACATGTCTTGTGAAAGATTATGATGACTTTTACTTATATTATGGCTCTGGAAAACCAATTTGTAATTATATCGACAGCGATGGGAATAAATTAACAGATGGATATTTAGTTCGGTGTTTAGAAAAGAAGTTCAGTGGGGTTCAAAAACTATATAAGGAAACCTCTGCGTACATACATTTATCAGAACAACATTTATATGCAATAGCAAAAGTGAATAAGCAAGACACTAAATCTCGAAAGGTTAATATATCAGTAGGTAACTATGATATTTTCACCGAAACTCAAAAAAGAACATTTATTCAATCTATGATTAGCGTAAATCATTTAGTGCTTAAATGTTTAATGTCTTGGTGTAATGAAAAAGAATATCTTAAAACAATAAATCATGGATGATAAAGAATGGAAAAAATACATTAACGATCCAATGTGGCAAATAAAGTCTAAAATAGTAATACAACAACAGCAATTTGAAATGTGGTTGAAAAAGTTGTTTTATCTAAATGATGCATTACATAAAGAGTACGATTTGTTTTATCAAGAATTATTTATTGTTATTCTATTTCAAACAATAACAGAAGGATATTCTTATTTAGTTAACAATTTAAACATTATCTCGAAAACTAAAAATAAATATTGGATTGATTGGCATAAAAGGCTAATAGCAAGTATAGGCGAAATTAAATCTAAATTTTCCAGTAATGAATTTGCTTACTTGGAATATCGCAGGCATAGCGTTTGTCACATATTTCAAAATGGCTACGAAATCATTCAGGACAATGGAACTATAAAAAAAGAAAGAAGAATTACTGATAAATCAGGCTCTAAATGTTCAAAAGATCTGCAAGAATTAGAACTAGATTTTTTCAAAGTATTGGATAAATACTCTAATGATAAAGGGTATGATGACCACTTTAGAAGTCTTTTGTATCCAATAATTAATCAACTGTATTTAGACTTACAAAAAATACATAATAATGAATTAAATGAAATAAGAAAGAACGACAGAAATTGACAGCGATTTTAGCATATTACTGCCACTCAATAATGTTATCATTAGATAACAGCAAGGTGTGTCCAGAGCTGCTGAGAATTATCTCAGCAGCTCTAAACTCTTTTAGAAAGCTACTCCGAAGTCGTGTTTCCAATGAAAGAAAATTACTCAATTAAATGTATTTTTCGCTCGTCGGGACGGGTGGTCCCGCCCCTTGCCGCTGGGCGTTCCCCGACCGATGAGTTTTTTAGTGAAGTATTGAAATATTATTTTATTTCAATATTGAGAGCTCGATTTCTTGACAACTTGTTTTCTTGATGTCAAGATTGCAAGATTTCGAGATTGCATAGAAGGAAGATTGTAAGACTGGCAGAATGATTGGCAGACAACATTATATCTTTCACGTATAGGCAAAAAAAATATTTTCTCTTTTCAAAAGCCCATGTAGTTTATGAGGGACTTGCGAAAAAAGAAAATAATTTAGTCGAACCTTACGGGGTGAAGTGAACCCTAAAAGTTGTACATAAAACTTTTAGGGTTCATTTTTATGATAAAGTACACGTATGAAAAGAAGCTCCTTATAGTGAGCGAAACAAAGTCCGGTAAGCCAATTAAAGTTCTCTCAAGGGAGCATAATCTTCATGAGAATAAAATCCTCGACTGGATACGACTTTACGATCGTTACGGCAGCGATGGTCTTAAAAAGCGTCCCAAACTCAGGGCTACACCTGAATTTAGAGAACATGTAGTGCGTCTCATATTGGAAAAAGGCATACCTTTGTTCCATGTTTTAATTGACTATCAAATAAGCCGCACAGCATTGGAAAGTTGGGTGCGTATGGTGAAAAACCACGGATATACACAACTGCATGAAATCAAGCGACTTGGCAGACCTCTAAAAAATATGGGCAGACCGAAGAAAAAAGAACCCCAGACAGAACTTGAAAAACTCCAGGCAGAGAATCTGCGTCTGAGGGCAGAGAATGCGTTGCTAAAAAAAGTGAAGGCCTTGGTCGAGGAAAAGAAAGCCCAAGCACGGCAGAGTGGGCTGCAGCCATCGAAGGACTGAGGTCGCAATATCCTCTTGACTTGCTTTTGAAGTTAAGAACGATGGCTCGCTCTGTTTTCTACTATCATCTCAAGCGTATGAAGTCCGGTGATAAACACGCAGGTAATAAAGAACTGATAAGGATCATATTCCATGAACATAAAGGTCGGTATGGTTATCGTCGTATCACCTCTGAGATGCACAACAGAGGCTATATAATCAACCATAAAACCGTTCGGATGCTAATGACCATGATGGGACTGAAAAGTAAAATCAGAAGGGTACGTTACCGCTCATACAAGGGTGAAATTGGCAGGATTGCTCCCAATATCATCAACAGGAATTTTGCTGCTGATGCACCAAACCGGAAATGGGCTACAGATGTCACACAGATAAACATCGGATCTGAAAAAATATATCTTTCTCCTATGGTGGATATGTTCAACGGAGAGATAATTTCTTATAACGTATCAAGAAGCCCTAACCTTGAACAGATATATGATATGATCGATAAAGCGTTTGGAAAGTTCGATAGTCTTGAGGGATTGGTCATTCATTCTGATCAGGGGTGGCAATACCAACATTACGGATACAGACAGAGACTTGCAGAGCACAAGGTCATTCAGAGCATGTCGCGTAAAGGGAATTGTCTTGACAACGCCATGGCTGAAAACTTTTTCGGCATCATGAAATCAGAACTCCTTTATGCTGAAAAGTTTGAATCATTCGAAGACTTCATTAAGGCTTTAGATGAATATATTGATTACTACAACAATAAAAGGATAAAATCACGCTTAAAAGGAAAGAGCCCGGTGCAATACCGGACTCTTTCAAGATAAATTAATAATTTTGTATTCAACTTTTTTTTGGGGGGGGCAGTTCAACGTTTGTTACACCCTCCCTGTTTTTAACTTTCACTGATAGTGAAAGTATTACAAGCCACATTGTCCAAAACGGACTTTTGTAACCGACCCGTTTTTAGATTTTCTTTCCTATGTAAAACACATAGCCATAGAAGCTCTTATACTTGTCATATAAAGTTTCTTCAAGATGTTGAAACTCTATAAGTTTCTTTACAGTCTCATTTTGGGAATATTTTTTCAGCATTTGTTTACGGGCTTCAATCAAGGGCTGAAAGTAATGTTCCGTCCAGCATTTTTCCGGCAATACAAATGAAGCAACAGGAAGATAGCCAGCCCTCTGCATTTGTGCGACTTTAACAGGGATTGTATCTATCTCTTGATACCCCTGCATCCAAAAATCGTGTATTTCAGCCGGACGCTCTTCTGTAAACCATGAACTTTCCGAAACTGCAATATACCCATCAGGTTTCAAATAATCACGCCATTCATTTATACCTCGCTCAAAGCCGATATTATAAATAGCACCTTCCGACCATATCAGGTCTAAAGATTCTTTTTCAAAAGGCAGATTGTCCATTGAGCCGACAATCCCCTTTACTCTATTTTGCAAATTCAGCTTTAAGGCATCAAGATTAAACTTATCAATAAACCCTGAAAAGAAATCAAGTCCCGTAATAGTTCCTGATACATTTTGTGCCAAAACCATAGTTTGACCTCCAGTTCCACAACCAATGTCTGCAATTTGTGCAGTATCGCTCAGATTATCAATGAAACTTAAAGCCTTTAATGTAACATCAGGACTTCCCGGGCCTTGCCTTTTAGTATTAAGAAAAAAATCACAAATTAAATTTACATCAAATCCGTAAATTGTGTTGTTATCGTTATTCATTTTCATTGTATATATTGCATACAGGGAAAACATAATGATACTTTACCTATATGCAGATTAAAATTATAATATAAGCACACGAAAATACCTCCCGAAAAGAAATATCCGAGAGTAAACGTAAAGAACAATCTACATTAGAAATGCAGATTGCTTACAACACAATATCCGATTTGTTTGTTTTCTTCATACAGGCAAAGATACTGAATTATTTTATGTTATGCAAATTCAGCTTTAAACTTAGTGCAAGGTGCAAGTATATATCTATATATAGCTTGCACATTACAAATTTCTTTAGGGAACCTGTAAGTTCTTGGGCATCCATAGTCCTTATTTTTTCCTATTACAAAGGTCTGGATGCTTTTTTCTTTCTTACGATAGTGATTAATTTATTTTTCCATTTTTTGCCACTGCAAAGGTACTGACTGCATCTATAGATGTCTTAATCCTACTTACCTGGAATATCTCTCAAACCAAAATAAAACTGCCTTATGGAAACAACAACTGTATTGTCTTAATCCTACTTACCTGGAATATCTCTCAAACGAAGAAGCTGTTCGCATTTATGGCAAGGATGCGAGTGTCTTAATCCTACTTACCTGGAATATCTCTCAAACTTTTTTAAATTATTAATCCAAATTAGTCAGTTAGTCTTAATCCTACTTACCTGGAACATCTTTCAAACACATTGTTTAAGAGCGACTTATCTAACCATCTGGTTTCTTTTTCAATGTCCGTATCTTTGTTCAGTTCAGAGATTTATAAGACTCCTCATAGGCTTTTTCGCAAATGTATGTTTTTTTATGATTCAAAGCAAACATTTTAGCGTATTTCTGTCACTTAGATATTTCTTTATCAGAGCTTTATCCATTCGGAAAAGTTCGCAAGAGACAGCGTTGTTTACTTACGTTCTCCATATTTGCGAAAAACGCCTTTTCTATAGATTTGTAATCTATTGATTTATAGCATACTATTTCAAAGAGCGGATGGTTAAAACAGATACATCTTCGCAAATGATTGGCGGAGAATCTTGTTTCAGGACTATTGAGAAAAACAGAGTGTGAAACAATGTTTACGCAAAATGTTTAATGTACTAAGAAACAACACTCTATCGAATTATGCAATTTTCGCAACAGTTTTTTCTATAGATATGTATAGGGGTAATGGATAAACCGAGGAATTTCACAGACATAACACACATCGGTTTCAATGTTTCACCTTTCATGCCGTATCCCTTTCATATTAGGCGTTTCGGGTGAAGGCAAGGCATCCGTCACTTCCTCGAAAAGGTTTCACAACGTAGCGTGGCGACGTCCTGATTGCAGTTTCCGGTGAATGCTCACTCAGGAAAATAATATATCCTCTCTTAAGGTGACAGCGATAAGAAGAATAAAGAAGCTCGGTGAAAGCGCGTTATCCTTCACGACAATCACCTGAATTATACACTGTTATAATGAAAAAAGAAGCGTGAAACATACCTTCAGTAAACTCTCTGTTATAGGAATGAGACGGGGATAACCACGATGCAATTGGTAAAGTTCGGAGTTGATTGCGTACATCTAAAGCTCGCACCTCGTCAGCATTCTGGCGAACGCACCGATAGAAGTGTTCGGAGTTGGTTGCGTACATCTAAGGCTCAGACACTATCCAGAAACAAACATTCGACATGGGAGAACAGTTCGGAGTTGATTGCGTATATCTAAGGCCCACACCTCGTCAGCATCCTAGCGAACGCACCGATAGAGGTGTTCGGAGTTGGTTGCGTACATCTAAGGTTCGACACTATCCAGAAACAAACATTCGACATGGGAGAACAGTTCGGAGTTGGTTGCGTGCATCTAAGGCTCGCACCTCGTCAGCATCCTGGCGAACGCACCGATAGAGGTGTTCGGAGTTGGTTGCGTATACCTGAAATTCAGCCTTCCGAACTTGAGACCTGAATTCGTAAAACATCTTTTTAGTGAAGATGCTTAAAATACCGGGTGCCGGAAAGTAGGTAATATCCCTATTTGCGGCGGAAAGAGCCTTGTTTGACGAGGGAAAGTGCCATGTTTAACGGCGATAACTGACGTGTTTAGTGAAGGAAAGTGACGTCTTTATCAATAAGAAATGCCATACTTTGCCGATGTGTCTGTCACTGTTTTCAGGTGTTCAAGTGATAGGCTTGTCACTTCCTAAGCCGCAAGCCTACGGCTACCCCAAGTGCCTGGCCTACGGTTCAACAAGTGACAAGCCTACGGCTTCACCTCGGCTAAGTACAGATAAACACGTTGACTATATCTAAGTAATATCATTAGTTACACCTCTATAATGTCATTAGCCAAGTATAAGTTAGCTGGTTAGTTAAACCTATATAATGTCACTAGCCAAGTATAAGTTAGCTGGTTAGCTAAACCTATGTAATGTCATTAGCCAAGTATAAGTTAGCTGGTTAGCTAAACCTATGTAATATCATTAACCAAGTATAAGTTAGCAGGTTAGCTAAACCTATGTAATGTCATTAGCCAAGTATAAGTTAGCTGGTTAGCCAAACCTATATAATGTCATTAGCCAAGTATAAGTTAGCTGGTTAGCCAAACCTATATAATGTCATTAGCCAAGTACAAGTCATCTTGTTAGCCAAGCCTATATAATGTCATTAGCCAAGTGCAAGTCATCTTGTTAGCCAAGTCTGTGAAATCCTGCAAGCCTACCCTGAGCAACATTTTTGCTTAACATCTTTTAAACCTTCATATTTTGTCAAATAGCTAATATATAGTCTTTTACCTCTCACAAAAAGGTCAAATTTGCAAAACGCTTCATCGTATAGTATCTTTGCGGAGCACAATTGGGAAGCCGTATACTCCTCCCTGTTGCAAAGAATCATGCATATCTTTTCTTCCTTAAGGGATTGGCTGTGGCCGGTGGCCACCGGCAGATCCACCGTAGAGCCGACTGACGGTTTGTCAGAAGCCGGCAAGAGAAATCTGTATCGCAGCTTGCGGAAGGCTTGCGCCTTGTTGCCCGCCGGCCATATGGTGGTGGACGCACACGGCAACCGACTTTCCATTGTCGTGACGTGGTCGCCGGACAAGGGTCCCACACTGCGCGAGCCTTATCATTTCGCCCTGAACGGAGCGGACAAGACGGTCGTGTTCTCTGATGAGGATAGAGTTTCCGGCGATAATAGAGTTCTCGATACCGGCGGAGTTTCCAGCAGTGGCGAGACGTTCTGTACCGATGCGGCTTTTATTGGTGGCTGTGCTTTCAGTAGTGACGGGAATGTTATGCCCGCACCTCTGCCGAAAAAATCGTTTGGAACGGTTACGGCGTCGGTACAGGCAGATGCGGAAGAAAGGAAAGGAGTGCAAGCTACAAAGAGAACGGAATCTTCGGAGTTGTTGCAAAAGCAAAGAACGCTTAAGTTACAAGGAGTGCAAGCTACAAAGAGAACGGAATCTTCGGAGAAAGCGGTGGATATGGAGAGTACGGAAAAAGGCAAGGAATCCACCTCCAAGACAGCCGGTACGATGCAATGCCTCTGCCGCTACCTGTGCACCCATTACCTGTTCCGTTACAACCTGTTGACGGAGCAGACGGAGTATGCAAAAATAAAAGCAGCTCCAATGGACAACGAGGTCCGAGCAGCTGACAACGCTCCGGTTACCAACGGACGCGCGGCAGAGACCAAGAAGGAACAGGAAGGCAATCCTCACCATATCCTATACAAACCGATGGACGAAAGGGCTGTGAACGGTATCTGCCTTTCTGCTCTACAGGACGGTATCGACTGCTGGGACAGAGATGTACGCCGCTACCTGCGCTCCGACCGCATCGAGGGATACCACCCGTTTGAACTGTATCTCGATATGCTACCTTCTTGGGACGGGGTAGACCGTGTGACGCCCCTGGCGCACCGTGTCTCCTCGGACGAAGTTTGGACACAAGCTTTCCACCGCTGGCTGTTGGCCATGGTAGCGCAATGGCGAGGAATGGACGGAAATTGTGCCAACAGTGTGGCGCCTCTTTTGGTGAGCACCGAGCAAGGATGGGGAAAGAGTACCTTTGCTCGTACTTTGTTACCGCCCGAGCTGCGCCCTTACTTTACGGAGAGTTTCGACCTGAATGCCGCTTCCTCTGCGGAACTGAAGCTCGCCCGGTTCGGACTGATAAACTTGGACGAGTACGACAAGCTCCCTGCTTCCCGTCAGCCGTTGTTGAAAAACCTGATGCAGATGGGTTCTCTCAACGTCCGCCGTGCTTACCACCAACAATCGGAACCGTTGCGCCGCATCGCCTCTTTTATCGGTACGAGCAACCGACGCGACCTGCTGAGCGACCCTACCGGAAGCCGCCGTTTTATCTGTGTGGAATTAGAGCGCCCTATCGACCCATCCCCGTTGGACCATGCACAACTCTACGCACAGTTACTGCATGAGTTGGCAAGTGGAAAGCGTTATTGGTTCAGCAAGGAAGAGGAGTTGGAGATACAACGGAACAACCGCCGTTTCTATGCGCAAAGCCCATTGGAGGAGGTGCTGCGCGGTTACTTCACGTTCTGCAACGAACGGGAGGAGGGTGCCCGTCTGCTCTCCTCGGCCGACATCTATCAGGAATTACAGCGTGCCAACCCCGCAGCCCTGCGCGGCACCACGTGTACACAGCTCAGCCGTTTGCTTCCCGCAATAGGGCAGAAAGTGCATACTCGTTACGGAAACGGATATTGGGTAAAGAAGGTATAATAGGCGGACGCCGGACTATGGTTATATAAATACATGAAAAATAAATCCTTCTGCTTTAATTCCACCTGAAAAAGGTAAGAACTAAAACAAAAGGATTTTATTGTAAGGGGCTTCTCCTTGGTAGAACTTCAATCTTAAAACTGAAACAAGAAAGCTCCTTGTCTAATTGAATAATTCCAAGAACAAAAAAGAATTTTATTAGACAATACTAATCATTCTTCTTCTCAGATTTTGCTTCGCCACCTTTGCGACCGGCTTCTACATGTTGCTCATGAGTACCGCCTTGGGTGCCTTTACCGCTATGAGAACTTCCAGAATGACCGTTACTTCCTTCAGATTTTGCTTCGCCACCTTTGCGACCGGCTTCTACATGTTGCTCATGAGTACCGCCTTGAGTGCCTTTACCGCTATGAGAACTTCCAGAATGACCGTTACTTCCTTCAGATTTTGCTTCACCACCTTTACGACCGGCTTCTACATGCTGCTCATGGCTACCACCTTGAGTGCCCTTTTCGCTATGAGAACTTCCAGAATGGTTTTTACTTTCTTCCGATCTTGCTTCGCCACCTTTGCGACCTGCTTCTACATGCTGTTCGTGACTACCACCTCTATGTTCAGAGTTAGAGCCGTTTGATTCATTTTTTGTACTCATACCTTTTATATTTTAGATTTAACAATCCGTTCAGCTATAATTACAAAAGGAAAGATAAAAAGGTTGGATGAGTTAGGAAGTTTTGTATATTAGTCCTTACTATTAGAATAAATAAACGTTTTCCTAGACGTTGGAAGACATTTCTTAACCTCTCTATAGTTATTCGCCTAATCTATTTACATCTGATATAATTAATTTACAACAGATAAAAGGTATATAGTATTCTAAGAAAAGTAGTATTGTTGCAAACAAAGGAAAAACAATGTTATAAACGAGTCTCTAATTAATATCAGAGACATTCACTCAATAAAGAAAGTGGTAGAAACCGTATTTCCTTGCCCATCCACTGCAGTAAGAGTATGCTTTCCAGATGATGGTTGTAAGGAAATCTTATGAAAATCTTGTGTCTGCATTTGATAAGTGTTATCCAAATGCCAGAACACGGTTGCATCGGGATGACTATGAGCCAGTTCAACCGTCAGGAAGCCCTGACTGCCATCCAGTTGTTTGGTCAATTTAATACGGGCATTTATAGGAGGATAAATAAATTGCATGGGTTGAAAAGCATCTTCTCCATTACCGGCTTTAAAAGGTGGCAGCGGCTTATATTCCGGATGATGTTGTTTGTAATACCATTCCCAAACAGGCGGAAGGGTAAACCATGATTTACGAACGGTCTGTTCCCTATTGAGTGCATTTTCATAAACACGGTACTTTTCATCGGCAGATAATGTGACAAGATGATGATAGGGACAAGGTTCTGCCCGTAACCCAGCCGGAAGAATAAACAGAGTGTCCACGTCTTCACAGAATCGACCTTTCAGATAACCGGATTGCCGACAAACCTCCGCCTCGACAAAACCTTCATCAGGCCATTTAAACCAAGAAGAAGAGGGTAACAGATTAAAAATATCGAACAAAACAGGACCTGCCGTTTGCGCCCCCACCAATCCGGGTTTTCCCTCTCCTGTTGCGTTTCCCACCCATACACCGACCGCATAACGAGAGGTGACACCGACAGCCCAAGCATCCCGGAAGCCGTAGCTCGTCCCTGTTTTCCAAGCAACAGTTTGCATGGAAGTAATTGATTTCCAATCTATTTCTTCCGGACGGTTGACCTCTGTCAAAGCAGACAGTGTAAGCCAAGATGCCGCCGCTGATTCGGCTGCATCTTCCCATCCATCTCCCAAAGAAAGAAAAGAAGAAACCTCTTTCGTTTGTTGTAGGTTTTTGTTTCTCTGAAAGGAAGTAACCGACCGGTTGGAAACTGTATCATTCCGTAATTGAGCACTTTCATCTTTTTGGAAAAGAGGTCTTAACGAAACAGAAGGTATCACCTTTCGTTGTTGTACTTTTTGATTCTCTTTAAAAGGAATATCAAAGGAAGGAGAAGAAACATCTAACAATATCTGAGCTTCTGCCTCTCTTTGGCAGATTAATGGCGATAAATTTGATGCCAACCTCTTATATGCATTCGTCACTTCCCATAACGTAGCTTCCGCACCTCCCAAAATCAATGATAAACCATAATGAGAAGCTGGTCGGTTTATACTCTTGAATCCCATCTGCCGCAGAAGATAATGAAACTTAGGTACTCCGTATCTTTGTAACATATTCACCGCAGGAATATTTAAAGAACGGGCAAGCGCTTCCGAGGCCGGCACAGCACCTTCATATTGCATGTTAAAATTTTGGGGAGTAAAACCATTTATATTGACAGGTATATCCGGTAATAGCATATGCGGCAATAAAGAACCTTCTTTAAGCATGGCATAATACAAAAAAGGTTTTAAAATACTGCCTGTGCTTCGAGGCGCTTGAATTATATCCACCTGATTGCCGTTCCGTTCCTGCTCGAAATGTACATTTCCACAATATGCTATGACCTGATTGGAAGGAATATCTATCACAAGAATTGCCAAGTTACGAATATCACTCCTTCCAAATTCATTGCTCCATCTTTCGGCGACATCTTCTACACGATTTTGCAAACCTAAATCAATGGTAGAACGAGAATATTGTCCGTTATGTTCTTTATAGAAACGGTTCACCAAATGCGGTGCAGTTTGAGGGAGCGGACGAGGCTCATCAGGAAGTGGCTCAGCAATGGCAAGTTCGTAGGTCGATATATCAATAATATGGTTATCAAAAAGCTGTTTTAATAACCGGTTGCGTTTGGCGAGCAACAGGCTTCTCCCTTTCGATAGGTGAATTATGGAAGGAGCGTTAGGCAATACGGCCAGCATCGCTGACTCCGCCCACGATAAATCTTCTGCTGCATGGCCGAAATATCGCCATGCAGCCGCATCTAATCCGACTACATTTCCACCAAATGGAGCATGAGAGATATACATGGATAAGATTTCTTCTTTTGAAGCACGACATTCCAACCGAGTTGCCCAAATTATTTCGATTAACTTTTCACCGAAAGTACGCGGTTTGCTCCGGGCAAGCCGAATAGTTTGCATGGTAATTGTGCTGCCTCCGCTTACAATTCGCTTATACTTTATATTTTGATATATAGCTCTACCTATAGACAACGGATTAACTCCCCAATGATGATAAAAATATTTATCTTCAAAAGTAACCAAACATTGCTTCATCTTTTCGGGAATAGTATTTCGTTCAGGAAACCTCCACTGCCCGTCCGAAGCAATGCGTGCCCCCAACAATTCTCCGTTCCGGTCGACTACTACAGTAGAATAGGGCACGCAAAACAATTGTCGCGGAAGACAGAATATATATCCCATCAACAAAAAAAGAAAGATACCCAGTGTTACTTTCCGGGTAACAGATAGTTGCTTAAAAATTTGACGAATACTCTTCATTACCCTTTAAAAAAATACAAACTCACCATTCTACCGTTCCGAGAGAATATTTATACCGTTCCTTATAATCAAGAATTATAAGTAAGGCGATACATAATCATATCTCCAAGATTTTATTTCATTCTCTTTATGAGAAATGAGTAGCCTTAATTCATATAGTCGGTAAAAGCCCTGACATAGAACTCCTACTCTTATGATTCACAGTTTTTACCGACTGCCATCAACTCACTGAGAAAGGTACGCATTCCATTCGATTTTATTGTCACAAATCTTTTCATCCATTATTAGTCTGTTGCGAACTTCAGACCTCCACCGTTCTATTGACTGACCGTAGTTCGTGCGGCCTTACTCCGAGCCCGTACATTCCCGTCATACATCGCCTCGCATTGCACTGCCGGAAGAATGAAATCACCCACATAGGTTGCTTGTAAACGGATAGCAAAAACTTTAGTTTCCCCTCTATTCAAATCAAAATAAGTCAATACTCTGTCATCTCGAATATCCTGATACGTATAATTATTATTTATCCGTTCGTTATATATCTCCCATCCGGAAGGCAAGATATGAGTCAAGGCCAAATTGGTGTACGAAGAAATGCCACTGATATTAGAAACAGACACAACAGCCATAAAATCCGTTCCTTGTTTGATGTTCTCTATAGCTATCGGCCTACCGCCTAAATCAGTATATTTAATATCCAACCGTATGTTATCGGCCATCACCGGCAAAGTATCGTTCACCAGTTGGGTTCGAGTAATAACGTCTACGCTCAACACTCCTTTTCCTTGGTTGTGCACCATAACCGTTCCTGATTTGGGAGAAGTGGAAAGAGCCTTTTCGAATACCGCCTTAGCCGATTTCACGGCAGGCTGTTGTTTACCGTTCCACGTCCAGACAAAATCAAGAGTACCGGACAAATTTTCAGCAAGTCGTCCCATGGCCATCAAAGCAAATGCAGTAGATTGCGTACTGAACCCATTCTCTTCCGAAAGATTCTTTGAAACGATTTTCGCTTGAGTCAACGCATCTTTCTTACGATTCATCAGAATCATTGTTTCGAGAATCATTGCCTCATCTCTGTCGGACGAACCGTAAACGGCATTTACCGATGAATAAGGATTCACAGTGGTTTCTGCACGAAACACCAGTTCCTCAGCAGGTTTCATCTTACCCATAAGTGCATAAGCTGCCGCCAGTCTCCACCTGGTCTGAACAGATAAACCTGTCTGTTCTTTCATTCGGTTCATTGCACCATACTCCGGCGAATTCGCTAACGCTAAAGTATACAAACGAAAAGCCTGCTGCAATTCCGATTGCCACGACAACCAATTATCCGCCTCTTTCGGCATACGCCAGTTCTGAGCAGCAACACGCTGGAATCGTCTCCATTTATCCAATACATTTGCATGAACAGCATAGCCTTTTTCCTGTGCCAACGTGAGGAACATTCCCGCATACGAACTCACCCACTCATCGGCAATAGCATTTCCCGGCCAATAAACAAATCCTCCATTAGGAAGCTGACGGGAATAAACTTGACGAATAGCTTCCTGCACGTTTTCTTTGATTATCTTTGATTCCTCCTCATCAACGGTTTTGAACATTGAAATAAATAAAAGCGGCAATCCCTTGGAGATTAGTTGTTCCGTACAATGATGCTGATAATTATATAAGAAGTCGTAACGTCGACTGATATCTACCGACGGAATGCGTGATATTTCCAACTGCAACTGATTATTTGAAGAAGCACTTTCCATATTGTACGACAACGTACCGCTTTGGCCGGCTTCCACCCATTGACTGCTACGCAAGGTAACAACCGGATTCGGGTTCCGTACTTCTATCTCTACAGTCTCTTTTGTTTGTTGTCCTCCTCCGCTTGCCGTCAAATGGACGGTTACTTTTCCCGTCTTGTTTCCGGTCTTCAGCTTAAAGAAAGTAAGTTGGTCGCCAGGCTGCTTAAAAACAAGGGATTGCTGCGTCGGCCCCACCACCTGTACTCCCACACCGGTTACTTGGATAGAGACATCCACATTCTTTATCTGATTTTCCATAGCAAATACATTCACCGGTACCGTAATTTCTTCACGAATACTCAATACACGCGGCAAAGTTGAGAGTAACATCAAAGGCGTACGTACAAAAGCGTTCTTTTCGGTATGACCGTAAGCACCGTCTTGTCCGGCCACTACCATAGCCCGTATCGACCCCACATACATCGGAAGTTTCAGCGTATGGGTCTGTCGCTTCCCCTTACCAAGATAGAACGGACCCATAAATTTCACTACTGGTTTAAAACGGTTCACCTTTTCATCGGCCGGTTTCAATGCGGCGTCTCCTCCGGTACTGAAAAGGGAAGTGTATTTCCCCGCAGAAGCTCCGAGCACATTGTCGTACATATCCCATGTACGGACGCCAAGCGCCTCGCGTGAATAAAACTCATTCCAAGGATCCGGTGTTTTAAAACTTGTCAAATCCAACAAACCGTCATCCACAATAGCCAAAGTATAAGTCATTGGTTTTCCATTCTTTTCGTTCACAGTCACATTGAAATTAGTCTCCGGTCGCAACACTTCAGGCATTCGGATTTGCGGTTGCAAAACAGTCTGCGGGTTAGTAACAAATACCGGAACCACACCATACATGCGAACAGGCAAATCATTCACCGATTGAGCATGAGGCTGTAACAAACTAATATGCAAATATACGTTCGGAGCCATCTCCGGCGTAATCTTAAAGGTATATTTGGTATCTCCTTGATTGGATACTTCTATCCATTCCTGTTTCAATACAGTAGAACCGTTTTCCAACGAAACCAAAGCACGGCCTTCGGCTGCGGCAGGAATTATAGCAGTAGCTGTTTCTCCAATTTCATAAGCATCTTTATCCAGCGAGAATGTCAACATCTTAATGCCACTTGGATCATTCTTCTTCGAGCGTCCTCTCCACTCCGGCCAGTCAACAAACACAGTTCCTCCGGTTGCATGTCCGCTTTCCCTGTCTTTCACGTATACCAGATAGCGTCCCCACTCGGGATAATCGACACGGAATTTAAACGAAGCCTTTCCACCCGTAGTTTGTAAACGACCGTAAGCAACAGGCGCAATGGAAGTGCTGTTGATGTATGTACCGAAAGATTCCTCTCCATTTTCCCACCACCAGCTCCAGTCAATACGATATACTTTATATTCGAGATTAGAACGATTAACCAATCGCCCTTCATCATCTAGTGTTACAATATCAAAAACATGCTCCTTATCCGTTTCAATATACTTTCCTGCCGGCTGGTTGAGGTTTATACCGACATAAGATGTAAAAGGAGAGAACGGAACCGTTTGGATGTAGACACTTGCATCTCCACCCGGTTCGAATACGCGTGTAGTAAAACTGGCATTCAGCATACCCGGTGCATGTGTTGCCGAAGGTAGTTTAAGGGTTACACCCGCTTTGCCTTCGCCATCAAGCGTCCCGTCGAATACCTTTTCTTTGATAGTGGAAAAATCGGTAGCCGGATTATTGAAAATGTACTGTCCGTAATTTTTAAATTGCGTATTCACCTTCGACAAAGACATCTCTACTTTAGCTTTCAAATTAGAAGCGGTTGCTCCCGTCAGCCAAGCAGAACTAAGCGGTGCATATACTTCTTTCTCCGCTGCCCGAAGCTTATTAGGTAATGCCAGATTTATTTTTAACCGGTTGGGTTTTATTGTTTCAACACGCAAACTTTTATGAAAGGCGGAACCACCCACCTTTACATACGCATTCCAAATTCCTGTCGGATCATCCGCTTGTGTCGGCACATCAAACGTATAGAATCCGTTTAGACCTTGTGTTGAAACCATTTTGGTATAAAACTGTCCCTTCGGATTATAAATTTCCAAGGCAACAGGGTGTTTATCCGGAATTCTCTTCTCCCGATCTTCCAGAATAAAAGAAATATGTAACGTATCCCCGGGACGCCAGACGCCTCTTTCACCGTATACAAATCCCTTCAATCCTTTTTGGATTTCTTTTCCTCCCACATCGAAGCGGCTCACGGACTGTTCTTCACCATCCACTACCCGAACATATGCTTTCTGCTTATCCGATTCAGCCAATACCAAGAAAGGTACGCCTTCTGTACTGATTTCCAACAGTCCTTCATCGTTTGTTTCTCCTTTCCCTATGGCTTGCAACTGGAAATTATAAACCGTAATACGCGCATTGGCCACCGGTTCGGTATTCAAAATATTATTAACAGCTATCCATAGCTTGTTTCGCGAATTTCTTTTCACTATCATTCCCAGGTTGGAGGCGAAAACATTGCATGCGGCTGTCCGGTCGGACCCCATATAATAAGAAGGATGGCAAGGATTATCCCGCTCTTGCCAACGGTACTCGCTCCAATCCATCGTCCCGCCACTATAATAGTAATAAGCCTCCGGAATATTCCACTCGGCCTCCTCTTCTTCCGACAACGTATTTTCATTTACCTTTGTCAAGAATCCGGATGCCTCCCCGTCCGCAAAGGTCATATTTTGATTTTCCGCTCCTCCACAAGGATAAGCGGAATATTCCTGGCGGAAAGAAAGTATCACCCGATAGATGGCACCGGGCTCCTGGCGGATAAGTCCGGCAAGATCTATATAATAATCATTCCAATGGTGAATATCTTTTGATGCATCTTTTCCTAACCATAATGTCTTTTTATAAACCAATCGCCCTGAACGGCGCAACTCATTGGCCGAAGTCAACGAATTGGTCTGCATGAACATCAATACATTATTTTCGAAAATACGAATTACACTTAAATCTACCGCATACAAATTTACTGCCCTGAAAGGAATGATCAAACTTTTGGAATCGGGAAGAATGGCAGCCTGCACCGACATTTCCACTTGAGGTTTAAGGTTCAACTCACTGAAAGAGATGGAATGCGAAGAGCCCAGAGTTTTATTCCGACTGCTTCTCACCCCTTCATGAATATTCAAAGTAAGATTTTCCTGTTTATTGGTTTCAAAGTAGATTACTACTTTATTATCGCTGATCTGAGATATGTAATTAGAGAGCTGCGGTATCTCAATCAAACCGTTCAAATCCTGTACATTGGAAACCGGATCGGAGAAAACAATCTCTATACCATTTTCCGGTTGGTCTATGCGACGTGCAGATACAAACCGGAAACTGCCATCGGCCGGAATACTTATTTCTTCGCTTTGTGTCTGTTCGATATCGGCCGTACTGCCATCAACCGTTATCTTCAATGAATAATCTTCCGCCTTTCGGGGAATGCCGTTAATACTGAATTTGTATCGTGCAGAATTATCAGCCGGTGTTATTTCAATGGAGATATTTTTATCCTTAATGCCATCGACAGACAACATCTTCTCCACCTCTTTTTTCTTCACCACATCACTAAAACGAAGTTCGCCCCCAATCGAGACAGTTCCCGGCCGGGCTGCTGTGATACGAATAGGGTCTACATGTAAAGTGAAGTTGCGTTCTTGCACACGAAACGAGAAGTTAAATTCCTTCAGATTCTTATCTACTTCTACAAAGTCGCCTAACCGGAAAGTCCCTTCATAAAACGTACCCGGTTTCAATGCACCTTCTTCCGGTACAAACTCAACCGTATTATTACTAATCCAATAAGCCTTTCCTTTCAACGAAGGTGAAAAACTAAACGGATTTTCTTTTATCTCACTATTCAGATCCACCATAGGTTGATCTTGTGTCAATTCAACACGGATAGTGGAACTTTGGGAAATAACGCCTCCCGTATAAGCATTTACATAAGGGGCATATTCTATAGACGGTATAATATCTTTCTGACTGTGTGAGCAGGAAGACAAACAAAGAACCGTTATCACAAGGGATAGGAATAATCCGGCAGCTATGCTACATTTAGTTTTCATCAATCTCATGGCGAAGATATTTTATAGTTCGAACAACAAATGTATAAAATATTTCTTCCACCAATCAGATTTTATGGCAAATCTTTTGCAATTAACAAAGGACAAGGCTGCACCGGCATGCGTCTTTTCCAGCTTAACATTTATATTTCAGGTTGTTTCTTGCCCGTAACGAAACGAGCACCAATAATTAAGGTAAGGTACAGATTGGCAGACTCATTGTAACCACGAACAAATACCTATACATGTATAATCCTATCACTTCAATATAAACCATCGCATCAGATAAGTATAACTTATTTCAAGAAGCAACGTCCTATCACACATTCATCCTCCATATCCTTTGACAGATATATTAAAAATCTATTGTCTTCATCCACTCTGATAGCAAAAGCTGTCCGAGGTAAGTTATACGTCTTTTCATAATTCAAGTCCCAGTCAAAAACAAGTATTTTCGAATAGGCACTGGACACTTTCCGATCCCCTATTTTGCGGTTTTGCAACAAAACATATATCTTTTCCTGAGTTGACTGAATATCCGCACAACATACTACCGAATTGTCTTTCACTTCTCCGCTCCGAATATCCGGATGTATCTCCTCCTTACCAATCTGAACCTCTTTACACAACTCTTTTTCGAAATCATATAAGAACAGCTTATTGTAATAATACATTCCTACCACCAAACAACGTAACGAATCATTTACTGTCAAACGGTTCCTCAAATGAAGTCCCGAAGTATAATCCCCTAAAGATTTCGGAGCCTCTACCCACTCAAGCCCTTTCTCTCCTTCAGGACACATAAAAAACAATCCGTCCAGCCCAGTATCAAAACTGCCTGCATATCCGCCTCGAACTTTAAGCAAATTGGGAGAGCCTATTAATTGCTTAGGCATATCAGCCGAACCTACCAACTTGAACGAATCTTTTTCTATGGTCAAACTTTTAAATCTTCCCAATCCCACATCATATACTTGCAAAGGCATATCATTCTTAATGTTAGAAAGGAAAAAAGGGAAAATAAAATCAGCAGGGCCTTGTCCTTTCGAACCGAAAAAAAATAATATCGAGTTCCGATTCAAATCATAAGCATGAAAGACGCAGGAATCACACCGGTCGATACACGCCAACAGTGAATCCCTCAAATAACACTCCTCTATGCAATAAAGTCCGTCCACACACTTCTCATCCACCCTCACAAAGCTATCCGACACTTCCTGTCCAATCACCGAAACTTGATGGGACTCAGTGGAACAGGACATGCATATACATATAAACAACAGAATAATAATGGCTTCATATATAGTTTTTTCAAATTTCAGAAGCTCTGTTCCACAATAAGTTCCGCTATACCTAATAGCGGAACTTTCATAAAATCTTAATAATTTCTGCATTTACTAGATGACGTATTACTCAAATTAAATCCATAATCCACAGGGTGAACATTTTGGCAAAAAAGCTCCTCCCTGTTCTCTATCACTACTATGTCGTCATAACACGTTATAGACATTCCATCATTTTCATCACTCGCCAAAGCTTCCCTATTAGCCTTAACCCCATTTGACATAGGAGCTGTTTTTTGGCTACAATAAGCTGTGTAACCTGCCAAGGCAATCACTAACACCGTCAAGGTAATTCTTTTATCTTTTTTACATTAATCTATTTTATATACCTTAACGTTACAAATATAAATGTTTTTTCAAGAAGCATAAAAGATTTAAAGAATTTCTTTTTACAACTTTCATAGAGAAAGTACGCAATTCTGATAAAACATCCATTTTCCACAGTTTATTCCAACAAATTCACTGACCTTTGCCTCATTCACTTTTTCTTAAATCTAGTAAACATGCCTTTTATATAATATCTTACCACTAAGCGTCACACATTTCTTAATCCTATCCAACAGGCCTTTGGGAAAATCCTCATCAGTCCTTTACGTTGTCGGGCAGTCTGCCAGTCGTCCGGATACCTGATTTGGATTCTATTGCAGTGAACATTTCTGTTACTTACTCTTTCCTTAAAGATATTTCTGCCCTATTCAGCCTTTTACCGGTTAGTTTCTGTATATCGTTTATCAACTTACGTTCTTCCTGCGAACAAAAAGACAAGGCTGTTCCGGCATTTCCGGCTCTCCCCGTGCGACCGATACGATGCACATACGTTTCCGGAACATCCGGAAGATCGTAATTAATAACCAATGGAAGTTCGCTGATGTCAATTCCTCTCGAAGCGATGTCTGTGGCAATCATTACCCGCGTCTTTCCCGATTTGAAATTATTCAATGCCAACTGCCTTGCAGCTTGGCTCTTATTTCCATGAATGGCCTGACTGCCTATTCCGGCCTTACCCAAAACCTTCACAATCTTATCCGCATTATGTTTTGTACGTGAGAAAACCAGTACCGACTGTCCTTTCGATTCTTGCAGAATAGAGATCAATAGTTGGCTCTTCTCCTTTTTCTCTACAAAATACACTGTTTGTTCGATAGCGCTGACTGTTGATGATTTAGGAGTAACACTAATCTTCACAGGATTTTTAAGCAAAGAGTTCATTAACGAAACAAGCGTATCGGGCATTGTAGCCGAAAAGAACAAAGTCTGTTTGTCTTTGGGCAGATTAGGCAATATACGCTTGATATCATGAATGAATCCCATATCGAGCATTCGATCGGCCTCATCGAGTACAAAATACCGGACGGTTGACAAATGTATATATCCCTGATTCATTAAATCGAGCAAACGCCCCGGAGTGGCAACCAAAATATCTATGCCTTTACGCAACATATCCATCTGGGGATGTTGATTGACACCGCCAAATATTACTCCATGACGGATACGGGTGTTTTTGGCATAATCTTGAATACACTCACTTATCTGTAACGCCAGTTCACGAGTGGGCGTCAATATCAAAGCCTGGATACCTTTACGTTTACCGGATTCTTTTTCCAATACGATTCGTTGGATAATAGGTATAGCAAACGAAGCGGTTTTTCCTGTCCCGGTTTGTGCGCAACCTAACACATCGTGTCCTGCCAAGGCAGCCGGAATGGCTTTTTCCTGAATAGGTGTAGGTACAGTATATCCTTTCTCTTGAATCGCTTTTAAAATCGATTCGGTTATATTTAAATCTTTAAATGTCATAATTGTTATTTATGCTGCATTACAACAGCGGTTTATTATCTATATTTAATTCAATTCTCCCAAGCTATTCACATTCATATCAATTGTATGAATAACCACTTCAACGAGAACGAATTGTAAAAACTTGTGTTTTTCAGTCTGTGAACAGACCGGCATCTATGTTTATATGTGCACCCTATTCCGAAAACATGAATTCGGAAAGGATTTCTGAACTAAGACAGGCGATGAGTGGCCAGTACAAACTCACTCTCCAGCGTGTTCATTACCTCTTTGACGCTCCTTATTTTTTTAGCAAGAAACGCATTGCTTCCGGCAAACGCATATCCTTTTTTCATATTTCCTTTGGCCGCATTATACAAGGCTTTAATAATGCAATAGGGACTTTTGGTATAATCGCACGTTTTTATGCAATGGAACGAACATTTTTTAGGCTTTTCCAATCCCTCCTTCACATTATGAATAAAGTTACCGTCAATAGCCCGCCCCGGCATTCCTACGGGACTTTCTATAATTAAAATATCTTCCGGATTGGAATGGATATACACTTCTTTGAATGTATCCGATGCGTCGCATTCTTCGGTTGTTACAAAGATGCTTCCCATTTGTACACCCGAAGCACCCAGTTCCATAAAATGAGCGATGTCTTCTCCGGTAGAAATACCTCCCGCCGCAATGACAGGAATCTGTTTCTGTGCTTTATAACCGGACGCAACGGCCACTACTTCGGGAATCAACACATCCAATGCGAAATTCTGGTCTTGTATCTGTTCTCTCTTAAATCCTAAATGCCCGCCGGCTTTAGGGCCTTCCACCACAATAGCATCCGGCAGATAATTATAATTCTTATTCCATTTATCACAGATTATCTTAGCGGCTCTCGAAGAAGATACGATAGGAACCAGTTTGGTCGTACTTTGGGGAGTCAGGTAGGAAGGCAAATCCAATGGGAGTCCCGCACCGGAGAACACCACGTCTATTTTTTCATTAATAGCCGTACGTACCATATCACTGTAATTCGACAATGCCACCATCACATTTACTCCAATGACACCTTTCGTTTTCAAACGCGCCTTACGAATTTCTTCTTTCAGTCCTCCAATACATTTCTCCGGATAAGTTCCTTTTTCTTTAGGATACAACAATCCCAAACCGGCGCATGATATAACACCTATTCCACCTTCGTTAGCCACTGCCGAAGCCAAACCCGACAATGAAATTCCTACTCCCATGCCACCTTGAATGACAGGCATCTTTATCTCCAGATTCCCTATAAAAAACGATTTCATATATTTTGTGTGTGTTCAAAGACGGACACAGGTAACAATGCAGACATACCTTTTTACCCGTATGCAGCGTACCTAATGATAGCCTCTTTGTTTATTAAACTTTTACTCTTAAATTCTTTCAAAAGCGTTGTATTACAAAAAAGCCTAATAAATCTATCTTTAAAATGGAGAATACAGGATGAATATATCCTTGAATTGCATAGTAGCAAGAATTAGCAGAACTTAAATGTAAAATGATTTTTTGTCGTCTCTACTAAGTAAAGATTCCCCCGTTGAATCATGAAACGGAAACAGATTTTATGTATAAAGGCAGAAGATTACATCCCCTGCCTTTATTAGATTATTAATATCTTCTGGAGTTATTATAACCACCTCCGCGACTACCGCCGTATGAAGGACGCTCGGCACGAGGACGTGCTATGCTTACCGTAATAGTTCTCTGATCATATTCAGCACCATTCAACTCATCAATAGCTTTTTGACCTTCCGCATCGTTGTCCATCTCTACAAAAGCAAAACCTTTAGACCGGCCGCTTTCTCTATCAAAAATAACTTTAGCTGAAGATACTCCTCCAAACTCAGAAAATAACTTTGTTAAGTCAGCATCATTTATACTGAAACTTAAACCTGAAATGTAAATGTTCATTTAAAATTTTATTAAAATAAATACTAAAATTGGAGTAAGAAAATAATTAAGGAAGAGGACTACTTGCTAATGTTATATTATAAAGAAGAACTTATGCGATAATGATTCGCTACTCAAACTCTGAGTGCAAAGGTAACACAATAATCCGGAGTTGTATCTTTTCACCTCATTTATTTCAGAAGAAAGACTATTATTGTTGTTTGTTAACATAAACTACCGATGCTTGTATCCGGAGTTTTCCTCCGCATACCCATACCTAAGGCCTTATGGTTAACACCTTTACCAACCTTTTCATACAATACACACAACCGATAACGGCTATTGCTCCTCCTATATAACCGATATAAGAGATAGAAAAGTCCGCACAGACTGCGCCTCCTGCCAATGCGCCGCAACCTATCCCCAGATTATAAATGCCGGAATATACCGACATGGCGATGGCCGTAGCCTGAGGGGTCAGCTGAATGAGTTTTGCCTGAAATGCCAAATTGAAAGCCGTCATGGCTATTCCCCAAAAAACACAAAGAGCAAGAACGGTGTAATCACTTAAGGCAGAAACACGCAACAAGAGTAAGAATACAGCTATGCCTCCTGTGGCAAAACAGATAAAGGGATAAGGTGATTTCTCATAATAGCGTGAGAATAAAACACTTCCTAATATCCCGGAAATACCAAATGCCGTAAGTGTCCACGTCACCCAGTTACTGGATAAATCCGCCACCTGCCCCAAGAAGGGTTCTATATAGCTATACACCGTATAATGAGCCGTCACCATGATGAAGGTCAAAAGATATATACCTATTAGCGCCGGATTTTCGAGAAGAGCCGGTAACTTGCGAAGAGAGATTGCATTGCGGCTCGGAACTTTAGGAAAAACAGCAATTAATATCAGAAAAGCAATAAAAGCAGTCACGGCTATACATACGAACGTAATCCTCCAGCCTAATTGCAAACCGATAATACGGCCTAACGGTAACCCCACAATCATGGCTATGGAAGTTCCGGTTACAATCATGCTTAATCCCGTAGAACTTTTTCCCTCCGGAGCTATCCGGACAGCAAGCGGCGAAGCGATGGACCAAAATATGGCATGCGAACAAGCCACACCGATACGGGATAACATCAAGGTTGCATATCCCGGAGAAAGAGCGGAAAACGTGTTGCTTACAATAAAGACAGAGACTGTATAAAGTAACAGTTTCCGGTTCTCCATTTTAGAAACAAGTAACATCAAAGGCAACGACATCAAAGCAACCACCCACGCATATACGGTAATCAACAATCCGGCATGGGCTTCGGTAACCTTCAATTCCGTGGATATATCGGTAAGCAAACCTATCGGTATAATTTCCGAGGTATTAAATATGAAAGCGGTAAAGGTTAATCCTATTAAGGGAAGCCATTCTTTAAATGCTACCTTATTATATGACTTGCTCATTTTTCCAACTTATTATATATCAGAACATCTTTAGTTCTATATTATAACACAAAAACCTACTATTGTTTCAACCGGAATCCTACTCTAGGCTAAAAACATTTTACTCTGGTTGAATTACCTAATACTTAATTTGAGCAAACTCAAACTCCCAATTCATAATTATCCCTCCTTACTTATCCTGTTTTTCCGGTATACGGCACTTTCTGCCGCCACATATACCACAAACTTCATCCTTTCAAGGGGAAGGGACGAAAAACAAGGAATCCGGAAAACCAAAAGAGGCTAAGACAAGAATCATAAGTAGAGTCAATTTAGGACTCATTCGATAAATAAGGGACAGAGGACATCAGACGAATTGTTAACGGGCAAACGATATTGCACCTTAAAAATTTACATTCCCTAACACGAATAACTGCAATGGAAACGATGCTATCGACTTTCCTCCAAAAGAAGCTATTCTGACAGTGTAGGGATTCCCAAAGACCCGAATACAAATAAATGTAAAAATGCAAGGACGAAGAAGGCGTACTTTTCTTAAGATTGTGCCGGAATTCTACTGAATAACAAACGCCGCGCAGCAGGATTACAAACAAAACGCAGGAGAGGCTTGCGCCGAAACTCTACTGCGTAGCTACCAAACTTCTGCTGAATAACGGGGAAAAGCAGGGAGATGCGATACTCACATTGCCGTTATTATCGGATTTCGATGCTTCAACAGTTAATGAATGCAAAAGAATACTGATACAAAATTTAATAAGACGGTCAGGGGAATGAATATCCCTCTTCCCTACCGAAGGCTGTTCCAGAGGTACTTGGCTTCTAACCGACTGAAAACCAGGCTTTCCCTTTTCAACTAAAAAACTTTGTTTTGGGATATCCGGCCGTTACTTTTAAGTAAAGCAGTAATCTATTAAAAATCACTGCTTTACTAAAACCGGAAAAAACAATCGGGGGAAGTATGTGTTAATGTACGTATCCGATTGTTATCCGGTTGAGTAGGTTGTTCTAATATAGCAAGGAAGCCGTAAATATGGTTCATTGCCTTAACCTGAGTAGTCTGAGAACTTCATCATATAAAAAACGACTGCACCAGCATGCCTTATATCCAAAAGAAATGTTACATGGGAATATTTTGGCCCACCAAACTATTTAAATAGACTTCCAGCATGGTATATCCCGATTTGGTTACCAAGTTACGGTCTTCCGGATTCTTCGGATCCAAACCATGAGCCACTTCCCACGCATCGTCCATTCCGTCGCCGTCTTTATCGGCAACAACAGAATGAGTTCCGTAAACTTGATAGCCTTCGGCTTCTTCCGCAGTATTAATTATCCCCTTATTCCCGTATGAAGCGATACCGGACTCCATGTCCCGCATCAGACGACTGTCTACCCTGTCGCGCGGAAAAGCTCCGGCATTCGCAATCACGGCGTCAAAGGCAGCCTCGGCCGACTGATAGTTCTTATAGGTATATTTCTCCCAATCGTAATGGAATTTCGGATGACCGGCCTTTCCTGTAGGACGGATAGGCGTATCGGACTTCAAATCTTTTATCTGATAGGTAGTTCCCCTACCTAAACGGAAACCTTTCCAATTGTCTTTAGTTATATCTTTATTTCCGAACATCACATTGCCATCCATATACCAACGTGAAGGTCCTCTCGACTCGGAACCTTTCCGCGCCATGGATTGTTCGAAAAAGTAAAGCGGCTCCTTAGGCGTTGCGGGTCCCGGTTTATAATAGTTGTTAATGAAATTAGCCTCATGACCGAAATAATCAGGATGTCCTGAAGTGTTCTCTCCTCCATAGCATGAATTCACACGTCCCCAATTATAGTTCACATTATTGATAAATTCAATAAAAACGGATAAATCCTGCCCTACCGACTTGCCTCTTGCTCCATTGAAACGGCACGACCGGGAAGAATTGTTCGCCAACAGGTTGTGGTGGTAAGTAGCGGAGGAACCTCCCCATTGACAACCATAACCGCGCACTCCCTTTTTGTGACCAGCGTCATACAGTCCCTCGTGAAGAATGCACCATTGTACGGTATGGAAATGATCATCAAACGTATTCATATTCTCTTCTGCCGACCAACCGAATGTACAGTGGTCGATAATAAAGTTTACACAGTTCTCCGCACCGAAAGAATTGTCGGAAGCCAATTGCCCGTTCACATCTTTGTTGCCCATACGGAAACGAACATGCCGGATGATAAAGTTATGGGAACCGCCTACATTCACTTTCTGACGAGTAATGCAGATACCGTCTCCGGGAGCTGTTTGTCCGGCTATTGTATAGTTTTTCTTATTAATACGCAATGGAGCCACTAACTCTATATTGCCCGATACGGCAAACACCACTGTAAAGTCGGAAGGATATTGATTCAATGCCCAACGGAGAGAACCTACAGTTTCTCCTTTCGGGTCATCCGCCAGATTGGTAACCGTCACCACCTTTCCGCCCCGTCCGCCGGTTGCATATTTACCGAAACCTTCGGCAGTAGGGAAAGCCTTCAATTCCAATTCATCGTCAGTCAGCGCCTTTACCGGTTTGCTTGTAGCACCGGAGGCAGCTACCGCCTTCACAGTATAATAATTTCTGTAAGCGCCTTTATCAGCTTTTGCCCTTTTCGATACCGGTTTCTGATTATCCGTAAAAGAAGTACCGTCCACGGCTGCTATAAACTTCCCGTTCCGGTAAACCAGATAACCAACGGCCTTATCCGAAGCGCTCCATGAAATATGGTTGCCGTGCTGACGGACATAAGCGGGCATTGCTACCGAACGGCAAATAGTAAGAGGATCATATGCTTTTTCTCCGTTTACTTTAGAAAATATATACTCCGGTGTCAGTTTCTTCATCTCTGCCGGCGTTAACTGAAAACTCCAGGCGGCACGTTTCGATACATCCGCCGGTTTTCCGTTTAATTGTTTACTGCCGTATTCGGCAAACGAAGCGGTCTGTTCATTTCCATTCCAAACTTGCCAACCTGCCGGATGGATATGCTTGCCTAAATTGCATTCCACAAAGTAAGAAGCACCTTCCTTCTTCCACGGGCGTCCTAAGTAATAACTACCCTCCGGCACATCGTGATTCGCCACCACATCGCACTGCCGGAATATATACCCATATTGTAAAGGCCGGCCTTCCGCTTCCTTATATGAACACTCCGCCGGAGCTGTAATATAACCACCGCCTTTCACACAGTTAATCACACAACGGTCATAATATATCAATCCTTCGCCATATATGAAGTCTACTGCTCCTTCAATCCAACAATCTTGCAGATAGCTGCGTACACCGCCTTTGGTACGTTGCGTATCCTGATACCCTGTAAACTTACAATGCTTGTAAGTTTGCCGGTCGCCCGAAATAAAATGCGCTTCCGCCTGTCCTACATTGCCCGCCGTATTGGCAACCGTCATATTCTCCATATAGAAGTCATCGGCATAGCACTGTAATGTAGTAATATCCCGGAAATTATGGAACCGGCTGTTCTTTCCCCGATTACGGTCGAAAGTAAGTATCACCTTATCACGGTCTTCTCCTATCAGACTGATCAGTTTGTTTTTCGGGATGTTCACCATCTCTTTATAAATGCCGTTCCTGACAAGAATCAGATGACGCTGTCCATCTTCCGGACAGGCATTTACTGCTTCCTGAATAGTTTTATACGTCCCACTGCCGTCTGCGGCAACCACCGTTACAAAAGATTGTGCCTGCATAGTTCCCGTGAAGAAAGAAAACAAGCAAGCTACCCATACGAAAAGTTTTTTCATAGCTATTATAATGAATTTGTTTATAAACCATCTATAATTAGCGACAAACTTATATATAAATTCCGATTTATGTGCTGATTGAACAAAGAAACTTTTTTCTTTGATACAAAATAACAGAATCTCACTTCATGCGCAAGAAACGATAGCCGAAACGCAGACAAGCGGCTTTTTCCAAATCTTCACGCACCGAAGGATCGGCAATATCAATCAAGGCACGGGCGCGTTGTGCCAAATCCTTACCTTTCAGGAAAGCGGCTCCGTATTCGGTTACAATGTATTGCGCCTGCGAACGAGTAGTCACGACTCCTGCCCCTTCCGTCAGCACCGGTTTGATTTTCGAATGCCCTTTTCCGGAAGTAGCCGTCATAGCAATGAAAGTTTTTCCACCTTCCGACAAAGCCCCACCATACATGAAATCATGTTGTCCGCCTACTCCCGAAAACATGCGTGTACCAATGGAATCGGCGCATATCTGTCCGGTAAGGTCGACTTCTATAGCCGAATTAATAGCCATTACTTTGGGATTCTGACGAATAATGAACGGATCATTCGTCCATGCCACATCTTTGATAATAATATCCGGATTTTTATCCATATAATCGTATAAGTTTCGCGACCCCAATACCAAAGAAGCCACTGTCTTATGAGGCATAATTGCCTTTTTAGAGTTATTGATGACTCCCGACCGAATCAATGGCAACACCCCATCCGTCATAGCTTCGGTATGCAGCCCCAAGTCTGTATGGTCGTGCAAAGCATCCAATACGGCATTCGGAATACCGCCCACCCCGATTTGCAAGGTAGCTCCATCGGGAATCAGTTCAGCGATGTATTTTCCAATCTTCCTTTCTTGCTCATTGGGAGTTACCGAAGGAACCTCCACTAAAGGATCGTCCACTTCCACACAAGCAGCAAGCTCTGAAAGATGAATAACCGCATCCCCATATGAGAAAGGCATCTGCTTATTGATTTGCGCAATAACGGTCTTGGCACATTCGACAGCGGACACCGCTAAATCGGCAGATATTCCATAGCTGCAATATCCTTCTTCATTGGGAGGAGAAACATTTATCAGCGCCACATCCAAAGGCAGATATCCTTCCCTGAATAAAGCAGGAACTTCACCCAAGAAAGCCGGTATCAACTGGGCTTCACCCCGGTCGACGGCTTTACGGATACTGTTTGCAATAAATAAACTGCGGGTAATAAAAGCGTCCCTTAACTCGGGAACCGCATAAGGAGCATCCCGCCTTCCTACAGCAAAAGCGGAATACATCTCTACTCCCTCCAATTCGTGCCCCCGTGCCGTCAAAGCATCCAACAACACTTCGGGGATAGAGGTACTACCCTGTATATATACCCGGTCATGCGACTTAATCAACTTTACCGCATCCGCAGCGGTCATATAGTTTGCTTTCATGGTTGTATAAGAATTTAAGTTAGCGGATGTTTTTCATTAAACACCCGTAAACGGGCATCCAATAACGCATAATGTTCCTCATGCACCCTGGAAGTGCAAACTCTGATTCCTTGTTGCGCACTGCCTGTTGTACACAACGATATAGCCGACACTCCATAGTGAATCAATTCGGCCAGCAAAGCATCCCCTGTATATCCCTTGCGCCCGATAGTAAAAAAGAATCCGTCACTCACCGGTTCATCCAAATCTTTGTCATATACAATATGAAAGCCATGACGGAGGAAGATTTCTTTCAGCCGTGCCGCACGCCGTGCATATTCACGAGTTTCGCCTACAAAATCGAGTTCTCCCTCGCAAGCAGCCTTATACATGGCAGCCAACGCATATTGGGCGGAATGGCATACACCGGATGAAAGCGTATAAACAATCGTAAAAATAAAAGCACGGCCCAACGTATCCATTCCCAAAGATTCCTTTAAATAAGCATACGAACGATTATAAAGTCCATCCGAGATAGCCACCGTCGCAACCCTTTCACCCGCATAACTGAATATTTTCGAAGCGGAAAGCATTAGCATATAGTTTTTTGTATATCGCGCTACGGTAGACTGATAAGGAGGTTCGAACGGATGTCCCAGCTCTTTCCGGAAATCCATACCTAAATAGGCCAAGTCTTCTATCACAATGGTATCATAATACGTTGCCAATTCACCTATATAACAAAGCTCTTCCTCCGTGAGACATACCCATGACGGATTGTTGGGATTGGAATAGACTATACCCGCAATACGTCCGCCGGACAAACGACGTTCCAATTCTCCACGCAATTTCTCACCCCGACAATTATACACATCAAAAGACTCCTGCTTATATCCTAACACCCTTACTTGCATGGGCTGTACCGAGAAACCGGGGTTGATAAACAATATCGTATCCTTCTCGGGATATAAGTGGGTACAGAGGATAAACGAAGCGAAAGTTCCCATCATGGAACCCACTGTAGGTACACATCCTTCCGGATTTATTTCTATATTCAAAAAGGCTTTTATAAAACGGGAAGCCTGTTCTTTTAGAGGCGCAATTCCGGATATATTGGGATAAACCGAAGCAATCCCTTTATCCAATGCCTCTTTTTGGGCAGTAATTCCTACTTGCGAAGCAGGTAATCCAGGCGAGCCCATTTCCAGATGGACAAACTTCTCGCCCGTACGGAACTCCAGTTCTTCCGAAAGTGCCACGGTCTGACGGATGGTCGCATCGCCGACCTCTGAGATATGCATATTACGCAACACCTCATCCACCATTTCTTTTTTAAACGGTATGCCCATAACTCAATGTTTTATCGATTGTTCGGCAATTTCCAGTCCGGCACGAAACGCTTTCCGGTTCATCTCTACAATGGCTTCTCCTTTCCGCCCGAATACAGTGCGGATAGCCTCTTCTATCTTGTTCACTTCTATACCCAGAAATGGCGAAGCAGCTCCCAACAATACGATATTTGCCGCCCTAGGCGAAGCTACTGATCGGGCAATGGTATCCACATCAATGGTTACAGAGTGTTCCAAAGATTGAATTCGTTTCAACAGTTTCTCTTGCTCCGGATAGTTGGGAATATTCACAAAAGGAACCGTATTGGTAATAATCCATCCGTCTTTACACAGATAAGGCAAATACCGCAACGCCTCCATCGGTTCGAGTGAAATGATCAGATCGGCTTTTCCTAACGGTATCAAATCCGAAGCTATCGGTTGGGAACTGATGCGGAGATTAGATTGCACATCTCCTCCGCGCTGACTCATACCGTGCACTTCTGCTTGTTTAATGTAGAGTCCTTCCTGGATGGCAGCTGCTCCGATAATGGTTGCGATGGAAAGGATACCTTGTCCTCCCACGCCGGATAATATAATGTCTGTACGCATGGCTTTTTATTTTTTGTTGTGACGACGGGCTGTCTGTATACACTCACGACGCGGTATAATCACGCTGACACCCGGATAATTAATCTCTTCACGAATAATTTGTTTCATCTCTTCCATATTCTTCGGAAGAGGTATTACCACCCGAATATGCTCAGGCTCTACGCCTATTCCTCGGCAAATACTCTCCAAACGTCCGGTTCCGGCAGAATCTTGCCCGCCGGTCATACCGGTAGTCAGATTATCGGAAATAAGAATTGTCATATTCGTTTTTTCATTCACGGCATCCAATAAGCCTGTCATACCCGAATGGGTAAAAGTAGAATCGCCTATCACAGCCACTGAAGGGAATTGCCCGGCATCCGCCGCCCCTTTCGCCATGGTAATGGAAGCTCCCATATCCACTACCGAATGGATAGCCCGATAGGGCGGAAGGAAACCCAATGTATAACAACCGATATCACTGAATACACGGCTATTTTCATATTCACGCAGCACCTCGTTCAATGCGGCATACATATCGCGATGCCCACATCCCTGGCAAAGCGCAGGCGGACGCGGAACCACTAATTCGCAAGCCGGATAGACTGCTTTGTCTTTCAATCCTAAAGCCGCCACAATATTGTCCGGAGTCAGTTCCCCTGTTCTGGGAACTTCACCTGTAAGGCGTCCTTTAATGACCTTATCTTGTTCCAGCACGCCCCGAAGCATTTCCTCCACTACCGGCTGACCGTCTTCCAAAACAAGCAAAGCATCGCATTTTCCGGCCAACTGACGAACAGCTTTCACCGGAAGCGGATATTGAGACACTTTCAACACCGGATAAGGACATCCTTCTTTGAAATGTTCCATCAAGTAATTGTAGGCTATGCCACAGGCGATAATGCCTAAAGAGGTATCCGTTCCTCCTTCCATTCTATTATATAAAGAATTCTCGGCAGCTTCGGCAAAATCTTTTTGTAAAGAAATCAAATGAACATTCCGTTTACGAGCCACCGCAGGCATCAATACCCAGTCGCCCGGATTAGAAGGATAAGAAAGGGGATTCATATCACGTATGACACCGGGTTCCACTACAGCACGGGAATGCGCCATGCGGGTTACCATCCGCATCAGTACAGGAACTTTATAACGTTCCGAGAAATCAAACGCGTCCGCCATCATCTGATACGCTTCTTGCTGAGAGGAAGGCTCAAACACGGGAATCATGGCAAACTTGCCATAAAAACGGGAATCCTGCTCGTTTTGCGAAGAATGCATGGAAGGATCATCGGCAGCTACCACAATCAATCCTCCATTGGTTCCGGTCATGGCGGAATTCATAAAAGCGTCAGCCGCCACATTCATACCTACATGTTTCATGCAGACCATAGCTCGCTTACCCATATACGACATACCCAAGGCAGCTTCCATAGCTGTTTTTTCATTAGAAGACCACTTACAGTGAATCTTTCTTTCACTCGCCAGCGGACTGGCTTGAATAAACTCTGTGATTTCAGTGGAAGGAGTGCCCGGATAGGCATAAACTCCTGATAGTCCGGCGTGCATAGCCCCTAAAGCGACAGCCTCGTCGCCAAGAAGTAATTGTTTTTCACCCATAAATTTGTGTTTTTCTTGATTGCTACAAATGTATAGTTTTGCAAGAAAGCAAACAAGCGTATGAGTAAAAAGATTCTTTCATTTATCTATTAAAAAAGTATAAAACAATAGATATGCAACCTCTTATACGATAATTATAGCACAAAATAAGAACGTATTTAAATCAAAAAGAAAGTTGCTCACCTTTATATATGAAACAAACGAAAGCTTTTTATTCAGAAAGAAAATAAAAAGGCTGTCTCATTGTATTGTTTGAGACAGCCCCTATCAACTCAATATGTTACTCTTAAAATAAACTTTTAAATACCCTTCTGATTATACGTACAAACATTATCTGACCTGCAAACGGTAAACACCAAAATAATAGGGAAGTAATTCAAGATCTAACGATTGTGCGTTTACCTGTATCGGACGTGTGCGCGGTATAATGGTTTCAGTACCCAAAACGTTTGTCATTTTCAAATTATCCGATTGAAGGTAAGTACAAGTACCCGAAAGCAGACGCTGTTTCTTCAAACCATTGAAATCAATCCTCACTGTAGCAGCTTTATCACTGCTATTTACAACTTTCACTATCACCTCGCCGGTGCAGTCATCCCATGCCGCTGTTGCGTAGAGATTATCTTGTCCCGCCACGGGCTTCCCGTCCATTTTCAATGGAAGTACGTTCGTTCCGGCATTCATGCCATACATCTGTTGCACATAATAGTTAGGCGTCCTCATTATCCGTAAGTTATCAAACCAAATCAAATCCGGATTCCACTGCCAAGCGTCTACATGCGCAAACAACGGTGCATAAGTTGCCAAATGCACCACATCGGCATTACGTTCCAACCCCGTCATAAAAGCGGCTTCCGACAAGGCGGAAAGAAAATTATTGGCCTTCCCCGATTTCTTATCGTGTGAAGCATACTCTCCGGCAAACACTTTCGGCCCTTTCCGGTCATAGTTATCATACCGGGCAGCATTCTTAAAGAACCAATCCGGTTCCATATAATAGTGTTCATCTACTAAATCCACTCCGATCCGCTTCATCTCCGGCCACAGATAGTCGAACCTGTCACCTCCCGCACTAGGACCGGAAGAGCCGACAATCTTTATATCCGGATACTTAGTGCGAATAGCTTCCACAAACATTTCCAGACGCTCGGGATAGACTTTACCCCACTGTTCATTTCCAATTCCTATCATCTTCAGATTGAACGGTTCGGGATGTCCCATCTCTGCACGTACCTTACCCCAAACGGATGTAACCGGACCGTTGGCAAATTCTATCAAGTCCAGCGCATCCTGTATATATGGCTGAAGCTGGTCGAGAGGCACTTCTTCTCCTTTCTCGTATTGACAGGACAAACCGCAACTAAGAACCGGAAGCGGTTCAGCGCCTATATCCTCACTCAACTGAAAGAGTTCAAAAAATCCCATTCCATAACTTTGATAATAGTCCGGAAAGAACTTATGCGGAAAAGTATAATTCCAACGGTTAATATTCAGCGGACGGTTTTCTACAGGACCTACCGTATTTTTCCACTGATAACGGGTTTCAAGAGTGGTGCCTTCCACAATGCATCCTCCCGGGAAACGAAACACACCGGGATTCAAATCGTACAATGCCTGCGCCAAATCGGCACGTAAACCATTTTCTCTCTCTTTCCATGTTTTAACGGGAAACAAAGAGATATGATCCAGATCCACCGTACCGGGAGTAGTTAATACCAGCCTCAAACGGGAATGCGCATCAGTAAAAGGAGACTTCAGGATTACAGTCACCTTTTTCCACTCATTACCGGAAATTTCCACATTTTGTTTTAAACGGTTCTCACTCGCTGAGTTAACAAACTCCACCGAAAGTCTCATGGGTTTAACAGCCGCTGTACGAGCATAGAACGAAAAACGGTATTCCTCTCCTTTCTTCAGTCCGATTCCCTTAAAGCCCTCATTATCCAATCCGGCACGTGTCAAACTGCCATCGTTCGTAATCCGTACATAATGTGGATTTTTAGCAAAGCAAGGATTCTCATCCATCACTTTTACATTGCCGAACGGTACCCATCCAACAAACGGTTGCGGAAACTCAAACGAGCGGTTCTTCACTAATTCGGCATATAAACCACCGTCTGCCCCGAAATTAATATCTTCAAAAAAGATGCCATACATAGTAGGCTGTATCTTTGCTGCAGATTTGGAAACATCTATAGTCATTACATGTTGTACGTCCGTCCTATTTGTCTGTGCAACGCTCTTTACCGGAAAGACTAATATTACACCTAAAACTACTGATAATATTATTTGTTTCATTACTATTTCCCTCTTCTTTAAATCTCCAAAGTAACAATCGATTTAGCAGGTAACTTAACGGTAAGTACCCCGTTTTTCACTTTTACTCCTTTAAAGGATTGCGGCTTCACTACATCCGGCTTATCGAACGAATTATAAGCCTGTATGTCGGTAGCTGTCAGAATCTCTCCCGAAACAGATTTTACCGGAACATTTTCCAAACTCAAATGAACGGTCTGTTCCTTCTCTAAATCCACATTCGCTAAAGAAACATGAATACGTCCGGAAGCATCCCGAGAAGCGGAAGCACTTACCATCGGCACAATCCGGTTATCTCGTACGGTACGTTTCTCACAAGTCAACTCAAGCGGCAAATACGTAGCGTCCTGATGTACCTGATACATCTTAAATACATAATAAGTAGGTGTCAATACCATTTTATCGCCTTTAGTCAAAATCATAGATTGTAATACATTAACAATTTGAGCAATATTGGTCATTTTCACCCGGTCGGTATATTTATGAAACACATTCAATGTAAGAGCCGCCACAAAAGCATCACGCAACGTATTCTGTTGATAAAGATGACCTTTAACCGTTCCCGGTTCCTCATCCCACCAAGTTCCCCATTCATCTACCATCAAACCTATCTTCTTTTGCTTGTCGTACTTGTCCATAATAGCAATATGTTTTTTCAATACCTCTTCAATTTCAAGGCATTTGCCCATTGTCCAGTAAAAATCGTCATCCGTAAATTTTGTAGCCGCACCTTTACTTCCCTTCCAACCGGTTACTGTATAATAATGTAAAGAAAGCCCATGCATACGATGTCCTACATTCTTCATCAACACTTCCGTCCACTTATAGTCGTAATCACTTGCTCCACTGGCAATCTTAAACAGTTGATTCCCGTCATAATTACGACAATATGTAGCATAACGACGATACAAATCCGCATAATATTCAGGGCGCATACTTCCGCCGCATCCCCAGCTTTCGTTGCCTACTCCCAAGAACTTTACATGCCAAGGTTTCTCTCTTCCGTTCTTTCGGCGCAGGTTTGCCATCGGACTATCTCCATCGGATGTCATATATTCCACCCATTTAGCCAGTTCTTCTACCGTTCCGCTCCCAACATTTCCACTGATATAAGGCTCGCACCCCAATATCTCGCATAAATTCAAAAACTCATGTGTGCCGAAACTGTTATCTTCAATCGTACCGCCCCAATTATTGTTCACCATCTTGGGGCGTTTCTCTTTCGGACCGATACCATCCATCCAATGGTATTCATCGGCAAAGCAGCCGCCCGGCCATCGCAATACAGGCACCTTCAGTTCTTTCAGGGCTTGCAACACATCATTGCGATATCCGTTGGTATTCGGGATATCCGAATTCTCACCCACCCAGATACCTCCATAAATACATGTGCCCAAGTGTTCGGCAAACTGTCCGTAAATATTCTTACTGATTACATTTTTCCCCTCTTGCGGATAAATCTTAATAGTGGTTTCTTGTTGCGAAGAAGCCGGCAAGGAAGTCAGGGTCATCAAACCTGTTACAAACATTCCTTTTACAATGTTTTTCATTCGTATCATTTTATATAGTTTTTATTTATAATGAATATACAATCCCGCATATTCTAAAATCCATGTGGACAAAGATACAGAATTTACACAGTTCATACCATGACAAATTGTTCAAAAAGCTGTAGAAATCGACGACCGACAAGTTCCGATTAAGTTTTCTCAATAAAAAACAAACGTGAGATATCGGTTTTACATCTCGTTAAAACCAATATCTCACGCAAATGCTATATACAATTAATTCTTCTCTTAATGCCTTACTTTTTCTCCTCTATTAAGATTCCTTTTTTAAAAAGACAGGTTTTCACAAGATTTCCATCTTCATCCCAATGTCTCGACGGTCCTTCTGCTACATAACCGTAAAATTTACGCTTCAAATCCCGAGCCTCCGGATGTATGTTCCAAACAGATTCCACTTTCTTATTCCCATTCGGCCAATACTGAGTCCATGTGCCCCGTTTCTTTTTCAAATCCCGTTGCCACATCCACTCTACTTTACCATCTTCCGACCAATAAAGTTCTTCACCTGTCTTTCGTCCGTTCTCATAAGAAACCTGATGTTGTTTATTGCCATTTGCATAATAATCAATCATTTCTCCATGAAGTAAATACCGACCATTCGGACAAATACGTGCACTCCACGAAGATTTCAGCTTACCGTCAGGATAATTTTCAGAAAAGTTTTTGATAACTCCTCCGGACGACTCGGGAATAACATCCGCAGCATCCGACCATATCCATGCTTCATTAAATTCATAATGAATAGGCGGATAATTGGCAGTAGTTAACAAATGAATCACGCCGTTCGGTGCTTGACGTACAGTTGAGTATCCCAATGAGCCATAAGGCGGACGATGACGTTGCGGAAGTTGAACCGGAAGAGTTTTTATACGCCAGCTCTTACCATTGTCTTTTGAAATGGCCACAAAACTATTATTGCCATACTTCCACCCTGCAGGAGGCGCTATTTTCTTCTTATGCATATAAGAATCGCTTACAAACAAGAGATTACCGGAAGCTAACCTTATCAAACAAGGGCGTTGTACACTTCCAAGCGGAGGAAAGGGAGAGGCTTCGTTTTCACTCCATGTGGCTCCCCAGTCATGTGAAATATTTTGTGGAGACCAGCCGTCCACATTGGCATTTTTACCTCCAATGGAGAGTAATGTTCCTTTATCGTCCAACGGTACAATAGTTGAGTGACGTGCGCCGGTTCTACCACCCATATCGTGCCAGGTTTTTCCTTCATCCTGGCTACGCCACAAAAAGCTGTGGCTACCCGTACCATCCGTAGCCATATAAATAGCTCCGCTTGGATCCCGAAAAGCATTGACAACAGGCTGTGCCGTATAGTTTTTCGCTATGCTGTCGAGTTGGGGAACTGAGAAAGTCCAACTAACACCATTATCCGTAGAAGTGGCTATACGGAACGGAACATAGTCGGAGATGTTACGTCCGCCACCGAAAAACCATATCTTACCGTTATCATTCCATAACAAACCTGACTGGTCGTTTCCTCCCTTCGTATAGAAAAACAACTCGGGCATATCCCAGTCTTCCGATCCGTATCGCAAACGCGACTGAACGAATGTGGTAGCCGTATCATTCTCCGATTTACCCACAGGAGCACTGAAATAAATCGCCAACGCATCGCCGTTAGGCAGAATTTCAAATCCCGGCGAGTGATTATGATGATACACACCTTTATCCATTCCTGTCAAGGCCGCCGTTTCTGTTTCCGTATAAGCCGGAGGAATAGGCACGGCGAACCGTACTGTAAAATAAGGAATGTCCGCAGAGGGGCCATAAGAAGACTGTTCCGTTGTTTGTTTGACAGCAGACTGATTAAAAGGCACTTTATCCCGGCTCTCCAAAACGAATTGAAGCATATTCGAGGAATCTCCTTTTGCAATCATATTAAAACCGGGAGAGAAATTAGCCGACTCAACAAGAATCGTATCTTGCTTCATCGCAGAGGAATCACCTTTCTTTACCGTGCAACCGGAAAAGAGAACGCACACCAAAAGTGCCATAGAGATAACGAGTTTTTTGCTTTTCATAGCGACAGAAAATTTAAGGAAGGTTCTATCATTAAGTTTCGGCAGACTATAAAAGTTAGAACCTACTACCCATATAGTCCGCATTAGCTAGCACTTCATAACCAGCATTAGTTTGTATTAGTTCTGCAAATATACTTTTTCAATAATAACAGAACAAATAAGTCATTGCTATTTTTGCAATTAAATCACGTTCTTATCAAACCGGATACTCTTGCCGGCTCAAAGCAACATTGCCTTAATCTTAAAAAACTTCAGGCCCTGTTTAATGAAGAATTTCTTTCATTCCTTAAACGGCTCGCCACTTTTCTACAATAATATTCTTTTTTAAATTTGGGATTGTAGCAATTATTGACTAATATTACACATTGAAAAACATACATCATCCCGATACAATGGAAAGCATCAAAGTCATTACTACTATATTCGATACGCCGCTCACGAACCACGAAAACGAATGTTTGCGCGGAGCGATTATAAAGAAACTTTCGGATACCGAGAACCCGCTGGTACACAACCACCTCAACCGGGAAGGCGCCTTGCGTTACGACTACCCGTTAGTTCAATATAAAAACATCAACGAACAGGCAGCCATTGTTTGTTTGGGCGAAGGAACGAAAGTCATTGAAGAGTTAATTTCCAGATGCGATTTATCTTTCATGATAGGAACTCGCTCTGTACAGATGCAGATAAAAGAACTCAACCCCACGTTCTTTGTTCCGCAAATCAGCGAGCAAGGGTTCTATTACCGGATTACCCGCTGGCAGGCGCTCAATTCGGGGAATTACCAGACGTACAAAGAATTAGTAGCCCTTACCGACAAAATACGCTTTTTAGAAAAGATTTTGACCGGACACATTCTGGCTTTGTACCGAGGGCTGGGAATTTGTGTCAACGTAAAGATTGATTGTTCACTAACTAAATTATCCGACCCGTACACAGATAAATATAAAGGGATCACCACTACCTTATTCAATATAGAGTTTATTACCAACCTTTCTTTACCCTTGAACGGTGGATTGGGTAAAGGAACAAGCATAGGATTTGGAATTATAAATGAACTAAAACCATAAATTCATGGAAAACACTCCAACAACACATTATCTTTATGGAGCTTCAGTGCAAGGTATTCAAGGCTTCATCTTCCAAACAAATGAACTGAAGGATATTGTCGGCGCAAGTGAATTAGTCGAAAAGATATGCACGACGGCCTTTATTGAAATGATGAACGAGGGGTTGTCCCAGAATGCCGCTACGTTTCAAGAAGACTCAGCCATAGTCATGGCTGCCGGAAATATCAAGTACATTTTTGACAACGAAGAACTTTGCAAGAAGGTGGTACTTGGCTTTCCCAAGAAAGTGATGGAGATGGCTCCCGGCATCACCATCAGCCAAGCAGTGGTAAAATATGGTCTTGATATGCCGTTCACCACTTTCAAATCAGCAGTTCAAGAGCTGGAAAACCGCTTACGTATCCAACGCAATAAACCAATGCGCAGCATGACCTTAGGCTCTATCGGTATCCTCCGTTCCCGGAAGACCGGACTGCCGGCTATCCAATACGACAAAGATGAGGCCATCGACCCGGCCACCTCCAAGAAACGGGACAATGCCAAAGCAGGTAATAATGCCACCCTCCAACTTTGCAAAAAGATTTTCGGGAAAGACATCAAATCCGACAAAGTAGCCTATGACATTAATAAAATAACCGACCAAAACAATTGGATTGCCATTATCCATGCCGATGGGAACGGATTAGGGCAGGTTGTTCAAAAAGTAGGCACAAATCCGGGACTTTTCAAAAAGTTCTCAGTCAATTTGGACAAGGCTACTACTTTTGCCGCTCAAAAAGCATATCAACGGCTAAACTTAACAGTAAAAGATAAAGAACGTATTCCCATACGCCCCGTTGTTTTAAATGGCGACGACCTGACCATGATTTGCCGAGCCGACATCGCATTGGACTTTACCAGCTATTTTTTAGAAGAATTTGAATACGCCACAGGAAGCGAGAAACAGTCGAACGAATCTAATCCGGATTCTTCAATTAAAGAAACAAGAAAAGAACTCCAAAATATACTACACAGCAACAAAGTGTTTAAAGATGGTTCTACACACCTATCCGCCTGTGCGGGTATTGCCTATATCAAATCGTCTTATCCTTTCTATTACGGATACGAATTAGCAGAGACTCTTTGCACGGAAGCAAAGAGAGAAGCCAAAACCATATCCGGTGGCATGGAAAAGCTTCCGCCCTCTTGCCTTATGTTCCACAAAGTACAAAGCAGCTTCGTAGAAGAATTTGAGCAGATAGTCCAAAAAGAGCTGACTGCGGGTACATTGGAAAAACCCATTTCATTCCAATTCGGTCCTTATTACTTATCCGAACAAAACACTCCCGGACTTGGCACACGTTGGAGTATAAAAACATTAAAAAATACATTGAGTTTATTGCAAAACAGCTCGGCGGGACAAGCTGCAAAGAATCACCTTCGAGAGTGCGCCAACCTACTCATCAACAATCCGGAACTGGCCATACAAAAGCTGGAACGACTCAAGGTGCTCGTGCAAGATGATTCAGAACTAAAAAAACTCATCGACCAGATATTCCAATTGCTCAAACCGAAAAAGGATTCAAGCGAACCGCAGAACAACAGCGATCAATCGCCCCAGCCCAAGCGTATACCTTTATACGACTTGTTAACGCTTTATTCCGTACAATATCAAATTACTCAAAAGAAATAAAGACACGAATTATGGACATCGCTTATAAAATAGAATTTTTCTCTGAATGGCATTGCGGTTCAGGGCTCTCCGCCGGAGCGGATACGGATGCATTAGTTATCAAAGATTCCGAAGGATTTCCCTACATTCCGGGCAAAACGCTGAAAGGACTTTTTAGAGAAGCCATAGAAGAACTAATTGAACTAAAAGACACATCCACAGAAATAGAAAAAAAAGCTTTCGAAAACTCGTTCGGATATTTCTCCGACAATAAAGCAGAAGGCAAGAAAGGAAGTATCTTCTTTACCAACGCCGAATTGGAATTGAAAGAACAAATAAAGAAAGCTAAGGCACAGTGCTACCTCTTCCGTCGCATCACCTCCACCGCTATTGATAACGGTGTTGCAGAAGCAAACAGCTTGCGCAGCATGGAGACTGTCGTTCCATGTACCTTGACAGGAGAGATATTGGATATCGACGATTCATTAGAAACCCTTATGAAAGATTCCGCCATGTTTATCAAACGATTGGGACAAAACCGGAACAGAGGGTTAGGTCGATGCGATATAAAAATCACCGCCATAGAAAATAAGAAGGGAACAGCACATACAGAAAATAAGGAGGAACAAGCATGAAACAAATTACATTCCAATGCACTTTGTTGTCAGATGTCATCATTAATCAGAGGTCAGCCTCAACAGGTAACCAGAAAACATTAGACTTCATTCCGGGAAGCAACTTTTACGGAATTGTCGCCAACAAATTCTACCAACCTTTCAATGAAAAAGATAAGTCCTCTTTGAACGAAGAAATGAAAACGGAACTGTTCACTCTTTTGCATAGCGGCAAGCTCTGTTTTGGTGATGCACACCCTGCCCTGAACGGGGAACGTGCGTTGCGAGTTCCCGCCGCCATGTTCTATCCCAAATTAGGAAGCATCGAAGAGTGCTATATCCACCATGCTTTAACCGGTTTATCACAGGAAGAGATAACGAAATTAGCCCAAAAACAACTAAAACAATGCCGCAACGGATTCTATGTTTTCACAGAAGATGGAACAGGAATCCCTATTGAAGTAAACAAAACCTTTGCCATTAAATCAGCATACGACCATAACAGTCGCCGTTCAAAAGATGAGCAAATGTACGGATACCAATCTATGGACAAAGGGTTATCACTCATTTTTCACCTTACGTACGATGAAAAAGCGATATCCGAGCCTCAACTTAATAAGGTAACAGATCTTTTAAACGGCAAACACAGGGTAGGCCGTTCGCGTACCGCCCAATACGGACTGGTGAACATCGAGAAAACAAGCGAAACAAGCACGATTACCCCCGTACAATTCCAAAACGGAAAAGAAGTAGTTGTATATGCCGATTCTCGTTTGATTTTCTTCGACGATTATCATCTCCCTACCTTTACACCTAAAGCTACGGACTTCGGGTTCAGAGAAAGCGATAAAATTGTATGGGAGAAATCACAGATACGTACCTTCCAATACTCCCCATGGAACTATGCACGCCAGGCCTACGATGCCGACCGCTGCGGTATAGAAAAAGGAAGTGTGGTAGTTATAAAGCTTGACGATAAAGGGGAGATACCTCCGATCTACCCGTATGTAGGAGTTTACCACACCGAAGGATTCGGACACGTATTGTTCAACCCCACATTTTTATGTGCCGACGGCAATGGAAAAGCCTGCTATAAATTACTAAAGAAAGAAAAAGAAGAATCTTCATCTCAACCGAGAATTGCTTTGCTAAAAGATAAAGAAGAGCCATTGCTTAAATTCCTATACCAAAAAGGTGAAACCGAAAGAATATTAACCATTATCTACAAGGAGGCCAATAATTTTGTCAGAACAAACAAAGAGAAATTTGCCGGCAAAGATCAGAAAGAATTTGCTGCTCAATGGGGAAAGATCCGCAGTCTGGCTACTCAATGCAGCAATAAAGAAGAAATTGAAGAAAAACTATATACTCTAGAAACATCTTATCTTACCCACGGCATAGCCGCTGAAAAATGGAAAGAAAGCGAACGACTGAAAAATCTAACAGACTTCGTTGATGGTATGAACAAAGCCATCGGAAAAAACAATGTACCGCTTGCCGTTATAAATTTAGCCTCCGAGATGGCCAAAGTATGTAGTAGGAAAAACGTGGATAAATAAGAAACATTATGAACGAAATAAACCAAACAACTCCCGAACGCAAATTGTATGCGTTCCGATATCTAGCTCGCATCGTTCTTCAGGCAGAAACGCCATTGTCGATAGGCTCAGGCGAAAGCAATATACAAACCGACTCTCCTGTTATACGGGATATCAACGGTCTCCCCTTTATCCCCGGAACAAGTCTTGTGGGAATATTGCGCCATGCGGTAGACTCCCTTGAACAGGAAAAAGTCAACGCCGTTTTCGGCTTCCAGTCAAAAGAAGGCTCCAACACCGGACTTGGTTCCCGTTTATTATGTACCTCTGCACGAATGATAGGGAAAGACGGTCAAACCGTACTGGACGGTTTGCAAAATATCAACTATACCGATCCTTTCTATAAAGCATTTCAAAACTTACCTATTCGGCAGCATGTCTGCATCAACGACAAGGGAACAGCCAAAGACAGAGGTAAATTCGATGAGGAAGTAGTATATAAGGGAACCCGTTTCTGCTTTGAAATAGAACTGATAGGCGAAAAAGAGGAGGAAGTTACCTTCTTCCGCGATCAGTTGCTTCCGCGTATGCAACACGTATCGTTCCGCATTGGCAGCGGCACCCGCAACGGACATGGTGAAGTAAGTATCTACTCCTATAAAGAACGGACTCTCGATTTGAGAGAGAAAGAAGACTTAAAGGCCTATTTGAAAAAATCTTCTTCCCTATCAAGTGAGTTTAAGTGGAAGGATAACAGTAAAACAACAGCAGTTCCTTCTGTCAACAATGGATGGACAACCTACTCCGTCGAACTCCGGCCGGATGATTTCTTCTTGTTCGGTTCAGGATTTGGCGATGATGCTGCAGACATGACACCGGTAAAAGAGAAAGTGGTGAGCTACAACGAAAACAAAGGTAAGATATCCGATTCTTATATCCTTATACCGGCTTCATCGGTAAAAGGCGCACTATCCCACCGCATTGCTTATTACTATAACCGGGAAGTCGGATATTTTGCCGATGCAAAAAACGATAAGGGCGGAATCGGGAAAGAGAATTATGCTATCAGGCAGTTATTCGGTTACGAAGGAGATGTAAAGAACCCGGAAACAACACCTGCACCGGGGAACGTTCTATTTTCCGACATCCTTATCGAACCGAATAACGGACAACAAGACAAACTACTCAACCATGTTTCCATCGATCGCTTTACGGGCGGAGCAATAACCGGCGCCTTATTCTCAGAAAAAACGACATGGGGAAACCAACAAGTATTCAGCCTCACCATCCATGTAAAAGGCGAAATATTGAACAATCCCCAAATAAAGAACGCTTTTGAATACGCCTTAACCGATTTATGCGAAGGGCTTTTGCCATTAGGCGGAGGTACCAACCGAGGAAACGGACGCTTTACCGGGAAATGGGAACAAACCACTCAAAACAAGTAAAACTATGGAAACAAACTCAATCATAATCCTTGCAGGAAGAAAATACGATGGCTATCTATGGTATAGCGACGAACAACAACCCCGTATTTACCGGGAGAAAGAACTGAGAGCTGAAATCTGCTCCTCCGACACCCCTTCCATTCCTTTTATTATAGAAGGATATTTACGCTCGGGCAACGACTCATACAGCATTAAGATGACGGACGGGAAATACTATATCCAGCATTACAACTTGGAGAGTCTCGATATCGTTAGCAATCAGAATAAAGGAACAACCGTCAGCAACAGTCAATGCATCCCAATTGAATACCTCCCCAACCGCTTTGGCGAGGATTCAAGCATCGAGAAACTTTGCTATACCCGTATCTGGAAGGAAGAATCGGATCCGTTATGCGAGGGAATGAACGTACTGGTACCCAAAGAAGAGATATTTATTGGTTTTCTATTAAAAGAAGAGAAGATGGAGGATTAAAATATGGCTATCATAAAATCGGCATACAATTTTGCACCAGTTGAAGCTAAAGATGAGGTCTTTTCCCCGATATGGAAAGATCAGGTTTCATTCGACGCTCCGCTAAAAGATGCCTACTCAGGCAGCATAACCTATCAATTGAAAGCAGAGACTCCGGTATTTGTTAAAGGACATGACGGACATTTCACACAGATGAACGGACGATACTTTATACCTGCCACGACCTTAAAAGGATGTTTCCGGTCTGTTTTAGAAATCATCAGTTACGGACATCTTGGAGAAAAAAGAGTAAAAGACCAGACTTTTCCTTACAGAAACTTGCAGGATTCAAAGGGATATATGGCAGCGATGCGAGAGGTATATTGCGGTTGGTTAGGTTTCGACCAAAACCATCACCCCATTATCCGCTATTTCGGTAAGCCTCATCATATTTCATACAAAGAGCTATCGGTCAGGAATCGGAATATCCAAAATCTAACCGTTGTACAAAAATACAATAAATTGGGCTATATTTACGATAAATTCACCCAGCCTGCGAAGATGCAAAACAGTCAACAAAGAAACAGACCGGACAACAGGTTATTCTGTAAATTCGGAGGCCTTTTAGGGGGATTTGTAGTCTTTTCAGGCACAATTTCCAGCAAGCGGTCCGACTTCGTATTGCTTGAAAAAGAGATGAATCCATCAGATACTTTGCAGATTGACAACAAGGCTTGGAGTAGTTTTCAGGAATTATATAACGAATATGAACAAATACCTAATTATACATATAACCAATTCACCGGAAAGCTTGTATTCTTCACCATGGAAGAAGAAAACGGACAAAAGAAAGTCAAAACATTAGGGCTGAACTATCTGCACAAATATATTGCACAAAAAACAATACGGACAGCCATCCCAGATAATCTGAGAAACGAAAAGCCCGACCTGGCAGATGTAATGTTTGGCTCAGAGAAGTACAAGTTAAAAGGAAGAGTCCAATTCGGTCACGCATTTTCACAGAATGCCGAACTTTTGTATAAAAGCGGAGATTCCATTATCACCGTATTGGATTCCCCGAAAGCTTCTTTTTATCCTACATATGTACAGCAAGGAAAAACATGGGACCATAGCAACGCACTCATATCCGGCTACAAACGATACCCTATTAAACCTCATTTCAACATTGCCGCTTTCAACCTAGACGAACGCGACCAAAATAAGTACGCCATGCGTTTCCCTTCTGAAACAGAACAATTACATCAATTCTTAGACTCTAAAAAGAACAACTATATTCCAAAAAATGACAACAATGAAATTAACTTTGACACGCTCTCCAAATTACGACCACTCAAAGACGGAAGTATCTTCACAGGACGCATTGTTTTCTTTAACCTGAAGAAAGAAGAACTTGGAGCACTTATATCCTCCATGACATTCATTGGCCACGAGGAAGAATGCAAGCACTCCATCGGCGCTGGAAAAGCCATGGGATTCGGCGCCATGAGCATAAGCCATATAGAAATAAAGAAAAAAGAATATCCTGCTCCAAAGGGTGATGCAACTCCGGAGAAAGCCCCAGATTATTCGACTACCGATGCCGGAAAAGAACAAACAATGACTGTTAAAGCGCTTGTCGATACTTTCAAGGAAATCATGATAAAACATAACCCGAATTGGGAAAACAGCGCGCGTATAAAAGAACTGATTGCGATGGCAAAAGGTTTCAGCAAAGAAGAGTTAATTGAATTCATCACACCTATGCAACTCAAAACCCTCTTAGCAAACGGAAAAATAGGAAACGAATTCAGTCAGGCTAAATTACAATTGCACAAAGGTACTGCCTACTTCCCACATTTCTCGGAAATTGGAAAAAGAGATCAATCCAGACCAAGCGACAACCATGCGGCAAATACCAGACCGGCAGGCTTTAACCGTCCGTCTAACCTGCATGCAAACAAAAATCAGACACCTAGGATTCAGGACTTAGAGCGACAGAAAGGGTGGATATTGGAAACTGAAGAAGAGTATAATGGCATTATCAAAGAAAATCAAACCATAGGCATCAATAATCCTGATGACGGAAGAGATTACTCCAGAACTATTTATTGCCGATATGAAATAGACGAATTTTGTCGCAACAAGCCCATACCGGGCGACCGGGTAAGAATTAGTATCTTGGAGAAAGAGAAGAATCAACTTATTATAAATGTCTTATCTATAAATAGAAGAAAATAAGCCGATGTCCAAAGTACTGATATCATTTTTGGGTACTTCACGAGAAGACATACGTACTTACCAATCTGCCATCTATCGCTTTACCGACGGGTGGCAGATGGAAAGCACCTTTATTGCCCATGTGTTGAAGAACTATTACCATATCGACCGGATGATTCTGATCGGTACGGTTAAATCCATGTGGGAAAATGTGTACCATACATTCTCCGAAAAACCCGATGCCGCTGTTACCCAAAAGCTACAGGAACACTGCACACATGCCGGCGCACAAAGCGAACTCTATCTGCCCCACAAGGAAAAGGTGGAACAAGCATTAGGTGACGGTTCGAAAGTGCTCCTCATCCAATACGGACTTACCGAAGAGGAAATCCGATACAACGAATCGGTTATCTTGGGATTGGAGAAATGGCTGAACAACGGCGACGAGCTTTACATAGACATTACCCACTCGTTCCGTTCCTTGCCTCTTTTCCTTATGAACACGCTGATTTATCTGAAAAACGTAAGCAGGAAACAAATCAGCATTACACACATCTCTTACGGCATGCTCGATGTCAGCAGAGAATTGGGATATACCCCTATCGTAGAACTAAACAGCTTGCTCCAAACGCATGACTGGATTTCAGGAGCTTATTCGTTCATGGAATTCGGTAACGCTTACCGCATAGCTCATCTGTTAGAGGATGGTTACAAGGAACTTTCCGACAAGCTGAGAAGCTTCTCCGATGTGAAGAGTCTCAACTATTTGGACGCATTGGAGAAACAGGTTATCGAACTGCGCTCGCTCCGCAAGCGTTCCATGCCTACCATTGCACGCATGGTGGTGCCAATGGTTATCGATGAGTTCCTTTCCCATTTCGAAGGATTTAGCAGCCATGCCCAGTTCCAATACCGGTTAGCCGTATGGCATTTCGAGAAACACAATTACGCTTCCTCGTACATTGTGTTGGTGGAAGCCATTATCAGCTACGTATGCGAACAAAACGGATGGAACGAATATGCGCAATCAGACCGGGACGAAGCCAAGAACGCTCTGTTTACAGACAGTAGGTTTTACAAACTAAAGAAAATTTATAATCAGGTAAACAATGTCCGCAAACAGATAGCTCACAGTGTGAAAGGCAACAAAGAATATAGCGAAATGATTCGCAACCTGGAGAATAATATAAAATTAGTATCGCCATTTTACAACCACTAAACCATGTTCATCAATTTTAGCAATCATCCATCCGCCAACTGGGAGGCCAAACAACTAGAAGCCGCTTCTGTATATGGAACCGTCGTGGACATCCCCTTTCCGGCAATTCCACCGGAAGCAGACAATGAAGCTTTGCGCTTGCTTTCCGATACGTATTACCAACATATCGAAAAACTCCTTCACACGGCTAAGGAGTCTTCAGTCATCCACCTGACAGGAGAGCCCACATTCAGTTTCATATTAGTGAAACGGCTTCTCCAGAATGGTTACAAAGTAGTGGCTTCCACTAGCTATCGGCAGACCATCGAAATCGGAAACCAAAAGACCTCCGTTTTTCATTTTATACAATTCAGAGCATATCAACTTTAAAAAAATTGTAATGAAAACATCTCATACAAACGCATCAGAAAGCACTTCCACAACGCGCATATTCAAGCGCTTAAACCAACAGGATAACTACAGTCTGTGGATGCTCATCCTACTCGGTTCATTAGAAGTCCTCACCACGATTTCTTTATATTGGTTTCACTCCGTCCATGAACTTTTAAACTCTCTCATCTTCATCGTATTGTTCATCATTTTTAGTGGAGGAATAATCGGACTGTTTATTGATGCCAAACGTCACCACCACCCATCTGGAATCAGTCCGATTATCCTAACCAAACTGTTAGGCAATGCCATTGCTCCCCGAAAATTAGGTATCATCTATCTCTTTGTCTTTGTTATCCATTTAGGCTGGATAACCAACAGTACCTTCGATTTGATTTCAACTGACGGAACGGAATTCAATCCAAGAACCTTTATTCCTCTGATTACCGCCATCGTCGGAATTTTGTGCTTGGTCTGTTTCTTTCCCGACCCGTACATAAAGAAAAACGAAAAGGCAACGAAAGTATTCGTGTCCGGCATGTCTTACTTAAACCTCGATAATTTGAAAGAGCTCGTGAAAACAAATTCGGAGAAAAAAGTTATAGAGGAAAGAGTCAACATCATTCCGTTAATCCGTATGTTAACCCTCCTTAACCCCTCAGAGCCTTGTAAATTAGTCATTTTAAAAAGTACCAACGGCTTTCAACGTCCTTCTAAAGAAGATTTCGCAAACAAAGAAGCCTCCCATACAAATGAGAAGTTATCTATTGCCAACTCCCCACAGGCAAACAACAATGAGACTTACACGCTGGAATCCTTAAAGAATGATTTAGCAACAGCTTTCACCTTTTGGAAACAAGACAATGAAACAGGCAATGAAAAACAAAAGCGGAAACAATTATATGATGAATACCAAATTGAGGCCACTACTTTCCATACAATTTTTACCGATGAGAATACAGAGAATGACGACAAAGAAGAGAACAACTTCTTGGCACTTTTAATTAAATTGTTCGCCAGAATCGAATTCCCCCAACATTTGGGAACCATCAAAAACATGGAAATTACTTTTACTAAGAAATGCGATTACAATAATTATGACGACAGCTTTAAAACGGTTAACGAGATAGCAAACGATCTCGATAACGAAGAGCACGAAATCATATTCAACCTAACCCCCGGAACAGTAGTGGTCAGTTCTGTCATGACCCTGCTTGCCATTGATGGGGACAGAAAGCTCTATTATCACGAACAAGGTTCTAAAGCGACAGACATCGCCAAACGAATCAAACAGGTAGACAAGTCAAAACTTCCCATCCAGAACCTGTTATCCGAAGCGTTAGAAAAGCTTTCGGGAGAACATTATGAATCGGAAAAGTAAAACATAGACGAACTCAATAAATAACATCCTGACTCATCAAGAAACACATGCCAGACTCATCATTGAATCGGACAACGATCTTCCTACTATCACTTCCTCCATCATCGTCTATTTTAAATGGAACAACGATTTAGTGGTTTCATTGAAACGCAAAGACGATGAGTATCCCGAGTACGGATATACCCGAAAAGCGGTGGTGGAAAGTGAGGATACCATAAAGATGGCCCGGTTTCTTCACACTCAACCGGAAAACCTTCCCGACAAAATCTTTGAACGGTTCAAGGATACCACTTACTGTGCCGCTCCCTCGGAAGTGGAGAAAACTTTCGGGGAGATACTGAACGTCATCCTCTAATATCAACTCGTAGGCGTACGGTTTGTTATCCCGTAGGCCTATCACTCTATGTAGTGGCTAACTGTTCACTTGGCAAGCCGTAGGCCTGTCACTCTATGCAGTGAAAGGTTATTTGTTTAATTTCCCGATACCGGTTCATTTGAAATAATCACCTCTTCCGGCTGAACATGCCATTTTGCACATGTGTAGACGTCACTTCCACCTCCTAAGTGCCATACTTACGCCCCATAAGTGACCCCCTCCTTCGCTCCACTTTACCGACACTCCTTTTTGGAGTTCAAAAAAACGAACTTTACGAAACTAAACGTCACAGTTAACTTCGTAAACCTCAGGTTTAGGAAGCCAAACCTCAACATTGTCCGCCATACACATAGAAAGATCCTTCACAACACCCTATTTGAGGAGATTTCCTACAGTATGTTTCACCGTTCACTTTTCGATTTCAACCAACTAAGATTCAGTTGATTCCTGTGAACTCAGGCATGTTTTACATCCGAATTAAAGCCGTCACGCCATACCGTGAAACATCCTCTACAGCTTTCACATAAAACGTCCGTTATGACGCACTAGGCACAAGCAACGTGAAACCTCTCTGCAATGTGACAGGAATCGTCCCTTCACAGGGAATGCCCGCTACGAAAGACTTCTCCGGTGGACTGTGAACCCGTGAACTTACTTTGCACTTAACTATAGTATGCTCGTCTTTTATTCGATATATCGGAATAGCTTTTCCGTCCAATCCACAAGGAATATAGGAACATTAAGAATCACACCGTCCCGTTTCAGATTGTTCATGGAGTATCCCTTTTTATCCCCACACCACATTCGTATTATTATCCATTAATCACATTTACCGACATGATTTGTGTGAATATGCACATTTTTGTAACGTTATTACAAAACAATTATTTTTTAGCTTTTTTTCTTCTGCCTAACGGCTCTATTTTATCAACTTGTCAGCTGACGTATTCTATGACAGAGCGACCTCTTTCTCCATCGCCTTTATTTTAACCGAGTTCAAAAGCGATGACAAAAGATTGTCCAATTGAACAAAATTAATTCCACGATTGAATAAATCATTTGCGAAAATTGCATAATTCAATAAAATATTGTTTCTTAGCACATTATATGTTCTACGTAAACATTGTTACACACTTTGTTTTTCGCAAACCGGCAAACTTGGTTCATTTAGCCAATCATTCGCGAAAATGCATCTGTTGCTGTCTTTCGTTCTTTGAAATAGTACACTCTAAATCAAGCCATTAGCAAACAAAGAAAAAGGCGTTTTTCGCAAATGTCAGGCTTCTATACAAAAGGGTAATTCTCTTGCGAACTTTTCCAAAGCGATAAAAGGCTGGAAAAGAAGCACCTAAGAATAGATTTCTTTCAAAAACCTTTGGTTTGAACAAACAAAAAGCAAACATTTGCGAAAAAGTTTTGAGTTGTCTTATAACTCTCTGAATATATAGAGGTTTTAGCATTTGAAAAGGAACGGAGTATATTGTAGAGTCGCTCTCGCACAGTTTGTTCGAGAGATATTCCAGATAAGTAGGATTAAGACTTGATGCTGTGTGATTCAACACCTCCCTCTATATAAGTTCGAGAGATATTCCAGATAAGTAGGATTAAGACTTACAACGCCAAACATCATTTCGCCAAACGTAAAAGTTCGAGAGATATTCCAGATAAGTAGGATTAAGACAATCGGACTCCGTCATTTGGGACACCTCTTTTTCTGTTCGAGAGATATTCCAGATAAGTAGGATTAAAAACCAGCAATCAAACACTAGGGCTACACTGTTTCAAACCTTATGTACTCCATCTGCACTCCTCGCCGCATGGAAAGTCGTTAAAACAAAAAATGCGACGGGAGGTGTGGACGGCATAACTATGAACGAATTTGAAAAGGATTTATCTGAACACCTTATCCAATTGGAGAATGAATTAAAGACCGGAACATGGAGCCCAGAGCCTTACCTGAAAATAGAGATTCCAAAAAAAAACAACGAGAAACGGGAACTCGGCTTACTGTCGGTAAAAGACAAAATTGTTCAACAAGCTATTAAAACACTTATCGAACCACGGTTCGAACGGCTGTTTCTCAATAACAGCTATGGACATCGCCCCGGAAAAGGAGCTGCTAAAGCAATCCGCCGTTCTCAATCGGAATGTAATATGAAGAAAAATCTTTGGGTTCTTCGGCTTGATATAGATAATTATTTCGATACGATATGACCATACTCTGCTAAGCGCCAGATTGCATGCACTCATTCCAGATGAAGAAATTGTGCGCCTTATTATGCTGTCAGTTAAAATGGGAGTCGTTTCCAAGAAATTAAAATGGAACGATGTGCAAACCGGCATTCCCCAGGGTGCCGTACTCTCACCTCTATTGGCAAACTTATATCTGCATTCGTTCGACCAATTCATACTCTATCGTAAAATATCCTACGTTAGGTATGCCGATGATTTCATTATTTTATGCGAATCACAACAACAAGCCCGAGCTCTGTTATCCGAAACCAGCCAGTATCTATCCGATAAACTAAAACTTACGCTTAACGAACCTAATATATCCGAAATTAATAGCGGATTCGAATTTCTTGGCATTACACTGAAAAAGCATAACATCAGCATCTCCGCAAATAAAAAAACAGAACTTATAGAACGCATCCACTCACTCGATTTCACTCCCAACGATTTCTCATCCAATAGTCTTAAAGCATGGCATGGTATCTGCAACTATTACGGAGAATTGCTTTCACAAGAGGAATTAAACTCATTAGATTGCGAATTTTGTCAAACTGTTAAACAATTAATTGAATGTAAATATAAATTAGTCCGTAACAAATCCATTCTTCTACAAGTTCTTTCTTCCATCACTTTTCTTTCCGAAGAATACACGCTAAAGAAAAAACAGCAGATTCAAGAATGGATCAACCTGTATTTAGAACTAAAAGGAATAGATAAAAACAAACTGACCTCGGAACAAAACAAACAAATTATCCAACAACGTAAACAAGAATATAGAAAAAAGGAAAGTGAGAACAGCGAGTTAATAATAAGCAAGCCCGGTGTCTTTATCGGACTGACAAGAAAGGGCATCACTGTAAAAGAAAAAGGAACACTCCTTTACCAAAAGCCGATCGGTTCTCTCTCGCACATCATCATTACAGGAAAAGGCATATCTTTATCATCCAATATGTTAGATTACTGCATGGCAAACAAAATACCCATTGATTTCTTTGATTCATCCGGTTCTCATTTAGGCTCATTCCTATCAACTAAATTGATTGAGAGCACTTTATGGCGCAAACAAACGCAAGCCACCTCAACCATGCGCCACCAACTCGCCTCTCTCCTTATTTTGGGAAAGCTTAAGAATCAACACAACCTGATTAAATATTTCCATAAATACCACAAAAACAAATACCCAAACCTAAATGCCAAATACGAATGCTTATCAGAGTGGATAAGTAGATTTGCCCAATTCATGAAAGAAAAACAATATGAACAGGACGACTACCTTATACAATTAGTCGGATACGAATCGCAAAACGCTATCCGATATTGGGATTACATTCGCGAATTATTACTTGATGACCATATTGGATTTGAGAAGCGGGAACACAAAGGAGCTACAGATATAGTTAATTCCATGCTCAATTATGGTTATGCCATTTTATATGTACGCGTATGGCAAGCGCTTTTAGGAGCCAAACTCAATCCTTACGAGAGCATCATTCATGTACAGCAAAGCGGAAAACCTACATTTGTGTACGATGTGGTGGAATTATTCCGTTCTCAAGTAGTAGACAGAGTCGTCATCAGCCTCATCCAGAAAGGTATACCCTTACAGTTAAGCAACGGACTTTTAGACGAAAACACCCGCAAGACCTTAGCCAAAGGAATACTCGAACGGCTAAACCGTTATGAAAAATATCGAAGCTGTGAGCTGAAGCTTGAACAGATTATCAAACAACAAGCTCGTGAGATAGCCGAATACTATAAAAACAATACACCTTACAAACCCTATATAGCTAAATGGTAATGAAAGCAAGAAAGACGTTTTGTGTCGTAGCTTATGATATATCAGACGATAAACGTCGACTGAAAGTCGTTAAAATATTAGAGAAATCAGGAATCCGAATCAACTACAGCGTATTTGAGTGTATGCTCACCCGCACACAGTTAGAAACTTATTTCTTATCGTTTTCCATTTGCTCTTTCAAAATTTGAGTGTATGCTCACCCGCACACAGTTAGAAACACTTCAAAAGGAAATTGCACCTCTTATAAACAAAAAAGAAGACACTGTAGTTTATTATCCAATATGCGTACAGTGCTTCTCGAAAATCATTTACATGCCAGCATGTCGGTATAAAAAAGCCGAAAAGGTAGTAGTAATTGAATAAAAAACAGTTGCGAAAATTGCATAATTCAATAAAATGTTGTTCCTTAGCGTATTAAACATTCTGCGTAAACATTGTTTCACATACTGTTTTTCGCAAATGGCCAAGACCGGGTCATTTAGCGAGTCATTTGCGAAAATGTACCTGTTGCTGTACTTTGTTCTTTGAAATAGTACACTATCAATCAACCCATTAGCAAACAAAGAAAAAGGCGTTTTTCGCAAATGTCAGGCTTCTATACAAAAGGGTAATTCTCTTGCGAACTTTTCCGAAGCGATAAAAGGCTGGAAAAGAGGCACCTAAAAATAGATTTCTTTCAAAAACCTTTGGTTTGAACAAACAAAAAGCATACATTTGCGAAAAAGTAGTGGGTTGTCTTATAACTCTCTGAACTAAAAGAAGAAACAAATATTTAAAAACAAATAGGATAAAAGTTAAGTCACTCTCGGACAGAAGGTTTGAGAGGTATTCCAGATAAGTAGGATTAAGACAAGATGGTTTTATTACCGTAGACAACTTTTATGCGTTTGAGAGGTATTCCAGATAAGTAGGATTAAGACTCGGAATTACTTGACCTTTTATTGTCATAATTTTTGTTTGAGAGGTATTCCAGATAAGTAGGATTAAGACTTTGCAAGGCCGCGCGTTTTTCGTTCGCAATCATGTTTGAGAGGTATTCCAGATAAGTAGGATTAAGACTTTAACCGCCTGTTCCAGACTGGTCAGATTTCTGTTGTTTGAGAGGTATTCCAGATAAATAGGATTAAGACAACTCAACCTTATTGACAAAGGCTTTTTCATCGCAGTGTTTGAGAGGTATTCCAGATAAGTAGGATTAAGACAATTCCTGTCCCACTTCGGTAACGACTTCTCCTTTGTTTGAGAGGTATTCCAGATAAGTAGGAAAGAAACGCTACATATAATTATAGCAAATGGCATACTAGGTAGCGTACGTATGATACGTTGCAAAGAGGGGATAGAACGGAAACAACAAAGAAATCCTTGCCTGTCCGATTGAGGCGGACATTCATTCCGAACGGGACGATTATACGCCTCGCTCGGAATGAACTTTATTTATAAAGTGAAAAGAAGCATTGAAATATACGCAAGAAGAGTTTCTTCACTCTGGTTACCGGTAGCCTATCCGTAAAGGGTTGCGTACCTCATTCCAAACAAAACAGGAGACATCTTCTGCCACCACGATTTCCGAAACGGATACGCTTCCTTTACTGGCACGAAGCAGATATCTATTTGTAATCGAACCGGTAAGGAGTTTCATGGTTCGGGCATGGGTATAGGCCAGATCTCTGCGGGAACATAAACCGCAAATGTATTTGCGAAAAATCGCACCTGCATTCTCGTCCATCCTCAGTTGCCGATCCTTTAAACAATGTTCTAAAATGTGGAACAACTCTTCTTCGGAATAATCTGAGAAATAGAAGGTGTGGTCGAACTCTGGAATACCCGACTGCTGCAAATGGCAAACCAACGGCTGGCGTACGGTTTCGCATCCGGCTATTACTAACGCATACGAACCGAGAAGTTCCGCCATCAACGTTCCCAGTTTAATGCGGAGCTTCTCTCTGTCGAAATAACTCTCAGAACTTTTGAACTGGGGGGGGCGTCACCATCCACAAATAACAGTCCCTGACGGGAACGGTGCATGGCATCGCGCAGTATTTCATCTACTTTGTATTCAGAAACATTATAGAGCGCTTCAGCCTTCACCTCTACCAGATGTCCTTTACCCAGCAGGTTCATGGCTTTCAGCAACTCTCCCAAGATACCTGCCACTGTACTTTTCCCAGTTCCGATGTTACCGGTAAAGTTCCATCGAAGAGATTCCATTTCATCGTACGATTTGCCTCGGCGGTTCAGGTAACGAGCTATCTCCACAAAATTATGAATGCCTTGTTTTACTTGCTCTAACCCTACCAGTTTATCGAGCTTTCGCAAGGAACGGGTGATAGCTTTTTCATCGAATACATCGTCTTTCCGATTCTCGGAAAACGTCACCCGAAAGGGTATGTCTTCCCGACAAATAGTTTGAAGCACTTTCGGTACATTCCCATCGGGAATATACGCCAAATCCACGGCTGCAATCTGAGGCTTAACCTTTCCATTGTCGGCATACTCATCCTCATTACCCATGTCATCATCCTCCTCATTTTTGTCATCATCCCATTCATCCTCCCATACGTTATACACTTCTCGTTTGCTTTCTATATCGGCTTCATCAAACGAATCACAACCCGTCGAATCATCCTCCTGCTGTCCGTAGGTGAACCCATTCAATAGCTTATCGAAATCATCGGATGTGAAAACCTGTTGTTTCAGGAACCTTTTCTTCAGGAAGTTCCTTGGGCAAACACACTGGTTGTCTTTATTCATGGCATTGCGGAAGGCTCCTAACAGTTCAGGTCTTTTATCAACATGACGCTTTAGTCCGGATTTTCCTGCGTATCTTTATTATTTCCGGGATACGGAGGTTCCGCCAGCGAGTTTGCCCATAGTAGTAAAAGAGAGTAGAACTAATAAACCAAACGTACGTTATCCACCCATAACGTGTTGCCTACCGAACCTATATAAGCTCCCCCGTGGCTCGAATCAAATTGTAAAACAAGATGAGTCGGTTCATCCTGTTCATTTCCCCAACCTATTTCCTTTACAGGAACCATCTTACCCTTACTATTCCGGGCATATTTGATTTCTTCACCTGAAGTCAATCCCATATACGGACGGAAAAAAGGTTCCCCCGTAATATCCCCGTAACGAATTGTAAACCGTGCATCATTCACCCAATCGGAAGTGGATTTGTCAAAATGAACGACCATCGTTCCTACCCGTTTTGCATATAAATTGCCCTCTTCATCCTCCCAACGTTTCTGCAAATAAAGCAAACAATCCGCCATATCGATACCTTCCACCTGTGTCACCTTGCTAAAACCGGTCTGACGAATGCGATGCGGTTGTCCGCTCAACTTTACTTTATAATCAAAACAAAGCGCTTCCGGTTTCCGAGTAAAGGGAACTCCTGCATTTAACTTCCCCAATGGATTGGAAGTGCTTGTAACCGGTTCCAGCATATTACCCAAATAGACAGAACCGGCAGCCAACACTTTAATATTTACAACTCCGAGCACTACGCATTTTTCAATATGCGTTTCCAAACGGGCGCAGTATCCGTTATTACGAGGTTCTCTGTAGACAGATGTATTAGTTTTGGTAATGCCGCAAACTTTTGCCATCACATTTGAAGTAGCCCAAGGCGATCCTCCTTGGTTCACATAAGGCCGATTTTCATTCCATGTAGCAGTAGGAGCTATCTCAAACAAGACCTTCGTATTTCCACCTATAATGCCACTTTCCTTTACATTACGCGTAATCCACGAATCAAAATCGCCATATTTCAAAAAGGCTATCTGCCCTGTAAGCCTGTCTTTATCTCCAAGTCCGTCGGTTCTACCCGGGATGTCAACGTTTCCCGGCAAGTAAGCTTGGCACATGATACACGCACATCCTATTCCTATTATTTTTACATACTTATTCATAACTTAATCCTTTTATTTTAAACCATTCCAAATCTTGTTTTTCCAGACAATCCTTCAACCGACAAGCTTCATTATGATCATCTAAATAATATCGTTCCCGAAGATAAAACAGATTGCTCGCCAAAGAAAGAGAGTCATTACGGTAACGAGTCTGAATACCTCCCATTCCCAATAAAGTATGGAAAATACAATGGCTACTTATAGGCGTATCACAATGGAGAGCCAATTGTTCACGTTCTTGCGAATGCAATGAATCATAAGCGGTCGAAGTCCAAATCAATAACGGTACATGCAATTGATAATAAGTAGGGTAAGGCGAGGCATGCAAAAAGAGATTCCGCTCATCATCAAAAATATCTTCTCCATGATCTGAAGTATAAAGCATAGCGGCACAAGCCTCCGTTTGTTTCAATAAACATATAATACTCGTCAGGAAACGATCTGTTTCCCGAATAGAATTATCGTAGGCATTGACTAAAACAGAACGATATTTTTTCTCCGCATCCGTTATCCGATCCGGTAGAAAGTAAGCTTCTTTTTCCGAATAACGATCGTGATAATTAAAATGCGAACCATAGGTATGTAGCACAACAAACAAACGCAAATGCCCTTTCCCTAACACTCGCTTTAAATAATTCAGCAATTCTCCGTCTTCGGTTTTAGGACTTACCTCTTCACGGATAAAACAACATTCATCGGCTTGTTCTCCTAAAAAATCAATAAAAGAATGATTCCGTTGCTGGTTCGAATAAAAACAGGTATAATAACCAGCCTCTCTATAGGCAGCCAGAATACCTTTACTTTTATACAGCATTTCATAATTTTCAGCTCCAGCCGGAGAAAGTAGAATGGGAACACTTTTATGAGTCGTGTTACTTTGACTTAGTTCGTCTTTATAAACTAAAAGAGAAGCTTCCTGCTTCAACCCGGGATTAGTATTCCGATAATAACCATATAATTCCCAGTTCATGGCTCTGCTGGTTTCTCCAATTACCATAACAATAATTTCCGGAATACTATCCTGATGAGTAGCCACCGCTTCATACCGGAAATCTTTTACAGCTTCTTTATAACCGTTAGTCACTTTACATCGTTCACTTGCCAAATGACCGTTATAACATACATTTACTGGAAATAAATCATCTTGCATTCGATAGGAAGGAGATGCGACATAACTGACAAATAACAGTAAAACACCTGCTAACAGCAACCCCAAAGAAATTTTTCTGTATCGTAAACGAAATGAATACGGAAGAGAACTTTTACTTTGTATAGATAAAACGCCCGCCACCAATACAGGTATATAAATCCCCGACACTAAAGCTATGGCAGGTCCTAGTTGGGAAAGCAATTCTTGTACCTCACCCGCATTCGTGGTTACTAAATTAAGCCACATATCTACAGCTATTACTCCTTTTCCGAACAAATAAGTAAGAACCAGCTGAAATGCGCCTAAAAACAATATCGGGAATAAAGACCACAATACTTTACCCGGCTTTGCGCTCCACGTCAAAAATAATCCATAAACAGATAAAGGCAATACGATTAAAGTGATTTTTCCCCATACACACATCGGCTCGGTAAAAGCCAATACCAGATTCGGAAAAATCAACACGGCCCAAAACAAATAGAAAAAGATATATTGTTTTTTCATTCAAAAATCTTATTTATTATTATCTATTTAAATTTCAAATACTTCAGCTGTAGATAAAGCGAGATCGTTCGTCCCTGTAAAACGCACATCAAAACATACATTCCCATTCTTTTCACAGCTCTAATGATACCTCATTTTTGTATTCAAAAGTATTTATCAGTCTTATAAAACGTTCCAATTCAAAAAAATATTCCTTAGCATCCATTACTAATGGTTCATTCTAATGCCGAAAAGATTATTTTTAACACAAAGGAAAGGAATATTTCCTGTAATAGAACGCTCGAGAAAGACATTTTTCTTCTTATCAGACCTTTATTACGAATAATAGAGAAAAAAAGACCACTTAAAAAAGTCTTCAATTGCTCAAAACAAATTTAAGAAACTTGTTAAATCATAAAAAGGAACAAAAAATAGAATTATCTTTGCTTCCACCTTAACTCAGATAAAATAAAAAGAAAATGGAACAATTACGGGAAATTTATTTTGCAGGAGGATGTTTCTGGGGAACAGAACACTTCTTTAAACAGATCAGAGGCGTTGAAAATACAGAAGTCGGATATGCAAACGGAAATATCGAAAATCCAACTTATCAACAGGTTTGTACCGATACCACCGGATTTGCAGAAACCGTAAGAGTTTTCTATAATCCGGAAACCGTATCATTAAAACTCTTGTTGGAACTCTTCTTTAAAACAATCGACCCGACCAGTGTAAACCGTCAAGGAGGAGATATAGGGACACAGTATAGAACCGGAATCTATTATACAAACCGAGAAGACCGCATTGTCATTGAAAAAGCTATTAACGAACTCGCACAGCACTATCAGGCTCCTATCGTTATAGAGATAAAACCCCTCCTCAACTTCTATAACGCTGAAAACTATCATCAAGACTATTTAGATAAAAATGCAGGAGGATATTGTCATATCCGCCCGGAACTTTTTAAAATAGCACGCGATGCTAACCAATAAAACGCACGAACTCATACAACAGCTAAACATGGACAGACTACTGATTATAGACGATGAAGACCAAATACGGAGATTGCTGACCAGAATGATGGAACTGGAAGGATATGAAGTTTTTCAAGCAGCAGATTGCCATACCGGCCTTAAACAACTAGAACATCTTCATCCCGATGTGACCCTTTGCGATGTATATCTTCCAGATGGAAACGGAGTAGAGCTTATTCCTAAAATGAAAAAAATCTCCAACGACACCGAAATCATTATGCTTACAGCTCACGGAAATATATCGGACGGGGTACAGGCAATAAAGAACGGTGCTTTTGACTATCTCACGAAAGGGAACGATAATAACAAAATCATCCCTCTCATCAACCGAGCTATGGAAAAGGCCAAGTCTAATAAGCAACAGGTTCAACAGGAAAACAAAGAAACGGAGTATCCACATTCATTCAACACCATTTTGGGAGAATCCGAATCCTTTAAAGCAACAATGGCTTTAGCCGAAAAAGTATCTATAACAGACGTGCCAGTACTATTAACTGGAGAAACTGGTACCGGAAAAGAAGTGTTTGCCCAGTCTATCCATCAAAATAGCCCAAGGAAGAATAAGAATTTTATTGCCATCAATTGCTCTGCTTTTAGCAAAGAACTACTCGAAAGCGAAATATTCGGACATAAAGCAGGTTCATTTACCGGTGCCATAAAAGATAAAAAAGGGCTATTTGAAGAAGCAAACCACGGAACGCTCTTTTTAGACGAAATTGGAGAAATGGCTTTCGAATTACAAGCTAAATTACTGAGAGTTTTAGAGACCGGAGAATATATCAAAATAGGCGATACCAAACCTACTAAGATAGACATACGAATTATCTCAGCTACCAATCGAAATCTGAAGAAAGAAATAGAGAACGGAAATTTCCGGGAAGATTTATTTTACCGCCTTTCCGTATTCCAAATTCACCTACCTCCTTTACGAGAAAGAAAAGGAGACATCAAACTGCTGGCAAACGCTTTTATACAAAAGTTTTCCACACAACTCAAAAAAACAATAGAAGACATTTCACCTGAGTATATGAACGCTTTGGAAACAGCCCAATGGAAAGGAAACGTACGCGAACTACGTAATGTAGTAGAACGAAGCCTGATTGTTTGTGACAAACGGTTAACCTTGCAAGACTTACCTATCGATATGCAGGCAAACAGCAGAACAAATTTACATGAAAACAATTGTCCTGAATTTGAACTGTCTGCTATGGAAAAACGACATATAATTAAAGTACTTCAATATACAAAAGGGAACAAAACCGAAGCTTCACGCTTATTGAAAATAGGTTTAACTACTTTATACAGAAAAATTGAAGAGTACGGAATTTAACTACTTCGTCCCAATCCATTCTAATTTGAAAAGCCTATGAAATTCAAAATAGAAACTAATAGTTGACAATTCCATAAATTAAGATCTCTTTTAAAATAAATCTCCTTGTCCTTACCTTATGTTATAATAAATCAGGGCTCAGACAAGAGCATTATAATGTTTTAATTTATGTTTTTTATCAGACACAAAAATAAAAGGAAAAACAAATAATGAGGAAAAAGTTGACTACTTTTGCAAACAGTTTGTTTTAGATTCATTACAAACCATTTATTCATTATAGATTATGAAAAAGATATTCAGCATGTTTGCCTTACTGGCTATTACATTAAGTGCCATGGCACAGGAAATTGTATACGATCGTACAAACGCAAACGGGGTACGCACCGTTATCTGTTCAGGAGTAAACACCGGTGTGTCCGAACAAATGGATGTTCATATAGCCCTAGCGGGATTCTACTACAAAGGGAGTGTAACATACTCACTCGCCGTAACAGTTGGTTCCAGTCACGATATCCAGATTCCGCAAGGAGGAAAATTGGTATTGACCCTTAATAATGGAAAAGCAATAGAACTGACAAGCGTTGCAGGAGGAATATCCAAACTGGATGCCGTCGATGTGGATTTTGATGCCATATACGAAAGCCACAGTCGTTTTACCTATTACAATATCAAAAAGAAATATCTGAAGAAGCTTAATCAAGGCATAGCTGCCATAGACATCCAGCTCATGCCGCAAAGTTATGCAATGGCTTTTAATTTGGACACTCTAGGCACATTATTAACCAATTCATACGCTATTATTAACCAAGCTTTCGGAAAGAAATAAACCTAAAAAATAACATGGCAGAGCTGTCTTCCCTTTTCCAGACCGAATACGGCTGGATGATTGTATTTATTGCAGCCACACTTATCGGAATGTCTAAAACAGGAATACAAGGGATGACAACTCTCGCCATACCATTCACCGCTTTGGCTTTCGGCGCCAAAGAATCCACCGGTGTCATCCTTCCGCTACTGTGCTTTTCAGACATCATAGCTGTCAGCTATTATCGAAGGCAAGCAGAATGGCGTTGCATTCTCAAAGTGTTGCCGATGGCCATCATCGGTTTTTTTATCGCCATAGGAGTAGACAAACTCATTCCATCCTCGCAGTTTAAATATCTGATGGCCTTTAGCATCCTGACGGTTATCGGAGTCATGATATGGCAAAAGTACAGAAAAAACAGCACGATGTGGGTACGTAATCCTTTTGTAAGTGGTGCATTCGGACTCTTGGGAGGGTTCACTACCATGATAGGCAATGCTGCCGGTCCGGTTATGGCTGTTTACCTTCTTTCACTCCAGTTGCCTAAATATAGTTTTGTAGGCACAAACGCCTGGTTCTTTTTAGTTATCAACCTTCTAAAAATGCCTCTGCAAATATGGGTATGGCATAATATTACTTCCTCCACGTTGCTGATAGATGCCTGCTGCATTCCTTTTATGCTAGTGGGTGCATTAATCGGCATCTGGTTCGTAAAGAAGCTCCCCGAAAAGAAATACCGAATGTTTATCACAATAGTGACCATACTTTCCACATTACTTTTGCTTTTATAGATTGCCACTTTTCCGTTTTAAATAACCCGAGTCCATATAAAAAGCGAAGCCGCAAAGAAATCACTTCTTCACGGCTTCTTGATAAAATTAATATTTAAAAAGAGAGAGATTCTTCTATTTTGCACTCAGTTTTGATTCGATACTATCCAAAACGCGTCCCGTCATCATAATGGTATTCGGACTCATCTCTTTCAAACGAGAACGGACAAACTGAGAAATGTCCTTCAATATAGTTACATCATTCGTAGCTATCAAACGGGTCAGATTCATTATCAGTAAGCCACGATCTGTCTGAGCCAAGTTATCATATTCACTTTTACATACCGACCAAAAAGTTGCATCATCATCTTTTAGCCGGCTTTCTATCATACGGAACATCGGAGCATAAGGTTTCGCCTTTTCCTGATCCAAACACTGGATATTCCTTTTCAGCTCCTCATACTCATCCATCTTAAACTTATTCTCACGGAACATGTAACCTGAAAAATAACTGATGACAGCCGCATGATACAAACGGCTCATTCTATCTAGAATGGCTTTCTGCACGGACGCGTCAAATTCATTACGATGAGCTACCATAAATTGAGCTTTCGGGTCATCCCAAGTCATCGTATAACGAGTATAAATAAAAGCATTCGCAGCTTCTACACGTTGCGTATCCGTCAATGAATTGAAGTAATCATTAATAATCTGAAAGCCCTCATTTTCTTTCCCCTGCTCCATATTATAATAAGCATAACGATCCACTAATTCGGGAGTACGTTCACCCGAATTATAACGCTGAGCCATCCGTTCCGGTGATTGTTCAGGATCCAATCCTGCTTCAACTTTAGCAATGAAAGCATCCGCATCCATCGCGCCTTTTATTTCTAGGCGCACTTTTTCATCGGAGTCCAATACCAAAAAAGTAGGATATGCCTTTACTTCAAATCGAGTAGCCAGTTCTTTTCCCTCTTTTTCAGCATTCAGCTTCACACATACGAATCTTTCATTGAAGAATTCGCCTACTTTTTTCTGAGGAAACACATCACGCGCCATCATCTTACAAGGACCACACCAATCCGTATAAAAATCGATGAACACCAGTTTATTCTCTTGCTTTGCCGCAGCTATCGCCTCCCCAAAAGAGATGTGGCGGAAATTTGTCTGCGCAAGGGCTGTAAAGCCCATTGCACATAACATAATTGATAGTACTATTGATTTTTTCATTTTTCTATTCTTAAAGATAATCGCTCTTCATTTCTTGATGGGATACATTTTTCCATTCTACAACTTTCATTTTGAGAAACTCCCATTCTCTTAAAAGGTGCTCCATCAAATATACCTGTAGACTAAAAAGCTGAATTCCTATACTCAACTTTCGCCACCTTTAAATCCGTATTCCATACATCCTTTTCGTGAGGAGTTATTTCAATTTTATTCGGGTCATCTGTTATTGTAAACTTCCGGACAATACCCTTCTCCGAAGCATTATATGTAGCTACAATGAGATCTGTCGGAGTATCATTCGAATTATAGTCCATAGCCAGATAAGTAATTTCACTTTGAAAGTCTTTTAACATCTTAGCATCTTTGCGGACATAATCATATCCCCATAATTGAGAACCTACAGCATAAAGCACAACAGATTGCATGGAGAAAAAAGCATAATGCGTTGCTTTCTCAAAATCAATAGCAACTGATAAATCCATCTCGTAAGCAAATTGTTTGGAGGGAGTTGTACTAGCAATAAAGCCATATACATAATACGCTCCATTCGCATCCGTCATCAATGCATAAGAACGTCCGCTATTACCATAACCATTCTCTCCATAAACCAAAGTACGCACTGGAGAATAATGAGTCTGATCAAAATAGAACGGAGTTTCCGTATCATTTGAATACTTTCGGGAATAACTCGATGAATAATAATAAGAATTAAATCCTGTAAAACATTCATTTGTTTTATCGTACACCGTTACACGGTAGAAACCTTGAGAATTTCCCGGATAAAAAACATAAGGCGACACCTTATATAAATCGGATGAAGAAGCTGAATACCTATTCACCGGGTTACCGTAGGCTTCAGGTTCGTCATATATGGAAGTTCCATAAATATCATGTTCTGTCAATAAAAGCCTATTGGTAGCAGACAAACTCTGATTCGACGAACCGAAAGCATGAGGATACGTATTTATAACTTTTAGAGGACGTGTAACCTCAATAGTCGGAAATATAAATTTATCTTCCGATATTTCTTCACGCACATCAAATGAAGACTGAATGGACGAATATTCTATCGAATAAGAACCGGACTCTGTAACAGCCCAAAGAGAAACAGACTTATTATTCCAAGAACCACCGGAAAAGACCAAGTCTTGAGCCCCTTTCATATTTACTGAATTAGTAAATATATCTTTTACAACAACAGTATCCCGATCCTTTACCATACTGACAAAGTCCATGCCACATGTTCCATCCGATTTATCGCCAAACAGATAGAAGCCTCGTACAAACTGACTTTGTGTGTTCAATTTTACACGTTTTTCCCATTTCAGATTAGTAGTTTTATCCTTTATCTGCAAATAAAGATAATACGTGCCGGGAGCTATATCTAAAGGATATTCCAGATTTTTCTCCGAACCAATATGCGTGTGAACATGATCTGATACGCCATTATTACAAATAAACCAGTCATACTCCAACTTGCTTTCATCCAATTTACCCATAGAGCCTTCTATTACAGGAGATATAGATAACGTTTCCACATAAGAAAGTTTATTATATTCATCCTCTACATTAGAAACTACAGCTTCATTAATAGGTAAAAGTTCGTAATTTCCTTCGTCTTCAACGCACGACGACAGTCCCCACAAGGTCATTATTCCATATAGTATATATTTCTTTTCCATATATTTTATAATTTAATTTATTTATAATACTCCTCAGGCGTTGTAAAGGGAGCCCATGCAGCAGCAGGGTCTAAAGTCGATAGCGCCATGAAGTACATCATTGTTCCATCCTCATCCAACACAGGATCATGCGCGGCAGCTTTCTCCAATAAATACTTAGCCATCAACTGTCCTATAGCTTGTTGCCGTACTCTCGGCATCGTTTCCGAACTCGCATATTCCTCGAACGTAGTACCAGTTAATTCCATCATTAAACGAAATTTCTTAGCTGAGAACTTTCCAAAAAGTCCTAAACCAGTCGCATCATTACCGCTCCAAGTTGCCGGACGAGCCAGCACGTCATAGATGAATAAATTATGCACTCCTGCATTTTTATTATAACTGAACATGGGGTTAAGAGTCTGCTCATAATACCGGGAAGCATCACCAAAACCATCATACTTCAACTTGAAATGTTCATTTTCATGAAGCTGTAATTGCAACAAAAGCGTATCTCCGTTCATCCGTTCCGTTCTGTGGACCTTGATTGTCAGAGTTGTACTACTTTCTCCCGCCTTTATCACGCCCTCTTCCTGAAAGTTATCATAATCTGAGCCTGCTATAGCCGTAGTGCTGTCAGGATTTACCGTTACAGTAAAAGCACGATCATAATTCTTAGGCATTCCCGAAGCCATGACTTTAAATGACATTTCCACTTCATCGGGTATTAGGCTGCCAAAAGAGATTTCAGAAAAATCATAGTGTGCCCATCTCGAAGGAGTTATCCATGAAGATCCTCTACGCACATCAAAATAAAGACAATCTTCACCTTCATAATCCATCAATTCTTTTTCACAGCTAACCAACAAACAGAAGCTACAAAACAGAATACCAATATTGAATATATTTCTTTTCATGTTCATTTTTAATTAGAAGTTATACGTTTATCTGTCTCCACCTTAGGCAAAGGCCATACATAATACCCTAAGTCCATGCTCGCTGTAGTTGACCAGGAATAAAAAGAGGTCCCCGACATCACTTCAGTCATGGCATGACGTTTATAATAGAAATAAAGCTGTCCTTCACCAATCACTTCACGAGCAAATTCCGCCGTTATATATTCCTGCACCTCCTCTTCCGTATCGGAATCCTTTAGTTCCAGGTCCATACAGTTCCTGTTCTTACGGAGCTCGTTTATATACCCTATCGCCTCCGTCAGATTATTAGAACATTCGGCAGCAATCATATATATTTCACTCATCCGGATCAATGGAATCATATATCGGAATGGTTTGGTAGAGGCAATAGCCGCATATTTCTTCAAACAAATCGCTTTTTGCGTAGTGGTATTTCCATATTGGTCGGTCTCTTCCAATTCTTCCACACTCCACATATTTGTTCCTCTGCGAACATCATTATCATCGGTGTAGAAATAAGGAAACTTCCCATAGTCGTCGATAAAATCATCTCCTACAAAAGTCAAACTATTGCTTATGCTGGCAGATTCCTTGAAATGTCGGTCATACAAATTTACACGGGATATATTATATAAACCAAACATTACTTCTGTAGAGAACAGACGGTCGGGATTAGAAGACGCCTGAGCGTTTGCTTTAGAAGTCCAGGGAAACACTTCCTTTTCCTTATTTTCCTTTATCAGATCGGAAGCTATTTTATACGCCTCCTCCCGCGCTCCTTTCCATTGGTATGCCCGTGCCAATAAGGCCTGCACAGCATAGTAATTAAGACGATACTGACGATATCGCAGTTTCGAATCTTCATTCGGATTTTCCGAATCGGAATCCATAACACCTTCTGTCCGAATCGGATCTTCTTTCAGCAAATCAGAAGCAACAGTCAAATCACGTATTACTTTATCAAGTACCTCTTTAGCCGGCAACAAGGGTTGTATTTCTTTAGAAGTAGTCTCTTGATAAGGTATAGTAGAATTAGATTCTGTTGCCGAGGTATATATCGGGCCATACAAACGAAGCAAATCAAAATGTAACATAGCACGCAGTGCTAAAGCTTCTCCTTTTACAATCGGGTAATATGTCGGATGTAGTGCTGACCCAGCTTTATCACAGTGCTCCAATAAAGAATTTAAATTGGCTATTAATGAATACAGATTTGTCCACACTCCTCCAGACATTGATTCAAATACCTTCTCCCCAAACTCATAATTTGCATATACATAAAAATTATGGCTGCTGTTTTGCGAAACATTATAATATTGAGCCATCACATCAACCACTCCCATGCCTAATGTAGAAGCATAGGTTTCATTCATAGAAGTGTAAATGCCATTCAATGATGAAAGAAATCCTTCATTGGTTTCATATAATTTATCTTCCATAATGGCATCTTCCATATCCACTCCCAACCAATCGGAACAAGAAGATATCGTTATCGATAAACCCACCGTCACGATAACTAATCTGATTATATTTTTTATTTTCATACTCACTACTTTATTATATTAAAAACGCAAACTTAAAGAAGCCGATACGGCTCTCTGAAACGGGTAATTAAGTCCTCTTTCTTCCTTAATGGTTGAAATACGGAATAAATTATTCATATATACTCTGAAAGAAAAATAAGACACCCCTATTGGACGAAGCCATGAAGCGGTAGTAGTTTCATATCCCAACGATATTGACTGGCATTCCAAAGAATTGTCATCCATGATAAAACGAGAAGACATCTGTGTTACAGAAGTATCATCTATGCGTTTATATTTGGCAATATCTCCGGGTTTCTGCCAACGGTCATATAAGGCTCTCTTGTCCTGATTATATTTAATAGCTGTTTCCGAAATATTTTCCACCTTATTAAACAGTGTTTCCAAAAAAGCTTGTCCACCCCATCTATAGCGAAAGTTTACTCCTACAGAAAAGCCTTTATAGCGTAAATTTGAGCCTATATTTCCCTCTGCATCCGGAGCAGAATCACCACATATTACTTCTTCCGAGGAATCCCACTCATAAGTATATGTACCATCTTTTTTCATGAACACCTCATTACCATTCATCGGATCAATTCCTAAAGAACGTACTGCCCATAATGCTGTAGCGCTCACTCCATCATAGAAACGTAACAATGTTTGATTTTCACGTCCTTCCTCATTATATTTCTCTAAACTATTACCTATATTATAATAAGAAGTTTTAGTATGGAGAAGATTAGCATTAATCTGCCATGTTAAATCAGTCTGTTTAAACACAAAATAATTAATAGAGAATGAGAAATTATTATTCTTCGTTGCACCAATATTCATTGGAATAAAAGAAGTTCCTGTGGAAGGCGGTTGACTAATGGAAAGCAATACCGGATCCGATTTTTTCATACCATAATCAACCGTTAGACGCAAACGAGACTTAAACAACTCGAGGTCTAAACCAACATTATGAGTCAACGTCCGTTGCCAATCCAAATTCTTATTTCCCCATTTACTTACCAATGCAGCCAATCCAAACATATTTTGATAATTTGTATAATAGGTATAAACACTATTAGCAATCTTTGCATCAAAATCTTGGTTTCCGGGATTTCCCAACGAATAACGGAGTTTTAAGAAATTTACCCATTCTAAATCTTTCAGAAAGGTTTCATTATGCATATTCCAACCCAATCCAAAAGACCATGTAGTAGAAAAGGGATTATTAACACCAAACACAGAAGCCCCATCCGAACGAACATTTACATCTGCCAAATAACGCATGTCGTATGCATAGTTACCATTTAAATAGAAACTTGCCGAACGGGTTTTTGATATCGTTGAAGTAGGTTTCCCACCCTCGGGATAGCCAATGGAAAAATTTGGATTTGAAAATTGATCTGATATATACCCTATGGTAGAGAACATGTCGGACGTTGTATTATTCTCCGACAACTGAGCTCCTCCAACAATATTGAAAGTGTGTTTTCCTATCACATCTCCATAACTTGCAATGAAACTTCCGTCATATGAGGTTTCCCTCTGATTGGTTTGGTTTAAACTACCGCTTTTTAAAGATTCAACGCCGGTAAAATCTGTTGCAAAGGGCGATGTAAAGACTTCTTGTTCCAATTTGGAAGTAACGAGACCGAATTTAGCCCTGATTCTCATCTTGTCAATGGGGCGATATTCTATTTCGAAATTATTTCGGATCGACAATATATCACTGGTATTAAAGCTTTTCTGCTGAAAATCCCATAACGGATTGTAAACATACTGAGCTTCATTCGGTTTATTTGTCAGGTAATAAATTTCTATTATTTTATCAACTCCACCTTCACTATTATATTTAGACTGATACGGATTTGCCGTAGCAAAATCGCTAAAAGGCACTACATTATTCGAAATATCCGTATAACTTATATTTGTTTGGTTCGAAAAACTGAATTTATCAATCCGGTATGAAAGATTCACCGTTCCATCTAAATTCTCACGATCAGATTGTTTCATTACTCCTTCTGCATCCTTATAACGGAAAGTCAAACCGTATCTAAATGCAGAATCTCCACCTTCTGCATTAATACTGTGTTCCTGAGTAAATGCGGTACGCAAGGGTTCATTCATCCAATATGTATCCAAACCCGCTACAGCTCTTTGTAAACGAGAATAATATAATGTTCTCTGCGCATCATCCATAATTTCTCCAAACTCGTCAAACTCTCCATAATATCCCGATAAACGTTCAAATTCAAGCTTTTCACGAGCATTCATCAAATTATAATCACTTAAATCTGCCCAAGCAACTTGATAATTTCCGCTATAACTAAAACGCAACTTTCCGGCTTCCGGTTTCTTTGTTTCCACAACAACTACTCCGTTTGCAGCTTTCGAACCATAAATAGCCGTAGAAGCAGCATCTTTTAAAATGGTAATGCTCTCTACGCGATCCATACTTAAATCGGATATTGTTTGCAAGGTTGTTTCAAAACCATCCAAAATAAACAAGGGTTGATTCGCCGTAGCTGAATAGGTATCAGAAAGTCCCGTAATGCTGGTAGTACCATTAATGGTTACATTCATCATGGTATTCGGATCGGAACCCATCAGGTTATTGTCTGCTATAACAAAAGAAGGATCTAAGGCACTCAAGCTCTGAAGTATATTTTGATTCCCGACAACCTTTAATTCTTCTGCTTTATATGTAGTAGCCGACCCTGTAAAACTCTCTGCCTTACGTGTATAAATACCGGTCACCACGGTTTCCTTCATAGCTACGGCATCCGACTCCAACCGAACTGTCAGTCTTTTACCCTCTGTAGCACGGACTTCCTGAGTTTTCATTCCGATATAACTAAATATCAAAACGCATTTATCACCGGAAAGCGCTAATTCAAAATTTCCGTCGGCGTTCGTAGTAGTGCCGACGCCTTTCTGACCTTTTACCGCCACATTCACACCCGGAAGTGGTATATCCAAATCATCTATTACCGTACCTCTGTACGTGAATTTATTTGAAGAGATTTTACCCCCCCCCCGTTGAGATTTTACATAGATATACTGGTTTTCAACAGTATATGTTAAAGGCTTTCCTTCAACCAAAATCCCTACAGCACGAGGAATGGTTACTTCTTTCAAATCAACAGATACCGTGTATTTATCGATATCCGAATAAGCAAACTGTAGTCTGTAATATCCAGACAAACGTTCTAACTGCTCAAAAACGGTAGATAGCTTCTCGTTTTTGCATTGATAAGATATCTTTTTGTCAGCTGTCTGTGCCACCAGTTGTAACGACAGGCAGCAAAAAGAGAGCAATAATAGAAAAGACCTTACCTTTTTCTCTCTCGATTCTAAATTTTCATTCATAAGCAATCATTTTTAATGATAAATAATAACTCTTTATACTTAAAAACGATTCGCTTCCTACATCAGTTACCTTTTTGAAGAAGTTTTTTTAAAGAAAAAAAGAACGTTAATAATAAATATTTACATTCTAAATTTGTGCACAAACGCGAGGAACGATTGTGCACAAACGTACCTTGCGTTTGTGCACAATTCTGAAATGCCTTACCACAAAGAGTTTCAGAGGAGTATTTTTATAATCCAGCTATTTTCTATTCAATAAAATATTTATACAACTATTTTATATCGATATAATACTTTCCACTGCTTCTGATAATTTACAAATTACAAAAAGTTAAATTCGTTATTAACATTTCCAAGAGAGACGTCAATTTTTAATCTTATGTTCATAGTTTCAATTCTTTTCTTTGTGTACACTACCTTAGAGGTGTTTACGGAAAAAAGGAATCAACTGCTGGAGTGCCTCGCCGGTGGCTTTAGGTTGGTCGTATAAATCATAATGGCTTGCTCCCTGAACAACATGTATCTGTTTGTCCTGCGAAGCAGCCCTGTTAAACAACTCGTAACCATCGCGGTAAGAGCCAAATGCTCCTACTCGATCCCCCACAATAACCATCAGAGGTTGTGTCAATAAATGATCAGCCAAATGGAACGCATCGAAAGCAAACACTTTATCCAGACTGTCGAACCGGAGAAGATTGGGTGAATTTTCACTTTGGCCGCGAGGGGTTCTGTAATAGTCAATAGCTTCAACGATATCGATATCGTTCATTCCTGCGGCAATCCGCTCTTCTTGGGTATTGGGAATGTATCCAATGATTTTAGCTTCTGCACCGCGAGCCTGCGCCGTACGTTGGTCCGCTACGGCTTCAAGCGCCTTGATTGCAGCATCCGCCGTATAGTTTCCTTCACGCATAACTCTTCCATAATTAGCCGCAACAACTGTTGCAACGGCTTTGAACCGACGTTCCGTCATGGCTGCATTGGCTGCATATCCTCCGCCTCCACAAATGCCCAACACACCGATGCGCTTTTCATCAATGTACTCGAGCGTAGTCAGATAATCCGCAGCGCAACGAAAATCTTCCACACGCAAAGCGGGGTCTTCAAGAAAACGAGGCTCACCACCACTTTCCCCTTGGCACGATGCGTCGAAGGCCAGTGTTATAAATCCTGCCTCGGCCAGTTGTTTACCGTAAATGTGACCGGATGTCTGTTCTTTACAACTACTAATCGGATGTCCACAAACGATAGCCGCATATTTTTCCTTTTCATCGAAATTTGGAGGGAACTGAAGAATTGCTGCAACTTCCCAGTTTCGATTTTTGAATTTTACCTTTTGTTCCATTGTTCTATGATTTTATAATTATTGCTCTTCTTTTATCTATACGTGTGTAACGAATAATGAGTTGACATTGTTTTTCGGCAGGAAAATTTTTAATTGTAATTCAAAAGATATCCTAGACAAAAAAAGACCGGACAAAAAACACTTCTCTCCCTTTCGATTTACTGCATACTACCTAATATTCCCGAGATTCGGGAATATACCTACCCATATAATAACTTAAAAATAAATCAATCAGGAAAAGTATGCTAAATTATCCCCTCGCGAATATCCAGGAATTAAAATGCGAACTTAAGCGTGACTTTATTAACGAAAGAGAATCTTAACAGGAATCTATCCGAAAAGAAAAATGAATAAATCCCAAAAAGAGAATATAAAATGTAATTTTATAACGAAAACAGTCTCTTTTGAGAACCGAATACATGCCGCATCTTTTAAAATCTCTACCTTTATAAGGTCAATCTTTCAGAAGATTAGCAGACATATTGGAAATTTACACATCGAAAATGTCTGATTTTATTCTCCTTAACGAAATCGGAGCAACCTTTAAAAATATAAGTAATGAAATATTATGATAAAGTTAAACAGATAACGGAAGCGACTCTTGATGCAGCCAAGAAAGTAGTCAAAAGCAAACTTCCGGTTCGAACCATAAATAAAGAGAAAGGGATTATTCCCGATAGCGAAAATTCCGGCGAAATCAAAAAAGGAGATATGGTTTCGCAGGCTCATGATATAATGATGAGAACCTTGAATTGGGCCTATGATTATGCTGTGAGTGACAATGTGCCGGGAGTGTCTTCCATAGCTAAACTGGCAGAGGACTTCTTAAAAAAATCAGATACGGTAACGGAAGCGTGCAACAACATGATACGCTGGCAACTGGCTTATGCAGGAAGTATGGGATTCGTGACGAATCTGGGAGGAATGATAACTCTTCCGGTATCTATACCTTCAAATATAGCAAGCATATTGTACATCCAAATACGGATGGTTGCAGCTATCGCTTATATGGGCGGGTATGACCTAAAAAGCGAGCAAGTACGTACATCGGTATTTTTGTCCCTGCTTGGCGGAAGCGCAAATAGGGTACTTGATTCTGTAGCAGTTCAATTAGCTACGAAATTAACAGCCAATGCGATAAGCCAGATTCCTGAGAAGACACTGACGAAGATAAACCAAGCAGTAGGCTTCAGGCTCTTGACCAAGTTCGGTTCTACGGGAGTTCTTAATATGGGCAAAACGGTTCCCGTTGTTGGTGGATTGATAGGTGGGACACTTGATGCATTGGCCACAAACGTAATTGCAAATGCGGCAAAAAACATGTTCTTGAAAGATACGATTGAAACAGAGAGACTGGATAAGTTTGAATCAATCCGTATAAAGGCTCTCATTAACATGGCTAAAGTTGATAATCACTTCTCGGTTGAAGAACGGGAGATGATAGAGGAGATTATCGAGGATTCTACAATCCCAGAAAATGAAAAACAGAATTTACGTGATTTAATGAACAAGCGAGAATTAATAAATATAGATTTCTCTATATTCAGAAAAAACAGTTTGTATGGATTTTCTTTATTGAATAGCCTTGTCTCTATTATGTTGGCCGATGGTAAAATTCAACCGGCAGAATCATTGTATCTGAAGAAAGTGGCCAAAGAAATAGGTGTTTCTTCTAGTGTAATCACAGAAATTCTGAATTCGTACAATACTAAATAATTAATAAAGATGATGATATCAAATTCTGTGAAGAATAAAAAAATTAAAATATACCATTATGGACAGCAGTAAGGTAGGCGGCATGATAAGAGAGATGACTCCAACCCGGTTATAATAAGGGTTAAAAATCTGATTAAAGCAATTAGTATCGAACTGTACAATCCCAACCGTATCATGGATTGGAATCAAGACGCGATGAAAGATGAGGGCACGCTTTCAAAGGAGGTAATTCGGGAAGTGCGTAAGTTTACTAAGGAAGAGCCAGTAGATTTACCTTCTAACAATTTGGTTATAAACCAGATATAGCTTTACAACTTAAGAGATATGGGATTATTACCTGTTTAAAACAAATATCATTTATAAAATACTTTGTTATTTTCATGCATAAGAGAAGTTCTTCCTTTCAAAGAAGTTGTGTGCAAATGGTGTGCAAATGAAAAAGGCACTCAGAAGTGGAAGCCTTCCAAATGCCTGATTTTCAATGTAGCGGGACCCGGGATTGAACCGGGGACCTCATGATTATGAATCATGCGCTCTAACCAGCTGAGCTATCCCGCCATCTTTCGAATTGCGGGTGCAAAGATAGAGGATCTTTTTGAATTTACAAATTATTTTCAGCATATTTTTTCATGTGCTGAATTCAACTTGCAAATGCAACAGAATTCTGATTAATAATTTGTTTAAATTTTTCGTTTGGCGTGAGGTATCCA